>NZ_CP048815.1:2732472-4232445 GCF_010977555.1 Caulobacter rhizosphaerae
GCCCGCATCGATATCGACGCCGGCCTGGGCGTAGGTGAGGCCGTTCTGGGGGTCGCTCATGCGCTTGCTCTGGCTCGAAGACGGCCCAATGGACCGTTTTTGAAAGGAAACTTGCCGCTCCCCCTAAGCTTGTGCTTGCAGACTCGGGGGTGCGCGAGGCTATTAGCAGCCGATGACGACGATCACCACTACCGCTGAGCTGGCGGCGTTCTGTAATGAGTTGAAGGGCCAGCCCTTCATCGCCGTGGACACCGAGTTCATGCGCGAAACCACCTACTGGCCCAAGCTGTGCCTGATCCAGGTGGCCTCGCCCGACACCGAAGCCTGTATCGACCCGCTGGCCGAAGGTATCGACCTGGCGCCGTTGCTCGACATCCTGCGCGACCCGTCGGTCCTGAAGGTGTTCCACGCCGCTCGCCAGGACGTCGAGATCTTCAACAATCTCGACGCCATGCCGACGCCCTTGTTCGACACCCAGGTGGCCGGCATGGCCGCCGGGTTCGGCGAGCAGATCGCCTACGACGCCCTGGTCCGCCAGATGCTGAAGATCGAGCTGGACAAGTCCAGCCGCTTCACCGACTGGGCCCGCCGGCCGTTGAGCGAGGCCCAGCTGACCTACGCCGTCGCCGACGTCACCCACCTGGCGACCCTGTTCCCCATCCTGCGCGACCGCCTGGACAAGGCCGGCCGCCTGGCCTGGGTGGAAGAGGAGATGAAGGCGCTCAACGACCCGGCCGCCTACGACGTCGATCCGGAAAAGGCCTGGCGCCGCCTGCGCCCGCGCAAGACCGGCGCCAAGTACCTGGCGGTGTTCAAGGCCGTGGCCGCCTGGCGCGAGCGCACCGCCCAGAGCCGCGACCAGCCACGCGGGCGCATCCTCAAGGACGAGGCCATCGACGAGCTGGCCACCCAGGCCCCGACCTCGCTGGAGGGCCTCAACACCCTGCGCAGCGTGCCCAAGGGCTTCGGCGGCTCCAAGTTCGGTCCCGACCTGCTGGCCGCGATCAAGGCCGCCCTGGCCGATCCGGAAGGCTACGCCCCGGTGCTGGAGAAGTCCGGCCCGCCGCCGCCCGCCTCGGCGGGCGCCGTGGTCGAGCTGCTGAAGGTGCTGCTCAAGGCCCGGGCCGAGGAGGCCGGCGTGGCCTCCAAGCTGATCGCCACGGTCTCTGACCTGGAGAAGATCGCCGCCGACGACGAGGCCAACACGCCCGCCCTGCAAGGCTGGCGTCTGGAGGCCTTCGGGTCCGACGCCCTGAAGATCAAGCGCGGCGAGCTGGCCTTGGTGCTGGACGGAACCCGGGTTCGTGTGGTGGAAGTGCGCCGCGCGCCCAAGCCGGACTGAGGGCGCGGGAGGGGCGACCTCTCCTGATGTCCGGCGGCTGTCGGGGGCGTTGCGTATGCGGGTGGCTTGGGATCAACTGGCGGCCGCCTACAGGCCCGCCGCGATTTCCCATCGCCGCCAGATCCCGCTGCGGGTCTTCGTCATCCTGGTCGTCGTCGCCGCCACGGTCTGGCGGCCGGCCTTTCACTTCCTGGTGCCTTGGGCCGCGGCGTGCATCGTCGCCCAGATCATCGAGCAGCAGGCGCTGCGCTATTTTCTGACCCGCGCGGAACCCGGGCGCGCCGTGATCTTCAACCTGGCCTCGGACGTGCTGCTGGCCGTGGTGTTCGGCTGGGCGTCGCTGCCGATCTGGGCGCTGGGGACGCCGGTGGCGACGGCCTCGGCGATCATCCTGGTGTCCGGCTCAGTGCTGACCGCCCTAATGGGCGCCGAGGGCTGCGTGGCGGCGTTCCTGGCGGCCGTGACGCCGCACATGACCTACATGCTCGTCCTGCCCCTGACGTCGGCAACGCGCCAGGATCCGCTGGGGGCCTACTACCTGATGGGCGTGGCCCTGTTCGCCCTGGTGCTGGGCCTGGTGTTCGCCTGGTCGCGACGGACCTTCGAGGCCGAGCGGTCGGCCCGGCGCCTCGCCGAGGCCCAGACCGCGGCCAAGTCGGCCTTCGTGGCCATGGTCAGCCACGAACTGCGCACGCCGTTGAGCGCCATCCTCGGCGGGGCCGGCGACCTGGCGCGCGAGGCCGGCGACGCGCGGGCCCGCGACAAGGCCGCCCTGATCGCCGACGCCGGGGCGATGATGCGCGCGCTGCTCAACGACCTGCTGGACGTCTCCAAGATCGAGGCTGGCCGGATGAGCGTCGAGGTGCTGGATTTTTCGCCGGGAGCGCTGATCGACGAGACCGTGCGCTTCTGGCGCGACGAGGCCAGGGCCAAGGGGCTGGCGCTGGACCTGGCGGGCGAACGGGACCTGCCCCCATGGCTGCGCGGCGATCCGGTGCGCCTTCGCCAGGTGCTCAACAACCTGCTGTCCAACGCCATCAAGTTCACCCCGACGGGCCGGGTCGCGCTGAGCGTCAGGGCCGAGCGGCGAGGGGACGGCTGGCGGGTGGCCGTCGAGGTCTCCGACACCGGACCCGGCCTGTCGCCCGAGCAGGTGGCGCGGCTGTTCACGGCCTATGACCAGTTGGGTCCCGATACGGCGCGCACCTTCGGCGGGACGGGTCTTGGCCTGTCGATCAGCCGGGACCTGGCGCGGCTGATGGGCGGGGACCTGACCGCGCGCTCACCGTCCCAAGGCGGCGCGGTGTTCGAGCTGACCCTGCCGATGGCGGCCGGCGTGGCGCCGGCCGTCGCCGAACCGACAGCGGCGCCCAAGCCGCCGCCAAGCGTCTTCGACCGGTCGCCCCTGGCCCTGGTGGTCGACGATCACGAGGTCAACCGGCGGCTCTTGAGCCACATCCTCGACGCCATGGGCGTGCGGGTCGAATTGGCCGCCGACGGCGAAACGGGCTTGGCCCTGGCCGGCGAGCGGCGCTTCGACGTGATCCTGATGGACGTCAACATGCCGGGGCTCGACGGGCTGGAGACCACGCGCCGTCTGCGCCTCACAGGCCCGAACACCACCACGCCGGTGATCGCCGTCACCGCCGGCGTCTCGGACGCCGAGCGCGAAGCCTGCCGCGCGGCCGGGATGGACGACTGGATCGAAAAGCCGTTCCAGGCCGCGACCTTGCAGCGGGTGCTGTGGCGGGCGCTGGATCCGGATCTGGTCCGGGCCTAGAGCCGAGCTGATCGAACGAGGCTGGCTCTTTTTCCGCGCCGCGTCCGATCGCCTTCGCCCGGTCCGCTCTAGCTCTAGCTGCCCCAGCGGACGATGTGCGGGAGGAGGTTGCTGGCCGCCACGGCCAGGGAGCCCAGCACCACGCCATGGAACACGCAGCCGACGATCACGGTGCGTTTCACCGACCAGCCGGAGTCGGCCGCGAAGGCGCGAGCCAGGTCGTTCTGCAGGCGGCGGGCCGGACCGACGACCGACACGTCGTCGGCGTTGGCGAGCCGCAGTCGCGGCCCCGCGCGCGGCGCAGGAAAGGTGGCGACATGGTCTTCGTGTTCGACTTCGACGATCCGCTGCTTCTGCATGGATGCTCTCCGTTTATGAGGTCGAGCTTGCGGCGGCTGTGGATAACAAACCGTGCTCGCCGAGCGTCGTTCGGTTGCGGCGGGGTGTCGCGGCGGTGAACGCCAAAAAGAAAGGGCCGGCTCCTTTCGGAACCGGCCCCATCCGTTTTCAAGGCGAAGTGCTTAGTAGGTGAAGCGCACGCCCAGCTTGAAGGTCCGGCCGATCAGGCCGGGATAGTGGAAGGTGGTCAGGAAGTTCGGGGCGCTGGCATAGGCGCCCGGCGCGACCGGGGCCTTCTCGTCGAACAGGTTGCCGACGTGGCCGTAGACCTGGACCGAGTCGGTGATCTGCGCCGTGCCGTTCAGGTCGACGTTGACGAACTTCTTGATGTAGCAGAACTTTTCGCCCAGGACCTTGTCGCCGGTCGCATACTGGTTGGCGGTGACGCAATCGGTGCTGGTCCGCTGGTCAGCGGCCACCGACTTGATCTTGCCGACGTAGTAGGCGGTCGCCGACAGGCTGTAGCGGCCCCACTCGACCGTGTTCTGCCAGTTGCCGCGCCAGTCGGGCGTACCGTTGCCCGAGGACAGCTGGTACGGGCCCAGCGTGCCGGCGTACTTCTGCACGCCGCTGGACGTGTGCAGGTCGTACTTCAGCACGTGGGTGACTTCGACCCGGCTGGTCAGCTTGGCGTCGAAGGGCAGGTTCGCCTTGGCCGTGGCCGAGAAGTCGACGCCCGCGGTTTTCGAGAAGTCGGCGTTCACGAACGGCGCGTTGATGATCAGCACGCGGGGCAGGGCGGTCGGGAACAGCGGGTCGATCCCGTCGACCAGGTTGCACGAATAGCCCGCGCCCACGGCGGCCACGGCGGCGCAGGCGCTCGTGACGTCCGTGCCGGTATAGTAGGCGTTGCGGGCCTTGGCGAGCAGCGGGCCGGCCACGATCAGGTCCGACTTCTTCACGTCGTAATAGTCGACGGTCAGGCTGAGCCACGGAGTCGGCTCGGCGATCACGCCCAGGGTGAAGCTACGCGACTTTTCCGGCTTCAGGTCCGGGTTGCCGACATAGCCGCCGCCCAGCGAATAGGCCTGGGCGTAGGGGTTGGTGTTGCCGGCCGAGGTCAGGCCGCCGTGGGCGTTCTGGAAGGTTGCCGGCGGCGTGAAGGTCGAGAAGCCGGCATACTGGCTGCGCGCGCCCGATTCCGCGAAGGTCGGAGCGCGGAAGCCCTTCGAATAGGTGCCGCGGAACGCCAGCTGGCGCAGCGGCGTGTACTTGGCGCCGATCTTCGGCGAGAAGTGGCTGAAGCCTTCCGAATAGTGGTCGTAGCGGCCCGAGGCGTTGATCTCGAGTTGGTCCAGCACCGGCGCCAGCACTTCGAAATAGCCGGCGGTGACGGTGTGCTTGCCGAACGCCGAGGAGGTGGTCAGCGAATAGGTGTCCAGCTTGGCGTTCTGGTTGTTGTTGACCAGTTCTTCCTTGCGGACCTGGCCGCCGACGGCCAGCTGCATGGTCCCGCCCGGCAGCTCCCAGAGCTCCTTCGTGATCGAGGCGTCCAGCGAGTACATCGTCGAGTGCGACGGGGTGGTCACGGTCGGCGAGATGAAATCGCGGATGGCCTGGGTGTTGTTGCCCGGGTTCACGAAGTCGTAGCTGCCCGTGTTGATCGACTTCAGCAGGTTGGCGATGTTCAGGTAGCCGTACTGCTCGATCTTCAGGTTGTCACGAGCGGCGACGGCGTCGACGCGCCAGTTCCAGTCGCCGCCGAAGTCGCCCTTCAGGCCGGCGGTCCCACGGTACACTTCGTTGGTGCGGTCGCTGCCGGCGGGGATGTCGCCGAACAGGTAGTAGAGGCGGGCCGCGCCGTTGGCCGGATCGTTGGCGTAGGTGGTTGCGTACGGGTTGTTCGGATTCAGGCGACGGCCGGCCGCGGCCGGATCGGCGCAGTTGACGCCGGAGGTGCAGATCCAGACCGGCAGGACGATGCCGGGGTTGGTCGACGCCAGGTTCGCCGAACCGCCGAACGGCTGGGTGTTGCGCACGGCGCGCGGCTGGTTCTTGATGCTGACGAAGTCGTACGAGTAGCTGCCGGCGACATAGCCTTCGACGTTCTCGCCCAGCTTGAAGCTCAGGCGGCCGTTCAGCGCATAGCGCTCCTGCTTGGGCTGGATCTGGTTGTAGAGGTCGACCAGGTCGTACTTGCAGCCGACGCCGCGCGAGCCGCCGGTGGTGGCGGTGTAGGTCCCGGCCAGGCAGGTTCCCAGGCCCAGCGACGTGTAGTTGCTGTAGGGCTGGGTGTCCCCCTTGGAGTCGATATAGGTTCCGTCGGCGAAAGGCTGCACGCCGCCCGACAGCGGATTGTTCAGGTCGCCCTGGGTGGTGCGCACGACGACGGCGGTCGGGGTGGCGGTCGTCAGGCTGCTGTCGGCGGTGTTGTTGTCCAGGCCGCCGATCGGGCGCAGGTCCTGGGTGTTGTAGGGGAAGCCGCGGCTGTGGCTGCTGACGCGGCCGTCCTTCTGGTATTCGCCGTTGACGTAGAAGTTCCAGCCCTTCTCGGCGTAGTCGCCGTAGCCCAGGGTCAGGTCGAAGCGCTGGTGGCGCGCGTCGCGCTCCTGGCTCTGGCCGAATTCGGCGCTGCCCGAGACGCCTTCGAACTGCTTCTTCAGGATCAGGTTGACGACGCCGCCGATGGCGTCGGCGCCGTAGCTCGACGAGGCGCCGTCCTTCAGGACTTCGATGCGGTCGATCAGGCTGAACGGGATGCTGTTGAGGTCGACATAGGCGTTATGGCCGTCGTCGTTGATCGGGAAGTTGGCCGAGCGCAGGCCGTCGACCAGCACCAGGGTCGAGGAGACGCCCAGGCCGCGCAGCGAGACCGCCGAGCCGCCGGCGCTGAAGCCGCTCTGGAAGCCGGTGCCGATCGAGCCGGCGCCGTCGGCCGAGACCGAACGGATCGCGTCCGTGGCCGTCGTCATGCCCGCGCGCTGCAGGGTCTGGGCGGTCATCACGGTGACCGGCGAGGGCGTTTCGGTGTCCGTACGGCGGAACAGCGAGCCGGTGACGACGATTTCCTCGACCTCGGTCTGGTCGGTCGGGGCGGCGGTCTGGGCGGCGGCCTGGCCGGCGCCGAGCGCGGCGACAGCGGCGCCGCAGATCATCGTCGTGGCCATCAGCCGCGCGCGCGTGGGTTTAGTTCTCAAAGTCGGTGACCCCCAAAAATGCAGGCGCGGTTCGTCGCGCCGCGGTGACCTACGGCTTAGCTTTCCTAAGCGTGGTTGCAGAAGGGCTATCGATGCTTGGGACGTTCGGTCAATAGTTGTCGCATTAATGAAATGTAACGTGGTTTTTTTGACACAATCCGACACGAGTTGACCCCTTATGTCTCAGGGGTGAAATGTGCGTTTCAATGCGTGAAATTTCGCGGATTGACGGGATTTCGGCCGGAACCGGATTTCGCGCAATCCTGAGATGCGCCCTTGAAGGTCGTTTTCAGAGCGCGGTGATTTTGAGCTTCAAGCCCAGAATCGTGGCCAAGGCGCTCGCTCTTTTGGCAGTTTGCTCGCCCAGCAGCAGGTCGGCGTAGCCCGGTTCGGCGGCCAGCAGCAGGTCGCCCTTGTCGATGGCGAGTCGCGACCGGGCCAGCAGGGGCGCGCTGCGGCCCGACAGGTCGCAGCCCAGGCGGATGGCGGCGCCGACGGCCCGGGCCCGCTTGAGGCGGCCGGGTGACAGCAGGCGCTCCAGCACGTCCAGCTCCGGCGGCGTGAAGGCCGTGGCGTGGCGGGCGAAGGTGGCGGCGGCCAGGAAGGCCCGCTCGGCGTGGGTCTGGCCGGCGATCGGCGCGCGCAGCACCTGCTCGAACACCAGGTCGGCGCGATGGTCGGGGTGCAGGCGGGCGCCCAGGTCGGCCAGGCGGCAGGCGGCCGAAGCCAGGACGGGGTCGCGCTGGTCGAAGCAGGGCGGCAGCTGGGCCAGGGCGGGGGCCAGCCAGGCGTCCAGCGCCGCCCCCAGCTCGTCGGCCACCCCCTGCCGGGCCCCCAGCGAGGCGCAGCCCTCGACCAGCGGGTCCAGCCGGCGCACGCCGGGCGGCATGGCCTCGAACAGCAGGCCCTCGCGCACGCCATAGGCCGAGATCTCGATGCGCTTGAGGTCCAGACTCTCGATCAGCTGCTCCAGCACCACGGCGGCGTAGGGCAGGGTCTCCGAACGCTTCTTGCTCATGCCTTCGATGCGGTCGAGCGAGCTCTTGGACTGGTGGGCGACCAGGCGCGCGGCGTCCAGGGCCTCGGCTCGGCCGATGCTGTACTGGTGGACCACGTGCAGCGGATAGCCGGCCAGGCGCATGTGCAGCAGGGCCAGGTTGCGCCAGGCGCCGCCCACGGCGTGGAAGACGTCGGTCCTGAAGGCCTGGGCCGCCGGGGCCAGGCGCTGGGCGCACAGCCGGCGCACCTTTTCCAGGTCGAAGCCTTCCGAAAGGCCCAGGCTGAACGGGCCCAGCGGCAGGGTGACGCCAAGACCCGCGCCCGTGGTCTCCAGACGCACCAGCTCCAGGCTGGCCCCGCCCAGGTCGCCGACCACGCCGGTGGCGTCGGGCGCGCCGGCCAGCACGCCCAGCGCGGCGTAGCGGGCTTCTTCCTCGCCCGACAGCACGCGGGTGGCAAAGCCGGTCTCGGCCTTGATCTGCTCGACGAAGGCCGCGCCGTCCTTGGCCTCGCGCACGGCGGCGGTGGCGGCGATGAAGGTCTCGGCCGGCTTGACCGCCTCGAGCACGGCGCGGAAGCGCTTCAGGGCCGCCAGGGTCTGGGCCACGCCCTCGGGATTCAGCCGGCCGCCGTCGCCCAGGTCACGGCCCAGCCCCGCCAGGACCTTCTCGTTGAAGACGGTCCAGATGGCGCGGCCTTCCAGCCGGTACACCACGAGGCGGACCGAGTTGGAGCCGATATCGATAACGGCCGCGTCGCGCGGCGCCGCAAAAGGCATGGGCTTGGTTTAGCGCATTGGGCGGGGAGGGGAAGGCGGCGTGAACAAAAAGCTTTCTCCGCTCCACAGTTCAGCGTTTGAGGCCGACCAGCGGCGCGGGATCGTCCAGGGTCCGCCGGCAGGCGCGCACGCGCCAGCCCGCCGGGCCGTTCTCGTAATAGCAGGACCCGAAGCTGACCGGCCGGCCACCGGCCCGGCGGCCGCCCTTGGTCATGGCGTAGGTTCCGTCCGGGCTGATCAGCAGGTGCTCGATCGGCTTGGCGCGAACGGGGCAGCGGCCCCAGGCGCGGCCGTGGCCCATCACCTGCCAGCCGGGGCCGTAGATCGCGCCCGACCTGAACAGCGCCCGCTCCCGCGCCTTGGCCCAGGCCAGGTCCGCGGCGTCGCCGACCTGGGTGTCGCCGGGAACGGCGGGCAGGGCGAAGATCGCGCAGATCCGCGCCTGCTCGGCCGGACGGGGTCCGCAGGACGCGACGCCCAACGCCGCCAGGACGACGAGCCCCCGCGCCCTCACCCTCGCTTACGCGGTCCCACGTGGTCGAAGGCCTGGGGCAGGTCCTTCACCTTGTGGCCCCGGCCCGACAGGCTGGGATTGGTCATGAAGTATTCGTGGGCCGAGAAGGCGCCCTTGCGGTCCCAGGCCGGGTCGCGGGCGTAGTGGCCTTCGGGGTCGAGGTTCCAGCTCTGGGCCTCGTCGTTGAGGTTGGCGACCATGATCTGGTTCAGCACCTGCTGGTGCACGGTGGGGTTCTCGACCGGTACCAGGCTCTCGACCCGGCGATCCAGGTTGCGCGGCATCCAGTCGGCCGAGCTGATGAACACCCGGGTCTGGGCGCTGGGCATCGGGCCGCCATTGGCGAAGGCCACCACCCGGGCGTGCTCCAGGAACCGGCCGACGATCGACTTGACGCGGATGTTCTCCGACAGGCCCTTGATGCCCGGACGCAGGCAACAGATGCCGCGCACCACCAGGTCGATCTGCACCCCGTCCTGGCTGGCGCTGTAGAGGGCGTCGATGATCTGCGGGTCAACCACGGCGTTCATCTTGGCCCAGATCGAGGCCGGCTTGCCGTCGCGGGCGTTGCGGGCCTCGGCCGCGATCATGGTCAGCAGGTCCGGCTTCAGCGTCTCGGGCGAGAAGGACAGCTTCTCCAGCCCATGGGGCTGGGCGTAGCCGGTGATGAAGTTGAACAGCTTGCCGCCGTCACGGCCCAGCGCGCCGTCACAGGTAAACAAGGACAGGTCGGTATAAACCCGCGCCGTCTGCGGGTGATAGTTGCCGGTGCCGAAGTGGCAGTAGGTGCGCAGGGCCTCGCCCTCGCGCCGCACCACCACCGACAGCTTGGCGTGGGTCTTCCAGTCGACGAAGCCGAACACCACGTGGACGCCGGCCCGCTCCAGGTCGCGCGCCCACTTCAGGTTATTCTCCTCGTCAAAGCGCGCCTTGATCTCGACCAGGGCCGTGACGTTCTTGCCGTTGTCGGCCGCCTCGATCAGGGCCGCGACGATCGGGCTGTCCTTGGACGTCCGGTACAGGGTCTGCTTGATCGCCAGCACGTTGGGGTCGCGCGCCGCCTGGCGGACGAACTGCACCACCACGTCGAAGCTCTCGAACGGGTGGTGGACCAGGATGTCCTTCTCGCGGATCGCCGCGAAGCAGTCGCCGCCGTGGTCGCGGATGCGCTCGGGGAAGCGGGCGTTGAACGGCTTGAACTTCAGGTCCGGGCGGTCGGGCGGGATCAGCTCGGCCATCTGGGCCAAGCCCAGCTTGCCGTCGACCAGGATCACGTCCTCGGGCTGGGCGCGCAGGCCCTCGATGATGAACTCGCGCAGGTCGTCGGGCATGGTGGTCTGAATCTTGACCCGCACCACGCGGCCCAGCCGGCGCTTCTTCAGCCGCGCCTCGAACTCGCGCACCAGGTCCTCGGCCTCTTCCTCGATCTCCAGGTCGCTGTCGCGGATCAGACGGAACAGGCCGCGGCCCTCGACCTCGTAGCCGGGGAACAGGTGACCCAGGAACAGGATGATGAAGCTCTCCAGCGCCACGATCCGCCGCTCGCGCTTGCGCGTGCTCTTGGCCGGAGCCTGGCTAAGCTCCCAGAACCGCTGCACCTGGCTGGGCACCGGCACCAGGGCGTACAGGTGCTTGTCGTCGGCGATGCGGCGCAGCTTCAGCGCCAGGCAGAAGCCCAGGTTCGGGATGAACGGGAACGGATGGGCCGGGTCGATGGCCAGCGGCGTCAGCACCGGGAACATCCGGGTCAGGAAGATCTCCTCGGCCCGCTCGCGGTCGGGGCCGACGATGTCCTTGGCGTCCAGCAGCTTGAGGCCCTCGCCCCACAGCTCGGCCCGCACCTCGCGCCAGATCCGCTGCTGCTCGGCCATCAGCTCGGCGGCCGAGGCGTTGATCCGCGCCAGCTGCTCGCCCGGCGTCAGCCCGTCCTGGCTGACCACCCGCACGCCCTCGCGCACCTGGCCCTTCAGGCCGGCCACCCGGACCATGTAGAATTCGTCGAGGTTGTTGGCGCTGATCGACAGGAACCGCAGCCGCTCCAGCAGCGGGTGGCGCGGGTTGGCGCTCTCCTCCAGCACCCGCTGGTTGAAGGCCAGCCACGAGGTCTCGCGGTTGAAGAACCGCTCGGGCGAGCCCAGCAGTTCGTCGTCCAGCCGCAATCCCGCCAGGTCCGGCGCGGCCGGCGAAGGCGCGGCGGGCAGGTCGAGGGCGGCGGCGTCGGTCATGGGGGGCTCCGGTCTACTGTGCACAGAGTGACGGAGGGTGGTGACAGGAGCAAGACATTGGGGACGGGGGTGGACGCCATGCGTCCTTCGAGGCCCGCTGCGCGGGCGCCTCAGGATGAGGAACTCTGTTGGTGCGGCTCGCTCGGCCGTCCTCATCCTGAGGTGCGAGCAAGGCGAGCCTCGAAGGACGCAAGGCGCTTACGCCGCCCTCAGTCCTCCTCGTCCTCCGCGCCCCCGAAATCCAGCACGGCCAGGGCCAGGGCCTTGTTGACCTCGCGGCCCTGCTGGATCGACGCCTCGTCCAGCGCGCTCACCGCCGCCAGGGCCGCCGGCGCCGACCTGGGCAATCGCGCCATCAGATAGGGATAGAGGTCCGCCGCCGGCCGGATGCCCGCGGCCTCGAAGCCGCGGCGCAGCACCGCCTCCAGCACCACGTCGTCGGGCTCGGCGATCCGGGCCACGGTCAGGGCGTTGAGCCGCGAGCGCAGGTCGGGGACGCCCGCGTCCCACGCCACGGGGGCCAGGCGGCCGGTCAGCAGCAGGCTGCCGCCGTCGACCCCGGCCATGTTGATCAGGTGGAACAGGGTCTCGTCGTCGACCAGGTCGCCGTCAGCGCGGCGGTCGGCGTCCTCGACCAGCAGCGGCCGGCCGCGCAGGGCGGCCAGGTCCAGCGGCCCGTGACCGGTGGAGGCCGCCTCGACCACCACGGCCGAGGTCTGCCGCGCCCAGTCGCGCGCCAGGTGCGTCTTGCCCGTCCCCGCCGGCCCGACCAGGGCCAGCCGCCCGTCGGGCCAGGCCGGCCAGGCGTCCAGCCCCTCCAGCGCCTCGGCGTTGGTCGGCGACGACGCGAACGACTCCCGGTCCCAGCGGGGCGGGACGGTCAGCGGCAGTCGGAACTGACGGGGCAAGGCGGCGTCCGGACAGGGTTACTCGGTTACCGGAGATATAGGGCCGGCAAGCGGGCAGGGCGAGGTGGGCGGACGGTTTGGCTGGGGATGAGGGGCGAGGAGGTGTGGATGGGGGCCAGGCTTTCCTCAGACTTCCCCTAACCTCCGTCATTCCCGCCCTTGTGGCGGGAACCCCTCGTTCAGCTGACGGTGAAACGAAATGGCGCGCTGGCGCGCCACACCTCCGCCCTTGCGACGGACAGAGAGGTTCCCGCCACAAGGGCGGGAATGACGGCGCTTATTTGGAAAAGACAGCTTTCACCCTCGGCGGATATTTAGAACACGATTGGCTCGTGCTCCCTGCCGGGAGGGTGGATCTGCCCGCTCTCGTAGGGGATTGCTTCGCTCCAAAGTCTCAGGATCGCACCGCTATCGAAGGCGATCGTCAGACGATTGGCGTCACGCTGAACCATGACCACCCGCTTTTGGAGAAGGTCTCGAAGGAAGATTGGGCCGATGTCCTGCTCGTCGCCTGTCTGATGCAGATGCGGCCGACCCTGTGCGTCCAAATGTTCGAAGGGGCCTTCGACGGTAATCCGGCCGCCGTCGGAAAAGCGGACCTGCGTAGACCACGGGTCGAGGCAGATCTGGGAAATCTCCAGACCGACTAGGAACTGCAACTCTGATGTTGGTGGAAACGGGTGCATGGCGGCAAATTCGCCTTCATCGCCCACCAGCGCAACGTCCGACATCCACCCGAACAGACAATTAGCATGTCCGCTATGGGCGCCGGCGGCATATCAAATCACACGAGGAACCGGCGTCCAGTTGAACACCGCCTCATAGAGGTCGTCCCAACGCGGATTGTCGCGTTCGATCAGGTTGATCTTCCACTGGCGCCGCCAGCGCTTGATCGAGGTCTCGCGCTGGATGGCGTCGGTCATCCGGTCATGGATTTCGTACCAGACCAGACGCTTGAGATCGTAGCGCCGCGTGAAGCCGCCGACGCCTTCGCGATGCTGGATGATGCGGCTTTGGAAATTGGCGGTGACGCCGGTGTAGAGCGTGCCGCGATAATGGTCGGTCATCATGTAGACGGCGATCCAGGCGTCGGCGGCGACCATTGGGGGCCTGCGAGAGACGTTAAATCTATAGGTTGATCTTATTCGGTACAGTTCAACCGTCAATCTGCTGCGGGTTCCGAGTGTGGCGCGCGGGCGCGCCAAGGCGTCTCACCGTCGGCTGAGCCAGGGGTTCCCGCCACAAGGGCGGGAATGACGGACGGTGGGGGCTGGCGGCGGGACGCGCTATAGGAGTCACATGACCGCCTCCACCTCCCAAGACCTCGCCGCCTGGCGCGCCCGCATCACCAAGCCCGCCGGGCCGCTGGGCAAGGCCTCGCGGGCCGTGCAGCGGAAAATCAACACGATCATTCCCGAGAAGGTCCACGCCGCGATCACCGCGGCCATGGAGGCCATGACCCGGGCGATCCTGACCGGGGCCGACTTCGCCACGGCGTCGCCGCTCCAAAACGCCACGCTGGAGCAGCGCGAGGCCAAGGTGGCGACCGCGATCCAGGGCTGGAAGACCGCCGCCGGGGCCGAGGGCGGGGTGGCCGGGGCGGGCGGGTTCCTGCTGGCGGCGGCCGACTTCCCGCTGCTGATGAGCTTCAAGCTGAAGCTCCTATTCGAGATCGCCGCCCTCTACGGCCATGACGGGAGCGTGCTGAGCGAGCGGCTCTATATCCTGCACATCTTCGAGCTGGCCTTCTCGGACGTGGAGCACCGCGTCAAGGTGCTGGAGGCCATGGACGACTGGGACGCGCGCGCCCACCCGGCCGACCTGAAGGGCTTCGACTGGCGGTCGTTCCAGCAGCAGTACCGCGACCACATCGACCTGGCCAAGCTGGCCCAGCTGTTGCCCGTGGTCGGCGCCCCGGTCGGGGCCGTGGTCAACTGGCGGCTGACGGCGCACCTGGGGAAGACGGCGATGATGGCCTATCGGATGCGGTGGGTCGATGAAGCCAAGGGCGCCGCCTCGCACCCTCTCCCAGCGGGAGAGGGTGGGGCCCAAGCGTAGCTTGGGAGGGTGAGGGATTACACCCTGACCGGTTTCTCACTGAGGCCGTGCCGGCGCGCCGGCCGGCGGTTTACGCCCTCACCCTCCCACCGCTGCGCGGCGGGCCTCTCCCTCTCCCCACGGGAGAGGGTTCGAGATGACTTATGCTCGGCGGATAGGCAACGAACCCCAGCGATTTCAATGCCCTGAACTTTCTCGACCCGATTTGATCCTCACCCCTCCAAACCGCCCTTATCCTGATCTCACCTCGTCGCAGGGAAAGGGCGCATGGCCAGCGACCGATGCGGCGGCGGGGGGCGATCGAGCGGGAAGCTCCGTCGGCGGTCCTTTTGGACCAAACCTCGCGTCTCTGGAGCCGGTCGGGCCTGGAACACAAAAACGACGTGGCGCGAGGGCTGGCGGAGCAACAGGCGGGCGGTGACGCGCTCGCGGTCCGGGACCGGGGTTCGTTGACCTGGCCCGCCCGTCGGAGGCTTCAAGGCGGCGAGGCCCTAACAGGGTTCAGCGCCGCGGGCTTCCGGATAACGACCGCGCGGAGCGATCGGGCTTCGTCGAAACGGATACTACTCAAACACTCCGGACGATGTCCGGCGCTCCGCGTCCCTTTCCATCAGCTCAGCGGTGATCCGCGTGAGGCGGCCAAGCCATGCATCCAAGATCCTCCCCCTGTGGGGGAGGTGTCGGCGAAGCCGACGGAGGGGGGAGTGATCGGCCGGTGGCCGGACCTACGATCGACGATCCGAAAACGCCCCCCACCGGCCTTCGGCCGCCTCCCCCACAGGGGGAGGGACTTTGCCCCAGAATCCTTGACATCCACGCCCCCCCATGCGCCTTTCCGCGCCTTGCAAATCACGCGTTCCAAAGACTTTTCATGACCTCGACGCACGCCTATCGCACCCATACCTGCGGCGCCCTGCGGGCTTCCGACACCGGTAACGCCGTCCGCCTGTCGGGCTGGATCCACCGCAAGCGCGACCACGGCGGCCTGGTCTTCATCGACCTGCGCGACCATTACGGCCTGACCCAGCTGGTGCTGCACCCCGAGACCCCCGGCTTCGAGGTGGTCGAGCGGCTGCGCGCCGAGAGCGTGATCCGGGTCGACGGCGAGGTGGTGGCCCGCGACGCCTCGGTGGTGAACCCCAACCTGCCGACCGGCGAGATCGAGATCCGCGTCTCGGCCGTCGAGGTGCTGAGCGAGGCCGCCGAGCTGCCGCTGCCGGTGTTCGGCGAGCCGGACTATCCCGAGGAGATCCGCCTCAAGCACCGCTATCTCGACCTGCGCCGCGAGACCCTGCACAGGAACATCGTGCTGCGGTCCAAGGTGATCCAGTCGATCCGCTCGCGGATGTTCGCGCAAGGCTTCAACGAGTTCCAGACCCCGATCCTGACGGCGTCGTCGCCGGAAGGGGCGCGCGACTTCCTGGTGCCCTCGCGCCTGCATCCGGGCAAGTTCTACGCGCTGCCCCAGGCCCCCCAGCAGTTCAAGCAGCTGCTGATGGTCTCGGGCTTCGACCGTTACTTCCAGATCGCCCCGTGCTTCCGCGATGAGGACCTGCGCGCCGACCGTTCGCTGGAATTCTACCAGCTCGACGTCGAGATGAGCTTCGTCACCCAGGAAGACGTGTTCGCGGCCATCGAGCCGGTGATGCACGGGGTGTTCGAGGAGTTCTCGGGCGGCAAGCCGGTGTCGCCGATCGACGGCGTCCATACCTTCACCAACGATTTCGGCGCCACGCTGGAGCACAAGGGCTTCGAGCGCCTGACCTACGCCCAGTCGATGGCCTGGTACGGCAGCGACAAGCCCGACCTGCGCAACCCAATCAAGATGGCCGACGTCTCCGAGCACTTCCGTGAGGGCGGTTTCGGCCTGTTCGCCAAGATCCTGGGCGCCGACGCCAAGAACGCCATCTGGGCCATTCCGGCCCCGACCGGCGGCAGCCGCGCCTTCTGCGACCGCATGAATTCGTGGGCCCAGGGCGAGGGCCAGCCGGGCCTGGGCTACGTCTTCTGGTCGGAAGACCAGGGCGGCTGGGGCGGCCCGATCGCCAAGAACCTGGGCGAGCCGACCCAGGCGCTGATGGAGTCGTTGGGCCTGGGCAAGGGCGACGCGGCCTTCTTCGTGGCCGGCGACCCGGCCGTGTTCGCCAAGTTCGCGGGTCTGGCCCGCACCCGCGTGGGGACCGAGCTGAAGCTGGTCGACGAGAACCAGTTCAAGTTCTGCTGGATCGTCGACTTCCCGATGTTCGAATGGAACGAGGAGGAGAAGAAGGTCGACTTCTCGCACAACCCGTTCTCGATGCCGCAGGGCGGTCTGGAGGCCCTGGAGACCCAGGACCCGCTGACCATCCGCGCCTACCAGTACGACATCGTCTGCAACGGCTACGAGCTGTGCTCGGGCGCGATCCGCAACCACAAGCCGGAGATCATGCTCAAGGCCTTCGAGACCGCCGGCTACGGCGCCGAGGTGGTCGAAGCCCAGTTCGGCGGCATGCTCAACGCCTTCCGCTTCGGGGCCCCGCCGCACGGGGGCCTGGCGCCCGGCATCGACCGGATCGTCATGCTGCTGGCCGAGCAGGTCGCCATCCGCGAGGTGATCGCCTTCCCGCTGAACCAGCAGGGCCAGGACCTGCTTATGAACGCCCCGGCCGAGGCCCAGGAGCGGCAGTACAAGGAACTGCACATCCGCTCGGCCCCGCCGATCAAGGTGTAGGCCTGGCGCGGTCGGCCCCATACGAAGAAGCCCTCCGGTCCAGAAGGATCGGAGGGCTTCTTTGTCTCGCGGCCGAGGAGGCCTAGTTGTCCAGCTCCCGCGGCGGCTTGGGGGCCTTGGGCGGCCGGGGCGGCGCGGGCGCGGCCCGCAGCGCGGCGGCGGCGCGGGCATGGGCGGCGGCCTCGATCCGGGAGCGGTTGGCCTCGACCTGGGCCCGGGCGGCCTCGGCCTGGGCGCGCTCGAAGCTGGAGCTGACCCGGACACGGACATTGCCGCCCGAGCAGTTGCGAATGTTCAGCCCGCGCGGCAACCGGGTGCCGCCGTCGCCGCAGGCCTCGTCCAGCTGGTCCTGGTCCAGGCCCCGGGCGTTCGACAGGTCGGCCCCGGCGAGATTGGCGTTCGACAGGTCGGCGCCGGCGAAATCGGCCCCGTTGAAGATCGCGCCGCGCAGCATCGAGCCGGTGAACTCGGCGTCGCGGAACGAGGCCCGCTCGAAATTGCCGCCGATCAGGTTGCTGGCGTTCAGCTCGGCCGAGCTGAAATTGGCGCCCTTGGCGTTGACGCCCTGCAGGTTGGCCCCCATCAGCTCGCTGCTCGACAGGTTGGCCCGCTCCAGATTGGCCCCGATCATGATGGCGCCGTGCAGCTCCGACGAGGACAGGTCGACCCTCGGCATGTCCGCGCCTTGGAAGTTGGCGCCGCTGCTCTCGATGCCCGACAGGCGGGCGTCGGCGAAATGGGCCCCGACGAAATTGGCGCCGCGCATCTCGGCGCCGCGCAGGTCAGCTCGCGACAGGTCGGCGGCCACGAAGTTGGAGCCGAAGAAGCTGGCCCCGCGCAGGTCGGCGCCGATCAGGTTGGCCTTGGCGTAGTTGGCGCCGGTGAAGCGGGCGCCGGTCAGCTTGCGTCCCGACAGTTCGCAGTTCACGCACGTGCCACCCAGCGAGATCATGCGCGGCACGTCCTTGTCCTCGACCCCGGCATAGGCCTGGTGGGCCATGGCTGACAGGGCGAGCGACAGAGCGGCGACCGTGATCCGCAAGCGGGACATCGAAACCTCCAGACCGGTCAAGATAAGCGACCGTGTGAGTTACGATTTGGGACCGTCGAGGCCCAAGCGCCACTTAAATCGCGGTAATGACGGAAGTTTAACGGCAAGCGGGCACGGAAAACCCGCGCGGCAAGCGGGTGGACATATCGCCGCAGGCCCGGTTCAGCTGGGCCTGGGTGAGCCCGACGGCGCGGTCCATCTCCGCCCCCGAGAGGTTCGCGCCGGCCAGGGTCGCGCCGCGGAAATTCGCCCCTTCGAGGTAGGCGCCGACCAGGCTGGCGTTGGTCAGGTTAGCCCCCGCAAAGCTGGCGCCGCCGAACACCCCGCCATAGAAATTGACGTCGCGCAGGTCGCCGCCGGCGAAGCTGGTGCGGTTCATCTCGGCCAGGCTGAGATCGGCCTGGCGCAGGCGGGCGCCGGCCAGGTTCCGGCCTTTCAGCACCGCGCCGGAGAGATCGGCCTGGAACAGGTTGCAGCGCGGACAGTTGGCGCCGCCCCGGACCTGGGCGATCTGGCTGGCGTTCTGGGTCATCGCGGGACCGGCGAGGGCCAGCAGGCCGGCGGCGGCGAGGATCGGGAGCAGCGGTTTCATTCTGGCACGCGTCTTTCGGCGGGAACGGCGATCAAGCATGGCCACGCAAGCTTAAGGCCAGGCAAACGGCTAGCCGGCGTCGCTCTCGCCGGGAGCGGCGCCGGCCTGGGTTCCGCAACTGTCGCAGACCACCAGGCCGCCCTTGCGGCTCAGGGCCAGGTCGCCGCAGGCCGGGCAGACGTCGCCGCTAGCGCCGACCGGCCGGGGTTCCTGGTCCCGGCGGCCGCCGAACGGCAGGAACACCAGGTTGTCCGGCGCGGCGCCGCGCGAGAAGCCCTTGGAGATGAACTTGCTGGCGGGCAAGGGTTCGGCCTCGACCTCGCCGTCAGGCGCGCCTTCCCCTCGGCCCAGGCCGTCGGCGTTGAACTCGCCCGGATCGGCGTTGGCCAGATCGTCGCGGCCAAGATACGAGACGCCCAGTTCGCGGAAGATATAGTCGAGGATCGAGGTCGCCGACCGGATGGAGTCGTTGCCGGTCACCGGTCCGGCCGGCTCGAACTTGGTGAAGACATAGGCGTCGACGAACTCGTCCAGGGGCACGCCGTATTGCAGGCCGATCGAGATGGCGATGGCGAAATTGTTCATCAGGCTGCGGAAGGCGGCGCCTTCCTTGTGCATGTCGATGAAGATCTCGCCGACCTCGCCATCCTCGTATTCGCCGGTGTGCAGATACACCTTGTGACCGCCGACCGCGGCCTTCTGGATATAGCCCTTGCGACGGTCGGGCAGCTTGCGGCGAGAGCGGCCGCCGCGCTCGACGACCCGCTCGACCACGCGTTCGACGATCCGTTCCTTGACGGGGGCGGGCGGCGGCGACCCGACAACAGTTTCGGGGCGCGTGGGCTTGGGGGCCTCGGTTTCCTCGGGCAGGGCGAGGACGAAACCCGCCGGGGCGGCGATGCGGTTCAACCGCAGGGCCCGGACGCCAGCGCGGGCGGCGGCGGCTTGCAGGCGGGCGGCGTCCGCGGGGCGAGCGTCGAAGGGCAAGTCCAGCACCGCCGGATTGGCCAGGCAGGTGAAGGTCTCCACGGCGGCCTGCATCGCCAGACGGTCCGCCAAGACCGGGAGTTCGACGGCCGAGAACAGCGCCCGCAGTTCGCCTTCCAGGGCCTCGCAGTCGGACAGGCGGCGCGCGCCCAGGGCGTGGCGCTCGGCCGTCTCGATCTCGGTCTCGGAGAAGCCGGCGAAGGCCAGGGTGTCGAAGTCGGGATCGGCCAACAGGTCGGCGGGAACGCCCAGAACGTCGCTGAGGAAGCCGGCGCCGATCACGGCCGGGGCGAAGGCTGCGCGCAGGTCGTCCGCGTGGCGCAGGGCGTCCTCGGCCAGCTCGATCTCGTGAGCGGTGAAGCCGCGAGCCTGCAGCACCGTGTGGTCGATCGCGGGGGAGTCGGCCAGCGAACCATGACCCATGGCGTGCCGACGGGCGGCGTCGAAGTCGGCGCCCGCTTCGGTCAGGCAAATGTGGCCGGCGGCGCTGAAAGTCGGAACCAGCAAGCCATCGGCGGTCTGGGCGGTCGAGATCGGCGCGGCGGCGGCTGCTGCACCCAAGGGCTTGCCGCCCAGGCGAAGAGCCGCCTCCGGATCGGCGAAGGCGGCGACCAGGCGCGACGAACGCAGGCCGTGCTTGCGAGCCAGGCCGTGGGCGACAGCCAAGGCCGCGGCGGCCTCCGAGGCCAGGGGCGAGCGCAAGGCGGCGGCGCGCACGCGGCGCTCGGCCAGGCTGCGCAACACCGTCTGGCGTTCCTGAGCGAAGGCAGGATCGGCGCCGAGCGCGGCGGCGGCCTCGGCGCTGGCGCTCAGCGCGGCGCCGACCGCCAGGGCCCAGAGCGCCGACGCTGCGTCGCGTCCCAACTCGCCTGCGGGCGAAAGGCCCTGGGTCAGCAGCCAGTCGCCGACCCCGGCCAGACCGATCTCGGCCGGGCGGTCGCCACGTTCGATCTCCAGGGCTGTCGCCCACAGGCCCACAACCTGATTGAAACTCGCGGTGTCGAAGGCCTCGCCGTGCTGGAAGGCGGTGACGTCGATCGCGGCGCGAACCGGCGCGCCCCGGGCCAGATTTTCGGCGTCGTCGGGCGACAGGGCCAGCACCAGCGCGCTGGTCTCCCAACCGACCTGAGCGGCGAAACTGGCGGCTTCGTCCACCGCCGCCACGGCCTGGCGGGAAGCCGAGGCGACGAGCGGGGCTGGGGCTTTCGCGTCCGGCTCGATCAGGCCCGTGCGCGGCGCGCCGGCCAGGGCGATGGCGTCAAGGATCATCCGGTCGTCGGCCCCCAGGTCGCGGGCCCTCCGGGCGGCGCGGCCGAGCGCGCTGTTCTTGGACGGATCGGCGCAGGCCTTGGCGTCGCCATGGCAGCGCTGGACCGCGTCGCCGACCTGGGCCAGGGCGGCGTCGAGCCGGGCGGCGGCCTTGGCGGCCAGACGCGCCGATCGCCAGTGCGCCAGGTGACCTTCGGCGGCGCGCCTGAATTCGATCTCACCGATGTCGGGCAGCCGCAGCGGAGCCATGGCGGTGCTCGCCGGCGACGCCAAGCCCGTCAGCATGGTGGCCAAAAGGGCGTCGCGGAAGGCGCTGGCGTCGGCGGCGTCGCCGAACAGGCCGTCGGACAGACCGGTCTTGGCCAGGTGATCGGCGTAGCGGGCGGGGCCGCCGCCCAGCGGAGCCTCGGCGTCGATCACCCCGTCGTTGCAGTCCCGGGCGGCCCAATCCAGCCACGCCTCGACCCGGGCGTCCGGCCAATCTTCCGGCGCGAGCACCTCAATGACCGCGTCTGGGCGCTCGATCTCACGCAACGCAAGGCGTGGGGTGGAGGCGGGGTGTCTGGACTGAATGCGCATGGGCGATTCCGCGGTCTGGGCGCCAGGGCGCGCCAAGAATTCGCCATCCTAGATCGCCGAACCCGCCCCTTCAATAGATGTGGGGTTCGGACGCCTCCCGATCCACAAGATGTTGAAGCGGCGTTGGCGCGTCGGATGCTGGACGCTGAGGAGCCGCCGACCTATAGTCCGGCCGCTTCGCAACGCCTCGGCGTTGTCCGAAATCCTCCCAGTTTGGGACCTTTGCGAGATTGGTGCTGACGCGGTGCTGAAAGCGATCTTTACGTGGTGGAACGGCGCGACCATCGGTCAGCGTTTCCACATTAGCCGTCGTGGCGTGTTCGTCGGCCAGGACGATTACGGCAACCGCTACTTCGAGGCCCGCGACAACAGCGACAGCTATGACGACCGCAAGCGCCGCTGGGTCATCTATGACGGCTACGCCGAGGCCTCAAAGGTGCCGCCCGAATGGAGCGGCTGGCTGCACTACACCTTCGACGAGCCGCCGACCGTGGCGCCGCTGAAGCGTCGCGCCTGGGAGAAGGACCACCACCCCAACCTGACCGGCACGATCCATGCCTGGCGTCCAAAGGGCTCACTGGCTCGCGGCGGCGAACGCGCGGTCGCCACCAGCGACTACAAGCCCTGGTCGCCCGAATAGGATGACGGTCCGGCGGTCCTTGGCGGGCGTGACGGCGCTGGTCGTCGCGGGTTCGCTCGCCGGCGGCGGAGCTTGGGCGCTGCAGAACACGCCACAGCAACCGCCAACGGCCCCGGCGCCGCCGACGGCTCCCGCGCCGATCGTCGTGCCACAGCAGTCACGCCCTTTACCCGGACCACGCCCCGCGGCGCAGGCCCCTACGCCTACGACCGCCGCCTCATCGGCCGCGAACGAAACGCCCGCCCCGGCCGCGTCGACGGCCAAATCCACCGCGACGACGCCGGACAAGCCGGCCGAGCCGCTCAAGCGCGCCCGCTCTTCGGTCGCCATTCTGCAGGCGCTCGACAAGGTCACCACCGAGACCATGCGGTTCGAGGCTCCGGTCGGCCAGCCGATCCGCTACAAGACCCTGATCTTCACGGTCCGCGCCTGCGAAACGACCGCGCCCGACGAGGATGCCCCGGACTCGGTGGCCTATGTCACGGTAGACACCCAGCCCAAGGCCCTGCCAGGCCGCGTGGCGCCGGCCGGGCGCCAGATCTACAAGGGTTGGATGTACGCCAATTCCCCGGGCCTGAACCCCTTGGAACATCCGGTCTACGACGCCTGGCTGATCGCTTGCAAAACGTCGGCCCCGGTGGCGCCGGCCGCAAGTCGGTAGAAATCGGCAGGGGCCGTCCAGGCCCGTCCCAGCCGACGGCGATAGTCGGCGCGCGAGATCTCGATCGTTCCGAACTGTTCGAGATGCTCGGTGATGAACTGGGTGTCCAGCAGGCGATAGTCGCCGACGATCAGCCGGCCGGCCAAGTGGACCAGCGCCACCTTGCTGGCGTCGCGACGGGTCGAGAACATGCTTTCGCCGAAGAAGCAGGCGCCGAACGCCACGCCGTAAAGGCCGCCGACCAAGTCCTCGCCGTCCCAGCACTCGACGCTGTGGGCCAGGCCGCGGGCGAACAGCTGGCCGTAGAGGCGCTGGATCGGATTGTTGATCCAGGTCTCCAGACGTCCTGGCCGGGCGGCGGCGCAAGCCTCGACCACGGCGTCGAAGGCCGTGTCGATACGGATCTCGAACGGTTGGGCCCGAACCGTGCGGGCCAGGCGGCGCGGGACGTGCACGCCGTCCAGCGGCAGCACGCCCCGGCGTTCCGGGTCGATCAGGAAGATGCTCTCGTCGTGGCGGGCGTCCGCCATGGGAAAGACGCCGCGCTCGTAGCAGGCGATGAGATCATCGACCGTGAAGGCGTCGTCCATGGCGTTCCGCCCGACCCTTTGAGCAGGCCTAGCCCTGCGCCTTGATCCAGCGCTCCAGCCAATGGATGTCGTAATCGCCGGCCAGGATGTCGGGTTGCACCAGCAGATCCTGGAACAGCGGGATCGTGGTCTCGATGCCGCCGACGACCATCTCGCCCAGGCAACGGCGCAGGCGCGCGATGCACTCCTCGCGGTCACGGCCATGCACGATCAGCTTGCCGATCAGGCTGTCGTAATAGGGCGGGATCGCATAGCCGGTGTAGATCGCCGAATCCAGCCGTACGCCCAGGCCGCCGGGGGCGTGGAAATCGGTGATGGTGCCCGGCGAAGGCGTGAAGGTCCGCGCGTTCTCGGCGTTGATCCGGCACTCGATGGCGTGGCCCTCGAACACCACGTCATCCTGGGTGAACGACAGCGGCAGGCCGGCGGCGATGCGGATCTGTTCGCGGACCAGGTCAATGCCGGTGATCGCCTCGGTGACTGGGTGCTCGACCTGCAGGCGGGTGTTCATCTCGATGAAGAAGAACTCGCCATTCTCCCACAGGAACTCGATCGTGCCGACGCCCAGATAACCGATCGCCTTGACGGCATCGACCACGATCTTGCCGATCTTGGCGCGGTCTTCGGCGCCCAGGGCGGGCGAGGGGGCTTCTTCCAGCACCTTCTGGTGACGGCGCTGCAGCGAGCAGTCGCGCTCGCCCAGGTGCACGACGTTGCCGTGGCTGTCGGCGATGACCTGCAGCTCGATGTGGCGCGGCTTCTGGAGATAGCGCTCCATATAGACCGTGTCGTCGCCGAACGCCGCCCGGGCTTCCGAGCGGGCCGTCGAGACGGCTTCGGCCAGATCCTCGCGGGTCTGGGCGACCTTCATGCCGCGGCCGCCGCCGCCGGAGGCGGCCTTGATCAGCACCGGGAAGCCGATCTGCTCGGCGGCCGCAAAGGCCTCTTCCTCGGTCGAGACGCCGCCGTCCGAGCCGGGGACCACCGGAATGCCGGCGTCCTTGACCGCCTGCTTGGCGGTGATCTTGTCGCCCATCATCCGGATGTGTTCCGGCTTGGGCCCGATGAAGGTGTAGCCATGGGCCCCGACGATCTCGGCGAAGCGGGCGTTCTCAGACAGGAAGCCGTAGCCCGGATGGATCGCCTGAGCGCCGGTGATCTCGGCCGCGGCGATAATCGAGGGGATATTCAGATACGACTTTGCGGCCGAAGCCGGGCCGATGCAGACGCTTTCGTCGGCCAGCCGCACCCACATGGAATTGGCGTCAGCTTCGGAATGGACCGCCACGGTGGCGATGCCCATTTCCTTGCAGGCGCGGTGAACCCGAAGCGCGATCTCGCCTCGGTTCGCGATGAGGATCTTGTCAAACATGCCGATTACTCGACGATGACGAGCGGCTCGCCGAATTCGACGGGCTGGGCGTCTGCCACGAGAATCTCGACGACCTTACCGGCCTTGGGCGCCGAGATCGGGTTCATGGTCTTCATGGCTTCGACGATCAGCAGGGTCTGGCCGGCGCTCACCGTGTCGCCCACCTTGATGAAGGCGTCGGCGCCGGGCTGGGGCGACAGGTACACGGTGCCGACCATCGGCGACTTGACGGCCTCGCCGGCGTGGGCGGCCGGCGCGGGCGTGGCTTCAGCGGCAGGCGCGGCGGCGGCCGCCGGAGCCGGGGCGGGCGCATAGGCCGGCGCGGCCGTGGCCTGGACATATTGCGTCGGCGCGGCGGCCACGGTCAGTTCGCGAGCGACCCGGATCTTCAGACCCGCATGTTCGACCTCGATCTCCGACAGGCCGGTGTCCTTCAGGATGTCGGCCAGCTTGCGGACCAGGCGGGCGTCGATCGACGGAGTCTCGACCGGATCGGCGGGGGCCTTGGGATTGGACATGGAAGGTTACCTTGCTGTCTTCTGAAGCCGGGATCGCCGGCTAGTTCGCGCCGATCAGGCCGGCAGCGGCCTCGATCGCCAATTCATAGCTCGCCGCGCCGAAGCCGGAGACGATCCCGGTCGCCGCGAGCGAAACGAAGGTGTGGCGGCGGAATTCCTCCCGCGCCGCCGGATTGGACAGGTGACACTCGATGACCGGGATATTCAAGGTCTTCAGGGCGTCAAGGAGAGCGATCGACGTATGTCCATAGCCCGCCGGATTGATCACCAACGCGCAGGCTTCCGTCCGGGCTTCCTGAACCCAGTCGATCAGCGCGCCTTCGTGGTTGCTCTGCCGGAAGATGACGGAAAGACCCCGAGCGGCCGCGCGCGCCTCGCAGCGCGTGCGGACATCGTCGAGCGTGTCCTTGCCGTAGATCTCGGGCTCGCGCGTTCCCAACAGGTTGAGGTTGGGTCCGCTCAGCACATGGATCGGTTTTACCATTCGGCTCCGCCGTCGATTCCGGGAGGTCTTGTATAGCCGGTTCCCTCGCGTCACAAGCAGGGCTCGCTTCGGAGGTGACATGAGGCTTCTACTGAACGGCGAAGAACGGGAGATTGCCGACATCGCCAGCATCGCGGATCTTGTGTCCGCCCTGGGCCTGGACGCCCGCAAGGTGGCGGTGGAGCGCAATCTCGAGATCGCCCCACGCTCGACATACGCTGACACCGCCCTGGCTGATGGCGACCGGATCGAGATCGTCACTTTCATCGGCGGCGGCTAGGCCTGGACGTTTGAAACCCTGGGCGCGGAGGCGTAAACCCAGCCCATGAACGCGCACGTGCCCCCCGAATCCGCCATCGCCACCGCCGAAGACGACTCCTGGACCGTCGCTGGCCGCACCTTCCGCTCGCGGCTGATCGTCGGCACCGGCAAGTACAAGGACTACGCCACCAACGCCGCGGCGGCGAAGGCGGCAGGGGCGGAGATCGTCACCGTGGCCGTGCGCCGCGTGAATCTGACGGACCCGACCCAGCCGCTGCTGGTCGACTACGTCAAACCCACCGAATTCACGTTCCTTCCGAACACCGCGGGCTGTTTCACCGGCGAGGACGCGGTGCGCACCCTGCGCCTGGCCCGCGAGGCCGGCGGTTGGGACTTGGTGAAGCTGGAAGTGCTGTCCGATCCCAAGACCCTCTATCCCGACATGGAAGAGACCCTGCGCTCGCTGAAGCTGCTGGTCGCCGAGGGCTTCCAGGTCATGGTCTATTGCTCGGACGACCCGGTCTACGCCCGCAAGCTGGAGGACGCCGGCGCGGTGGCGATCATGCCGCTGGGCGCGCCGATCGGCTCGGGTCTGGGCATCCAGAACCGCGTGAACCTGCGGATCATCGTCGAGAACGCCAAGGTGCCGGTGCTGGTCGACGCGGGCGTAGGCACGGCTTCCGACGCGGCGATCGGCATGGAACTGGGCTGCGACGCCATCCTGATGAACACCGCCATCGCCGAGGCCAAGGATCCGATTCGCATGGCTCGGGCGATGAAGCACGCGGTGATCGCCGGCCGCGAAGCCTATCTCGCCGGTCGGATGCAGAAGCGGCTCTACGCTGATCCCAGCTCGCCGCTGGCGGGCCTGATCTAGGCCAAGCCTAGACCTTCTTGGCCTTTCCGGCTCGAGCCTGGTCGATCGCCAGGTTGAGGGCGTGCATGTCGGCGCCGGGTATCATCTGGTCACCGACCAGGAAAGCCGGCGTTCCCTCAATGGCCAAGGCCTCGGCCAGGGCGTGAGTGTCGGCCAGGTGCTGAGTCGTGGCCTCCGACACGCCCGTTGCGCGGGCCTTGGCCACGTCGATGCCAAGCTGCCGGGCGATGCGGACGACGCCCGCTTCGTCCAGGCTCTTTTCGGCCATCAGGCGCTTGTGCAGCTCGATCGTCTTGCCCTGGTCCTTGGCTCCGAGGACCATCCGGGCCGCGACTTCCGAGTCGTGGCCGAAGATCACGAAGTCCTTGAACACGAAACGAACGTCCGGGTTCTTCTGGATCAGGTCGACGATCTGCGGCGCGGCCAGCTTGCAGTAGCCGCAGCGGTAGTCGAAGAACTCGACCACCGTGATCGAGCCGTTCGGATTGGCCACGAAGTCCCGGGGGTCGTTCTCGAGCGCCTGGCGATATTTGGTGATCGCACCCTTGGCGTTCTTCGTCTTCTCGGCGACCTGCTTTTCCTGCAGCTTGGCGCTCATCTCGACCAGCACCTCGGGATGCTCCATCAGATAGGCATGCACCTTCTCGCCGAACGCCTTGTCGGCGTTGGCCTGGCCGCAACCGATCAGGGAAAGGGCGACGAGGGACGCGGCGGCGACCGCCAGCGGACGGAAGGTGAGGGGCATGGAGATCTCTGAAAGGGGGCGGCCTAGCGGCGCAGGCCCGAGGTGACGGCGCCTTCCTTGGCCAGGTCCTTGAGGTCCTGGTTGGAAGGATTGGAGGTCAGGACGATGTCGGTGGCGCGGCGCCACTCCACGCTGTCCTTCTTGAGCAGTTCGCGAGCCCGCATGGCGAAGACCCGCGCTTCCTGGGTCGCGCCCATGTTGAAATATTGCTCGGCGGTGGCCAGGCGGGCTTGGCCGTCCTCGCCGCGCTTGTCATACGCCTGGGCCAGCAGGCGCCAGGCGACGGAGTTGTCGCTTTCGTCGAGCAGGGAGCGTTTCAGCTCGTTGATGCCTTCCTCGACCTTCTTAGGGTCGTCGAGTCCGATCAGGGTCTGGCCCAGATTGACCCGCAGCAAGGCGGCGTCGGGCTTCAGCGCCACCGAGCGGCGCTGCGGCTCCTCGGCTTCCTTGACCCGATTGAACTCGAACAGGATCTGGCCCTTCAGTTCCCAAAGATAGGGATTGTTCGGATTCTCGGTGATCAGGCCGTCGAGGATCTTCAGGGCCCGGTCAGGCTCCTTCATCTGGTAATAGGCGATGGCGCGCGCGTAACGGGCCGGGAAGGCTCGGTCGGTTTCCTTGTACTTCACGATCGCCACGCCGGGGTTGATGAAGCCCTCCAGCTTGGCCTTCATGATCTCGTGCTCGGCCAGGGACTGCGGATCGTCGACGGCATTGTAGTGCGGCAGCTTTTCGACACGGCCGCGCAGGGCGTCGATGCGATCGCCCGACAGCGGGTGGCTGCGGAAATAGGCGAAGCGCCGCGACTGGTCGAAGACCTCCTGGTAGCGGAAATTGTCGAAGAACTCGACCAGGCCGCGGCCCGATTGGCCCGTAGCTTCCAGGAAACCGGCGCCGGCTTGGTCGGCGCGAGATTCCTGGTCGCGGCTGTAGCCCAGAGCGCCGAGTTGGCCGAAGTACGAGGCGTTGCCCATCAGCACCGCGCCGGCGTCCGGCGCGCCGGCCAAGGCGGCCAGGACGCCCAGGCCCATCGTCAGGATCATCGGCTTGAGGCCGGCCCGCATCATCTCGCCCGAACGCAGGGGGTGGGCCCCGGCCAGGTGTCCGGTTTCGTGGGCGATGACGCCCTTCAGCTGGTTGGGCGTCTCGGTCTGCAGGATCAGGCCGGTATTGAGGCCCATCATCAGGCCTTGGGTGGCGAAGGCGTTCAGTTCCTTGTCGCCGACCAGCAGGATGCGAACCGTCTTGGGATCCAGTCCGGCCGCCGCATAGATCGGATCGGCGTCGCGGTGAAGGATTTCCTCGATCTCGGTGTCGCGGATCAGCGAGGGGCCGTCCTGTGCATGGGCCGGCGCGACAGGAACCAGGATGGCCGCCAGCAGGGCCAGCGCGGACAGCGCCGATCCCGTCTTCCTGGCTATTGTTTCGGAAGCCGCCCTTGTCCGGGAGGTCATCGAAGCTCTCCTGATCACGCCCCCGCGCTCAAGCCGGCAGTCTAACGCTGTTCTCGACAACCTGGGAACATTCCGTCGGACCTATGTCCGGATATAGGCGTGAAGCTCGGCGGGACCAGGGCCCCGCCGAGCTTCATTTCGAGACCGTCAGCCGCGCCGCCACCAGCCGCGCTTGGGCTTTTCCGGAGGGGTCAGGATCTCGGCGGGGTCGGGCTCCACGGAAACCGGGGCCGCCTCCACCGCGGCGACCGCGACAGGTTCCGGTTCGGCGACAGGAGCAGCGATCTCGACTTCCGCCGCGACCAAGGGCGTTTCCTCTACCGTTTCGATCGAAGGCGCTGCGGCCGAAGGCGTTTCGACGACGGGCGCCTCGACGGCAGCTTCAGCCGAAGCCTCGGCGTCGGCGGTCTTGCGACCCCGGCTACGGGGACGGCGGGCCTTCTTGGGCGCCTCGTCCTGAGCCGGCAGTTCGACCCAGACATCGGCCGGCGGGCCTTCGATCACGGCCGGAGCCAGCGGCGCGACCTCCAACTCGGCGACGTCGACCCGCGGCGCGGGAGTGCGTTCGGCGCGCGGCGCTTCGGACGTCTCGTTCCGCTCGCTGCGTTCGCCACGACCACGCCCACGGCGACCGCCGCGTTCGCCGCGCTCGGCGCGTTCCGGACGCTCCGCCCGTTCGGCGACAGGCGCCTCGGCCCGCTCCGGACGTTCGCCGCGCTCCGGACGATCATTGACCGGACGGCGGCCGTCCAAGGCCTCCGGATCGTGCCAGACAAAGGCGTTCTCGCCGAACGGCACCCGCGGACGGGTCCAGGTGAAGGCGTCGGCCGGACGATCCCCGTCCTCGCGACCGCCGCGACGACCGCCGCGACGACCCCGACGGCGACGGCGGCGACGCGATTCCTCGTCCTCGCCCTCGATGTCGCCTTCAACGCGATCGGCGCCCTCGGCGTCGTCGTCATCATCTTCGCCAGCGACCTCGGCCGGCGCCTCGTCACGATCGTCGCGACGACCGCCGCGACGGCGACGCTTGCGGCCGCGACGGCCTTCGTCTTCCGAGGTCTCGACGCGGGCCGGACGAGCGACGCGGGACGCATCGTCATCCTCGCTCTCGTCCTCGTCCCCGGCGACGATGTCCTCGTCTTCCTCGTCCTCCTCGTCGTCGAAGGCCTCGTCCTCATAGACGGGCTCCGGTTCGATCGGTGCGAAGATCTGCGGGGCGGGGCGCTCGCCGAGCTCCGTGCGGTCGATGTCGTGCTCGGCCTGGTGCAGGCTGTCATCGACCAGGACGGTGACGAACAGCGCGTGGGTCTGCTGCAGGCGCAGCAGGTAGGCGCGCTTTTCGTTGAGGATGTAGATGCCGACCGGGCGGCTGACCTTCAGGGTGACGGCGCCGCCGCCCTTCAGGGCCTCGACCTCGACCGCGCGCAGGGCGGCCAGGGCGCTGGACTCGACCGAGCGGACGCGGCCGGTGCCGTCGCAGTGTTCGCAGACGTGGGTAGTGCCTTCCAGCACGCCGGTGCGGCGGCGCTGGCGGCTGATCTCCATCAGGCCGAAACCGCTGATCTTGCCCATCTGGATGCGGGCGCGATCGTCCTTGAGGGCGTCCTTGAGGACCTTCTCGACGGCGCGGTTGTTCTTGCCTTCATCCATGTCGATGAAGTCGATGACGATCAGGCCGGCCAGGTCGCGCAGGCGCAGCTGGCGAGCGGCTTCCTCGGCCGCCTCCAGGTTGGTCTTCAGCGCGGTGGCTTCGATGTTGCGCTCACGCGTCGCCTTGCCCGAGTTGACGTCGATGGCGACCAGGGCCTCGGTCTGGTTGATCACCAGATAGCCGCCCGAGCGCAGCGGCACGACCGGCGAATAGATCTGGGCCAGATGGTCCTCGATCTTGTGTTTGACGAACAGCGGGGCCGGCTCGCGGTACGGGAAGACCTTCTTGGCCTGGCTGGGCATCAGCATGCGCATGAAATCGCGCGCTTCCTTGTAGCCGGCCTCACCCTCGACCCAGATGCCTTCCAGGTCCTTGTCGTACATGTCGCGGATGGCGCGCTTGACGAGGTCTTCCTCCTCGTAGATCAGCGCCGGCGCGATCGAGTGCAGGGTGTTGTCGCGGATGTTTTCCCACAGCCGCAGCAGGTATTCGTAGTCGCGCTTGATTTCCGCCTTCGTGCGTTTGGCGCCGGCGGTGCGCACGATCAGGCCCATGCCCTGCGGCACGTCCAGCCCCTGCACCACGCTCTTGAGGCGCTTGCGGTCGGTGACCGTGGTGATCTTGCGGCTGATGCCGCCGCCGCGGGCGGTGTTGGGCATCAGGACGCCGTAGCGGCCCGCCAGCGAGAGGTAGGTCGTCAGGGCCGCGCCCTTGTTGCCGCGCTCTTCCTTGACGACCTGGACCAGCATGATCTGCCGGCGGCGGATCACTTCCTGGATCTTGTACTTGCGCATCAGGCGGCGCTTGCGGCGCGCCAGTTCTTCCTCGACGGCGTCTTCCTCGTCGTCGACCACGTCACCGTCATCGTCTTCGCGGGCGTGATGGTGATCGTCCTCGTCGTCGTGCGAGTCGTCGCGCATCAGCGCTTCGCGGTCGGCGACCGGGATCTGGTAATAGTCCGGGTGGATCTCGTTGAAGGCCAGGAAGCCATGGCGGTTGCCGCCGTACTCGATGAACGCAGCCTGGAGGCTGGGTTCAACGCGGGTCACCTTGGCGAGATAGATATTTCCTCGGAGCTGCTTTCGGGTCTGGCTTTCGAAATCGAATTCTTCAACCCGCGTACCGTCCACGACCACCACACGCGTCTCTTCGGCGTGGGCGGCGTCGATCAACATCTTCTTCGACATAAAGGGTATCTCCACGGCGCGCGGCGAACGCTAGGTCCGGGCGCCGATATGATTGAAAGGCGCGCACGTCACCGCCCGTCGCCCCGCCGAAGCGGTTGCGGAAGGTCGGTCGCCAAAGGCGGTCGGGTGCGGCGCAGCCCATAAGGTTTCTGTGTTCCTTAAACGCGCCGGAGGGCGCGGATCGGATGGAGCGTCGACGCCGGAGCGGCTTAAGGGTCCGACGCGAACCCTGCGGGTCGATCCAGGCGAAGGCTTCGCGCCTCACGCTGGTAATCGAGCCCAAACTCGTTTCAGTCCGGCGGTCCGGCCACGAACAAGATTGCATCCTCAGGGATACAAGCCGGTCCGTGAGATAGGAGCCGCTCACGCTTTCCGCCATGACGATCACGGCGCTCAGCGCGCGGACCATAGTGTAGCAACATCGTATCGTAAAAGAAAAGCGCTCGACTGACGCCATCTGCGCCGCCGTGTCGCGCCTTGGGTTAACGCTTTCTCTACCCGGAAATGCGGATATCAGTTTTGGTTTAGGTTGGGCCCCTGGGGCGACGGACGGCATGAACAGTGTCTTGATCTCGGCGACGAGGACGGGGTGGGCGCGCGCGGCGATGATCGTCGGCGGCCTGGCTCTGGCTGGCGTGGCCGTGGCCATGGCCCATGGTCCGGCGCCCGCCGCCGGCGTCCAGAAGGTTCGTTTCGGCGGAGACCGTAACGAAACCCGCATCGTCATCGACCTCGATCGCGCCGCCACCGGTAAGCTGTTGGCGGACGGCGCCGCTGATCGCCGGGTCGTCATCGCGCTGCCCAACGTCGCGACGGCCGGCGACCTGCAGGGCGCGGGTCAAGGCCTGGTCGAGCGCTGGGCGATCGACGAAGCCGCGGGCGGCGCCCGCCTGCGTCTTGACCTGAAGGCCAACGCCGAGGTTCGCCGGCGCTTCCTGCTGCCGCCGGGCGACGGGGCTTCGGCCTATCGCTACGTCATCGACCTGAAATCCACCGATGCCGCTGGCGCGGCCCAGGCGCCGAGCCTGAAGCCGACCCTGGTTTCGGCGCCGATGAAGGCTCCGGCCCTGCGCTTGAAGAAGGTGATCGTCATCGACGCCGGCCACGGCGGCAAGGATCCGGGTTCCTCGGGCTCCGACACCGCCGAGAAGGACGTCACTCTGGCCGCCGCCAAGGCGCTGAAGGCGAAGCTGGAAAAGTCGGGCCGCTATACCGTGGTCATGACCCGCCAGTCCGACACCTTCGTGCCGCTGGAGGCTCGCGTTCAGATCGCCCGCCGGGCCGATGCGGACCTGTTCATCTCGCTGCACGCCGATTCGGGCCCCGACGCCACGACCCGCGGCGCCAGCGTCTACACCCTGTCCGAAAAGGGCACCGAGCGCGTGGCGCGGGTGCTCGAGAAGGACGACTGGCTGATGAAGGCCAACCTGCCGGGCCGCGACCGAGCGGTCAGTCAGATCCTTCTGGACCTGTCGCAGCGCGCCACCAAGAATCGCTCCGCCGCCTTCGCCGAAACCCTGCTGCAGTCGGTGGGCGAGGAGACGACCCTGCTGCGCCGCAGCCACCGCGACGCCGGTTTCATCGTGCTGCTGGCGCCGGACGTGCCGGCCGTGCTGCTGGAGATGGGCTTCATCACCAATGCCGATGACGAGCGTCTCCTCAAGACCTCCGCGGGTCGCGGTCGGCTGATGGACGCCGTGGCGGGATCGATCGAATCTTATTTCGCGAGCCAGACGCGCCTCGCCGCCCGCTAGGCGCAAGGGTTCGCCCGTCGGGACGGCGAGAGCCGTTGGCGCCTTGACCGATGCGCGCTAGAGGATTCCAACGGAGCGGGCGGAAGTGCGTCGCCCGACGGAGGCGGCGTGGATCTGAAGCCTAGACAACGATGGATCGCCATCGCCGGCGTCACGGTGCTGTCCGCGATCGCCGTGGCCGGATTCGCCATCGCCATCTATGCCGCTTGGCTGTTCCACGACATGCCGGACGCTGGCGAACTGCAGGACTATCGCCCGCCGACCGCCACGCGCGTCTATGCGTGGGACGGCACCCTGATCGGCGAATATTCCAAAGAGCGCCGGATCTTCGTGCCCTACGACCAGATCCCGCCGCAGTTGGCCCAGGCCTTCCTGGCAGCCGAGGATCACAACTTCTTCAAGCACGGCGGCGTCGATGTCGGCGGCTTCTCGCGCGCCATGCTGAACAATATCGGCAATGCTGCGCGCGGTCGTCGCCTCGAAGGCGGCTCCACGATCACCCAGCAGGTCGCCAAGAACGTCCTGCTGACCAGCGACGCGACGGTCGGGCGGAAGTTCAAGGAAGCGATCCTGGCCCACCGCCTCGAGCAGTCGCTCGACAAGCAGCAGATTCTCGAGCTGTACCTGAACGAGATCTGGCTGGGCTATCGCTCGTACGGGGTCGGCGCGGCCGCCTACAACTATTTCGGCAAGTCGCTGCCGGAACTGACCCTGGCGGAAAGCGCCTTCCTGGCGGCGCTGCCCAAGGGACCGGACAACTATCATCCGATCCGCAACAAGGCGAAGGCCAAGGCCAGACGCGACTGGATCCTGGGCCAGATGGCCGACCTGGGCTGGGTCAGCCAGGCCGACGCCAAGAAGGCGATGGCGGAGGACCTCGTGGTCCAGCCGGCCCCCAAGCGCGCCGCCTATCGCGACGCCGACTATTTCGTCGAGGAAGTGCGCCAGCGCGGCGTCGCCACCCTCGGTCCGCGCCTCAACGAGGGCGGCTATTACATGCGCACCACCCTGGACCCCAAGCTGCAGACCGCGGCCCGGGTGGCGCTGATGGAAGGCCTGGAGAAGTACGACCGCCGCCATGGCTGGCGCGGCGCCTGGGGTCATGTGGAAGCTCTGGACGCCGACTGGGAAAAGCAGGCGCTGAAGAAGGCTCCGGCCTCCGAGCGCCGCGGCTGGCGGCCGGCCATTGTCACGTCGGCTTCGGGCGGCGTCCGCCTGGCCAAGGGCGAAGGCGAAGGGACCATCGCTGGCGAGGACATGGCCTGGGCCAACGCCACCAAAGGCCTGAAGGTTGGCGACCTGGTGTTCGTCGAGAAGCCCGACGGCGCCGCCGCCTACCGCCTGCGCCAAGTTCCCATCGTCAACGGCGCCCTGGTGGCCATGGAACCCTATACGGGCCGCGTCATGGCCCTGGTCGGCGGCTACAGCTTCTCGCTGTCGAACTTCAACCGCGCGACCCAGGCGATGCGCCAGCCGGGTTCTGCCTTCAAGCCGTTCGTCTACGCCACGGCCCTGGAGAACGGCTACACGCCGGCCAGCGTGGTGGTCGACAGCGCCATTACCCTGAAAGGGGCCAATGGCCAGGACTGGAGCCCCGAGAACTATCACAAGAAGTTCTACGGAGCCCTGCCGCTGCGCAAGGGCCTGGAGCAGTCGATCAACGCCATGACCGTACGCCTGGCCCAGAGCGTCGGCATGAAGAAGATCGTCGAAACCGCCAAGAAAACCGGCGTGACCCGCGACATGGCGCCGGTCCTGGCCATGGCCCTGGGCGCGGGCGAGACCACGCCCTTCAAGCTAACCACGGCCTACACGCCGTTCGTCAACGGCGGCCGCCGCGTCGAGCCGCACCTGATCGAACTGGTGCAGGACCGCGAGGGCAAGGTGATCTTCCGCGCCGACAAGCGCGACTGCGTGCGCTGCAACGCCGGCTTCAACGGCGACGAGAGTCCTCATATCCCGGCGCTCGGCGAACAGGTCATGGACCCCATCACCGCCTACCAGATCACCTCGATGCTGCAAGGCGTGGTCCAGCGCGGCACAGCGGCCCAGGCCAGCTCGCTGGGCTATCCGCTGGCCGGCAAGACCGGCACGACCAACGAGTATCGCAGCGCCTGGTTCATGGGCTATTCGCCCAACCTGGTGGTCGGCGTCTTCATCGGCTTCGACGACAACCGCTCGCTGGGCGAGGGCGAAACCGGCGCGACCGGCCCGGTGCCGATCTTCATGGACTTCATGCGCGAGGCGCTGAAGGGCCAGCCGAAGACCGAATTCAGGGCCCCCGCCAACGCCAAGTTCGCCATGGTCCGCGGTATCCGCGAGGCCTTCCGGCCGGGTACGGAGCCGAAGGTCTTCGTGCCGACCGAGAGCAGCGGACCGCAGCCCTACGGCCAGGCCTGGCCGGATGGCCAGATCGGACCGGCCCCCACCCAGGGTCCCGCCAAGCCGCCGCCCCAGGCGCCGGACATCAGCGGGCTCTACTAATCGTCGCCCAATTCGTGCGAGGTCATTGCGCCGACTCCGGACGCGGGCTATGTCCCGCGCCCTTCAACACTGTCACGGAGCAACGTGATGAGACCGGATGTCGAGGCCTCCGCGGCCGACATCGAGCAGTCCGTAGGACTGCTCAGGAGGCGTCTTTGACTGGGATGTCGCCCTACGCAAGCTCGATGAGCTGAACGCCCGGGTCGAGGACCCGACCCTTTGGGACCGCCCCGCGGAAGCCCAGGCCGTCTCCCGCGAACGCGCCGCCCTGGCCGCCCGGGTCGAGGCCGTGCAGGTGCTGGAACGCGGCCTGAAGGACGCGCTGGAATACGCCGAACTGGCCGACATGGAGGGCGACGAGGCCCTGCTTGAGGACGCCCGCGCCCAGCTCAGGGACCTCAAGGAGCGCGCCGGTCGCGCCGAACTCGAGGCCCTGCTGTCGGGCGAGGCCGACGGCAACGACTGTTATGTCGAAATCAACTCCGGGGCCGGCGGCACCGAGTCCTGCGACTGGGCGGGCATGCTGTTGCGCATGTACAGCCGCTGGGCCAACGCCCATGGCATGAGCGTGGAACTGGTCGAAGAGACCTCCGGCGACCAGGTCGGCATCAAGTCGGCGACGCTGCTGGTCAAGGGGACGAACGCCTATGGCTGGCTGAAGACCGAGGCCGGCGTCCACCGCCTGGTGCGCATCAGCCCCTACGACGCCGCCGCCAAGCGCCACACCAGCTTCGCCTCGGCCTGGGTCTATCCGGTGGTCGACGACACGATCGAGATCGAGATCAATCCGTCGGACGTGCGCACCGACACCTATCGGGCCTCCGGGGCCGGCGGGCAGCACATCAACAAGACCGATTCGGCCGTGCGCCTGACGCACATTCCGACCGGCATCGCCGTGGCCTGCCAGGCTGGCCGTTCGCAGCACCAGAACCGCGAGGAGGCCTGGAAGATGCTGCGCGCCCGGCTCTACGAGGCCGAACTGCAGAAGCGGGAAGCCGCCCAGCAGGCCCTGGAAGACCAGAAGACCGACATCGGCTGGGGGCACCAGATCCGCAGCTACGTCCTGCAGCCCTACCAGATGGTCAAGGACTTGCGGACCAATGTCGAGACGTCCGACACCCAGGGCGTGCTGGACGGCGACCTCGACCAGTTCATGGGCGCTTCGCTGGCCCAGCGCGTCGGGGCCACGCGAGACGCCCAGGCCTAGCTTGAGCGTCGATTTGCAATGCAAAACGCCCCGGAGCGATCCGGGGCGTTTTTTATGATCGCCGTCCCGGATCGTGGAAGAAGGCGTCGGCGGCCATTTCTTCAGGCTTTCGTCCCGGCGCCGGCAACTGAGGGCCTTTCCTCGCCAGCCACAGGAAGACCGGTGCTTCGATAAGGAATATCGTTCCGCCCAACAGGTCCCAGGGCGGCGCGTGGCCCAAGAGCAAGATCCACGCCCAGCCCGCCATCCCTGACGATATCAGGCAAGACAGGATCAGCGCGAAGATCCAGACGACGGCCAGCCAGCTTTTTCGGCGATGCCGGGCTTTCAACGAAGTCCGCCATCCGGGTTCGTTGTGCGGCAATGGGGTTAGGCGACCGGCTTGGCTTCCAGCATCGGCGGCGGCGCGGGCTGGGCCTGCGGCGCGGCCGGACGCTGGAATTTCAGGCTGCGGCCCTGGAAGAAGGCCCCGGTTTCCATCGCCAGCTGCTCGTGGGTGATGTCGCCGTCGACATAGGCGGTGCCGTAGAGGCGGACCTGCTTGGCGGTGATCGCGCCGACGATCCGGCCCCGGACCTCGACCGCCTCGGCGTAGATCGAGCCCTCGACATGGCCGGTTTCGCCGATCGTCAGTCGGCCGACCCGGACGTCGCCCCGCACCACGCCGTCAATCTGCAGCTCGCCGTCGCCGGTAATGCCGCCTTCGATGGTGATGTCGGGGGAGACCAGGGAGGCCACCTTGGGCGGGGCCTTGCGGGCGGCGTCGGACGCAGCCGGCGCCATGGACATGGGCAGGGGCTCGATCTGGACCGAGCCCTTGGACGCCTTAGCTTGCTTGCTGAACATACTCACCAGCCTTCAAGAATCGGTTCGGGTTCTGGGCCCGACCGTTGACCCATACTTCGTAGTGCAGATGCGGACCGGTCGAGCGACCGGTCGAGCCCATGGCCGCGATGCGCTGGCCGATGGCCACGCGCTCGCCGACGCGGACCGAGGCGGCCTGCAGGTGGGCGTAGCGGGTCTTGAAGCCGGCGCCGTGGTCGATCTCCACGACATTGCCGTAGCCCGAACGCACGCCGACATAGGAGACCACGCCCGGGGCGGTGGCCATGATCGGCGTGTAGAACGCGCCGGGGAAGTCCAGGCCCGAATGGAAGGCCGGGCGATGGGTGAAGGGGTCGAAGCGGACGCCGTAGCTGCTGCTCAGCGCCGGATTGTTGGTCGGCCGGTAGAAGGGCAGCTGCTGCGAGGCGGCGCTCAGCTGGCGCATGTCCGACATGTCGGTGGCGGCGTGCTGGATGCGGCCGGCGAAGTCCTCGTCGACATCGAGCACGGCGGCCAGGGCGCGGGGATCCTTGGCCTCGATCAGCGGACCGCCCAGGGAAGAGCCGCCGTCGCGGCTGGTGAAGGCGCCAGCGTCCAGGCCGGCCATCCGCATGGCCAGGCGCAGGCGCTCGGCCCGGCTCTTGGCGAAGGTCTCGGCCGCGTCGATCAGCCGCTCCTGGTCCATCCGCGTGGCCTGGATGCGCTCGACCGGCGAGGCGCCCAGCACGTGCGGCTTGCCGACCTGCAGGGCCTGGGCGGCGCCGGGCACGCCCTTGAAGTCGCTGACCAGCAGAGCCAGGGCGGCGTGACGCTTCTCGACCGAGCTGGCCAATTCGTCCAGCGAGCCGCTGCTGGCCGACAGCTGGGCCACGGCGCTGTTCAGGCGCGCCTGGCGATCGGCGTTCAGGCGCTCGTAATAGGCCTTCTGCTTGATCACCATCTGGTCGGTCGAGCTGACCGACAGCACGTTGATCAACATGGCGGCGGTGCAGACGCCCATCCACAGGGCGGCGGCGGCCACGCCGGTCGCGCACATCAGTTGCTTGCCGGTGGAGAAGACATAGCCGCGCATCTCGCCGCCGGAGCGCACATAGAGATGACGCTCGGGGAAGAGCTCTTCCAGGGATTGTCGGATTCGCTTGAAGCGCGTGATCGCCATCGCCCTAGGAAACCCCGTTTTCAAGGTCCCGGCGATATGCAACGAGAAAGCAGAAACGCGCAAGATACTTCGCGCCCTGTGTGGACACGGGGCGACTTTTTGCCTTAGCGACTCAACCGATAAAAGGTTCCGTGCCCCATGGCCACCACCGGCGCGGGTCGCTGTGGCGATAGCCGCACGCCTGAGGCGGGGAAGCCACACCGTTATTTCAGAGTTCCTTCCTTGAGCGCCCGCGCGGCGGTCAGCACCGCCTTGATGTGGTTGGGCACCTTCACCTTGCGCCAGACGGCCCGGACCACGCCCTCGCGGTCGATCAGGAAGGTCGAGCGGTCGATGCCCATGTACTTGCGGCCGTACATGCTCTTCTCGACCCAGGCGCCGTAGGCCTCGACCGTCTCGCCGGTGGGGTCGGCGGCCAGATCGACAGTCAGGTCGTGCTTCTTGCGGAACTTGGCGTGCGAGGCGGCGCTGTCCTTGGACACCCCGACGATCACCGCGCCCAGCTTGGCGAATTCCTCGACCTCGGACGAGAACTGCAGGGCCTGCGACGTGCAGCCAGCCGTGTCGTCCTTAGGGTAGAAGTAGAGCACGACGGCCTTGCCCTTCAGGCCGGACAGGCTGACGCGGCCGGTGTCGGTGGCCAGGTCGAAATCGGGGGCCTTGTCGCCGGGCTGCAGGTCGCTCATCGCACTCATCCTTCCAGTTCGCTGGGTGTGATCCTCGCCCTTCGACAGGCTCAGGGTGAGGATCACGCGGTCGTCTCAGTCGCCCTCATCCTGAGCTTGTCGAAGGACGAGAGCGGTATCCTAGACCGGCTTGACCAGCACGATCTTCTTCTTGCCCGCCGCCAGCTTGACGACGCCGTCGACGAGGTCGGCCTCGGTGACGACGCGGTTGGCGTCGGGTTCGGCCTTGTCGTTGACCTTGACGCCGCCGCCCTGGGCCAGGCGGCGGGCCTCGCCGCGCGAGGCGGCCAGGCCGGCGTCAGCGAACAGGTTGGCCAGGACGATCCCGGCCTTCAGGTCCGCGGCCGCAACCTCGAAGGTCGGCAGGTCGGCCGACAGCGCGCCCTGCTCGAAGGCCTTTTCGGCGGCGTCGCGGGCCTTGCGGGCCTCGTCCTCGCCGTGCGCCATCCGCGTAGCCTCGTCGGCCAGCACCTTCTTGGCCTCGTTGATCTGGGCGCCCGGCAGGGCCTCCAGCTCGGCGATCCGCGCCAATGGCAGGTCGGTGAACAGCTTCAGGAACCGGCCGACATCGGCGTCCTCGGTGTTGCGCCAGAACTGCCAGTAGTCGTAGGGACTCAGCTGCTCGGCGTTCAGCCACACCGCGCCCGACATGGTCTTGCCCATCTTGGCGCCCGAGGCCGTGGCCAGCAGCGGCGTGGTCAGACCGAAGGCGGCCTTCTGGTCGACGCGGCGCGTCAGCTCCACGCCATTGAGGATGTTGCCCCACTGGTCCGAGCCGCCCATCTGCAGCACGCAGCCGTACTTGCGGTTCAGCTCCAGGAAGTCGGTGGCCTGCATCAGCATGTAGTTGAATTCGAGAAAGGTCATCGGCTGCTCGCGCTCAAGCCGCAGCTTGACCGAGTCGAAGGCCAGCATCCGGTTGACCGTGAAGTGCACGCCGTAGTCGCGCAGGAACTGCACGTAGCCGAACTTGCTCAGCCACTCGTCGTTGTCGACCATGATGGCGTCGGTCGGCCCGTCGCCGAAGGTCAGGAACCTGGCGAAGACCTGCTTGATGCCGGCGATGTTGGCGGCGATGTCGGCGTCCGACAGCAGCTTGCGGCTCTCGTCCTTGCCCGTGGGGTCGCCGACCTTGGTCGTGCCGCCGCCCATCAGGACGATCGGCTTGTGGCCGGCCTGCTGCAGGCGGCGCAGCATCATGATCTGGATCAGGCTGCCCACGTGCAGCGACGGCGCGGTGGCGTCGAAGCCGATATAGGCGGTGACGATCCCGCCGGCGGCCGCGGCGTCCAGTTCCTCCGGATGGGTGATCTGGTGGATGTAGCCGCGGGCCTGCAGGGTCTGGAGGAATTCCGACTTGAACGATGCGGCGGCGGACATGGTTCGACTCTCTAGTTCGGGCGCGGGGGATTTCGGCGCCGGGCGTTCGGGTGACCGCGCGTCTAGCACGGGGGAGGCGGTCTGTGGCGAGGGTTTCATCGTGGCAGTCTCCTGGAAGGGATCCGGAGACGTTCGCTGGCCTGACGCGTCGCCGGTGGGGCGGGCGCATCGACGTGATCGGTCGGCCTCCCGCTAGGACAGCGGGCGGTAATAGGCGCGGGTGAGGCGGCTTTGATCGATCATGGGGCCTAGCTAGCCGGGCCGGGCCGTGGCAGTCAACCGGACCATGCGTATCCTGGGATTCATGACCGGCACCTCGCTCGACGCGGTCGACATGGCGGTGCTCGAGACCGACGGCGAAACCATCCAGGCCTTCGGGCCGGCGGGCGAGCGCAAGCTGCGCGAGGAGACCCGCGACCTGCTGCTGGTGGCTACCGAGGTGGCCAGGGGCTGGCCGCGTGACAAACCGGCGCCGGACATCTTCGAAGAGGCCGCCCAGGCGGTGGCCGACGAGCACTTCCATGCCGCCGAGAGCTTCCTGGCCGAGCAAGGCCTGGCCTGGTCCGAGTTCGACCTGCTGGGCGTCCACGGCCAGACCGTGTTGCACGAGCGGCCGCATCCGGGGCGGATCGGCCGGACCGTGCAACTGTTCGACGCCGAGCGCCTGGCGCGGGCCTGCGGGCGGCCGGTGGCGTTCGACTTCCGCAGCGCCGACGTGGCGGCGGGCGGGCAGGGGGCGCCGCTGGCCCCGGTCTATCACGCCGCCCGGGCCCAGGCCTCGGGCCTGGCCGCGCCGGTGGCGGCCCTGAACATCGGCGGCGTCGCCAACATCACCCTGATCGGCCCGGACGACGACCTGCTGGCCTTCGACACCGGCCCGGGCAACGGCATGATCGACCTGATGCTGCAGGCCCGGGGGCTGGGACGGTTCGATGAGAACGGCCGGCTGGCGGCGGCCGGCGCCGTCGACGAGGCCGTGCTGAAGACCTTCCTGGCCAGCGACTATTTCTCCGGACCGGCCCCCAAGTCGCTGGACCGCTACGACTTTCCGCTCGACCTTGTCGATCACCTGTCCTCCGAGGACGCCGCCGCCACCCTGGTGGCCTTCACCGCCGAGGCCGTCGTCAAGGCCTTCGAGCACGGCCAGCGTCCGCAGGCCCTGATCGTCTGCGGCGGCGGCCGCCACAATCCGCAGATCATGAAGGCCCTGGCCGACCGCGCGCCCGTGCCGGTCCGCACCGCCGAGGCGGTCGGCTGGCGCGGCGACGCCATCGAGGCCGAGGCCTTCGCCTTCCTGGCCGCCCGCACCGCGCGCGGCCTGCCGATCAGCTTCCCAGGAACGACCGGCGTGGCCGCGCCGATGACGGGGGGAAGGATCGTAAGGCCCTGAGGCCGTCACTTGCCCCCTACGAACCGCTTCGCGGTCGTCTTCCCCCCAGAGGGGGAAGAGCCTTGAGGCGAGCGCCGTGCGGCTCCGCCCCCTCTGGGGGCGGACAGACCGCGTAGCGGTCAGGTGGGGGCAAGCGTTGGCAGGCACGGTCTCTCATCCTCACGCGGCTGGCCGCTGAGCTGGTGGAAAGGGACGCGGAGCGCCGGACATCGTCCGGAGTGTTTGAGTTTGTATACCGTTTCGACGAAGCCCGATCGCTCCGCGCGGTCGTTGTCCGGAAGCGCAGCGGCGCTGAACCCTGTTGGGGCCTCGCCGCCTTGAAGCCTCCGGCGGGCGGGCCAGGTCAACGAACCCCGGTCCCGGACCGCGAGCGCGTCACCGCCCGCCTGTTGCTCCGCCAGCCCTCGCGCCACGTCGTTTTAGTGTTCCAGGCCCGACCGGCTCCAGAGACGCGAGGTTTGGTCCCGAGAGACCGCCGACGAAGCTTCCCGCTCGATCGCCCCCCGCCGCCGCATCGGTCGCTGGCCATGCGCCCTTTCCCTGCGACGAGGTGAAGTCAGGATAAGGGCGGTCTGGAGGGGTGAGGATAAGTTAGGTCGAGAAAATTCAGGGCGTTGAAATCGCTGGGGTTCGCCTCCGATGCCCCGAGGATAAGCACCCTGCCGGGGACATGCCCTTGCGGCGTGTCCCCGACCGCCGGCTCCGTGCGAGACCTGGGGACACGCCGCAAGGGCGCGTCCCCGCGCCGTGCTCCATCCTCAGTGCAGCTTCAGCCGTCCCGCCACCCGCTGCTGCAGCAGCCGCGCCAGGGCCAGGACGATGGTCTTGGGCGTGCCCATGATCGCCCGGTGGTGGTCAAGATGCAGCGAGATATAGGCCCACTTGGCGATCAGGCCTTCGACGAAGAAGTTCGGCCCGCCCAGGCCGCCCATCAGGGCGCCGACGCCCTTGTTCTCGCCCAGCGACAGCAGCGAGCCGAAGTCGCGATAGACGAACGGCGCCTCCACGCGGCGCTGGCCCATCCGGGCGATCAGGGCCTTGGCCAGGTAGCTGGCCTGCTGGTGGGCGGCCTGGGCGCGGGCCGGGATGATCCGCCCCTCCTTGCCTTCGGTGCCGACCCAGGGCGCGGCGGCGCAGTCGCCCAAGGCCCAGACGTCCGGGGCCGAGGTCTCCAGCCGCTCGTTGACCACGAACTGGTTGGTCCGGTTGATCTCCAGCCCGTAACCGGCGTTGGCGGGGGCGGCCTTGACCCCGGCGGCCCAGACGATCAGATCGGCGGGAATGTCGCCCTGGCTGGTCTCCAGGCGGTCAGGATGGACGGCGACCACCTTGGCCCCGGTGTGGACCCGCACGCCCTTGCGCTCCAGGGCCACGGTGGCCTGGTCGGAGATCTTCTCGGGCAGGCCGCCCAGGATGCGCGGGGCCGCCTCGACGATGGCGATGTCCAGGCGGAAGCGTTGCTCGGCGCCCAGGCTGTCCAGCAGTTCGCGATGGGCCTCGATCAACTCGGCCGACAGCTCCACGCCGGTGGCCCCGCCGCCGACGATGGCCACGCTCATGGTCTTCTCGGTCGAGAACGAGGCCTTCATGAAGGCGGCCAGCAGGCGGGTGTGGAAGGCCTCGGCGTCCTCGGTGCGCTCCAGCAGGTGGGCCTGATCGGCGCCGGGCGTACCGAACAGGTTGCTGCCGCTGCCGATCGCCAGCACGCCCCAGCTGAAGGTCACCCCGCGCTCGGGGACCAGCACCTTGCCGCCCTCGGCCAGGATGGGCTTGAGGCTCAGGCGCTTGGCGACGGGATCGAAGCTGTCCAGTTCGCCCAGCAGGAAGCTGAAATGGTTGGCGCGGCCCAGGATCGAATAGGACAGCCCCTCCTGGTGAGTGTCCAGCGTGCCGGCCGCCACCTCGTGCAGGGTCGGCTTCCAGATGTGGAAGCTGGAGCGGTCGATCAGCAGCACCCGTTCCTTGCCGGCCTTGGGGCCCAGCTTGCGCCCCAGCCGCGCCGCCAGCTCCAGCCCGCCGGCCCCGCCGCCGACGATGACGATGTCGTAGTGCATGCCCGCCATCCCGAAATTCCTCAGATGGTGAATATATAGGGGTGAAAGCGGGCCGTGTCAGGCCAGGTTGAGCTGCCAGGACACGCCGAACCGGTCGTTGACCCAGGCGAAGCGCCGGCTGAAGCCGTAGTCGCCCGGCGGCATCAGCTCGGCCCCGCCGTCGGCAAGGGCGGCGGCGAGCCGCGCGATCTCGTCCTCGGACCCGCAGTCGACGAACAGGGACGAGGCGGGCGTGAAGTCGAAGGCGTGCTTGACGAAGCTGTCGGAGCAGAAGACCTCCTGGCCGCCGATCCGGAAGCGGGCGCGGATCACCGTGCCTTCGGGGCCGGGGCCGCCAGGGCCGTAGCGCTCGACATCAAGGACTTCGCCGTCGGGGAAGAGCGAGACGTAGAAGGTCATCGCCGCTTCGGCGTCCCGCGCCTGAAACATCAGGAACGGCCGTATGGTCTGGCTCACCGTCGTTCTCCCGGAACGCTGTTCCGCGTAGAATGACGGTGAGTTGTCTCGGACCGCAAGCCTTATGGTACCGGTAACTCTTGGTTACCTACAGCTAAGGCCTACGGGATCGGGTTGGCTTCCAGGCGCTTGTCCAGATAGTCGCCGACGCTTCTCTCGACCGACGGCAGGTGCTCGGCCCAGAAGTGGGTGGCCTTGTCGACGACCTCGTAGTCGATGACGATGCCCTTCTGGGTGCGCAGCTTGCTGACCACGCGCTCGACCTCGACCGGCGGCACGACGGTGTCGGCCGCGCCGGTCAGGATCAGGCCCGAGGCCGGGCAGGGGGCCAGGAAGCTGAAGTCGTACATGTTGGTCGGCGGCGACACCGAGATGAAGCCGTCGGTCTCGGGACGGCGCATCAGAAGCTGCATGCCGATATAGGCGCCGAAGCTGTAGCCGGCGACCCAGGTCTGGGCGGCGGCGGGGTTGTTGGACTGCAGCCAGTCCAGGGCCGTGGCCGCGTCGGCCAGCTCGCCGATGCCGCTGTCGAACTCGCCCTGGCTGCGGCCCACGCCGCGGAAGTTGAAGCGCAGGGTCGCGAAGCCGCGCTTCATGAACAGGTGGTACAACTGCACCGACACCGGGTGGTTCATGTGGCCGCCGGCCTTGGGGTGCGGGTGCAGGATCAGCGCGATCGGGGCGTTGTCGGTCTTGCCCGGCGAATAGCGGCCTTCGATGCGGCCCGAAGCTCCGGTCAAAATCACGTCAGGCATTCAAGGTCCCTATCCAAAACGGGGCGACGGGGCCGTCTCCTTGCGCCCTGACGAGCGAAGGAATACTTGACCACTGCGCTTGGTCTTCCTAAATCCGCACCGCGCGCCTTGGTCTTTCGCAAGAGCCTCGGCGCGAAGTCGCGGCTTGTAGCACACGCCTAAGCCGATGCGCGGGGAATCCGCAAGGAGATAAGGCGCATGCGCCTGAGCACCAAGGGACGCTACGCGGTGATGGCCATGACCGACCTGGCCCGCCGCCAGGATCAGGCCGAGGGCCGCGCCGTGGCCCTGGCCGAGATCGCCGCCCGCCAGCAGATCTCGCTGTCCTACCTCGAGCAGCTGTTCGCCCGACTGCGCCGCAAGGGCCTGGTGGTCAGCGCCCGGGGGCCCGGCGGCGGCTATCGCCTGGCCCGCGAGGCCCGCGACACCGCCATCGCCGACATAGTCCTGGCCGTGGACGAGCCGCTGCGCGCCACCCGCTGCGGCGTTGCGAAAGGCAAGGCCGGCGCCAAGGGCTGCATGGCCGGCGGCGCCCAGTGCCTGACCCACGACCTGTGGGAAGAAATGGGCCGCCAGATCCATGGCTACCTGGCCAGCGTCTCGATCGCCGACGTGCTGGACGGCAAGCTGAAGGCGCGGGGCCAGAAGGACCGCGCGCCGGAAAAGGCAAGCGACCAAAAGGCAAAGGAGATGGCGGCGGCGTGAGCAAGCCCTCGATCTATCTCGACTACAACGCCACCGCCCCGGTCCGCCCCGAGGCGCGGGACGCGGTGCTGCGCGCCTTCGAGACCGCCGGCAATCCCTCGTCGGTGCACGCCAGCGGCCGGGCCGCCCGCGACATCGTCGAGACCGCCCGCGCCCAGGTCGCGGCCCTGGTCGGGGTCGTGGCCGGCTCGGTCACCTTCGTCAGCGGCGGCACCGAGGCCAACGCCCTGGCCATCGGCAGCGCCGCCTTCGCCGGCTTCAACCGCATCATCGTCAGCGAGGGCGAGCACGACGCCGTGCTGGAGACCGCCGCCGCCTCGGGCCTGCAGGTGCTGAAAATGCCGCTGGACGCCGACGGCGTCGCGCGGCTGGACTGGCTGGAGGAGGCGCTCAGCGACGAGAGCCGGGCCCTGGTCTGCCTGATGCTGGCCAATAACGAGACCGGCGTGGTCCAGCCGGTGGCCCAGGCCGCCGCCCTGGTCCGCGCCGCCGACGGCTGGCTGCATGTCGACGCCGTCCAGGCGGCCGGCAAGGTCGCCATCGACTTCACCGCCCTGGGCGCCGACACCATGGCGCTGTCGGCCCACAAGCTGGGCGGACCGCAGGGCGTCGGCGCCCTGGTGGCCGGCACGCGCGCCACGATCGTCCGCCAGCAGCACGGCGGCGGCCAGGAGCGCGGCCGCCGGGCCGGCACCGAGAACGTCGCCGGGATCGCCGGCTTCGGCGCGGCCGTGGAAGCGGCGGCTCGTGACTTGCCCGCGATGGCCAATCAGGGCACATGGCGCGACGCCTTGGCCGAACGGGTCAAGGCCGCTGGCGCGGTCGTGCTCGGGGAGGGTGCTGCTCGCCTTCCGCAAACCCTGTGTTTGGCGGCCGAGGGCTTCGCCTCGCAGATCCAGGTGATGAGCCTGGATCTGGCGGGCGTGATGGTCAGCGCCGGCAGCGCCTGCTCGTCGGGCAAGGTCAAGGCCAGCCGCGTGGTGGAGGCCATGGGCCGGGCCGACCTGGCCCCGTTCGCCCTGCGCGTCAGCGGCGGTTGGGCCTCGACGGAGCAAGACTGGATTTCCTGCGGCGACGCCTGGCTCGCCGCCTATTCGCGTATCGGCGCCCGGCGCCGGGAGGTGGCGTAGTGGCCGCGGTCAAAGAGACCATCGAAACCGTCGCGTCGCTCGAGAAGTACGAGCACGGCTTCACGACCGATATCGAGCAGGAGTTCGCCCCCAAGGGACTCTCCGAGGACATCGTGCGCTTCATCTCGGCCAAGAAGGACGAGCCGCAGTGGATGCTGGACTGGCGGCTGGACGCCTACCGTCGCTGGCTTGAGCTGGAAGAGCCGACCTGGGCCAAGGTCGACTTCCCCAAGATCGACTATCAGGACAGCTATTATTACGCCGCGCCCTCCACCAAGGCCGGCCCCAAGAGCCTGGACGAGGTGGATCCCGAGATCCTGGCCGTCTACGAGAAGCTGGGCATTCCGCTGAAGGAGCAGGCCGTGCTGGCCGGCGTCGAGGGCGCGCCGCGCTACGCGGTGGACGCGGTGTTCGACAGCGTCAGCGTGGTGACCACCTTCAAGAAGGAGTTGGCGGCGGTCGGGGTGATCTTCTGCTCGATGAGCGAGGCGATCCGCGAGCATCCGGAGCTGGTGCGCCAATACCTGGGCAGCGTCGTGCCGACCTCGGACAACTATTTCGCCTGCCTCAACAGCGCGGTCTTTTCCGACGGCTCGTTCGTCTACATCCCGCCGGGCGTGCGCTGCCCGATGGAGCTGTCGACCTATTTCCGCATCAACGCCAAGGACAGCGGCCAGTTCGAGCGCACCCTGATCATCGCCGACAAGGGCGCCTATTGCTCGTACCTGGAGGGCTGCACGGCCCCGATGCGCGACGAGAACCAGCTGCACGCGGCCGTGGTCGAGCTGGTGCTGCTGGACGACGCCGAGATCAAGTATTCCACCGTCCAGAACTGGTATCCGGGCGATCCGGAAACCGGCAAGGGCGGCATCTACAACTTCGTCACCAAGCGCGCCGACTGCCGCGGCGACCGCTCGAAGGTGTCGTGGACCCAGGTCGAGACCGGCTCGGCCATCACCTGGAAGTATCCGTCGTGCGTGCTGCGCGGCGAGGGCTCGTCGGGCGAGTTCTACTCGATCGCCGTGACCAACGGCCACCAGCAGGCCGACACCGGCACCAAGATGATCCACCTGGGCGCCAACACCCGCTCGCGGATCGTCGCCAAGGGCATCAGCGCCGGCAAGTCGACCAGCACCTATCGCGGCCTGGTCTCGGCCCACCCCAAGGCCAAGGGCGCGCGCAACTTCACCCAGTGCGACAGCCTGCTGATCGGCAAGACCTGCGCGGCCCACACCGTGCCCTATATCGAGGCCCGCAACGGCCATTCGGTGTTCGAGCACGAGGCCACCACCACCCGCCTGTCGGACGACCAGCTGTTCTACTGCCAGCAGCGCGGGCTTTCCCAGGAAGAGGCCGTGGCCCTGCTGGTCAACGGCTTCGTCAAGGACGTGCTGCAGCAACTGCCCATGGAATTCGCCGTCGAGGCCCAGAAGCTGGTGGCGATCTCGCTGGAAGGCAGCGTGGGGTGACCTTGCCAGCCTTCATCCTCCTCTCCGCGCCCTCATCCTCGGACTTGTTCCGAGGCCCCCTCGCGCCGTCGGCGCTGGGGGCGACGCCTGGTGCGTTGGAGGCGGACACAGGGATCCTCGGAACAAGTCCGAGGATGACGGTCGAGGGGGGCGCATGAGCACCATCACCCTTTATCGCCCCGTTGGCACGGAAGAGCTGAAGCTGATCGAGGCGGCGGGCTGGACGGCTTTTCCGCCGCGCCTGCCAGAACAGCCGATCTTCTATCCGGTGACCAACCAGGCCTACGCCGCCCAGATCGCCCGCGACTGGAACGCCGTGCACAACGACGACAAGCGTGGCTATGTCACGCGTTTCGACGTCTCGGCCGACTTCCTGGCGGCCTTCGACAAGAAGGTCGTCGGCGGTCGCGAGCACGAGGAATACTGGATCCCGGCCGAGGATTTTCCGCTGTTCAACGCCGCCATCGAAGGTCAGATCGAGGTCGTGGCAACGTTTGAAGGGGGCGCGAGATGACGCCAGTCCGCTTCGGCCTGAACAACAAGGAATACAAGTACGCCCGTCAGCTGGCCTTCCATGCCGCGCACGGTGCTTGGATAAGCCCCTACGGCGACGACAGGGAGTTGGTCGACCGTAGCGCCAAGCTGCTGTCGGGCGGCAATGCCGACGCGGTCGCCGAGCGGGAGTTGCTGACCACGCTGCTCAAGCTCGCCGCCTACAGCCCCGAACACGAATGGGAAGCGCCGACCCTGACCGGCAAGCCGACCACGTTCGCTATCCAGACGCTCGAAAAGATCACGGCTTTCAATGCTTAATATCCAGAACCTCCATGCCAATGTCGGCGACAAACCCATCCTCAAGGGCGTCACGCTCGACGTGCCGGCCGGGCAGGTGCACGCCATCATGGGGCCGAACGGGGCGGGCAAGTCGACGCTGTCCTACGTGCTGAGCGGCCGGGGCGGCTATGAGGTCACGCAAGGCTCGGCCACGCTGAACGGCGATGACCTGCTGGCCCTGGAGCCCAACGAACGGGCCGCCAAGGGCGTGTTCCTGTCGTTCCAGTATCCGCTGGAGATCCCCGGTGTTCCGGCCCTGACCTTCATCCGCACCGCCCTCAACGCCCAGCGCCGGGCGCGCGGCGAGGACGAGATCGCCGCCCCGGCCTTCCTGAAGCTGGCCAAGGAGAAGGCCGCGGCGCTGAAGATCGACTTCGACATGCTCAAGCGCGGCCTGAACGTCGGCTTCTCGGGCGGCGAGAAGAAGCGGATGGAAATCCTGCAGATGGCGATGCTGTCGCCGAAGTTCCTGATCCTGGACGAGACGGACTCGGGCCTGGACATCGACGCCCTGAAGATCGTCTCCGAAGGCGTCAACGCCCTGCGCGCCCCCGATCGCGGCATGCTGGTCATCACCCACTACCAGCGCCTGCTGGACTACATCAAACCCGACCGTGTCCACGTGCTGGCCGCCGGCCGCATCGTCGCCTCGGGCGGCCCGGAGTTGGCGCTGCAGCTGGAGGCCGAGGGCTACGACAAGTACACGGTGGCGGCATGATGCGGCTGGCTCAAAGCCACGACCTCGTCCTTCGACAAGCTCAGGATGAGGTCGAATTTGGACGCGGCGCTTCATTCGAAATCCTCATCCTGAGCCTGTCGAAGGACGAGGATTTCGCGGAGCCGACCGCATGACCCTCGCCACCGCACTGAAGACCGGCGACCTGACCCAGCTGCCGTCGCGTCGCGACGAGGACTGGCGCTGGACCGACCTGCGCGGCCTGATCCGCGCCGTGCCGCCGGCCTCGCCCGCCTTCGACGGCGAAGTCGCCAAGGGACCGTTCGACGGCCTGGCCGCCGACGAGATCTTGTTCGTCAACGGCCGCCAGCGCCACGCGGCCGCCAGCGGCGCCGGCGAGGTCGTGGCCCTGCGCTTCGTCTCGGTCAGCGATGGCGCGGCCCATGCCGCCGCCTACGCCATCGTCGTCGAGCCCGACACCACCCTGGTGCTGCTCGAAAGCCATGAAGGCCAAGCGGGCGGCTACTTCTCGGACGTCACCCTGGACATCGCGGTGGGCGAGGGCGCCCGCGTCGAACGGATCGTGCTGGTCGACGACCACGCCGAGGCCATCGACGTGGTCACCGCCGAGGTCGACCTAGCCCCCGGCGCGACCTTCAACCAGACCGTCCTGACCGCTGGCGCCCGGCGCCAGCGGATCGAGACCCGGGTCAACCACCCCGGCGCTCATGCCAGCGTCCGCCTCGACGGCGTCTATGTCCTCGAAAAGCAGCGCCACGCCGACCAGACCACGGTCGTCACCCACGGCGGCGTCGATGGGATCACCAGCCAGCTGACCAAGGGCGTCGTCGACGACCAGGCGCGCGGCGTGTTCCAGGGACGGATCGTCGTCCAGCCCGGCGCCGACCAGACCGACGCTCGCATGGGCCACCACGCGCTGATCCTGTCGGACAAGGCCGAGGTCGACGCCAAGCCCGAGCTGCTGATCTTCGCCGACGACGTCGCCTGCGCCCACGGCAACACGATCGGCGCCCTGGACGACGAGCAGATCTTCTACGCCCGCCAGCGCGGCATCCCCGAAGCGGAAGCCAAGGCCATGCTGACCCAGGCCTTCCTGGGCGAGGTGGTCGAGCGCATCGAGCACGAGGGCGCGCGCGAGATCGCCGCCGCCTGGGTCGCCGCCAAGCTGGGGAGGGGCGAATGAAGTTCGCCTCCGCTTTCCTTCTCCCCTTGCGGGAGAAGAACTGATGGCGTTCGATGTAGACCTCATCCGCGCCCAGTTCCCGATCCTGGCCCGCCAGGTGCACGGCAAGCCGCTGGTCTATCTGGACAGCGCCGCCAGCGCCCAGAAGCCGGAAGCGGTGCTGGAGGCGATGACCGGCCTGGCCCGCACCAGCTACGCCAACGTTCACCGCGGCCTGCACACCCTGGCCAACGAAACGACGCAGGCCTATGAAAACGCGCGCGAAACCGTCGCGAAGTTCATCAACGCCCAGCCATCGGAAATCGTCTGGACCAAGAGCGCCACCGAGGCGGTCAACCTGGTCGCCGACACCTTCGGACGGAGCCTGAAGGCTGGCGACGAGATCGTGATCTCCGAGATGGAGCACCACGCCAACATCGTGCCCTGGCACTTCCTGCGCGAGCGCTACGGCGTGGTGCTGAAGTTCACGCCCGTCACCGACGACGGCCGGCTGGACATGGAGGCCTACAAGGGTCTGCTCAGTGAGCGCACCCGGATAGTGGCGCTCAGCCACATGTCGAACGTGCTGGGCACCATCAACGACGCCTTCGAGATCGTCCGCCTGGCCCACGCGGCCGGCGCCCTGGTCCTGCTCGACGGTTGCCAGGCCATCGTCCATAGCAAGGTCGACGTGAAGGCCCTGGACGTCGATTTCTACGTGTTCAGCGGCCACAAGCTGTACGGCCCCACCGGCATCGGCGTGCTGTACGGCAAGGCCGAGCGCCTGGCCGCCTTGCCGCCGTACCAGGGCGGCGGGGAAATGATCGGTTCGGTGTCGATGGACAGGATCACCTACGCCGATCCGCCGCACCGGTTCGAGGCCGGCACCCCGGCGATCCTCGAGGCGGTCGGCCTGGGCGCGGCGATCGAATGGCTGAACGGCATCGACCGCGACGCGGCCCTGGCCCACGAGCACGCTCTCTATCAGCGGGTCGTCGACCAGCTGGATGGCGTCAACGGCGTGCGGATCCTGGGCACGGCCCCCGGCAAGGGCGCGGTGCTGAGCTTCGTCGTCGAGGGCGCCCACGCCCATGACGTGGCCCAGGTGCTGGACCGCTACGGCGTGGCCGTCCGGGCTGGCACCCACTGCGCCGAACCCCTGATGAAGCGATTTGGCGTCACGTCGAGCGCTCGCGCTTCCTTCGCCCTATATAACACCCTGGACGAGGCCGACGCGTTAGTGAGCGCGCTGGCCAAGGCCCGCAGTTTCTTCAGTTGAGCGACATGACCGAGCAACCCGCATCCGTGGCAACCCCGTCCGCGATCCCTCAAGCCGAGCTCGACAAGCTGACCGATCAGCTGATCGAGAAGCTGAAGACGGTGTTCGATCCGGAAATCCCGGTCGACATCTATGAGCTGGGCCTGATCTACAAGGTCGACGTCAGCGACGAGAAGGACGTGGCCATCGACATGACCCTGACCGCGCCCGGCTGCCCGGTGGCCGGGGAAATGCCGGGCTGGGTCCGCGACGCGGTCATGGAGCTGGAAGGCATCAAGTCGTGCCATGTCGACCTGGTGTTCGAGCCGCCGTGGGACCCCTCGCGGATGAGCGACGAGGCCAAGCTGCAACTGAACATGTTCTAGACTGGTTCGCCGATTTAATACCGCTCACCCCGGCGAATGCCGTGACGCAGATGGAATGGCTTTGAGGCTGACGCCAAGAGCTCTGAGCCCATCCAATCAGCGTCAGCGCTTTGGGATCTGGGTCCCGGCGTTCGCCGGGATGAGCGGATTGGAGTAGGATCGCGATATGGAAGCTACGATCACCCCTCGCGTCCGTCGCCCTCGTCCCAAGGTCGTCACCCTGACCCCGGCCGCCGCCGCGCGGGTCAAGGAGATCATGGACCGGAAGTCGGTCGAAGAGCCGGGCAAGCCCTATGCTGGCCTGCGGGTGGGCGTGAAGAACGGCGGCTGCGCGGGCTCGGAGTACATCTTCGAATACGCCGCCGAGAAGGGCCCGATCGACGAGGTGGTCGAGGACCAGGGCGTGACGATCCTGATCGACCCCAAGGCGGTGCTGTTCCTGATCGGCACCACGATCGACTACGAGACCACCAAGCTGTCGTCGAAGTTCGTGTTCAACAACCCCAACGAAACCGACGCCTGCGGCTGCGGCGAGAGCGTCACCATCCAGCCGGCGCCCGAGGCTCTGGACTGATGCTGACCAAGACCCCGTCCTGCGTGGAATGCGGCCTGGCCTGGGGCGCGCCGGCCTTCCGCCACGAGGACCATGCTCCGCTGTATTGGTCGGATACCGGCATCCTGTGCTCGACCGGCTGCGCCACGAAGCATTTCGACCAGCGCCGGGAGGATGGGACGTTCGTGCCTGTGCCGGCGGAGTGCCCGGTCGAGCTTTGAACCGCCGCCGGCTGCGTCAGCCGCGGAAGGCGGGCAGGGCCCGACGCGCATAGACCGCCACGCTGGCTACCGACAGAGCGGCGCTGGCCGCGATCGCCCACAGGCCGGCGCTTGTCGCGCCAACCGGCGCCAGAAGCAGCGACACGCCCAGGAAGTTCAAGGCGATCTTCGGATATTCGATCGCGGCCAGCTCGAAGTCGCCTCCCGGAAGCGCCTGCTGCAGGCCCGCGACCGCGAAGTTGCGGGCGATCAGGACCAGGGGTGCGACAATCCAGGCTCCGGCGAACGCGCCGGTCTCGATCAGGGCGCCCAGGCTCACCAGGGTCAGCAGCCGGTCGGCCAGCAGGTCGAGCATGGCGCCGAAAGCGGAGGTCTGGCCGAATCGCCGCGCCAGTTGGCCGTCGAGGATGTCGGTGGCTCCCGCCGTGAGAAACAGCGCCAGGGCCGTCCAGCCGTGTCCCGCCAGGATTACCGCCGCCAGGACCGGCAGCAGCAGGATACGCACAAGGGTGACGAGATTGGCGACCACGTCAGGCGGTTCAGGCGGTCTGCGGCGCGCCGGCCGCCACGTTCTTGCGGCCGTTCCACTCCACCAGCACCGACGGCTTGACCGGTTCGTTGCGCGCCTGGGCGATCAGCTGGTTGGTGCGAGTCTCGATGACCTCTTCCATCTGGGCCATGAACTGCGCCTTCGACAGGCCCTGGGGCAGGGGCGGCAGGAATTCGACCGTGGCGGTGCCGGCGGTTTTCTTCTTGTCCGTCTGCTTCCAGAAGCAGCCCAGGTTGGTCGCCACCGGCACCACTGGCAGGCCGAAGTCCCGGCTCATGTGGTAGACGCCGGTGCGGTAGCGGAACCGCTCGCCCGGCGCGGCCAGGTGGCCCTCCGGATAGATCAGGATGCGGCGGCCTTCGGCGGCCACCTGGGCGGCGCTGGCCGATAGCGCCTTTCGGGCTTCGGGACCGCCGCAGCTGTCGACCACGATGGCCCCGAACTTGCGCAGGATCTGGCCGACCAGCGGGAACTTCTCCAGGTGGTCGCCGGTCACGAAGCTGAGGTTGTCGACATTGGCGAACATTACGAAGCCGTCGCCCCAGCTGTGGTGCTTGGCGGCGATGATGAAGGCGCCCTTAGGCAGGTTCTCCTGGCCCTTCAGCTCGATCTTCACCCCGGCGAACACCCGCAGCGCCCAGATCATCCGCTGGCTGTAGAGCCGCAGGGCGAAGGCTATCGGCTTGCGGCCCGGGAGCAGGGCCGAGAGGGCGGCCGACAGGCCGTAGAAGATCGACAGAACCCAGTAGTAGACGTTGAACAGCGCGCTGCGCATGGGCCGGTGTTCCTGTTAGCGGGCGGAAAGCACGGCCTGGACGGCCGCGGTCATCAGGGGGGCGTGGGCCGAGAGGGCGTCTTCGCCCAACCGGCCATAGGCCTTGTTCTGGGCGGTCTGGGTGATCACGCCGATGGCCATGGCGGCGATCACGCGCGGGTCGCCCGGCGGCAGCTCGGCCTCCATCATCGCCCGCTTGACCAGGCCCTCGACCATGGTCACCGGGTCACGGCCGTCCTCCTGGTAGTAGGGCAGGAAGTGGTGCAACTGCAGCAGGTGGAAGGAAAACAGCAGCCAATCCTCGTCGGCCACGGTGCAATAGGCGCGGACCACGGCGGCGGCCTTGGCCTGGACGCCCTTGGCCATGTCGGCGTTGACCGTGATCAGGTCCGACAGTCGGCGGTGGGTGGCCATGAACAGGCCCAGGGCCAGTTCGTCCTTGCTCTTCCAGTGGCGATAGATCGCGCCCTCTGACACCCCGGCCTTGGCGGCGATCAGCTTGGTGGTGGCCGCGTCGACGCCGCGGTCGACGAAGACCTGCAGGGCGGCGCGTTCGATCCTGGGCTTGGCGTTCATGGCGGAACTCTAGCATGGGTCCGGCTTGATGCAAGTGATTACTCACATCGCGCGTTCCGGCGTTGACCCCAACGCAGACGGCGGCCTAAGCCGGGCCATGATCCAGTCGGTCCTGATCTATTCCATGGGCGAGGTGATCGGCGACGGCCTGATCAAGCTGCCCTTCATCGCGGGCCTGCGCGCCGCCTTTCCGCAGGCGCGGATCACCTGGTGCGCGGCCAAGGGGCAGACGGTCTACGCCGGGCCGCTGAAGGCCGTGGTCGCCGGCTATATCGACGAGATCCTGACCGAGGGCCCGACCGGCGACGCACCCCTGGACGTTCTGCCGTGGGTCAGGCCGTTCGGCGGACGGACCTTCGACCTGGTGATCGACACCCAGGAGAACGCCCGCCGCAGCCTGGTCGCCCGCCGAGCCGCCAAGGGGCGTTTCGTCTCGGCCGCGGCTCAGGCTCGCAAGCCCGACTGGCCAGTCGCCGTGGCCGAGCGCCTGGCCCGGCTGCTGGCCCTGGCCACCGACGGGGCTGGCGCGCCGCGTCCGCTGACCCTGACCGACCCCGACGCCGCCAACGCCGCCCGCGCGCTGCTGCCTACCGCCCACTATGGCGGCCCGGTCTATGTCGGCCTGGCGCCCGGGGCCGGCGGGCAGGACAAGCGCTGGCCGCTGGAGCGCTACCTGGACCTGGCCCGGCGCATCGAGGCCTCCGGCCGCAAGGCGGTGTTCTTCTTCGGCCCCGACGAGGCGGTCGACGCCCGGGCGGCGCGCGACGTGGTCCCCGAGGCCCTGTTCCCGGAGGCGGACCGCACCGACGGCTTCACCGGCGTGAAGGGGCCGCTGCTGGCCATCGCCCTGGCCGGCCGCCTGACCGCCGCGGTCGCCAACGACGCTGGCCCCGGCCACATGCTGGCGGCCGGCGGCGCACCCTTGCTGTCGCTGCAGAAGGACCGCCGCAAGGCCGTCAAGTTCCGCCCCGCCGCCGAACGCCTTGAGCTGCTGGTCGCGGAGGACTACGGACACGAAATGGCCGCCCTGCCGTTGGACGTGGTGGACGCGGCCCTGCAACGCCTGATCGCCGGAGTTTCCTGAAAATGCCCATCCTGGCGCCCGTCTCGGCCGGCGAGCTGATCGACAAGATCACCATCCTGCGGGTCAAGGCCCTGAGGATCGGCGATCCGGCCAAGGAGGCCAACGTCAAGGCCGAGCTGGCCCTGCTGGAGGAGACCGCAGCGCGCGAACTCCAGCATTCGCCGGAGCTGGAAGACCTGATCGCCCAGTTGACCGAGATCAACGCCGCCCTCTGGGACATCGAGGACGGCAAGCGCGACTGCGAGCGGCGCCAGGATTTCGGGCCGAAGTTCGTCGAGCTGGCCCGCCGGGTCTATATCGACAACGACCGCCGCGCCGCCGTGAAGCGCCAGATCAACCTGCTGGCGGGCTCGGACATCGTCGAGGAAAAAAGCTACAAGCCGTACCTGGCGGGGTAGGGAGAGCTCCCTTGCGTCCTTCGAGGCTCGCTGCGCGGGCGCCTCAGGATGAGGAGCGTTTTGGCTGTGAATTCCTCATCCTGAGGTGCGAGCCGCAGGCGAGCCTCGAAGGGCGCATGGCGCTCACCGCTCACCCCCGCTTGCCGACTGTCTCCTCGACCCGCTCCTCGAAGTCGCCGAGATTGCCGAACAGGTTCTCGATCGCGAACACCAGGCCGAACACCCGGGCCGCGTCGTCGAAGGCCAGGGCCCGCGTGCCGCCGCCCGCCCGCAGGGTCTCCACGGCGGCCTGGAAGGCCTGGTGGGCCTCGGCGAAGGCCAGGCGGTCCGGGCGCGGGCCGCCCGACAGCAGGGCCGCGCAGGCCCGCAGGAAGGTCGCGCTGGCGTTCAGCATCGCCGCCGAAGGCAGGGCCAGGCCGGGCGAGGGGAAGGCCTCGCGCAGCGCCCGGCCGATCATCACGCAGTCGTTGCGCAGCCTCCACAGCGTGCGGGGCAGGGCGTCGGTGACCGAATGGTCGCTCAGCCGGCTGGCGCTCTCGCGTTCGGCCTCGGTCATGGCGGTCTGCAGCTTGGACAGCGCCTTGAGCGTGTCATCGTAGTGGTTGCGAGCCTCCAGGTCAGTCGCGCCGCCCTTCAGCTTCAGGGCGTAGTGCTCCAGCAGCTCGGCCAGTCGGCCGGCCACCGTTTCGGTGCTGTCGACCACCGTGGCGTGGGCTCGGGCCGGGAAGATCAGCAGGGTGGCGGCGATGCCGACCACGCTGCCGACCGTGATCTCGGCCACCCGCAGGAAGGCGGCGACCAGCGGGTCCATGTGGGTGGTCGTGCCGATCAGCATGATCACGGCGGTGACCGGCGCCACTTTGAAGGCCGGGCGGACGGCGGCCAGGAAGGCCAGCAGGGCGGCGGTGACGGCCAGGATCGGTCCGCCGGCCTCGGGCCAGCGGGCGTGCAGCATCGCCGCGCCGGCTCCGACGACGGCGCCGACGGCCGTGCCCATCAGCCGCTCGATCGAGGCGGTGATGGTGGCGCCGAGGCTGGACTGGACGATGATCACGGCGGTGAACACCGCCCAGTAGCCTTGGGGCAGGCGCAGCAGGGTGGCCAGGGCGTAGGCCGCCACGACCGCCGCCGACACCCGGACCGCGTGGCGCAGCTCGGTCTTGCGGGCGGCCGCCTGGGCCAGGGCGCTTCGGGAGAGCTCCAGCCCGACGAAGCGCCGCCAGTCGCTGGGCGCGGCCTCCGGCACCTAGGCCACCGCCTCGCGCAACATCTCCAGCGCGGTGCGCACCGCCGCCAGTTGCACGCCTTCGCGGGTTTCACCGTCGAACAGCTCGTGGCGATGGACGACCGAGCGGTTGGCGCGGGCGACGGCGAAATGCACCGTGCCGACCGGCTTCAGCGGCGAGCCGCCGCCGGGGCCCGCGACGCCGGTGATGGCCACGGCGACGTGCCCATTGCTGGCCTCCAGCGCCCCTTCGGCCATCCAGCGCGCCACCACCTCCGACACCGCCCCGTGGTCGGCGATCAGGTCGCCCGGCACGCCCAGCATCTCGGACTTGGCGCGATTGGTGTAGGTGACGAAGCCGCGCTCGAAGACGTCCGAGGCGCCCGAGATGTTGCAGATCGCCCCCGCCACCAGGCCGCCGGTGCAGCTTTCGGCGGTGACCAGCCGCAGGGACCGCTCCCGCGCCTCGTCGATCAGCAGGCGGGCCAGGGTCTGGATTTCGAGCGGGAACATGGGGGCCTCGCGAAATGCAACTATACAGCGTGCCGGGCGCATGGCCTTCTCATGCAACCGAGTCTCTGGAGCAGGTTACATGAAGATCCGTTTCGCGGCTGGCGCCGTGGTCGTTCTCGCCCTCGGATCCCCCGCCGTCGCCGGATCCGCACCGGTCGGGTTGGCCTGCCACGAAGTCTCCGATGGGATGAAGGCGTCCGTGTTGTCGTCAAGCTACCGGTCAGGCGACCTGCGGCTCGACAAGCAGCGCGGCGCGAGTTCCTGCATCACCTCCGCGGCGGGGATTTCCTGCCTGCTGAACGACCCTGGACGGATCGTCGTCGCGTCCGGTGGGACCGTGAAGCGCTACAAGATCCCACTCCTGGGCAAGGCCAGGATAACCGCGAAGGGCTCCGAGATCGCCTGCCAGATCGTGAAAGCCTAGCCGCCCATCAGATCGGCGTCTCGACCACGGCGATCGCCTGGGCGGCCAGGCCCTCGCCGCGGCCCGTGAAGCCCATGCCCTCGGTGGTGGTCGCCTTGACGCTGACCCGGTCGAGCGGCAGGTCCAGGATCTCCGCCAGGCGCTCGCGCATCGCTGCGCGGTGCGGCTTGATCTTCGGCCGCTCGCAGATCAGCGTCACGTCGACATTGACCAGGGTCCCGCCGCGCCGGCGCACCAGGTCGACCGCGTAGGCCAGGAACCGATCGGAGGACGCGCCCTTCCACTGCGGGTCGGTGGGCGGGAAGTGGTCGCCGATGTCGCCTTCGCCGATCGCGCCGAGAATGGCGTCGGTCAGGGCGTGCAGGCCGGCGTCGGCGTCGGAATGGCCGATCAGGGTTTCGGTGTGGGCGATCTCGACGCCGCACAGCCACACGGAGTCCCCAGGGCCCCAGCGGTGGGCGTCGAAGCCCTGGCCCATGCGGACGATCCGCGCGCGGCCCGCTAAGGTCTCGGCCATGGCGAAGTCCTCCGGATAGGTCAGTTTCATCAGCATCGGGTCGCCGGGCGTGACCACGACACGGCCGCCATGGCGCTCGACCACCTGGCCGTCGTCGGTCGGCTCGTCCGGACCTTCCCACGCAGCGTAGGCGGCCAGCAGGCGGTCGCGGCGGAACGCCTGGGGGGTCTGCGCCCGCCACAGGTCGTTTCGCGATTTTGTGACGACGCTGGAATCCAGCGCCCCGCTTTTCAGCGTATCGGCCACGGGCAAGGCTGGAATCGCGCCGTCGGCGTCGTCGAGGGCCTTGATCACCGCGTGAATTGTTGCGGCGCCGAGAAAGGGGCGGGCGGCGTCGTGGACCAGCACCGGCTCGTCGGGCGGACGGTCGGCGAGGGCGGTCAGGCCGGCCTGGACGGACAGAGCGCGAGTCGCGCCGCCCGGCGTTGTCGTCCAGCCGGAGAGGCCCTCCAAGGCCGCATCCAGCAGCGGCCGGGCCTGCGAATCCGCCACGATCACGAGCTTTTGCGCGCCGCCCGCCAGCAAGGCTTCCGCCGACCAGCGCAGCACGGCTTTCCCTGCCAGCGTACGCCATTGCTTGGCCTGGCCGGGCCCGGCCCGGGCGCCGGAGCCGGCGGCGACGATCACGGCGGAGAAGGTCATGGGGGCTGTTTAGCGGGCCAAATTGAGTTGTCCAGAGAAGGAGGCTTTACGGCGCCGCACAATATGCCTAAAAAGAGTGCGATGGGGATGCGTAGAAAATGAGCAACGGTCTCACAGTTGGCAAGGTCGAGGTGCCTGGGCGCGTATGGATCGCGCCGATGACGGGCGTTTCGGACCTGCCCTTCCGGGAAACGGCCAGCCGCCTGGGCGCCGCCTATGTGGCGACGGAAATGGTGGCCTGCGCCGAGTTCGCCCGCGGCCGCCCCGACGTGGTGCGCCGCGCCGCGGTGGGCGAGGGCCTGCCTCTGATGGTCGTCCAGCTGGTCGGTCGCGATCCGACCTTCATGGGACAGGGCGCGCGGATGGCCGCCGAGGCCGGGGCCCAGATCATCGACCTGAATTTCGGCTGCCCTTCCAAGATGGTCACCGGCGGCGTCGCCTCGGGCTCGGCCCTGATGCGCGAACCCGACCTGGCCGAGGCCCTGGTCGCCGCCGCCGTTCAGGCGGTGGACGTGCCCGTCACCGTCAAGATGCGCCTGGGCTGGGACGATGACAGCCGCAACGCCGCCGACATCGCCCGCCGCGCCGTCGACGCCGGCGCCCAGGCCATCACCGTCCACGGCCGCACCCGCTGCCAGTTCTACAAGGGCCAGGCCGACTGGGAAGCCGTGGCGGCGGTCAAGGCCGCGGTCGGCGTGCCGGTGCTGGTCAACGGCGACATCATTGATGGCGACACCGCCCGGGCGGCCTTGGACCAGTCCGGCGCCGACGGGGTGATGATCGGGCGCGGCGTCTATGGCCGTCCCTGGATCGCCCAGGCGATCGAGGCGACGCTGCGGGGCGAAGGCTTCCGCGAGCCGGACGCCAAGGAGCGCCTCGCCATCGCCGTCACCCATTTCCGCCGCAGCCTGGACTTCTACGGCCAGGCGCTGGGCCTGAAGATGTTCCGCAAGCACCTGGCCTCCTACATCGACGCCGCGCCCTGGCCCGACAGCGAGGAGGCGCGGCGCGCCGCCCGCGCCGCCCTGTGCCGGCTGGAGGATCCCGCCGCGATCGAGGATGGCCTGGCCGCCCTGTGGCTGGCCGACCGGAGGCTGGCCGCATGAGCGATCACGCCCGCGCCCCCTCGGCCCAGGTCGCCGACAGCCTCAAGATCGCCGCCTTCGATCTCAGCCCCGAGCCGGCCCTGGTGGTCGACCGCGACGGCGCGCTGGTGGCGGTCAACGAGGCGGCCGAGGCCCTGTTCGGCCAGGGCCTGTCGCTGCTGGCCCGCGGCCGGTTCCGCGCCGCCCTGCCGCCGGGCTCGGTGCTAGTCTCGATGATGGACCGCGCCCTGTTCGAAGGGGCCCTGGTCCGCGAGCACGGGGTCGAGGTCAACCTGTTCGGCCAGCCGCCGTTCGAGGCCGACGGCGCCGCCGCGCCCCTGGGCGACGGCTCGGTGCTGATGACCCTGCACGTCAAGGGCGTGCTGGGCGTCGAGCGGGCCTCGGACGCCGCGGGCCTGCGCTCGGTGGTGGGCCTGGGCCGCATGCTGGCCCACGAGATCAAGAACCCGCTGGCCGGGATCCGCGGCGCGGCCCAACTGCTGAAGACCGGCGCCAGCGCCGCCGATCAGCCCCTGGCCCAACTGATCGTCGACGAGACCGATCGCATCCGCCGGCTGGTCGACCGCATGGAGGCCTTTTCCGACGAGGTCCCCGGCCCGCGCGAAGCGGTTAACATCCACCAGGTGCTGGACCGGGTCCGGGCCCTGGTGGTCAACGGCGTGGCCGACGGCCTGGCGCTGCAGGAACACTACGACCCTTCGCTGCCGGACGTCTGGGGCGACGAGGACCACCTGATCCAGGTGTTCCTGAACCTGGTCAAGAACGCCGCCGAGGCCGCCCACATGCGCGGCGACGGCCAGGGCATCCTGTCGATCCACACCGCCTGGCGTCCGGGCGTGCGGGTGCGCGGCGCCGACGGCAAGGCCACGGCGGGCGCGCCGATCGAGATCCGCGTGCAGGACAACGGCCCGGGCGTGCCGCCCAGCCTGCGCGACCACCTGTTCCAGCCGTTCGTCACCACCAAGGCCAACGGCACGGGCCTCGGCCTTGCCCTGGTCACCAAGCTGGTGACCAGCCACGGCGGCCTGATCGACTTCGACTCCGAACCTGGCCGCACGGTCTTCCGCGTGCTGCTGCCGATGGCCACCGGAAAGCTTGCCCCCTCCACTGGAGACGCCCACGCATGAACGCCGCCAGCAAGAAGATCCTGATCGCCGACGACGACAGCTCGGTGCGTCTGGTGCTCAGCCAGGCCTTCACCCGGCTGGGGTACCAGGTCCGCGCGACCGGCAACGCCACGACCCTGCTGAAATGGGTGACGGACGGCGAGGGCGACCTGATCGTCACCGACGTGATGATGCCCGACGAGAACGTCTTCGACGTGCTGCCGCGCATCCGCAAGGAGCGGCCCAAGCTGCCGATCATCGTGATGAGCGCCCAGAACACCCTGCTGACGGCGGTCAACGCCGCCGACGCCGGGGCGTTCGAGTACGTCTCCAAGCCGTTCGACCTGGACGACGTCACCGCCGCCGCGCGACGGGCCCTGTCGCGGCCGGCCGACGCCGAGGCGTCCAAGGCCCAGGCTCGGGCCATGCGCGACGAGCGCCTGCCGCTGATCGGCCGCTCGGCCCCGATGCAGGAGGTCTATCGCACGATCGCCCGCCTGGTCGGCGCCGACCTGACGGTGCTGATCCTCGGCGAAAGCGGCACCGGCAAGGAGCTGGTGGCCCGCGCCCTGCACGAGTTGGGTCGCCGCCGCGACGGCAAGTTCGTGGTCATCAACCTGGCCGCCGTGCCGCGCGAACGCGTCGAGACCGAGCTGTTCGGGCGCGGGGAGGGCGACATGGGCCGCCTGATCGAGGCCGACGGCGGCACGCTGTTCCTGGACGAGATCGGCGACATGCCGCTGGACGCCCAGACGCGCCTGCTGCGGGTGATCGACGGCACCGAGCCGGTGCTCAATCCCAAGACCGGCCGCCGGCCGAACGTGAGGATCATCGCCGCCACCAACCGCGACCTGCGCGGCCTGATCCAGCAGGGGCTGTTCCGCGAGGACCTGTTCTTCCGCCTCAATGTCGCGCCGGTGCGCCTGCCGCCGCTGCGCGACCGCACCGAGGACATCCCGGATCTGGCCCGCACCTTCCTGCTGCGCGCCAACCGCGAAGGCCTGCCGGCCAAGACCATCGATTCCAGCGCCCTGGACCGGATGAAGACCCACGCCTGGCCGGGCAATGTGCGCGAGTTGGAGAACCTGATCCGGCGGATGTGCGCCCTCTATGCCGAGGAGCTGATCACCGCCCGGATCGTCGATCGCGAGCTGCAGGACCACACCCCCGCCGCCCACGCCGACGAAGGGCCGGTCACCCTGGCCAGCCTGGTCGAGCGCCACCTGTCGTCGCACTTCGCCGACCAGCCCGACGGCGTGCCGGCGGCCGGCCTCTACGACCGGGTGCTGCAGGAGGTCGAGCGGCCGCTGATCCAGCTGACCCTGTCGGCCACCCGCGGCAACCAGGTGCGGGCGGCCGAGATCCTGGGACTCAACCGCAACACCCTGCGCAAGAAGATCCAGGACCTGGGCGTGGAGATGACCCGCGGCCGGCGCTGACCGCGGTCCAGAACCCTAAACGGGTGGTCATCCGCGGGCGATCCACGTCTGCTGACGCTTAATTGGCACATACCTGTTGAGTTTAGGGCACAGCCCCCCTTAAACTTAGTCAATGGCGTCCGTTCCATCCGTCCTGGAGCTTGAAGGACCGCCGACCCGCTTCAGCCGGGCCTGGTGGCGCGAGCTGCTGCGGTCGCGTTTCACGCTGGGGGGCGCCTACGGCCTGGCCATCGCCCTGACGGCCACGGCGGTGTTCCTGGCCTCGTCGCCGCCCGCCACCGGACCGATCGGTCCGGCCACCACGGTCATCCTCGTGGTTCTCGGCTTCAACCTGGCCCTGATTCTCTGCATTGCGGGCATCGTCGGCTGGCGGCTGCTGGATCTGGTGGACGCCCGGGCCAGCGACGCCGGCGCGCGCCTGCACCTGCGGTTCGTGGGCCTGTTCTCGGTGGCCGCCGTGGCGCCCGCCGTGATCGTGGCTCTGTTCTTCGGCGTGCTGGTCAACCGCGGCGTCGACGCCTGGTTCAGCGAGCGCGTGCGCACCGTGGTCGAGAACTCGGCGACCGTGGCCCGTTCCTATGTCAGCGAGCAGACGGATTACATCAGCCAGCACGTCGGGCCGATGGCCAGCACCCTGAACCAGGCGGCCCCGACCTTGGCCGACTCCCCGGTGGCTTTCGGGCACTTTCTCAGGGGCCTGGCCGACGACAACGGCTTCTCGGCCGCCTATGTGCTGGACCGCGACGGTCGCATTCTGGCGCGCGCCGAGTCCGACAGGGCCCCGCCATTCCTGGCGCCGCCGCCATCCAGCTTCAAATGGACCGACACCGGCGAGATCCCTACCCAGCGCTTCGTCGAGGAAGACCTGTTCCGGGCGCTCTACCGCCTCAAGGCCTTCCCCGACGCCTATCTCTACGTGGCCCGGCCGATCGACAAGGGCATCCTGGCCCACCTGATCGAATCCGAGGAATCGCTGATCTCGTATCGCGAGGCGGCCAAGAACCAGGACCGGATCCAGGTGATCTTCGGCCTCAGCTACATCGAGACCGCGCTGCTGGTGCTGGTCGCGGCCGTCTGGGTGGGCATCGCCGCCGCCAATTCGATCGCCGCCCCCGTCTCCGGCCTGGTGCAGGCGGCGGGCCGGGTGTCGGCCGGCGACCTGGACGCCCGGGTCGATGTCGAGGCCGGCCCCGAGGAGATCCGCGCCCTGTCGGTGGCGTTCAACATGATGACCACCGACCTGCAGGCCCAGCAGGCCGCCCTGCGGGTGGCCAGCCTCGACGCCGAGTCGCGCCGCCAGTTCATCGAAACCGTGCTGTCGGGCGTCAGCGCCGGCGTGGTGGGCCTGGACGCCGCGGGGCGGATCACCGCCCTGAACCGCCGGGCCGGCGATCTGCTGGCCCTGGACGAGAGCGCCGTGGGTCAGCCGCTGGTCGAGGTCGCGCCCGAACTGGAGACCGTGATCCAGGAGATCAGCGGCGGCCGCCCCAACGCCGAGGTCGAGATCGACGTGATGCGCGGCGGGGAAACCCGGCGGTTGCGGTTCCGCGGCGCCGGCCAGGCCGCCGAGACCCTGGTGCTGACCTTCGACGACATCACCCGCCTGATGGCCGCCCAGCGCAACGCCGCCTGGAAAGACGTGGCGCGGCGCATCGCTCACGAGATCAAGAACCCGCTGACCCCGATCCAGCTGTCGGCCGAACGGATCCGCCGCAAGTATCGCAAGGACATCACCGGCGATCTGGACACCTTCGACCGCTGCACCGAGACCATCATCCGCCAGGTCGGCGACATCGGCCGGATGGTCGACGAGTTCTCGGCCTTCGCCCGGATGCCGGCCCCGCGCTTCGCCCCAGCCGACCTGACCGAGATGCTGCGCCAGGCGGTGTTCGCCCAGCGCTTCGTCGACGCGGAAACCGAGGTGACGCTCGAGGAGCCCGGCGACGACGTCTGGGTCAGCTGCGACGCCCGGATGGTGGGCCAAGCCCTGACCAACATCCTCAAGAACGCCGGCGAGGCGGTCAGCGCGCGCCGCCACGTCTCGCCGGAGCCGCCGGGCCGTATCGCCGCCAGCCTGGTCTCGGACGACGAACACCTGTGCCTGGTGGTCGAGGACAATGGCGTGGGCCTGCCCGCCAAGGACCGTGACCGGCTGACCGAACCCTATGTCACGACCCGCGAGAAGGGAACCGGCCTTGGGCTGGCGATCGTCAAGCGGATCATGGAGGACCACGAAGGCGAACTGGTCCTGACCGACGCGCTGAACGGAACCGGCGCCCGGGTCATCCTGAAGTTCCCCACGACCGCGCGGCTCGCCGCCGCCAACGCCCAGAACGGCGTAGAGGAGATGATATGAGCGCTGACGTGCTTGTGGTCGACGACGAGGTCGACATCCGCGAACTGGTGGCCGGCATCCTGGAGGATGAAGGCTACGCGGTGCGGGTGGCGGCCGATTCCGACCAGGCGCTGGCGGCCTTGCGGGCCCGCAAGCCCGCGCTGCTGGTGCTGGACATCTGGATGCAGGGCGGGGGCATGGACGGGCTGGAGCTGCTCGACATGGTCAAGGCCCTGGATCCCGACCTGCCGGTGATCATGATCTCGGGCCACGGCAACATCGAGACCGCCGTCAGCGCCATCAAGCGCGGGGCCTACGAGTTCCTGGAAAAGCCGTTCAAGTCCGATCGCCTGCTGTTGGTGGTCGAGCGGGCCCTGGAAGCGGCCAACCTCAAGCGCGAGAACCGCCGCCTGCGGGTGCAGAGCTTCAGCTCCGACGGCCTGATGGGCAAGTCGGCGGCGGCCCAGGCCCTGCGACAGCTGATCGCCAAGGTCGCCCCGGCCAACAGCCGGGTGCTGGTCTCCGGTCCGCCCGGCTCGGGCAAGGAACTGGTGGCCCGGCTGATCCACGGTTCCAGCAGCCGCTCGCGCAACGAGTTCGTGGCCGTCAGCGCCGCGGGGATGGCGCCCGAGCGGCTGGACGTCGAGCTGTTCGGCGAGGAAGGCGAGGGCGGTCGTCCGCGCAAGATCGGCGTGTTCGAACGCGCCCACGGCGGCACGCTCTATCTGGACGAAGTGGCCGACATGCCGCGCGAGACCCAGAGCCGCATCCTGCGGGTCCTGGTCGAGCAGCGCTTCCGCCGGGTGGGCGGCGACAACGACGTCCAGGTCGACGTGCGGGTGATCTCGTCGACATCGCGCGAGCTGCGCGAGGAGATCGCCGCCGGCCGGTTCCGCGAGGACCTGTTCCATCGCCTGAACGTGGTGCCGGTCCGCGTGCCGGGCCTGTCCGAACGCCGCGAGGACATCCCTGAACTGATCAGCTACTTCGTAGACCGGATTTGCGAGGCCACCGGCCTGCAGCGGCGTCGGCTGGGCGAGGACGCCCTGGCCACGCTGCAGGTGCAGGCCTGGCCCGGCAACGTCCGCCAGCTGCGCAACAACGTCGAGCGGATGCTGATCCTGGCCTCGGGCGAGCCGGGCGACCTGATCACCGCCGAGATGCTGAACGCCAACGAACAGCCGTCCGGCGGCAATGCGGGGGCGATCGGGGCCGAGCGGATCATCGCCCTGCCGTTGCGCGAGGCCCGCGAGCTGTTCGAGCGCGAGTACCTCAACGCCCAGATCCTGCGGTTCGGCGGCAACATCTCGCGCACGGCCAACTTCATCGGCATGGAGCGCTCGGCCCTGCACCGGAAATTGAAATCCTTGGGCGTCGCGGGTGCAAGGGTCGAAGAGGAAGAGTAGGGCATGAGATGCGCCCGACTGTTGTTCCTCGTCGCGTCGGTCACACCGGCCTTGGCGAGTTGCGCTGAGCCGCCCTTACTGCAAGGCGTTTCATCGGACGCCTTGTGGTTGCCACCCTGTGAGCGCCCGGGTTTTGAGCCCGGCATCGACTTCCCGCCAGGCCAGCTAGACGATAGATTGGCTGCGCGCCATCCGGCTGGCTCAAGCGCCTCGGCGCTTGCGAAAGATCTTCGGCGGCAGGGCTTTAGGCTGCACACATCCTGCGGGACGGAGGCCTCCGTGCGCTGGGCCGTACACCGCTCGGGATGGAGATTCGCCAACGTCTACTGGAAGGTCGATCCCGCCGGGAACCTGGTCTGGACCCGGGGCTACGTCGCGTGGGATGGACTGTAACGCCTGACTTCAACAAGCAAGGGTCTGATTAGATGTCGCGTTTCGCCTACGTCAACGGCCGCTTTGTCCGCCACGGCGAGGCCGCCGTGCATATCGAGGACCGGGGCTATCAGCTGGCCGACGGCGTCTACGAGGTGTGGGCGGTGTTCGGCGGCAAGCTGGCCGACGCGGCGGGCCACTTCGCGCGGCTGTGGCGCAGCCTGGACGCGCTGAAGATCGCCCATCCGATGAGCGAGAAAGCCCTGACCGTGGTGCTGCGGGAAGCCATACGCCGCAACAAGGTGGTCGAGGGCATGGTCTATCTGCAGGTGACCCGCGGCGTCGCCCCGCGCGACCACGCCTTTCCCAACCCCGCCGTGCTGCCGGCCGTGGTGATCACCGCCAAGCGCGTCGACCGCGCGGCGGCCGAGGCCAAGGCCGCCAAGGGCCAGTCGGTGGTCACCGTGCCGGAGACCCGCTGGGGCCGCTGCGACATCAAGTCGATCGGCCTGCTGCCCAACGCCCTGGCCAAGCAGGTCGCCCGCGAGCACGGCGCGGTCGAGGCCTGGTTCGTCGACGAGATGGGCCTGGTCACCGAAGGCGCCTCGTCCAACGCCTGGATCGTCGACGCCGAGGGCCGCCTGCGCACCCGCGACACGCAGGCCAACATCCTGCGCGGGATCACGCGCTCCAGCCTGCTGGACGTGATCGCCGAGGCGGGGCTTCCCGTGGCCGAGCAGCCGTTCACCGTCGAGGAGGCCAAGGCCGCCAGGGAGGCCTTCATCACCGGCGCCGGCACGCTGGTGCTGCCGATCGTCAGGGTCGACGGCGCGCAAATCGGCGATGGCGCGCCCGGACCCGTGGCGACGCGGCTTCGGCGTCTCTATATCGAGCGCGCCAAGGTCGCCGCGATCTAGGTTGCAAGACCAGCTTTCGAAGGATTGGCGCAGTTTCTTTGCCGATTGGTCATACCAACCGGCGAAAAATGCTTTAGTCTGAACTTGTTTGTGTGGGGGGCGTGTGGCCCTCCGAAACAATGAGAGGGGAATCCCCATGTCGACCGAGAAAAAACAAAACCTTCAGGACACCTTCCTGAACAGCGTGCGCAAGTCGAAGACGCCGCTGACCATCTTCCTGGTGAACGGCGTGAAGCTGCAGGGCGTTGTCAGCTGGTTCGACAATTTCTGCGTCCTGCTTCGCCGCGACGGCCAGTCCCAGCTGGTCTACAAGCACGCCATTTCGACGATCATGCCGGCCCAGCCCGTCCAGCTGTACGAGCCGAGCGCTGATCAAGACGATTGATCCCCGGAGCGTGGTTCGCCACGCTCCAAATGTTTGATTTAGGGCCGTTTGACCAAATCCACTTCGAAATCCATCGACCACGCGGCGCCGATCTTCCGGGCGTTCGTGATCCATCCCGTGCGCCCGACGCGCGGCCAGTCGGCCCTTGAGGCGCGTGATCCCAAGGCGCGGCTCGAGGAGGCTGTCGGCCTGGCGATCGCCCTCGACCTCGAGGTCGTCGAGACCACGATCGCGCCCCTGCGCCTCGTCACGCCCGCCACCCTGTTCGGCAAGGGCAAGATCGAGGAGTTCGCCGCGCTCTGCGAGGTCGAGAAGATCGACGTCGCGGTGTTCGACGACCAGCTGACCCCGGTCCAGCAGCGCAACCTGGAAAAGGCCCTGAACGTAAAGGTCGTCGACCGCACGGGCCTGATCCTGGAGATCTTCGCCCGCCGGGCCCGCACCCGCGAGGGCAAGCTACAGGTCGAGCTGGCGCGGCTGGACTACGAGCGCTCGCGCCTGGTCCGCACCTGGACCCACCTGGAGCGCCAGCGCGGCGGCACCGGCAACACCGGCGGTCCTGGCGAGACCCAGATCGAGCTGGACCGCCGCCTGATCGCCGGCACGATCGGCAAACTCAAGCGCGAGCTGGAAGAGGTGCGGCGCACCCGTACCCTGCACCGCAGCGCCCGCAAGAAGGTCCCGTACCCGACCGTGGCCCTGGTGGGCTACACCAACGCCGGCAAGTCGACCCTGTTCAACCGCCTGACCAACGCCACGGTCGTGGCCCAGGACATGCTGTTCGCCACGCTGGATCCCACCCTGCGCACCGTGAAGCTGCCCGACGGCCGGCCGGCGATCCTGTCCGACACCGTCGGCTTCATCTCCGACCTGCCGCACGAGCTGGTCGAGGCCTTCCGCGCCACCCTGGAGGAAGTGCAGGAGGCCGACGTGGTGCTGCACGTGCGCGACGTGGCCAATCCGGACACCGATTCCCAGGCCCGCGACGTCCAGAAGGTGCTGGCCGAGCTGAAGGTGCTGGGCGACGACGGCGAGGCCGAGGGCGGCAAGACCCTGATCGAGGTCTGGAACAAGATCGACCTGGTCGACGGCGAGGCTCGCGAGATCCTGGAAGGCCAGGCGCGCCGCCTGGGCGCCTCGGCGGTTTCCGCCGTCACTGGCGAGGGCTGCGCCGAGCTGCTCAAGCGGGTCGGCGGCCTGATCGACGACACGCCCCCGGTCGCCGTGCGCCTGGCGGCCTCGGACGGCGAGGCCTTGGCCTGGATCTACCGCAACGGCCGGGTCGAGAGCCGCGAGGACGAGGCCGAGGGCGGCGTGCGCCTGGTGGCCCGCCTTGACGCCCAGGCCCTGGGCCGGTTCGAGCGGCAGTTTCCCGATGTCTGGGTGATGGCGACCGGCGACTGATCGTTCCGGCTTGCCGCGCTCGCCCTGCGGGTGAACACTCCGAACCTGCATTCGGAGCGCGAGCATGGCCAACGATCTCTGGGACGGCGCTACCGTGCCGGCCGCCGCCACCATCGTCGTCAAGCGGGTGGAAGGCTTCTTCGCCCACCCCTACGACGACAACGGCGCGCTGCCGGGCGGCACCTGGACCATCGGCTACGGCACGATCCGCGACGCGGCCGGCAAGCCGGTCACGCCCTCGACCCCGGCCATCACCGAGGTCCAGGCCGTCAAGCTGCTGCTGCGCGACATGAAGCGCGCCGCCCAGGACGTCCACACCCGGGTGCGGACCCCGCTCCTGGTCTACGAGGCCGCCGCCCTGATCTCGTGGACCTACAACCTCGGCGAGGGAGCGCTGCGCACCTCGACGATGCTGCGCAAGCTGAACGCCGGCGAGAAGACGGCCGTGCCCGACGAGATGCGCCGCTGGATCAACCAGAACGGCAAGCCGCTGGTCGGCCTACTGCGCCGCCGCTGGGCCGAGGCGGCGATCTTTCTGGGCAAGGACCCGGTCAACGCCTGCGTGCGAGCGTGGCGGGAGATCGACGACCTGACCGACTGGCCGGCGTTCTAGAGTCGGGACCGGGGACATGCCCTTGCGGCGTGTCCCCACGTTCGAGACCCGCTTGGGGGACACGCCGCAAGGGCGTGTCCCCAGCCGGAGCTATTTCCGTTCCGCCGCCTTGGCCGCGTTCCACAGACCGTCCATCTCGGCCAGGTCTGACTGGTCCGGGGTCCGCCCGTCCTTGGCCAGTTCGGCCTCGATGAAGGCGAAGCGACGGGCGAACTTGGCGTTGGTGGCGCGCAGGGCGTCCTCGGGCTCGACGTCCAGCTTGCGGGCCAGATTGGCGACCACGAACAGCAGGTCGCCCAGTTCCTCGCGGGCCTTGGCCTTGTCGCCGGCGGCGATCTCGACCTTCAGTTCGGCGACCTCCTCGGCCAGCTTGTCCAGCACCTCGTCGGTGGAGGGCCAGTCGAAGCCCACCCGGGCGGCGCGCTTGGTCAGCTTGACCGCGCGGGTCATGGCCGGAAGGCCGGCGGGCACGTCGTCGAGAACGCCGCCCTTCTTCTTGGCCTGGCGCTCCTGGGCCTTCAGCGCCTCCCAGCCGGCGGTCTGGGCGTCCTGGTTCTCGTAGGCGTGGTCGCCGAACACGTGCGGATGGCGGCGCACCATCTTGTCGTTGATCGCCCGGGCCACGCCGGCCAGATCGAACGCGCCCTGTTCCTCGGCCATCCGCGAATGGAACACCACCTGCAGCAGCAGGTCGCCCAGCTCTTCCTTCAGGTCGGCCACGTCGTTCCGCTCGATGGCGTCGGCGACCTCGTAGGCCTCCTCGACGGTATAGGGCGCGACGGTGGCGAAGGTCTGCTCCAGGTCCCACGGGCAGCCGCCGTCGGGATCCCGCAGCCTGGCCATGATGTCGATCAGGGTGAAGAGCGGGTGCTGGTCCTTCTGGCGAGGATCATTCAGCGGGCTTTGGGACGGCGAGGGGAGCGACATGCGGTTCCGGGGGCGGGCTGGGAGGGAGCTCGGCCGCGTCCCGCTCGTCGAGCTGACGGCGGATCTCGGCATGGGCGGTCGCGTCCAGCGGATAGCGCAGGATGACCGCGTACACCAGCAGGCCCAGCACCGCGGGCGCCACGGCGTACATGGCGATCAGGGCGGTGTCGCCCTGGGCGCTGGGGACCTTGGGGTCGAAGCCCAACCAGGACAGCAGCAGGAACACGCCGATCGCCAGGGCGTAGCCCAGCTTCACCGTGCCGTTGACGATGGCGTACAGCAGGCCCGTGCGGTCGACGCCACTGGCCAGCCGCTCCTCGTCGCCGATGTCGGCCATCATCGAGCGCACCAGCAGCGGCGCGGCCGAATAGGGCAGGCCGGCCAGCACCAGTATGGCCATGCCGATGACGGTCGCCGCATTGAAGCCGAAGCCGCCCTGGTTGGCGGGCGTGAAGACCGAGGCGACCTGTACGACCGCATAGACCACCGAGGCGATGGCCAGGGCCCGATGCTTGCCGACCTTGCGGGCCAGGGCCGGCCAGATGGGCGAGCCCAGCAGGGCGGCGACGAAATAGACCAGCAGCAGGAGGCCCGCCGCCCCCTTGTCGAAGCCCTTGATGCGCTCGAAGAAAAAGAAGAACAGCGCCCCGGCGATGCCCGGCGCCAGGCCCATCAGCAGGTCGGCGATCAGCAGCTTCTGCACCGACGGCCGCTTGAGCAGGCCCAGATACTGCTTGAGACCGGCTTCGTGCCTGACCGCCGGCACGTTGGTCTCGCCGACCACGCCGATGGCCAGCAGGAAGGTCAGGGGCAGCAGGAGAATGATGAACCAGCCCATGGCCTGGACGCCGGCGGCGTGGTCGCCCTTGAAGACCATCGACAGGATCGGCGGCAGCAGCAGCACCAGGATCATGCCGACCACGTTGCCGGCCTGCCACCAGCCGTAGATCCGCGACCGCTGCTGGTAGTCCGGCGACAGCACCGCGCCCCAGGCCGTCTGCGACAGCACCGCCATCGAATAGCCGACGTAGCAGACGACCAGCCAGGCCCAGAGATAGACGGGCCCGACGCCGGGCTTGGCCATGAACAGGGCGTAGGCGGCGATCATCAGCACCGGGGCGGCGGCGGCCAGCCAGGGCCGGAACCGGCCGAGCCGGGTCCGGGTGCGGTCCATGACCCCGCCCAGGATCGGGTCCAGGATGATGTCGGCCAGCCGCACCAGCAGGAAGGCCGCGCCCACCACCGACAGGGAAAGCCCCAGGTCGCTGACATAGTATTCCGGCAGGTAGACCACCAGCGGCAGGCCCAGGCCCGCCAGCGGCAGGCAGGGCGCGGCGAAGGCCGCCAGGGTCCAGGATGAGCGCCGTCCGGTCATGCGTTCCTCGCCGAGAGCGGGTAGGCCCCGCCTTCATGAACAGTGATCAGACGCCGTGTCGGGGCGGCTGGCAAGAGCTCTCCGAGACGCCGGTTTCAGCGTCGCGGCTTGGAGCCGTCGTCGAACTGGTCCTTGGCCAGACGGTCGGCCAGGCGGTCGAAAGCGTCCTCGGCGTCGTGCCAGGTCGAGCCGTACCGGGCCCAGCGGATGTCGGTTTCCCACCAGCTGTAGGCGATCGGTGTGCTCTTTCCGGCCGGATCGACATAGCGGCCGCCGATCCGCGCCCCGCCGACGCCGAAGCTCTGGTAGGACAGGCCCGGCGTGTTGCCCATCTGCTGCGGCGTCGGGTGATTGGGCTTGGCGTCCTCGATCACCAGCTCCAGGGTTCCGCCGCCCGGCCGCGGCGGCAGCCGGCGCTCGACCGCGCGCTGCAGTTGGCTGGCCAGGATGTCGAAATCCCGCTGGCCGATGTCCTTGACCTTCTCGGCCAGCTTCGGGCCGATCGAGACCTTGACCTCGGAGACCGCGGGAGCGGCGAGGGCGGGCTGGGTCGCGCCCAGCAGGAGGATGGCGGAGACGAGGGCGAGACGCATGATGGACTCCCGGTTCAGGCTTGGCTTGAAATGTGGGGATCGCGCCGCCGCGACGCCAGGTTGAAGATCGCCCAACCGAGCAGGGCCGACAGCAGCGAGCCGGCCAGCACGCCGATCTTGGTCTCGTCCTGCAGGACCGGGACCTTGAAGGCCAGGTTGTTGATGAACAGGCTCATGGTGAAGCCGATGCCGCACAGCGCCGAAACGCCGAACAGCTGGGTCCACGAGGCCCCGCTGGGGCGCTGGGCCCAGCCCAGCTTGATGGCCGCCAGGCAGAACAGCCCCACCCCGATCGGCTTGCCCAGGAACAGCCCCAGGGCCGCGCCCAGGGTGGCCGGCGCCGTCAGCTCGGCCAGTCCCACCTGGCCCAGGGCGACGCCGGCGTTGGCGAAGCCGAACACCGGCACGACCAGATAGGCCACCCAGGGATTGAGGCCATGCTCCAGCCGGTGCAGCGGCGAATGGGCGTCGTCCAGGTGGGAGGGCGACTTGGTGATCGGGATGGTCATGGCCAGGATCACCCCCGCCAGGGTGGCGTGTACGCCGGACCTGAGGAAGAAGAACCAAAGTCCAGCCCCGACAATCAGATAGGGCCACAGCTTCATGACCTTCAGCCGGTTCATCGCCACCAGGACGACCAGGGTCGCGGCCGCGCCGCCCAGCGCCCAGAGGGTCAGGTGGTCGGTGTAGAAGATCGCAATGATCAGGATGGCGCCCAGGTCGTCGATGATCGCCAGGGCGGCCAGGAAGATCTTCAGCGAGCCCGGCACGCGTGAGCCCAGCAGCGACAGCACTCCCAGGGCGAAGGCGATGTCGGTGGCGGCCGGGATCGCCCAGCCGCGCAGGTTGGTCGGCGTGTGGAGGTTGACCGCCACATAGATCAGAGCCGGCGCGACCATGCCCCCCAGGGCGGCCACGCCCGGCAGCACACGCCGCGACCAGGTGGACAGCTCGCCATCGACCGTCTCGCGCTTGATCTCCAGCCCGACCAGCAGGAAGAACACCGCCATCAAGCCGTCATTGACCCAGTGGCCCACGCTGAGACCGCCGATATAGACGTGCAGGGCGTGGAAATAACCGTCGGCCAGCGGCGAGTTGGCGACCACCAGCGCCAGGGCCGCCGAGCCCATCAGCAGCAAGCCGCCGGCGGATTCGCTGCGCAGGAAGGCGCGCACGGCGGAGAGCGGGCGGGAGCGGGCGATCGTCATGCGGCGGTCCTCGCGGATTCGTAGGCGCCACCCTAGCTTGTCACGCCGCGCGAAGCGAAGATGCGAAGCGAAGACTTGGGCCAGCCTGGAAGAACGTACGGCGCCTAAAGCCCCGCGATCCGCGCGATCGCCTCGATGTCCAGCGCCCGCTCCAACATCGCGGCGATCTCGTTCAGGGCCGCATCGACCGTGGCGGCATGATCGCGCGGCGTGGTCGTCAGGCCCAGCGGAGCCAGCAGGGCCGCGCGCGCCTCGCCGCGCTCGAACAGGCCGTGGACATAGGCCCCGGCCACCCGGCCGTCGGCCGAGACCGCGCCGTCCACGGCGCCGCCGTCGAAGGCCAGCATCGGGGTCGCCGTTCCGGGACCGGTCGTACGGCCCACATGCATCTCATAGCCCGAGAAGGCCGCGTCGCCGGCCAGCAGGCGGCCTGACGCCGCGCGCAACACCTTGTCGCCCCGCAGCACGGTCTTGACGTCCAGCAGGCCGAGGCCCGCCGCCGAGCCCGGCGCCCCCTCGATCCCGTCGGGGTCGCTCACCGTGCGCCCCAGCATCTGGTAGCCGCCGCAGACGCCCAGCACCCGGCCGCCGCGGCGCACGTGGGCCAGGATGTCGATGTCCCAGCCCTGGGCGCGCAGGAAGGCCAGGTCCGCCAGGGTGGCCTTGGTCCCGGGCAGGATCACCAGGTCGGCGTCGCCGGGCACGGGCGTTCCGGGCGGCAGGAAGGCGAAGTCGATGTGGGGATCGGCCCGCAACGGGTCGAACTCGTCGAAATTGGCGATCCGCGACAGCATGGGGACCACGATCCGCACGCGCTTGTCGCCGTCGGCCCGGACGGGACGTTCCAGCACCACGGCGTCCTCGGCGGGCAGGGCGCGGGCCGGGGCCAGCCACGGCGCCATGCCCAGGTCCGGCCAGCCGGTCCGGGCGACGATCTCGCGCCGGCCGTCGTCGAACAGCGAAGGATCGCCGCGGAACTTGTTGATGATGAAGCCCTTGATGCGATCGCGGTCGGCGGCGTCCAGCACCAGGTGCGCCCCGGCCAGGGCGGCGATCACGTGGCCCCGGTCGATGTCGCCGACCAGGGCCACGGGCACGTCGGCGGCGTGGGCGAAACCCATGTTGGCGATGTCGCCGGCCCGCAGGTTGGTCTCGGCCGGGCTGCCCGCGCCCTCGACCAGCACCAGGTCGGCCTCGGCGGCCAGCCGGCGATAGCTGTCGACCGTGGTGGCCAGCAGGTCGGGTTTCAGCCCCTGGAACGCCCGGGCCTTGTAGGCGCCGACCACCTTGCCCCGCACCACCACCTGGGCCCCGACGTCGCTCTGCGGCTTCAGCAGCACCGGGTTCATGTGGACGGTCGGCGGCGTACGGCAGGCGATGGCCTGCAGGGCCTGGGCCCGGCCGATCTCGCCGCCGTCGGCGGTGACGGCCGCGTTGTTGGACATGTTCTGCGGCTTGAACGGCCGCACGATCAGGCCGCGATTGGTGAACAGCCGGCACAGGGCGGCGACCAGGGTCGACTTGCCCACGTCCGAACCGCAGCCCTGGATCATCAGCGAGGCCATGGGCCGCGCCTACAGGGGGCGCGGATCGCGGTCAATGCGCGGCTGGCGTCGGGGCCTGGAGCGCTCTATATCCCCGGTCACATGAGCATCGATCACGACTCCCGCCTCCGGCGGCTGAAGTTCCGGGCCTGGCATCGCGGATTTCGGGAAGCGGACCTCATTCTGGGGCCGTTCGCGGACACCCATGGGCCGAACCTGACTCCCGAGCAGCTCGACACCTTCGAAACCCTGATGGAGGAGTCCGATCGCGAGATCTACGCCTGGATCGTCGGCCAGGAGCCGACCCCGGCCAAGTTCGACACCGACGTCCTGACCCTGATCAAGACCTTCCGCTACGAGGCGCACGCCTCGCGGCCGATCGGCGACGGGATGTAGCGGCCCGGTTCCGGACCGTTTTCAGGCAACAGCATCAGTACCGGCGGCGTTGTCGCTGGCTCAACCTTCGAAGAGCAGCATGGCCTACGACGCCAAACAGATCGCCAAGGCCTCGGGAGGCCTGACCCTGGCCGGCGCGCCGGAGGGCTTCGACGCCCTGGTCATGGCCGACATCGCCCGGGCGCGCGGCGGTCTGACCGCCTTCGTGGCCCGCGACACCGCCCGGGCCAGCGCCTTCATCGACGCCCTGAAGTTCTTCGCGCCCGAGATCGAGGCCGTGCTGTTCCCGTCCTGGGACTGCCTGCCCTATGACCGTATCGGCCCGTCGGCCGGCGTGGCCGCCGTGCGCATGGCCACCCTGCACCGCCTGGCCGAGGGGCTGGGCCAGGCCAAGCCGGCCATGCTGGTGACCGCCGCGCCGGCCCTGCTGCAGCGCGTGCCCGAGAAGTCCGTCCTGCTGCGCGCCAGCTATTCGGCCAAGGTCGGCAACAGCGTCGACGTGGCCGACCTTGAACGCTATTTCGCGATCAACGGCTACAGCCGCGCCTCGACGGTGTCGGAACGCGGCGAGTTCGCGATCCGCGGCGGCGTCATCGACGTCTATCCGCCGGCCGCCGAGGAGCCGGTGCGGCTGGACCTGTTCGGCGACACGCTGGAGAGCATCCGCGCCTTCGATCCGGAGACCCAGCGCTCGACCAAGCAGCTTCGCGAGATCCAGCTGCTGCCGGTCAGCGAGGCCCTGCTCGACAAGGACGGCGTCTCGCGGTTCCGGGCCGGCTATGTCCGCGCGTTCGGCGCGCCGGGCGACGATCCGCTGTACGCCACGGTCAGCGAGGGCGGCCGCCGCGCCGGCCTGGAGCACTGGCTGCCGCTGTTCTACGAGCGGATGGCGACCCTGTTCGATTACCTGCCGGCCGGAGCCCTGGTCGGCGTCGACCACCAGGTCACCGAGAGCCGCGACGAGCGCCTGGCGATGATCGCCGACGCCTACGAGGCCCGCGCCTCGGCCGACCGCAAGTCGGCCTACCGACCGCTAGCGCCCGACGCCCTCTACCTGACCGCCAAGGAGTGGGACCAGGCCGTCGAGGACCGCCCCAACCGCAAGTTCACGCCCTTTCAGCCCCAAGGGCTCGACGTTGTCGATATGGGAGCCAAGCTGGGTCGCACCTTCGCCGCCGAGCGGGCCCAGGACAGCGTCAACCTGTTCGAGGCCACCGCCGACCACGCCCGCAAGCTGGCCGGGGAGGGGAAGCGGGTTCTATTCGCCTCGTGGTCGGAGGGCTCGTCCGAGCGCCTGGGGACCATGCTGGCCGACCACGGCCTGAAGAAGATCCCGTACGCCGCCTACTGGCAGGCGGCCAAGGCCAATGACCCGAAGACCCCGCAGCGCGTGGTCCTGCCGCTGGACAACGGCTTCGAGACCGACAGCCTGGCGGTGATCTCCGAGACCGACATCCTGGGCGACCGCCTGGCCCGGCCGCGCAAGAAGCGCCGGGCCGCCAACTTCCTGGCCGAGGCCAGCGCCCTGACGCCCGGCGACCTCGTCGTCCACATCGACCACGGCATCGGCCGCTACGAGGGCCTCAAGACCCTGGACGTCCAGGGCGCGCCGCACGACTGCCTGGACCTGCTGTACGGCGGCGAGGCCAAGCTCTACCTGCCCGTCGAGAACATCGACCTTTTGACCCGCTACGGGACCGACGGCGAGAACGTCCAGCTGGACAAGCTGGGCGGCGCGGCCTGGCAGGGCCGCAAGGCCAAGGCGAAAGAGCGCCTGCGGGTGATGGCCGAGGGCCTGATCCAGATCGCCGCCGCCCGCCAGCTGAAGTCGGTCGAGGAGACCGACCCGCCGCACGGGGTGTTCGACGAGTTCTGCGCCCGCTTCCCCTACGAGGAGACCGACGACCAGCTGTCGGCCATCGCCGACGTGCTGGAGGACCTGTCCTCGGGCAAGCCGATGGACCGGCTGATCTGCGGCGACGTCGGCTTCGGCAAGACCGAGGTCGCCCTGCGCGCCGCCTTCGTGGTGGCGATGAGCGGCAAGCAGGTGGCCGTGGTCTGCCCGACCACCTTGCTGGCACGCCAGCACTACAAGACTTTCAAGGACCGCTTCCAGGGCTGGCCGGTCAAGGTCACGCGCCTGTCGCGCCTGGTCACCGGCAAGGAAGCGGCCGAGACCCGCGAGGGCCTGGCCAACGGCCAGTTCGAGATCGTGGTCGGCACCCACGCCATCCTGTCCAAGCAGGTGTCGTTCAAGGACCTGGGCCTGGTGATCGTCGACGAGGAGCAGCACTTCGGGGTCAAGCACAAGGAGAAGCTGAAGGAGCTTCGCGCGGACGTGCACATGCTGACCCTGACCGCCACGCCGATCCCGCGCACCCTGCAGATGGCGCTCAGCGGCATCCGGGAGATGTCGATCATCGCCACCCCGCCGGTCGACCGCCTGGCGGTGCGCACCTATATCAGCCCGTTCGACCCGGTCACCCTCCGCGAGGCCCTGCTGCGCGAGAAGTACCGCGGCGGCCAGGCCTATTACGTGGTGCCGCGCATCAAGGACCTGGAGGACATCGAGAAGTTCCTCCGCACCCAGGTTCCGGAGATCAAGTACGTGGTCGGCCACGGCCAGATGGCGCCGACCCAGCTGGAAGACGTGATGACGGCCTTCTACGAGGGCCAATACGACGTGCTCCTTGCGACCACGATCGTCGAAAGTGGGCTGGACATCCCCAGCGCCAACACCCTGATCGTCCACCGCGCCGACATGTTCGGCCTGGCCCAGCTGTACCAGATCCGCGGCCGGGTGGGGCGGTCCAAGGCCCGGGCCTACGCCTATCTGACGACGCCGGCCGAGAAGCAGATCACCCTGTCCGCCGAGAAGCGCCTGAAGGTACTGCAGTCGCTCGACAGCCTGGGCGCCGGCTTCCAGCTGGCCAGCCACGACCTGGACCAGCGCGGCGGCGGCAACCTGCTGGGCGACGAGCAGAGCGGCCACATCAAGGAGATCGGGGTCGAGCTCTACCAGCAGATGCTGGAGGACGCCGTGGCCGAGCTGCGCGAGCGCCAGGGGGCCGAGGCCCTGCTGGAGGATCGGGGCTGGTCGCCGCAGATCAACACCGGCGCGGCCGTGATGATTCCCGACGACTACGTGCCCGACCTGAACGTGCGCCTGTCGCTATACCGCCGCCTGTCGGAAGCCGAGAAGGCCGCCGATCGCGAAGCCCTGGCCGCCGAGCTGATCGACCGCTTCGGCCCGCTGCCGCCCGAGACCGACAGCCTGCTCAAGGTCGTGGCCATCAAGGGCCTGTGCCGCGAGGCCAATGTCGCCAAGATCGATGTCGGCCCCAAGGGGGCGGTGGCCAGCTTCCGCAACGACACCTTCGCCAATCCCCTGGCCCTGGTGCAGTTCGTCGGCAAGAACAGCGTCGTCTGGAAGGTTCGACCCGACCAGAAGGTGGTGGTCAAGGGTGAGTGGGACACGCCGGCCCAGCGGCTGGACGCGGCCGAGAAGATCCTGTCGCAGCTGGCCAAGCTGGCCAAGGCGGCGTGATGCTGGTGCTCGCCTAGGTCGGCCGTTTCGCCGACGCCGAGGCCCATGCGGCTCAGATGACCGGGTCCGGATCTCGCCAGCCAGCGTGGCGCGGATCCGCCAGGATCAGGGAAACCTCGAGAGGAGATTTCCCATGGCCACGATCATACGGTCCGTCGATGTCGCCCTGGCGCCCGACCAAGTCTGGGACGCCGTGCGCGACTGGGGCCACGTCCATCAACGGCTATGCCCCGGCGCCCTGACCGACTGCCAGGTGGAGGAGGGCGTGCGGACCGTCACCTTCGCCAATGGACTGGTCGCCCGCGAGCTGATCGTCGCTGTCGACGACGAGGCCCGCCGCCTGGTGTGGTCGGTGGTCGGCAGCGCTCTGCTGACCCACCACAACGGTGCGATGCAGGTGCTGCCTGAGGGATCGGGCAGCCGGATCGTCTGGACCGCCGACATCCTGCCGCACGACGCCGCCGAGCGGGTCGCCGGCTTCATGGACCTGGGCTGCGCGGCGATGAAGACGACCTTGGAGGGGTGAAGTGCAGCCGGGGACGCGCACTCACGGCGGGGCCTCGGTTGGTTTGCAGGGTTGTGATGTGAGTGCGTGTCCCCGAAGTCGAGCGCTTATCCTCGGTGAATGGCGAATCAAGTTCAATGATTTCAACGCCCTGAACTTTCTCGACTCGATTTGATCCTCACCCCTCTCGACTGCCCGTATCCTGACCTCACCTGAAGGCATGGGGAGGGCGCACGTACGGCGACCGATGCGGCTTTCAGGGGTGGACGAGCGGGAAGGTCTTGTCCGCCGTGTCTCCTCGGGGACGTCCAGGTCGGTTCGGAGCAGGTTCGCCTCAGTCGCGACGAAACTCCGGCGCCCGGATAGGCGGATAGGGCCAGCAGGTCCGGGCTGAAATCGCCCGGGCGGTCCAGGACGGAGCCAACGTCCTGCCCGTCGGGGGCCTCCATCGGAGCGGGTTAAAAATCCGCGACCCGAAGGCTTCCGGATAACGGCTCCACGCGAAGCGCCTGCACTTCGTCGAAACGGTACAATACATCAAAGCTCTTCCGGGCGAGGCCCGGGCGCTTCGCACCCTTCCCATCAACTCGGCCGCGAAAGGCCGAGGTCGCCGCCTCGTGGCTGGGGACAGGCGCACGCGCCTGTCCCCGTCCGCGTCCCAGATCCTGCCTCCACCACAGGGGGAGGTTTTTGGTCTCAGGCCGCCACCGACGCCCTGGCCGCCCGGGCCTCGCGCAGCAGCGCCCAGGCGCGCAGGGCCATCTCCAGGCGGGAGACGGCCAGCAGGCCCACGCCCAGCACGATGAAGCCGTCGGTGACCAGAGCGGCGTTGATGTGCCAGGCCGAGGCCTCGCTCTCGACCAGGGCGCGCAGGGCGAAGCGGACGACGAACAGACCCAGCAGGAACAGGATCGCGGCCGGCGACGGCTTGGTGTTCAGCAGGTGGGTCTGCGGGTCGATGGCGATCGGGATCAGCTTGCCCCGCCACCAGCCGATCGTCGCGCCGACCGCGAAGATCGCCGCCAGCCAGGCCCAGTCCACGCCGTGCGGCGGGAACTGCACGAGGACGGCGACCATCGCGGCGACCAGCAGGGCCGGCACGATCCACATCAGCTCCAGCCTGAGCCGGCGCTCACGGGTCATGCCCCGGAAGCGCAGGGCGAACACCACGGCGACGATGGCGATCGTGACCGCCATCTGGATGCTGGACTGAGGCATGAACAGGATTCCGACAACGGGCCGCCCCACGGGCGACCTCCCCGGCGGCAGGATTGGCCCGGTCAGGCCGCCTGTTCAAGCGCCTTGTCGATGGCCTGGGCGATGTTTTCCGGGCTTTCGGCGCCGACGACCGCCAGTTTGCCGCCGAAGATGGCGAACGGCACGCCGGTGACGCCGGCCTGGACGGCCATGGCGTGCTCGCGGGCGACGACGTCCTTGTCGGCGCCCTCGGACAGCAGGCGCAGGATCACTACGGGGTCCATGCCGGCGCTCTGGCCGATGTCCGCCAGCACCGCGGGCTCGCCGATGTCCCGCCCCTGCGTGAAGTAGGCGGCGAACAGGGCCTCGACCACGGCGTCCTGCTTGCCGGCGCCATGGGCCCAGCGGATCAGGCGGTGGGCGGCGCTGGTGTTGGGCGAGCGTTCGATGACATCGAAGTCGAAGACGATGTCTTCCTCGGCGCCGGCCTCGACCAGCGCCGCGTGCACCGCCTTCAGCTTCAGGGGATCCTTGAACTTGCCGGCCATATAGGCTTTGCGATCAACGCCTTGCTCGGGAAGAGTCGGGTCCAGCTGGTAGGGGCGCCAGACCACCAGCGGTTCGACGTCGGGCCGCAGGGCCAGGGCCGACCTCACCCGCCGCCAGCCCAGATAGCACCAGGGGCAGACGACGTCGGCGACGAGGTCGATAAGCAGCGGCTGGCCCATGGCGTGGTCCTTCGATGGCGAACGCTGCAGCACCTAGGGGCGTCCTCGTCCTTCGGCAAGCTCAGGCTGAGGACGATTGCTGGCGCGACGCTTCAAAAAACCCTCATCCTGAGCCTGTAGGACGAGGATTTCACACACCGACCTTTAAGCGCTGTGGCGCTGCAGGGCCTGGGCGGCGGCGCGTTCCAGGGCGTGGACGGCGCTCTCGCCGGCCTCGATCTGGGCCACCCCGATGTCGAACTCGCAGACGAACGGCGGCCGGTCGTCGCCGGCGTCGAAGGCCGTGCAGCCGATCACCGCGGCGATCCGCTCTGCGGCGGCGCGTCCGGCCGCCTGGTTGGTGGCGGGCAGGGCCAGGGCGAAAACCTCGGGCGCCAGACGGGCGGCGGTGTCCTCGACCCGCACCAGCCGGCCGACCATCGAGCCGATCTGCGGGATAGCGCGGTCCAGCCAGCCGTTCTTGCGCGCCCAGACCGTGTCGGGCTTGTCGGCGACCCGCAGCACGCAGATCGACAGCGGCCGGGCCCGCTCCCGCGCTGCGGTCGCCAGGCGGACCAGGTGGGCGGCGAACAGGTCGCGGGTGAACAGGCCGGTGGCGGCGTCCATCAGGCCAGAGCTGCGGGCCTTCTCCAGGGCCCCGCGAATGGCCTCGCCGCGACGATAGTTGCGGGCCAGCTCGATGACCCGCTTGGCGGTCTCGATCTCGGCCGTTTCGGGCGAAGCGACGTCGGACACCCCGCGATGGAAGGCCTCCGACATGGTCACATAGCTCTCGGCCTTCAGGTAGAGCAGGGCCGGGATGTGAAAGAGCCGGGTGTTGCGGCGCATGCCGGCCGCGATCGACAGGGCTTCCTGCTGGTTGTCGCCGGCCCACAGCACCACGGCGTCGAAGGCCCGCTCGTGCAGGTAGTCGAAGGCCGTATAGGCGGTGAAGGCGCCGACCACGTCGGCCCCGCTGCGAGCCAGGGCGTTGGACAGGGCCAGGAACTGCGGAGCCGGCTCGCCGATCGCCAGGATGCGGAACGGCTCGGCCTGGGGTTCGGGCAGGTCCAGCCGGCGGCCGCGATCGCCGAAGGTGGCCAGGCGAAGCTCGAACTCCTCCTCGGCGATGGCGGTGCGCACCAGGGACTCCAGGCGCAGCACGGCCTGGCTGGGGTGCAGGGGCGGCGACAGGGTCAGGTCGAAGGCCTGGGTGTTGGACTCCGTCCCCGGCTCGCCGATGGCGATCACCGGCAGGCGGCGCGGGGCCACGGCGGCCTTCAGGCGGCGCGACAGGGAGTGGGCGTCGGGGCCGGCGCTCTCGAGATCGACGATCACCGCCTCGATGTTCAGGTCGCCCAGGGCGGCCAAGGCGGCGTAGGGACCGCGCGCGGTGATGGTCCGCCAGCCGAGCTTGTCGAGCCCTTCGGACAGCGGCCCGGCGCGAGCATCATCGCGCGCCACGATCAGGATTCGGGCGTTCACCGCCAACTCAAGCCTCCGCCCCGGACACCGGCGTCGCCCGACGGCGCGGCGCCGTCGAGATTCGACGTCGCACCATAGCAGAGGCGCAGGCCCCTCATAGGTCCGCATCGCCGCAGGCTGTGAACGGACAAAGCCTCTTGCCTGACCGAAGGGCAGGGCCGTTCTAGTGGCCGTGAGACGAACGCCGCGAGAGTCGGCCGGGAGGAACGTCATGGCCCAGGGACCGCTGTCCGGCCTGAAGGTGCTGGAATTCGCCGGGCTCGGTCCCGGCCCGTTCTGCGGCATGCTGCTGTCGGACCTGGGGGCCGACGTCGTGCGCATCGACCGCAAGGGCGCAGGCCGGGGCTCGCCCGCCGACGTCACCGCGCGGGGCCGCCGCTCGGTGGCGCTGGACCTGAAGTCACCGGCCGCGGTCGAGGCCTGCCTGACGCTGATGGAGAGCGCCGACGGGGTGATCGAGGGCTTCCGCCCAGGGGTCATGGAGCGGCTGGGCCTGGGCCCCGAGGTCGCGCTGGCCCGCAATCCCAGGCTGATCTATGGCCGCATGACCGGCTGGGGCCAGACCGGACCCTACGCCAAGGCCGCCGGTCACGACATGAACTACATCGCCATCAGCGGCGCCCTGGCGGCCATCGGCACGGCGGACAAGCCGGTGCCGCCGCTGAACCTGGTCGGCGATTTCGGCGGCGGGGCGCTCTATCTGGCCTTCGGCCTGCTGGCGGGGGTGATCCATGCCCGGGCGACGGGCCAGGGCCAGGTGATCGACTGCGCGATGAGCGACGGCGCGGCCTCGCTGATGGCTATGTTCTACGGCTTCAAGGCCAGCGGCCTTTGGGGCGAGGGGCGACGGTCCAACCTGCTGGACGGCGGGGCCCACTTCTACGACACCTATCAATGCGCCGACGGCAAGTGGATCTCGATCGGTTCGATCGAGCCGCAGTTCTACCGTCTCCTGCTGGAAAAGACCGGGATCACCGACCCGCAGTTCGAGCACCAGATGAGCCGCGGGGACTGGCCGGAGCTTCGGGAGAAGCTGGCGGCGGTGATCGCGACCCGGACCCGCGACGACTGGTGCGTCCTGATGGACGGGACCGACGTCTGCTTCGCCCCGGTCCTGACGATGGACGAGGCTCCGGCCCATGCCCACAACGCCGCGCGCCGGACTTTCGTCGAGGTGGCCGGCGTAACCCAGCCGGCGCCGGCCCCGCGCTTCTCGGCCACCCCCGGCGCGATCCAGGGCCCGCCGCCGAAGATCGGCGCTGACAACGACACGGCGCTGGCGGACTGGGGCTTCTCGGCCGAGGCGATCACGGCGCTGAAGGCGCAGGGCGCGCTGTAGCCTCCCGTCTCCTGACGAGATCATTCAGGTCCGGTTCAGCCGCAAGGGTCTAGACCTGATCCTGTAACCGGCCGTCGCGCCACCCGTCCCTCGATGCGGCGACCGGTTCAGGTTCGTCCTGCGGAGACCCGCCGCTTTCCCTGAAGCGGCGGGTCTTTGTATCTCCAATCCGATGTTTTTTTGGCGGCGCGCTTGCGTCGAAGCGGCGCCGAGGCCAGTTTCCGCCGCATGAATTCCCCCCAGGACCGTATTCGCTTTCGAGACCTCGATCTCGATCCGATCCATTGGGTGAGGGAGATCCTCCGAGTCCTCGGCCTGGCCCTGCAGCGCCTGTGGGGCCGCGACGTGATGCTGTATGTCGGCGGGGTGTCGTTCTTCATCCTGCTGGCGGTGTTTCCCGGCCTGGCGATCCTGATCGGTCTGTTCAGCCTCCTCCTGACCCCCGAACAGGCGGCCTACCAGGCCGACAAGCTGTCGTTCCTGATGCCGTCGGGCGCCCGGCCGATCTTCCAGAGCGAGCTGGCCCGCCTGGCCCACGCGCCGGAGAAGGCCATTTCCGCCCAGAGCGCCGTGGTGCTGGTGATCGGCCTCTACGCCGCCCATCGCGGCTTCAAGGCCCTGCTGGCCGGCCTGTCCTTCATCCATGACGAGGAGGACCAGCGCGGCTTCTTCGGCTTCAACTTCATGGCCCTGGTGGTGCTGGTCGCCGCCTTCGCCCTGCTGTTCGTGATGTCGGGCGTGTTCCTGACGTTCCGCCTGCTGGCCAGCACCGTAAACCTTCGCCCCCTGGCCGGCGTGTCGTGGATCCAGAGCGAGTGGACCTGGGCCAGCCTGGGCCTGCTGGTCGGCATGACCCTGATCTACCGCTACGCCATGTCCCGCGCCCCGGTCGGCTGGCGCGCGTCGATCGCCGGCGGGTTCGCGGCGGCGGTGATGTGCGTGTTCATGTCCTGGGCCAGCGCCTTCTATGTCGAGCAGGTCGCCCATCTGGGCGCGACCTACGGCTCGATCTCGGCGGTGATCATCTTCCTGATCTGGCTGTCGTGGAGCGTCAACGCCGTGTTCTACGGCGGCGCCCTGGCCACCGAGATGGAGATCGCGCTGGACGAGCGGCCCCGGGCCCTGCTCGAGGGCCCCAAGCCGATCCCGCTCAAGGCGCCTTCGCCACCAGAAAGCTGATCGCGCCGTCCGGGGCGTCGACGATCTCCAGCACGGTCGCCCCGGCGCTGGCGGCGAAATGCGGCACGTCGATGCGGGCCAGCGGGTCGTCGGCCAGCAGGCGGACCAGGCCGCCGGCCGGCGCCTCCTCCAGGGCCCGGCGCAGGCGCAGCGTCGGCACGGGGCAGCGATGGCCGCGGGCGTCCATCAGGCGTTCTTCAGACATCGAACACGGCCTCGGCTTGGGCGGCGGTCAGAATGCGGTGCGCTCCCGGCGCCAGGTCGTCCGGCAGGGCAAGGCCGCCGATACGCTCGCGATGCAACGCGGCCACGTGGTTGCCCACGGCGGCGAACATCCGGCGGACCTGGTGATAGCGGCCCTCGGTGATGGTCAGCCGCGCCTCGCGCTCGCCCAGAACCTCCAGACTGGCGGGCAACAGCGGCTTTTCCTCGCCCTCCAGCATCAGGGTCCCGCTGGCGAAGGCCGCGCCCTCCGTCCCGGCCAGCGGCCGGTCGAGCGTGGCGCGATAGACCTTGGGCACGTGGCGCTTGGGCGAGATCACCCGGTGCAGGAAATCGCCGTCGTCGGTGATCAGGATCAGGCCCGAGGTGTCCTTGTCCAACCGCCCAACGCTCGAAAGCGCCGGGTCGCGGATCTGCCAGCGCTTGGGCAGGAGGTCGTAGATCCGCTCGCCGTCCTCGCGGTGCGAACAAACCACGCCCAGCGGCTTGTGCATGATCAGCACCAGGGGCGCCGGCGGGTCGACCGGGACGCCGCGGATCTTCAGGCGCAGCGGCAGGTCGGCGGCGACGGCGATCTTCAGGCCGGCGTCCTTGATGGCGACCCCGTCCAGCGTGACCTTGCCGGTCGAGACCAGGGCCTGGACGTCGCGCCGGCTGCCGTAGCCGAGATTGGCCAGCAGCCGGTCCAGTCGCGCCATCAAGGCTTTGCTCATTTCCGGGCCTCGTACACCTTGAAGCCGCCGGCGTCGGCGACCGGGCGGACGGTCTTGAAGTGCTCGTTCAGCACCGCCTCGTAGGGCAGGTGGCGGTTGGCGACGATCCACAGCACGCCGCCCTTGCGCAGCATACCGGCGGCCGCGGTGATGAAGGCCTGGCCCAGGCCCTTGTCCTCGCTTCCGGTTTCGTGGAACGGCGGGTTGGTGACCACGAAGTCCAGGCCGCTGGCCAGGTCCGCGCCGCGCCGGGCGTCGGCCTGCAGGACCTCGACGCGCGGGTCGTCGACATTGCGCCTGGCCGCCTCGACCGCCCGGCGGTCCAGGTCGACCAGGGTCAGCTTGGTCACCTTGGGCGAGGCCAGGACGGCGTGGGCCAGGACGCCGATGCCGCAGCCCAGGTCGACGCCGACCCCGCTCAGCGGCGGCAGCGACTTCAGCAGCAGGGCAGAGCCGGGATCCAGGCGGTCCCAGCTGAACACCCCCGGCTGGGTCCACAGGCCGTCGCCGTCCAGCCGGCGCGGCGCGCCTTCGGCGATGGCGGCGTCCAGGCCGATCACGTGCGCCGGCTTCAGGGCCACGCAAATCCGCTGGTGACGCTTGGCGCTTTCACCGACCGTGCAGCCGAACGCGACCAACTCTTTGTTCATGCGCAGGCCGCCGCGATCCTTCGGGGCGAGGGCGGTCAGGCGTCCCTCCACCTTCAGCGCCCGCAAGGCCTGGGCCAGCACGTAGCGCCGCTCGGCGACACCGGGCGGGGCCTGGATCACGATCTCATCGACGGAGTCGTCCGGGAGGCTGGCCAGGTCCGTCGCGCCCACCCATAGCGGCGAGGTCTGGAGCGCCCCGCCGGGCAGGTCGATGAGGTCATGAGACGGCGAACCGTAGACGGCGAAGTTTGGCATTTCAGGATCTTTGCTTGGCGAAGACCAGTGAATGGGCCTCCGAACATCGAGAGCCTGAGCGCGTCGCAAAATCGAGACAAGAAGTCCAGCCCCGCGTGCGGCCGGGCTCGCCCCAACGTTGTATTCGATTGCGGGGCAGGGTAGCGATGACCTAGACTGGAAGCGTGCAAGGCTCGCGTCACGAGAGGTCTTACGGATCCTTCCACGGTGCGGCCCTGAACGCAGGGCGTGCGGAGCTTATGATGCAAATTCGACCCGATCAGCCCGCCGCCAAGATCGACACCAATTCGGGTGAAGCCACACCGCCGGTGACGGTCCTCACCGGACAAGGATCGGTGGTGGTGTGGGACACCTCGGTGCCTGCGCGCGTGTTTTCGGACGTCTATACATTGTACGCTGACGTCTTCGACGCGGCTGGCGCACTGATCCGAAAGGTCACCGTGGCCAGCTCGGCGGCGCCAGCCTCGGTCGATCCCCGGCCCCAGGTCGTGGCGCTCACCAACGGCGGCTTCGCGGTGGCTTGGCACGCCACCTACGGCTACGTCAGCGAGGGCGCCGCGTTCCAGACCTTCGACGCCACCGGCGTGGCGACCTCCGCGGTGTTCAGCATTCCCAACAGCGTGGACGGCGAGTCGATCGTCGCCCTGCCGAACGGCGGCGTCGCCCTGGCCTGGACGCAGAAGCAGGCCTCGGGGGCTGTCGACGCCTATACGGCGACGTTCAATTCGGCTGGTCAGGTCTCCGCCACCACGCAACTCACCCATCTGGCCGCCACGGCCCACGTCGATCCCCCGATCGTCACAGCCCTGGCGTCCGGCTACGCGGTGTCCTGGATCTCGGTGCTCGACGCCCAGACAGCCAGCGTCTTCACCTCGATCTTCAACGCGAACGGCGTCGAGATCCGCCAGCCCATCGCCGTCAGCGGCCCGTTCTCGACCACGATCAAGGCCGACCTGAACGTCGCGACCACCGCCAGCGGCGGCTTCACCCTGACCTGGCTCGAAAACCACGGCGGCGCCAACGACATTCATCGCGCGGTGTACGCTGCCAATGGCGCGCAGATCGCCGCGTCTGAAGTCGTCGCCCACGGCCGAGGCGTCGAGGTCGCGGCCCTGGCCGACGGACATCAGGCCTTGGCCTGGGTCGACGGCGGCGTGACGTTCAAGATCCTGGACGCCGACGGCCACGCGATCACCGGCCCGATCGCCGTCACCCATGACGACACCTACGGCCACGTGGTCGGCGACATCGCGGTCGCCGCCGTGGGCGACGGAAATCAGTTCGTCGTCTCCTGGACGCAGACCACCGCGGAAACGGGTCAGCAGAGCGAGCTGTTCGTCGCGGTCTACGATTCGACCGGCCACCGGGTGGCCGAAGCGGTCAACATCGCGGGCAATCCCTACTACGACGAATCCACGCCTTCGATCGACACGTTCTCCGATGGGCATTTCGTGATCGGCTGGACCTCCGGCCGTTTCTTCAACGACGGCTACACGCCCTATGTCCGCAACGGCGTCTTCAAGGCGGAGCTCGATCCGACCGTCGAGCTGTCAATCGGTTCGGTGGACCTGAACGGCGACGGCCGCTCCGACGTGCTGATGCGCAACCACGAGGGCGATCTGGGATCCTACCAACTGGTCGGCGGTCAGTATCAGTGGAGCGCGCCGACGCACTCGCTGATGACCTATTCTTTGGTCGGGGTGGGCGATTTTAACGGCGACCACGCCACCGATGTGCTGTTCCGCAACAATATCTCCGGCGACCTGGGCTTCAACCGCATGGTCGACGGCCAGAACGTCGGCTACCAGGCGATCGGCTCGTCCTCGACCGCCTACGCCGTGGTGGCGACCGGCGACTTCGACCACAATGGGACCAGCGACATCCTGTTCCGTGGCGTGAGCGGCGACATGGGCTACTACCGGATGAGCGAGGGCGCCGTCGTCAGCTGGGGCCAGATCGGCACGCTGGCCAACACCAAGGCGGTTGCCGGCGTGGGTGATTTCGACGGCGACGGCGACGACGACATCCTGTACCGCACCCTCGGTTCGGGCGCGGGCGGCGGCGATCTTGGCTTCTACCATCTGCAGAACGGCGCCGTGGTCGGGCAGACGACGATCGCGTCCTCGTCGCCGGCCTATACGGTGGTCGGCGTCGCCGATTTCGACGGCAACGGCTCGGTCGATATCCTGTTCCGCAACGACAAGACGGGCGACACCGGCTTCTACAAGATCGACCACGGCCAGTTCGTCGACTGGGTCGGCGTCGGCTCGTCCTCGGCCGACTATCGGGTCGTCAATGTCGGCGACTTCGACATGAACGGCAGCGTCGACATCCTTTTACAGAACGAATTCAACCACGACCTGGGCTACTACGCCCTGGACCACGGCCACTTCGTCAACTGGATCGGCGTGGCCACCACCGCCGACGGCTTCTTCGGCGTCTAGGCAGGACGCGGCGCGTCGACGTTCAGCGCCCAGGCCGCTTCGCGTTGCCCGCCGCCCGCGGTCGCTCTAGGATCAGATGTGCAAATTCTCGCCGACCTCCCGCCCACCAAGGTCCACGCCGACTCGGGCGAGGCGCAGCCCCAGGTCACCACCCTGGCGAGCGGCAACTACGTGGTCATATGGGACGACGTCCACTATGTGAGGCTCGGGCCCGCCGGCTCCCAGCTTTATGCCGAGATGTTCAACCCATCGGGCCTATTGCTGAAGTCGATCCTGGTCGACCAGACCAACCAATCTTTCCCCCCTCCGCAAGCGCTGGTCACGCCGCTCGAAGATGGCGGCTTCGCGATCGCCTGGCAGCGGTCGACCACGTCAACCAAGGCCGCCGCCGCCCAGACCTTCGACGTGTCCGGCAACGCGACGTCCGCGATCATCGAGATAGCCAACAGCGGCACGGCGCACTCGATCACGCCGCTGGCCAATGGCGGCTTCGCCATGGCCTGGACGCAGCTTTCGGTCTCCGGCGCGACCGACGCCTTCACCGCGACGTTCGACGCCAGCGGCCAGGTCTCTGCGACGACCCAGCTCAGCCAGCTCACCGGCTCGGCCTATGTCGACGCGCCGGTCGTGGTTTCGCTGCCGAACGGGTATGCGGTGTCGTGGACGGCGGTCCTCAATGCGCAGACTGCCGACGTCTACACGGCGATCTTCGACCTCAACGGCCAGATCGTCGGCGCACCGGTCGAGGTCAGCGGCCAGTTCACCACCGCGGTGCACGCCGGAGTCCAAGCCACGGCGCTCTCAAGCGGCGACTATGTGTTGACCTGGTCGAAAGGGGCGAGCCCCAACCCTGACGTCTATAGCGCCGTCTACAGCGCGAGCGGCGTCCAGCTGGCGGCGCCCGCGATCACCAGCCATGGCGTCAGCGCCGAGACCGCCGCTCTCGCCGACGACCGCCATGTTCTGGTCACCGACAGTTCGGGCGTGACATTCAAGATCACCGACGCCGCCGGGCACGCCCTAACCGGCGAGGTCGCCGTCACCCACAACGGCGCCTATGGCCAGGTCGTGAGGGACGTCGCCGTCACGGCGTCGGCGGATGGCCATGAGTTCTTGGTCTCATGGGTGCAGAGCACCCGCGAAGTTCCCTCCTCGGCGGCCAGCGACCCCGGCGGCGAATTGTTCGTCGCGATCTATGACGAGACGGGCCACCAGTTGGCGGCGCCGGTCAATATTTCCAACACCGTCCACAGCGCCGAGTCGACCCCGGCGGTCGTGGGGCTGCAAGGTGATCGGTTCCTGGTCAGTTGGACGGCTGGGCAGGGCGCGACCGGAATCACGGGTTCCTATACGCCGCATGGCGTCTTCACGACGATCGTGCACACGAGCGAACTGCCGATCGGCCCGACGGACCTGACCGGCGATGGCCGCTTCGACGTCCTTATGCGCAACCAGGAAGGCGATTTCGGGACCTATCGGATCGTCGACGGCGTCTACCGATGGAACGCCATCGCCTCCTCCCTGACCACCTATTCGCTGGTGGGCGCGGGCGACTTCGACGGCGACCACACCACCGACGTGCTGTTCCGCAATAACCTCACTGGCGACCTGGGCTTCTACGGCATCTTCAACGGCCAGAACGGCGGCTACAAAGGGATCGGCTCGTCCTCGCCCAACTACGCCGTGGTGGCCACCGGCGACTTCGATCGGGATGGGACCTCGGACGTGCTGTTCCGTGACGCGACCGGCGACCTGGGATTCTATCGGATCACCCAAGGCAACTTTGCTGGCTGGGTTCAGGTCGGTGGGTCGAGCACCGCCTATACGGTGGTCGGCGTGGGAGACTTTGACGGCGACGGCGGCGACGACATTCTGTTCCGCAACCAGACCGTAGGCGGCCAAGGCGCCTTGGGCTTATATCATCTGCAGAACGGGGCCATGACCAGTTGGGGTCAGATCGGCACGTCTTCCGAAGCCTACAGCGTCGTCGGGGTGGCGGATTTCGACGGCAACGGCTCGGCCGACATCCTGTTCCGCAACGACAAGACGGGCGACACCGGCTTCTACAAGATCGATCACGGCCAGTTCGTCGATTGGGTCGGCGTCGGCTCGTCCTCGGCCGACTATCGGGTCGTCAATGTCGGCGACTTCGACATGAACGGCAGCGTCGACATCCTTTTCCAGAACGAATTCAACCACGACCTGGGCTACTACGCCCTGGACCACGGCCACTTCGTCAACTGGATCGGCGTGGCCACCACCGCCGACGGCTTCTTCGGCGTCTAGTCGGCGCCCGGCACGCTCGTCCGGGGCCTTGGCGGGCAGGGTGGGATTCGAACCCACGGTGGACTTTCACCCACGGCGGTTTTCAAGACCGCTGCCTTAAACCACTCGGCCACCTGCCCGGAGCAGGGGCCTATATCAGCGGTCGCCCGCCCGCTCCAGTCGTTTCGGCGCGTTTTGGTCGCACCTTTTATTAACCAGACTTCAAGCCTCCTGAACGACCCTTTCGCTCGAGACTAGAGTGATCGGGAGCAGGCGTTTGGACCAGGCAAGCGAAGCGCGGGGCGCGGGTCGCCCGCTGCGCGGACTGGCGGCGGCCGCGCTCGGTTGCGCCGGCCTGGCCGCCTGCGCCACGCCGATGCCGACCCGGCTGCCGCCGACGGCCTCGTCGCAATCGACGGCCAGACCCTATTCGGGACCGCCCGCCCCGGGGTCAACCGCGGGCCTGCGCGGCACCGAGAAGCCCTACCAGATCAAGGGGATCTGGTACTATCCCAAGGCCGATCGCGACTATGACGAGAAGGGGATCGGCTCGTGGTACGGCGAGCAGTTCCACAACCGGCGCACGGCCAATGGCGAGATCTTCGACATGGACGTGCCGTCGGCGGCCCACAAGACCCTGCCGCTGCCCAGCATCGTTGAGGTCACCAACCTGGACAACGGCCGCAAGCTGCAGGTTCGGGTCAATGATCGCGGGCCGTTCGTCGATGGTCGCATCATCGACCTGTCGAAGGCCGCCGCCGAGCAGCTGGGCTATGGCCGGGCGGGCGTGGCCCATGTCCGCGTCCGCTATGTCGGCCCGGCCGGCAAGACTCCGTTCGACCAGCCGCGGATGATCGCCTCGGCCCCGCCGCCCTCCGAGCCGCGCTATGCGCCGGCGCCCAGGACCCGTGTCTACAACTCGGGCCTGCCGCCGGCCCAACCGGCCTACGACGCGCCGCCGCCGCCCAAGGCCGCCGACCCGGACTATGTCCCGTCTGCCCCGTCTGCGCCCGTCGTCCCGGCTGAACCCGCGCCGGTTCTCGCCGGCGCCGAGACGGTCAACGGCGGCGCTGGAAGCGCCTATCGCGTGCAGGCGGGTTCGTTCGCCAATCGCGGCAACGCCGAACGCGCCGTGGCCCAGCTGGGTGAGGCTGGGGAGACCTCGATCGAGCCGATCCAGCGCGCCCAGGGCGTGCTCTATCGCGTGGTTGTCCAGGCCGGTCCGGACGAGGCCGAGGCCTTCGGCGTGCGCGACCGCGTCGCCGCCCTGGGCTTTTCCGACGCGACGGTGCTGCGGCCCTAGGCCTGGCCGCGATCCCCTCTGGACAAGACGGGCGTTACGGCCGATTTGAAGCCCGTGACGCGTGGAACCTTCATCAGTTTCGAGGGCGGCGAGGGGGCTGGAAAGTCGACCCAGATCCGCCGCCTGGCCGAACGCCTGAAGGCGGACGGCGCCGACGTGGTGCTGACCCGCGAGCCGGGCGGCAGCCCCGGCGCCGAGCAGATCCGCGACCTGATCCTGAACGGCGACGTCGACCGCTGGTCGCCGGTCACCGAAACCCTGCTGATGTACGCCGCGCGGCGTGACCACATCGAGCGGGTGATCCGGCCGGCCCTGGACCGTGGGGCCATCGTGCTGTGCGACCGCTTCGCCGATAGCACCCGGGCTTATCAGGGGGCGGGCGGCGAGGCGCCGATCAGCCTGATCAAGGCGCTGGAAGAGCAGGTCCTGGGCGGCACGACGCCGGACCTGACGCTGATCTTCGACATCCCGGCCGAAGTGGGCCTGAAGCGGGCCCTGGCCCGGGGCGGCGAGGCGCGCTTCGAGGCCAAGGGCCTGGCCTTCCACCAGCGCCTGGGCGAGGCCTTCCTCGAGATCGCGCGCCGCGAGCCCCAACGCTGCGTGGTGATCGAAGCCGACGACGCGATCGACGCGGTCTGGGCCGACGTCTGGGACGCGGTGTCCACCCGGCTGGGCCTGTAGCGCGTGGACGCGCCGCCCCATCCCCGCGACGTGTTCGCCATCGACGGCGTCGAGGCCGCCGAGCTGGCCTTCCTGGACGCCCTGGACCGCGGCCGGCTGCACCACGCCTGGCTACTGACCGGACCCGAGGGCGTAGGCAAGGCGACCCTGGCCTATCGGATGGCCCGCCGCCTGCTGGGCGCGAGGCCGGATCCGGCGTTCGGCGCCCTGGGATCGGCGCCGACCGATTTCGTCAGCCGCCAGGTCGCCGCCCGATCGCACCCCGACCTGATGGTGCTGGAGCGGGCGACGGACGACGGCAAGGCCCGCAAGTCGATCCCCGTCGACGAGGCCCGTCTGCTGCCGGCCTTCTTCGCCAATTCGCCGGCCGTCTCGCCTTATCGGGTGGCGATCATCGACGCCGCCGACGACCTGAACGTCAACGCCGCCAACGCCGTGCTGAAGACTCTCGAGGAACCCCCGCCGCGTGGGGTGATCCTGTTGATCAGCCATTCGCCGGGCCGTTTGCTGCCGACCATCCGCTCGCGCTGCCGCCGGCTGGTGGTGCCCGCGCCGGAGCTGTCCAAGGCCGCCGCCATGGTCGAGCAGCGGGCCGGGGTCTCGGCCCACGAGGCCGACCGCCTGGCGCGAATGGCCAAGGGCGCGCCAGGCCGCGCCCTGCAGCTGGCCGCCGCCGGGGCGCTGGAGGCCGACGACGCGGCCGGCGAGATCCTGCGCAAGCTGCCCGACCTGGACGAGGGCGCGCTGCTGGCCATGGCCGACACCTTCAAGGGGGCCGAGGGCGCCGCGCGCTTCGAGCTCTTGTTCGACCGGCTGGGCGACCAGATCCACGCCATGGCCACCGGCATGGCCGGCGAACGCACGCCGGCGGGCCTGGACCGCTGGGTGGCGGCCTGGGAGAAGATCGTCCGCGCGCCGGGCGAGGCCGAGGCCGTGAACCTGGATCGCGCCGACGTGTTCTGGACCGCGATCATGGACTTGCGCGCCGCCGCCCGGGCGGCCATGTGACCGCATGCTCATCGACAGCCACGTAAACCTGCACGCCCATCAGTACGACGAGGACCGCCAGGCGGTGATCGACCGCGCCCGCGCCGCCGGGATCCAGCTGATGGTCACTATCTGCGACAAGATTCCGTCGTTCGACGCGGTCCACGCCATCGCCATGGCCAACGACGACATCTGGTGCACGGTTGGGGCCCATCCGCATGAGGCCAAGGACCATGTCGAGCTGACGGCCGAACGTTTGGTCGAGCTGGCAGGCCGGCCCAAGGTGATCGGCATTGGCGAGACGGGGCTGGACTTCCACTACGACCTCAGCCCGCGCGACGTGCAGGCGAACGTGTTCCGCGCCCATGCGGCCGCGGCGCGCCAGACCGGCCTGCCGTTGGTGGTCCACACCCGCGAGGCCGACGCGGTGATGGGCGACATCCTCGAGGCGGAGCACGCCCGGGGGCCGTTCAAGATCCTGATGCACTGCTACACCAGCGGTCCCGAGCTGGCTCGGCGGATGGCGGCGCTGGGGGCTTGGTTCTCGGTCTCGGGCATCGCCACCTTCAAGCAGGCCCAGGCGGTGCGCGACATCATCGCCGACATGCCGGCCGACAAGATCATCCTGGAGACCGACTGCCCGTACCTGGCCCCCGTGCCGATGCGCGGCCGCCGCAACGAGCCGGCCTATCTGCCGCACGTGCTGGACAAGCTGGCCGAGATCCGTGGCTGGACCCGCGCAGACGCCGAGGCCCGCACCGAGGACGCCTTCTTCGCCCTGTTCGACCGGATCCCCCGGACATGACCGGCAAGCTGGAGTTCACGATCCTGGGCTCCGGCTCGTCGGGCGGCGTGCCGCGCGCCGACGGCAACTGGGGCGATTGCGACCCGGCCGAACCGAAGAACCTGCGTACCCGCTGCTCGATGCTGGTGCGACGGCCGGGCGGCGATCCAGCGACCGACACCACGGTGGTGGTCGACACCGCCCCGGACTTCCGGCTGCAGGCGGTGAGGGCGGGGGTCAAGCGCGTCGACGCCTGCCTGTTCACCCACGACCATGCCGACCAGGCCCACGGGATCGACGACCTGCGGCCGTTCTTCCTGAACCATCGCCGGCGCGTCCCCACCTACATGGACGCCTATACGATGGAGAGCCTGGGACGGCGGTTCGGCTACATCTTCGAGAGCCAGGGCGGCTATCCGGCCATCTGCGACGCCCACCCCATCCCGCCGCACGGCCAGCCCTGGAAGGTCGACGGCCCCAGCGGCGCGATCCCGGTGACCACCTTCGACGTCGATCACGGCGAGATCCGCGCCGTCGGCTATCGCTTCGGCGATGTCGCCTATACGCCCGACGCCATCGGCTTTCCCGAGGAGAGCTGGGCGGCGCTGAGCGATCTCGACGTCTGGGTGGTGGACGCCCTGCGCTGGACGCCGCACCCGACCCACGCCCATGTGGGCCTGGCCCTGGACTGGATCGCCCGCGCCAAGCCGCGTCGCGCCATCCTGACCAACCTGCATATCGACCTGGATTTCAATGCCTTGGCGGCGAAACTTCCGCCGGGGGTCGAGCCGGCCTATGACGGGATGACCTTCGAGGTCTGAGGCCTCCGGCGGGGTGCGTCCTTCGAGGCTCGGCTACGCCTCGCACCTCAGGATGAGGAATTCCGCAAGGTCGCGACCACCGGTCCTCATCCTGAGGCGCCGGCATTAGCGGGCCTCGAAGGACGCACGGCCCCACCAACACCGCCTTTACGCTCCCCTTACGCAGACCCGCGCCATGGCGAATGGAGCCCTTACGCGCCTTCATGGTCCTTTCCAGCCAAGTTAGCTGGAGGCCAAGGATGGCTGATCTCATCTTCCTGGCGTTGGGCGGCGGGCTGTTCCTGGCCTTCGCCGCCTTCGCCGCCGCCCTGAGGCGCGTGTGACCATGCTGGTGAACGTGCTGTGGGGAGCCGGGGCGCTCGTCGTCGCGGCGTACATGGTCGTGGCCCTGCTGCGACCCGACAAGTTCTGACGGAACTCATCCCATGAATTGGCAAGGCTGGGCGGAAATCGCCCTGACGCTGGGCTTGGCGGTCGCGATCGGCTGGCCGCTGGGCGTTTACATGTCGCGGGTCTGGAACGGCGAGCGCACCTGGCTGGATCCGGTGCTGCGTCCGGTCGAGGCCGTCTTCTACAAGGCCTGCGGCGTCGATCCGGCCAAGAGCCAGAGCTGGTACGGCTATGCCGGCGCGCTGCTGGCCTTCAACCTGGTCGGATTCCTGCTGGTCTATGCGGTGCTGCGCCTGCAGGGCGTGCTGCCGCTGAACCCGCAAGGCTTCCCCGGCCTGTCCGGACACCTGTCGTTCAACACCGCGATCAGCTTTGTCACCAACACCAACTGGCAGAGCTATGCCGGCGAGTCGACGATGTCGACGCTGAGCCAGATGCTGGTGCTGACCACCCAGAACTTCGTCTCGGCCGCCACCGGCGCGACCATCGCCGCGGCTCTGGCCCGGGCGTTTGTCGCCAATAGGGGCGAGGGAGTCGGCAACTTCTGGGCCGACTTGGTGCGCACCACGCTCTACGTGCTGCTGCCGCTGTCGTTCCTGCTGGCCGTGGTTCTGGTCGCCCTGGGTCTGCCCCAGACCCTGGCCGCCGGCGTCACCGCCCACACCCTGGAAGGCGCTGACCAGAAGATCGCGCTCTACGCCGTGGCCTCGCAGGAGGCCATCAAGATGCTGGGCATCAACGGCGGCGGGATCTTCAACGCCAACTCGGCCCATCCGTTCGAGAACCCCACGCCGCTGACCAACCTGATCACGGCCGTCTCGATCGATGTGCTCGGCTGGGCCGCCTTCTTCGCTTTCGGCCGCAGCGTGCTGGCGCGGAAGGACATTCGGGCCCTGGTCGTGGCGGGCGTGGTTCTGCTGTCGGCCGGCGCGGCGACGATCTATGTCACCGAGACGCAGAGCCCGCCGGCCCTGGTCGCCGCCCATGTCGACGCCTCGGTCAATCTGGAAGGCAAGGAGACCCGCTTCGGCGCCCCGGCCACGGCCGCCTGGGTCGCCATGACCACCGGAGCCTCGAACGGCTCGGTCAACGGCATGCATTCCAGCCTGATGCCGCTGGGCGGCGGCATGGCGATGTTCCTGATGCACCTGGGCGAGATCCTGCCCGGCGGCATCGGCTCGGGCATCGCCGTCATGGTGGTCATGGCCGTGCTGTCGGTGTTCGTCGCCGGCCTGATGGTGGGCCGTACCCCCGAATATCTCGGCAAGAAGATCGAGGCCCGCGAGGTGCAGTTGTCGATCCTGGCCGTGGTGGCCATCCCGGTCTCGACCCTGGGCTTCTCGGCCGTCGCCGCGGTCCTGCCCGAAGCGTTGAAGGGCCTGATGCATACAGGCCCGCATGGCCTGTCGGAGATCCTCTACGCCTACACCTCGGCCACGGCCAACAACGGCTCGGCCTTCGCCGGCCTGACCGCCAACGCCCCCTGGTGGGACGCGACCCTGGGCGTGGCCATGGCCATGGGCCGGTTCATGCCGATCATCGCCGTCCTGGCCATGGCCGGCTCGCTGGCCGCCAAGCCCAAGCTGGCCCCGTCCGCCGGGACCCTGCCCACCGACGGCGGCCTGTTCATCGGCCTGCTGGTGGGGGTGATCCTGATCCTGGGCGGCCTGCAGTTCTTCCCCGCATTGGCGCTGGGTCCGATCGTCGAGCACTTCCAGGTGCTCGCCGCGGTCGCCCACGCGTCCTGATCGCAAAGGCGATTGAAGATGACGACCCTTCAAGCTCCCTTGGACGAGCCCCAGACCGGGGAGGGCCGGCGCAAGGCCAGCGCCCTGACCGGCGGCCTGTCCGCGGCCATCCTGACCCGCGCGGCCAAGGACGCCTTCGTCAAGCTGGACCCGCGCAAGCTGACCGGCAATCCGGTGATCTTCGCCACCTGGATCGTGGCCCTGCTGTCGACGGTCTCGGCCGTCGCGGCGCTGGCGAACCACCAGGCGGCTGGCTTCGCGATCCAGGTCGCGGCTTGGCTCTGGGCCACGGTGCTGTTCGCCAACCTGGCCGAGAGCGTCGCCGAAGGGCGGGGCAAGGCCGCCGCCGACAGCCTGCGCGCCACCCGCGTCACCACCAACGCCAAGCTGATCATCGACGACAAGACCGGCACGATCATCCCGACCGCCGCCCACAAGCTGGTCCCCGGCGAGGTGATCCTGGTCGAGGCTGGCGATGTGATCCCCACTGACGGCGAGATCATCGAGGGCATGGCCAGCGTCAACGAGGCGGCCATCACCGGCGAGAGCGCCCCGGTCATCCGCGAGAGCGGCGGCGACCGCTCGGCCGTCACCGGCGGCACCACCGTCGTGTCGGACTGGATCAAGGTACGGGTCACCGCCTCGCCGGGCGGCACGTTCCTGGACCGCATGATCGCCATGGTCGAGGGCGCGGACCGTCGCAAGACGCCCAACGAGATCGCCCTGGCCGTGCTGCTGGCCGGCCTGACCCTGATCTTCCTGATCGCCGTCGTCACCCTGCTGGGCCTGGGCCGGTTCTCGGGCGTGGCCCTGGATCCGCTGGTGCTGGGGGCGCTGTTCATCACCCTCATTCCCACCACGATCGGCGGGCTGCTGTCGGCGGTCGGCATCGCGGGCATGGACCGGCTGATGAAGCACAACGTCCTGGCCACGTCGGGCCGGGCAGTGGAGGCGGCCGGCGACGTCGACACCCTGCTGCTGGACAAGACCGGCACCATCACCTTCGGCAATCGCATGGCCACCGAGGTGATCGCCGCGCCGGGCGTGCGTCCCGACGCCGCCCTGCGCGCCGCCGTCAGCGCCTCCCTGGCCGACGAGACGCCGGAAGGCCGCTCGATCGTCGAGCTGGGCCGCAACCAAGGGATCGTCATCGAAGCGCCGGCCGGCGCGATCTCGATCGCCTTCAGCGCCACCACCCGCCAGTCGGGTCTCGATGCTAATGGAATGTCCTGGCGCAAGGGGGCGGTCGACGCCGTCTATCGGTCGCTGGCCCTGGATCCCAAGCAGGTCCCGGCCGAGGTCAGCGCCGCCGTCGACCGCATCGCCCGTTCCGGCGGCACGCCCCTGGCGGTCAGCGAGAACGGCGTCCTGGTCGGGGTCATCCACCTCAAGGACGTGGTCAAGCCCAACGTCAAGGAACGCTTCGCCGACCTGCGTCGCATGGGCCTACGCACGGTGATGATCACCGGCGACAACCCGGTGACCGCTGCCGCCATCGCCTCGGAGGCGGGGGTCGACGACTTCCTGGCCGAGGCCACGCCCGAGGACAAGCTGCGGCTGATCCGCGAGGAGCAGGGCAGGGGCAGGCTGGTGGCCATGTGCGGCGACGGGGCCAACGACGCGCCCGCCCTGGCCCAGGCCGACGTCGGGGTGGCCATGCAGACAGGCGCCCAGGCCGCGCGGGAGGCCGGCAATATGGTCGACCTCGACAGCGACCCGACCAAGGTCATCGAGATCGTCGAGGTGGGCAAACAGATGCTGATCACCCGCGGCGCCTTGACGACCTTCTCGATCGCCAACGACGTGGCCAAGTATTTCGCCATCATCCCGGCGATGTTCGTGGTGGCCCTGCCGGCCCTGGGCGCGCTGAACGTCATGCGCCTGCACAGCCCGCAGAGCGCCATCCTGTCGGCGGTGATCTTCAACGCGCTGGTGATCGTCGCACTGATCCCGCTGGCGCTGAAAGGCGTGAAATACCGGGCGATCGGGGCCGGAAAGCTGCTGTCGCGCAACCTGACGGTCTACGGCCTGGGTGGCCTGGTCGCCCCGTTCGTCGGCATCAAGCTGATCGACCTGATCGTATCCGGCCTCGGCTTGGCCTAAGCTGCAATTCTCGGAGACTCAAAAGTCATGCTCTCCCAACTTCGACCCGCCATCGTCTCCATGAGCCTGTTCACGGTCCTGCTGGGCCTGGCCTATCCGCTGGCCGTCACCGGGCTCGCCCAGACCGCGTTCCCGACCCAGGCCAACGGCAGCCTGGTGCGCGATACGCGCGGCGCGGTCGTCGGCTCGGCCCTGATCGGCCAGGCGTTCGCCCAGCCCGGCTACCTGCACCCGCGCCCGTCGGCGTCCGGCGCCAACGGCTATGACGCCTCGGCGTCCAGCGGCTCGAACATGGGCCCGCTGAACGATGCCCTGGCCAAGCGGGTCAAGGCCGACGCTGACGCCCTGCGCGCCGAGAACCCGGGCGCGACCATCCCCGCCGACGCGGTGACGAGTTCGGGCTCGGGCCTGGACCCGGACATCTCGCCGGACTACGCCCGCTTCCAGGCGCCGCGCGTCGCCAGGGCGCGGGGGGCGCCGCTCGCCGCCGTCCAGGCGGTGATCGACGGCCAGGTCCAGGGCCGGCTGTTCGGCTTTGTCGGCCAGCCGCGGGTCAACGTTCTGGCGGTCAACCGGGCGCTGGACACACGCTTCGCCGCCCAGCGCAAGAAAGGCGGCTAGTGCCGGCTGACGATCCGAAAAGACCTGATCCCGAGGCGCTCCTGGCCGCCGCCGTCAAGGCGGGCCGGGGGCGCCTGAAGGTTTTCCTGGGCATGGCCCCCGGCGTGGGCAAGACCTACGAGATGCTGCGCGCCGCTCGCCGCCGCAAGGCCGACGGCCAGGACGTGCTGATCGGCCTGGTCGAGACCCATGGCCGGCGCGAGACCGAAAGCCTGCTGCGCGGCATGGACGTGCTGCCGCGCAAGCCGATCGACCATCGCGGCCACGTGATGATGGAGTTCGATCTCGACACGGCCCTGGCCGGCCGGCCGGCTCTGCTGCTGGTTGACGAATACGCTCATTCCAACGCCCCAGGCTCGCGCCACCCCAAGCGCTGGCAGGACGTCGAGGAGTTGCTGGCGGCCGGCATCGATGTCTGGACCACCCTGAACGTCCAGCACCTGGAAAGTCTGGTCGATGTCGTCCAGCGCATCACCGGCGTGCGCCAGCGCGAGACCGTGCCCGACAGCGCCCTGTCGCGGGCCGACGCCATCGAACTGATCGACATCACCCCGGAGGAGCTGCGCGAACGGCTGACCGAGGGCAAGGTCTATGTGCCCGAGACCGCGCGCCTGGCCTCCGAGAACTTTTTCAAGGTCGAAAACCTGACGGCCCTGCGCGAGCTGGCCCTGCGCCGCGCGGCTCAGACGGTGGACGACCAGCTGGTCGCCGCCATGCGCGAGAAGGGGGTCGAGGGTCCCTGGGCGGCCGGCGAGCGGATCCTGGTGCTGGTCGGCGGCGACGCCATGGCCTCGGGCCTGGTGCGAGCCGGCCGGCGGTTGTCGGACATGATGATGGACGCGCCCTGGACGGTCACCCACGTCGACCGCCTGGACCAGCCGGCCAGGGGCCCGGCGGCGGCGGCCCGGCTGCGCGACGCCTTGAAGCTGGCCGAGCAGCTGGGCGGCTCGACCGTGGTGCTCAGCGGGGCCGACATCGTCGCCACGGTGATGGCCTACGCCCGCCGCAACAACGTCACCCAGATCGTCATCGGCAAGTCGGCCGACAGCCGCTGGCGCGAGCTGCTGGGACGGTCGCTGGCGGCGGCCCTGCTGCGCGAGGCGCGCGGGGCGGCGATCCACGTCGTCACCGAGGCCACCCACGAGGCGGTCGTCGAGGTCCCGGCCCGCCGACCAAGGGTGGACTGGACGGCCTACCTGCTGGCCGCCGGCTGCGTCGCCGCCGCGACGGTCGTGGCCTGGGGCCTGGACGTGGCCTTCGACCGCGTGGACCTGGGGATGATCTTCCTGGCCGCGGTGCTGGCGGCCGGGGTGCTGCGCGGGCTGCGGCCGGCCCTGGCGGCGGCGACCGTGGCGTTCCTGGTCTACAACTACATGTTTCTGGAGCCGCGCCATTCGTTCGCGATCGGCACGCCGACCGACTTCCTGACCCTGGTGGTCTTCTGGGCCGTGGCCCTGGCCGCCGGCGGGCTGGCGGGGCGGGTGCGGGACCAGGGCCGGGACGCCCAGCGGCGGGCCTCGGCCGTCTCGGCCCTGCTGGCCGCCAGCCGGACCTTCTCGGCGGCCGCCGGGCGCGAGGCGGCGGCCAAGGCCCTGGCCGAGCAGACGGCGGCGGCGGTCGGGGCCAAGGCCGTGGTGTTGCTGCCGGCCAACGGCGAACTTCAGCCCGCCGCCGGCGCGCCGACGCTGGAGGAGCTGGACGCCGCGCCGATGGCCGCCGCTCGGTGGGCGTGGGAGAGGGGCGAGGCGGCGGGGTTCGGCACCGGCACCCTGCCACAGACCCGCTGGACCTTCTGGCCCCTGGAGGGCGTGCGCTCGCGGGCCGGGGTGGCCGGCGTCGAGGCCGGGGCCATGGTCGCCGGCTCCGAGGACGAACGACTGCTGCTGGCCTTGCTGGAGCAGGGGGCCGTCGCCCTGGAGCGCGCCGAACTGGCGACCGAGGCCGTCGAGACCGAGACCCTGCGTCGCGCCGACCGCTTCCGCTCGGCCCTGCTGAACTCGATCAGCCACGATCTGCGCACGCCGCTGTCCACGGTGCTCGGAGCCTCCAGCACCCTGATCGACTATGGCAAGGGCATGACGGCGGCGGTGCGCGACGACCTGCTGCTCAGCATCCGCGAGGAGGCCGAGCGGCTGAACCGCTATGTCGGCAACCTGCTGGACATGACCCGGCTGGAGGGCGGGGCGCTGCGGCTGCGCACCGACTGGACCGACGTGCGCGACGTGCTGGGCGCGGCGGCCGAGCGGGTCTCGCGACGGCTGGAGACCCGAATCCTGGCCCGCGATTTTCCCGTCGAGCTAAGCCTGGTGCGCGCCGATTCCAGCCTGCTGGAACAGGCCGTGGTCAACATCCTTGAGAACGCCATCGCCTACAGCCAGGACGGCGCCCGGATCGAGATGGCCGCCTACGAGGACCGCTCCAACGTGGTGATCAGCATCGAGGACGAGGGCCGGGGCATTCCGACAGCGGAGCTGGAGCAGGTGTTCGAGAAGTTCCGCCGCATGGAGGAGCCCACCGACCGCCACCAGGGCGCGGGCCTGGGCCTGTCGATCTCCAAGGGCTTCGTCGACGCCATGGGCGGCCGGATCGCCGCCGCCAGCCCGATCCACGATGGCAAGGGAACTCGGATCCTGATCAGCCTGCCCAAGGCGATCGCGACTCCGCATCATCTGCTATGACCAAGCCATGAGCGCCGCCAAGACCACGGGAATGCGCCAACGCATCCTGATCATCGACGACGAACCGCAGATCCATCGATTCCTCGGTCCGGCCCTGGACGCCGCCGGCTACGAGCCGCTGCGGGCCGACAGCGGCCAGGAGGGGCTGCGCGGCATCGCCCTGTGGTCGCCGGACGCCGTGGTGCTGGACCTGGGCCTGCCCGACATGGACGGCAAGGCGGTGCTGGAGAAGGCCCGCGCCTTCTACGAGGGCCCGATCGTCATCCTGTCGGCCCGCGATCGGGAAGCCGAGAAGATCCAGGCCCTGGACCTGGGCGCCAACGACTATGTGGAAAAGCCGTTCGGAGTCGGGGAGTTGCTGGCGCGTCTTCGCGTGGCGCTTCGCCAGCGCGGCCAGGCCCAGGGCCCTCTGGCGCCGATCCGGGCGGGAGCGGTCGAGATCGACCTGGAAAAGCACCTGGTGATCCGCGACGGCGCCGTGGTGAAGGTCTCGCCGCGCGAATACGAGGTCCTGGCCCGCCTGGCCCAGGCTCGGGGCAAGGTGCTAACTCACAAGGACCTGCTCACCGCGGTCTGGGGCCCGGCCCACGCCCAGGACACCCAGTACCTGCGCGTGTTCGTCGGCCAGCTGCGCCAGAAGCTGGAGGCCGACCCATCGACCCCGACGATGATCCTGACAGAACCGGGGATCGGCTACCGCTTCATCGGCGACTGAATATCGCACGAATTCTGCTGCCGATAGCTACATGACTTCAAGTGGTTACGACGTCATTCGGAAACGTTCTGGTTCGCCAGGGCGGCGACGCCGTCCGTCGTGATGACCCAGCCGCCGCCGTTGCGCTCCGCCAGGCCCAGGTCGGTCAACACACGCGCATCGGCGATATTGATCCAGTCGACGGCCTCGCCGGCCTTCTTGCGGGCGAGGTTCTTCAAGGCCACGAGCTGTCCCGGGGAAAGCGTCATTCTATTGGCCGCCCGACAGGGGATCGGGCGAGGCTGCGGCGCGGCGGCCGCTCATCCGCTCCAATTCCTGCTGCAGGCGCAGGAGCTGGCCGCCCAGGCTGGTGACGTCGTCCTGCAGCTGGGCGTTGCGGCGCTTGAGATAGTCGTTTTCGCGGCGCAGGACCTGGGCTTCCTCGTCGGTCATTGGTCGGTCTCCACGGCGGCGGTCGCCGGCGTCGCGCGGATCACGGCCCGCAGCAGGGCGCCGCGACGGGCGGAGAGTTCGGGCGACTTCAGTTCCAGCCGGGCGCCCTCGACGATCCGTCCCTGGTGACGGCTCCCCAGGAACAGCGTTTCGGCGCGGATTTCCTGCGCCGTGATCTGGTGAATGCCGACCAGGTCGAGCAGGGCGGTCCAGCGCGTGGCCTGACGCGCGTCCGGTCGGTCGGACATGAGGTCCTTTCAGGCCGGCGATCCCGCGTGGCGCGGGACGATTACCGGCTCAGCCATCATAGCGCGATCCCGCTCCAATAGCTTCGACGCTTTTCCATTTCGCGAATGCCCAGCCGCCGCCCCCCTCTTTCCCCCTCATTTGCACTAGTTAACAATTGAGGCGGGCCAAACCGCGTCTCGTCCGTTCTACTCTCGCGCGTCGCGGGATTCGCGCTTGGGGAGTCCGCCATGGCGACGCTTGAACCCAGTGGTTATGGCTGTCCTGCGTCGATGGTCGACGGCCGCGCCCCCGTCCGTATCTGCTCGCACCTTGTTTCGCAGCGACTTGTCGATGACAAATCTTGAGATTCGAGTAGCCGCGCTTCAGTTCCTCAGCCTGCGGCTCTGCGCGGCGCTGTCGCTCGAGCAGCTTGAGGAAATCCGGCGGTCGACCCTGGACGGGGCGAGGGCGACGGACCTCGAGTCGATCCAGATGCAGACCGAGTTCCTGAAACTGCTGGACGACGCGATCGAACGCGCTCGCCAGAAGGAGGTCGCTGGCGGCGCGATCAAGAGTTCGATCCACCTGGCCTGACGCCTGTAGGGGTTTTCTCGCGCCGACCTAGGGTTTGACCTGATGGCGTTGGAGCGGTTACGGCCTCACTCTGCTGCCGCTCGCTCGCCAAGCGTCACCCCCGATTTCCCTTGGCAAGCCACCGCGCGCTCAACCCCCAAGAGCGAGCCGTGGTCGCGAGCCGAGAGCCGGCCCTCATGTCCCGACGCATGTCTCGGGCCGGCTCTCCTCCCACCCGATTAGGCCTCGATCAGCTTGTTGCGGATGGCGTACCGCACGATGTCGGCCAGCGAATGGGCGCCGAGCTTTCGCATGATGTTGCCGCGATGGCTCTCGACCGTCTTGACGCTGATGTCGAGCATCGAGGCGATGACCTTGTTGCTTCGGGACTCGGCCAAAAGCTGGACGATCAGCAGTTCCCGCGTGGTCAAGGTTTCCGCCCCTTCGATCACGTCGCCAAGCCCGTGGACACCGGGCGAAAGGTAGCCGCGCAGCACGGCGTCGGTGATGCCTGGACAGAAATAGGGTTTGTGGTTCAGCAGCGAGACTACCGCGGCGATGATGTGGTCGGTTGGGGCCGACTTCAGCACGAAGCCGCGCGCGCCGGCGCTGAACACCTCGCGCAGCAACTGTTCGCTGTCGTGCATGGTGAAGATCAGCAGCTCGGTATGGGTCTTCAGCTTGCGCACGTCGCGGGCCACGATCACGCCGCTCAGGTCCGGCATGCTGATGTCTAGGATCATGACATCTGGCACCAGTTCCCTGGCCAGGCGGATCGCGTCGCGGCCGTTGGACGCCTCGCCGCAGATGGTCCAGCCCGGCTGAGATTCCAGCGCCTCGCGCAGTCCTGCCCGCACGATCGAATGATCGTCGGCCAGCAGGATGGTTGGGGCGCTAGGCAAGGGCATGTTCGATTCTCGCTCCGGGCGGGCGGCATGATTGTCTGTTTTGGGCTGAAGCGCTTGCTGAATTTTCCGCGCGAGGTTGAGGGCGCCTCGACGAAGAACTTATAGTTGTTCATTCCGACACCTGCACGCCATACGACCAGATCATGGCGCGACGACGACCCGGGAGATCCTTTTCGACTCAGCGCCTTGCGCCGGATTCGCGCCAAGCTTCGCTGAATTTCGCGATGGTCGCCCACAGCCAGGGTTTCACCTGATTGAGGCGAGCACGCGCCCGGCGGAAAGTCCGAACGCCGCCTGCGCCTGACCTTCGGAGTTCCCATAATGGACATCAGCCCGACCGCGAAACTTCTTGAGACCTCCGCTCGCTGGAGCGGATCGGAGACCGCGCTCTCGAACGAGGCCCGCAGCTTCGTATCTCAGTCGGACGGTTCGGCCTTGCTCGACGAGAACGATTTCAGGCAGGAGGTCGTGGCCAATATCCCGGTTCTTCGTTCCTTCGCGCGCGGCCTTTGCGGCGATGCGACGATGGGAGACGACCTGGCGCAGGACACCCTGCTCAAGGCTTGGCGGCACCGAGCGCAGTTCACGCCGGGCACCAACCTCAAGGGCTGGCTCATGAAGATCGCCCGCAACCACTTCTATTCACAACGCCGGCGCCGGTGGCGCGAGACGCCCCTGGATCCGGCCGCCAGCGCGCAAATCCCCGGTGTCGGCGGCGCCCAGATCCAGTCGCTGATCCTCAACGACCTGCGCAACGCCCTCAACGCCTTGAGCGACGAACAACGCGAGGCGATGATCCTGGTCGGGGCGGGCGGGTTTTCCCATCGGCAGGCCGCCGAGATGTGCGACGTGCCCGAGGGGACGATGAAGAGCCGGGTCTGCCGCGCGCGCGCCAAGCTGGTCTCGCTTCTGGATCATGGCGAGGTGGAGCACGACGCCGAACCCGCCTCGCGGGCGGCGCACCTGATCCTGGCCGAATTGTCGAACCGGTCGGAGGCGCGCGCCGGCTGAGCGGCGGCTGGCGGATCACGACGCATCGCCCTAAGACCAGCCTCGACGAGCGAGGCGCCGATGACTGCGATCCATTCCTATGATCCCAAGGCGGGCCATGGCCTGCGGCACGATCCGCTGAACGCCATCGTCGCGCCCCGGCCGATCGGCTGGATCTCGACGGTCAGCGCCGCGGGCGTGCGCAACCTCGCGCCCTACAGCTTCTTCAACGCCTTCAACTACAAGCCGCCGATCATCGGCTTTTCCAGCACGGGCTGGAAGGACTCCGTGCGCAATATCGAGGAGACCGGCCAGTTCGTCTGGAACCTGGCGACGCGGCCCCTGGCCCAGGCGGTGAACGCCACCTCGGCGATGGTTCCCGAGCATGTCGACGAGTTCGCCCTGGCCGGCCTGACGGCGGCGCCCTCCCAGCGGGTCGCCGCGCCGCGCGTGGCCGAAAGCCCCGTGGCCTTCGAATGCCGCCTGACCCAGATCGTCAGGTTCAACGACGCCGAGGGCACGCCGGTGGACGCCTGGCTGACCCTGGGCGAGGTGGTGATGGTCCATATCGACCAGGCGCTGCTGGTTGACGGCGTCTACGACACCGTGGCCGCCCAGCCGATCCTGAGGGGCGGCGGGGCGGGCGACTATTTCGGGATCGACGAGGCGGGGAAGTTCCAGATGTTCCGGCCAGGCTGACCGGCGCCTAGCGCGAGCGTCCCCGGGCCGACACCGGCCACAGCGCCACCAGGGTGTCGCCGTCCACCACGTGGTAGGTGTCGTAGAGGTTCACGGTCGGGTCGCAGTGCGGCGCGCCCAGGATCACCCGCTCGCCCAGGCTCGGCGGCGTCGTGCCGGATGGCGGCAGGACGGCGCCGTGCTCGTCACCCATGAAGAAGTAGCGCGACCCGTCAGGCGCGCCGCCCAGCACCGTGGGCGGCTCGGCGTCGGTCGACAGCGCCTTGAAGCCGGCGTCGACCGTGACCATGCCCGGCGTGTTGGCGCTCACGACCCGGGCGTCGATCAGCAGGGCCGCCTCGTAGGGGCTTTGATCCGCCCCGTCGCCGGCGATGTCGCAGACCAGGTACTGGCCGTCCATGAACACGTAGGAGCCGACCTGGAACTCGGTGAAGATCCCCAGCTCGGCGTCGATCCGGTGCGAGCCGGTGCCCGAGCCCGAGACGATCGGCGGCGCGCCGCCAGCCGCCGTCAGGGCGTCGATCACCGAGCGGATATAGGCGCCGCGGTCCTCCAGATTGGCCTTGCGGTCGGCGAAGCCCTCGATGTGCTGCTGCATGCCGCAATAGCACTGCAGGCCGGCATAGATCAGGCTCGGCTGGGCCTTTATCGCCTGCATCAGGGCGACCGCCGCCTCGGGCGAGGCCACGCCGGTGCGATGGATGCCCGGATCCAGGTCGATGATCACCTGCAGCGCCTTGCCCGCGGCGTCGGCGGCCGCGCCCAGGGCGGCGACATTGGCCGGATGGTCGACGACCGTCATCAGGTCGGTGGTCCTGCCGTTCAGGGCGACCAGTCGGGCGATGGCCGGCGCCGAGACCACGGGCGAGGTGACCAGCAGACCGGTCGTCACGCCGCCGTCGGCCAGGACCTCAGCCTCGCCGATCTTGGCGCAGCACAGGCCTACGGCCCCCGCGGCGATCTGCAGCTTGGCGATGTCGACGCTCTTGTGGGTCTTGGCGTGAGGCCGCAGCTTGACGTCCTTTTCGGCCGCGAACGCCGCCATCCGGGCGATGTTGCGTTCCAGGGCCGGGCGGTCGATCACCAGCACCGGGGTGTTGAGGTCGCGGCGCGAGCCTTGGGCGCCGATCAGGCCGGCATGCAGGTCTTGGTCGGTCATGGCGGTTCCCGTCAGAGGCCGAAAAGCTGGGTCAGGTGGGTGTTGGCGAACTTGCCGGCCGGGTCCCAGGTCTTGCAGGCGGCGACGAAATCGCCGGCGCGCGGATAGAGCCGGTGGACGTCGGCCGTGGTCAGGGTGTGGCGCTTGGCCCAGTGCGGACGGCCCGCGCCGTCGCGCAGCACCGCCTCCATCTCGGCGAAGGCCGGTCGCCAGGGCATCCTGGCGTACTGGTGGAACGAGATCGAGGCGCCGGGACCCGCGTTGAACGGGCTCATCCAGATGTCGTCGCCGGCCGCCAGGCGGAACTCGAACGGGAAGGTGATCGGCAGGCGGCGCTTGCGGATATGGGCCATGGCCGCCCTCAGGGTCGGCAAGCCGGCCGCGCGCGGCAGCTCGTACTCCATCTCCTCGAAGCGGATGTTCCGCTCCGACGGGAAGATCGCGTAGGCCGGGCCGACGCGCCGGCTGGCCTTGCCCATCATTCGCATCATCAGCCGCTGCAGCGAGGGCGTCAGGATCGGAACGGCGGCGCAGATGTCGCAGATGGTCTTGAACGTCGCCTCGCTGTCCTCGCCGATCTCCTTGGCTGGCGGGGCGGTCGCCTCGACCTCGACGGGGTGCAGGGTCTTGAAGATCACCTCGTCCGAATAGGGGAAGACGAAGAACTCCATGTGGCGTGTGGCGGCGGCCAACTCGTCCAGCCGTTCGGCGACCTCGGCCAGGGGGCGGCGCTCGACCCGTTCCTCCAGGTGATAGGCGGGAACGACGTGGATCCGGATCTCGACGGCGACGCCCAGCAGCCCCAGCGACAGGCGCTGGGCCTGGTAGAGCTCGGGGTTCTGGTCAGGACCGCATTCGACGATCGCGCCGTCGGCGGTCATCAGCCGAAAGCCGCAGGCCTGGGTCGACAGGCTGCCCAGCTCCGCGCCGGTGCCGTGGGTGCCGGTCGAGATGGCGCCGGCCAGGGACTGCGGGTTGATGTCGCCCTGGTTTATCAGCGACAGGCCCTGGTCCCACAAAGCCGCCGTCAGCGCCTTGAGGCTCCAGCCGGCCGGGGCCCAGACGGTCTTGCGGTCGGGCGCGACCTCGATCGCGCCTTCGTAGTCCGACAGGCTCAGCAGCAGGTCGTCAGTCTGGCACAGCGGCATGAAAGAGTGGCCGGCCCCGACCACGCGCACCTTGCCGGCCTGGCCGATCATCGACGCCAGCTCGCCGGCGTCGCGCGGCCGGGCGACCAGGCGAGGGGAGGCCGTGACGCTGCCCGACCAGTTGCTCCACCCCGTCATCCGCATCTCTCCGTCTGCGACGTCGGTATGATAGTAAAAACTACTGTTCTTGCAAGGCGTCGTTCCATGGAACCAGCGACGGGTCGCCAAAGGTGTCGAAATACCGCTCGAACAGCAGGCAGACCTCGCGGCTGAGGGCCAGGGCGTCCTGGTCCGGCTCCTCCACCGCCATCTCGGTCGCCGAATAGGTCAGCTCGACCATCATCCGCATGGCCAGGCGAACCCGGCCGTCCGGCGCGGCCGGGTAGCGCATCTTGAGGATCTCGGCGAACTGGCCGGCCACCATGTCGCGCGAGGCGAAGCGCAACTGCTGCAGCATTGGGACGGCGCGCAGGGCCCGGCCGATCGCCGCCCCGCCGGGGAACCGGCGGGTCATCTCGATCATCTCGGTCAGCATGGCGACGTTCTTGTCGATGCGCTGGGCCGCCGTGTCGCCTTCCAGCCCGCCGCTCTCGATCCAGGCGAAGACCATCTCGTCCTGGGCCTTCATCAGCCGGTCGCCAAGCTCCTTGAGGATCGCGTACTTGTTGGGGAAATAGCGGTAGAGGGCCGGCGGGGTCAGGCCGGCGCGCTTGCAGATGGCGTTGGTGGTCAGCTGTTCGAAGCCGATCTCACCCAGCATCTCGCCGGCCGTGGCCAGCACGACCTCGTAGGTGTCCTGGCCGCGAGCCTGGGTCGGCTGCAGCTTGGCGTCCAGCGCGATGTCGGGGCTGGCGGACTTCCGGGCCGTCGCCTTCGGCATGCGGTCTCTCCTTCAAGTCCGTTCCGAACTAGAGCGCTTCGAGGGAAAAACCAATCACTTCGACGTCTTAGCGCGACCTTGTCAGGTGCAGGAAGGCCGCGATCATCAGAGTGACCAGGGCCAGGCCGACGCCCAGCCAGACCGCGGGCCGCACGTCGGCGCCGGTGACGACGAATGAGGCCAGCAGTGGTCCTGCGCCGCAGCCCAGCAGGCTGGCGCCCGGCCCCAGCAAGGCCGCCCGGCGGCTGGGATCGGCCTCGATCGCCAGCGGCGTCAGATAGGGCGAGGCGAACAGCCAGACGAAGCCGAACACGCCGGCCGCGACCAGGAACACCGCCGCTGACGGCAGGCTGGCCATTACGAACAGGGCGCCGATCGCCAGGGCCACGGCGACGGCCAGCGACCAGAACCACGACAGCCGTCCGGCCAGGGCCGTGGCCGCCGCGCCGCCCGCGACCTGGGCGGCCAAAGACACGGCGAAGGCGGCGCTGGCGACCTCGGCCGGGTGTCCGGCCTGCCGCGACAAGGGTTCGGCATAGATCCAGACGGCCAGGATGAAGGCCTGGAAGCAGAAGACGGCGGCCAGGGCGATCCAGCCCCGCGCGCTGGGCAGGCCCTTGGGGTTGTCTTCGGTCTCGACCAACAGGGCATAGGCGCCGGGGATGGCCAAGCCGGCCAGGGCGGCCGAGACGGTGAGGGCGGCCAGCACCACAAAGCCACCGTCCGGACCGAACCGCCCGACGACAAAGGCGCCGATCGCACTGACCACGCCCAGTTGCAACAGGGTCTGGATGGTCAGGTAGAGACCGGCCCAACGCTCTGGACGCGGCGAACGGACGATCATGCCGGTGATCAGCCAGATCATCACGCCGGCCGGAAGCCCCGCGGCGGCGCGCACCAGGATCAACGGGTCGCCCGAAACGCGGGTGGTGGCCAGATCCAGGGCCGCCAGGGCCAGGCTGCAACTCACGGCCGCCAGTCGCAGCCGGCGCTCGCCGAACAGCGGACCGAGAACCGCCGCTCCGATGCCCATGGCCACCAGCTCGGCCATGCCGGCCAAGCCCAGCTGGTTGGCGGTGAGGCGGCCAGCGCCCTCCAGCCCGCCCAACAGCAGCGGCCCGACCCCGGGAAACAGCACCCCGACCAAGCCGATCCAGAACACCGTCAGGCGCTGGATCAAGTTGGGCGGCGCGCCGATCCAGGCGCCCGCGACGGGCGGCGGCGAGACCGCGGCCGGCATCTCGGCCGCGCTCAATACCTGGCCCGGAGATAGAGGCCGTAGGTGCGCGGCGGCCCCATGCTGAACACGTCGAATCCGAACGCGGCGATCGGGGTGATGTCGGAGATGTTGGTGGTGTCGGCCAGGTTCTTGCCCCACACGCCCAGTTCGTAGCGCCCGTCGGCGAAGGCCCAGCCCACTTGTCCGTTGACATAGGCCCGGGCCTTGTCGCTGAGCCGCTCGGTATTGGCGGTGTCGTAATAGACCTTGCCGCGATAGGTGAAGTCCAGCTGGCTGATCAGCTTGCCGGCGCCCACCGGGTGCTCGTAACGCGCCGCGCCGTTCAGGCTGGTCTTCGGCGCCGAGGGCAGGGTGTTGCCCGAATAGTCCTCGCCCAGCGACTGGAAGTCCTTGTACTCGGCGCTCAGCAGCGAGGCGCCCAAGGTCAGGGACAGGCCGGCCATCGGCCGCGCCTCGATCTCGGCCTCGCCGCCATAGACCCGGGCCTTGGAGGCATTGGTGAACAGCTGCACCGGCAGGCCGTTGCGCTGGATCACCGTATAGACCTGCAGGTCCTTGTAATCATAGTAGAAGGCCGAGACATTGACCCGCAGGCGGCGGTCCAGGAACTCGCTCTTGGCGCCCACCTCGTAGGCATTGACGGTCTCGTCCCGATAAGGGCCCAGGTCGTCCGGATCCGTCGTCTGGCCGCTGAAGAAGCCGCCGCTCTTGGTCCCGCGATTGTAGGTGGCGTAGACGTTGGCGTCGTCGTTGATCGCGTAGCGCAGGCCCACCCGGCCCGAGATCGAGCTGAAGGTCTTCTGGTTGTCGTATTCGAACAGGGTCAGCAGGCCGTAATCGACGTCGCTAACATAGTGGAAGGTCTTCTTGTCCTGTGACCAGCGCAGGCCGCCGGTCAGGGTGAGCTTGGGGGTCAGGTCATAGTCCACCTGGCCGAAGGCGGCGTAGCTGGTGGTTTTCTGGTGCAGCGGCCAGCCGAACACGCCGACGCTGTTGGCCGGATCCATGCCCGTGGGGTTGTTGACCGGATCGGGGACGCGCAGCGCCTCCAGCACGTTGTAGTGGCTGTCATTGTCCAGGTTGTCGCGGGCGCCATAGAGGCCGGCGACCCAGCGCAGGGCCGTGGCGCCGTTCGACTGCAGGCGGAACTCCTGGCTGGTGGTGTCCTGCTGGGCGATGTAGCGGGCGTCGAAGATCGAGATCGGGTTGGCGTCGGTCTCTTCGTAGTCGTCCCTCTTGGCCCGCTGGTAGCCGGTGATCGAGTACAGCGTCACCCCGCCGAAGTCGTAGCTGATGGCGCTGGTCGCCCCGAACAGCTTGACGATGTCCTTGCCCTCGAAGCGGTAGTCGCCCTGGTACTTGTTGGTGCTGGTGTTGGCGTAGCCGGCGACGTTCGTGCACTGGCCCGAGGTGTAGTAGGCCGGCTTGCAGAAGATGTAGCCGAAGGTCGGGTCAGGATCAGCCGTGCTGGCCGCCTCGGCCGTCTGAGCCACCAGCGAGCGGTTATAGGTCAGGATCGAGCCGCCGCTGGACTTGCTGTAGCTGGCCGAGACGTCGACGGTCAGCTTGTCGTCGGGTGTCCAGCGCAGGGCCCCGCGCACGGCCTTGCGGTCGGCGTCGTTGCCCTTGTTCCCGGTCAGGCGGTTGAGAGTGTAGCCGTCGCTCTTGTCGTAGAGGCCGGCGATGCGGAAGGCCAGGGTGTCGGCGATCGGGCCGCCGAAGCCGCCCTGGACGTTGAGCGAATTGAACCGGCCGTAGTCGACGGCCAGGTCGCCTTCAGGCGTGGCGCTGGGCTTCTTGGTGGTGACGTTGATCGCCCCGCCGGTGGTGTTGCGGCCATAGAGCGTGCCCTGCGGTCCGCGCAGCACCTCGACCTGCTGTAGGTCGTAGAAGCCTGACATCTGGGCCAGGGGGGAGGCGACATAGACCCCGTCGACATAGACCCCGACCGCGCTGGCCGTGCTGGGGTTGAAGTCGTTGACCCCGATGCCGCGGATGAAGATGCGTGGGTTGGCGGCATTGTCGTCGGTTTTGATCTGCAGGCCCGGCGACAGGCCCGACAGGGCCAGGACGTCGCCCACCCGTTGGTCCTTGAGCTGGTCGGCGGTCAGGGCGGTGACCGAGACTGGCACGTCCTGGAGGTTTTCCGCGCGCTTCTGGGCGGTGACGACGATCTCGTCGAGCGCGGTCGCCTCTTGGGCGCCGGCCTGGCCCGCCGCTGTCATCATCGCCGCGCCGGCGACCCCCGCGAGCACCTGGAGCTTTCGCATTCCATACCCCCGTCACTGCTTTTGCCAGGAGATAGTAGTTATAACTATCATTATGGCAAGCAGCGTTCATGGAGCGCTGTTCAGCCAGCCAGGCCAACGTGACCCACGCCAAGCCGGCGCGGTCGGCCGCACCTCCAGGGCGTCCAAAAAGAAAATCCCCGCCGGAGGGGCCGGCGGGGAGTTGCAGGGGAGGGGGACGTCTTTAGAACCGGTACGAAACGCCGACCATGTAGGTGGTGCCGTACTTCTGGTAGTCGATGGTCTGGCGAGGATCGCCGCTCTGGTAGGTCTTGAACGGCTCATCGGTGATGTTGTTGGCCTGCAGCAGGATCGACAGGCCGTTGAGCGGACCTTGCCGGAACTCGTAGCCGATCTGGGCGTCAAGCACGGACTCGGTGTCGACGGTCCGGTAGATCCGCGCGGCGCTGAGGCCGGCGACCTCGCCCAGGAACTTGCTGCGGTAGCGGTTGCTGATCCGGGCGTTGAAGCCGTTGTTCTCGTAATAGAACGTGGTGTTGATCACCGTCTTCGACAGGCCGGGCATGTCGATGGGCGCGGTGTTGTCGTCCAGCTTGACCGAACTGTCGGTGTACGAGCCGCTGATGATCAGGCCGAAGTTGCGCAGCGGCTCGAAGAAGATGTCGCCCTGGATCGAGGCCGACAGTTCGATGCCGCGGATATAGCCGCCCTTGCCGTTCTGCGGCGCCTTGGCCAGGCCCTGGGGGGTGCCTAGCTGCGATTGCTGGGTCGGCGTCAGCAGCGACAGGAACGGCGAGAAGTCCTCGATCGTCGAGGCGCCGGAGTTCACGAAGTTCGACAGTTTCTTGTAGTAGGCGGCGGCCGAGACATAGGCTGAACGACCGAAGTACTTTTCCAGCGACACGTCGACGCCGTCGGCGATGTAGGGCCGCAGCTGGGGATTGCCGCCTTCGGTGCTGAAGTACGAGGTGTTCGGATCGGTCGAGGTCAGGTTCGACAGGTTCTGGTTGAACGACTGGCTGGCGCGCAGTTCGTCCATCCGGGCCCGGGCCAGGGTGCGGGCCGCGCCGAACCGCAGGAAGGTCTCGTTGCTCAGGTCGAACGTCAGGTTCAGGCTGGGCAGGACATAGGTGTATTTGTCGCCGCCGTCGTTGCTGGTCGGATGGGCGGTGTCGGCCGGATTGACCCGCGTGCCGGTCGAGGACTGGTCGGTATGGACCACCTGCAGGCCGGCGTTGCCGGTGACCGGGATGGAACCGACCGTGCTGTCGATGTCGAACTTGGCGTAGGCGACCTGTACGTCTTCCTTGACCGCCCAGTTGCGGGTCTGGACCGCCGGGCTCTGGTCGGCGACCAGGGTGTAGACGCCGTTGTCGAGCAGGTAGGTCGGGTCATAGGCCAGCATGGCCTTGATGCCGATCAGGTTAAGGCTGACCGTGCCGACCAGCGCTTCCTTGGGAATCGGGCGGCTCAGCGGCGCGCCCTGGGCGATCGTGCCGCCGAAGGTCAGGAAGCTTTCGTGGACTTCCTTGGACTTCTCGCGACGGCTGGCGTTGTAGCCGAACTCGACCTTGTTGATCGGACCCCACGCCAAGTCGCGCTTGGCGGTCAGGCGGACGGCGTTCAGCTCGTCCTTGATCGCCGGGGTGTTGTAGAAGCCCGCCTGGGTCACGGCCCCGCCCGTGGCGGCCCCGCCGTTGGCGCCGGCGCCCCAGCCCTGGGGATCGGTCAGCACGAACAGGGTCGAGTTGGTGTAGTCCAGGCTCGAGCCGAAGGTGGTGCCCGCGCCGGGCGTGGTGTTGAAGGTCAGGGTGTCGGTGGCGCCGACCCCTGACGGCCCCGTCCCCGAATAGGATTCGAAGATCACGTCGCGACGCTTGGCGTCCGAATGGCTGAGGTCGGCGGCGAGGGTCCAGCCGTTGTCGGTGTCGTAGGCGATGTTCCAGCCGGCCGACTTCAGAGTGGTGTGGCGGGTGTTGAGGTCGTTGCGCATGACCCCCTTCACGCCGGTGTAGGTTCCGTTGGTGATCAGGCCGTCCTGGGCCGTGTAGCCCGGCTGCAGGCTGGCCGAGCTCCAGAACAGCGGCAGCTCGATGCCGCGCAGGATCTGCTTTTCGCGGAACTTCGAATAGTAGAGGTCCAGCGAGGTGTGGAACTTGTCGGTGGGGCTGTATTCCAGCACCCCGATCACGCCGGTGCGCTTGAGGTTGTTGGACTGCACGTACGGCTTGGCGCCGCCGATGACCAGATCGCCGGACGCCGTGGTGGGATAGCCCCACGCGTTGAAGCGGCGGCTCTGGGTCGGGCTCGAGATGTCCGAGACCGCCACGGCGACGCCCAGGGTGTCGTTCAGGAACTGGTCGACGAAGGTGGCGCTGAGCCGGTGACCGGTGTCCTTGGCGTCCGGGTTCAGCTTGTCTTCGCTGTTCATCTCGTAGCGGGCGTTGGCCGACAGCACCGTCTTGCCGTACTTCAGCGGGCGGATGGTCTGCAGGTCGGCGGTGCCGGCCAGGCCCTGGCCGATCAGGGCCGCGTCGGGGGTCTTGTAGACCAGCACGCCGCTGAGGATTTCCGACGGATACTGGTCGAACTCGACGCCGCGGTTGTCGCCGGTCGAGACCTGCTCGCGGCCGTTCAGCAACACGGTGTTGTAGTCGGGGCCCAGGCCGCGGATCGAGATTGACTGGGCGCGGCCGTCCAGGCGCTGGGCGGTCAGGCCGGGCAGGCGGGCCAGGGACTCGGCGATCGAGGTGTCGGGCAGCTTGCCGATGTCCTCGGCCGACACGGCCTCGACGATCGAGCTGGAGGACTTCTTCAGCGCGATGGCGTTCTCGATGCCCGCGCGGATGCCGGTGACGGTGATTTCCTCGACGGCATCGGGGGTCGGCGCGGCGGTGTCCTGAGCGTGGGCGGCGCCGGCGGTCGCCAGTAGCAGGGCCAGGCCGGTGGCGGCTCCGCTCATCAATCGCGTTCGGCGCGGCATGGAATTGGTCGTCATCAGAGGCTCCCTCCCAATCGGTTCCCGCGGTTTCGCCGCGGTGATCCAGCTTCGTTGTGCAAATTACTGCAAACAAATGCCTTCATTGCAACCGGAAAAATGAGCCGGACGTCGCGCTCGGTGCCCGCAAGGGGACGGGTGGCGGAAGATGGTTCGCGGATTTCCTGTTTATTCGGCGCCTTTAGGCGCTTTGCGTGGGTGATTGACAGCTTCGGAAGGTTTCTGCAAATTATTGCAAATCAAATGATCGGCGCTGAATCGACCGATCTTGTTAATGTCAGAGGGGCGGGCGCTTGGAACTTTGGAGGGCATGGGCGAGTCGATCGGTGTGGGCCGCGCTTATCGCCGCCACGACGATGACCGCCGGGTTCGCCCAGACCGCGCAGCCGGGTGGGGCCACCTATCTCGACCGCTCGCCACAGGACGAGGTGATCTACTTCGTTTTGCCCGACCGCTTCGCCAATGGCGACCCGACCAATGATCGGGGAGGTCTTTCCGGCGATCGCCTGACGACGGGGTTCGATCCAACCGACAAGGGATTCTACCACGGCGGCGATCTGGCCGGTTTGACCGCGCGGCTGGATTATATCCAAGGCCTGGGCGCGACGACGATCTGGCTGGGTCCGATCTTCCGCAACAAGGTGGTGCAGGGGCCTTCAGGTCGGGAGTCCGCCGGCTACCACGGCTACTGGATCACCGACTTCACCGACGTCGACCCACATTTTGGTACGCGGGCTCAGTTGAAGGCCCTGGTCGACGCCGCCCATGCACGCAGCCTCAAGGTCTATCTGGACATCGTCGTCAACCACACCGCCGACGTCATCCAATATCGCGCCTGCGCCGCGACCGGCTGCGACTACCGCTCCAAGGCCGACTATCCGTTCGTCCGCCGGGGCGGCGTCGCCGGCGCGGTGATCAATGACGGCTTCCTGGGCGACCAGGCCGAGCGGCAGAAGGCGGAGAACTTCGCGCGACTGACGCGGCCTGACTTCGCCTACACCCCTTACGTCCCCGAGAACGAGGCGACGATCAAGAAGCCCGCGTGGCTGAATGATCCGATTTGGTACCACAACCGCGGAAACAGCCGGTTCACCGGCGAAAGCTCGACCTATGGCGACTTCTCAGGCCTGGACGACCTAGCCACCGAGAACCCGCGCGTACTGCAGGGCTTCATCGACATCTACGGCCAGTGGATCGACGACTTCGGGATAGACGGCTACCGGATCGACACCGCCCGCCACGTGAACCCCGAGTTCTGGCGCGCCTTCGTGCCGGCCATGCTGGCCCGCGCCAAGGCCAGGGGAATTCCGAACTTCCACATCTTCGGCGAGGTGGCCGAAACCGAGCCGGGCATGCTGGCCAGGTTCACCCGGGTGGACGGCTATCCCGCCGTGCTCGATTTCGCCTTCCAGGGCGCCGTGACCGACGTCGTCAACGGCAAGACCGGAACCGACGCCCTGGGGCGCCTGTTCGCGCAGGACGCGCTGTACGAGGGCGGGGAGGCGGCCGCGCTGCAGCTGCCGACCTTCCTGGGCAATCACGACATGGGCCGGATCGGCCACTTCGTGCGCCTGGCCCATCCCGAGGCCTCGGACGAGGAGGTCACCCGGCGCGTGCTCCTGGCCCACGCCTTGCTGATGTTCACCCGCGGGGTCCCGGTCCTCTATTACGGCGACGAGCAGGGGCTGGCCGGCGAGGGCGGCGACAAGGACTCCCGCCAGGACCTGTTCGCGACGAAGGTTCCCGCCTACGCCGCCACTCGGCTCTTGGACGGCCGCTCGGCGGCGGGCGACCACTTCGCGACCGATGGCGCGCTCTACCAGGCGATCTCGGCCATGGCGCGGTTGCGGACCGCCGAGCCGGCGCTGCGGCGCGCCCGCCAAGTCGTGCGGACCGCGAGCGACAAGCCGGGCCTGTTCGCGGTCTCGCGGATGACGCAGGACAGAGAGGTGCTGGTGGCGTTCAACACCGGCCTCACGCCGATCACGGCCCAGATCGAGGTCGATGAGACCTCGCGGACATGGCGGTCCGCCCACGGATCCTGCGCCGCCGCCGCGACGGCGCCGGGCAGCTATCGGGTCGAGATCGACCCGCTCGACTACATGATTTGCGTTTCGGAGGTTGGCCAGTGACGGTCGAGACCCTTTCAAAGCCGTCCACCGACCGGGCCCACGACCGCGACTGGTGGCGCGGCGCGGTGATCTACCAGATCTATCCGCGCAGCTTCGCGGACTCCAACGGCGACGGTGTGGGCGACCTGCCGGGCGTCACCGCCCATCTGGAGCACGTGGCCTCGCTGGGCGTGGACGCCATCTGGCTGTCGCCGTTCTTCACCTCGCCGATGAAGGACTTCGGCTACGACGTTTCAAACTATGAGGATGTGGATCCCATCTTCGGAACCCTGGCCGACTTCGATCGCCTGATCGAGCGGGCTCACGCCCTGGGCCTGAAGGTGATCATCGACCAGGTGTTCTCGCATACTTCCGACGAGCATCCGTGGTTCAAGGCCAGCCGTCAGGACCGCACCAACCCCAAGGCCGACTGGTACGTCTGGGCCGACGCCAAGCCCGACGGCTCGCCGCCCAGCAACTGGCAATCGGTGTTCGGCGGCCCATCCTGGACCTGGGACGCACGCCGCCGCCAGTACTACCTGCACAACTTCCTCTCGGCCCAGCCCGACCTCAACGTCCACAACCCACAGGTGCAGGATGCCCTGGTCGCCACCTCGCGGTTCTGGCTGGACCGCGGGGTCGACGGCTTCCGCTTCGATGCGATCAATTTCGCCATGCACGACCAGGCCTTGACCGACAATCCGCCGAACCTCGACGGCGGCGGCAAGCGCACCCGGCCGTTCGATTTCCAGCACCACTTCCACAACCAGTCGCATGATGACATTCCGGCCTTCCTGACCCGGCTGCGCCAGCTGGGCGAGTCGTACGGCGGGCGGTTCATGGTCGCCGAGGTCGGGGGCGAGCGGGCCGACAGCGAGATGAAGCTGTACACGCAGGGGCCGGACCGCCTGCATAGCGCCTACGGCTTCCTCTACCTTTACGCCGACACCCTGGCGCCGGCCCTGATCCGGCAGGGCGCGGCCATGTGGCCGGGCGGGGAGGGGCAGGGCTGGCCGTCCTGGACGTTCTCGAACCACGACGCGCCGCGGGCGGTGTCGCGCTGGGCCCGCGGCCGCGATCCCAAGGCCTTCGCCGAGATGTCGCTACTGCTGCTGGTCAGCCTGCGCGGCAATGTCTTCCTCTACCAGGGCGAGGAACTGGGCCTGCCCCAGGCGCAGGTGCCCTACGACCGGTTGCGCGATCCCGAGGCGATCGCCAATTGGCCCGAGACCCTGGGTCGCGACGGCGCCCGCACGCCCATGCCCTGGGTCGCCGTCGCCGCCCACGCGGGCTTTTCCAAGGTCGAGCCCTGGTTGCCGATCGATCCGTCGCACATCGACCTGGCCGTCGACCGCCAGGAGCGCGACGTCGACTCCACGCTGAACGTCACCCGGCGGCTCGTGGCCCTGCGCCGCCAGTTGCCCGGTTTAAGGACCGGGGCCATGAGTCTGGTCGAAGCGCCGGAGCCGCTGCTGGTCTTCCTGCGCGGCGAAGGCGCCGACCAGGTGCTGTGCGCCTTCAACCTGGGTTTCGAGCCCGTGACCTGGCGCCTGCCCGCCGGCTGGCGGATTATCGAGAGCGTCAATCTGGGCGGGCGGGGCGCGCTGCCGCCGATGGCCGGACTGGTGGCGCGAAAGGACTGAAGCCTCCGCCCGTAATCGCGATCGCCGCGAAAACTCGTCAAATACGTCGACCAAAGGGACGTGGGGCTAATAGCCTGCACCGGCGGTGGCGGTCTTTCCTTGGTCGGCCGCAACCTGGCAAACCTGCGTTGCAAATCAGCCAGGCGACAGCGCATTGCTTCGCTGTCGATCTCAGCAAAACCCAGAAACTCGAAACGTACTTAATCGTTTGATATTTCTGATAATATATCTTAGACGATGAACAACTGTGACGATCGATGTCGGTTTTCGCATGTCGGTCGTCGCGGTTTTTGTCACTGTCCCCGCGTCGCCTTGAACTCGTCGAAATAGATGGCGGCGGGCAATCTTATTTTCTGGCGCGACCGACCTATCGTGCTGACCGCCAGTTCGGCAGCTATGACCAGTCGCTCACGCTCCATTCGTTGCGACCATCCAGCGCCGAAAATCGAGCCTGTAACGCCCAGTCGTTTGTGAGATGCTCCTGTCATGGCCAACCGCTTCCACACCCTTAGCCCGTTTAGAAAATCGCCGGCACACGTCACGCGGCTACGGATCCGGATGTTCGCTCAGATGATCCGGAACGTCGGCGTCGTCATGTTCGGGCTCTGCGCCGGCTGGATGGCGATGACGCTGGCTTTCAGCTGGAACCTGGCGCTAGGCGCCGTCATCGGCCTCGCACTGTTTCTCCTGGGCTACGGGCTGATCCCGTTTTACGTGGATCCGGAGGACGATTTCTAACTGGCAAGCTTGCCAACCGCCCTCCTCCGCCGATCTAGCGACCTGCTGGCGTTCGCTGGAGCCCGAGCCCTCTATTTCCGGGCAACCCGGATGACTTTTCGAGATCGGCCTGCCGGATCCGCGCCTCTCTGCTCCAAGCTTTTGGACAGCTCTTCGAGAGGCCCGCCTGTCGGTAGGCCTCTGTCAAAGAGCCGAACCGGTGAATGAAGAGCGCTGGCGGCGGGGATTCAGTGGCGCGGATAAGTCGCGCGGTGACATATCCGTGGCGGGTGTGCAGCCGGCGCAGATGGTCGAGAAGTTTGTCGTCGGAGTACTGGCCGTCGACGGTCGGCCACCTGGGCACGGTCACTTTCCGAGGCGGCAAGCCAGCCCGCCGGGCCGACGTCCGGGCCATGCCGCATCGCTTAAACTCGTTGTAGTCGTACGGGACGCCGGCCAACCGATAGGCGTTTGAGAGGTTCCCAAAGTGATACCGGTAGAGGAACGCAGACGGCAAAGACGGATCGGCGTTGAGCATGGCTTCGCTTACGTGCCCCTCTCGCTCGTACACGGTACGGAGAACCGCCAGCATTTCTTCTTCGGCGACGAGCGGCTCCACCCTCGGACGGCGCCGCCAGCGCTCATTCTGGTATCCGAGGGCGTCGTAGGCCGCCTGTAGCGATCCAAACAGCCTGCACAGAGTTTGCTGACTGGGCGTGTAGGAGCAGTGATCGATCAGATCGCCGGTCAAATACCCCTTGGCCTTGAGCAGCCGGGCCACTGCAGCGGCAGCTTCGGCTCTCGGTAGCCGGCGGCGGGAAATACGCATCCGCTGTGCTGCACGATCGAACAGCGCCCGGCTGATGACGGGCTCCAACACCTTGGTCCGGATCCAGGCCTCAGGAGGATTTAGCCGCCGACGTCCTTTAAGCGGCTGACTGGTGCGGTTGAACACGTAGATGCCGATCAACAACTCGTTCGTCAGGATGTTCCGCACCCGCAGCGCGGTCCAAGTGCTGCCGCCGGCCGTCGGCACGCCGGTTTCGTCCAGCCGCCGGGCTATGGCGACCAGGCTCATGCAGTCGGTGCTGTACCAGCGGAAGATATCCCGGATGACGGCTATTTCCTCGCTGGCGCCAACGGCCCAAACGACGCGCTGGTTGTTGAGAGCCTTGGTTTGACCCGGCTCCAGCTTCTGTACAGGACGGCCGTTCTCGTCGACGAGGACGCGCTCGAAGCTTTCCATGACCGCGGCGTAGTTCGGCGCCGCCAAGCCATAGAGCTTGGCCAGTTCCGCGACCTCCGGACGCGCCCATGTGCGATGCATCTCGCTGAGGAGCGCATTGGTCGAGGTCGGCTTGACGCCGCCCTGCACGAAGCGGGCAAGGCTCGTGCGGGAGGCCATTTCGCTGGGATCGCCGGAGGCGTCGACCACCGCGTAGACCTCGTAGCCGGCCGCGCGCGCATCCAGCGCCGGGAACATCACGCAGACGCTGGTCCAGACACCGGCCATGATCAGAGTCGTGCGGCCGGTGGCCTGGACCTGGGCGACGAAGTCGCCGTTGTCCCAGGCGTTCACCTCGCCCTTGCGCGGCACATAGACCGCGTGCGGGGCCATCTCATGGATTTCCGGCATCAGCGGGCCGTTCGAGCCGGAAGGCTCGGACGCGGTCGTGATCACCGGAATGTTCAGAAGCGTCGCCAGCCTGGCGACCATTTCGACATTGCGCCGAAGGTCCGCCACGGCGATGTCCTTGACGGTCTGGAAGAGGCCCGCCTGATGATCCAGCAGCAGGATCACCGCGTCGGCGGGATCCAGGAGGGCCGCGCCGCCACCGGTGGGCAGGACGCTCGATTTCGGGTTCGGCGATATCGTCATTGGATTCCTCGGAATTTCCACGCTCGGATCGGCGCCGCCTGGGCGCTCCGTGCAAACGGATAATCCGTTGATCAAACCGAGTTAGATAGTAAAGTGCTGTAAACTTTAGGCCAAATATCGGCACAACATCAATCTCGTGCCGATCTTTTCCTCATAGTTTCAACGTAACTCGGCATTTCATTCTATTACACCAACACCGATTGCAATTGTTGACCGGGCTTTACCACACATAACCCCTGCGATGACCTTCGATGGACTATCCATTTGGCCAACGTCCCAGCCTGGGCCCGTTTGCACAATGGAGAACACAATGAAGCGCGCCCTAGCTGGAATGATCGCGGCCCTGGCCGCCTCCGCGGCTGCCAGCGCGGCCCTCGCCGCCGAGAAACCGGTATCGATCGTGCTCGTGCACGGCGCCTTCGTCGACGCCTCGGGCTGGCGTCCGGTCTACGAACTCCTGTCGAAGAAGGGCTTTGAAGTCCTCATCGTCCAGAACCCGACCATCACCCTGGAAGGTGACGCGACGGCGGCCCGCGAGGCCATCGCCCAGGCCAGGCATCCGGTCATCCTGGTCGGCCACTCCTACGGCGGGGCGGTGATCACCGAGGCCGGGGCCGATCCCAAGGTCAAGGGCCTGGTCTATCTGGCGGCCTTCGCGCCCGACGCGGGCGAGTCCGTCCTGCAACTGGCCAGCACGCCGGTTCCGGGCGCGCCGCCCGCGCCCCTGCTGCCGCCCAAGGACGGGTTCATCCAGATCGATCCGGCCAAGTTCGCCTCGGCCTTCGCCGCCGACGTCGATCCGGCGACCACCCATTTCATGGCCGCCTCCCAGGTCCCGTGGGGCCTCGGCGCGGTGGGGGCCAAGATCACCGCGCCGGCCTGGAAGGCCAAGCCCAGCTACTACCTGCTGGCGACACAGGACCTGATGATCCCGCCGGCGGCCCAGCGGGCGATGGCGGTGCGGGCCAAGGCCACGCTCGTCGAAACGCCGAGCAGCCACGCGGTGATGCTCTCCAAGCCCGGCTACGTCGCCGACTTCATCGAGATGGCGGCCGACGAAACCCAGTAGTCGCGCCGCCCGCCGATCTCGCCACGCGCCCTGGCGTGGCGAGGCCTCTCAAAACGCTGAAAACCCCAACCTGAAATTCAAGGAGATATCCCATGACCCGACTGTTCACGTCCCTGGCCCTCGCCGCCGCCACCTTGGCCGCCACCACTCTGGCGACCGCGCCCCACGCCCTGGCCGCTCCGGCCCCGAAGGCTGCGGTCACGCGCCTCGCGCCGCCGGTGATCCACTACCGGACCGCCATGGTCGACGGCGTGAAGGTCTTCTATCGCGAGGCCGGTCCGGCCGATGGTCCGGTGGTGCTGCTGCTGCATGGCTTTCCGACCTCGTCGCACATGTTCCGCAACCTGATCCCGCTGCTGGCCGACAAGTACCGGGTCATCGCGCCGGACTATCCGGGCTATGGCCAGAGCGACGCGCCGGACCACACCAAGTTCGCCTACACCTTCGCCAACCAGGCCGACGTCGTCGACAAGCTGGCGACCCAGCTTGGGGCCAAGCGCTACGCCCTGTACGTCATGGATTACGGCGCGCCGATCGGCTACCGGCTGGCGCTGAAGCACCCCGAACGGGTCAGCGGCCTGATCGTCCAGAACGGCAACGCCTACAATGAGGGCCTGCAGTCGCCGTTCTGGGATCCGATCAAGGTCTACTGGAAGGACCGCTCGCAGAAGAACCGCGACGCCCTCAACAGTCTGGTCACGCTGGACATCACCAAGTTCCAGTACACCGACGGCATGGGCGATGTGGCGCGCATCAGTCCTGACAACTGGGTCCACGACCAAGCGCTGCTCGACCGTCCGGGTAACCGCGACGTCCAGCTGGACATGCTCGGAGACTATGGCTCCAACGTGCCGTTCTATCCGGACTTCCAGAAGTTCTTTCGCGATCGCCACCCGCCGACGCTGATTGTCTGGGGCAAGAACGACAAGATCTTCCCCGAGGAAGGCGCCCATCCCTATCTGCGCGACCTGCCGAAAGCCGAGATCCACATCCTCGACTCGGGCCACTTTGCCCTGGAGGACCGTCTCGACGTCATAGCGCCGTTGATCCACGACTTCCTGGACCGCAAGGTCGCCAACTAGACCTGACGCCCACGCATCCGATGTCCGCGACGCGCTCAGCGCGCCGCGGACATCATACGTTGAGGTTGGGCGAAAACGCCCTCGATCCAGGCCTCATCGCGGGCGGTCAGCTCGATGCACAGGACCCGGCGCGACGTCCCCGACGCCCCGCCCGCCCCGGACTCGCCGGGTAGGTCGACGACCACCGAGCGCATCGCCTGTGTCAGCAAGGCGACCATGTTGTGAAACCGCTCCTCCAACGGGCCCGCGGGCGAGGAATGGGCTTCGCCGACGAGGGGCTGCGGCGACGCCATGGCTGTCAGGGTCGTGGAGGCCTCGCTACGTTCGACGGGCGCGATGAACCGGTAGCCTCGACCGTTCACGGTGGCGATGTACTGGGCGAGGTCCGCATCGTCGTCGAGCGCGCGGCGCAGGGCGGCGATGTGGACCTTGAGATTTCCCTCGACGACCGTGGTGCTGGGCCAGGCCTCTTCCAGCAGCTCGCGCTTGCTGAGCACTTCGCCGGGACGTTGGACGAAGGCGGTCAGCAGATCCAGGGCCCGGCACCCGATGCGGACGGCCTGGCCGTTCTTCAGCAGGAGCTGGCGCCGCGGGATGAACAGATACTCGCCAAAGGCGAAGGTGGGAGCGTGGGTCATGAGCGTGTCGCTCCGTTCCGCAGGTCCACACCACTCGCATCGCGGCGGCGGATTGATTTCCAAAGGTTCGACAAGCCACCCTCCTCTGATTGAGCTTCGAGGCTAGGGCGCTGCGTCGGAAGGGTTCAATTCGTCCATGGTCGCACTCCTATCCCCACCGGGCGTGTCGCGTTCGACCTTGGTCTAGCTGGGCTTGGCGCCTCGCGCTGCGCGGCCCCTCGGCGCTCCCTCGGATCGCACCGACAGTCGACGCGCCCGGTCTCGGGGCCGCCTCGCGCCCAATGATCACGTTCGCGCTAGCAGAAGGTCGAACGCGCCTAGACCTTGGTCAGGTGGAAGCGGGGTCTGGATCACGCTAGTTTGAGCTAACGCCGGACAGGCGGGACAAAGGCCCCTCGTGGCGCCGCCGCACGTCACGCCCCAGACAGCCGAAAGATCAGATTCTGGAACAGCTCTATCGCGACATCGAGCGCCTGAGCCTCCTGCCCGAAGCGTGGAAGGGCCTTGACCCGACCTCGATCGCAGAGGGCGTGCTCGACACCCTGCTCGACATGCTCGCGCTGGATTTCGTGGGCCTGCGCTTCAACGACACCACACACATCTTCCTGCGCGTGGCCCCGGCTTTCGGCGATACGTGTCCGGCGGAGGCGATCCGCGCCGCCCTGGAAACCTGGTCCGCCACCGGCGCGCCCGAGGTCATGCAGACCGTGGGCGGGGGGGCGATGTCGGTGGTCCAATGCCCCCTGGGCGAGAACGCCAGCATCGGCGTGATCCTGGCTGGCGCGCGCCGCGTCGCCTTTCCGGATCGGATGGAGCTGTCGAAGCTCAGGCTTGCCGCGTCACAGGCCGGCCTGGCGTGCCGCGAGATGCGCGACCTCAGCGACCGCCAGCCGCCCGCGGATTTCCGCGACAAACCCCTCTCCGAGGCGGCCTTGGCGGAAAGCGAATGGCGGCTGCATCTTACCATCAACACCATCCCGACCATGGCTTGGTCGACCACGTCCGATGGACTGATCGACTTCTGCAACCAGAACTTCGTCGACTATGTCGGGTGGACGGCCGAGGAGATCAGCGGCCAGGGCTTCTGGCCGATCTTCCACCCGGACGACACCGCGCACCTGCTGGCCTCCTGGCAGGAGATCCTGGCCACCAAGCGCCCCCGCGACGTCGAGGGCCGCATCCGGCGCGCCGATGGCCAGTACCGCTGGTTCGTGCTGCGGCAGAACCCGCTGTTCGACGCGGATGGCGTCGTCATCAAGTGGTATGGCGCCGGCGCCGACATCGAGGATCGCAAACGCGCCGAGACCGCGCTCGAAGTGGCTCAGGCCGCCCTGCTGGCCAGCGAGCAGAACCTCAACCTGATCATCAATTCGCTGCCGGTCCTGGTCTGGTCGGCGCGGCCCGACGGCAGCGCCGATTTCATCAATCACAGCTGGCGCGAGTACGCCGGGGAACCGGCCGACAAGATCCTGGAATGGGGCTTCCTTGATCTCTACCACCCCGACGACGTGGCGGGCATGGTCGAGATCTGGAAGCGGGACCTGGCCCACAGCGATCAGACCTCGCTGAAGGGGCGTATCCGCGGCGCCGATGGCCAATACCGCTGGTTCTATTTCGCGGGCCGCAAGCTCACTGACGCCAATGGCGTGGTGCGATGGTTCGGATGCAACGTCGATATCGAGGACCTGCAGCGGAGCGAGGACGCTCTACGGACGAGCGAGACCGCCCTTCGGGAAAATGAGCGCCGGCTGCGGCACATCATCAATGCGGTGCCCGGTCTTGTCTGGTCGGCGGACGCGGGCGGCGCGATCACGTTCCTGAGCCAGCAATACCTGGACTATATCGGTCAAGGCGCGGCTTCGGCCTTGGCGGGCGGCTGGATGGACGCGATCCACCCGGAAGACGCCGATGGGCTTCTCGGCGCGTGGGCGCTGGCCTTGGCGCAAGGCCGCGCCAGCGAACACGAAGCGCGGCTTCGGCGCGCGGACGGCTGCTATCGCTGGATGCTCTTCCGCGCGAGCCCGTCCCACGACGAGACCGGACGGGTGATGGAATGGTTCGGCGTCAATATCGACGTCGAGGACCGCAAGGATGCGCGAGATGCGCTTCGGGCCAGTGAAGCCGCGCTGCGTGAAAGCGAGCGGCAGCTCCAGCAGATCGTCTCGTCGATCCCCGGCCTGACCTGGAAGGCCGACGCCGAAGGCAACATCACCTTCTGGAGCCAGAGCTTCCTGGAGTATGGCGGCGCCACGAACGAGGAGATCCTCGGCTATGGCTTCATGAACTACCTCCACCCGGAAGATCATGAGCGGGTCCTGGAAGTCTGGAACGGCATTCTGCAATCCGGAACCCAGGGGGAGTCGGAGGTGCGCATACGCCGGGCCGACGGCCAGTACAGGTGGTTCCTGTGGCGAGCCAGTCCGTTCTTCGACGGCGCTGGCAACGTCACCCAGTGGTTCGGCATCAATGTCGACATCGAAAACCGCAAGCGCGCTGAGGAGAACCTGCGTCAAAGCCAGAACGAACTGGCCCACGCGACGCGGATGACGACCATGGGCGAACTCGCGGTTTCGATCGCACACGAGGTCAATCAGCCGCTGATGGCGGTCGTCACCAACGCCGGGGCGTGCCTGCGCTGGCTGAATGGCGACCCGCCGGATCTGGCCATGGCGCGTCAGGCCGCCGAGCGCATCGTGCGAGACGGGCACCGAGCAGGCGACATCATCACTAGCCTGCGCAATCTAGCGCGCAAGTCCGCGCCGCGCTTGGATCGGGTATGCCTAGATCAGGTCATCCCGGTGGTGCTTGACCTGCTGCAGGGCGAATTCAGGCGCCACGGCGTTGTCGCCAAAGCGGAGCTCGGCGATTTCAACATCACCATCCGCGGCGACAGCACCCAGTTGCAGCAGGTCGTGCTGAACCTGGTCATGAACGCCGTCGAGGCAATGGCCAGCGCAGCGGCGAGCGCACGCCGCCTGACCGTCAGCGCCGAAATCCACGACGGCGATGCGCTGGTTACGGTCGCGGACACCGGACCGGGGTTGGGGACCGATGACCCCGATCGCCTGTTCGAGGCCTTCTTCAGCACCAAGACCGAGGGAATCGGCATGGGCCTTTCAATCTGCCGCTCGATCATCGAAGCCCACGGAGGCAGGATCTGGGCTTCCAGCAACGGGGCGCGTGGCGGCGTCTTCAGTTTCACCCTACCCTTGGCGGAAGGATACGGCGTTGATGTCTCCAACGGCTAAGGACGGCGAGGGCGAGCGCGTCGTCGCCGTTATCGACGACGACGAAAGCGTTCGCGAAGCGCTGCGCGGTCTGTTCCAATCGGTGGGCCTGGTGGCGGAGCTCTACGGCTCGGTGCAGGCGTTCATCGACGCCGGCCAAATGGAGCGTGTTGGATGCATCGTGCTGGATATCCGCCTGCCGGGTCGCAGCGGCCTTGAGTTCCAGGAGGCCCTGGCCAGGAGCGGCGCGGCCCAGTCGGTCGTGCTCATCAGCGGCCACGTCGATGTCCAGATGGCGGTCCGGGCCATGAAGGCCGGCGCCATCGACGTGTTGACCAAACCCGTGCGCGAGCAAGATCTCCTGGAGGCCGTGAACAGGGCCTTGGCCGCCGACCGGCAACGCCGGGAAGAGGCCAAGGGCGGGCAGGCGCTGCGCGCGCGACACAGGACTCTCTCCGAACGCGAGCGGCAGGTTTTCGCCTTGGTGGCGGCCGGCTTGCTGAACAAGCAAATCGCCGATCGCGTCGCCATCACCGAAGCGACCGTCAAGCTTCACCGCAGCCAGGTCATGAAGAAGATGGAGGCTGGGTCCTTGGCCGATCTGGTGCGGATGGCCGACCTGCTGGCCAAGGCCGAGGCGAGCCCGGAACTCTGAGCCGGGCGTCTCGCCGGGGACGGGTCGCCCGTCCCCGGCGGCGAGGGCTCAGGCCTCGTTCATGAAGCCGCGCAGCAGGGCGTTATATTGCTCCGGTTTCTCGTTCATCGTGAGGTGCGAGCACCCGGTCATCACGGCCAGGCGCGCCTTGCCCGCGATGCCATCGCGAAGGGTCTCGTGGCAGTCGAGGGTGATCTCGTCGAACTCGCCGGTGGTGATCAGGGTCCTCTGGCTGATCGCCGTGAGGTCCTTGCGACGATCCCAGTCCTTGATCTTGCCGACGATGGTGAACTCGTTAGGCCCGTTGAGCACGCGATAGGCCGGCGATTTGGAGAGCGCCTCCAGTGTCGCCAGCACCTCGGGGCTCGGCGAGACCCGCAGAACAAAGGTGTCGTAGAACTTCTGAACCAGCTCCGCGTACTCGGGCGTAGCCGTCTTACCCGCCTTCTCCAGGGCATGAATCTTGGCGCTCCAGCCTTCAGGCATGGTGGCGAACAGGCGATCGAAGCCAGCCATGACCTGGGGGATGCTGGCCATGGCGCCGCTCAGGATCAGGCGCTCGACGCCCCTGCCCCGCCCTTGGCATAGATACTCCACGGCCAGCAAGGCGCCCCACGAGTGGCCAAGCAGGAGAACCCGGTCCAGACCCAGAGCGGCGCGCACGGCGTCCACCTCATCGACCGAGCGCTGGATCGAGTAGACGCTCTCGTTTTCGGGCGCGTCCGCTCTGCCGCAGCCCAGCTGATCGTAGAAGATCACCGGGCGTTCGTCAGCCAGGGCCTGCAGCGGGAGGAGATAGTTGTGCGACGAACCGGGGCCGCCGTGCAGCGTCAGCAACGGCGTCTTGCCGCCCGATCCGAACTTTCGCCAAAAGATCCTGCCGCCAGGCACGGCGGCGTAACCCTCGGTCTGGGGCGCGGCGGCGAAGGCGGCCGCCGCCGAGGTCGCCATGGCGGCGCCCAACAGTTTAGCGCCCGATCGCAAGGCGCGCCGACGGGTCCAGTTGCTGGTGGTCATGGTCGATACTCCGGAAGATGACTGAAGGGCTCCCCGCACCTGAACAGCGTCTAGCGCTTGCGCGCAGGCGCCACGAGAAAGCGAAATGAAACTCAAGATTTCCAGGAAGGGGCTTGCCGCTCTCGCGGCCGTGCCGCGCTAGGCCGACAACCGACTCGTGGCGGCTTGGCGCCGCCACCGTCCCGGTGTGCACCCCATGAGATTGCCGAACGTCCGCGTAAAGTGCGCTTGGTCGGCAAAGCCGCACGCCAAGGCGATCTCACAAAGCTTGCCCGCGCCGCCGACCAATAGCCCTCGCGCGCGTTCGACGCGCCGCGCGGCCACGAATCTTGAGAAGGTGACGCCAAAGGACTGGCGAAACCGTCTGGAGAAATAGCCCGGGCTAAGACGGGCATGAGCCGCCGCCGCGCTCAGCGACATCGCACCGTGCAGGTCTGCGTCGACATAGTCGCGGACCCGCTTGACCTGCCACGGAAGTAGGCCTGTCCAGCGCTCCCCTTGCGCGCGCGCCGACGGATCTTGCCCGGCCTGCCGCTCACGGCCGTCGCCGAAGACATCCAGGCGCAAATCGAGCCGCGCGCGGGCGGTCGGAACAAGGGTCATCAGACCAGGCGCATTCGCGGGCATGACCGCTGGGCGCATCGTCGAAAGGCTTTGGGCACACTGCATGGGTCGTCTCCGCCATGGGGATTTCACCCGGCAGCCTAGGAGAGACGCGCACCGTCATGGCGTTAAGTGCAGTAAACCTCAGTCAAGTTTGATCTTCAGCGATCTTGGCGCCCAGCGAGTGCGAAACACGAGAGACTGGGTCGCGCCAGGCGCGGCCCTTGGCGTGGCGCCGGAAGACGACCGTCAGGCCGGTGCTCACTCGGCGCTAATCGCCGCCAACGAATACCGCCAGCGACGGGCGCGAAGACCTTATTGTCCTCAATCACATCCTCCAAGGCACCCGCGCCGTAGATCATGGCGCGTCGGCCGAGGCGCGCCCCCACCAAACGAAACACTGTTTCCTAATGCGCGCCGCCGAAGAAATCCGTCTCATCGGCCCTAGCTCCACTCCGCGGCTCTTCGCCTCGCCCAAACCGCATATACTCCTACAAATCACGTGCGAATTGCTATCAGGGCGTTCCCGATTTTCCGTCGTCGGTTCGCATGCGCAGCGGTGAAAGGCGCATGATTGTTGCCTTTTTGGCCTTTACACCGCGAGCAGAGCCGCGGAGATTGCCAACTCGGCACCCCACAATACTCTGACTATTTAGACCTTGTCCGCCACCTAAGCGGCTGAAGAGGCCGCCCGCAGAAACATCGACGACCTACCTCCTCTCGCGGACCGCAGCCACCTGACCGCGCCGCCCTGACCCCACCCACCGGATTACATGATGTCACTGAAGCGCTTGCTCATCTTTTCTCTCGCGCTCGTCGCGATCGCGACACCGATGGCCCCGGCGCGCGCCGAAAACCCGATCATCCAGACCCGCTTCACCGCCGATCCGGCGCCCCTGGTGCATGATGGTGTCGTCTATCTCTACACCGGCCATGACGAGGATGACGCCGATGGTTTCAAGATGCTCGATTGGCGGCTCTACAGCTCGACGGACATGGCCAACTGGACCGACCGAGGTGTCGTGGCCTCGGTCAAGACCTTTCCGTGGGCGACTCAGACCAACGACGCCTGGGCGCCGCAGGTGGTGGTCCGCGACGGCAAGTTCTATCTCTACGCACCGATCACCGTCGCCGGCTCGCCCAGGAACGTGATCGCCGTCGCCGTGGCCGACAATCCCGCCGGGCCGTTCCGCGACGCCCTGGGTAAGCCGCTGATCGGGCCGAGCGATGGCAATATCGATCCGACCGTGTGGGTCGACGACGATGGCCAAGCCTATCTCTATTGGGGCAATCCCAACCTTTGGTACGTCAAGCTCAACCGGGACATGGTTTCCTATTCAGGCCCGATCACCAAGGTGGACTCCACGCCGGCGGATTATCAGGAAGGGCCTTGGTTCTATAAGCGCGGCGGCCGCTACTACATGGCCTATGCCTCGGCGTGCTGCCCGGAAGGGATGGGCTATGCGATGAGCGACAAGCCTACCGGGCCCTGGACCTACAAGGGTCCGATCATGGAGCACGACCAGCGCTCGACCGGCAATCATCCCGGCATCATCGACTACAAGGGCGGCTCGTACGTTTTCGGCTTCCACTACGAACTCAATTTCGCGCTCACGCCGGTCCATCACGAGCGGCGATCGGTGAGCGTGGCGAAGTTCGACTACAATGCCGACGGAACCATTCCGAACCTCGGCTGGTGGGACAAGACCAGCGCGCCGCAGATCGGCACGCTGAACCCCTACGAGCGGGTCGAAGCCGAGACGATCGCCTGGACCTCCCGTCTCAAGCGCGATCGCGACCGGCCCTACGCCTGGGCTCCGGGCGTGACGACGGCGCAGGACGACCGCACGGGCGTGTACGTTACGCGGGTTACCGACCGCAGCTACGTCAAGGTGGCTGGCGTCGCGTTCGGTCAAGCCGGCGCGAAGGCCTTTGTCGCCAGGATCGCCAACGCCGCGCCCGATGCGCGCATGGAGCTGCGGCTCGACGGCGTTGACGGGCCGATGATCGGCGCCTTGGCGGTCGGAGCCGCTGGCGCCCAGGGATCATGGCGCGAATGGACGGTTCCTGTGTCCGGCGCGACGGGAACGCGTGATCTCTACATGGTTTTCAAGGGCGGCCAGGATCGTCCGCTTCTTGACTTCGACTCCTGGCGTTTCACCCGCTGACATGCGGCGTCGGCGTAGATCGACATGCGGTGGTGGGACGAAACGTTTCGCCTGCGTGAACCACGATGAGGCGGTAAGGCCGATGGCGACTGCGCGCCAATAGCATGCGTAATCGGGCGGACCTGTGAAGGATCAAGCTCCCCAGTAAGGTCTCGGTTTTAGCCGAGACGAAGGGAGACGACGATGTTCTACGCTGCATTGGATGTGTCGCTGCGGTCAGTGGCGATCTGCATCATCGACCAGGACGGCAAGGTGCGGCTGGAGCGATCCGTGCCGTCGGAGGTTCCTGACCTGGTCCGCTGCCTGCGCGAGTTCGGCGAACCGATCCACCAGGTTGGATTGGAGGCCGGTACGCTGACCCAGCACCTGACCTACGGCCTCACCGAAGCCGGCTTCGACGTCGTGTGCATGGAGGCGCGCCAGGTGAACGCGGCGCTGTCGGCCATGCGCAACAAGACCGACAAGCACGACGCCCGCGGCATCGCCCAGATCCTGCGGTCAGGCTGGTACAGCCGGGTGCATGTGAAAAGCATCGAGAGCCACCATCTGCGCGCCCTGATCTCCTGCCGGAAGGTCATGCAGCGCAAGTGCATCGACCTGGAGAACGAGATCCGTGGCCTTCTGAAGATCTTCGGCGTGAAGCTGCCGCTGCGGCTCTCACGCGGCGCCTTCGACATCGCCGTGCGCGACACCATCCAGAGCGACCCGGCGCTGAGCCACGCCCTACTGCCGATGCTGCAGGCCAGGCTGGCGCTGTTCGACACCTTCACTGAGCTGGATCGCCGCGTCCGCAAGGCTGCCCACGCCGATCCGGTCTGCCAGCGCTTCATGGGCGTGCCGGGCGTGGGCGAGATCACTGCGCTTAGCTTCAAGGCCGCCGTCGACGACCCTGCCCGCTTCAAGAGCTCGCGCACCGTCGGCGCCCACTTTGGCCTGACGCCCAGACGTTTCCAGTCCGGCGAGAAGGACAACCCCGGCCGCATCTCCCACGCCGGCGACGCCGACGTGCGCGCCACGCTCTACGCGGCCGCCAACGCCATGCTGATGCGCTCGATCAGATGGACCAGCCTGAAGGCCTGGGGCGTCAAGCTGATGAAGACCAAGGGCCGCCGGCGCGCCATCGTCGCCGTGGCCCGCAAGATCGCCGTCATCCTGCACCGCATGTGGGTCGACGGCTCGGACTTCCGCCTGGGATCGGAGGCTGCGGCATGACCTGACCCTCACTGCCCACCCTCAAGATCCTGGCCGGATCGTCCCATGCGGACGACGGGATGGATGAAGCCGAAAATGTCTGCTGCACCTTCAGTGCGTCCAATAGCGCGGCTCTCCAGACCCTGATCCCATGCATGCGTGCAGCGGCTCCGCTCGCAAGGAGCCATCAGACTGCGAAGAGAAGCGTGACCCGCGTGAACGACCCCGGCCGCCAGATCAAACGAGCTTGACCCCGATGCCCGATTAGAGAAGCTGTCGTTGGCTTGCCTCCAGAAAGGCGAAGTTCGGCGCGGCGGTTGGCTGCAACCGCCGTCGGAGGCGAGCAGCAGATTGGCAGGAGTTCCAGCCTTAGCTCGGCGTCACCCGCCTTGACGGCGAAATTCGATAGCCTTCCGGTGCGGGCTTATATCTGTCATGCGGCCGAGGCCACCGATGCGCTCGACTCTGCTGCGCTCGTAGATGGGCTGGATCGACGCGGACCACCACTAGGTGCTCGTTCAAGCCACCCCGTATGCGGCAAACATCCCGACCGAAATTATCCTTTGAAGGAGCCCTAACTCTACTGTCATCTTCACGGACCATGCGAGCAGTGGCCGCGGTGATCGGGTCGGCGTGGCCGAGGCGCTATCGCATCTGCGCGCCGGCGACACGCTCATGGTGTGGAAGCTGGATCGGCTGGGCGCTCGGTGCATCAACTCGTGGAATTCACCGCGCAGTTGGAAAAGCGCGGCATTCAGTTCGCAAGCCTGACGGACGCACAGGCTCGTCAGCGGGGCGGTTCTTCTTCCACGTCATGGTGGCAATGGCCGAGATGGAGCGGGACCTGGTTCGCGAGCGCACGGTCGCGGGCCTCGCCGCCGCTAAGGCGCGGGGGCGCTTGGGCGGTCGCCCGGCCAAGTTGACCTCTCAGCAGCTCGGCCATGCCAAGCGGCTGCTGGCGGATCCTGAAACAACGGGAGCGGAGGTAGCAAACACCTTGGGCGTCGCGCGATCGACGCTCTACCGATCGCTCGGCAAGACGCCAACCGATCTGCGAAAACGCTACAGGCGACCCGCTAAGGATGGAGTGGGTTCTGTTCGAGGCGCTGTGAGCGGATGAGCCGACGGCAGCCCGAAAACGCGTAAATAGTTAGTCGCGGATTTTGGAGCCAGCTCTCGTGAGTTTGGAGTCAGTCGCGAGGCTTGAGGTCAATTTTGGAGAGGCTCCGGAAGGCCTCAAAAACGGCTTCTTGGACGCCCGGATTTTGAAAGAGGGTTATGAAAGCCGCCAACCCTTTTGCTCATAAGTCACTGAATCCTTTCGCAAACGGAATTTGTGAAAGGATGCAGTGACGTATGGCCCATAGGGGAGAGCTCTTTCAGGATCTGTGCGTCAAACCGCGCGCTTACGATTTAAGTCTCGGGAATAGGAATATATTCCCACCCACCCTTGGAGTTCCGATTGCGGCTAGCTACAGCCGATCCTTGGTTGCTGCGCCATCGAGAGCCTGAGCGTATAATATACCTGCAGCCACCGTCCGGATCGTTAGCCCTGAATGGCTTTTCAAGACTTTTGGCTAAGGGACCGCATGCACCTCGACCAGCTCCGACGGCTCGACGCCGACCTGCTGCTCGCGCTCGACGCGCTGCTGACCGAGTCGAACGTCACGCGCGCCGCACAGCGCCTCGGCGTAGGCCAGTCCGCCATGTCCGCGCGGCTCGCCCGCCTGCGCGAGGTGTTCGAGGACCGGCTGTTCGTGCCTTCGCCGGACGGGCGGGGCGTACTCGCCACGCCGCGAGCGCTGGCCCTTCGGCCCGTTCTCGCCAAGGTGCTCGAGTTGATCGACGAAATGCTAGGGCCTGTGGTGGATTTCGAGCCGGCGACCACTCGCCGGACCTTCACGGTGGCGCTACACGAGATCCCAGCCGTGATGCTTGCGCCCGATCTCGTTCCGCGGGTGGCGACGGCGGCGCCGTCCGCACGGCTTGTGTTTGTCTCGCCGCCCGATGCGGAGCTGCTGGCCGAGCGGCTCGAATCCGGCGCGATCGACATCTGCATCGGTAACCGAGGGCTGGCGCAGACCGCCTGGCGGATGCGAACATTGTTCGAAGACCGGTTTCTGACCGCACAGCGCAAGGGGCATCCACGCGGTTGCGCCCCGCTCGACCTCGACGTGTTTTGCGCCGCCGAGCATCTGCTGGTCTCGGCGGATGGCGGAGGATTCTTCGGCCAGGTCGATGCGGCGCTCGCCGCCCTCGCCCGCGAACGCCGCGTGGCCTTGTCGATCCAGAACTACGCGCTGGCGGCGGCGCTTGTCGGCTCCAGCGACTATCTGTGCACTTTGCCGAGCCGCTTCCTGCATCGGTTTGCCGACGCGCTGGATTTGTTCGAGCCGCCGATCGAGCTGGGCGCCGTGGAATTGGCCGCCTATTGGCACCCACGCAATCAGGACGACCCCGCGCATCGCTGGCTGCGCGACCAGATCTTCGCCGCGGCCACGGCTACCGGCCGCCGCTGACTGGCCGGTTTGCGAGCAGCCACACGGACACGGCCCAGGCTGAGATGTTCTGCTCGAGCGCGCCGCGGTCGACCTTGGCCAGCGTGTCGTTCGGCGTGTGATGGGTATCGAACAAGGCGCTCGCGTCCTGGTCAAGGCGAAACAGAGGGACGCCGCTGTCGGCGAGCACGTTCGCGTCGGGCGTGCCGCTCTCAGGCGGTTCAGGGACGACATTCACCCCGATCGGAGCCAGCGCCGCGCGCAAATCCCGTTGGAGATCGCCATCTCCTGCGGGATACCGCAGGCGCAGCACCCGGCCCCCTCCCCAATCGCTTTCGCTCGCCAGGTCGAGGCGCGGCGCGTTTCGGTGCAGGCGAAGATAGGCCCGCGCCCCGGCGAAGTTCTTGACCGGATCGGCTTGCGACACCTCCTCGGCGCCGAAGAGGACCACCTTGATGGAACGCCGCGGCCGCTCGGGCAGGTCGCCGATACGCTTGGCCGCGGCGATCACCGCGGCCAAGCCGAAGCCATTGTCGACGGCGCCCGTCCCCTGCTCCCAGCTGTCGAGGTGCGCCGCGATCAACAGCGGGGGCGCCGCCGGATCGCGCCCTGGAACGGAGGCGACGATGTTTTGCGAGGTTCCCGGCCCGATCCAGCTCGCCGACGAGTCCAGCCGCAAGGTGACAGTCCCCCGGGCGGCGAGCCGGCCGAGTTGCTCGGCGTCCGGCGGGGACAGGCTGAAGGCGGGAAACGGCCGCGGCAGAGGCGTCGTGGCGCCGCTGCTCGCAACCCGGTTCTCGTGGGTCGCAAGCGAGCGCATCACGAATCCGGCCGCGCCGCGCCGCATCGCCTCGCCCGGCCCCTCGCCACGGATCACGGCCATCCGCAGATAGCCACTCCCGTCCTGCGTGCGCGGCAGCGGCTCCAGCACCGCCACGATGCGGCCCTGGACCGAGGCGGCGGGCGCGGCCAGGAAGTCGGCGTAGGACGCGAAGGACGCGACGGGCGCTTCGACCGGCGGCCCCGCTACCAGACCACCAAGCGGCGTGGCGACCAGCATCTGGGCGTGAGCGCCCGTGACGGAGACACTGGAGACGCCCGGCGACCAGCGCTCGATCGGGAAGGATTCCAGGCCGACGCCCTCGAACCCGAGCGCCTTCAGCTGGCCCGCGAGCCAAGCGGCGGCGGCGTGATCCGCGTCCGAACCCGCCGGCCGCGCGCCGAACCGGGTCACCAGCTCGCTTAGGATTCGATAGCCCAGCTCCTTGTCGCTAGGCGCCTCGGCAAGCGCCGCCGGCGCAGGCGTTGCGTCACGTGCGGCCGCGCTCGTCGCGACGGAGACCAGGGCCATGGCCGTCAGCGAGGCCGCTAAGAGCACCCGTCGCATGTCACTCGCCCTCCCGGTTGCCGTACTCGACCGGCGCCCATTGGTAGCCCTTGCCCGCCCGGCGGACGTGGCCGACGCCGGGGAACGGCAAGTGCGGCGCGGCGATGAGCTCGCGATCGCTTGCGAATTCGGCGAAGGCCTGCTCGCGCGTGGTCTCCGCAGCCTTCGGATTCACGTCGTAGACGATGGTGACGCTCGGATCCGGGAACTGTACCGAGGCGACGTGGATGATGTCACCGATGAAGGTGACCCGCTCGCCCTGGCTGGTGAGGGTGTAGAAGGCGCTGCCGGGCGTGTGGCCAGGGTGAAGGGTCGCCGTAACGCCCGGGACGACGTCGGCCGTGCTCGAAAACGCCGCGATCTTGCCGGCGTCGACATAGGGCTTCAGCGTCTTGATCGCCTCGTCGAAATACTTGCGGTCATAGCCGGACCTGGCGGCGTTCGCGGGGTTGAGGAAAAAGTCGACGTCGGGCTTGCCGACATGGACCGTCGCATTCGGGAAGACGATCTTCCCTGCATGGACGAGGCCGCCGCTGTGATCGGTGTGGACGTGGGTGATCAGAATGTCGGTGACTTGCTCTGGCCGGTGGCCTGCGGCCGCTAGGCTAGAAAGAAGTTTTCCGCCGTTTCCAGGGCCAAAGAGGTCGCCCGAGCCGGTGTCGACCAGTACGAGCCGGTTCGGCAAGGCGATCAGGAAGGCGTTGATCGACGCCTCGATCGGGTTGCGGAGGAAGCTCGCATTCAGAAGCGAATCCGTCTTCGCCGGCGTGGTGCCGGTCAGCAGGGCGTGCAGGTCCTGCGGCACAGTCCCGTCAGACAGGGCTGTCACGGTGACCTCTCCCACGCGGAAGCGATAGAAATTTGCGCCCTGCGCGACGACATGCGGCGTCGAGCCGCCCGGCGCGGCGAAGGTGGGCGAAGTTCCGTAGAGAGAAAGAAGGGCGGCGGCGATCGCCAGGTGCCTCGTGCGCATTGGTGTCTCCCGAAGTTTTGTTCGGGCAAGACCTAGGCGGACACGATCGCCGCGAGGAGGCTGGCGGCCTGGATTGGAGGTATCAACGCCGTTGATGGCCTCCGCGGTTGGCGTGCCTATATCCCGAGGGCGCTGATGTTCTTGAGAGTTCCAGCGGCCTCAGGCTGCTTCGACTGGCGCTTTCCGGAAGGTGGCCGGCGCCTTCACATGATGCGGCGGTTCGCGCCCGCCCGAACCCGAGGAGAACGGTCATGAAATACTATCTTTGCAAGTACATCCCGCCGCGCGCCGACTTCCTGGCGACGATGAGCGCTGATGAAGCCGGTTGGATGAAACAGCACGGCGCCTACATGAACGAACTGCTCGACCAAGGCGTGATCGTGGCCCACGGGCCGGTGATGGATCCAGCCGGTGGCTACGGCGTGTCGCTCTACCAGATCGGCGACAAGCAGGACATTACCGCGTTCACCGCCCAGGACCCCATCATCAAGAACGGTGTGGGCCATTACGAGCACCACCCCATGCTCAGCCTTCGCTCGCGCGGCTGACGCCGTCGGCGGGCCGTGCGCCCTCCCCTGGCTTTGATCCGCCTCCAGGCAACTCGAACAGACGGACCAGCAATGAGGCGGTCGCGGACCTGGCCGCACGAGATGCGCCGGCAAATCGACCGGCGCGATGGCGCCGAGCACGGGCGGTCTCCAAACCAGCGCTGCTCTCCCATAAGGTCCATAAAGAGCCGCGCTTGGCTGATGCCTTCGTCAATCGAAAGCCCGAACGCGCGCATGCGCGGACATTTTCTAAACACGGCAAGAGATAAGCGCGGGCAGGACGGCAAAAAAGCCCGCTGCGCCCACTGGTCCGACAGCGCCAATACTATCGATCAGAAGAGCTCATTATTCATGCGTGGCCGCGTGGCGCTAAGCGTCGATGACCGTTTTGAGGGCTCGACCATGACGCAGCAACCTACCCGGCAACTGAAACTCGGCGCGATCCTGGCGGGCGTCGGCACAGATCACACGCGCTGGCGCGACCCAGCCCTGCCCGGCGACGCCAGCATCGACATCAACTGGTACATCGAAAACGCCAGACTGGCCGAAGCCGCCAAGTTCGATCTGGTGTTCATCGTCGACAGCCCGTTCATCACACCTGACACCGCGCCGCACTTCCTCAACCGCCTGGAGCCGCTGACCCTGCTGTCGGCCCTGGCCGTCACCACTTCGAAGATCGGCTTGGTCGGCACCCTGACCACCTCCTATTGGGAACCCTACAACGTCGCCCGGCAGTTCGGATCGCTGGACCACATCAGCAAGGGCCGCGCCGGCTGGAACGTGGTGACCACCGGCCTGGAAGGCGCCTCGAGGAACTATGGTCGCGACGAGCATTTCGAGCACGGCGAACGCTACGAGCGGGCCGGCGAGTTCGTCGAGGTGGTCCAAGGCCTATGGGACAGCTATGAGGACGACGCCTTCCCGCGCGACAAGGCCGCCGGCGTCTTCCTCGACAAGGCCAAGCAGCATGCGCTGAACCACAAGGGCAAGCATTTCTCGGTGGTCGGGCCCCTGGCCCTGTCCCGCTCGCCGCAAGGCCAGCCGGTGATCTTCCAGGCCGGGGTCAGCGGCGCGGGCCGTGACCTGGGCGCCAAGATCGCCGAAGGCGTGTTCGCTGGCGTCGATACTTTTGAGGACGCGGTGGAATACTACGCCGACGTGAAAGCGCGCGCCGCGGCTCTGAGCCGAGCCCCTGACCACATCAGCGTCCTGCCGGGCATCGCGCCGATCATCGCCGACACCGACGAAGAGGCCCAGGCCATCGCCGCCGTCCAGGCCAGCGGTCGCGAGATCGACAAGCTGCTGGTCGAGCTGGGCCGGGCCTTCGGCTACCACGACTTCAAGCAGTATCCGCTGGATGGTCCCTTCCCGGACGTCAGCAAGCTCAGCCTCAACAGCTACAAGGGCCACGCCGAGCGCATCGTCCGGGTCGCCAAGGCCGAGAACCTGACCGTGCGCCAGACGGCCGAGCGCTTTGGGCGCTGGAAAGCCAATTTCGTCGGCTCGCCCCAGACCGTCGCCGACGAGATCGAGCGCTGGTTCGTAGGCCGCGCCGTGGACGGCTTCATCCTGCACGTCACCGGTCCGCGCGAGTTCGCGCTGTTCCGGGAAAAGGTTGTGCCGATCCTGCAGGCCAAGGGTCTGTTCCGCACCGAGTACGAGCACGACACCCTGCGCGGCCACCTGGGCCTGCCGGTTCCCGAGCATCGCTGGGCCAAAAGCCCCGACCAGATCGCGGCGGAATAGCCGCGTAGCGTCGAGGACGGCTTGCTGCCGGCCAACGGACCATCGTCGTCAGCGATCGGCCCAACGCCGGTGGCGCTGCGCTGCCAGATCCTGGTTTCGCTCGGCCACGACCATGATCTCTAGGAAAACGAAAATGCCCACGCTTCGTCATGCTGCGGCCGCGGCCAGGTCGCCAGCCCCCTGCACGACCGCGTCCTGGTCCTCGACAGTCACGTCGATGCGCCGCTTGATCTGGGCATTGGCCCACACGAGGCCGCCGTCGATGGCGGCGGTCAGGTCGACCTGCCCAAGCTGGAGCGAGGCCAGGTCGATGCGGTGGCGCCGGCGATGTTCGTCCCGCAAGGGCCGCGCACGCCGGAAGGCAAGGCCACGGTCTTCCTGGTCGGCCATCCAGCCAAGGGCGGCGAGATCAATTTTACGGGCCTCAACGCGGCCTGGTCGCAGCGCTTCGGTACAGCCGACCAACCCAACAAGCCCGCCCGCAGCACCGTCAAGGTCGCCGGCCGGGTCGCCCCCGGCGCTCTGGTCGAAATCGAAGTCGTCGCCGCGCGCGCCCACTGATCCGCCGCGCGGCGGGGGCTCCCATGAGCCGACCGCGCATCAAGCAACCAGAACAATCGGGGATAGACGATGACTCACAAGTTTTGGGGCGCCTCGGCGCTCGCCCTTTCGGCCGCGCTCCTGGCGGCCCGCGCCGAGGCCGCCGAAAGGCCGACCGAGGCGCCCGCCGCCGACGCCAGCGCCGTCGACGCGGTGATCGTTACCGGCACCCGCCAGGCCGGCGTGCGGGCCGTCGACAGCGCCGCGCCCGTCCAGGTGGTCGACAGCGGCGCCCTGACCCGCACCGGCCAGTCGGACCTGCGCCTGGCGCTGAGCAACCTGACGCCCTCGTTCACCGCTCAGGCCTTTGGCGGCGACGCAGCCAATCTGACCCTCTCGGCCCGTCTGCGCGGAACGAGCGCCAACCAGACCCTGGTGCTGGTCAACGGCAAGCGCCGCCACACCACCGCCAACCTAGCGGTGCTGGCCGGGGCGTATCAGGGCTCGGCCGCGGCCGACCTCAACTTCATCCCGGTGGCGGGAATCTCGCGGATCGAGGTGCTGACCGACGGCGCGGCGGCCCAGTACGGCACCGACGCCATAGCCGGGGTGATCAACATCATCCTCAAGAGCGACGACCACGGCGGCGAGCTGTCCGCATCCGGCGGCGCCTATTACAAGCGCGACGGCGAGACCTCCAGCCTGTCGGCCAATATCGGCTTCGCGCCCAGCGCCAACAGCTACGTCAACCTGACCTTCGAGAACCGCTTCCACGACTTCAGCTTCCGGGGCGGGCCCGACGCGCGGATCATCGCCAGCGCCGTCGTCGCCGCCAACCCCGCCTGGCCGACGATCATCCAGGACTATCCGTATGTGAACCGTATCGCCGGCGACGCCCGCGTCCAGCTGAACGTCGGCTCCTTTTCGGCGGGCCTCAAGCCGAGCGAAAATATCGAGATCTACAGCTTCGGCGCCTACGGCCAGAAGAAGGCCACGGCGTACGAGAACTATCGCCTGCCCAACCGCTTGCCGTCGATCTATCCGGCCGGCTTCAGCCCCCGCCTGGAGACCCTTGAGAAGGACCTGGCCCTGACCGGCGGGATCAAGGGCCAAGGTTTTGGCGGCTGGAGCTTCGACCTGTCGTCCACCTACGGCAAGGATGACCACGAGATCCGGGTGCGCAACTCGGCCAACCTGCCGCTGTTCGCCGACACCGGCTCCACCCCGACCCAGTTCCACGCCGGCGACTTCATCTCCACCCAGTGGACCAACAACCTGGATGTCAGCCGCGAGTTCGCGGTCGGCTGGGCCTCGCCACTGAACGTCGCCTTCGGCCTGGAGCAGCGCAACGAAAGCTACGAAATCAAGGCCGGAGACCCGGCTTCGCGCTACAAGTCCGGCTCGCAGTCCTATCCGGGCTTCGCCCTGACTGACGCGGGCAAGCACAAGCGCGACAGCTGGGCGGCCTATGTGGATCTCGCCGCCTCGCCGATCGAGAACCTGCAGCTGGATCTGGCCGCCCGCCACGAGCACTTCAGCGACTTCGGCTCCACCGACATCGTCAAGCTGACCGCCCGCTACGACTTCACGCCGGCCTTCGCCCTGCGCGGCACCGCCAGCACGGGGTTCCGCGCCCCTACCCTGGCCGAGCTGAACTATTCAGCCACCAATGTCTCGCCGACCACCGCCTTCGTGCAACTGCCGCCCAACTCGGCCGGCGCGCGGCTCCTGGGCCTGGACGGGCTTGATCCGGAGAAGTCCAGGAACCTCAGCATCGGGATCGTCGCCAAGCCGATCGAGCGGGTGACGCTGACGATCGACGCCTACCAAATCAAGATCGAAGACCGCATCGTGGGCAGCGGCGCGCTCTACGGCAAGATCGGCGGGGCGGTGGTCAATGCGGCGATCACCAACGCCATCACCGCCAACGGCAACGTCCTGGATCCCAGCGTCGGGACCACCGGCATCAACCTGTTCACCAACGGCCTGGACACCCGCACCCGCGGGATCGAGATCCTGGCCTCCACGTGGACCGACCTGGGCGAGCACGGCAAGATCGACTGGACCCTGGGCGCGAATCTCAACCAGACCAAGGTCACCCGCATCGCCGCGCCGCCGGCCGGCCTGGGCCGCTCGGTGCTGTTCGACCAGACCGCCATCGCCAACCTCGAGCACGCCTCACCGCGCTACAAGGTCAACCTGACCAGTCTCTATTCCAGCGGCAAGTGGACGGTGAACCTGGTCAACACCGTCTATGGCCCGGCCTGGAGCTACACCAACGTCAACGGGGCCTTCTTCAAGGACAGGATCAAGACCGGCCTGATCACCGACCTTGAGCTGGCCTATAAGATCACCCCGTCGCTACGAGGGGCCTTGGGCGCCAACAACCTGTTCGACATCTATCCCGACAAGCTGAACCCGGCCGGAACCGCCGCCTCGATCGCGGCCGGCAACCCGGCCGTGGCGCTCTATCCCAGCTTCGCGCCGTTCGGGATCAACGGCGGCTACTACTACGGCCGGCTGACCTACAGCTTCTAGCCGCGCCTTCCGAAGGCGCCGGCTTGGAATGCTTCCCTTTTCCAAAGCCGGCGCCGAGGCGGCCCCTTGCTGTAGGGCCGCCGCATCGTTTTCCCAGCGATCGGCCGATCGCCCTGCCTGGAGACAACCCCTGGATCTGCAATTGGACGGCAAGCGCGCCCTGATCACCGGCGCCAGCCGCGGCATCGGCAAGGCGATCGCCCGGGCCTTGGCCCAGGACGGCGTGGACGTTGTGATCGCGGCCCGAAACCTGGAGCCCCTGACCGCCACGGCCTTGGAGCTGGCCACCGCCACCGGTCGCCGCATCATGCCGCTGGTGGTCGACACTGGTGACGACGGCTCGGTCCAGGCCCTGATCAAACAGGCGATCTACGAACTCGGCGGCATAGACATCCTGGTCAACAACGCCGCCACGGGGCACGACCCGGTTCGACGATTTCCAGAAAGAGCTGGAGATCTCGCGGAACCGGCTAGGCGGGCGACTGAAGAAACTCGTCGGCTGCGGCGTTCTCGACCGCCGACCGATCACGTCCCCGTCTCGCCCCGTTCGAGGTCGGCAGCCAAACTGGCGATGATCCGATCCAGGGCGGCCGGCAGCAGACCGTCATAGGTCAGGGTGACGGGGTCCCCGCCCCGCGCTGTTTGCTTCAGCGTGGCCGCGAAGGTGGGGTAGCGGGTCGGGGACTGTAGAACCGCTCGCCGCACCGACCTTGGATCGTGCAGAAGCTTGCGCGCGGCCATCGGCTTTTCTTCCATCAACGTCATCGGGTTGACGAAGAAGACGAGCATGGCCAGCGCCTGCCAGATGTTGTGATCCTTGAAGCCGGCCCGCCGCAGGATGCTCAGCATCGTCTCGGTCCAGATCAGGGCCGCGGGCGACTCGCGGTTCGCGAGCAGGATGCGCGCCAGGCCGGGATATTCCAGCAGCCGCGCCTGATAGGCCAGGACATAGGCCCGCAGTTGTTCAGCCCAGGGCTGATCCAGATTCTCGACCTTGAGATCCTCGAAGATCGATTCGGCGACCCGTTCGAACAGCGCGTCCTTGTCGCTGAAATGATAGTATAGCGCGGTCGCGGTCACGTTCAGTTTGAGCGCGATCTGCCGCATCGTGACCTTGGCGAACCCGGTTTCCCGCGCCAGCGCCCGGGTCACCGACACGATGCTCTCAGCTAGAAAACCGGCGCTCTCCCGGTTAGCGACGCCGCGCTGGAGTTTCAAAGTCTTCATTCCACGCTTCTGACCTCGCCCGCTAGACGCGTCATCGTAAAGAGCGCCGCAAGGGGCGCCCAGACGTGCGACCGGCCGCTTGGCCGGATTTGGCGTCATTTCGACCCACAAGCCTGAGGTTGAACCCAGCGTGGCGCTGATTTCGCATACGCGATCCCAAGCTCCCAGCGATTGACGACGAGCGGCAAGACGCCCGTCCTTCACTTAACAACGTTAAAAAATCTAGGGAAGAAAACAATGACCAGGTCCACGGGGCTGCTCTGCGCCGTCAGTTTGCTTGCCCTCGCCGTCGCCGCCCGACCGGACGCTGGTTTCGCCCAGGCGGCTCCATCCCCGACTCCGCCAGCGCCAGCACCGGATACGGGCGTGTCGACCTTGGAAGACGTGGTCGTCACCGCCCGCCGGATCTCCGAACGGCTTCAGGAAGTGCCGGTGGCCGTCACCGCCCTCAGCGCCAAGGCCCTTGCGGAACGGCCGATCTTCAACGCCGTCGACCTCAACAGCTATGTCCCCGCCCTGAAGATCGAAGGGTTCAACTCGCCCGACAAGCTGGTCGTCGGCATCCGCGGGCAGCGTAACGCCCAGGTGGTTCCGGGGCAGGACCCCTCGGTCGGGATCTATTTCTCCGAAGTGGCCCTGAGCTATCCGGTCGGCGTCAACCAGCAGTTCTATGATCTGGACTCGCTGCAGGTCCTCAAAGGGCCGCAAGGCACGCTGTTCGGCCAGAGCACGACGGGCGGCGCCATCCTGATCGCGCCCAAGCGTCCCACCGACACGTTCGAAGGCTCGGTCACCGCCGGCGCCCGGGCGTTCGACGGCGGCCAGGGTCTGTACGGCACGGCCGTCCTCAACGCGCCGCTCAGCAAGTCGCTCTCGGTGCGCGCCGCCGTGAACTGGATCGACCGCGACGGCTATGTCGACAATGAAGCGCCGCTGCCGGCGACCCAGTACGCCCTGAATACGCCGCCGAACAAGGGCGGCCGCCTCGACGACGATCGCGAGTTCAGCGCCCGGCTTTCGGCGCTATGGCGGCCAACCGACACCTTCGAGAACTACCTGCTCTACAGCTACACGCGGTTCAAATCCAACGGGGCGGCCTTCCACGCCACGAGCTTCAATCCCGCGGGCTTCGGCGCCTTCCTGCTCCCAAGTTCGACGGCCGCCTTCGCGCAATTGCAAAGCCAGTACAGCGACAACTTTTGGTCTACCCGCTCGGACGTGCAATCCAATGTAGACCTGAAGATGTACCAAGTGGCCGACACGGCGACCTGGAACATCAACGACAATCTGCTGCTCAAGAACATCGTCAGCTACCGCGACTTCGATCGCAAATATTTCCAGGATTTCAGCGGCTTCGCCCTGCCCCTGCTGACCGCCTCTGTGCCGGACGACGGCACGGAGCTCTCCGAGGAAATGCAGCTCCAGGGCAAGGCCTGGGACGGAAACCTGAAATGGGTGGCCGGGCTCTATTTCTTCGACCAGAAGATCGAGCACGGCTCGGGCGCCAGCTTCCTCGGCTTTCCGCTGACCGACGTGGTCTCCCACACCCGCAGCCGCAGCTATGCGGCCTTCGTCCAGGGCACGGCGCAGCTGCCAGCCATCGACGACCGCCTCTCCCTGACCCTGGGCGCGCGCTACACCCAGGACCGCCGCGACGTGTTCATCGACGGCATCGACCACAACAGCGGCGCCTGCACCCTGACGGACAACGGCGTCCCCCTGTCCGTGGGCGCCTGCAGCTTCGACGACCACGCCAAGTTCAACGAGCCAACCTATACCGCCAGCCTGAACTTCCAGCTCGACACGGACACGCTGCTCTACGCGGCGACCCGTCGAGGCTATCGGGCCGGCGGCTACGCGCCCGACATCCAGACCGTGCAGTCCAACCGGCGCTTCGATCCGGAAATCGTCCAGGATTTCGAGCTCGGCTTCAAGAAGGACTGGCAGCTTGGCGGCGCCAGCCTGCGGACCAATGCGGCGGCCTACTACCAGGACTACAGCAAGATCCAGCGCTTCGTGGCGGTGGACAATCCGTCCAACATCGCCGTCGTCAACGCCGCCGGCGCCAAGATTCCGGGTGGCGAGATCGAGGTGATCCTGGTCCCGGTCTCCGGCCTCAGCCTGTCGGCCTCGCTGTCAGTGATCAAGCCGAAGTACAAGAGCTTCGTGACCGCCAGCGGCGACTTCACGTCCAACCGCCTGGCCCAGGTGCCCGAAAAGCAGTTCACGATCGGCGCCCACTACACCCTGCCCGTCCCCGCGTCCGTTGGCGAGATCCGCCTGGGCGCCGACTACTATCACCAGAGCGAGGTCTATTTCACCGACACGACCCAGGGCCCCGCTTTCGGTCCGGACGCCTCGCAGAAGCAGGCCGGCTATGGCCTGCTCAACATCAAGGCCGACTGGGACCACATCGGCGGGTCCAATATCGGGGCCTCGCTCTACGTCCAGAACGCCTTGGCGGAGAAATATCTGACCTATGGCGTGATCCTGTACCCGTCGCTGGGCTTCAACTCCGCCACCGTCGGCGATCCCCGGGTGTTCGGCTTCGAGCTGCGCTACAGCTGGTAAGCCTTGGCGCTTATACGACGACGCCTCCGACCCTGCGGTCGGAGGCGTTTTTCGTATCGCCTTTTCGAACCGGTCCGCCTGGAACGGTCCGCTCCTGCGTCAGCTGTCCCAGGCGATGTCGCCGCTCATGATGTCGCTGTAATAGGGCATGTGCATCAGCATTCCGCCGTCGACCTCGATATTCTGGCCGGTGATGAAGGCGGCGTCGTCGGAACTCAGGAACACCGCCATGGCGGCGATGTCCTCGGGGAGGCCGAGGCGGGGAGTCAGGGTGTTGCGCTCCATGACCCCGACCATGGCGCCATGCACGTTCTTCTTGCCGCCCTCGGTCCGGATCAGGCCCGGGCAGATGGCGTTGCAGCGGATGCCCTGCTTTCCGTAGATCGTCGCGACGTAGCGCATCAGGCTCGCCACCGCGGCCTTGGACGCGCCGTAGGCGATGTTGGAGATGTCGCCCAGCAGGCCTGACCCCGACGTGGTCATCAGGATCGACCCGCCGCCGGCCTTCAGCATGTGCGGGATGGCGTATTTGCAGCCCGCCAGATAGCCGCGCGCATTGACCGCCATCGTACGGTCCCAGACCGCGAAGTCGATGCCGACCGGGTCGGTGTCCAGCTTGATGACGTCCGGCGACATCAGGGCGGCGTTGTTGAACAACACGTCGAGCCGGCCGAACCGGTCGACGGCCGCCGCGACAAGCGCCTCGACCGAGGCCACATCGCCGGCGTCGAACCTGACGGCCAGGGCGGCGTCGCCGAGTTCCTTCGCCAGGGCCTCGGCGCGGCCGCCGTCGATGTCGCCGATCACCACCTTGGCGCCTTCCTGAGCGAAGCGCCGACAGGTCGCCTCGCCGATCCCCGACGCGCCGCCGGTGACGATCGCCACCTTGCCTTCGAGACCTCGCATGCGTTCCTCCATTTTTTGCCATTTCAGGCGCGCTTTCCGCGCTGGAAAGAATTCGTATGGGCTTTGTCGATCCTGGGAAGTGGATTTCGCGCACATATCTCATTCGCGATGGCGGTTCGGCCTACTTGACAACGTTAAGTCCTTTTCGTCTTCTTCATCAGAACCACGGCTCTGAAATAGAAAACGCGACAAGGCCGGCGCGACGACGGCGGCCAACGCCTGGGTGAGGAAACCATGTCAAGAGTTGAGCGCCCCGCCGCGGGCAAGACCGAGCTGGACCAAGTCTGGGGCCTGCGGCCTCATTTCTACAAGGAATTCATGGCCGATCACGCCCGGTCGATCGCCCGGGTCGACCCCGTGATCCTTGAGCTTTGCCGATTGCATATGGCCACGGTCTTCACCAGCGCCTTCTCCCTGGCCCTGCGTTACCGGCCGGCCCTCGATGCGGGCCTGACCGAGGAGAAGATCGCGGCCATCCCACGCGCCTACAACTCGCCGCTGTTTTCACCGGCCGAGCGGCAATGCCTTCAATTCGCCGAGCAGTTCGCCATCCAGGCCAGCAGCATCGACGACGGCGACGTCAAGAAGCTGGAGGAGGCGATCGGCGTCGAACCGATGATCTACCTGATCAAGGCGCTAAGCGTCATGGACCAGCTGCAGCGCAGCACGGTCGCCTTCCGGCTGGCCCCGCCGGCCGAGGTTCCCGACACCCTGCCCGACTTCGAAATCGTCAAGCTGGCCGCCTGAGGCCCCCGCCCCTCTCCATCAGCACGCAGGAGCCAGACCGATGGCGACTACACCCCGCATCCCCGAAGAGTACGCCCAGGGCTTCACCATGCTGGCCGGCGACCAGAACAGCCCGGCGGCGCGGATCGCCATTCCGCAGGAGCTGAACCGCCTGGCCGGCATACCGATCGCCAGCGCCCGGTCGCTGCAGCTGGATCCCGTGCTCCATGAGTGCGTGCGCCTGTTCAACGCCAACTACCAGGGCTGCGAATACTGCAAGAACGCGCGTCAGGCCGTCGCCGTCCAGGCCGGCCTGGACGAGGACATGGTCAGCAAGCTGACGCGGTTCGAGACCAGCGACCTGCCCGAACGCACCAAGGCGGCGCTGCGGATCACCGACGCCCTGGCCTCGGCGCCGCAGATGCTGACGGACGAGATCTGGAACGGCGCCCGCCAGCACTTCTCCGAATTGGAGGTCGTCGATCTGGTGCTGCTGTCCTGCTACACGACCGGCAGCCGAGTGGCGATCATCCTGGGGGTCGAGCCGGGCAAGGAGGCCTCGTCGCGGCTCTTCTATCCGACTGACCCGGTCTACGGGGACTCGCCGGACCTCAACGCCGCGATCGAGGCGCTCAAGGAAGGCGGCGTCGCGGTCAAGGAACGAGGCGAGGGCTACGATCGGATCCCGATGGGCTGACGGGGCCGCACCCCTTGAGTCGCTCGCCTGATGATAGTCGGCCCGGCCAAAACGGCGCCGGCTCCTGGGAGGTCGCTTTCAACGTCGAGACCGGCTGAACCACGGACTATAGGCCTCCGCCAGCGCTCACCTCAGCGGGCGCCGGCGGGCGTCACGCACGCGCGACGGACCGTCCCTCAAGAAGCGGCGCATAGGCGGCGAGCCTCTCGGAGACGAACTCCGTGAACAGCCGCACCCGCTTGGTCTTGCGAGTCTCTCCCTGGGTCAGGAGCCAGAGCGTGCCGTACATGTGCAGGTCGGCGCCAGGAACCCGCACCAGCAGGGGGTCGGCGTCTCCAACAAAGCACGGCAGCGTGGTGATCCCCAGTCCTTGCCGAACCGCAACGATCTGGGCCTCCGCGTCCGTGACCCTGAACGGAACGTTGGCGACACGAACCTCACCCTGGCTGGCCCAATCGGGAACGCCATGGGCGCTTATGACGATCCATCGCGTGGGCTCGGAGGCTCCCGAAAGCCAGGCGGCGAGCCGATCATGGGCGATATACACGCCGCCGAATACCTCCGGCCCCTTCAAGCCATGGAGGTTGAGCGGCAGGGTCTTGCGATCGTAGACGACGCGAATCGCGACATCGGCCTCACGATTGGTCAGATTCGCCAGCTCGCCGGACGAGGCGATGTCCATCTCGACGTCGGGATGCAGACGCGCGAAATCGGCGAAGTCGGGCATCAGCAGATGTGTCGCCAGGGGTGGCGGCAACGTCACCCGCAGGAGCCCGCGCACACTCTGGTCGCGCCCAAAGACACGCGTCTCCAACTGGTGCGACGAGGCTTCCATCTGGCTGGCGAGTTCAAGGACCTCATCGCCCGCGGCCGTCAGGCGGTAGCCCGAAGGCAACCTTTCGAACATCTGCGCGCCGAGGCTCTCCTCGAGTTGGCCGATGCGCCGCAACACGGTGGCGTGGTTGACCCCAAGGCTCTTGGCGGCGGCCCGCACGGAGCCGCCACGCGCGGCGGCCAGAAAGTAGCGGACGTCATCCCAGTCGATCATCGTCCATTCCCGCGCCGCGTGGTGCGGCTTTCGCAATCCTCTGCTGGAGTGCACGCGATCATCGCGGTGTTCAACCGTCCAGCCGGATCGTTTGCGCACCACCGATGTGCGCGCCTGCGCACTCACCGCCCGGCTCCGGCGAACCCATTTCGAGCGTCCCCGGGGGGGCTCCCCGGACAGCCAAAGACTTAGACAGCGAGACCAAGGACGCACGACATGACCAGACTGAATGGCAAGACCGCCGTAATTACCGGCGGCGCGACCGGCATCGGCCTCGCCGCGGCCAAGCGCTTCATCGACGAGGGCGCCGTCGTCTTCATTTTCGGCCGTCGGCAGGACGCGCTCGACGCGGCCATGGCCGACTTGGGGCCCAACGCCCGCGTGGTGAAGGGCTCGGTCTCCGCTGAGGCCGACCTTGATCGACTCTACGCGGCTGTGAAGGCCGAGCGCGGAACCCTCGACATCGTCTTCGCCAATGCCGGGACGGGAGGTCCGCTTCCGCTCGGCCAGATCACCGCCCAGCACATCAACGAGACCTTCGACACCAATGTGAAGGGTACGATCTTCACGGTCCAGAAGGCGCTGCCGCTGATGGGTCAGGGCGGTTCGATCATCCTGACCGGGTCGAGCGCCGGCACGACGGGCGCTCCGGCGTTCAGCGCCTACAGCGCCAGCAAGGCGGCGGTGCGTAATCTGGCGCGAACCTGGGCCGAGGACCTGAAGGGCACAGGCATCCGGGTCAACGTACTGTCGCCCGGGGCGACGGCGACCGAACTGGCCAAGGAAGCACTTGGCGTCGAGGGCCAGAAGGTCTTCGCCGCGATGACGCCGCTCCAGCGCATGGCCGATCCGGCGGAGATCGCAGCTGTGGCCGCCTTCCTCGCCTCCGACGACAGCAGCTTCATGACCGCCAGCGAGGTCGCCGTCGACGGCGGCCTGGCGCAACTCTGACGCGCTAGCCTGGCCGGGCGCTGTCGATGTTCGGAGCCCGACCAGGCGTCCAAACTGAAGGAGACTACATATGAGCTACGCAATTATCGGCTTCGGCAAGATCGGCCACGCTCTGGCCAGAGCGTTCGCCCGCAAGGGCCTCGAAGTGTCCGTCGCGACCACGCGGGACCCGGAAAGCTTCGCGGCCGATGCGGCCGAGATCGGCCCTACAGTCATGCCCAAAATACTGACGGACGCCGTCAAGGCGGATATCATCTTCTTGGCCGTCCGTTTCGAAGCGCACCCGGATGTCGCCAAGGCGCTGCCCAGTTGGAAGGGGAAGACCATCGTCGATGTGACCAACGCCTATGGCGTGCCCCCCGAGCACCTGGGAGGGCAGCCTTCTTCCAAGTTCATCGCGCAGGCCTTCACGGACGCCAGGCTGGTCAAGGGCTTCAACCATCTGATCGCCGCCATTCTTGACCAGGGTCCGGCCGTGCAGGGCGGCAGGCGCGTCGTGTTCCTGGCGAGCGATGACGACGACGCCGCGGCTGAAATCGGCGGGCTTGCGGAAGATCTCGGCTTCGCGCCGATCAAGCTCGGCCGCCTTTCGGAAGGCGGGCTGCTGGTCCAGGCGCGCGGAAACAGCTGGGGTCAGTTGGTCTTCAAGGATCTGGTCAAGTTCGACGGATGAATACGATCTCACCGACAGGGACACGCCGCCCGGATCTCGCGATCCGATCCGGGTGGCGATCCCTCACGGACCCACCGCCGTTCGGCGGCGCTACACGCGTGGGCGCGCCTGATGTAAATTGGCGCCCTGCCGAGCGCAGGAGCCATCGTCGATGCGCGGTCTCGCGACCCTTTTGATCGGACTTGTCTTGCTGCCGGGCGCGGCGGCCGCGCGTCCCGCACCCAGAGTCCTGATCGACTACACGCCCGTCTTTGATCGCGTCTGCAGCCAGGCCGTGGGCTCGCCAACGCCGCCAGGCGCCTCCGAAGAGATCGTCGCCAGGCTGGAGGAGTTTCGACGTCTGTGGGCCCAAGGCGGGCCGCGCTTGCTGGAGACCGCCCAGGCGATCACCGGCCGTCCCTATGGCTTTCGGGAGACCGTCGCGGCCGTGCACGTCTGCCCAGGCTTCGCCAGCATGAGCCTGCCCCTGCTGATCAATGTGCGACTGTTCCTGCGCGCCACGAACGGGCGCTTTGTCGATCGGCCGGAGATGTTTGTCGACACGCTGTTTCACGAAACCCTGCACACCTACATCCGAGGCATTCTGGGCGCAGGCGATAAGGCCGCCCTACGTTCGGCATTACTTCGCAAATACGCGCAGGAATCGCTCGTGACGCGAAATCACCTGCATCTGATCGCGCTGCAAAGCGAAGTCTATCGACGCCTCGGCCGGCCGGAGATGGCGGATGCGGCGCGGGCCGCAGACGCCCCCATCGGCCCCGACTATGTGCGCGCCTGGGCGATCGTCGATACGGAAGGCGCCCAGCCTTTCATTGGCGAGCTACAATCTGCTGCTCGATGACCTTCAGCCGAAGGCGTCGAACGCGATGTCAGACCCACGGCGGAGGTCGGCCATCATGACGCTTTCAGACACAGGCCCTTGGGCGTCCAAGCCGAGGTGAGCGTCGTTGGGGGGCTGCCGTCTCCGTGCAGGATCAGGGCGAACCCCTGTCGGGTCTCCTGGCCGATCGCCATCAACAACATGGGCGGCCCCTGCCGCACCATCAACGAATGTCCCGCGCCCCGGGCGACCTGAACGCCATCAGGCGTTTCCAAACAGCTTCCGCCGCTGATCGCATAGAAGGCCTCGAGGCCGGAATGCACATGAACCGGCGCGGTCATGCCAGGCGCGAACGTCGATTTCAGGTACTCGGCGCTGAAGTCGCCCTATGGGGTTTCGATCGGAAGCGGACCGACGTCGGCAAGATGACGTCCACCTTCGAACTGCCGGCCCTTCGCGCCCAGGTCGAACATCCAAATCTCGCCGAAGGCCTGTACAACCACCCCATGTTGCGGCTTGGCGCGTTCAGCGGCCTGGACGTCAGCGAAGGTATAGATGTTCCAGTAGAGCGGCGTCCGGGGCAGCGCCCCAAGGTCCTGGTGAGCAACGAGGCAGGCCGGGCCTGGCGTCTCTCCGGCTTGTCCAGAACAGGTTCGCGACGTCGCCTGCGCGTGAGCCGTCAACGGAATCGCGACGGACAAGGCGAGCGCACCGAGAATTCCCGCCAACGGCTTCGATGAAACCCAGATCATGGCCTGCCTTGTCGATGAAGAGCCTTCACGAAGATGCCTCAGGCGAGGTCAGCCATCCAGCCCACCCAGGGCGAGACCATTGACCGGCGGCGTTGCAATGATCTCACGCCTCGGCGATCGGCAATTCGTCAAGCACTTCGATCTCGAAGCTGCTCAAGCGCTCGGGATCGGCCATCGCCTCGATGGCGGTGATCCGGCCGTTCCTCAGGGACAGACGCAGCACTACGAAAACCGGGCCATCGTCAATCGCCACCGCCAGGCCCAGTACGCCATCGACGAGGGCCGGCCTGGCCGCCTGCGCCCGTCCATGGAAGTTGGCCGCCACGGCCTCAGCGCCGCGCAGTTCGGGCCGCGAACCGCTTTTCTGCGCCGCCGCATCGGCGTGAAAGACGACATCCGGCGCCAGGACGGCCAACAAGCCCTGCATGTCGCCGCCGCGCGCGGCCCGCAGGAAGGCCTGCACGACGACGCGCTGGCGCTCAATGTCGGGCCGGACTGCGGCTGCCCCACCACCGACGCGGCGTCGGGCGCGACTGGCCAGCTGGCGCGCCGCCTCCGGGCTCCTGTCGACGATTGTGGCGATGTCGTCGAACGGCAAGTCGAACATGTCGTGCAGCACGAAAGCCACCCGTTCCGCCGGCGGCAGCGTCTGCAGCACCACCATCAGCGCCATGCCGACCTGATCGGCCAACAGGGTCTCGCGCTCGGGGTAGGCGCTATCGTCCTCGCCGATCGCCGGCTCCAGGACGGCCGGCCCCAGCGCGTCCTCGCGCCGCGCCCGCCTGGAACGCAGCATGTCCAGGCATACGCGCGAAACCACGGTGGTCAGCCAGCCGCCGAGGTTGTCGACGTCGGCCGTGTCGGCGCGGCTAACCTTGAACCAGGCTTCCTGCACCGCGTCCTCTGCCGCTTCGCGAGAGCCCAGCATGCGAAACGCCACCCGCTGCAAGTGGGCCCGGCTGGCCTCGAACTGCACCGCCAGAAAATTTTTCTCGTCCATCGTCACATCCCCCTTCTGGGCTCCGTCAGGGAGATGACGGTCGAGACACGGCCGATGTGACGAACCAAACGGAGAAAGACGATGCAAGCCCGCATGAACAACCCCGCCTTCATCAACCAAGACGCCATGAAGGCGCTGATGGCCCTGGGCGAAGCCAGCCATAAAGGCGGCGTGCCGCACGCGGTGCATGAGTTGCTGCACCTGCGGGTCAGCCAGATCAACGGCTGCGGCGTCTGCGTCGACATGCACGGCAAGATGGCCCGCAAGGCCGGCGAAACCGACGAGCGGCTGTTCTCGGTCGCCGCTTGGCGTGACACCCCCTACTTCACCGAAGCCGAGCGCGCCGCGCTGGCTTTGGCCGAAAGCGTCACCCGGATCGCCGACCGGGGCGACGCCGTATCCGACGAGGTCTGGAACGAGGCCGCTCGCCACTACGACGAGGACCAACTGGCCTCGTTGCTGCTGTCGATCTCGACGATCAACGTGTGGAACCGCCTGAACGCGTCGGTTCGCATGGTGGCCGGCTCGGTCAAATGGGGCTGACCGCGCCTGAGCGGCGCCGGAACTGACGTTGCGCCGAGGCTCGAGACAAAGGATCGGAAGGTGATCCTTCCGATCCAACGTCGGCTAGCTGCGGGCGAATTCTCCAAGTCAGATGGAGGACCATCCGCCGTCCGAGGCCAGGACCGCGCCACTGACGTTCTTGGCCTCGTCGCTGAGAAGCCAGGTGATCGCCGCGGCGATGTCGCCGGCGTCAGCCAGGCCGGGCGCGGCGGCCATCAGCACGGTCATCACCGACTGGAACCCTTTTTCCGAGCGCGGCGTGGCGTCGATACCGGTGATCACGCCGCCGGGCGCGACCACATTGACCCGCACGCCGGTCCCCTTGCAGGCGAAGGCGGCGCTGCGGCCAAGGCCGATCACCGCGTGCTTGGCCGCCGTGTAGGACACCCCGCCCGCCGAACCGCGAAGGCCCGCCTCCGAGGCGACCTGGACGATCGCCCCCGCTCCGGCCGGCTCCATCAGCCGCACCGCCGCCCGGGTGCATCGCATCACCGCCGTAAGGTTGACCGCGAGCACCCGATCCCAGGTCTCGTCGTCGACCTCGGCGATCGGCAGGAAGCCGTCCATGACGCCCGCGACATTGGCCAGCCCGTCCAGCCGCCCCTCGCAGGCGTCGAACACCGACGCGACCACGGCGGCCTGAGTGATGTCGCCGGCGACTTTCACGCCGGCGGCGCCCAGTTCGACGGCGTCGAGGCGAGCCGGGTCGATGTCGCTGGCGACGACCCGCGCGCCCTCGGCGGCCAGGCGTTCGGCGGTTGCCCGGCCGATGCCCGATCCCGCCCCCGTGACCACCACGGTCTTGCCGGCGAACCTTGAACTGAAATGCGGCATGTGAAGCGCCCTTTGGCAGGAGGAGGCGCCCTGCCCTTCGCGAGTTAGGGCGCTCGAAACAGGAAAAGGTACGGGGCGCTCGATCGGCGAGCGCCCCGTCCGGACCCCGTCAGGGCTCCGGCTCAGTGCAGGAGGAAAACGTCTCCGCGCGCGGGAGCGACGGAGGCGGGACGCCCTGGCGACGGCGCGAAGCCGCGCCCGAACTACTTCTTCGCCGGCAAGGCGGCGAAATCCTTGTCGATGGCCGCCAGGTCGCTATCGCTGACGGTGTTCTTGGCGAAGCGCTGCAAGCCCTTGAGCGTCAGTGGGCGCGCCATCCGGATCTGAGGGTTGGCGAAGACCGACGGCAGATGCCGGTCGACCACGGCCTTGGCGGCCGGGGTGTCGAGGATCTCGCCGATCGTGGTGGTCGCCGTGCTCAGCGGCGGCGCGGCGACGGCCACGCCCGCGACGCCCATCAGCAACGCGACGGCCAGAGCGGTTCGGATGGGACGCATGGTCGGCCTCTTCTCAAGGGTCGTTGGCCTCAGGATGTCCAATTCACGACCAAAGGCAATCCTAAATCGAACGCATACGATCAATTATAGCCAATGCCCGCCCGTCTCCCGCGATCGACGCGGCGTAACGCCCCTTCTCGCCCCTCGGGAGTCGGTGAAACGCCCGTCTATATTTCGTTTGTTTTCTGCGCATTATAACAACATCTGAATTTTCAAACCGACACTCCCGTCGACGGGCGGTCGGACATGCGCGGCGCGCATAGTCATGACGCGGCGATCAGATCGGTGATCTTTGAGGCCCTTTCCGAGGTTATAACACCGAGATCATCGCATGGAAGCGACCTCCGGCATCGCGGAGCTGTGCAAAATAGAACATCATCGTTCGATTATTGACTTCGCGACGGCGCAGCTGATACTTGGCCGCGAAGAGCCATAAGAGCCGGGGTGGAACACGTCATGACGATCAAGCTGGCCGCAAGCGCCTTCGCCCTGACCCTGGCCGCCACGAGCAGCCTCGCCTCCGCAGCGGAACGGCTGACCGTCCCGCTGACGGATGGCTGGCGGTTCACCCAGGACGACACCCTGACCGGGGCCGAGGCGCCCAGCTTCGACGACAAGGCCTGGGCCGCCGTCAGCGTGCCCCACACCTGGAACCGGGCTGGCTACTACCTGTCCGACGGCCCTCATCTGCACACACCGGCCACGATCAACGCCAAGCAGGGCGTAGGCTGGTATCGGCTGGCCTTCACCGCGCCGGCTGCGATCAAGGACAAGGCGACCTGGCTGCAGTTCGACGCCGCCAGCCGCAAGGCGTCGGTCTGGCTCAACGGCGTCCACCTGGGCGACCACGCCGGCGGCTTCTCGCGCTTCCGCCTGGACGCCAGCCAGGCGATCCGGCCGGGGCAGCCGAACCTGCTGGTCGTCAGGGTGGACGCGAGCCGGCCGGTCGCCGGCGGCGCCACCGCCGACATCCTGCCCTTGGGCGGCGACTTCTTCGTCCACGGCGGCCTCTATCGCGGGGTCAGCCTGGTCGCTACCGACAAGGCCCACTTCGACATGCTCGATTTCGGCGGCTCCGGTGTCTACGCCCGGACCACCGCGATCGGCGACGGCAAGGCCACGGTCGCCGTGCGCTCCAAGCTCCGCAACGACGCCAAGCGTGGCGTCAAGCTGGTTCTGACCACCCAGCTGGTCGACGCGTCCGGCGCCGTCGCCGCCCAGGTCGTCACGCCCGTCTCCCTGTCCGCCGGCCAGTCGACCGAGGTCGCGCAGGACCTGGCCCTGGCCGCCGCCCACCTGTGGCAGGGCGTGAAGGACCCCTACCTCTACCGGCTGAAGTCGGTGATTAAGGACGCGCGCGGCCAGGTCGGCGACAGCTTGGACCAGGGCTTCGGCGTACGGCAGATCCGCATCGATCCGGAGAAGGGCCTGATCCTGAACGGCCAGCCGTTGCGCCTGCACGGCGTGGGTTACCACCAGGACCGCGAGGGCAAGGGCTGGGCGGTCAGCGCGGCCGACACCGCTCAGGACATGGCCATCATCCGAGAGATGGGCGCCAACACGATCCGGCTGACCCATTACCAGCACGGGACGGCTATCCATGAGTTGGCCGACCAGTACGGCCTGATCCTGTGGGACGAGATCCCGTTCGTCAGCGTCATGACCCTGGCGGCCGACCAGATCGAGCCGACGCCGGGCCTGGTCGCCGACGCGCGGCAGCAGCTGCAGGAGCTGATCCGCCAGAACTACAACCACGCCTCCGTTGGCGTCTGGGGCATCGCCAACGAGGTCGACCTGCGCGGCACGCCGCCATCATTCATGGGCGCGGCCAAGATCGTCCAGCGCGACCCTGTCCCCCTGCTCAAGGACCTGCAGGCCCTGGCCAAGGCCGAGGATCCCGACCGAGCCACCACCCAGGCCACCTGCTGCGAGGGTCTGCAGCCCAACGCACCCGAGGTGGCCGCCATCACCGACACCAGCGGCGCCAACCGTTATTTCGGCTGGTACTACACCCCCTCGGAACTGCTGGGACCCGCGCTGGACGCCCTGCGCAAGAAGCGTCCGGACAAGTCGCTGTCGGTCAGCGAATACGGCGCCGGCGGCGCGATCAGCCAGCATACCGACGATCCGCTGGGCGGCCCGTTCGACTCGTTCGGTCGCATCCAGCCCGAGGAATACCAGGCCTTCGTTCACGAGAAGAACTGGGCGATCCTGGATTCCAAGCCCTATCTCTGGGCGTCCTGGCTGTGGAACAGCTTCGATTTCGCCACCGGCGACCGTCACGAGGGCGATGGCGAGAGCATCAACACCAAGGGCCTGGTGACCTACGATCGCCAGGTCAAGAAAGACGCCTTCTACTTCTACAAGGCCAACTGGAGCGCCGAGCCGTCGGTGCATATCACCGGCCGCCGCTATGTCGACCGCGCCTATCCGGTGACCGACGTGCGCGTCTACAGCAACGCCCCGTCCACCGACCTGGTGCTCAACGGCAGGTCCCTGGGCGCGCTGGCCGACTGCCCGCAGAAGATCTGCGTCTGGAAGAGCGTTCGTCTCGCTTCGGGCGACAACACGCTGGTCGCCCAAGGGCATTTCGAGATGGGCCCAACCGAGGACCGCCTGACCTGGCGCCTGGCGCCCGAGGGCAAGGACCGCTTCACGATCGACAGCGGCGCCCTTCTGGTCCCGGCCGGCCTCGGGGTCCGCATGGGCTCGGACGCGTTCTTCGCCGGCGGAGCGGCCAAGGCCATGACCGGCCAGGGCGGCGGCGAACCCGGCGCAGCGCCGTGGCCGGTGGCGCGCACCTATCGCGAAGGCGACTTCCGCTACCAGATCCCGGCCGCGCCAGGCCGCTACACCGTCACCCTGACCTTCGTCGAGCCAACCTACTCCAAGGGCGAGCGCGTCTTCGACGTGCTGATCAACGACAAGGTCGCGCTAAGCGATTTTGACGTCGCCGGCGCGGCGAAGGGCGAGCGCGCCACCGTCGTGCGCAGCGTCCCCGTCGAGGCGACCGACGCGGGTCTGACGATCACCTTTAAGGGCAAGACCGGCAAGGCCATCGTCTCGTCCATCGACGTCGCGCCTCGCCCCTGAACGGGCGCGGGGCGATGGTCTCCAGCGCACCGACTAGGCGAACAGGCGTCGGAGCGTCATCTGCACAAGGCGCGTCAAGATCGCTCGATCAGCCTGTGGATGGTTGATCGAGCGTACCGCCAGTCCGTCGAACAGCACGTGGACGAACTCGCAGCGGGCTCGAAAATCGCCGACGGTCTCGCCGGACCGCCTCAAGGCGCTCATCAGCTCCTCGAACGCCGCGCGTCCTTGCCGGTCCACGACCTGCAGGATCCCGGCGACGCGAGGATTGCGCGCGGCTTCGGCGGCAAGTTCGGTCCTGAGCGCCACCCGTCGGGTATCGAAGCACCGGTCGATCGACTGGGGAACCAGGGCGCAGATTTCATCGAGCAAACCGGCGGCGCCGCCGTCCAGGGCGTCGAGCATCGCGCGCATCTCCGCCAGATCTTCATTGGCGATCTGAGCGATCAGCGCCTCCTTGCTTTCGAAGATGCGATAGACTTGGCCCACCCCAAGTTCGGCGCGCTCGGCGATCTCGGCCATGGCCGCGCCGTGAATGCCTGACAGGGCGATGCAGTCGCGGGCCGCCTCGACGATCCGCTCGCGCCGCTCATCCTGCCCCATCGATCGCCGCGGTTGACGGATCACGAGCGTCGTCTCCAACCGCCCTGCCCGCGCTCCGCGAACGGCGCCGGGCGCCCGATGATCATCGCCATGGTCATAACCCCGCCATCGACGGCTACGCCTTGGCCTCGACATCCTCAAGCGGAACCCCAGGCGTCACGGCGCGTGGGGTGACCAGCTTCGCCAGGCGCGGCCGCAGCCATTGTTCGAAGTCGTCAACGAACTCGTAGACCACCGGCACCAGAACGAGCGACAGCAGCGTCGAAGTAATCAGCCCGCCGATCACCGCCACGGCCATCGGCTGGCGGAACTCCGCGCCATGCTCAAGCGCCAGGGCGGTCGGCAGCATACCCGCCGCCATGGCCACGGTGGTCATGACGATCGGCCGGGCCCGCTCGCGGCAGGCTTCGATCAGGGCGTCGCGCTGCCGCATGCCGCCGCGCTCCAGCTCGATCGCGTACTCGACCAGCAGGATCGAGTTCTTGGCCGCCAGGCCCAGCAGCATCAGGAAGCCGATCAGCGACGGGATCGACAGCGCCTGGTGAAAGGCCAGCAGGCCCAGGAACGCCCCACCCACCGCCAGCGGCAGGGCCGACAGGATGACGATCGGCTTGAAAAACGAGCCGAACAGCAGGACCAGGACGCCGTAGATCATCGTCACCCCGGCGAAGATCGCCAGGCCGAAACCGCCGAACAACTCGGCCATCGCCTTGGCGTCGCCGATCGAACTGGCCCGCACGCTGGCCGGCATGGCCTTGAAGATCGGCAGACCGTGCACGGCCTTGGTCGCCGAGCCCAGGGTCGCGCCTTCGGTCAGTTCAGCCTCGATGGTCATCTGGCGCTGGCGATCCAGACGGTCGATGCGGGCCGGACCCGCCTGGAAGCTGACATCGGCGACCGCCTCCAGCCGGGTCGTCTCGCCGCTGGCGGTCTTCAGGCGCAGCCCACGGACGCGGTCGAGGTCGGCGCGGGCGTCGGCGGGTAGGCGCACGCGGATCGGGATCCGCCGCTCCTTGTCGTTAAGCTTGGCGACGTTGGCGTCGATGTCGCCGCTGGTGGCGACGCGGGCGGCCTGGGCGATGGCGTCGACCGAGACGCCCAGGCGAGCAGCCTCGTCGGCGCGCGGGCGGATGACAATCTCCGGACCGACCGGCGGGGTCGATGGATGCGGGTCGGCCAGTTCGGGCAGGTCGCGCATCTGGCGTTGAAGGTCGAGCGCGGCGTTGGACAGCGCGTCGGGGTCGTCGCCCGTCAGGATCTGCTGGAACCCCGCTTGGCCGTCGGCCTTCAAGAAGCCGATCCGCACGTCCGGAATGGCCATGATGGCGGCGCGATAGCGTTCGCGCAGGGCTTGCCCCCTCACCTTGCGGTCGGCCTTCAGCAGCACCGTGACCGAGCCGCTGCGCAGGTCCGCGCCGCCGCCGCCCCGGAACGGGTCGCCCGAGGTCGAGCCGACCGTGGCGAAGACTCCGTCCACGGCGGGCTCCTTGGCGAAGACCGCGTCGATGCGCGAGATCGCCTGGTCCATCTGCTCGAGGGTCGCTCCCGGCGCGCCCTGCAGCTTCAGGTTCAGATAGTCGGGGTCGCCTTCGGGCGTGAACGCGGTCGGCAGCAGCGGCAGCAGGGCCAGCGAGCCGATGAACAGCATCCCGCCGATGGCGCAGGCCAGCATCCGGTGGTCGAGGCTCCAATTCAGGACCTTCAGATAGGTCTTGGGCAACGGGGCCGGCTCATGGGCCTTGGTCCGCGGCTTGAGCAGGTAGGCGGCCATCAGCGGCGTCAGCAGGCGGGCCACGACCAGCGAGAACAGAACCGCCACGGAGATAGTCAGGCCGAACTCCTTGAAGAACTGACCGGCGATGCCCGGCATGAAGCTGACCGGGGCGAACACCACGACGATGGCGAAGGTGGTGGCGACCACGGCCAGGCCAATGGCGTCGGCGCCTTCCATGGCCGCGTCATAGGGCTGGTAGCCGGCGACGACCCGTTTTTCGATGTTCTCGATCTCGACGATGGCGTCGTCGACCAGGATGCCGATGACCAGGGTCAGGGCCAGCAGGGTCACGACGTTCAGCGAGAAGCCCAGGAAGGCCATGGCCGCGAAGGTCGGGATCAGCGAGATCGGCATGGCCGCCGCCGTGATCAGGGTGGCGCGCCAGTCCTTCAGGAAGAAGAATACCACGACCGCCGCCAGCGCCATGCCTTCCAGCAGCACGCCGCGCGTGGCCTCGAAGCTGGTGCGCGTCTCGTCGACTGTCGCCGAGATCCGCGTGCAATGGACCTCGGGCCGAGCCTTCTCCAGCGCCGCCAGGGCCTTGATCACCCGGTCGTCGACGGCCACGTCGCTGGCCTCGCGGGTCTTCATGACCTGGAAGCCGACCACGGGGCGACCGTTCAGCCGGGCGAAGCCGCGCGCCTCGGCCGAGCCGTCGCCGACCTCGGCGATGTCGGCCAGGCGGACGTAGCCGCCGCCGCTGGTGGGGATGGTCAGGTCGCGAAGTTTGTCCGTCGTCTCGACCTGGCCCAGGATGCGGATGGTCTGCTCGCGGCCGCCGATCTCGACGCGGCCGCCGCCGGCGTTCAGCTGAAAGCCGGCCAGGGCGCTGTTGACGTCGGCGGCCGTCAGCCCCCGCGCGGTCAGCTTGTCCGGATCGACCAGGACATTGATCTCGCGGTTGACCCCGCCGACCCGCGTGACCTGAGCCACGCCCTTCTCGGCCTGCAGGGCGCGGGCGATGGTGTCGTCGACGAACCACGACAGCTGAGCGTCCGACAGCCCGTCGACCGAGACCGCGTAGGTCATGATCGGGGCGCTGTCGATCTCCACCCGCTGGACCGTGGGGGCGTCGATATCGCGCGGCAGCTGGGCGCGGACCTGCTCGATCTTGGTGCGGACCTCGTCGGTCTTCTTCTGCAGGTCCTCGCCCATCTGGAAGGTGATGTTGGTGGTCGAGGCGCCCTGGGTCACCACCGACTGGACGTTCTCGACGTTCGAGACGCCGGCGACGGCGTCCTCTACCTGGCGGGTGATCTGGGTCTCGATCTCGCCGGGCGAGGCGCCGTTCTGGGTGACGGTGACCGACACCATCGGCAGCTGGACATTGGGATATTGCTTGATCGGCAGCTGCAGATAGCTCAGCACGCCGGCCAGCAGCAGGGCCAGGAACAGCACCGTCACCGGGATCGGGTTACGGATGGCCCAGGCGGAGATCTTCAGGCCGTCGCCCGTGGTCGGCGCGATCATCGGCCCGCCCCCGTCACGCTCATGACCGGACGAACCTTGTCGCCGTCGACCAGCAGGGCCGCGGCGTTCTCGACGATCCGCGCGCCGGCCGAAGGCCCGGCGGTCAGGCGAACCCAGCCCGCGCCGCGATCCCCGGTCTTGACGGGAACACGCCGCACGCGGTCACCGGCCTCGACGACCATGACGCTGGCTCCGCCGGCGTCATAGCGCACCGCGCTCTCGGGAACCGAAAGGCCCTGGTCCGCCGCGTCGCCGAAGACCGCGCGCCCAAAACCGCCCGACCGGATGTCGGGACGGACCGGCAAGGTCAGGCGCACATAGCCCAGCTTGGACTTCGGATCGATCTGCGGGCTGATCAGGCGCACGCGGCCGGTCGCCGTCGCGCCGCTGGGAAGGGTGACGGTGGCCGACTGTCCGACGCGGATCCGCGCCAGCTCGCCTTCGGCCAACTGGGCCTGAAGCTCGATCTGGCCGTCGCGCGCCAGGCGGAACCAGGCAGTCTGGCCTGCCGAGGCCGCATCGCCTGGGCGCACGCCGCGCTCCAGCACCACCCCGCCGACCGGCGCGGTCACGGCCAGCTTGTTGCGCCGGACCTGCAGGTCGCGCAGCGCGGCCTTCTGCGCCTGGACCGTGGCCTGAGCGGCCTTGGCCTGGAAGCGCCGCTGGTTGATCTGCTCCTGGGCGAGATCCCCCGAGCCGTCGAGGCCGTTGGTGCGATTGGCCTGGTCCGCTGCCTGGGCGGCCTGGGCCTCGGCCTGGGCGACCAGGGCGGCCTGCTGGGCGATCTGGGCCTCGATCAGGGCCGGATCCAGGCGCGCCAGCACCTGCCCCGCCCGGACCGTGTCGCCGACATCGGCCAGGACGGCGATGACGCGATAGCCGCTGACCTCCGGCGTGACGGCGGCCTCCTCGCGCGGCGTCAGGTCGCCCGTCGCGGTCAGGCTGCCGGCCACGGCGCGCGGCGCCAGGGTGATCACCGACACCGACCGCAGCTCGGCGGCGTGCGGCGCGGCCGGCGGCCCGCCTCGATGACACCCGGCCAGGATCGGCGCGGCGGCGACGACGAGCAGCGTCGTCGCCAGGAGCTTCTTGCAAGAGGTCATTTCGAGCTCGCGACAGACGAATAGCGATCGACGGGCCAGCCGCCGCCAAGGGCCTGGTAGGCCTGCACCGCCCGCCGGACGGCCTGCACCTGAGCCGAGGTCAGCTGGGTGCGCGTCGTCCGCCAGGCCTGCTCGGCCGACAGGGTGGATTGAAGGTCGGTCAGGCCGCGACCGTAGTTGGCGCGGGCGGCGCGATAGGCCCGCGCGGCGCGGGTCTCGCCGTCGGCCAGCAGGGCGACCTGGCGGCGGTCGGCGTCGAGCCCCACCAGCGCGGCCTCGGAGTCCTTGAAGGCCTGGCGCAGCGTCCGCTCGTAGGCGATGGCCGCCTGGGCGGCCTGGGCCTTCTGAACACCCGCCTGCGACAGCAGGCTGGGCAGGTCGAACAGCGGCTGGCTCAGGGCCAGGCCGAGGCTGGTGGTGGTGGTCGCGCCGCCGATCGAGGGGCGCGAATAGCCGAGGCCGGGAATGAAGCTGACCGTCGGCAACAGCGCCAGGCGGGCCAGGTTGGCGCGTCCGGACGCCGCGGCCAGCCGCGCCTGCGCCTCGCGCACGTCGGGGCGGCGGGTCAGCAGGTCGCCCGGCACCAAGGCGGGCGGGGCCGGCGCGACCCCGACGTCGGCGGAGATGGCGATCGAGGCGGTGGGGTCGACCACCCGGCCGACCAGGATCAACAGCGCCCGCTTCTGGGCTTGCAGCTGCGCCTCCAGCGACGCGACCCTGGCGTTCGATTGCGAGAGGTCGCCGGCCACTCGGTCGGCGTCCGCGACGGCCGACAGGCCCGCCCGCGCCCGCCGTTCGGTCATGTCGTAGAGCTCTTTCTGGACCCGGGCGCTCTCGTGCGCGTCCTCCAGCTGGATGGCCAGGCCTCGGGCCTGGAAGTAGCTGTCGGCGACCTCGGCCGCCACCGAAGCGCGGGTCCCTTCATAGGCGAACCGGGCGGCGGCGAAGTCGGCCTTGGCGATCCGGTTGGCGGTGGGCAGCCGCCCGAACAGGTCGACCTGCCAGCTGACGTCGAAATCGCCCGTGGTGATGCGCAGGTCCGTGGCGGCGCCCCCGGTCTTGGTGCGCTGCTTCAGGTACGAGGCGCTGGGATCGCCTTGCGGCAGGAAGCTGGTCAGGGCGCCGGCCTTGGTGGCCCGCGCTTCTGCCAGTCGTGCGGCGGCGTCCCGGACGTCCAGGCCGGTGGCCAGCGCCTCATCGACCAGTTGGTCCAGCAGCGGATCGCCGAACCGGGTCCACCAACGATCCAGCGACGCGGCGTCCGACGCCGAGTTCGCCGACGTCGCCGAGGGGCCTTCGTAGGCGACGGGCAGTCTCAGATCGGTCTTGGGCGGCGCGACGCATCCGGTCAGCGCCAAGCCCGCCATCAGCGCCGCGGCGAGGCAGGCGTCGGGACGCCGCGACGAAGCGCGCCGCCTCGTGCCGCCGATCAATGGCGCGCTGTCCATGGTTGCCTCCCGACCGTTCCGCGTGACCGTAATTGAACGGTACCGTTCATTTATCTGATCGTCGAGTGGGCCGGTATTGTCAAGCCTCGGTTTGACGGGCGGCGGCGCTGTCGGCGGGCTAAAAGCGAACCGCCTCGTCAGGTCAACCGAAGCCTCGTCGTCCCGGCTTCGACGCCGTCGCCGCGCGCCTCGACACGCACCTCGCCACGACTGCCCTGGGCCCGCAGGATGGCCAGCGCCCGGCCGCGATAGGTCAGGGCCTGGTTCGATTGCAGCGAACCGACGGCCAGGGGATTGGCGCTGCCGAAGGCGAGCAGGTCCGCGGGGCCGGCGACCTCCAGCGAAACCTTGATCGAGGCGTCCGGCGTGAGGCGGCCAGTCGCGTCCAGCACATCGACCATGAGGTAGCTGAGGCTGTGGCGTCCGCTGCCCGCCTGCTCGCGTTCGGCGCGGATCCGCAGTTTGGCCGGAGCCGCGACGGTCTCGAGGCGCTTGCGGCCGATCTCGACGCCTTGGCGCCAGGCGATCGCCTCCAGAACGCCCGGCGCGTAGGGAACCGCGAACTCCGCACGCATCTTGTCACCCGCGCTCAACGCCCTTGTCCCCACTAGGTCGCCGTTCAACCGCAGCTCGATTTGGTCGCCGAACGTGTAGACGCGCACGGCCAGCGGCCGACGCTCAGCGCCGGGCCAGGTCCAGCTTTGCAACTCGTCCGACCAGCCCCACTGACTGACGGCTTCGACCTGGCCGACCGGCACGGGGCGTTGCACGGCCAGCTCAAGCCCGCTCACGCCCCAGACCACGTCGCGATAGTAGGATTGCGGCTTCTGGTCGCCGATCAGATCGATGTCGCCGCAATTGGCGACTACCCACGGATAGGGCTGCATGAACGGCAGCTGAGGTGGTTTCGCGCCGTTCGCCGGCGCCGCGCGCCGCACGGCCGCGCCGATCCCCGCCTCGCCCAGATAGTCCATGGCCGTCCAGACGAACTCGCCGATCATATACGGCGCGCTTTCCCCCAGCGCCCAATAGTCGAAGGCGTTGGCCGGATAGGTCTCCGACGCGTAGAGCACCCGGTCCGGATATCGCGCGTGATCGGGCTCGATGTCCTCGAGCTTGTAGTTGTAGCCCGGCACGTCGAGGAAGATCATCGACGCTTCTCGCGGTTTCGTGCTGTCGCCGACGGTGACTGGGCGGCCGCTGAAGGAATGGATCGCCGCCGTGACGGGACGCGTCGGGTCCAGGCGATGCACCTCGTCGGCCAGGTTCCAGGCGTCGCGGAGCCCTTCCCGCGACGCGCGATCGGGTATCTCGTTGCCGATGCTCCACATGATGACGCTGGGACTGTTGCGCGCGCTGAGCACCGTGGCGGCGAGGTCCTGGCGCCAGTGCTCCGCGAAGAACTGGGCGTAGTCGTCCTTAGTCTTGGGCATGCGCCAGACGTCGAAGGCCTCCTCGATCAGCAGCATGCCGTGCCGTTCGCAGGCCTCGCGGAAGGTTCGCGCGCAGGGATAGTGGGTGCTGCGGATAGCGTTATAACCCCGCGCCTTGAGCCGGAGGATGCGGCGCTCGTCCGCGTCGACGAACGCCGCCGCGCCCAACAGGCCGTTGTCGTGATGCAGGCAGCCGCCGCGAACCTTCACCGCCTCGCCGTTGATGGTCATGCCGCGATCGGCGCTGAACGCCACGATCCGGACGCCGAAAGGCTGGCTCAGCCGGTCGACGAGGCGACCGCCGCGCAGCAGTTCGGTTTGCAGGGTGTAGAGGTCGGGATCGGCCGGCGCCCACAGCGTGGGCTTGGGCAGGCGCAACACCTGCTTGACCTCGCCACCGGCGGTGGCGAGCGCCTTGGCCTCCACCACGCCGGAAGCCGAGCGCAGGGTGGTGCGCAGCGTCAGGCCCGGCTCCGGATTTTCAATCGTGGTCGTCACGTCGATCACCGCGCCGGCGGCGGTGATCCGCCGCGTCCAGGCCGCGACGCCCCAAAGGGCGATCCGCGCGGGGGCGGCGAAGACGTTCAGGGTGACGGACCGGTATATGCCGGACCCCGCATAGAAGCGGGCGTTCTCTCCGAGGTTCCGGACGCGGACCGCGATGACATTGTCGCCGATCGGGTCAAGGTGCGGCGTCAGGTCGTAGGCGAACGGCGCGTAGCCATGCACTCGCGACCCCAGGAGATGGCCGTTCAGCCAGACGTCGCTGACGGCGTACACCCCGTCGAAAACGATCTCGGCGCGGGCAGCGTCGGGCGTCAGGCGGAAGCGTTTGCGATACCAGCCCTCGCCGCCCAGGGTGAACCCGGTGTTGGCTCCGCCCTCGTTCTTGGCGTCGAAGGGGCCGACCCGGTTTGGCGGCGACGGGTTCGGCAGGTCCTCGATGCTCCAGTCGTGCGGGAGATCGACGCTGCGCCATCCGGAGTCGTCCAGTCCCGCCGCCTCCCAGGCCAGGCCCGAACCGCGCGAGAACCGCCATCCGAGATCGAAATCCTGGTCCCGTCCGGGACCGAAGCCAGACCCGATCGCCAGCGCGTCGGCCGCCGGCAGCAGCGCCGAAAGCGCCGCGCCCGACATCAACAGCAGCGCCTCGCGCCTGTGGAGGTGTGCACGCAACGAGGTCATAGGCCGGGCCACGCGTCTGTCGGGAGCGCCCGAAACCCGGCGTCGATGCGTTCGAGCGCTCCAGGCTTCACGACGCCCGCAAAGAACGAGAACGACGCCATTTCTCGCAACGTCACATTGGTCAAGGTCGGGTAGAGGCGCGGCGTACGCGCCATCTTGCCAAAGCCGGGAACCTCCCGCTCGACGACGGCGAGCAGGGCGTCGGAGCGCAGCAGGTCCGCGACGCTGATGGCGTCGACGCCGAATTCGGCCTGGGCCAGGCGAGGCTCGACATAGCCACCCGTGCGAGAATAGAGCGGCGCGTCCACGCTCCCTCCTAGGAATTCCACGACCGGCGCTGAAGGGCTGGATCCGGTTGACGCGGGACCGGCGTGAACCGGTCCCGCTCGCGTCTAGCGCGCGCCGAAGGCGTAGCGCAGCGACACGCCGATTTCCCGCGGCGGCGCATAGCTGGTCCAGCGATAGCCGCTGTCGCCGAAGAACGAGGTCACCGCGCCGGCCGGCGTCGTGTAGTCCACATCCCGGCTGGTCTCGACGCCCGTCTTGGTCAGGTTGCGGGCGAAGATATTGATGTCCCAGGCGCCGTCCGGCGAGCGGACGCCGGCGAAGACGTTCAGCAGGCCGTAGTCCGGAACCGTGTAGCCGGCGTTCCGGCGCTTGTTCTCCGGATAGTAGCTGAGCAGGCCCCGGACATAGGCCTCGACCCCGCCGACCGGGCGCCAGTACTCGCTTTGCAGCGTCCCGCTCCACAGTGGGTCACGGGACACCGACACGTTGGACTTGCAGGTCGCCACGTGAATGTTGCGCGAGCGGAAGTCGCTGAGGGTGGGCGTTCCCTTGTCCGGAACGCCGTCGAAGTTGCTATCGCGGCAGGGCACGATGTCGTTGTCGACCTTGCCGTCGGCGTAACTGATCCCGCCGCTGATGCTCCAGTTCGGCGTGACCTGGAAGGCGCCGTCGAAGTCGAAGCCCTTGACGATCGAGTCGGCGCCGACGTTGAAGGTCGAGTTCTGCACCACGGTGGTCGCGCCGTTGGCGGCGACATAGGGAATGGAGCCCAGCTGGAACAGCAGGCCGTCATACTTCTGATAGAAGACGGCCAGGTTCAGGCGCAGGCGACGGTCCAGCCAGTTGGTCTTGATCCCCGTCTCGAACGACTTGGACTTCTCGTCGGGCAGGAAGATCAGGCTGGCCAGGACCGGGTCGTTCTCGGCGTTGCCAAGGGCGAAGTTGTTGGCGCCGCGCCGCCATGAAGTGGCGAAGGTGCCGTAGGACAGCACCTGGTCCGAGAAGCGGTGCGAGATCGACAGGTTGTAGACCGTCGGCTTCTCGGTGTTCTTCTGCGAACTGTTCTGGACCGGCGTCTTGCCGGCCGCGATCGGGATGTCGCAGAAGCCGCCGCCATAGGTGCTGGCGAAGCCGGCGGCCGAGCACGGAAAGCCGATGGCGCGCGAGATCATGCCCGCGCCGAGGAACACTGTCTGGACGTTGTCGACCTTGGAGACGATGTGGCGCACGCCGCCCGAGATCTCCGTCGCCTCACCCAGGTGCAGGCGCACATTGGCGAACACGGAGTTCTCGGTCGCGTTGTTGTTGACGGTGATCAGGGTCGGCAGGCTGAAGCGGCTGTCGAGCACGCGAGGGTTGGCCGGCGCGCCGGGCGAGCCGAATGAGCCCGGCAGGAACGAGGCGATCTGGGTACCGCCGGTCTTGCTCGGCGCTTTCGAATAGAAGTAGCCGACCGTGTAGTCGATCAGGCGGTCGCTGCCGACCGACGACAGCCGGATTTCGTGCGTAGTCTGCGAGTTCCTGGTGTTGAGGTTCTGGAAGTAGCTGCGCCCGATCAGCACGTTGCCGTAGTCCAGCGCCCCGACCGTGGTGGCGTCGCCCTTGGTGTAGCCGCCAACATAGCTCAGGCGCTGGCCCAACACTTCCCAGTTCAGCTGGGCGCTCAGGAAGTCGTTGTCCGTGTAGTTGAAACGCGGCGAGTCATCGACGTCCAGGCGCTGCGAGGCGGTGATCACCGGGCCGTTGTAGCCCGCCGGCGCGGCCGCCGAGACGCCGCCGACGGCGCCATTGCCCTCGATCTGGGTGAACTGGCGCTTGTGGCTGTTCAGCTTCTGATAGCTGAGCGTGGCGTCGAAGGTCTCGGTCGGCGTGAAGTTGATGCTGATCCGGCCGCTTCGCGTGCTCTTCACCGGCAGGAACGCGCTGTTGAGGCTGGTGACGAAATCGCCCTTGTTCTCGTCGACGACGCCGGCCAGGCGGACGCCTAGGACGTCGGCGATCAGCGGGATGTTCGCCGCGCCCTGCAGGTTGCGGCCGCCGTGGTCGGTCGCCTGGGCGCTGACATAGCCACCGTAGTCGTGGGTGTCGGCGCGCCGCGTGGTCAGGGTGATGGCGCCGGACGGCGCGGTGCGGCCGCGCAACGTGCCCTGCGGTCCGCGCAGGACCTCGATCGCCTGGATGTCGTAGACGGTCTGGAAGGCCACCGTGCCGTCGATCGGCACGTCGTTCTGATAGATGTCGACCGTCGGCGAGGCCTGGGTGCTGGCGTCGTAGGAGACCCCGCGGATCGACGGCGCGGGCGAGCGGCCGGCGGTGACGCTGGACGTACCAAGGCTAAGGCCCGGCACCAGGGCCGCGACATCCTGGAACTGGGTGATCGCCAGCTTCTTCAGCGAGTCGCCGCTGACCGCCGAAACCGTCGTGGGCACGTTCTGCAGGTTTTCCGCTTGCCGGCGGGCGGTGACGATCACTTCGCCGACCGTCTCGGGCTCGGCGGCCGCCGGTTTGGCCGCCGTTTGCGCATGGACCGCGCCGGCGCTCAGGGTCAGAACGCTGACCCCCGCGAGCATCATGATCCGAGTATTGTTCATTTCACCCTCCCTGTTCCCTAGGCCGGCCCGACGCCCGGCGATCGCCGCGCGTTGCGATCGGCGGCGACCTGCTTTGTTTTTTCGAAGACGGCCACGAACGTTCGCGCCCTGGCCAGGCTCGCCGGCGCCCCGTTCGGGCAAGGCGAACTCGGCGGTGGGCTGGACGGCGTTCGCCGTCCACAAAGTGCGGAAGCACCCGTTCGTCTCCGTCCACTCGCGCCGACCTAAAAAGGCCGGTCTTGATCGTTGTCGTCCGCCCGCACTGTTCGGGCTGGCGAGAAACGCGTCCGCGTTTTTCGCGGGGCGTTCGCGACGCCGTGAAAGCTAGGCCGGCGCCGCTGACCTGTGTTGTAAACTGTCCTGACCAGTGGTCAACCAAAAACAGACGGAACCGTTCAATTAGGTTCCTCAATCTCGCTGGCCATGAGGGCGAGCGCCTACACACCCTGACGAGACCACGCGAAAACGCGACCGCCAGGGCGACAATTTGACGATGATGTACGATTGATGGCGTTCCGGTGCCTTAACGGCCCGCGGCCGGCGCGCGCCTGACGGGCGAAGGGCCCGGCAGGCGGCGAGGCCAGCCGCAGCGGCGGCCTCGCGAAGACGCCTCGGCGATGCGATCGCCGAGGCGTCAGTCGTCAGGGCGCTACTTCGCGCCGAGCTTGGCGAAATCGGCGTCGATATCGGTGAGCTTCTGGTCTGTGACAGTGTCGGCGGAGTACTGCTGGATCGCCTTCAGCGTCATACCGCGCGCCATGTTGATCTGCTCGTTGGCGACCAGCTCCGGCAGGTGTTTCTTCACCACCGCCGTCGCGGCGGGGTTGTCCAGGATGTCACCGACCGTGGTTTCGCTGGTCTTGAACTTGGCGGCCTGGGCGGCGCCGGGCAGGCTGGCGGGATCGGCGCTGGCCGCCGCCGGAGCGGTTTGGGCGGCCTGAGCCATGACGGCCGCTGGCGCGACCAGCAGAGCGGCGGCGAGAGCGAGGGAAGCTAGACGCATGGGGGATCTCGTTGTTGTGGACGTTCCTCGAACGCGATCATGGCGCGGGGTCGCGCAAAGGCAACCATAATTGTACGATACCGGTCGATTTTATCGTGAGATGTCGTAGGATCGCTGCCTGGCGGCCCATTCCATTGAATCGGGTTGCCCCACCCGGGACAATCGTGAGAGCTGGACTCCCGGCTCGCGCCGAAAGATTTGGATACCGACTTGGTTAGAAGGTCCATGACCGCCGCGCCCTCGCAAGACACTGCTGGCCAGGACTCGCGGGACGCCCCCCCGCAAGCGCCGCTGCGTCCGGGTCGCCCGACCACGGCGCGCTCCGAGGCGATCAATCCGGCCATTCTGGCGGCGGCGCGCGAACATTTCCTGGCCATGGGCTTCGACGCCACGCCCATGGAATCCGTCGCCGCAGCGGCCGGAATCGCCAAGGGCACGCTCTATTCCCGCTATCCCACCAAGGAAGCCCTGCTTCACGCCGTCGTCGCCGACCGCGTACAGGCCTGGCAGGCCGCGGCCGACGCCCGTAACGGGCCGATGCCGGCGGACCTCAAACAGCGCCTCAACCATATCGCCCGCTCGATCCTGGAATCGTTGGCCTCCGAAGAGATCCACGCCTTCCAGCGCGTGCTGACCAGCAGCTCGGACGCCGGCGGCGAATTGGCCCGTGCCCTGCATGAGGCCGGGCATCGCAGCGCCATCGACCTGCTGACCCGCAGCCTGGTCGAAAGCACCAGCAACTTCCCCGCCCCGCCCCGCGATCCGGCCCGGGTGGCCGAGATGCTGATGGCCATGCTGACGGGCTGGTACGACGCTCATCAGCGCGTGCGCGAGATCAGCCACGAGGAAGCCATGGCCTACGCCGAGCACGCTGTCGACGTGCTGTTCCATGGCCGCATGGCTTGGTAGCCATCTGAACGACTGCGTTGAATTCGTTCACTTGGTAACCCCGCCCAATGGCCGCGCCAGCAAGACTGGAAATTGGTCAGGCCAATCATGTCCGCGGCGCCTTGAACGCGGGTGACTCCCCTCCCCTAAGCCGCTAGCAAGAGGCTGACGAAACGGGGGCGGGCGACGTGGGCGCGGTTGATGACGGAGCTCGGCTGAACATGGAGAAGGCGCCGTTCACGGCCCGGCGCGGGCGCCCGAGCGCCGCCCAGCTGGCGGCGATCTCGGACACCATACTCTCGACCGCCCAGGCATTGTTCCTGTCGCAGGGCTACGCCAACACCTCGATGGAGGCGATTGTCGCCGCCTCGGGGGTCTCCAAGGCGACCCTCTACGCCCGATACGCCAACAAGCACGAGCTGTTCCAGGCCATCGTCGAGGCGCGGATCCAGGCCTGGCAGGCGGCCGCGGCGGCGGACAGCGCCGCCGAGGACGAGCGCCCCGACCAGGATATCGCGGCCTGGCTGCGCCACCGCGCCCTGTCGATGCTGCGAGCGTTGAGGCAACCGGAGATCCGCGCCTTCGACCACCTGGTCGTGTCCGAGGGGCCACGCTTTCCGGAGCTGGCGCGCCTCTTCCACGAGATGGGCTACATGCTCAATGTCCGGACGATCGCCACGCGCCTGTCGCGGGCCGAAGGCCAGGCCTCGCCCACTGAGCAGACCCTGCTGGCCGCCAAGCTGTTCGCCTCGGGTCTTGTCGGATGGATCCGCCAGGAGTCCGGCGTTGACGAGGTGACCGACGCCGCGTGCGAGGCGGCGGCCGACATGATGGCGCGCCTGCTGATCGATGGACAATCAGCCTGGCGCGCCGGTTAGGACGGTCAGGTCAACTCCAGCAGGGCCACGCCTTCGGGCGGCAGGTCGATGACCAGCTCGCGCGTGGCGCTCAGCTTCAGCACGTGCGGCGCCGGCAGCTCGGCGGCTGCGCGGATCTTGGCCAGTTGCTCACGTGTGGGGTATTGCGGCGACCCCAGCGCGCGCCAGGCCGGATAGGGCGAGCCGCGCTCCATGTCGACATAGCTGACCTTGACGGTCTGGCCCGACTTGGCGCCCTTCAGTCGCACTCGGTAGCGCTTGGCCTCGCCGACCACCTTGCGCACGCTGTTGGCGCCAGGAATGCCGCTGGCCTGCGGCGCGTCGGCCAGGTTCCAGACCATGACGGCGCTTTCGCCACCCGCCCGCCGCGAGGCCAGGGCGGGACCCTCGGCCTTCAGGCGGCGCGTCCCCAGCCTGTTGAGCAGCTTGAACGTGTTGAAGGTCGGACGCGCGACATTGCGGGCCGAGAACAGCCCCCAGGCGTTGTCGCCCTCCTTGAAGATGAAGTTGGGGACCAGCACTTCCTCGAACTTGCTGACCTGCCAGTAGGACATGCCCTTCAAATAGGGCATGCAGCCCTTGATGATGTGGGCGATCATCGCCGGGCTGTCGGACGACCACTCGCCCAGCCACAGCTCAGCGTTCTTGTAGGCGCTGGCGGCGATCTGGTCGCTGACCTGCTTCATGGCCGCGGCGTAGATCTCGTTCTGGGTGTATCTGCCCGCTTCGCCGAACACCTTGACCTGGTTGTCGCCGGCATAGAGGTGGGTCGAGACGAAATCGACCGGCAGGCTGTTCTGGGCGCAATAGGCCAGGAACTCGGGGATCCACTGGACCTTCGAGGTGGCCGGGCCGCCAACCTTCAGGCTCGGGTCGACGCTGCGCACCGCCTCGACCGAGGCCTTGTAGAGCTCGAAGTACTGCTGCTGGGTGCCGCTCCAGAAGAAGCCCAGGTCGGGCTCGTTCCAGACCTCGAAATACCATTGGCGCACCTCGGCCGCGCCGTACCGGTCGATCAGGTGGCGCACAAACAGGGCGACGAACGCCTTCCAGTCGTCCAGCGACGCCGGCGGGGTGATGTTGCCGCGATAAGTGCCGAAATTGGCGGTTCCGCTGGCCAGCTTGCTGGGCATGAAGCTGAGCTCGACGAACGGCTTCATGCCGGTTTCGAGCACCCCGTCATAGACGGTATCGACGTTCTGGAAGTTGAAGCTCTGGCCCGCGGCGCCGATCGCGCCCTTGGGCCGCACCGCCATCTCGTCATCGTTGAAGATGCCGTGGAAGCGCACCCGCTTGATGCCAGCCTCCTTGTAGGCGCGCTTGGCGTCGATCCGCCATTCCTCGCGCATGGTCAGGCCGGCCCGGTCGGAGCCCACGCACTCGGACCAGATGTGGGCCAGGGCGCCCACGTCGGCGGTCAGGTCGACGTCTACGGTCTCGATGGGAAGCGGCGGGAGCGGAGCCTTCGCCCAGGCCGCTTCGGAAAGGGCGGAGGTGGCGGCCAGCGCGCCGGCCGTGGCGATAAGATCCCGTCGGTTCATCATGCTTCCTCCACTGCCCGGCCGAGACTGCGATCGGCGCGACTGTCGTTGGCGCGCCCTCGGCGCTTCTTCGGGCGCTCGACGGACGGGCCGGGAACCGCCTCGCGGTCCGTGGTCAGGATCATCAACGGCGGCGCTTTGGCTGGCAAGTAAAATTAAACGACAACGGTCAATTAAATGCGTGATCAAGTGTGAAATAGCCCACCTCGACGCCGCGGCCAGAGACCGCCCAGAGGCGCGAGGAGCCAGGCGCGAGCAGGACCAGAAAGCCGAACGACAAACGCCAAGCGCCGATTTCACGCCGAGTTTGCGAACGGCCTGCACCTCGCCGAGAACCATCCCGGCCGAACCGAAGCCGTTTGACGAGTTGGCGGCAATTATCGTACACATTCGTTCAATAACGTTGCTCCAAAAGCCCCGTGACGTCGACGGCGGCCAGCGGACGGGAGGACGATTTGGGATCCACGGGCATCGGCCGCACACAGGCCAGGCATCGCCTCCTTCTGGCGCTCCTCGGCGCTTCAGCTCTGATGGTCGAGCCTCGCGTGGCGCTGTCCGCGCCCGCCGGCGACGACCTGGCCGCCGGCTTCACCGCCCCACCCAACAGCGCCAAGCCTCGCGTCTGGTGGCACTGGATGAGCGGTAATGTCTCGTCAGAAGGGGCCCGCCTCGACCTGGACTGGATGGGGCGGATCGGCGTCGGCGGCGTCCACGCCTTCTCCGGCGGCAAGCTTCCCGAGCCGATCGTCGTCGACAAGCCCATCCCGTTCATGTCGCCCGAATGGCGCGCCATCTTCCGCCAGGCGGTGACCCAGGCCCGCGCGGCCGACATGGAGGTCGGCATCGCCGGCTCCCCCGGTTGGAGCGAGACCGGCGGCCCATGGGTGCCGCCCGCCGACGCGATGAAGAAGTACGTCTGGAGCGAGACCACTGTCGACGGCGGCGCGACCGCTCCGCTGGCCCTCCCCGCCCCACCCCGGGCGAGCGGCGGCTTCCAGGGCGCCAAGACCGGCAAATCCCCGGTCGAGGTCTATGACGACGCGGCGGTGTTCGCCTATCCGACCCCGCCGCTGGAGGTCGCCCTGGCCGCGCCGCGGTGGAGCACTCAGGCGGGCCCCGCCACCTCGGCTGAGACGGTCCCGGGTGCTCCGGCCGAGGGCCTGTCGCTGAAGCTGGCGCCCGCCCAGGGCGAAACCGAGGCCTGGCTGGAAGCGCGGTTTCCCGGCGCGGTGCCCCTGGGCGCGGTCTCGCTCAGCGTCCAATTCGGCGCCAAGGTCGTGATCGAGGCCGAGGCCGCGCCGGGGGTCTTCAAAGCCGTGGGCGAAGGCGTCGTCGAGGCCACCAGCGGCCCGCTGGCGCACGGCGCGCCGCAGCAGACGATCGCCTTCTCGCCGGTGAGCACCCAGCGACTGCGCCTGCGCTTCACCCCGCCGCCCGAGGACTTCCAGCCGCCCGTCGCCAAGGTGATGGGGCGCCCCAAGCAGGTCAGCTTCGCTCTCTCGCGCCTGGCTCTGCAGACCGGGGCGCGGATCAACGGCTTCGAAGCCAAGGCCGGTTTTTCGCCCAGCGTGCACGAAGACGGGCCGCCAGCAACAATCCCGGCCGGGGCGCTGATCGATCCGGCCAAGGTCGTGGACCTGACGGGCAAGCTCCGTCCCGACGGGACGCTGGACTGGGCTCCGCCGAAGGGGCGCTGGACGATCGTCCGGCTAGGCTGGTCTCTGACCGGCGCGGTCAACGCCCCGGCCGAGCCGAGCGCCACGGGTCTTGAGGTCGACAAGCTCGACGCCGCCGCCGTCGGCCGCTACCTCGACCACTATCTGGACCTCTACCAGCAGGCCAGTGGCGACACCCTGGGGTCCAAGGGCGTGCAGACCCTGCTCACCGACAGTTGGGAAGCGGGGGTGCAGAATTGGACGCCGGCCATGCTGGCGCAATTCCGCGCCCGGCGAGGCTATGATCCGACGCCGTGGCTTCCGGTGCTGACCGGCCGGATGGTTCAGAGCGCCGACGCGTCCGAGCGTTTCCTGTTCGACTTTCGCCAGACCTTGAAGGACCTGGTGGTCGACAACCACTATGCGGTGCTGTCCCAGGCGCTGAAGAGCCGGGGCATGGGCTATTACACCGAAGTTCAGGGTGACTATCCGCGGGCCATCGTCGACGGCATGACGGCCAAGGCCCGCGCCGACATTCCCACCGCCGAGTTCTGGTACCGCCCCTGGTCCACCGGTCCCGGCCAGCCGCCGCTCAAGGCCGACCTCGAGGAGGCCGCCTCCGCCGCCCACGTCTACGGCAAGCCGCTGGTCGCCGCCGAGGCCCTGACGGTGGCGGCCATGCAGGACCCGTGGTCGTTCTCGCCAGCCATGCTCAAGCCGGTCGCCGACGAGATCTTCGCACGTGGCGTCAACCGTATCCTGATGCACGAGTCGCACATGCAGCCGCTGGTCGACGCCAAGCCGGGGCTGGGCCTGTTCATCTTCGGCCAGTACTTCAATCGCAACGAGACCTGGGCCGAGCAGGCCGGGCCCTGGGTCAGCTATCTGAGCCGCACCTCGTACATGCTGCAGCAGGGCCGGTTCGTCGCCGACGTGGCCTATTTCTACGGCGAGGAGCGCAATCTCACCGAGCTGTTCAGGGACCGCGTCAACACCGACGTGCCCAAGGGCTACGCCTACGACTACATCAACCCCGAGGCGCTGCTGACCCTGCTGTCGGTCAAGGACGGACGGCTGGTGACCCCCAGCGGCATGAGCTATCGCGTCCTCTTCCTGCCCGATACCGTCCAGCGGCTCAGCCTGCCTGCCCTGCGAAAGATCCGCGCCCTGGTCGCCGACGGGGCGGTGCTGGTCGCCAAGCGCCCGGTGGGCGGGCTGGGCATGGCCAGTCCGGACAGCGAGGTCGCCAAGCTCGCCGACGAGATTTGGGGCGACGGCGCGCCGGGCCGAAGCCTTGGCCAGGGCCGCGTCTATGCCGACCTGACCTCTGCCCTGGCGGCTGAGAAGGTCACGCCGGATGTGGTGTTCACCGACACGGCGGCCGCCGCAGACCTCCTGACCCTGCACCGCCGCACCGCCGACGCAGACATCTATTTCGTCTCCAACCAGAGCACCGAACCGCGCATCCTCGACGCCGTCTTCCGGGTCGACGGCCACGCCCCGGAACTGTGGCGAGCCGAGACGGGCCGGCGAGAGGTTCTGGGTTACGAACAGACGGCGACCGGCGTCCGCACCCGGCTGGACCTGGCCGGGCATGACGCGGTCTTCGTGGTGTTCGACAAGCCCATGCGAGAGAAGGCCTGGACCGCGCCTCCGCGGCAGGCCAGCACGCTCGCGACCCTGGAAGGGCCTTGGCGCGTCAGCTTCGAAGCCAGGCGGGGCGCCCCTGAAAACGCCGTGTTCGATAAGCTGATCTCCTGGCCGGAAGCGACGGATCCTGGGATCAAATATTTCTCGGGCGTCGCGACCTATGAAAAGGACGTCCAGATCAAGCGGAGCTGGTTGAGGTCGAGCCGGCGCATCGAACTGGACCTTGGCGAGGTCAAGGAGTTGGCGTCAGTGTCCGTCAACGGCAAGCTGGTCGCCACGGCTTGGCGCGCCCCCTACCGCGTCGACATCACCGACGCCCTGAAGCCCGGCAAGAACGCGCTGACGGTCGCGGTGGTGAACCTCTGGCCCAACCGGCTGATCGGCGACAGGCAGCCTGGCGCCAAGCCGGTCGCTTTCGCGCCGGTCTCGCCCTATCGCGCCGACTCGCCCCTGCTGCCGTCCGGCCTGCTTGGGCCGGTTCGGCTCACGGGTCTCCTAGTCGCCGGGCCGAGGCCATAGAGAGAGGTCAGCGGTGGCGATGGCCGCGCTTTCCTCGCCTGTCGCCTGCTGATGGGCCCGCAACCGGCTACTCCGCAGCGCCTTGCACGTTCTCGCCTTCCAGCCGCGGGCGGCGACAGCTGGTCGTCCGTCCGCGACATCCCGGGCCGGAAGGATTCAAAGCGTGCCTCTCGCATTTTGCCCGGCGACGTAATCACGCTTCGCATTGAGCAATGGTTGCGGTACCATTGGTGAGACAAAAAAGCAATAAAACGTAGGGGGGGTCAATGATTAGCGGCTGCTGCACTCGCAAGTGCTCGTCAGGCCTTGGTGAGCGCCAAATCCAAAAACCAACGCGCAGCGGCCAAATGAAAGGCGCAATGAATTTATTCGCGATTGGGCGGGTGCGTGCGGCCGGCGCCCAAGCCGGCCAGGTCGGACAACGGGAGAAAGTCTCTCACAAACTGACGAGGCTGCTTGCGATCACCGCCACTCTCGCCGTCTTCGCCTGGCCCGCGGTCGCGCAGGCGCCGCTTCCAGCGCCGCCGGAGCGCCAGCGCATGATCGTGCTGAGCGACATCGAGGCCGATCCCGACGACACCCAATCCTTCGTGCGGCTCATGCTCTACGCCAACCAGATCGACCTGGAAGGGCTGGTGGCCACGACATCGATCCACATGAAGACCTCGACGCATCCGGAGTCGATTCGCCGTATCATCCAGGCCTACGCCAAGGTCCGCCCGAACCTAGCCAAGCACGAGGCCGGCTTCCCGACGCCCGACCGGCTCGCCGCTCTCGTGAGCGAAGGGCAGTCCGGCTACGGCATGGCCGCGGTCGGGACGGGCAAGGATACGGCCGGGTCGCGGCTGATCATCCAGGCGCTGGAGCGCGACGATCCGCGCCCGCTGTGGATTTCGGTGTGGGGCGGCGTCAACACGCTGGCCCAGGCCCTGTACACGATCCGTGAAACGCGCTCGCCCGAAACGGCGCGCCGTCTGATCGCCAAGCTGCGGGTCTATACAATCTCGGACCAGGACGATGGCGGGCCCTGGATCCGCCGCACCTTTCCAGAGCTGTTTTACGTCGTCAGCCCCGGCGGCTATGGCGCGGGAACCTGGACCGGCATTCATACGGTCATCGACGGCGCCGACAACCGCATGGTCGGCAACAGTTGGCTGCGCGACAACATCCAGCAAGGCCATGGCCCCCTGGGAGCCCTCTACCCCGATGTCTCCTATGGCATGGAAGGCGACACGCCGGCCTTCCTGTCGCTGATCCCCAACGGCCTGAGCAATCCCGAACACCCCGATTGGGGCGGATGGGGCGGCCGCTACGAGCTCTATACACCGGCCGTCGCCACCACCGATCCGAGCGGTTTCAGCGGGGTGACCATCGAGCCGGAAACCCGGCCGATCTGGACCAACGCGATCGATACGTTCATGCCGCAAGTCGCCCAGGACTTTGGCCGCGCTCACACTTCGGTGGAGCGATCCAAGGACTTTCGCGCCGGGATCTGGCGCTGGCGCGATGATCTGCAGAACGACTTCGCCGCGCGGATGGACTGGACGACGCGGCCGTTCGCGCAGGCCAATCACCCGCCGGAGGTTCGGCTCGCTCATCCTGATCGATTGACCGTGAAATCGGGCCAGCGGTTCGTCTTGAGCGCGGTCGACAGCACCGATCCCGATGGCGACAGCCTGAGCTTCCAGTGGCTGCACTATCAGGAGGTCGGCCACTGGCAGTCGGCGATACCCAATGGCATCGCCGCGAACATTCATACGGTCGATTTCACCGCGCCCACCGTCACCGCGCCGCGTGAGGCCCACTTCATCGTTCGGGTGACCGACAAGGGCGCCCCCCCCTCACTCGCTACAAGCGGGTGATCGTCACCATCACCCCCTGAGCCGATGGCGCCTTGGATCTTCGTCACACCCTTAAGATCGTCCCGCCAAAAGGACCAACGCCTTCCGTTTCTCAGACCCCGCCGCCTGGCCAAGAGGCTTGCGCCGCCGCGCGACGCTCGTCGGCGACTATCACCTGGGCTGGGACGCTGCAGCCGCTATTGAAAGACCGAGAAATCCGGCAGCGGATGGGCCTGAAGTTCGGCGTCGCCGCCGATCGGCCGTATGGAGGCGTTCGAGCCGTCGAACGCCGGCCAGGCGGGTAGTCCCTCGCCTGCCGGGCTTCCGGTTCGCGCGAACCGGATCACGGTGTCGGCCAGTTGGTTCGCCAGCCGTCGATCCTCCGCGGTCCAGGCCCGGGGATCCACGGCGAGATTGTCGAGCAGGTATTGGATTTCAACGCCGTGGCCAGCGCCGCAGCCCCACGAACACGGGGTCGGCGGTTCCGCGGGACGGTGGGCGAAGTAGTAGACGTAGGACTTGGAGCGGCCGTACCTAGCTTGCAGGGCGGCCCAACGGACCATTCGCCAGCCCCACCAGTCGTTGGTCAGTTGGTTGATCGAGGCGAGAGCCTGCACGTCGGTGGCGCCAGGATAGGCGGCCAGCATGCGATCGGACGGCGGATGGCCCAGGAGTTTGGCCATCTGGTCTCGTCGCCCGGCGGCTGTCGACGCGCTGGCGTCCAGGTAGAACGCCGTCAGGTCCGTGCCCTCCTCGGCTGTCCAGCCCACCAGCAGGGGCACGTCGTTTTGGTCATGGTTGCGGTAGGTGGTGGTCAAGTCGGCGCGCAGCAGATGGCCGTCGACATGAACCCGCGGCGACCAGGCCTGCTTCTGCAAGTCCGAGACGCTCAGCCGGCGCAGGTCCGCCAGGCGTTCGGCCCCGACCGCCTTGGCGAAGGCCAGACCCTTGGCCTCGGCGGCGGGCGTTCGATCGAAGCGGTGATCGTCCTGTGGACTGATCGGCATCGCATCATTGCCGCTCTCGGCGATGGCGCGCTGGAACAGGCCCTTGGCCAGGGGCGAGGCCACGAGCACCGCCACCGATTCCCCGCCCGAGGAATTGCCCATGATCGTCACCCGGTCGGAATCGCCGCCGAAGGCCGCGATGTTGGCGCGGACCCATCGCAGCGCCGCGATCTGGTCGAGAACGCCCTGGTTTCCGGACACATGCTGCGGCGACTCCGCGCTCAGTTCCGGCGAGGCATAGAAGCCGAATATGCCCAGGCGGTAGTTGAGGGTGACCACGACGGCCCCGCGCCGAGCCAGGTTGGCGCCGTTTTGCACGGGCACGGCGGCGGCGCCGCTGTCCATCGCCCCACCGTGGATCCAGACGATGACCGGCAGATCCTTGGCTTTTGCCGGCGCCCACAGGTTCAGGTACAGGCAGTCTTCGCTCTTTGGGTTGGGAATCCAGGTCGCCGTCTGCGCGCAGGCGGGGGAGAAGTCGCGCGCCGACCTTTCGCCGGCCCACGGGACGACAGGTTGCGGGGCCCGCCAGCGAAGATCGCCGACCGGCGGCGCCGCGAACGGAACGCCGAAATATTCGTTCAGAGGACCGTCCACCGAGCCCACGATCGCGCCGCCGGACACCTTAACGGGACGGGTGGTCGGCGCGGCCTGGCTGGCGTGAGACAGCAACAGGCTCAGAACGGCCGCGGCGACGGCCCTGGTCGGCAAACAGTTCACGATTTCGCTCCCCCGCACGCCACCCCCTTGGCGCACCGACTCATCGGTTCAGAACCTCTATCGCGACTGGGCCAACCCGTCCTCAAGTTCACGCCCATCGAAGAACTTAGCCCTCCGTCGTCCCGAGAATGTGCGGAGCTCGGAAGATGGTCGGCACGGAGCTCGCCCAGCCCCTCCCGGCCTCAGGCTCAGTCGTTAAAGTCGGGCAGCGCCAATAGCGGCCCTTGGGTCAACTGCAGCAACATGACCTTCGCCGAGGATGTCAAACGCCGCTTGACCAGGGCGCCATCCGTCCGAAGCAAGCCACCGCGTCAGCAGAGGGTCCTCATCCTCGGTCAATTTCGCGATAGGCGGCGACCAGGCGCTCCTCGCCGGGACGTCCGGCCAGAGAATTGCCATGCTCCATGCCGATCACGCCCCCATAACGCCGGGACTTCAACCACCGGACGATCGAGGTGTAGTTGATTTCGCCGGTGGTCGGCTCCTTGCGGCCTGGATTGTCGCCGAACTGCACATAGGCGACCTCGCTCCAGCAGGCCTCCAGCGTCGGGATCAGATTCCCGAACTGAATTTGCGCATGGTAGAGGTCGGCGAGGACCTTCACGGCCGGACTGTTCAAGGCGCGTGCGATCGCGAAACCCTGCGGGATCGTTTGCATGTAGACGTTGGGATGGTCGATGCGAGTGTTCAGCGGCTCCATCACCATGACCAAGCCTTGTGGAGCCACGATGTCGTTCGCTCGGCGCATCACGTCGATGATGCGCGCCGTTTGGATATCCAGCGGCGTCTTGGGATCCAAGAACCCGGTGACCACCGTCATGCACCTGGCGTTCAGCCGCTTGGCCACGTCGACGGACGCACGGATGTCGGCCAGGAACGCGCCCCGCTCGGCGTCATCGGGGCCGCCGAGCACGGGCCGGAACTGAGCCCACTTGGGCATGCTGGCGACGAAGACCCCCATCGTCATGCCGCGTTGCTCGAGCGCCCGCGCCATTCGCTCCTGTTCTTCCACAGGACGGTCGCGGGCCTGGTTGTCCTCCCAGGCGGTGAACCCCTGGTCCGCCGCAAAGGCGATCTGCTCGATCAGTCCGCCGCGGCTGGCGAAGCTGCCCTCATGGGGTGCGAAGGCGAGCGAAAAGCGCGCCGCGTTCGACCCGCCGCCCTGGGCGGCGGCCAGCCCCGGCGCCAGGAAGGCGGCGGCGCCCGCCGCAAGCATGGTCCGACGACGAATGATCATTTCCGGCTCCCAGCTAGGCGGCGATCGCGCCAGCAAAAGCCATCACACGCCACCCGCTGATCAACAATAGACGCCGAGAGGCCTGGCTCTTCAGCTCGATCCGAATCTCAGACGCGCACTAGCTGCGGCTTGAACTCAGGATAGGTTGATCGCCCCACTGGTCGGGGTCGTGGCCGTAGATCATGAGGGTTTCAGGACCACACCGCGCAGTCAGTGCGTCCAGAGACTTGTTCATCGCCGGACTATCAAAATGGGCGGGGAAGCGGCGTGTCCGCGCGGTCTCGCAATTGTAGCAAGCATCCGCCACCAGGATGTGGTCTCCATCATCGCTGCGCACGTGCATCGACTGGTGCCCCGGCGTGTGGCCAAAGCTCGGCAGAATAGTCACCGCCCCGTCCCCAAACAGGTCATGCTCGCCGTCGATTTGAAGCAAGGAGTGGCCGAGGTCGGAGAACCGACGCGGCAGGAAGTAGCGTGCGGAAAGGTCGTCGTCGCGGCCAGCCTGCCACTCTCTAGCCTGCACGACGATCGTCGCATTGGGGAGTTCGCTCAGGCCGCCGGTATGGTCAAAATGCAAGTGCGAGAGCACGGCGAACCGAACCGCCGCGGGATCGATGTCCAACCGTTCGAGGGCGCGCGTAACGGTTTCCTCAGGCGAGAGGCTGACGTCCATGTCCTGCGTACGCAGTCGGCGTCGATAGGGATCATCGGCGTGCACCAGGTCTCGATGCAGGCCGCAGTCGAACACGGCGACTCCTTCTGGATGATCCACAACATAAAAGGGGATCGGCACGGCCACGCGGTCCGCCGACATTCCCATGCCTGCGCCTGAACTGTGGAACTGACCGCAGACGCAGCCGAACAGCCTCATTCTGACATTCCCCAGCTGCCAAGGCGTGACTATGCACGTCCGCTCCCTGCACCGCCATTTCCAACACTCGGAAACATGGCGGGCGGTGCAGTCCGAACCCCTACCGCTGGTTAGTCACAGATCAAACTCAAGGACTCCGTCTCCAGGCGTCAAAACGATCTCGGCGGCGCGCTCGCCGCGGAGGGTGATAGCCACCGCCTTTCCTCGCCAGGACGCTTTGCGCGGCGCGCGGTCAGCGACAACGAGCACGGACGCGGCGTGTTCGCCTTCGACGTTCAGCCGCGCCAGGAGACCTTGCGCCGACCAATGCTGCTGGCGGACGTGGGTATTGAAACCACCGCTCAAGGTTCTTGGCTGGTAGTAGGCCTCGTACCAGTTGCGTATGGGCGAGGAGAGCGCTCCGAAGGGCGACCACCCGCCTCCCCGTCCGGTGAAAGCGTCGAATTGTTCGTAGGCCAAACCGGTTCGAGCGATCTCGCGGCTGTAGACGTCAAGCGCCGTCTGAGCGATGCGCCAGGCCAGCGCGCCCTGCCCATAGTCGAGCATGGCCTTCCACATCAGCCACTGGTGCGGCATCCATACCGAGCCCGACCAGTAGCCGGCGCGATCGAAATAGCTTGCCCGCTGGTCGACCGCGGTGACACCGCTGAGAGTCCACAGTCGCTCCGGGGACATCAGGTTGTCGATCATCGCGCGACGCTGCGAGGCGTCGGCGATGTCGGCCACCAGCGGTGCGACGCCATCGAGTCCCATGTTGAAATTTTCTCCGGCCGCACTCCTCAGCCAGCCGGTCGGCGCGCCCGTCGCATCGTGGATGACATAGGCGTAGTAGCCGCTCCGGGCGTCCCAGGCATGGGTTTGCAGCGCCTGGCTGAGCGCTTCTATGTCCCGGCTCCAGACCTCCACGTCACGATGGAGGTCAAGCGTCCTGGCGATGCGGCGCAGAAGCTTGGCGCATCGAATGGCATGGGCGGTGCTGATGGCTGGCGCGACCCGTGCGGCCAGGCCGCCGGCGTGCATGGCCATCTGCGCCGGATAGTCGTCCATGCCGGCGGCGTTGTAGAAATAGTCGTAGGTCCTGATCAGACCGCTGCCGAAGGTCCGGCACGTCGAGCCTGCCGCGCGCCCCAGCAAGAACTCAAGATATCGCTTGAGCCTGGGATAGCGCTCCTGCGCGAAGGCCTTGTCACCGTTCAGATTCCAAAGGGCCTCGAACTGATAGAATTGGGTCGGGAGCGGCGAACCGTGGTGCAGAAAGGCGGCTTGCTTGTCCTGAACCGGGCTCAGATAGGTGTCCAAAAGCGCGGTCGACAGCCGCGGTGTTCTCTTAGCCAAGCCCAGCCCCGTGAAACCGGAGTCCCAGGTATAGACCGACGGCCATTCACGACCTGGACTATAATTTCGCACCCAGGCGCCGCCGGTCCAGATGGGAAACAGCATGTTGGTCGCCGCCGTGGCCAGCAGGCGTTCGGCGCTTTCGGCGTACCGGTCGCCGGGGGCTTGATCAATATCACCGAACTTTCGCCGAGCCGCAGCGAACCGCATGTCAAGCGCGTCGGCGGCGGGAAGCTCGGCTGTCGCGCCTCCCTTCCCCACCGCCACGCGGAGGTCTCGCCAAGCGGTTTGTCCTGGCTCGAGGTTGAACACCCGGTGGGTGAGCACGGTGACGTGTTCCGGCGTCTCCGCATCGGGCACGCGACGCAGGGTGAACGCCGCTGGCGACTTCAGGGCCGTCTCCAGGAGACGCAGGTCATCATTGGCCACCGTGCGAATGGGCAGGATATCGTCTGTCCAGCTCAGGGCGTAGGTGCTGTCGGTTTCCTCGGCGAAGGCCAGGACCGCTGATCGTATGGCGTCGTGGCGTTGCGGACGCAGAGCCCAGGTGTGTGGGGCGAAGCTGACGGCGTCGGCGGCGTTCTGCTCGACGAGAACAAATCCATTCAACTCGACGGCGGCGTCGCCCATGGCCATAAGCGACCAATCATGCTCGCCCGCCGCGAGCCTTCCCACGGCGAGATCGAGCTCCATGAAGGCTCGCGGATCCTCCCCGCCGGCCAGCGTGACGACACCCGAGAAAAGCCCGCTCGCCACAAAGCTGGCGGAAGGGAACGCGCAGCGATATCGAACGCGCACGATCGCGTTGGCGAGGGGCTTGGCCAGTTTCATCCGCCAGCGGATCTGGTCGCCCTTCTCGCGCCCAAAACCCTGGCCAATTCCGTAACCATCGACGAAGTCATGCTCCACCACCTCGCCATGGCGGCGGCCGTCGTAGGGGAGGCTCTCGTCCGGACCAGGCTTGGCCCATTGGAAATGGTCGTAGAAGAGCGCGTTGACCCAGACCGCATCGATGGGCAGGGACACACGCGCCGGGCGCAAGGGCGTGCGGGGGACCGCCAGATGAGCAATGCCGGACGATCGCGGGCGCTCAAGGCGGGCCGGGCATGGCGGTGGGCAAAGCCGCGCGGTCCAGTTCAGAACAACGGGGCAGACGACGTCAGAAAGGTTGCGAACACGGGCCCTGAGCACACCTCCCGCCTCGGACAGGCGCAGCCACTCAAGGCGAATTTCAACGCCCGCTTCGAGCCGATAAAGCCATGCGTAGTAGCTCAGGTCCGGGTCCGCGCGCACCGGCTGCATGCCCAGGCCAGCGTGCGCAAACGGGATTAGACTTTCCTGCCGCAGGATGGCTGGCGTGAGCGCGAAGTCCATCCGCAGCCCACGCTGATGGTCTGTGATGTGGGAAACCCCGTTCCAATGGTCGCTGTAGGGGCCCCAGTCGGATGTCGGTATGTCGCGGTGAGCGGGCCGCGGCCAAATCGCGGCTGAATTCATCGCCCGGCCCTCGGCGTCGCCCTTCACGCCAGCCGCGCTCGCGACCGCGCCCAGAAGCACTAGAGTGTTCCGCCTGGTGGGCATGCGGATCCTTTCACGACCATCGACGCCTTACGAAATTATGCGGAACGTCGATAGTCTGACCGTCGAACCGTAGAGATTTCATCACCTATGGTTGCGGCCAAGTAGTCGATGGACACCCGCTGGGTGCGACAGGCCGCGCCGGGCGCCCCGATCCTCCCAGCGGCAAGGCCGTGGTGTTCCTGGCCTCCGTTTCCACCTCCAAGGACGGTCGAACTTCGCCATCGACCGCGGTAGAGGCCTCGCATAAGCGGACGCGGAGGCCATCGTTGTCATCCCGGAAAGCGCGCAGCGCGCTTGTCCAGGACTCAGGACAGGCGGATCGCATCAGTCCAGTCCCCGGTCTGAACAGGAGCTTCCGGCACGACAACCGTCTGGGCTGAAAGGCCCTACGCCGCCGACACCCGCGCCTGGATCAGCTTCAGCGCCTCGTGCGCCGACAGCGCCGCGCCTTCCTGCCAGGCGTTGATGTAGCTCATGTGCTCGCCGGCGAAATAGAAGGCGCCGTCGGGCTTGCACAGTTCGGCGTAGTCGGTGGCCCGCTGTTCGTCCTTCCAGCCCACGGCTACGCCTTCATTGTACGGCGTCTGCATCCACGAGACGGTGAAGGGCTTGGTCAGCTCCTGGCCGTGGCCAGGGTGGAACTTCTCGATCACCTTGCGCGACAGGGCGAAGCGCTCCTCGAACGACATGGCCGCGTATTTCGGCGGGCTGTCGGGTCCCGAGAAGCCGATCGAGTAGGCCCCGACCAGGATGCCGGTCTTCTCGCCGACGCCGCCGCTGGGATACCAGACCAGCTCGTTGGCCTCGTCGGTCCAACCCAGGCCGCCGTACTGGAAGTCGTCCTGCTCCCAGAACCGCCGGCTCTCCCAGGCCACCTTGGTGCCGTGGTGGTATTCGGCGGCCGCGATCGCCGACTTCACGCGCGGCGCGAAGTCCGAAGGTATCTTAGCCAGCACGGGCAGCGGGATCGTACAGATGCAGTAGTCGGCCTCCAGCGCCTGTTCGCCCGCCTTGTCGGCATAGACGATCTTCACACCCTTGGGCGTCTTGCGCAGTTGCTTGACCACCGCTTCGAACTTCACGGCCGGCTTCACTTGTTCGTAGAGGGCGTAGGAAATGCGGTCCATGCCGCCAACCGGCTGCAGCATGGTCGCCTGCATGTCGATGATCTCCTCGAAGATCAGGCTGGCGCCCCAGAACCGCGACTTCATCATGTCGGCCATGCGCAGCGGCGGCCCGCCCTTGGGCGGATGGTCGTAGCCCCCGGGCGAGGCCAGGAAACCAGCGCGGGTCGAGCCCTCGTAGGCGTTCTTCGACAGGTCGCCGTAGGCCGACAGGTAGCCCAGCAGCTTCTGCTTATCGATCCCGGTCAGTTCCTGGTCCAGCGCGCCCTTGTCGACGGCCTTGGCCAGCAGCTCGGTGAAGGCGCCCCGGGTGTCGTTGACCGCCTGGCGCTCGGTCACCACCTGGCCAGCGAAGTCCAGCTTGGCCGACCGGTTGGCGTTGACCATCACCTCCAGCGGCACGCCCAGCTCCTGGCAATACCCGAGGATGGCGTGATGCCATTGCGGGATGCGGGCGGGACCGGCGTTGAAATAGTCGTTCCTGCCCGTCGACCAGTCGACGATCTGGTCCGGCCGGCCCGTCTGGACGATCTTCGTGCCCGAGCGCACCGACCAGGCCCGACCGCCCGGGCGGTCGCGCGCTTCCAGCACCGTGACCGAATAGCCCGCCTTGCGCAGCTCGTAGGCGGCGACCAGGCCGGCTATACCCGCCCCGAGGATCGCCACCGACGCGCCCCGCCCGCCGGCCAGGTCCAGCTTGGGCGCGCCGGCATAGGCTCGCGGCGCGGCCAGCAGGCCCATGCCCATCATCGTGGTGTAGAGCGCCCCATAGCCGCCGGCCCTGCCCACGGACGTCAGAAAGCTGCGTCGCGAAATTCCCATCGTCTGTCCCCGATACTAGACTTGAAGGCTGAAGGTCGGCGTGAAGCCGCAGGCCCCGTCGCAGCACGAGGCGCGAGCTTGGGCCAGAAAGTCGGGCTCATGCCACCAGTATTCGGCGGACGCCTCGCAAACGAAGCGCCGGCCGCGATCGAGGGCGGCGTGCTGCACATGCTCGGCGAACGGACCGACCAGGTCGGCGATCGTGAAGACCTCGCCGTGCTTGATCACCTTGACGACCTTCGCCGCGTCCTCGATCCGGGCCAACGGATCGCCGTCGACCAGCACGAGATCGGCATAGGCGCCGGTCGCGATCGAGCCCAGTGGCTCGTCCAGATATTCGCCCGAGGCGCTGGTGGCGGTGACCAGGGCCTCGAATGGCGTCATGCCGTAGCGGACCATGGCCCTCAAGTTCATGTGCAGGCTGACGGCGTTGAAGTCGATCGGCGAGTCCGTGCCCGTAGTGATCCGGCCACCCGCCCGGACGGTTCGCGCCACCTCGGCGACGTTGCGCTCCAGAGAAGCCAGGATCGGCGTGCGGTCCATGGCCGCCATCTGCTTGGCCCGCTCCAGCAGGCGGGCATACTCCCACGGCGGATACAGGGCCTTGATCCGCGGATCGTCGACCAACGAGCGGTCGTCGCCCAACAGGGCCGTCGAGGTGAACAGGGTCGGCGTGCGGGCGGCCTTGCTGGCCACGAAGGCGGCGTTGACGTCCTGGTAGATGTTGCCCAGGGCGCTGACTGTGCGCGAATAACCGGTGCGGCTGGTCGCCCCAAGGTGCTCCATCCCGTCCATGCCCAAGCCGAGAGCCGGATAGTGATAGTGCGAGGTCAGCGGCAGGCCCTTGGCGTGGGCCCAGGCGATGACCTCCTTCTGGCGTTCTCCCGAGAGGCGAACATAGGTCTTGATCAGGTCGTAGGACAGCGCCTCGGCCCGCTTCAGCTCCAGCGCCATCTGGCCGGGCTCGGTGACCGGCCGCATGAAGTTGTAGAAGATCCGCGAGCCGTCGATCGCCTCGCCGGTGGCGTAGTAGCGGGGACCGACCCGCTTGCCGGATTCGATCGCCTCCTGGTCTTCGACCGTGTGATAGGCCGGACCGCCGGGCGAGCGGGTCGTGGTCACGCCCAGGGACAGCCAAAGCCGCCCTTCCCGATCGCCGTATCCGTAGCCTTGCATCTGGCGATGGGTGTGCATGTCGATCAGTCCGGGCATCACGGTGCCCGTCGGCGCATCGATTACCGTGACGTCGGCCGCCACCTCGCCGCGTGGAGCGACGCCAGCGATCCGGCCGTCGGAGATCAGGACATCGACGTTCTCGCGAAGGCTCGGCGACTCGCCGTCCCATAGGCGAGCGGCGCGGACCACTATGCGTTCCTTGGGCCGGACATTGGCCCAGGCCAGACCGTGCGGCACGAGCTTGGGCGCGCCGCCGGCCGCCGAAATCAGCTTCAGCTGGCCGGCCGAGAGATAGACCAGGCTTTTGCCGTCGCCGCTCCAGCTGACCGCGTCGGTGAGCTCGTCGTTCAGCGCCTTGGGCGGGCCCAGCAGCTTACCGGTCTCGTCGACCGGCGACAGGTGCAGGCGGCTGGCGAACACATAGGCCAGGGACTTGCCGTCGGGGGACCAGGCCGGGCCATCGTCACCGCGCGTGCCCAGCGAGCGGTCGGGCAGGATCGGAGCGTAGGTCCCCTTCCCGCTCACCACGTCGACGGTCAGGATTTCGCTGAGGCCCTCGCGGAACCGGGCCGAGTACGGTTTGAAGGCTGCGTAGGCGATGGTCTTGTCGCCCGGGCCCCAGCTGGGCTTGCCCGGTTCCCAGAGGTCGCCATAGACGCGGCGGGTCTCGCCAGTCGCGGCGTCGGCGACGAACAGGCCGCCGTTCTGGCTGAGAAAGGCGATCGACTTCCCGTCGCGCGACCAAGCGCTGGACACCGCCGCCCCGTCGAAATGGGTCAGCTGCTTGCTCGCGCCCGTCGCCATGTCACGCAGCCAGAGGTCCAACGAGCCGCCCTTGTCGGTCGAATAGGCCAAGGTCTTGCCGTCGGGCGACCAGGCCGGGTCGACCTTGCTGAAAGCGTCCTTCGTGAGAGCCCTGGCCGGACCGCCGCCGATGTCGAGCAGGTAGAGGTCGTTGAGCGCTCGGAACACCACCTGGCGGCCGTCGGGCGACAGGGCCGGACTGCCGATCCCGACCACCGGTCGGGTCTTGGCCGACAGGAAGTCGCGGCTCTTCTTGACGTAGCGTGGCGTCAGCACCGGGACCGTGGCGGTGAAGGCGACCGCCTTGGTGGCGCCGCCGGCCGCGCGGCGCTTGATCTGGCCGTCGGCGGTGTAGACGAACTCGCCAAACGGCAGCCACGAGGCGCGGAACGGAAAGACGTCCTCGTCTCGCACCAGGACGCCAGCGCCGTTTCGCAGCTCGGCTTTTCCGTTTTCGATGGCGGTGAAGACGACATCCTGACCATCGGGCGTGAAGGCCGGACTGGCGACCGAGGCGGCGTTGAAGCGATCGGCCGAGGGCTTGACCTTGGCTACTGTGCGCCGTGTTCCGTCCAGGCCCTGGACGTCGATGCGGACCTTGTCGACCGTGAAGGCGAGGCTTTTGCCGTCGGGCGCCCACGAGGGCTCGAACTCGTCACCGGGTCCCGAGCTGAAGGCGGTGACCGCGCCGCTGGCGACGTCCAGCAGGTGGACGCCGTAGCGCCCGCCCCTATCCGACGAAAAGGCGATCTGGCGTCCGTCGGGCGACCAGCGCGGCTCGCGGCAATCGAACACGCCCTTGGTCAACTGTCGCAGCCCTGTTCCGTCGGCGCCGATCGTCCAGACGTGGAAATTGCCGTCGCGGTAGGACTGGAAAGCCAGGGTCTTGCCGTCCGGCGACCAGTCCGGCTGGGCGATCTCGTAGATCTCGTCAGTCAATCGCCTGGCGGGACCGCCCTCGATCGGGATCAGCCACAGCATGGCGTAGACGTCGAAGGCCACGGTCTTGCCGTCGGGCGAGACCGTCGCGCAGATATTGGTCCCTTCGGTCGCCGTCACCATCCGCGTGTCGGCGGCCAGCGGCTGGTCGGCCTTCGCCCCGGGCGGCGTCAGGGCCGCGACGCCCGAGGCGGCGATCGCCCCGCCGCCGATCGAGAAAAGCCGGCGACGGCTGACGCCGGGCGAGGAACTCTTGGTCATCGTGAACTCCGAGAGGACCGGTCCGGACCTGCGCCCGGACCGGCGGCAAGCCTAGAACCGGGCGGCGACGCGGGCGTAGTAGAAGCCGCCGCTGATCCCGTACGGAGAGTACTGGTTGTAGTAGGCGAAGGCGGGCGTGCCGCGGTTGGCGGCTCTGACGCTGTCGGGGTAGGCGTCCAGCAGGTTGTTGGCGCCGACGCTGAGCGTGATGTTGTCGGTCGCCGCGTAGCTGAGGTCGAGGTCGACGATCAGCTTGGGGCTGACGGTTTCGTCGTTGGCCGCCAGCGACGTGCGCTGGATGACCTCGCCGTAGCGGGTCAGGCGCAGGTTGGTGTCGAACTTGCCGAGGGTCCAGTCGGCGCCCAGGATGAACTTGTCCTTGGGGGTGCCGACGGTCAGGTCGCCGATCTTCACGCGGTCGATATAGACGATCCCCGCCGCCGCTAAGGCCGCCGGCGGCTGCACCACACGGGTGAACTTGTTCTTGGTGTGGTTGGCCGAGAGCGTCCACCGCACCGACCCGAAGTCGCCGAAGTCGGTGCGATAGTCGACCACAAAGTCGACGCCGCGCGTCTTGGTGTCGGCGAAATTGCCGTAGTAGAAGGCCGCCTGCTGCGGGTTCAGGCCCTGGCTGGCCAGGGCGGTGCTGACGGCGACGTTCGGGCCCAGCGTGCCGCTCTGCAGGATGCGGTTGTCGATCTTGATCTGGTAGACGTCCAGCGTGACGTTCATCCGCGACAGCGGCTGGGCCACGATCCCGACCGAATAGTTGGTCGACTTCTCCGGCCGCAGCGGCTTGGCGCCCAGGGCGATGGCGGCCGGGTTGTCCGGCGGAAGCAACTGCACCGGATAGAGCTGGGTCGTGGTCGCGGGCGGTACGATCACGCCGATGGTGCTGGACGAGGCGTAGTGCTGCTGCTGCAACGACGGCGCCCGGAAGCCGGTGCTGGCCGTCCCGCGGATCGCCAGGCGCGGCAGGATGGCGTAGCGGCTGGACAGCTTGAAGGTCTTGGCGTCGCCGAAGTCCGAATAGTGCTCGAAGCGACCGGCCAGGGCGAACTCCAGCTTTTCGGTCACCTTCTGCTCGACGTTCAGATAGGCCGAGATGTTATCGCGCGAGAACGACCCGGCCGAGAACGGCGGGAAGCCGGTCACGCCCTGCGAGCCGCCCGCGAAGACGACGCCCGCCTGCGGGCTGCCGGCCGGGGCGACATAGCCGCCGTTGATGTAGGAGGCCGGTTCGCCCGCCACGATCTCGAACTTGTCGTCGCGGTATTCCGCTCCCAGCGCCACGAACAGCGGCTCGGCGAAGACGCCGGTCTCGACTTCACGTGTCAGGTCCAGGTTGCTGGTCCACTCCTGGAACTTCAGCGCGCCGATGTAGAAATAGGTCGGGCTGGCTGGGCCCAGCGAGGCGTTCAACGAGTTCTCATAGTAGTCGACGTCGTCGCGGCTGAAGGTCGTGGACAGGTCCCAATCGAAGCCCAGCACGTCCGAGCCCTTGGCGCCGAACGCCACCTGGAAGTCACGGTCCTTGAGGAACAGGCGCGGCGTGTAGCCGTCGGGATTGACCGCGGTGATGTTGTTGCTGGCGTTCGGGTTGCGGAAGGTCAGCCAGGCTGCGGTGTTGCGGCTGGAGAAGGTGCCGAACGAATAGACGTCGATGTCGTCGGTGATCGGCGAGCCGGCGCTGTAGCCCAGCGAGAACAGCTGCACCTGCGGCGAGCCCGGATGGCTGGTGTGGCGGTTGGCGGTCGCCTCGCGCGGATCCGGGGTCGAACCGGCCGTCCCCACTCGCACCGGCTGTCCCTGGGCGTTGCGCGGAAAGTACATCAGGGTGGTGTTCGGCGTCTTGTCGCCGCGATCGGTCGGATCGGTGATCCGCACGTCGCCCGTCAGGTTCAGATAGCCGGCCTCGCCGAGCTTCAAGCCGATATTGCCTGAGAGCTGCCCGGTCTCGCCGTCGCCCTCGGCGGTCTTGCCGTAGAGGGCGGTCATCGAGCCGCCCTCGGGCCGCTTCTTGAGGATGACGTTGATCACTCCGGCCAGGGCGTCGGAACCGTATTGGGCGGAGGCGCCGTCGCGCAGCACCTCGATCCGCTCGATCGCGGCCGACGGGATCAGGTCCAGGTCCGGCGGCGACTGGCCGTTCTGGGTCGTGCCGTTGACGAACAGGATGGCGGTGTTGTGCCGGCGCTTGCCGTCGACCAGCACCAGGGTCTGGTCGGCCGACAGCCCACGCAGCGACACGGTCTTGATCGCGAAACTGGCCCCCGCCCCGCTGTTGGATGTGTTGGCCGACGGCACCAGGGTCGAGATCAGGTCGCGCGTCGACTGCTTGCCGCTCTTGGTCAGTTCGGCCGACGAGATCACGTCGATCGGCGCCATGCTCTCGGTGACCGTGCGCGAGGTCGAGCGCGTGCCGGTGACGATCAGTTCCTCAATGACGCTGGGCGCGTCGGGTTCCGGCGGCGGCGCGGGCTCGGGGGCCGCGGCTATGGCGCCGGCGCCGGCGCCCGACCATCCGGTCCGGATTAGGCCGGCGCGCGGCGGGGCCAGGATGATCGTCTTGCCGTCGTTGGAGACCACCGACAGGCCCGTCCCCGCCAAGAGTTGCTCCAGGGCGCGATCGACCGGCAGGGCTCCGCGCACCGGCGCGGTGCGCCGGCCCTGGGCGGCGTCGGACTGGACCAGAATCTGCACGCCGGCCTGCCGGGCGAACTGGCGGATGCCCGCCGCCGCCGGCTGGGCGTCGATCTTGAACGGCATGGCCTGAGCCAGGGTCGCTCCCGCGCTCAGCGCCCAGGCGGCCGAGGCCGCGCACAGCAACCTCCGCCTGGCGGAACGGTTCCAGTCACGCATCGACAATCCCCCATCGTTCCGAGGCCCGCCACTCGCGGCCTCCTGACAGGACGAGGCGCCGGAGCCGATTTTCCGGTGGGTGGGCGTGGGATTGGTCCGCTCACGGTCCAACACGCTCGCTTTTGCGCCAGCTTCGCCGCCCGGCGCCCATTTCGCACGCTTGTCAGGGTGACGGCCATCGGCGAAAGTCCTTTTCGCCGGAACCCGCTCTCTTCCAATTTTCATGAACACCTCGACCTTAAAGGTAGAGGGTATTAGGTCGATCAGTGCGACTTATGCGAAGTCAATATACATGCCTCGGACAGAAGATTTACTCATATCGCCAAACCGAATGAGTGATATTCAATCAACTCATATCGTCGCGAAGAATATGTACTCATGAAATACGAGCGTGCGCTATCCTGATCGTGCCTTCGTCATCGCTGACGGCCGCCCCGAGCGTCTTGGCGACTGCCGCCGCGAAACTCTCCGGTTCGTTGGTCTGGAACAGACCCACGAAGCGCTCCTGGGCCAGGGCCGGATCGTCGATAACGATCTGGCGGCTGTTGTAGCGATTGAACAGGCGCGCGGCCTGCTCGAGGCTCTCCCCATCCAGAGCGATCTCGCCATTGCGCCAGGCCAGGCTACGCTCGATCTCGGAGGGCGACTCCGCCACGGTGGGCGAGACGGTGCTGGCCAGGACGATGCGGCTGCCGGCCGACAACCGCCGCCGGGGTCCCGGATCACCCTCGACCCAGGTCTCGACCACGCCCTCGGTGACCATCACGTCGACGCCGACGCCGGCTTCGGCGTCGCGGCGCACCGAGAAGGCCGTGCCTAGGGCGCGGACGCGAACTGGCCCCGCCGCGACGACGAACGGACGCTCGGGATCCTTGGCGACCTGGAACCAGGCCTCCCCTTCCTTCAGGACGACATGACGCGACTGGGGCTTCATCGCCACTTCCAGTGCGGTCTTGGTGTTGATGGCCACCAGCGAGCCGTCGGCCAGCGGCACGCGACGGATCTCGCCCAGGCGCGTGTCCAGCCGCTGGGGCCGCGCGGTCCACAGGCCGATCCCGCCGACCAGCGCAGCGGCGACCGCGCCGCCCGCTCCGGCGATCAGGGCGCGACGATCGGGACGCTGGGCGACCACGGCCTCGACTGTCGGCGCGACATTGGCCAGGGCGCGCCCCCGGTCCAGGAAGCTGATCGCCGCCTGCGCCCGCAGCAGCGCCCCGGCCCGTCGCGCGTCGGCCTTCAGCCAGGCCTGCAGTTGGGGGTCGCGCTCGACGTCCAGCCCATGCGCGTCGACGCGGGCGGCCCAGTCGGCCGCTTCCTCGTCAATCTCGCTTGCGGACCGAATGGAGCTCATGAGCCTTGCCGACTGCTGCTTGATCCTGCGCCGTTGTCTCCGATAAGGCGCGCAGGATTAAACGCAAGCCTCGGGCCGATTGCATTTCCACGACGTTCTCGGTCACGCCCAGACGCGCGGCGGTCTCCTTCTGCGACAGGCCGTGGATCCGGCGAAGGGTGAAGATCTGTCGACACCGCTCGGGCAATCCTTCGATCAATTGCTGCACCCTCCCCAGTTCGCGACGGCCCGCGACCACGCGTTCTGGAGAAGGCTCATCATCTACGACGTTCAGGGCGTCGATTTCCGTGACGCAATCGATGCGGACGATGCGCGCGCGGCGAATTTTCTGGATGGCGATGTTGCGGGCCGTCCGGAAAAAATATGCGCGGCCGTTGGCGATGTGGGCGACGGTTTCCAGCGCGGCCAACCGACAATAGGTTTCCTGCACCACGTCGTCGATGTCCGCGGCGGAACTGCCCGACCGGCGCAGCCACCCGCGCACGTCGGCTTCATGCGGTAGAATCTGGCCGCCGACGAAGGCGACAATCTCGGCGCGGCTCTGCTTCAACGGCCCCTCGACAACGCAATCCCGACGGGACTCAGGTTTCGGTCAACCGGTCAGGCCGGCAACACCCCTGCGGGTCAATCACCGCCTGTTCCCCGTTCGGCGCCGCCGCATGGGGCAGAACTTGGCGTCCGGCGCCTCGCGCTGGCAATGGCGACCGGCCCGTCAGCCAGGCCTGGCCAATAGCCGCGGTGTTTGGGCAGGGTGTCGGCCGCATTGGCGACACGGCGGTTTTAGAAGGCGTGGAACGTCGGGGCCGGTAGCAGTTCTGGGCGATCGAAGGTTCTGGAAGGCACGAAGAACGTGTTGAAGGGTCCGCCTGATCCGGGCTTTGAGCCTTGCTTTGCGCTGCCCGAAAACGCTGGTTATCAGGACCCTGCCGAAACGAGACCCTATCCTAGCTTCCTTCGTCGCGCCTCCCACGCGAAGCTAACGCCCTTTTTCGCTTCCCGCGCCCAACAGCCGATGGACAGCCTCGTCGGCGTCCGGCCCGGGGCGCATCATCGCGCGCTCGATCGGCACCGCCTCACCCGTCTCGGCGTCGACAAGGGTCAAGCGCAGGGGGCGTCCGGTATGGCGATCGACCATCTCCATGGGCACGCCAAAGCCGCTGGCGTCCCATCGGTCACCCCACTCGCGTAGCGCCACCGTGACCTTCCACAGGTCCCGTCCCCTGTCGGTCAGCCGATATTCGTCGCGTGGCGGGCGTTCCTGGTATCGAACCCGTTCGACTAGGCCGCCCTCCACCAGGTGCGTCAGCCGCGCCGCTAGCGTCGCGGGCGGGATGCCTGTGCTGGCGCGCAGTTCGTCATAGCGGCGCAGTCCCAGCGACAGGTCGCGGATCAACAACAACGCCCAGCGATCGCCGACCACTTCCAGGGCGCCAGCCATCGAGCACCGCATTCCGGAGAACGATTTCGCCTTCATCACCGCCGCCCTCTTGTCACTTCAATAATTGAAGTATATCTCTGCCTCATCAAACTGCAAGCCTCGGCGCCGGTGCGCGAGCCCTTGCAGGCGGGAGAAGCCGCATGGCCGCCGAGTCGTACAGGAACACGCCCAATCGCAACATCACGGTCGGCGAGGTCCGCTTCGCCTACCGCGATTTGGGTCCTCGGACAGGAACGCCCGTCGTCCTGCTCAATCACCTGGGCGCCACGCTGGACAATTTCGACCCTCGCGTCGTCGATGGCCTGGCGAGCAAGCATCGCGTGGTCGCGGTGGACAATCGCGGCGTCGGCGGATCGAGCGGCGCCACGCCGCGCGACATCGCCGCGATGGCGCACGACGCGGTCGCCTTCATCCGCGCCATGGGGTTCGAACAGGTGGATCTGCTCGGCTTCTCGATGGGCGGCTTCGTCGCCCAGCAGATCGCGCTCAGCGAACCCGCGCTCGTGCGTCGGCTGATCCTGACAGGCACAGGTCCCGCCGGCGGGGCCGGGATGGACAAGGTCACCGGCGTCGCGGTGCGCGCCATGATCAAGGGCGCCCTGACCTTCAAAGATCCCAAGCTCTATCTGTTCTTCACCAAGACCGCCAACGGCCGTCGCGCCGGCCACGAATTTCTGGCGCGCTTGAAGGAGCGCACCGCCGATCGCGACAAACCGATCACGTCGGCCGCCTTTGGACGCCAGCTCACCGCGATCAGGTGTTGGGCGGGGCAGGCGCCGCAGGATCTATCCGTCATTACCCAGCCGACCCTCGTGGCCAATGGCGACGATGACCGGATGGTGCCGACCGAAAATTCGCGCGACCTGGCCCGCCGCATCGCTGGCGCCGACCTGGTGATCTACCAGGACGCCGGTCACGGCGGCATCTTCCAATATCACCGCCCCTTCGTGTTGGCCGCGCTCGAGTTCCTGCGCTGACCGCTTGATCGCAACCCTTCCGATCCGGAGTCCTCGACATGACCGACACCCACGTCACCGCTCCCAGCCGCTTTCTGGAAATCGACGGCGACCGCTTCGCCTATCGCCGCTGGGGAAACGCCGAAGGGGGTGAACCGCCCTTGCTGCTGATCCAGCATTTCCGGGGCGGCATGGACAATTGGGACCCGCTGATGACCGACGGTCTGGCCGCCGGACGCGAAGTGATCCTCTACAACGGACGCGGCGTCGCCTCCTCGTCGGGCCCGCCCCGCAACAGGATCGAGGACATGGCCGACGACATCGCCGCCTTCATCCGGGCGTTGGGACTGGAGCAGGTCGATCTGCTCGGCTTTTCCCTGGGGGGCATGCAGGCGCAGGACGTGGCGCTACGGCACCCGCGACGGGTCGCAGGCTGATGCTGCTCGGCACGGGCCCGCGTGGCGGCGCCTTCGGCTCCGATAAGCGCGTTCTGTTCCATGCGACGCAGCCGGTTCCGAGCGTCGAGGATTTCCTGTTCCTGTTCTTCGGTCGCTCGGAAGCGGCGCAACAGGCCGGCCGCGAGTTCTGGGCGCGACGCCACCAGCGCGCCGATCAGGACACGCCCAGCTCACCGGCGGCGATGCAGGCCCAGATGGAGGCCAACCTCGGCTGGCTGGCGCCGCTCGATCCCGCCGCGCCCTTGGCGCATCTGCGCGCGATCACCCAGCCAACCTTCATCCTGAACGGCAACGACGACGTGATGATCCCCACGATCAACTCGTACGAAATGGCGCAGAACATCCCGAACGCCCAGCTCTTCATCTATCCGGACGCGGGCCACGGCGCCCAGTTCCAGTATCCCGAACGCTTCCTGCGCCACGCCATCCAGTTCCTGGATGAAGCGTGATCGCATTCCGTCCGCCAAGTTTCAGTTTCCAAGCGAAAGATCGAGAATGACCAGCAACGCCCTGTTCGAACCCTACGCCTTCGGCGAGCTGACGATCGCCAATCGCATCGTGATGGCCCCGCTGACGCGCAATCGAGCGGGCGCTGGTTTGGTCGCGACCGATCTCATGGCCGATTACTACGCCCAGCGCGCCACCGCCGGCCTGATCATCTCGGAGGCGACACAGGTGTCACGGCAGGGCCAGGGTTACCAGGACACCCCCGGCATCTACACGCCCGATCAGGTCGACGGCTGGCGCAAGGTTACGGACGCCGTTCATGCCAAGGGCGGCCGAATGATCGCCCAGCTGTGGCATGTGGGCCGGGTCAGCCATGTTGACCTGCAAGACGGCGGCGCGGCGCCCGTCGCCCCCTCCGCCATCCGCGCCCAGACCAAGACGGTGGTCAATAACGCCTTCGTCGACGTCTCGGAACCGCGCGCGCTGGCGTTGGACGAGCTGCCGGGCGTTATCGAGGATTTCCGAAACGCCGCGCTCAACGCCATCAAGGCGGGGTTCGACGGGGTCGAGGTGCATGGCGCCAACGGCTATCTGCTCGACCAGTTCGCCAAGGACGGCGCCAATGTCCGCACGGACGCCTATGGCAGTTCGGTGGAGAACCGCGCGCGGCTGATGATCGAGGTGACCGCGGCGGTGGCCGAGGCGGCCGGCGCCAACCGGACCGGCGTGCGGCTGTCGCCCGTCTCGCCGGCCAATGGCGTCTCGACCAGCGATCCCCAGCCGCAGTTCGACTACATCGTCGATCGCCTGAACGCGCTGGGCATCGCCTACATCCATGTCGTCGAGGGCGCGACGGGCGGTCCGCGCGATGTCGCCCCGTTTGACTTCGGATCGCTGCGCAAGCGTTTCGACGGCGTTTACATCGCCAACAACGGCTATGACCTGAACCTCGCTACGACCCGGCTGGCCGAGGGCAAGGCCGATCTGTTCGCTTTCGGACGTCCGTTCATCGCCAATCCCGACCTGGTCGGGCGCCTGAAGACCGGCAGGCCGCTCGCCGACCTCGATCCGGCGACGCTCTATGGCGGCGGGGCCAAGGGCTATACCGACTATCCGACGGCGACCGCCACCGTCGCCGCCTGACAAGCCACCCGCAGGCCGCGTCACGGGGCGGCTCCGACGGAACAAGGAGACGCCTGATGAAGGCCTATATTCTCGATCGTTACGGCAAGGGGCAGCCGCTCCGCCTGGGAGACTGGCCCGATCCCGTGGCGGGGCCGGGGCAGGTGCTGGTGGATATCCGCGCCGCCGCGCTCAACATGCTGGACGCCAAGATCCGCGATGGCGCGTTCAAGCCGATCCTGCCCTATCGCCCGCCCTTCGTCTTGGGCCACGATCTTGCGGGCGTCGTCTCCGGCGTCGGCCCTGGGGTGTCGCGGTTCAAGGTGGGCGACGAGGTGTTCGCGCGGCCCCGTGATCACCAGATCGGCGCCTTCGCCGAACGGATCGCAGTCGCCGAGGCCGATTTGGCGCCAAAACCCACTACCCTGTCGATGGTCGAGGCCGCGTCGCTGCCGCTGGTCGCCCTGACCGCGTCGCAGGTGCTGGTCGAGGCGGCTCGCGTCAAGCGCGGCGACAAGGTGATGATCCATGCCGGCTCTGGCGGGGTAGGCACGATCGCGATCCAATTGGCCAAGCATCTGGGCGCGACGGTCGCCACCACGACCAGCGCCGGCAACGCCGAACTCGTCGGCGGTCTCGGCGCTGATGTCGTGATCGACTACAAGACCCAGGACTTCACCGAGCGCCTGTCAGGTTACGATGTCGTGCTCAGCAGTCTGGAGGACGGAACGCTGCAACGCTCGCTGAAGATTTTGAAGCCGGGCGGCAAGCTGATCTCCATCTCCGGTCCGCCGGATCCTGCGTTCGCGCGGGCGCAGGGCATGAACTGGTTGATGCGGCAGGTGGTAGGACTGCTGAGCCGCAACATTCGGCGTGAGGCCGCGCGCCGCCAAGTCGAGTATTCCTTCCTGTTCATGCGGGCCGACGGCGGCCAGCTCGCCCAGATCGCGGCGCTCGTCGACAGCGGCGCGCTGCGCCCGGTCATCGATCGTGTCTTCGCGTTCGACGCCTTGAACGAGGCCATGGCCTACCTCGCGACCGGACGCGCCAAGGGCAAGGTCGTCATCGCGCGATGAGCATCCGGGCAAGACGACCGTAAAGGGCCGGTAATGGCCGTCGGGCGCCAGAAACGCCTGATGCCATTACCGGGACAGGACTGACTGAACCTACTCCGCCGCCGCCAGCGTCGGGGCGTAGCGGTTGGCGGGAAAATCAAGGCCCAGGCTCTCCCGGAAGGTCGTCCCCTCATAGTCCGCCCGGAAGAGTCCCCTCGCCTGCAGGATCGGCACGACCAGCTCGACGAAGGCCTCCAGTTGGCCGGGCAAGCTCTCGAACAGCACGAAACCGTCGGACGCGCGTTCCTCGAACCACCGCTGAAGGCTGTCGGCCACCTGCTCGGGGTCGCCGACGAAGTGGCCGCGCGGCGTGGCGAAGCGCAGGGCCGTCTCGCGCAGAGTCAGGCCTTCTTCCTTCACCGCTGCGACGATGCGGTTCACGGCGCTCTGGTTCGAGTTGGCCCCGAACTCGGCCGCCTCCAGTGGGAACGGGCCGTCCGGATCGTGCTGGCCGAAGTCGTATTCGTTGAACGGGCGGGCCAGCATCGACAGCGCGTTGTCCAGTGACACCAGCTCAGTCAGCTCTTTGTAGAGCGCCTCGGCCTCCTGCGCGCTGCGGCCGACGACCGGGCGGGCGGCGGGCAGCACGTGTAACTGGTCCGGATCGCGACCGTAGCCGGCGGCGCGGGCCTTGATGTCCTGGTAGTAGGCCTTGGCCGTGTCGATCTCCTCGTGGGAGACGAAGATGGCGTCGGCCCGCTTGGCGGCGAACGCCTTGCCGTCTTCGGACGCGCCAGCCTGGAAGATCACCGGCTGGCCCTGCGGCGAGCGGCTGATGTTGAGCGGCCCTTTCACCGAGAAGAACTCGCCCTTGTGATCCAGGGTGTGCAGCTTCTTCGGGTCGAAGAACTCGCCGCCCGCCTTGTCGAAGGTCAGGGCGTCGTCTTCCCATGAGTCCCACAGCCCCTGGACCACGTCCAGATACTCGCCGGCCAGGCGGTAGCGTACGTCATGGGCGTAATGCTTCTCGCGGCTGTAGTTGGCGGCGCTGCCCTCCAGCCAAGAGGTGACGACGTTCCAGCCTGCGCGGCCGCCGCTGATGTGGTCCAGCGAGGCGAACTGTCGAGCGACATTGAACGGCTCGCTGTAGCTGACCGTCAGGGTGGCCACGAGGCCGATATGGCTGGTCGCACCGGCCAGGGCCGACAGGATGGTCAGCGGCTCGAAGCGATTCAGATAATGCGGGCTGGACTTTTCGGTGATGTAGACGCTGTCGGCCACGAACAGGAAGTCGAACTTGCCCGCCTCGGCGACTTGCGCCTGGCGCTTGTAGAACTGGAAATCGGTGCTGGCCCCGGGATGGGCGTTCGGATGGCGCCAGTCGCCCCAGCCCGGGCCGACGCCGTGCAGGATGAAACCCAGCTTCAGTTGGCGTTGTGCGGTCATGGTCGTGTCCAATCTATTCGGCGGGAACCAGGGTGATGTCGCGGACGGCCTCAAGGACGGGGTCCGCCTCGGTGCGGACCAGCCAGTCGGGGCTGACGTCGACGAACCGGACGACCCGCTCGTGGTCGATGACGACGACGGCGGGCTGCGGCAGCTCCCAGGTTCCCGTGCCGGTCGTATCGCCGATGAAGCCGCCCTTGGCGCGCTGGGCCGCCTGGCTGGCCTCGTCGGCCGTGTAGAGGATGCCGAACCGGCGAGCGAGGGCGTTGTCCGGATCCGAGGCGACCTTGAAGCTCAGGTCGTGGCGGGTCTTGATCTCGCCCAGGCGCTCCGGAACCTGCGGGCTGACCGCCACCAGGGTCGCGCCCAGATCCCGCAGGCCGGGGGCCAGCGCTTCCTCGTAATACGGCAGAGCGATGTTGCAGGCCGGGCAGCCCGCGAAACGAAAGAACACCAGCACGGCCGGCCCGCGCTGGATCAGCGCCTCCAGCGGCAGGTCTCCACCTTCCACGTCACGCAGCACGAACGGATCCAGGCGGTCGCCGACCTGGATCCATCGCGCGGTATCGGCCGTCTCGACCAGCGTGCGCCGTTGGTCGACATTGATCTTCAGCGCTGCTGGGTCCCAGGTGCGCACGCGCTCGGCGTGCAGGTCGGCCAAGCGTTCCTTCAGGCTCTTGCGGCTCATGTGGAGCATCCTTCCTCAGTGCGAGCGGTCTTGGCGGCGGCGATATCGATCGCCTGCAGGCGGGCGCGCTCGAAGATCGCTCCCATCCGCCAGTGTTGGTTGGTGTGGGTCGCCGCGTGTTCGCCCCAGCCGTGGTCGCGCCGGAAGGCGCCCAGTTGGCCGGACGCCAGGGCCCGCTCGGCGGTCACGCCCGCGACCCGGTCGGTCTCGGGCCAGACGAACAGGGCGTCGGCTGGACAGTGGAGCTCGCACAGCAGGCACGTCTGACAGTCAGCCTGGGCCGCGATCACCGCCTTGCCGCCCGCCCCCAGCGCCAGTACATCACTGGGACAGGCCTCGACGCAGTCGCCGCAGCCTGAGCAACGATCCTCGATGACGACCTCGATCATCAGGCCACCTCCGCCTGCGTCGGCGCGGGCTCGAAGCGGGTGACGACGCGGTCCAGCCCCTGCGCCCGCTGACGGCTTGAGAGGCGCGGATCCAGGCCCGGCGCATCCTCGCGGCGGTGCATGCCACGGCTCTCGCGCCGCGACAGGGCGGCGGCCTTGCTCCAGCGCCCGGCGGCGACCAGGGCGGCGGCCTCCCGCAGGCGCAGGCCCGCCCGGCCTTCGGCCCGGCCATGATCGGCCAGCTCCTTCCAGATCTCGTCCAACCGCACCATCGAAGCGGCCAGCGCCTCGCCCTGGCGGAAGATGTTCTTGTCGTAGGCGTTCAGTTCCTCGCGCACGGCCTGGACGGCGCCCGCTGTGTCGACCACCCGAACGCCGCGCCGCGGGGCCAGGCCGGTCTGGCCCGTCGCGATCGCCAGGTCGGTCTCCCGCGCCCCGGTCGAACGCGCTCGCCGCGCCGCCGCCGCGCCCGCCCACTGGCCCGACGACAGGGCCCAGGACGAGTTGACCGCCCCGCCGCCCGAGATCGCGCCGGTCACCAGCTCGCGGCTGGCGTTATCGCCCGCGACATAGAGACCGGGCACGGCGGTCTGGCAGTCGTTGTCGTCCACGCGCAGGCCGCCGATCCCGCGCACCGTGCCCTCGGCGTGCAGCACGACCTCGAAGCGCTCGCCATACGCGTCGATCCCCAGGCGCGCGAAGGGCAGCACGAAGTTGGGCTGCACCTGCGGCATCACCGCGCGGATGTCGGCCGGCACGCGGTCCAGCCGGCAGAACAGCGGCCCCTTCAGCAGGGCGCGCGCCAGGTGCGGGGTGACCTCCGGACCGTTCGGGATGTCGAGTTCGCGGTCGTCGGCGTCGAACCAGCGGGCGAAGCTGTAGGCCATGGAGCGGGCCATGTTCGTGCCGGCCAGGGCGGGCGTGTAGTAGTTGGTGAACTCCATGCCCGAGAGGTCGGCGCCGGCCTCGACGCCCATCAGCAGGCCGTCGCCAGTATTGGTCGCCGAACCCAGCAGGCGCGAGGCGAAGGCCGTGCCGCCCGCCGCCAGCACCACCGCGCCCGCCCGGATGGTCCACGGCCGCTCGCCGCGCAGGGCGATCCCCGACGCGCCGGCGATCGAGCCGTCGCCATGGCGCAGCAGCTGCAGCGCCGGATGGTGGTCAAGGATCCTGGCGCCCGCCGCGACCGCGTAGGCGCGCATGGCCCGCATGTACTCAGGGCCGCGCAGCGCTCGGTACTGGACCTCGCCCCGGTCGTCGGTAGAGAACGCGTAGTGGTCGGCCAGACCCGGAAGGCTGCTCCAGGTCAGGTCCAGGATCCGGCGCATCCAATCCGGATCGCCCAGGCCTAGTGAGCGCTTCAGCCGGTCGGTGACGGCGGCTTCACGGCGATCCGGAGGCGCCCACCAGTGGCCGGGACCGGCCGTCGCGGTGACACCGCTGGTCCCGCAATGCCCTTTGTCGACCAGCACGACGTCCGCACCTTCGCGCGCCGCCGCCACAGCCGCCCATGCGCCGGCCAAGCCACCTCCGATGACCAGAACATCCGTCGCCAGGGACAAGGACGCGATCATGCCAGGGCCCCGTTGAACGAGGTGTCGAAGGCGCGGGCCACGTCGCGGTCCGAAGTCACCGTTCCCGCCGCGCGAAAACGGTCGAGCACCGCCCGCGACTCCTGGACCGCCTCGTTCCCCAGCGGGGTCGGCAGGATCCGATACTGGCGGACGGTGTAGAGCGCGACCTCTTCGGAGAGGCCGGTCTCGCGAGCCAGCACCTTGCCGAAGGCGTCCGGATTGTTGGCCGCCCAGCGCCGCGCCGTCGCCAGGCGCTTCAGAAAGTCTTCGATCTGCGGACGCTTCTCGGCGATCGCCTTCTCGCTGGCGGCCTCGTATCCGAACCCGCTGAGCAAGCCGTCGCCGTCGATCAGGATCCGTGCGGCGTCGTGCAGGCGAGCCAGCGCGACATACGACCCCCACGTCACCCACGCGTCGATCGATCCGGCTGTGAAAGCCGCCTTGGCGTCGCCGGGATTGAGGAAGGCGATCGACACGTCCGTGGGCTTCAGGCGAGCGTTCTCCAAGACCCGCAGCAGCAGGTAGTGGCCGATCGAGCCACGTCCCGTGGCGATCTTCTTTCCGCGCAGATCGGCCGGGGATCGGATCGGCGAATCCTTGCCCACGAGGATCGCCGTCGCGGCCCCGCCGCTACGGCCGGCCTGGACGGCCTTGATCCTGGCGCCGCCGGCGTAGGCGAACAGGAAGGGCGCGTCGCCGGCCTCGCCGAGGTCCACCGCCCCGGCGCTGACCGCTTCGAGCAGCGGCGCGGCGGCCGGGAACTCGCTCCATTCGATCTCGTACGGAACGCCTTCCAGCGCTCCAGACGAAAGCAACAAAGCCTTGGTGCCGCCCCGCTGGCTGCCGACCTTGAGGATAGGCTGGCCGCCGGCGTTCTTGGCGCAGGCGGCCAAGCTCGCGGCCAGGCCTCCGAAGGCGAGACTGGCGATGAGCTGACGTCGATCCATCGCGCCCTCCCTCAGAACTGTTGGGTCAGGCGGGCGTAGTAGTAGCCGCCGGTGATGCCGAAGGGCGAGAAGATGCCGAACTGGCCCGTGCCCTGGTCGGCGTTGAGAATCCCGATCTTGTCGGGATGCTTGTCGAACAGGTTGTTGGCGCCGATCGCGATGTTGGTCGATGGCCGGACCTGCCAGGCGATGTCCAGATCGGTGATCCACTTGGGATTGAAGGTCCGGTCCAGGCTCGCCGAGGCGCCGGCCTCGGTGTAGCGGCCAAAGCGGGTGTTGCGTAGGCTGGCGCTCCAGGCGCCGCGCGACCACTGGGCCCCGACGATGATCTTCTCGCGCGGCGTACCGATGGTCAGGTCGGCGATCTTCTGGCGGTCGAACAGGACGAGGTTGGGGTTCACCGCCGTCAGTACGGCGGGTGTGACCTTCAGCTCGGTGATCTTGGTCTTGTTGAAGGCGTAGGCGGCATTGAGATTCAGTCTGCCCAGGTCGCCGAGGCTGAAGCCGTACTCGCCCACGAAATCGAGCCCGTTGGTCCGGGTCGAGACGGCGTTGGTATAGTAGGTCGCCGTCAGTCCCTGCGGGAAGCGCGCCAGCAGCGGCGCGAGATCGGCTCGCGAGGACAGCTGCGCGACCGAGAGATCAAGGTTACTGGTGTCGACGATCCGGTCGTCGATCTGGATCTCGTAGGCGTCCAGCGTCAGTCGCAGACCGGCGACCGGCTCGGCGGTCACGCCGAAGCTGTAGTTGGTCGAGGTCTCGGGCTTCAGCGGCTCGGCGCCCAGCGCCTTGGCCTCGGCGCTGTCGGTGCGCAGCACCTTGGTCGGGAAGGTCAGGTACTCGCCCGCCACGCAGGGGGCGCCCCGGAAGATGTTGTTCGGCGCGGCCGGGCACAGGCTGCCATTGATGGTCGAGGTGGCGAATAGCACCTGGCCCAGCGATGGAGCGCGGAAGCCGTTGCTGACCGTGGCGCGCACGGCGTAGCTCGGCAGGAATTCCCAGCGCGTGGTCAGCTTGCCGCTGAAGGTGTCGCCCACGCCCTTGCCGTACTTTTCGTAGCGGCCGGCCAGGCCGACGTACCAAGTGTCGGTGACGTTGGTCCCGACATCGACATAGGCCGCGCCGCTGTGGCGATGGGTCGAGCCGGCGTCCTCCGGCGCGGTGCCGGCGTAGGAGGCCAGACCCGGGTTCGGGCGCAGGCCGGCGAACGGCTGGCCGGCCGGGATCACGTAGTCGCCAACGACGTAGGACGCCTCGTCTCCCGCCTCGATCAGGAAGCGCTCGTAGCGGTGCTCCAGCCCCCAGGAGACCTGCAGCGGGTTTTTCAGCCAGCCCGGCGTCACCTCGCGGGTGGCGTCCAGATTGTTGGTCCACTGCCGGAATTCGTGCGTCGACAGGTGGAAATAGGTCGGACTGGACGGGCCCAGCGTGGCGTTCAGCGTGTTCTGGCCGTCCAGCTGCGCGTGGTCCTGGGCCAGGGTGGTCGACAAGTCCCACGCCCAACCCGCCGCCTCGCCGCGCGCGCCGAAGCTGGTCTGGAAGTCCAGCTCGAAGATCCGCCGATAGGCGTTGAAGCCGTCCGGATAGACCTCGGGCAGCGCGTTGCGGCTCAGCGGTCGACCGGCCGTGACACCGGCCACTGGAGCTAGGTTCGGCAGGAAGCTGCCGGTGTTCTTCCGCGACGACCGGTGGCTGAGCGTGCCCGACGAATAAAGCTTCAGGTCCCGCCAGGGCAGCTCGGCGTTGTACGAGGCCGCCAGGATGTCCTCCTCGCCCGGCCCGTAACTCAGGCCCCAGGCGTCGCGGTCGGCCGTGGCGTCGCGCGGGTCTGGCGTGACGGTGGTGACACCGCCAACCGTCGTGACTGTGGGCTGGTAGATGTACTGGGCGCGCGAAGGAATGGCGCGAGTGGCCGCCTCGTTGTTCTTCCAGTTCAGGGCCAAGCTGAGGAAGCCGCCAGTCTCGCCCAGCGGCCGCCCCCAGTTGAGCGTCGCGGCGCGAGTGTCGCCGTCGCCCAGGTAGTTCTGGCCGCCGGTGTAGCTGAAAGAACCGCCTTCGGAATCGTCCTTCAGGATGATGTTGACGACGCCGGCGATGGCGTCCGAGCCGTACTGGGCCGAGGCCCCGTCGCGCAGCACCTCGATCCGCTCGATGGCCGAGGCGGGAATGAAGTCGAGGTCGACCGGCGCCCCGCCTCGACCGACGCGGGCCAGGTTGTTGATCAGGGCGGTGCCGTGGCGGCGCTTGCCGTTGACCAGGAACAGGGCCTGGTCGCCGTTCAAGCCGCGCAGGGTGATCGCCCGCACCGTCCACGAGGTGCCGCCACCGTTGAGGCCCGGCAGGTTGAACGACGGGATCAGAGTGTTGAGCACCTCCTTCAAGCCCACCTTGCCGGTAGCCAGGAGTTGCTCACCACCGATCACGTCGACGGGCGCGGGGCTGTCGGCGACGGTGCGCCGCACGCCACGCACGCCGGTGACGATAACGCTCTCAAGCGCCACCGCGCCGCCAGCTTCGGCGGCCGCGGGAACGGGCGGCGCTGCCGCTGTATTCTCGGCGCGAGCCTGGCCTCCCAACGCCAGAACCGAGGCGCAGGTCATGAGCGCAGCGTGGTGTTGGAGCTTGCGGTGTCGCTGTCGGGCGGCCACGCAGACATACAAAAAAGGCAAAAGTCTATCCCCCGCGCCCGGCGGATCGCCGGGCGTCGTCGTTAATTCGTGGATTGGAAAGTGTTCCCGCCTGACGCTCGGCTCAGGCGGGCTCGCGCTCGCGATACGGGATGTCGTCGCTGCCGATCAGCACGCGTTCCATGACCCGTGGGAAATCGCCATAGTCACGCACGGCGTAGTGCAACCCGGCCCGGTTGTCCCACAGGGCGACGGAGTTGGGTTTCCAGCGGAAGCGGACCTGGTGCTCCGGCCTTTTGACTTCATCATAGAGGCGGGCGAGCAGCGCGCGGCTTTCATCCGGCGCCAGGTCGACGAACTGCGGCTTCAGGCTGAAATTGATCCAGAAGATCTCCTCCCCCGTCTCCGGATGCGTGCGGATCGCCGGATGGGCCACCAGCGGATAGCGCTCGCCGGCCTTGGACAAGGCGTCCTGGTAGTCGTGGATCACGTAGAGATCGTCGATCCGTGCCTTCAAGTCATCGGGCAGGCCTTTCCAAATGGCGTGCCCATCGGCCCAGATCGTGTCGCCGCCGACTTCCGGGATGTGAACCGCCTTCAACACGGCCCCGAACGACGGGTTGATCCGCCAACTGGTGTCGGTGTGCCAATGGTTGTCACGGATGTCGTACTTCTTGAGCGCCTCGGCGGAGATCGGCTGCACGGCGCGATGGGTCTCAACACCGCCCACCGGATGGGCGTAGACCTCGCCGAAATTGGCTGCGAAGGCCAGTTGCTGGTCGCGGTTGATATCCTGGTCGCGGAAAAACAGGACCTTGTGGCGCAACAGCAGTGCCTTGAGGGCGTCCCGCTGCAGGCGATCGAGCTTCTGGCGAAGATCCACGCCTCCGATTTCGGCTCCAATCGTAGGGCTGAGCGGCGTGACGCTCAGGTCGGCGCTCTGGATCTTGTCGCGGATGGCGCTCATGGAAACCTCCTTGGAAGCCGCCCCCTGGGCCGGCGACGGCACCATGGCCGGAGGCTTTAAATTGAGCGACCTAGTATTTCTTTGAACAAATTCAGAGTTTTATATATCGCCCGAAGCCATAAGCCGCATTTGCGCGACGCATATGGGCGATGCCGATTGCAAGTCGGTGCGGACGACGGGCAGGAGCCCGCTGATCACAGAGTTCAGCTGGACACGTTGCGCGGCGCCTGTCCCGTCATCGTCGATACGAGGTTCAGCGGCGCCAAGCCTGCCCGGCCAAAATTGTTCTCGGAATTTGGCCTCAGATCTCCCGATCTCTAGAGTTGTCCCAGAAATCTTGAGCTCCACGGCGGCGCGCACGCACCCATTTCGTTCTCTTAGTCCTAGCGCCAAGACCAAAGCTGAGCTGATCTACCGGCGATATTTGTCTGGAGCCGCCACAAAACCGGTGGTCGTCAATACTTGAAGATCTGCGACATTATGACCTCGGACATTGGAAACGCCGCCGCCAAACAAAGAACCTTCGTCAACTTTGCTCAGGCCCCATGGTGCCGCGACGAAGGGTGCGCGGGGGACTGGCCTTGAAATTCATCGACCGCTGGAAAATCTCGACCAAGATCCTGACGGCTTTGACCCTCCTGGCCTTGGCCTTCACCGCCTCGGCGACCTACAGCAGCGTCGCCCTCAAGAAGGCGGACAACGCCACAAGGGCGCTGGTCGCTCATCGCGCGCCGGCCGCGCTCGAACTGGCGCGCGTCGGCCGCATGGTCAACGTCATCGGCTACGCCACCTATCGCGTCGTCGCGGAGGACGGCCCGACCCCGGCGGCGCGCCAGGCCAGGGCGGACATCGACGGGTCGACAGCCCAGTTGCTCAAGAATCTGGAAATCGCCGAACGGCTGCTGCCCGAAAACGCGGCCACCTACAGGACGTTCGCGGCGCAGGCGAACCAGATCGCCGGACTGGCCGATCGGGCGGCCGACCTGGCTCTCGCGGGTCAGGACGACCAGGCCAAGCGCGTCATGACCCAGCTCGACCCCAAGATCGTGGGAATGACCAAGGAGATTGTCGCGTTCAACACCACGGCCGCGGCCAGCGACGACAAGGCCGTGGTCGATCTCAGTTTGTCCACGCACATGTCCATAGCGACAAACCTCATCCTCGCGATCGGCGGCATCGCCTTGGGCGTGGGCGTCGGCCTCTGGGTCGCGATCGGCAAGATCGCTCGACCCCTGAATGTTCTTTCCGAACGTATGCGCCGCCTGGCCGGGGGAGACCTTGAGGTGGTCGTCGAGGCTCAGGACCGTGGCGACGAAGTCGGCGGCATGGCCCGCGCGGTCCAGGTCTTCAAGGAGAATGGCGTCAAGGCCAAGGCGCTCGAGTGCGAAGCCGAACGGCTTCGCACTGCCTCGGAAGAGGAACGGCGTGTTCACGAAGCCGCTCGAGCCATAGCCGCCCGCGAACAGGCGCGCGCCATCGAACAGGTCGGCGCCGGCCTGTCGAAGCTTTCCGGCGGCGATCTCACCTACCGCCTGACCGAGGCCTTCGCAGCCGACTACGTCAAGCTTCGCGAGGATTTCAACACGACCGTCGAAACCCTTCAGGCGACGATGGAAGAGATTTTCGGCAACAGCCAGGGCATCCGGTCCGGCGCTGGCGAGATCACGGTGGCGTCGGACGACCTGTCCCGCCGCACCGAGCAACAGGCCGCCAGCCTGGAGGAAACGGCCGCCGCCCTCGAGCAGATCACCGCGACAGTGAAGAAGACCGCCGAAGGCGCGACGCACGCCCGCACCGTGGTGGCCGCCGCCAAGCTCGACGCCGAGACGGGCGGCGAGGTGGTCGGCAAGGCGATCGTGGCGATGAACGCCATCGAAACCTCTTCCCAGGGCATTACCCAGATCATCGGCGTCATCGACGAGATCGCGTTCCAGACCAACCTGCTGGCCCTAAACGCCGGTGTGGAGGCCGCCCGGGCGGGAGACGCCGGTCGCGGCTTCGCCGTCGTCGCTCAGGAGGTGCGCGCCTTGGCCCAACGTTCGGCCGAGGCCGCCAAGGAGATCAAGACCCTCATCGCCACATCCACCGGCCAGGTCAGCGCCGGCGTCGATCTGGTGGCGCAGACCGGAAAGGCCCTGGAGCGCATCGTCGGCCAGGTCTCGCAGATCAACAGCGTGGTCAGCGAGATCGCGGCCTCGGCTCAGGAGCAGTCCGGCGGTCTTCAACAGGTCAATGTCGCGATCAACCAGATGGACCAGGTCACGCAACAGAACGCCGCCATGGTGGAGGAAAGCACCGCGGCGAGCCACGCCTTGGCCCGGGAGGCTCAGGACCTGGCGCGACTGATCGGTCGGTTCAAGGTTGGCGAACAGGCCGCTCGGGCAGCGGTCGCCGCACGGATTGTGCGCCAAGCCAGCTGACCCGATACCAGGGCCGCCTTGAAACAGCCCGGCCGGGACCCGCCGATGCTGAAGGCCGGCCTGCCGGTCGAGGTGGCGGCGCCGCTGCGCAAGCGTACGGCTCTGCGGTATCTGGTCGAGCCGCTGCAGCAGCGGATGTTCCGCGCTTTCCGAGAACAGTGAACGCGGCCTGCGTTCGTGTCTGCGCCGAAGCTAGGCGTGGGCCGAAACCCGTGCGAGGCGGCACAGCAGGCGATCATAGGTCGAGCGACGGATCGGCCGCCCCGTCCGCAACCGCGTCCAGGTCGTCTCGCTGACGCCCAGCACCTCCTGGAGGCAGACCTTCGTCACCGCCGGAAGCGCGGCGCGAAAGGCAAGGACCTGTTCCTCGTCGACGAGAACCATATTCATCAGATGCGCTCCTAGATTCGAATGGCCGGGCGCCGCCTCCCCGGCGACGTCCGCGCGCAAGGTCAGGGCTTGAGGATCCCGGCCTTGAGCTTGGCGCCGCCGCTCAGGGCCAGGTCATTGGAAGCGCCTCCGACGCCCACCTGGTAGCGGCCGGCGTCAATCACCCAGCGCCGAGCCTTGGCGTCAAAGCGACCTAGCAGGCGGGCGTCGGCGGTTAACGTAAGGCGGCGCGTTTCGCCGGGCTTCAGGTCGACCTTGTCGAATCCGATCAGCCGCTGGACCGGCTTGCCCGCCGCGTCGGTCAAATAGACCTGAGGCGCGTCCTTGCCAGCCCTCTGTCCTATATTGGCGACATCGAAACCGACCGTCAGGGTGTCGCCGCCGGTCACCTTCAGGTTCGAATAGGCGAACTGGGTGTAGGACAGGCCGTAGCCGAACGGGAACAGCGGCTTCAGGTCGGTCTGGGCGAAGCGGCGATAGCCGACGTCGGCCCCCTCGGTATAGACGACGTCGAACTGGGTCTTTTCAGGTACGCCACGGCCCGGCAGCGCCTCCCGCGGATATTGCGCCAGGGACGCTGGAAAGGTCATCGGCAGGCGGCCTGAGGGATTGACCGCGCCGAACAGTACGTCCGCGATCGCCTCGCCGCCCTTGACGCCCGAGTACCAGGCCTCGACGACCGCGCCAGCTTGGCCTAGCCAGGGCATCGACACCGGACCGCCGGTCTGCAGCACCACGATGGTGTTGGGATTGGCGGCCGCGACGGCGGCGATCAGGGCGTCCTGGCCGTTCGGCAAGGACAGGTCCGCCGCGTCCTCCCCCTCGCCCATCCACTGGTTGCCGAACACCACGACAATGTCGGCCGCCTTGGCGGCGGCGACGGCGGCGGCGATGTAGCGGCCGTCGTCGAAGGAGACCTTGGCGTTCGGCGCGGCCTTGCGGATGGCGGCCAGGGGCGAGGACCCGTTGAAATACTCGCTGCGGAACGGTCCCATCATCCCCTCGCCGCCCAGCGGGACCACGCGCTTCGCGCCGCCCGGCGGCACCACCTGGGACGAACCGCCGCCTGACAGCACGCCGGCGTCGGCATGGCCGCCGATCACGGCGATGGTCTTGGCCGTGGCGGCCAGGGGCAGCAGCCCGTCGCGGTTCTTCAGCAGCACGATGCCCTCGGCCGCCGCGGCCCCGGCCACCTCGGCGTTGGCCGCGTAGTCTATAGCGCCGCCCGGCAGCACCGGCTTGTCGAACAGACCCGCGGCGAACATCGAGCGCAGGATGCGGCGACTGGCGTCCGACACCCGCGCGGCCGGTATTTCGCCCTTCTCCACGGCGGCCTTCAGCGGCGCGCCGAACCAGACCTTGGCGTCCAGCTGTTCTCCCGATTGCTGGTCGAGTCCCTTGGCGATGTAGTCGGTGGCGTGGACTGCGCCCCAGTCCGACATCACCCAGCCCTTGTAGGCCCAGTCACCCTTCAGCACCGTGTTCAGTAGGTGATCGTTGCCGCAGCTGTAGTCGCCATTGACCAGGTTGTAGGCGCACATCACCGAGCCGGGCTGCCCCTTCTCGATCGCGATCTGGAAGGCCAGCAGGTCGCTCTCGCGATGCGCCGCCTCGTCGATCACCGAATTGGCGAAATGGCGGCTGGTCTCCTGGCCGTTCAGCGAGAAATGCTTGATGGTCGAGACGATCCCCTGATCCTCGATCCCCTTGATCGACGCCCCGGCCAGGTTGCCGGCGAGCCATGGGTCCTCGCCGAGATATTCGAAGTTGCGGCCGTTGCGCGGATCGCGCGCCAGGTTCACACCGCCGGCCAACTGGACATTGAACCCCTTGGCCCGCGCCTCGCGACCGACCACCGCCCCGCCTTCGTAGGCCCGGCGGGTGTTGAAGGTCGCCGCCAGCGACAAACCCGATGGCAGGGCCGTGGCTCCGTCGCCCGGCCGCACGTCGAGGGGGTTGGTGACCCCAAGGCTGGCGTCGCTTTCCTGAAGGGCCGGCACGCCCAGGCGCGCGATCCCCGGGATGTAGCCGGCCGAGCCGATCGCGCCCTCGGGCTTGGTGATCCCGAAGATCGGCATCGACATCGGCCCATGCAGCAGGCCGATGCGCTCGTCGAGGGTTAGTTCCTTCTCCAGCAGCGCCGCGCGCTCGTCCGGCGACAGCTTGACGTTCATCCAGGGTTGGTCGGACGGTCTGGCAGCCTGCGCCGACGTCGCGACCAGGATGGCAAGGCTTGAGACGAGCGTGAAGGTGCGAATGGTCATGACAGGCCCCGTGTTTCCTCCGGCCCCTCCGCGGAGGCCTTACTGCCGGCGGTCTAGGAACCACAACGACAACGTTGTCGTACGAGACCACGACAACGTTGTCTATAGGACAAGAAAAGACACCGCTGTCGGAGATTCGGTCGCCGGATTGGGATCATTGCGCCACAACGGGAAAGCCCAACCTTGCGGGGAGGCCGTTGATGGCCCTCCCCGCGCCGCCTTGGACGATCTGGGCGGTCGCCAGGCCTCGCAGAGCCGAACGCCGACGCGCCAGAAGCCGCATGATGTGACCCTCGCAGAGCCTCATCATGCGGCGCTCCACGCCAGCGCGGGAGAGGTCGATTCGCAAGCAACGCCCTCGTGGAGAGGCGGGGCGCCGCTCCTGGTCAGAACTTGGCGCTGAGCACCAGGCGCACGTCGCGGCCCGGCATCAGGACCGAATCCTTGTTCAGCGCGGTGGCGTTGCGGATCGTTTCGTCGGCCAGGTTGTGGCCGACGAGCGTCAGCGCGATCCCCGGCTTGGCCTTGAACGGTTTCCAGCGGACCTGGGCGTCAACGGAGGTGTAGCCGTCGGTGGCCAGGTCGGCCACACCGACATGGTCCTGCGAGGACACCGCCAGCACGAGGAAACTGGCGTCGACGACGTCGTTGTCCCAGTCGAGACCGCCCCCGAACCGGCCGGGCTGGATGCGCGGCACGTCGCCGCCGCCGCCCGTGAACTTGGCGCGCACATAGTCGCCCAGCACCTGGCCCGACAGCTTGCCGCCGCCCACCGACGCCAGCGGGAAGAACGCCTTGGCCTCCAGGCCCCAGAAGTTGGCGTCGCGCTGGCCGTAGTTGAGTTCCTTGAGCTCGCCGTCGCCGCCGGCCTCGCAGACGCCGCTCTCGTCGCACAGGCGTCCGGTCAACGCGCCGTAGATGTAGTTGTCGAAATGCGCGGCCCAGGCCGAGGCCTCGATGCGGCCTTCTGAACCGAGTTTGTACCGCGCCGTCGCCTCCAGGGAGTTGGCGCGCTCGATCTTCAGTTCCGGGTCGCCGGTCTCGAACGTCGCCGGGCCGTCGTGCGGCCCCCGGGCGAAGAGTTCCGTCTGGGCCGGGGCCCGAGCCGCCGAGGCGACCGTCAGGCCCAGGCGCAGGGCGTCGGAAGCGTCGTAGGTGAAGCCGGCCGACAGGCTGAAGGGCGTGAAGTCGCGGCTCGTCTCGATTCCCGTGGTTGGCGTGCCGTCGATCTTGATGTGCTCGACCCGCGCCGCGCCCTGGAACTGCAGGGCGCCGACCGGGGCCTCCACGAAGGCGAAGGCCGCGACGCTCTGGGTGTGGGTGGGCAGCAGGTAGTCGGCCCCTTCGCCCAGCGCGCTGAACTTGCGGTCCTGGAACTGGACGCCGAGCGCCGAGGCCGAAAGCGGCCCCGTGGCCCCGAACAGCGCCTCCATCCGGCCGTCCCACTCCTTGTTGTTGAAGGTCGACAGGACCGCGTTGGTCTCGGGGTCGATCTCGCTGTGGGTGTAGTCGGCGTAGCCGGCGTCGACGTTGATCCGTTGCAGCAGGCCCTGGCTGAACTTGAACGACCCACCGACGGCGCCCTTGTCCTGCTTCATGCGGATGAAGGTGTCGTCGGACGGAATGCCGTACCGCGCTTCGTAATGCGTGCCGCTAGCGCCGATGCGGCTGTCGTCGCCGAAGAAGTAGGACGCGCCGCCCGAATAGCCGTTGCCCCGGAAGAACGAGTTCGGCTGGACGCCATCGGGCGTGTCGTAGCTGCTTGCCCGGCGCCCGAAACCGTCCAGGTGAACCGCGAACGGTCCCTGCCCTGCGTCGAGGCTGACCGTACCCTCGCCGGTCGACGAACTGGTGGAATAGGCCGCCGTTGTTTCCCCCTCGATCCCGTCTATCGGCTTGAGCGGGATGCGGTTGTTGATGACGTTGACGACGCCGCCGATCGCCTGGCTGCCGTAGCGCAGGGTGGCCGCGCCGCGCACGACTTCGATCTGCTGGGCGGCCAGCGGGTCGATCGGTACGCCGTGGTCGGGACCGACGTCTGAGACGTCCGAGCTGGACAGACCGTTCTCGGCCAGCTTCACGCGTTGCGCGTCCATGCCGCGGATCACCGGACGGCTGGCGCCGGCCGCGAAACCTGTCCCGGCGACCCCGGGCACGTTGCGCAAGGCGTCGGCCAGGCTGGCTCCGCCGTTGCTGAGCACCTGATCGCGGCTCACCTGCTCGACGATGGTCGCGAAACGGTCGGGATCGCCCGCCAGGGGCGAGGCGGTGATCACCACCTCGGACACCGAATGACCCAGATCCTGGGCTACGGCTTGGTTGGCGCAGGCCAACAGCCCCCCGACTCCGGCCGCCGCCAGCAACATCGTACGCAGTCGCATTTGATCCTCACAAAAGAATGCTCGCGGCTGGCTTATGTTATATCGTAACAGCCTCCAAGCGGATTTTTGAACCTGCGAGAAGACGGCGGGGTTTGCGACGCTTTTAGGCATCGCAAACCCCGCTCGATCGCTGTTTGACGCCTAAATCGCGCCTCTATGGCCGGATCGTGTTCAGCACCCGTCCCGGGCCGTCACGACGGTGTTATCCTTCACCACGACGGTGCGGCCGTAGCAGCCGATGGCGCTGTCTTCGAGCCGATACGCTTGGACCGATGAACCCGAAGCGTTCTGGAAGCGTCGGGCGGCGCGGTTGAATTGTCCCTGGGCGGTCGGCGTGACGTGATTGCTGAGCGCTCGTGTCCAGACCCGACCATCCGAGGCGACTTCGCGTTCGGTCCGGGCCAGAGTCAGGTCGACGGCGGCGGTCTGGTTGGTCCCGTCGGCCGTAATCGTCTCCTGGGTGACGGAGTTGAAGGGGTAGGACGAGATTTCCCGGCGCGTCGCGGTTCCTGACGCGTCGGTCCGCCGCGTATCGACCTGCAGACGCGTCGACTGCCGCATGCGGCCGATCTGGATCTTGTCATTGGAGACATAGCTTTGGCGGTTCGAGAACGACATCGCGTAGCGCACGCTGGTGGTGACTTCACCGTGGGAAGTCTGGAGAACGCCCGCGATCTCTCCCTTCTGCGCCAAGCGCGTGTCGATCCGGCCGTTCAAGCCCTGCTCGCCAACCTGGACGTGGCGCGCGTCCGTGGTCTCGCGCGGCGCCGCCAGCGTATTGTGGAGCAGCCGCCCCCGGGTCGAGCTGGCGCCGGCGTCGCGCCAGGCCAGCAGACTGGCCGTGACCAGATAGTAGTTGCGCACCCCGGGCACGGCGACCTCGATGCGATGCGGCCGGCCGTCGTTGACCAGGCCGGCGAACGGCGTCAGGTCGATCCGCGAGGGTGTGAAGTTCAGGGTCTCCGGCGCGGGAGCCGGGAACCACAGGTACGGATTGATCCCGCCCGTAAAGATCCACGGAAACAGCGAGGCCAGGCCCGCGCGCTGGCCGTCGACGAACACCTCGACCTGCCGGAAGGCTCCGCCCCCGCATCGTCCCTCCTTGTCGGAGGCCAGATGATCGGGAACGCAATCGTACCAGAACTCGTCGTCCGCTTGTCCTTGGGCGACGACGTCCAAGGCTAGGCGCTCGACATTGGCCGGCAGCACCACGGTCTGGGCCAGGCGGTCCTTGTCCTTGGTGAGCCTGGCGAGACCGCCGGAGATCGGCTGCACGATCTGCGGCGCCGCCGGGGCGGGCGTCGCGGTCGAGGCGGGATAGAACAGCAGGCGCGCGCCTGCGGTCAGGCGTCCGGTGTAGGTCTCGTTGACGACATTGGCGATGAGGACCTCCCCAGCGCCCGGCTGCGCCAGCAAGGCGGCGTAGTCGGTTACGTCGCGCTCCACATGCCAGGCTGGCGCAATGGCTTTGCGCGGCTCCATCGTGGTGCCGTAGTAGAGGTTCACCCCACCCAGATGGATGATGGCGGTGCGATCGAACTGCCGACCGGCGGTGACGTCGAAATCGGCTTCCAGCACGACCTTGGCCCAGGGGCCGGGACAGGCCGCTGGCGGCGTATAGGAAAAGGCGACGGGTTCCACGCCCTCGAACTGCCGCGGGGCGAACAGCGGCGCGACGCAGGGCTCGCCCGCCGGCCGCGGAACACGCGGCTCGACGTCGGCGACCGTATTGACGCCGGGCGCTGGCCGCGGCGGCGCGGCGAAGCCAGCGGGAATGACGCTTTCCGCTCGAGCGACGGTCAGCGGTCCAGCGAGGCCGAGGATGGCGGCGAGAACGGAAACGAGGGCGTGACGAGACGTCATAAGCAGGACTCGAATGAGGGATGAAACGGGCCGGCGCTAGAAGCCCAGACTGAAGGCGAGATGCAGGTCGCGCCCTAGCGGGTCGTAGGTTCCGGTGTAGGTGTTGGGGTTATTGGTGGTGCCGTCCACGAAGGTCGACGGAACGACCGGCGGGGTCAGGTCGAACAGGTTGTTGGCCACCAGGCGGATGGTCAGGCGGGGACGCAGCCGCATCGAGATCCCGAGATCGAGATAGTCGTAGGCCTCCAGCCGAGCGAACGACGGATAGGCATAGGGCGGCGCCCCGGCGCTGAGGGCGGAGCTGTTGGCCGCCAGCCGCGTCGGGCCGATATGGCGCCAGTTGAGCGACACGACCGCCTCACGCCAGGGCAACCGCCAGGTGGCGGCAAGGTTGTGACGCCAAAGCGGCTGCGGCGCATAGCACTGGGGCGGCCCGAAATAGCCGGCGCAGTTGCGCAAAGGATCGTCCGGCGCGCTCCTGCCGCCAGTGGTGATCAGTCCCATGCTGGTCAGATTGAGACCAAGCCGTCCGAGCGCACCCAGCGACATGTCATAGCTGGCCTGAACGTCCACGCCCTCGTTGATCAGCAATGCGGTGTTTTGGGCGCCGGTGGCGATATATCCGCCGGTCGCCGGGCTGCCGAACAGAGCCCCCGTGTCCGCCGAGCGATGCACGAACCGGCAGTAGTAGTCCTGGCCCGTGCTCAAGCAGCTTTGAAACACGCTGTCGGCGAGGATCGGGCCGATATAGCCTTTCACCGCGATCCGGTAGTAGTCGGCGGAGACGCTGAAGCCGGGCAGACCGCGCGGCGTATAGACCAGGCCTATGGTCCGGGTCCTTGCGTTTTCGGGACGAAGGCTTCGGTTCCCGTTGCCGCCATAGGTCTGGCACAGCTGGTCCGGACAGTTGGGGATGCGGCCGTATTGCGCGGCGGTCACGCCGGTGCGCTGGCAGGCGATGAGGCTTGCGGCCGGAGACGAGCCCGAACACGGATCCGACAGGCCGATCACGCCATAGGTGGAGCCGGTATAGAGTTCGGAAATGTTCGGCGCGCGAGCAGCCTTGTTGAGACTGGCGCGGACCAGCCAGTCAGCCGTGGGCTGGTACTGCAGCTCGTATTTCCGGGTCGCCAGGAGGCTGTGGTCGGTATTGTAGTTGGAATACCGGACCCCCGCATTGATCTCCAGCCGTTCGATCCAGGGCCGCCCTTCGGCGATGGGCGCCTGCAGCTCGCCGTAGAATTCGCGCACCGATTGGCGACCGCGCAACGGCGGGCTCAGCTGTTCGAACTCCAGCGCCGCCGGGTCGATCTTCTGCTTGAGGGAATCGGCCCGATATTCGACGCCCAGCGCCACCGCGACGCCCTGGCCGGCCCATGGACTCTTCACGCCATAACTCGTCAGGTCTCCCGATAGGTTGGCGATCAGGTCCGTCTCGCCATAGTGGTTTGCCCAGACATAGTCGCGGTAGGCGTAGGCGTAGAAGTGCGGGTCGAGACCGTTCTGCCGGAAGATGTCGGCCGGCACGCAGGCGGGATCGGTTCCGTTGAGCTTGGCGACGCAGGTCGGGATGCCGTCAACCAGTTCAACGTTCAGGGCCTTGTTGAGCCGGCTCGGATCGACCTCGTTGCTGTCGGAGAGCGAACTGAAAACCGTCGAGCGGATTGCTGACAGATCATAATGCCAGTGGTCGAACACCTCGCCGCTCAGGCCCAGGCTGATCCTGTAGTCCTGGTTGATGGCTTCCGCGCGCAACGGTCGGCTGCCCGGGCCGCCCATGATCGCGGTGTATTGAGTTGAGACCAACTGGTCAGAGCCGACCGCGGAACCGCACAGCAGAGCGGCTTGGCTTGGCGATAGAAACGGATTGCGGCAATTGACCTGGAAGCCCCCCGCGGGGACTTCCGCTGTGTTGATGTAGGGATAGAATTGACTGTAGGTCGCGTCCTTCATGTAGAGCAGGCTGGCGCGGAATTGCGCGGCCCTTGATGCCCCGAAGTTCACGAAAGCACCCGCGGAGCGCCGCTCGTCCGACCTCATGAAGTTGAAGTTCTCGCGCGTGTTTGCTGCATAAAGGTCGCGGTCGGCTTCCGGCGCGAACGCGCCATCCGCCCCGGTGTAGAAGACCTGCCCCGCCGAAGGACCGGTAAGCGGCCGAAAGCGGCCATGGTGGGTATAGAGCGTGCTGACCGCGCAGGACGGCGCGCCGTTATCCTCACTCGCGATGATCCGGCAAGCGGAAAAGTCCCGGTCCTTCCACTGCACCGGATCCTGGCTGCGGTAGGCGCCAAAAAGGGCGATTTCGCCGCGCCCTCCGGCGAACCGCCTCCCCGCCGCAATCGTCAGATCTTTGCGGACGCCATCGGTGACGCGCTCCGCCGGGGCCCTTATGTTGGCGAATTCCGCAACTACGCCGCGAACGGCGACGTCGTCATTGGCGTGCTGATAGACGCTGTAGCCGCCATCAATTCGCACGCCCTCAAAATCGCGATCGAGCATGAAGTTGACGACGCCAGCGACCGCGTCCGAGCCATAGGTGGTCGAGGCCCCGCCCGTCAGGATGTCGACCCGCCGAACCAGGGCGGCCGGTATGATGTTGAGATCGACCGCCTGCACTGGGGCCAGGCGCTCGCCATCGAGCAGGACGAGGGTCCTCTGATGACCCAGATTCCGCAGATTGATCTGGGCTCGCCCGTCCGCATCCGAGCCGTTGGTGAACTGGGTCGAGTCGGCGCGCGCCTCGGGCAGTCGGTTGATCGCCTCCTCCAGATTGAGCACGCCGCTCAAGCGCAGGTCCGCCTGGGACAGGGTCGTCACGGGTGCGGCGGCTGTGGTGTTGGCCCGGCGGATGCGCGTGCCCGTCACCACGAGCTCGTCCAGCGAAGTCGGCGCGGCGACTTGCGTCGACGGAACAGACTGAATCACGACAGGCGCCGTTGATGGCGAGCGCGGTCCAGGTTCCAAGGTAACCGCGTAGATCCCCGGCGCGAGATGACGGGCCCGCAGGCCCGTCCCCTTCAACAACAACTCCAGCCCCTGGCCGACATCAAACGTCCCGTTCAGGGCGTTGGTGCGTCGGCCTCGCGCCGCGGCGGCCGACAGCACCAGTTGAACATCCGCCTGACGCGCGAATTCAGTCACGGCCGGGCCGGCGTCCTGGGCCTTGATCCGGAAGGTCTTTACGCCGGCCAAGGCTGGGTGGGCCAACGCCGCGCCGATCGCAATCAGGCAGGCCAGAAGGCGTCGCTGGCGTCCGTGCGAAGACCCCGCCGACCTGGGCCGAGGCGATGGCCCGACGCCGTCTGCGAGGTCTTCGGGAGCGGACGACCAGGTTATGACGCGCGCCTCCGGCCCAGGATGATTTCACTGCTGCGAACCTCGACCTCGACCCCCAGGCTAGCGCCGACCGCCGCGGCGAACGCGTCCGGCCCGCCCGTGTTGAAGGCGCCGTAGAGGCGCTCGTCGGCGATCCCCGGATCGGCGATGACCAGCTTGCGCTCGTTGTAGCGATTGAAGTCGGCGACCGCCTCGCCCAGCGTTTCGCCGGCCAGGTCGATCTTGCCGTAACGCCACTCCAGCTTTCGATCGACGGCCTCGGGCGCGGCGACCGCCGGACGCATGACAGCACTCGCATCGACGAACGCCCCCTGTCCGGCCTTAAGGCGCGACGGCGCGCGCGTCGCCCCTTCGGCCCAGACCTCGACCACGCCCTCGGTGACCAAGACATCGGCGCCATTGGCTCTTCGCCGCACCGAGAAGGCCGTGCCCACGGCCCGCACGCGAACGGCGCCAGCCTCCACCACGAACGGCCGCTGGACGTCCTTGGCGACCTGGAACCAGGCTTCGCCGTCCCGCAGGCGAACGGTGCGCTGCGTCCGCCGGAAGGCGACTTCCACCGCCGAGGCGGTGTTGATCGCGACAGCCGAACCGTCCTCCAGCGGCACACGACGAACCTCGCCAACGCCGGTGCTGAAACGATCCTCTCGCAGGATCAGGACGCCGCTCCCAACCATCGCGGCCGCAATCGCTCCGCCGGCTCCGGCCAGCAGGACCCGGCGCGATATCGGCCGGGCGGGCCTCGCGAGAGAACGTGATGCAATTCCCCCTGCCCGATCCAGCAACGTCCAGACCGACTCGGCCTTCAGAAAGGCGCCACGACGGCGTGCATCGCCCGCGAGCCAGGCCTCAAGCTGGATTTCCAGTTCCGGGATGCGGCCGTCGCGATCCAATCGCCAGACCCATCGGGCGGCTTCCGCCTCGATATCCTCAGCCGTTTCGCGATCGGTCATTCGTCTTTCTCACCCGGTCGCCACGCACCTCGGCGCCCTCTTCCTGCAGCGCGCGCATGATCAGGCGCATGCCCCTGACCGCCTCGTTCTCCACGGCGCTCTCGCTGATACCCAGTTGTCGGGCGATTTCACGTTGCGGCACGCCCAGAACCTTTCGCAGCTCGAATACCCGCCGGCAGCGTTCCGGCAAAGCTTGAATCAAGGCCTGCACCCGGGACAGTTCACGACGCGCGGCTGTGGCCTGTTCGGGTGACGGCTCATCAGAACAGACGGACAGCGCGTCGATTTCCGTAGCCGTTTCGATACGAACCACCCTGGCGCGCCGTAACTTATCCGTGAGCAGATTGCGAACGACCTGGAAGAAATAGCCATCGGGGCTCTCGATCTGGTCGACGCGCTGCAAGCCGACCAGCTTGGCGTAGGCCTCCTGCATCAGATCATCGATTTCGTCGGCCGGCACACGCGCGCGGCGCAACCAGGCCCGCACACCGGCCTCATGCGGCATGACCTCGTTGGCCACCCATTTGACGATGTGTTCCCGATCGGACGTCACGGCGTGCGTCGCCTTGAAGGGTCGGCCAACGACCTTGCGGGCGCCGAGAACCTTGGCTCGATCTGGTTGGTCATCGGAATGGCGACTCTGAGCAAGCTGCGCCTAGTAGGGGCGGCCTGCGGCGGCGGCGAGTCAAGAACACAGTCGCCATCCTCTTTTCCCGCCCCTGCCTTTTGATGAGGCAGCCGCCCGTCGACTTCAATGACGCTGGACCGCCCCGAAGACCGACAAGCCACGATTGTCGCGAAAATCACATAATTTCGTCAACCCGACCAAGGAACGGCGCCGGGCGTCCGTCTTGACCTCTAGGGGACGCCGGGAATTCACCCGCGCCTAGGGGATAATCAAAATGATTGGCAGATCTGATCGGCTCAAAGCGGGTCTCATGGCGTCCATCGCCGTGTCGGCGCTGGCCTTCTCCCAGGGCGCCCACGCCCAACAGGCGGACACAAAGGCGGACAAGGACAACACCGTCGACGCGGTCATCGTCACCGGCACCCGCATCCGCCGACCGAACGTCCAGTCCGCCGCGCCGATCGTGACGATGGACAAGCAGGAACTGCAGTTCCAGGGCGTCATGAACATCGAGGACGCCCTCAATCGCCTGCCGCAGGTCCGCGCCGACAACAACCAGTTCGGCGCCGGCTTCGACAATGGCGGCCAGGCCAAGGTGAACCTCCGTCGACTGGGCAACCAGCGCACCCTGGTGCTCCTGGACGGCGAGCGCCTGCTGCCCGTCCAGGCGATCGACCTCAACATCGTGCCGGTGGCCCTGATTTCGCGCGTCGACGTCCTGTCGGGCGGAGCCTCCTCGACCTACGGCTCCGACGCCGTGGCCGGCGTCGTGAACTTCGTGCTGAACAAGAAGTTCGACGGCGTCCAGGTCAACGGGTCCTACAGCTTCTTCCAGCACACCAACGACGACATGGCCATGCGAGGCCTGATCTCGCAGTACCCGAACTTCCCCGTGCCTCCCCAGCATGTGACCGACGGCGGCCGCTGGGACATCAACTTCGCGGCGGGCAAGAACTTCGCGGACGACAAGGGCAACATCAGCATCTTTGCCGATTATCGCGACCAGAAACCGGTCAAGTGGAGCGCGCGCGACTATTCATCGTGCCGCGTGGCGGGCAGCACCACCGCGCTGTCGTGCTCGGTCAACACCAGCTACACGCCGTTTGGCCGTCTCGACATCGCCAGCGGTCCTAACGCCGGCAACGGCTACTTCATGAACAAGGACGGCACCCAGAGCTTCGTCTCGACGGCCAACGCCGCCGACTACGCCAGCAACACCCGCAAGGACTGGAACTTCATCCGCTCCGACAAGCGGTTCACCGGCGGCCTGTTCGCCAACTATCACTTCAACGATGCGCTCGAAGCCTACGCCAACCTGCTGGTGATGCGCGACGTGTCGATCGAGCAGCAGTCGGGCGCCTTCGACCAGGACGTCAGTATCAGTTGCAACAACCCCTTCCTATCGGCCAGCCAGGGCCAAAGCCTGTGCGGCTCGTCGGCGGGTACGGCCACCACGGTCGATGGCCACTACTACCTGCTGCAGGAGGGGCCAGGCAGCACGCCCGTCCAAAACCGTATCGTGAACGCCGACTATCGCTTCAGCGGCGGGTTGAAGGGCGACCTGTTCGACGGCTGGCATTATGACGTCAACTTCATCGCCTCGCGCGTCGAGAACACCCTGTCCGACCGCAACGAGATCAACCCGACGCGCTTCGCCCGCGCCGTGAACGTCGTCAGCGTCGGCGGCACGCCGACCTGCCAGTCGGTGGTCGACAAGACCGACACCAACTGCGTCGCCGCCAACATCTTCCAGGCCAACAAGATCGACCCGAAGGTCTATCCTTACGTCTACGACAACTACCGCTGGACGAACGTCGTCGAGCAGCGGGATGTGACGGCCAACATCACCGGCGACCTGGGCCAGTACGGGATCAAGAGCCCCTGGGCCAAGGAAGGCGTCGCCATCGCCCTGGGCGCGGAGTATCGCCGGGAAAGCCTGAAGGTCCTGGCCGACCAGGCCACCGTCGACTACGAGGGCTGGTTCAGTACCACCGGCGGCCACTATGGCGTCAAGGAATTGTACGGCGAAGCCCAACTGCCGATCGCCAACGACCTGCCCTTCGTCAAGAGCCTGGTGTTCAACACCGGCCTGCGGGCGTCCAAGTACGACAATCAGAAGAAGGAGCTCTACACCTCCAAGGTCGAAGGGCTTTATCGCCCGGTCAGCGATCTGCTGGTGCGGTTCAGCTACAACTCCGCCGCTCGCGCGCCCAACATCTCCGAGCTCTATTCGCCGCGGAACTTCAGCTATAATGGCGTCGATCCGTGCTCGGCGACCTCGCTCAGCCAGCCCGGTGCGCCGACGGCCGCCCAGTGCGCCAACACGGGCGTGACGGCCGCGCAATACACCAACAAGTCCATCGCCGATTGCGGACCCAACGGCTGCCGCCGCTACGCCGGCGGCGGCAACATCAACCTCCTGCCCGAGAAGGCGATCACCCAGACCCTGGGTCTGGTCTACACGCCGTCCTTCGTGCCCGGCCTGATGTTCTCGATCGACCACGTCGACATCAAGATCAAGGACTTCATCGGCTATATCGACGCCAACGTCGCCCTGTCGAATTGCCTGACCACCGGCCTTGACTACTACTGCCGCTTCGTCAAGCGAGACCCCACTACCGGCCGCCTCGACGGCACGTCGGCGACCAACGGCTTCATCTCCGGCGGTACCGAAAACACCAACATCCTCAACTACAAGGCCAACGACATTCAGGTCGGCTACAACTTCGGCATCGGCAAGTACGGCCGCATGGACCTGAACCTGGTCGGCACGCTGTTGATCGACAGCATGGGCCAGGACTCGCCGACCACGCCCGCTCAGGACTGCGCGGGCTATTACGGCCAGCCCAGTTGCTACGCTCCGGCCCCCAAGTGGGCGCATAACGCGCGCGCCACCTGGAGCACCCCGTGGCGCAACAGCAACATCTCGCTGGCTTGGCGCTATATCGGCGACACCAAGCTTTCGGCCAACAGCACCGACAACGCCCTCAACGGCGGCGCCGGTCCCCAAGGCTACAAGATCCTGACCAAGATGAAGGCCTACAGCTATTTCGACCTGGCGGCGTCGGTGATGGTGGTCAAGGACATGACGGCGCGGATCGCGATCAACAACGTGTTCGACAAGTCGCCCCCCGTCGTCCCCGCGACCTTCGTCGACGGCACCACCAACAACCCCAACACCTATACGGGTCTCTATGATCCGCTGGGCCGGGCGGTGAACATCAGCCTGCAATATAACTTCTGATACCGGCGAGCCGCGTCGTCCTGGGACGACGCGGCTTGTGCTTCGGCTCGCACATCGAGGTCCTGACGTCGGCGAGCGTTTGTCCGCAAGCCGTTTCTTCACGCGAACCGGAACCGGTTCGCGTGAAGAAGCACCTCAGATGGGCTTACGCGTCGCCCAAGGTGATGACTCCCAGCTCCGCGAACGCGACCTGCGCCTCGCCTGCCGCCGCCCGCGTAACTTCCAGTTTTAGATACCGCCCCTCCCGACGAGCGAAGGTCACGCGCTGAGGCGCCAAGCTGGCCGCGATGTTGGCGAATTCGCCCTCGCCTGCCGCCGTCCAGGTGACGCCATCGGCGCTGGTCGCGACCCGATAGCCCGCCGGCGCGCCCGCGCCCTGCGGTCGGTCCCAGGCGGGTTGCAGCGTAAAGCCGGACAGCGACCTGGCCTGTCCCAGATCCAGCACCACGAGCGCGGGGACCGGCGCCCGCCAGACGGTGCCGCGCTCGTCGTCGATCAGCGCCTCGGCGCCCGGAGCACTGGCCTGGGCGATGCGCCAGTCGGATTTCCGCACGTCGAAGGCCCGTCGCGCCGGCGCGCTGGTCACGCCGCCGGCCGGCTCGACCGCAATGGCTCGGACCTCCCCGCCCTCGGGCAGCGGGAAAGGTCCGTTGAAGCGCAAGGCGTTGCGCGTCGGCGGGGAGCCGTCCACCGTATAGCGCAGCTCCAGCCCCGGCGCGTCGCCGATGATCGACACCAGACCCTCGCGGTCGCGCTGGATGGCGGGGGGATCGACCAGCACGGGTTGCCGGAACAGGCTGATCTCGCTGATCGCCGGGCCAGCCGGCGCGTCCAGCACCCGCAGGCGCAACTTGCGCGTCGTGACCGGGGCGGCCAGCCGCACCAGCCGCTGGGCTCCGATCCCCTGATGCCGGGCGATCTCGCGCCAGTCGCCATCCCAGACGTCCAGGGCGAACTCGGTCACCCGCAGGCCCAGCGGCAGGTGCTCGCGCAGGCGCACGACGTCGAAGGTCTGCGCCTGCGGCAAGGTGAGGGTCAGCTCAGGCGTCGCCGCGCCCTCGTCGCAGGCCCAGTAGGTATCCCGCACGCCGTCCAGCACGTTGGCGGCGGCATGTCCGACGCGGGCGTTTCTGGCCTGGGCCCTGCCCCCGTCCGCGAGATTGCGGGCGAACAACTCGCGCCGGGCCTTGCCCCAGGCGGTCAAGGCGGCGACGTCCTCGTCGGGAATGCGGCCTCGGCGATCTGGCGGCAGGTTGAGCAGCAGGTTCGCGCCGCGGCCGACGGACTCGAAATAGATCTTCTGCAGCCGTCCTGCGGACTTCACCTCGGCGTCCTCGTAGGCGTGCCAGAACCAGCCCGGACGGATAGACACGTCCACCTCGGCCGGCCACCACACCGACCCGCCGCGCACGCCGCTAGCGCCCTTGGCCTCGGTATAGGGCCCATCGTCCATCGTCGCCCAGCACGGATCGCCGGCGAAGCCGCGCTCGTTGCCCACCCAGCGCAGGTCGGCGCCCTTGGGGTCGAAGGTCACGGCCATGGGTTGCAACTCATGGACGAAGGCGACGATCGAGGGCCAGTTGTAATAGTTGGGCCCGATCTTTCGAACCTCGCGGGCCCCGCCGTAATAGCCGTCCCCGCCATTGGCCCCGTCGAACCACACCTCGAACAGCGTTCCGTATTGGGTCAGGAGCTCGCGCAGCTGGTTGCGATAGTAGGTGACGTATTCCGGCCGGCCGTAGTCCGCGTGATTGCGATCCCAGGGCGACAGATAGAGGCCGAACTTCAATCCGCCGCGCGCGCAAGCCTCGGACATCTCCCGGACGATGTCGCCCTTGCCGCCCTTGTAGGGGCTGTTCTTGATGCTGTGCTCGGTGAAGCGACTTGGCCACAGGCAAAAGCCGTCGTGGTGCTTGGCCGTCAGGATCAGGGCCTTGAGCCCCCCGGCCTTGGCCGCGGCGACGATCTGGTCGGCGCTGAAATCGGTCGGGTTGAACAGGGCGGGCGACTCGTCGCCGTAACCCCATTCGCGATCGGTGAAGGTGTTGATCGAGAAATGGACGAAACCGTAGGTCTCCAGGCCGTGCCAGGCCAGTTGCCGGGCCGACGGCGTCGCGCCGTAGGGCGTTGGTGCAGCGGCGAAGGCCATGCCGGGCAAGGCCGAGGCGGCGGCGCCGGCCAGCATCAAGCGGCGACGAGATAGATGAAGTTCGGGGCGCATCGATCGGCTCCGGTCAGGGGGAAACAGAGGAAGAAACGGGATCGGGGATCAGCCAGACCTCGGCCACCTGGTGGCCGCGACCGCCCCCGCCGACACCGGGCGGGCGCGTCCAGTCCAGGCGTAGCTGGCCCGACCGCATGACCTCGGGCGGAACAGCCAGCTCGACCGTCATCGGATTGGTGGCGCGCGGCAGCGGCGGATGCAGTTCGACGCCATTGGCCGTCAGGCGCATGGGCAGTTGGTAGTCCTCACCGGCGTAGGTGGCGCGCAGCCGCCACGTCCGCTTCGGATCGAGGTCTCGATAGACCAGAGTAATCGGCCGGTCGTAGAGCGTCTCGGCATAGGTTGTCCAAGCTCCGCGCCAGCCGTCGTCCGGGACCTTGTCGGCGACGCCGTCGATGGCGCTCTCCAGCATCTGAGGATCGCGATCGAAGCCGAGGCCGCGCACCAGATGCGGTTCGCGATCCGGGTCACCGAGGTCGTCGTACAGGCCCCCCTGCCCGGTCATCGCCGGATCCGCGATCTTGGCCAGCCGCGTCCGGCGCTCGGCTTCGTCCGCCAGCGCACGGACGTCGGCGAACTGGCGGGTCAGCCAGATCCGGTCGTTCAGCGAGACGTCTACCCGGTCGAGATTGGCGCCGCGCTCGATCGCCGAGGCGCCGTAGCGCTGGACGCTGAGCTGCAGGCCGGCATGAGTGTAGAGTCGTCCCGCCAGCTCGAACAGCCGGCCGCGCAGGACCAGGGCTTCCGCCGTGTCCGGTTCGGCCAGGGCGTGTTCGGCCTGAGCCAGGGCGGCCTCTGCTCCAGTCGTGGAGACCTGCGCGAGCGCCGCCATCGCCGCGGCCTGCCGCGCCGCCTCGGCCCGCGACCGCGCACGAACCCAGGCGTCATAGACCGCCCGGTAGAGCGCGGACTCGAACCGCCAGTTCGCGCGCTGGATTGGCGAGGCGCTTCGCTCCAGGCCGTCGAACAGGGTCAGGGTGGCGTCGATCCCGGCGTTGCCGGCCGCCTTGCCCGACCAGTTGCGTTCCAGCGCCATCACGCCGTCGGCGAACCGGTCGCTGGACTGAACACCAATGCGCGGACCGAGGAACACGCGGACGTAGTCGCCCAGCACTTCACGCGGCTCGACTTGCGGCGACCAGCCCAGCTGAAACCACAGCGTCATGTTGACGTCGTCGTTCACCCCCTCCGAATAGGTCACCGCCCCGGTGTTCAGCGCCGCGAAATGGCGGAAGATCGTGGCCTGACCCAGAGGACGGGGATTGATCGGCTCGCGCCCCTCGGTGATCGCGAAGGCGGGATCCCACTCCGGAACCGGAAATTGGGCGTGCATCGTGTGGCCGATGTCGGGATAGAACTGGATCGGATAGCGGGCCGGGATCCGCCGGCGCTGCACGGCCATGGGATCGCGGGTCTGGGGGCCGAAGAACACGCCGGCCAGCCAGCCGGGTCCGCGCGCCAGTTGGGCGTAGAACGCCTCGCTCTCCGCTTGGTCGAACCCTTGCGCCGATAGCCACACCCTGGCTCCGGGGTGGACGCGCGCCAGCACGCCCGCCTCCTGCTCGACCAGGGGAAACAGCTTGTCCGGCGGCGTGTGTCCGGGATCGCCGCCCGGGACGTACAGCGCGTCAACCTTCGGCAGCCGGCGAACCAAAGCCTCGAAGGCCTTCAGCTCCGCCGCCACGGCGTCCGGGTCACCGTAGTCCTTGGCCAACTGCGGATAGTAGAGCGCAAAGTCCAGGCCGTAGCGCTCGGCCAGGGCCGACAGGCCGACGATCGTCTCCAGCGCCGGCGCTGGGAACAGCGGGCTGGTCGCCGCGTCGTCCGACAGCGGCGCGATGACCTGAATCGTGTTGCCGCCGAAGATCGCGATGTCGCGCACGCGGCGCTCGAACATCGTCAGTGTCCAGGCGTCGTAGCTGTTGTTCTTGAAGCGATAGCCAATCTGCACGCCGCGGACGGCCTGCACCGGCGCGGTGTCGATCGCCAAGGCGCTGGGGGCCACCACCCTCCCCGACTCCATCTCCAGCTTGCGCAACAGCCAGCCGACGCCGAACAGTCGCCCGCGCGGCGTTTCAGCCGCCACGACCAGCGCCGTCCGTGACCCGGCGCGCAGGCTTCGTACCGAGAACCCTTCCGGCGTCCGGGCCGCGCTCCCGGCGGGATTGGCTCGCCACGTCGCTCGCAAGGCTATGGGCAACAGCCCCTCGATCGCATCGGGCCGCGCCACGATCACCAATGGCGCCTTGGCGTCAGAACCCGCTCCCCAGGGCCGTTCGAGGCGCGAAGCGATCTCCTCGGCCAGGAAGCGCGCCGCCATCGTCGATTCCGCGCTGGTCTGGACCAGCCGCGCGCGCGTCAGGTCCTCGGCTTGCGCCGCCGCGGCCGCGCTGGCGGCCAGCATGGCCAATCCCAACGCGAGGCGGCGCGGCTTCACGCGAACTTCGGCGTCGAGGGCGGACGAGACGACCGCGCCGCGCCGAACGCCGGGTTCGGCCGCTCGCCCATCTGAAACACCAGCCGCCCGCCCTTGGCCAGTTCGTCGTGGCCGATCCAGCAGCGGTCGTGCGCCGCGCCGTTCCAGGTCATGGACTGGATGTAGAAGCGGTCCGGCGCGACGCCCTTGGCCTCGATCACCAGCTTCCGCCCCTGCCCCACCGCGATCTCGGCCCGCGGGAACAGCGGCGAGCCGAACACATAGGCGCCCATCACCGGGTCGACCGGATAGAGGCCCAGGGCGCTCATCACGTACCAGGCGCTCATCTGGCCGCAGTCCTCGTTGCCCGACAGGCCGTCTGGCTTGGCCTGGTACTGGCTCTTGAGCAGCATCCGGACCTGGGCCTGGGTCTTATGGTGGGCGCCGCAATAGGCGTAGAGGTAAGCCACGTGGTGGCAGGGCTCGTTACCGTGCGCGTACTGGCCGACCAGGCCGGCGATGTCGGGCGGCGAGCCCGGCGGCATCTCCGAGCTGGCGGTGAACAGCGCGTCGAGCTTGGCCTCCAACCCCTTCTCGCCGCCGAACAGCTCCATGTAGGCGTAAAGGTCGTGCTGGGTCAGGAACGTCGCTTGCCAGGCGTTGGCCTCGGTGAAGTCGCGCCACTTCTCCATGTGGCCGATGGCGCGCGGCTCGAACGGCGTCACCCAGGAGCCGTCGGCGTTGCGCGGCCGCATGAACTGGGTCGAGGCGTCGAACTGGTTACGGTAGTTGCGTGAGCGCTCCAGCAGGGCCTTGGCGTCGTTGTGGGCCCCGGCCGCGGCGGCGAGATGCGCCATGGCCCAGTCGTCATAGGCGTATTCCAGAGTGCGGCTGGCGCCTTCCATGACCTCGTCGACCGGAATGAAGCCCAGGCGCTTGTACCAGTCCAGGCCCAGTACATCGTCGTCGAAGGCGCGTTTGCGGAACGCCTTCCAGGTGCGGGCCGCATCCAGGCCGCCCAGCCCTTTGCCCTGCGCCTCGGCCAGCACGACGGCTGCGTGCCAACCGTTCATGGTGCCGGTCTCGATCCCCTGCAGCGGCCAGACCGACGGTCCCTTGGGACTTTCCTCGGCCATCGGCACGAGACCGGCGACCACATCGGCGGCCCGATCCGGCTGGGCCAGGGTCAGCAGTGGATGCAGCGTCCTATAGGTGTCCCACAGGGAATAGGTGCTGTAGTTGCGGCGGCCGGCCGGGACCTTGTGGTCCTTCTGGTCCATGCCGCGATAACGGCCGTCCACGTCGCTGAACAGGGTCGGCGCCAGCAGGCTGTGATAGAGGCCGGTGTAGAAGATCTTCGCGTCGGTCTCGGGCGCGTCGTCGATGCGGATCGAGGACAGCGCCTTCTCCCAGGTCGCGCGCGCGGAGCGCCGCACGCCGTCGAAGTCCCAGCCGGGAACCTCGGCCTGGAGATTGGCCAACGCGCCTTCAATGTCGACGCCGGACAGGCCGACCTTGACGAGCAGCGGCATTTTGCCGGCGTCGGGATAGCGCAGCACGCATTTGAGGTTCTCGCCCTTGGCCTCGCGCGCGTCGGCAGCCAGCGGCTGGTCAGCGGCGTAGAGCTGGGCGTCCTTGAACGGCCGAGACAGCTTCAGGGCGAAATAGATCCAGCGCCCGGGCGCCCACTGGAACACTTGGCGGGCCCCGACCAACGTGTCGTCGCCGACTAGGCGCAGACTGGCGTTCTTGATCCGGGTCTCGGGCGACTTCTCCCACCAGTCTTTCTGGCCATGCTGCAGGTCGATCAGCAGGTGCCCGGGCTCGTCCTTGGGAAAGGTATAGCGGTGCAGGCCCACCCGCTCGGTGACGGTCAGTTCGGCGTCGATCCGCGTGTCGGTCAGGCGAACCTTGTAGTAGCCCGGCGAGGCATGCTCGCTGGCGCGGTCGTATCGCGAGCGATAGCCGTCGTCGGGCTTGCCGGGCTCGCCAGGCGTCAGCAGCACCGGGCCGGTGGCGGGGACCACCAGCACGTCTAGCAGGTCGGCGCAGCCCGTTCCGCTGAGGTGGGTGTGCGAGAAGCCCATGATCGAGCCGTCCTGCTGGTGATAGCCCGAGCAGGAATCCCAGCCGTTGTTGCTGGTGTCCGGGCTCAGTTGCACCATGCCGAACGGCAGGGCCGCGCCCGGATAGGTGTGGCCGTGACCGCCAGTGCCGATGAACGGGTCGACGAAGTCGCACAGCGACTTGCGCGGCGCCGAACGGGCGGGCGCGGCCGCGGCGAGCCCGGCGAGCCCGGCTCCGGCCATCAGGGCGCGACGATCGAGGGTGGGAACTTGGGTCATGCGGTCGGGTCCAGGGGGCGGGCCAGCAGGGCGGGCCGGCGGTCGGCGATCTCGACGATCAGCTCGCCGAACAGGGTGTTGGCCCAGGCGAACCAGTCACGGGTGAACTTGGTCGGGTCGTCCTTGTGGAAGGCCTCGTGCATGAAGCCCGTGCCGGCGTGGGTGGCCTTCAGGGTCCGCAACGAGGCCAGGACCGTGGCGTCGTCGCCGTCGGCCAGGGCGTTCAGCGCCCGCATGATGATCGACATCGGCCAGATCAGGTCCAGACCCGCGTGGGGACCCCCGACCCCCTCCGCCGCCGCGCCCTTGAAGAAGTAGGGGTTACGCTCGCTCCATGCCAAGCGGGCGGTGCGGCGGAACACCGGGTCGTCGTGCGGAACGCAGCCCAGATAGGCCAGGCTCAGCAGGCCAGGTGCGTTGGCGTCGTCCATGAAGGCGGCATTGCCAAACCCATCGACCTCGAACGCCCAGACCGGCTGGCCATCGGCGTCGCGCGTCAGGCCGTGGGCCTGCAGCGCCGCTGTCACCTCGTCGGCGAAGGCGACGCAGTCCGCGGCGAAGGCGGTGTCGTTGAGCACCTCCGTCGCCAGTTCCGCCAGTTGCCGCAAGCTGGCGGCGGCGAACAGGTTGGACGGGATCAGGAACGGATAGACGCAGGCGTCGTCGGACGGCCGGAACATCGAATGGATCAGCCCGACCTTGCGGGTCGGCGCGCCCTTGCCTTCCAGCATCAGGGTCTCGGTCGCCAGGGTGCTGGGTCGCTGGAAGCTGTAGGGACCGGGGCCGGTCTTGCGTTGCTGCTCGCGGAAGGTGCGCACCACCACGGCCATGGCCCTGCGCCACTCGGTGTCGAATGGCGCCGGGTCACGGGTCGCGCGCCAGTAGCCGTGCGCCAGGCGGATCGGATAGCAGAGGCTGTCGACCTCCCATTTTCGTTCGCCGACGCCGGGTCGCATCTCGGTGACGTCCTGCTGCGACCACTTCAGGTTCGTCCGCGCCGTCGGGTCGTGCATATAGGCGTTGGCGTAGGGGTCGATCAGGATGCAGCGGGCCTGCCGGCCGATCACGCCCCGGAACAGGGTCCGCAACTCGGGCGCCTTGGCGGCCAGCGGCAGGTAGGGCCAGACCTGGGCCGAGGAATCACGCAGCCACATGCAGTCGATGTCGCCGGTGATCACGAAAGCGTCCGGCTTGCCGCCGGCTTCGCCGAGGAAGACCGTGGTGTCCAGGGTGTTGGGGAAACAGTTCTCGAACAGCCAGGCCAGCTCGGGGTCGGCGACCTTGGCCTTCACGCGCTTGATAAGGGCCTCGACCGCTGGACTGGCGAAGCGCCGAGCCTCGACCGGAGGCCGGTGCGAGATGAACGGGGCTGCCTTCGCCGGCGTGGCGGCCAGGGCCGCGGCCGCGCCGGCCAGCAGGGCCTGGCGACGGGAGAGACTGAGACTCATCGCGGAAGCTCCTGCTGGCCTTCGATCGTGAACGTCACCTCGTGACCAGGCCCTTCGCCCGGCTGCCCGCCGCCCACGAACAGCGTGTACTGACCGGGGACCACTGCGCGCGCGCCGTTGCGGGCGACCTGAGAAAGGTCGCGGGGCGACAGCGTGAAGCGGACCTTGCGCCGCTCGCCGGGCTTCAGAGTCACCCGATCGAACCCGACCAGGGTGCGCAACAGCAGCCGATCGGCCTGCCGCCCGCGATAGTCCGCGGGCTTGGGCGGGATCAGATAGGCCTGGACCACCTCGTCCCCCGCCCGATCGCCGACGTTGGCCACCTGCGCCTCGACGATCAGATCCTCGCCGGCCTTCAGCGTGACCGATGAGACGCTGGGCACGCGGTAGTCGAAGCGGGTGTAGCTGAGGCCGTAGCCGAACGGATAGGTCGGTTCGCCATCGAAATATCGATAGGTTCGCCCCTTCATCGCGTATTCGACCAAGGGGGGCAGGTCACGCGCCGACTTGTAGAAGGTCACCGGTAGACGGCCGGACGGATTGTTCAAGCCCGCCAGGGTCTCGGCGATGGCCACGCCGCCGGACTGGCCCGGATACCAGGCCGCCAGGATCGCGTCGGCATGAGCCTTGACCCAGTCCAGCTCGACCGCTCCGCCGGAGGTCAGCACCACGACCAGGGGCTTGCCGGTGGCGGCCAGAGCTTCCAGCAGGCGCCGTTGCGGTGCGGGCAGCGCGATGTCGGTGCGGTCCCCGCCGTCGAAGCCGGGCACCGTGACCTGCAGCGCCTCGCCCTCGACGTCGGGGGAGAGGCCAACGACCGCCACCACCACCTCGGACTGGGCGGCGGCCTTGACGGCCTCGGCCAGCTGCGGGGCGGCCGGGGCGCGCCATTGCAGGCGCACGCCCTGGTCCTCGCCCGTGTGCGACAGTTCCAGGCGGATGCGGCGCGGACGCGTGTCGGCGAAGTTCAGCACGGCCTCGAGCGCCTTGCCCGAACCATCGTCGTCAACCACCAGCTTGTCGTCGACCCACAGCCGGACGGGATCATGGCCCTTGCAGTCGAAACAGCGGGCGACGCCGACGACCAGAGCGTACTGGCCGGGCCCCGGCGGGACCAGCGCGCCGGTCCAGCGCACGCCGTAGCGGGCGGGATCCAGGCCCGGCGCCGGCGCGGCGCGATCCCAGTCGAAATTGACGACCCGGTCGGTGCGGGTCACGCGCGGTGCGCCGCTCAGTGCGGGATCGTCGAAATAGGCGCCGATCAGACCCTGGACCGCGTCCGAGCCGACGCCGGTGCGCAGCGCGGTTTCCGGCACGGCGACGGGCACGCCCTCGGCCACGGTCGAGCCTTGGGCATAGCGGATGTTCCCCTCGCCCCACTGGGCGCGCAGACCCCGCAGCGGCGTCACCGGGTCGACGGCCGTGCCGTGATAGTTGGCTTCCAGCACCTCCAGGGCGTCGGCGTCCGGCCCGATCACCGCGATCTTGGTCGTCACGGCCAACGGCAGGCGTTTCCGATCGTTCTTCAGCAGCACGATCGACTTGCGCGCCGCCTCCAGCGCCAAGGCGCGATGGGCGGGACTGTTCACGGCGTCAGCCCCGATCCTGGCGTAGGGGTTGGCTGGATCAGGCGCGAACAGCGCGCCCAACGCCGCGCGGCCCTCGAACAGCTGGACGACGGCGCGGTCGAGCATCGCCTCGTCGAGGTCCCCCCGGCGGACCGCCGCCGGCAACTGGGCGTAGGCGTTGCCGCAGTTCAGGTCGTCGCCGGCCACCAGAGCCGCAGCCGACGACGCGGCGTTGTCGAGGCGGAAATAATGGAACTGAGTCATGTCGTCGACTGCGTCGCAGTCGGAGACGACAAAGCCCTTGAAGCCCCAGTCGCGGCGCAGGGTCTCGTCCAGTAGCAGCGGCGAGGCGCAGGCCGGAAAGCCGTGGATGGCGTTGTAGGCGCACATCACCGAGCGCGCCCCGCCCTCGACCACCGCCTGGCGGAAGGCCGGCAGGTAGGTGGCCTCCAGGTCCTGCGGCGAGACATCGACATCGAAGCCATGGCGGCCGGCCTCGGGTCCCGAATGGACCGCGAAGTGCTTGGGCGTGGCGATGGCGCGGGGGTGCTGCGGATCAGGCCCCTGGATCCCGCGCACGAAGGCGGCGGCAAGGGTCCCGGTCAGGTGTGGGTCCTCGCCATAGGTCTCTTGCCCTCGCCCCCAGCGCGGATCGCGATAGATGTTGATGTTCGGCGACCAGATCGTCAGGCCCTCGTAGCGGCCCGGGTCGCGGTCACCGACGGCGTTGAACTTGGCCCGCGCCTCGGTCGACACCGCCTCGCCGACCCGGCCCATCAGGCCCTCGTCCCAGGTCGCGGCCAGGCCGATGGCCTGAGGGAAGACCGTGGCCGGACCGTTGCGGGCCAGGCCATGCAGGCCCTCGTTCCACCACTCGTAGCCGCGGATCCCCAGGCGCGGGATCGGCGGCGCGGCGCTTTGCAACTGGGCCGCCTTCTCCTCGAGGCTCAGGCGCGAGACCAGGTCCGCCGGGGTCTCGGCGGCCCAGGTTTTGGCCAGGGGGGCGGCAGTGGCGAACAGCAGCAGCAAGACCGTTAGGGCGTGGGGTCGAACCATCATGCGCTCCTAGGGCGTCACAGGCTTGGTGGCGCCATAGAGGCTGCGCAGGGTCAGGGCCCGCTTCAATTGGGCCAGCGAGGCCTTGGACGTCACCTGGACGGTGACAGCCTCGCCCGGGGGCAGGTCGAAGGCGTTGTCCGACAAGGTGGCGTCGAGGTCGCCGAAGCCCAACCAGACCGCCCGCGCCAGCTTGGCGGCCTTGACGGTCACGGCATAGCCGTCCGCCGTCTTCGACCAGGTCGCCCCCAGGCGCGGGTCCGGCAGGGCCATGGCCTTAGCCGGAACCTGTGTGACTATGCCGCGCGAGATCGTCCGGCCGTTCTCAATCAACTCGACCACGGCGAAGGTCCGGGCCGGATCGGCGCCCTTGAAAAGAGTCGCGTCCGGCAGGTCGGCGACCTGGGTGGCCGCCAGCGGCTTGAGCTCGGCGTCGGACGTGCTGTCCGACAGGACCTTGCCGTCGACATCCATCACCCGCACCCGCCAGCGGACCCCCGCGGCGGTCGTGCGGTCGGACAGCAGGGTGATCGTCGTCGCGCCCTTGTCGTGCACGGCCGCGAGCGCGACTGAGGCGTAGAACCGGCGGGCATGGTACTGCAGCGCCTTCCAGCGGCCATAATAGTCCACGCTGGACCAAGAGGCGCCCGGCCAGACGTCGTTGAGCTGCCAGTACAGCGAACCCATGGTCTGCGGCCGCGAGGATCGGTGGTGCAAGGCCGCCAGCTCGATACCTTCGGCCTGCATCACCTGGCTGAGATAGACGAAGTCCTCGAAGGTCTTCGGCTCGCCGTAGTTGCGGCGGATGTAGAACAGGATCCGCTCGTTGCCCTCGCCCTTGGCGTATTTCTGGTGGGCGCGCATGACTGTGGAATTGACCGACAAGTCCTTAGACCCGGCGACCGTCCTGAGCGTCCGTATTTCCGGCTGCGACTGCAGGCCGTATTCAGACATGAAGCGCGGCGTGACGTGGAGATACTCCTCGACCGGCAGCGAGCCGCCCCAGACGCTCCAGTAGTGGCGATCGCCATCGGTCAGCAGGTCGGAAGCCCCGTCATAGTCCGTGCTGGGCGAACCGGCCCAGTAGGGCGTGTCGGGATCGTTCTCGGCGACCGCGCCGCGCAGCACCTGGCCGAACAAGGTGGTCATGCCGACGACGATGCGCTCGCGCTCCTCGGGCGGGATCGAGGTCTTGAAGGCGACCCGGTCGCTCCAGTTCTCCCAGCCGGTCTGCACCTCGTTGTTGCCGCTCCACAGCACGATGCTCGGATGGTCGCCCAGGCGCTTGACCTGCTCGACAGCCTCGATCCGGGTGTTCTCGCGGAACGCCACATCATAGGGCGGGATGGCGCCGCCGAACATGAAGTCCTGCCAGATCATCAAGCCCAATTCATCGGCCATCGCGTAGAAGGCGTCGCTCTGATAGTGGCCGCCGCCCCACATGCGCAGCATGTTCATGTTGGCGTCGCGAGCCGAGGTCAGGATCTGACGCATCTTTTCGTCGGTGACTCGCGGCGAGAAGCTGTCGAACGGGATCAGGTTGGCGCCCTTGGCGAACACCGGCACGCCGTTGACGACGAAGCCCATGCTCTTGCCCCAGGCGTCGGTCTCGCGGCGCAGCTCGACCGTGCGCAGGCCCGAGCGGCGCTCGGCCTTGGCTACCACCGCGCCGTCCAGGGCGACGGAAGCGCTGAAGCGGTAGAGGTTCTGAGCGCCGTAGCCTGCGGGCCACCACAGCTTGGGCGCGGCGATCGGCACGGGCACGGAAACGCGGTTCAGACCGGGCGCCAGGGTTACGGTCTGGCGGACAACGGGCAGCGCCGCGCCGTCGGGCGCGGTAGGCGTGACCGCCAGTTCGATCGTGCGCGTTCCGTCGGCCTCGATCTCGAACTCGGCCGAAAGGCGGGCGTGGTCGGCGGCGACCTGGTCCTGGCGGATGCGGAAGCCATCAATGCGCACCTCGTCCCAGGCCTCCAGCCGCACCTCGCGCCAGATGCCTTCGGTGACGTAGCGCGGCCCCCAGTCCCAGCCGTAGTGATAGGGCGATTTGCGGACATAGGTGGAGGTGTGCTTGGCCGGCGGCTCGTCACCGAACGCGGAGTCATAAGCGCCGGGCAGCACATAGGGCTGCTTGAGCAGGTCAGGCTGCAGCTTCTTGATCGGTGACTTGAAGGTGATCGAGATCACGTTGGCGCCGGGCTTCAGCACCGCCTTGACGGGCACACGCCAACGGCGGTGCTGGTTGTCGGCCGACAGCAGCTTGACGCCGTTGACGAAGACTTCCGCGAAGGTGTCGAGGCCGTCGAACACCAGATCGACGTGATCGCGGTCCAGCAGGGCCGGGTCTGCGTCCAGCGTCCGCTGGTACTGCCAGTCGGCCAAGCCAATCCACTGCAGCTGCGCCTCGTTGGTTCCCGCGAACGGATCGGGGATGCGGCCGGCGGCCAGCAGGTCGGTCTGCACCGTGCCGGGCACCGTCGCCGGCCGCCACTGCGCCGCCTCGGCTGCGTGGGTCTTGGCCGCGGCGTCGGCCGGATCAAGCCGGAAGCTCCAGCCCTGGTCCAGGCTTCGGGTTTCGACGGGTCCGGCCAGGGCGGTGGAACCCATGGCCGCTAGGGCGAAGGCGGAAAGCAGCGCGGATCGAAGCATGGTCTGGTCTCGCCTTGGGGACTTGATCAGTTGGAAGAGCGGGGCGTCAGGGCCAGGGCCTCGACCGCGTAGAAAGGGCCAGACAGCGGCGCGGTGAACAACAGGCAAAGGTCGGAATCGCCCGTGCCCGACGGCAAGGCGCCCTGGAACTTCAACCGGTTGTCGGCCGTGGCCGGATCGGGCAGCGGGAAGGTCGCGACCACCGTCCCCTCACAGCCGCCCGCGCGCACGACCAGTTCGCCGAACCGCGTGGCGTTGTAGTGCCAGCGGACCTTGTCGGTGTCCGCCGCCAGGCCGTAGTGACGGGGCACGCGCGCGACCTTGACCTCGAACCCGCCGGCCAGGTCGAGCGGCGCGGCCGGGTACATCGCGCAGGTGTCGAACAGGTTGACGTTGAAGGCCGGCGCGTCGGCCTGAGCTTCCGAGGTCAGCGGCACGCGCAGGCCCAGCGCCCCCTTCGGACAGGCCGTCAGTTCGGTATTGCTCCGGGTCAGCAGCGCGTTCCGGCCAAGGTCGAAAGACTGCGGCTCGGCGGTCGGGCGACCGTCGGCGGCGAACGCGGCCGCGCGAACCGTGGTCCCCACCGGAACCTTGAGCGGCTTGCCGTACAGCGCCGAACGCCCCGTCGGCGTCTTGCCGTCCAGCGTGTAGCGGATCTGGCCGAAGCCGGTCTGGGTCGACAGGGCCAGGGTGGCCTGTCCCGAGCGTAGCGCCGCGCCGCGACCACCGTCCAAGGCGAAATTGATCGCGAAGGCGCCGTCGGCCGCGTTGATTCCCTGGCGGGCGTAGCGCAGGCGCTGGATGTCCAGGCGATTCAGGAAGCCCGACCAGTCGCGCCGATCCTTGGGCGACCATGTGATCTCCGAAACCGCGTCCAGGCGCGGGAAGATCGCGTGACGCACCTGCGACGGCGTCACCAGGTATTCCGTCCAGGCGTTGGCCTGAGCGCCCAGCACGTGGCCGGCCTTGTCGGGGGCGATGCCCTTGGGCATCGGCTCGTAGGCGTAGACGTCCTTCAGGGTCACGATCGACAGCCGGCCGGGCGGCTCGTCGGCGCGGTTGCTCTGCAAGCTGTCCAGGTACAGTGTCGGGGCCGGCGACAGCACCACGTCGTGACCCGCATTGGCGGCGTCGATCGCCCCCTGCTCGCCCCGCCACGACATCACCGAGGCCGAGGTCGGCAGGCCGCCCTCGAGGATTTCGTCCCAGCCGATCAGCCGCCGGCCATGTGACGCCAGGTATTGGCCCAGATGCTCGATGAACCAGCTCTGCATCTCGTGCTCGTTCTTCAGGCCCAGTTCGCGCATGCGGGCCTGGACGGCGGGCGAACTTTGCCACTGGTCCTTGATCGCCTCGTCGCCGCCCACGTGGATGTAGGTCGAGGGGAACAGGTCCATCAGCTCGTCCAGCACGCCTTCGATGAAGGTCAGGCTGGGCTGGTCGACGTCGAACAGGTAGGGGTTCACGCCCCAGTCGACGCTGACGGGCGGGCGGTCGCCGAAGACCCCGATCTCGGGATAGGCGGCGACCGCGGCCTGGGCGTGGCCCGGCAGGTCGATTTCCGGCACGATGGTCACCGACCGTTCTCGCGCATAGGCCACCAGGTCGCGGATCTGGTCCTGGGTGTAGAAGCCGCCATAGGGCTGGGCCGAGGGGGCCTCGCCCGCCGTCGGCGGTGTGCGCCAGGCGCCGATTTCCGTCAGCTTGGGATAGCGCTTGATCTCGACCCGCCAGCCCTGGTCGTCGGACAGGTGCAGATGCAGCACGTTCATCTTGTGCGCCGCCATGGCATCGATCAGCGGCTTCAGCGACTCGGCCGGCTGGAAGTGGCGGGCCACGTCGACCATGATCCCGCGCCAGGCGAAGCGCGGTTGGTCGCGAACGGTCAGGGCCGGAACCTTGACCGGGCGACCGAACGCCGCGTCGGGGCTGAGCAGCTGGGCCAGGGTCATGGCGCCGTACAACAGGCCGGCGTCGTCCTTGGCGGCGATGCGCGCCCCCTTAGGCGTCACGGTCAGCACGTAGCCTTCGGCCGCACTCACCGACGGATCCCGGATCAGGACGATGATCCCGGCCCCGCCCTCTTGCGCGACGAGGTCCAGGCCCCGCGTCTGCTTGACCTGGCCGGCCAGCAGCCGCGCGGCAGACAGGGCGGCGGCGTCGCCGGCCGGGACCGAGATCACGGCCCCAGAGCGGACGGCGAGCGCACCACGTCCCGGGGTCAGCTCGGCTGGGACTGGAATGATCGGCGCCGGCGAGGGCGCGGCCAATGCGGTGCCCGCAGCCAGGGCCAGGGAAAGAGCCGCAAAGCTGGCGGTCGCGAAACGGTGAGCGGGTCGCATCGGCAATCCTTAGCGCTTGACCACGGGAAGGACGTCCCAGACGGCGGGATCCTCGGACCCCAGCACCCAGGCGCTGAACCCGGCCAGGCCCTGTTGCTTGACCACCTCGTAGCGGGCCTTGAAGCTGCGGGCGTCCGGCATCGACACCCACTCGTTCATCTGGTCGCGGTAGAGCACGTACCAGCTTTCCTTCTGGACCTCGTCCCACTGGACCTTCACGCCGTATTCACGCGCCATCGGCATGGACTCGTCTGCGTCGAAATAGACGCCGCTGATGTTGACGGCTTCAGTCCCGTCGGGGCGCACCGGATTGTCGGCGAACCAGCGGTAGCCGTAGAGCGGGATGCCCAGCGAGATCTTCTCGCGCGGGATCACCTTCAGGGCGTAGTCGAGGTTCTCCATCACCCAGGGCATGCCGCCGACCGGGCCTGGCGGGGTCCAGCGCGTGTGCTGGTCATAGGTCATCAGGCTGACCTCGTCGGCGATCTTGCCCAAGGCCTCGATGTCATAGGCGCCGCGCCAGTATTCCCACATCCACTTGGAATAGGCGCCCTTGCCCGGATGGCCGGGGGCGTTGGGCACGACGGCCACGCCCATGGTGAAGCCGGCGGCGTGCAGGGCGTCGGCGGTCTGCTTGGCCATCAGGGTAAAGGCGTCGCGGTCCAGATAGCTGATGTTCTCGAAGTCGAAGTGGAAGCCGACATAGCCGTTGGCCTTGGCCTCACGAACCAGGGCCTCGATCATCGCCTTCTTGGCCGCCTCGTTCTGCATCAGCTGGTGCAGGCCGGCGCGGTCGGTCAGCGAGATGATCGGCATCACCGGCAGGCGCGCGGCCTTGGCCTTGGCCAGGATCCCCGGATTGGGGGCTCCAGTGACCAGGCCGTCCTTGGACACCCCGTACCAGGTCGGCACCAGCAGGCCGATCTTGTCGATATGCTGCTCGAAGGAGCGCGTCGATTTGGGCGTTTCCATCAAATAGAACAGCGCCACGGGCTGGGTGGCCTGGCCCTGGGCCTGGGCTGCGCCGGCAAAAGCGGTCCCCAAGGCGGCGGCGAGAAGTACGCGGGTCAGGATGCGGCGCATGACGGCCCTTTCACTCAGGCGAAGTTCGATTAGGCGAGTTCGATGCGGTAGACGTAGGCGGCGCGGCCGGCGGGCTGTCCGCCAACCGCCAGCCGCAGGCCCTCGGCCGTCTGGCTGAAGGCGACGGGCCGGCCAGTGCTGAGCGCGGTGACGGAGCGGACCTGGTCCGCCGGCTTGATCGAGGCGATCAGGGCCTGGTCGCCTTCCGGCGCGCTCAGCTGCAGGGCGTAGAGCCGCCCGTCCCGGGTGGTGAACCGGAAGTCCTTGGCCGTATAGGGCTTGGTCTTGGTTTCCTGGAAGGAGCCGTCGGCGATCTCTGTCGGCCCTTCGCCGAACACCCGCCAAGGCCGCGAGCCGTAGATCGCTTCGCCGTTCAGGGCCAGCCACTGGCCCATGGCCAGCAGGGTGTCGCGGGCCGCCGGCGGAATGCTTCCGTCCGCGTGCGGGCCGACATTGAGCAGCAGGTTGCCGTTCTTCGAGACCACGTCGACCAGCAGGTGGATCAACTGGCCGGCGCTCTTGTAGGTGTCGTTCTCGATGAAGCCCCAGGCCTTGTCGCTGATCGAGGTGCAGGTCTGCCACGCCGAGGCCTGGATGCCCGGCGCCTGGCCGCGCTCGATGTCCAGCACCCCGGCCCCGACCGGCATCGAGCCGAGCTTGTAATTGACCACGGCCTGCAGGCCCTTGGCGGCCTTGGTGTTGTAGTACTGGGCCAGCATGGCCGGCAGGGCGGCGCGGAACTCGGCCTTGCCGATCCACCAGTCGAAATAGATCAGTTCGGGATCGTAGAGCTCGACCAGCTCGGCCGTCCGCGCCAGCCAGTCGTCCACCCAGGCCTGGGAGACGGCGGTGAAGTCACCATAGAGGTCGGCGTCGTCCTTCCCCGACAGGCGCAGCTGGGCGGGGCCGTAGAGCTCCAGGTAGCGGGGGTCGTTGACGTCGGACGGGATCTTGCGGCCTTCGTCGAAGAACCAGTCGTGCTCAGCCCGATGGCTGGAGAGGCCGAAATGCAGCCCCTCGGCCCGGGCGGCCTTGGCGAAGGCGCCAATCAGGTCCCGCTTGGGACCGGTCTTGACGGCGGTCCAGTCCGACAGCCGGCTGTCGTACATCGCATAGCCGTCGTGGTGCTCGGCTACCGGCACCACGTAGCGGGCGCCCGCCTGCTTGAACAGGCTCGCCCAACCGGCCGGGTCGTAGGCCTTGGCGGTGAACTGGGGGATGAAGTCCTTGTAGCCGAAGCGGTCTTGCGGTCCGTAGGTGGCCCGGTGGTGCTCGTATTCCTTCGAGCCCTCCTGGTACATCAGGCGCGAGTACCACTCGCCGCCAAAGGCCGGCACCGAATAGACGCCCCAGTGAATAAAGATCCCGAACTTGGCGTCCTGGTACCAGAGCGGCGGCTCATAGGCTTTCAATGATGGCCAGTCAGGGCGGAACGGGCCGGTCGCCGCCGTCGCGCGGGCTCGTTTGAGCACCGCGGCGCGCGGCGCATCGAACTTGGTCGCCGCCCGCCGCCAAGCCTGGTCGATCTTCTCCGGACTCAAGGTCTTGGCCGTCGGCGCGGTGGGCGAGACTGTCGGCTCGGCCGCGAGAGCCGGCTTGGCGACGACGGCTGTCGCACCGGCCGCGGCGACCGCCAGAAAGGCGCGACGGTCGAGGCTGTTCGGATCGGTCTTGGACATCAATGCACCGCCGGATTGCTGGAAAGCTGCGCGGGATCGGGCGGGAACGGCGCCGAGCCCAGCTTGAAGGGTCGATATTCGGCCGTCTCCCCGCCCGAGCGGACGCCGGTCAAGGTCAGGACATCAAGGGTGAGACGGACGACGCCGTCCACCGGCTTGTCCCAGGCGCCCGTCACGATCGCCGGAGCCCCGAGATCAATATCCGTCGGCGGACTTTCTCCGACCACCGCGCCGTTCTGGTCCAGGGCCTTCCAGCGAACCCGCTGGCCGATCAACGGATAGGACGGCAGGGTCCCGGCCGCGCTCGGCGCAACCTTGGCGGTGAAGCCCTTGAGACCGCCCTCGCCCACCGTCCAGGACACCGACACATCGAGCGCGCGGTTGCGGTGTTCCCAGGCCGCGTAGGACGGCTTGCGCTGCCGATACTCGTCGACGACGCCGTGGTCCACATAGCCATCGACCGACCCGGCATAGAGGTTCCGGTTGGAGTGGTAGTCCTGGTAGGTCCAGAAGATCGCGCCGCCCACGAAAGACCGCTTCTCGAACGCCGCCATCTGGCCCCGCAGGTTCTCGACACGCGCCGCGTCGGCCGTCTTCGGATCGGCCGAGAACGGGCCCGGCCAGCCGAACTCCGAGATGATCAACATCTTGTCGGGATAGGCCTTGTCGAAGAAGTCCAGCCATGGCTCCACCGAGCCGGCCCCGCCGCTCCAGGTGCCGAAATAGGCGTTGGCCATGATGAAGTCGGCCTCGCGCAGCGCCTGGGCCGGCTTCCAGGGCGCGATCGACACGTCTGAGTCCGCGAAGGTCACGAAGCGGCCGGGATCCAGCGCGTTGATGTGCGCCTTCATGGCCCGGAAGAACGCCAGGCCGCCAGGCTTGGAGGCGTCGCTCTCGTTCATCACGCTCCAGGCCAGGACGCTGGGATGGTTGCCAGCCTCGGCAATCATCTCATCCATCTGGCGCTTGGCCAGCGGCAGCAGGCGCGGATCGGCCAGTTGGGCCTCGTTCATCTGCCAGATCGGGATTTCCGGGACCAGCAGCACGCCCTGGCGGTCGGCCTCCTCTAGCACGGCCTGCGGCTGCGGATAGTGCACCGGCCGGGTCAGGGTGACGTGCAGCGCCGCGAGGTCGTTCCAGTCCTGGCGGATCGTGCCCGCACTCTCGGCCTGCCCCTCCCATGGGGAGTCCTGGTGGCGGGTCATGCCGGTCAGGCGCACGGCCCGGCTGTTCACGTACAGTTTGCGGTCCTTGATCTCGATCTTGCGGAAGCCGATCGTATCCGTCCGTTCGTCCAGCAGCCGCCCATCCTCGTCGCGCAACTGCACCGACAGGCGATAGAGCTTGGCCGCGCCGACGTTCCACAGCTGAGGTCGCTCGACCGTGAAGCTCAGCGACGGCTCGGCCGCACCGCTCGCCGCTACCCGCAGCGTCTGTTCGGCGCGGCCCACGACGCGGCCGTCCGGATCCTCGATCGCGGCGGTCAGGCGATAGGCGCGTGTCTCCGCATCGACGTTTTCGACCCGCACCCGAGTGACCGCCGTCGCACGGTCAGCGGACAGCTGCTGGGTGATCGTCTGTTGACGGATCAATCCCCCGTCAGCCACGCTCAGCCAGACGTCGCGCAGGATACCGCCGTTGCGCCACCAGTCGTACCAGACGTTGCCCGAGGCTTGGAGCCGCATGGCGTAACCCGGGATGGTGGCTAGGCCCGGCCGATTGTCGATGGCCACGGCGATCCTGTTCTCGCCGGGCCGGACCAGCTTGCTGACATCCAGATGATAAGCTGTGAAGCCGCCTTCGTGGGCGCCGGCTTCGACGCCGTTCACGAAGATCCGGCTCTTATAGAAGGTTCCGCCGAAATTGAGCTCGACGTGCCGGTCCGTCAGGCCTTCGGGCAGGACGAAGGTTTTGAAATACCAGCCGACACCATCAAAGGCCTGGTCCTGGCCCAGGTTCCAGGTGTGGGGCACGGTAACCGCCCGTGCGCCCTCGGGCGGCCCGGTGGTCCAGCCAGCGGAGAGCCCCTCTCCTTTCGAGTCAGTGCGAAAGCGCCAGGCGCCGTCGAGATCGAGCCGCGTAGCGGCGGTGGCATGGCCGCCCAAAGCCAAGGCGAGGATCAGCAGGCGTAGAAAATTGCCAATCGTCCTCATCCCCACTCCCTATCGTTTCGGCTTGAAAGCCGACACCGAAGACTGAGTCTTCGAAAGCATGCACTCGCCGGGATCCAAGCCTCGTCGTCGGCGTCACGACGTCGTCAGTGTCGCCCAGCGCGCTTGGACGCCTCCCAAAAAAAGGGCCGCCGCCTTGCAGGTGCGGCGGCGGCCCAGTCGGGGAGAAAGTAAACCCTACATCTTGTAGGCGAAGCTCAGGGCCAGCACGCGACCGTTCTTGTAGAAGGCGGTCGGGGCGTCCTTGGTGCCGCTGTACGAATAGTAGGTTTCATCCAGCAGGTTCTGGGCGTTCAGGTTCAGCGACATGCGGTCGGTGAACTTGTATGAGGCCGAGAAGTCGAGCTGGTTGTATCCGTCGGTGCTGTCTTTCGAATTCAAACGACCAATGCCGGTGAAATACGAAGAGCGGTAGTTGTAGCTAAGACGCGCTTGGAACGGTCCCTTCTCGTAGTAGGGAATGACGTTGACCGTGTACTTCGACAGGAACGGCATGTTGTAGTCCTGGACCTCCGCTTCCGAGTAGGAAACGTTGGTCTGGATGCCGAAGCCCCAGGGCAGATCGCTCTGGAACGACACGAGCAGGCCGCTGACCTTGGCGTCCTGCGCATTGATCGGCAGCGTGACGCTATAGGTCTCGGTTTTCTGGGTATTCGGATTGAACAGCTGCATGTCGGTGGTCTTGGACACGACATAGGAGCTGATGTCGCGATGGAAGACTTCCGCCGAGAGCATGGCGCCCGGCGCGAAGTACCATTCGGCCGACAATTCGAGGTTCAGCGCCTCATAGGGCTTCAGGTCGGGATTGCCGCCGCCCGCCGTGTGCTGGTTGTCATCCCGGCTGAACGCCCCGGCCAGTTGGCCGTAGCGGGGCCGAGCGACGACCTGGGCCGCGGCGCCGCGCACCACCACGTTGTCCCCAAGCGCGTAAGCCACGTTCAACGACGGCAAGAACTTGTTGTATTCGTTCATGGTCTTTGCCGGCACATAGGTATTGCCGTTGTCGTTGCTCAGCCAGTAACGCGAGTCGTCGTTGGTGTTGACGAAGCGGCCACCGATATTGCCCCGCCAGCCGTTTTGCTCGAAGTCGCCCTGCACGTAGGCGGCCGCGATGCTTTCGTCGACCTTGAAGCTGGCCCCATAGTCGGTGCTGTAGAACGAGTACTTCCGCGCCTTCAGCAGACGGATAACCTCTTCCTTCGGAATGGTCGTGAACTGAGTGGCGTTGCCGGTAGCGCCCAGACCGCTGAACAGGTCCGCCGGCGTGGTGATCGTCTTAATATCGGCGAGGCTGAACGGCGTGTCCGAATAGTCGGACGTGCCGGCCGAGGATTCCTCATTGCTGTGGTCGGAGTACTTCAAGCCGAACCGGATCTTGGTGAAAGGCCCCCACTCAACATCGCGCTTGAAGTCGACTTGGCCGTAAGCCTCTTCATCCGAGGTCACGCCGGTATAGACACCGCCGAGTTGGAAACCTGTGAACGTCTGGCCGTTGCGGTTGACGGTGCCGTTCTTGCGGCTGGCGAAGGTGCCCGGGGTGCTCGGATCGGAGGTATAGTTGACCACCGTGTTCTTGCCGTCGAAGGCATAGGTGAAGCCTGCGCTGGTCATCGCCGAGAACAGGTATTCGGGATCCTTGCCGCCCGTAGCCTTGGTGTAGCCGACGTCGGCGTGGATGTCCCACGCGCCAGGCTTCCAGTTGGCGGCGAAGTTCAGGCTGTCGTTCTTGATCGTCGTCTTGCGGTAGTTCGTGTCAAGCTGGGCGGTGTCGCCGTTCGACTTGGGACCGAAAACGCCCTGGGTCATCAGGCCGTTATTGACCGTGGCCGCCTGAAGGGTGGTCGGCGTCCAGACCGCGACCGAATATTCCGACTGGCTGTAGTTGTTGTACTTGCCGTCGATGTGCAGGCCGGTGACCAGGAACTCCAGATCATCCGTCGGCTTGTACTGCACGGCGCCCGAAAGGCCGATCCGCTCGCGCGTCTGGTCGAAGTAGGCGAAGTTGATGCAGCACGGCAGGCGCGAGGCGCGCAGGGTGGCCAGGCTGGCGTTGGTCGGCGCCGCACCGTTGATCGTCGGGCCGCCCGTTACGTTGCCGCTGGCGTCATAGGTGAAGGCGCTGTCGAAGCTGTCGCCGCCGCTGTAGCCGAAATATTCGACGCCAGCGCGGGTCAGGTGCTGCTTGTCATAGGTGGCTCCCAGCAAGATGCCGAGGCTGCCGGTGCTGTTCTTCCAACTATAGAGACCCGAGGCGCGGGCATTGCCCTTCTCGGAACGATCGTTGTAGGCGTAGCCGAGCGAGCCTGAGAAGGTGTTGGCGTCCAGGTCCAGCGGCTTGCGCGTGTGGACGATGACAGTGCCGCCCAGGCTGCCTTCATCGATCCGGGCTTCCGGCGACTTGAAGACCTCGGCGCGGGCGACGATCTCGGGCGCCAGCAGCGAATAGTTGAAGCTGCGGCTTGAGCGATCGGACGGGTTGCCGCCCCAATCGGCCGAGGCGATGCTGTGACCGTCGACCAGGATGCGGTTCAGCGCCGGGTCGGTGCCGTGGATGGCGACCCGCTCACCTTCGCCGAACTGGTGGTCGACGCTGACGCCCGGCACGTGAGCCAGAGCTTCGGCGACGTTGCGGTCGGGGAACTTGCCCACGCCATCGGCGGTGATGACGTCGACCACGGCGTTGGCCTCGCGCTTGACCTGGATCGACTTCTTCAGGCTCTCGCGCAGGCCGGTGACGACCACTTCGTCGACCGTCGTCGCCCCGCTGGCCGTCTGAGCCGACGCTGCGCCGGCCATGAACACGCCCGCCAGCGCGGTCGTCAGCAGAATATGTGCTTTGAGGCTCATTTCGAGTCCCCTCCCCTTGGGCGCCGCAGCTCCCACCCTCGCCAGACCGTCGCCACGACAGCCGCCCAAGCCGCCAAGACCCCTAGAGACCAATCCAGGACCATTGGAATACCTGATGCGAGCCTGAGCCTACGTTTGGGCTCCCACCTTCGTCAATTAGTAAATTAAATTTCATATATAATTCTGAAATGGCCACAGAGGCGTAGTCCTTTAGAATGATCACGACCCACGTATATGGTTGTAGAAAAAGAGGATTTTTAGGGACCGCGCCACGCAAAGGTCCACGACCGGCCATGGTGGACTGCCCAATTTGGACAGGGCCAGCCGTGGTAATTAAAGCAAATTGATGTTAGTTAGCCATTGGGCTGAAAATGGTCTCATAGGTGGTATGCGCTTGGTTGATCACTCCAGGACGTCCCGCGTGATCCCCGGCTCTCGCCCGCCTCCCTGAAGGGGCAGGTCATTTATTCCCTTCCGGCCGCTTGAGACCTCGCTCCCATGAAAGACCTAGGTAATCCCATGTCCTTCTCCGACATCGTGGGCCGGCTTGAGATTGAAGACACGACGCCGCTTTATCTTCAGCTGCAGCGCGTCGTGCGAAACGCGATCAAGCGTAACGTGTTGACGCCGGACGTCGCCATTCCGCCCGAACGGGACCTGGCCGAGGAATACGCCGTTTCACGCATCACCGTGCGCAAGGCGCTCGGCGGCCTGGTGGACGAAGGTCTTCTCAGCCGCCGTCGAGGCGCCGGCACCTTCGTCACCGGTCGGGTCGAGAAGAGCTTCTCTAAGCTGTCTTCGTTTTCAGAGGACATGCTGTCTCGCGGGCGCCGCCCACACAGCGCCTGGATCAACCGCTCGCTCGGCGCCGTGACCCCCGAGGAATCGCTTTCGCTCGTCCTGTCTCCCGGGGCGCCGGTCTATCGATTCCACCGGATCCGCTACGCCGACGACTCGCCTATGGCCCTGGAATATTCGACCATCCCGGCCTACTGCCTGCCGTCGCTCGATGCGGTGGAGGACTCCCTTTATGAAGCCCTGCACAAGGCCGGCTATCGACCTGTGAGGGCCTTGCAGCGCCTCCGCGCCGTCACGTTCACCAGGGAGCAGGCCGAGACGCTGGGTGTCCGTCCGGGCGACGCAGGGTTGCTGATCGAACGACGCGGCTTCCTGCCGGACGGCCGCGCGGCGGAGTTCACCCAGTCCTACTATCGCGGCGACGCCTATGACGTGGTCGCCGAGCTCAACCACAATCTCTAGGGCGGCCCGGAGCCGCAAAGGCTGCCCGAAGGGTTCTTCGAACGGCCTTGCCCAGCGTCCTTCGCAAACGCCTAGAACTGCATGTTGGCGCCCACGAACACCGTCCGTCCGCTGGTGGTGTCGTTCCACAGCCGGTGGGCGCCGGTCGCGCCGAACCCGTTATTGTAGCTGTTGTACTGGGACTCGCGCTCGTTGGAGAGGTTCACGGCGTCAAGCGTCAGGCGTATCCCCGGCGTCAGCTGATAGAAGGCCGCCGCGTCGATATAGGTTGTCGCCTTGAAGCCGCCGCTGTCGATCGTGTACTCCGAACGATAGTTGGAGGAGATCCGCGCGCCCCACTTCGCCGTCTCGTAGTAGAGCGTGACGTTGTGGTTCAGGTCGGACATCCCGTAGATCGCGCCCTTCTGGGGCTTGCCGTTGACGAGGTTGGTCGTCTCGGAGTCGATGAAGGTGACGTTGGCGACGACACCCATGTTCTTGAATGGACCCGGCAGGAAGAAGAAATCGCTCTGGGCGCTGAGTTCCAGGCCGGTCAGCGTGGCCTCGTTGAGGTTCACCGACCGGGTGTAGGACGATACGATCGTCGACCCGGTGACGCCCGGGTACAGGCCTTCGGCCAGGCCGGTGCTGGCGTAGGTGACATTGTTGACGGTCTGGCTGCTGACCAGGCCGTCGATCTTCTTGTGGAAGACGCCAGCGGTCAGCATGCCGATGCTGCCGAAGTACCATTCGGCCGACAGGTCGAACTCGTCGGAGGTGTAGGGGTTGAGGTTGGGATTGCCGGTCGACACCGTCACGCTGGTCCCGTCGACGCTGATCGTTCCGTTCATCGCATAGGCGGCCAGCGAGGGACGGTTGATGTTCTGGGCTGCGGCGGCTCGGATCTGGAACTGGTCTGATACTTCCAACACGGCGTTGAAGGCTGGCAGCACGCCGGAATAGGTCTTCTTGGCCTCGGTCGGCGTGTTGACGCCCTTGACCGCCATGACGCCAGACGAGATCAAGTCGGTGTCATAGGCCCGCAGGCCGGCGTTCCCCCGTACGGGCCTGCCAAACAAGATGGTCTTCCAGTCCAGCTGGAGATAGCCGGCCTGGGTGTCCTCCTCGACCTGGTAGATCGCCTTGGGCGCGCCGAAGGTGCGGGTAACCCCGTAGAAGGCCAGAGCCTTGTCGAAGTCGACGTTCACCCAGGACTGGTCGTGGTGCTTGTCGAAGATCGTGTAGTAACTGGTGACGTGATCATCCAGCGTGCCCTTTTCCCAGGCCGTCTTGTTCACGTCATCGTTGGTCTGGGTGTAACCCGAGTTCTCGAAGCCGCGATACGAAACGCCCGCCTTCAAGGTCAAGGCGCCGTTCAATTCCCAAGCTGCGTTCAGCTCACCGTTCTTCAAGTCGGTGCTCTGATAGCTGGCCGAGAAGTCGATCTCGTGGGCCCGGTAGCTGTTCGGATCGGTGGTGTTCCACTTGTAGGTGTTGTGGCCTGCGTCGCCGCGATAGTCGGTGATCAGCCCGCCGAACGCCTCGGTGTAGAACTTGTCCGAGATAGGAATGTCGTAATCCGACGTCTCCTGACCGATATGACCGTCGACCGTCAGGCGGTCGGTGGGCTTCCACTCGCCGGTCAGCACCAACTGATCGAACGTGTTCCTGGTCTGCTGGCGACGGGTCTCGGTGGCGAAGACAGTGTTGTCGACATCCGCGTAAACGATCGTGTTGTACTTGTCGTACTGGATCGAGTTCAGCACCGGCGGGGGACTGACCAGGTTGCCTGAGTGAGGGGTGGCTGCGCCCAGGATGGTCGAGTTCAGGGTGGCGCGGGTGGCCAGACTGTTCTCGTCCCTGTCGTTGGTGAACTTGCCGTGCAGGGCGTCGAGAGTCAGGGTGAGGTTCTCGACCGGACGCCATTGCAGCGCGGCCGTCACGCCAAGGCGCTCCTGGTCCGAGCCCCAGACGGTCAGTCGGTTGCCGCGCTGGAAGATCAACTCGCCATTAATGGCCTTGGCCTGGTCGGCCGCGCTGAGATTGACGACATTGGCGGCGAGGGCCTTGGTCGTGGGGGCGGCGTAGGTGTTGTAACCCTGCTCCTGGGTCTTGCGCTTGGAATAGGCCACTGAGACGAGGACGCCGAATTTGTCGTCCCAGTTCCTGCTGAACATCGCCGCGCCGCGCGGCTGGAAGTCCTTGGTCGCCGAGTTGGTGCCGCCCTGCAGGGACAGGGCGGCCTTGGTTCCCGAATAGTCGAACGGCTTGGCGGTATAGAGGCCCACCGTGCCGGCCATGCCGCCTTCGTCCTGCTCGGCCGAGAACGACTTCCGTATGTCGACCTTCGAAAACAGCTCCGAGGCGAAGATGTTGAAGTCGAACGCCCGATCCCGCGAGGTCTGGCCGCGGCTGTCCATCGGCGAATCGACGTTGCCCAGCACCTCCATGCCGTTCAGCTGCACACGGGTGAAGTCAGGGCCCAGGCCGCGCAAGCTGACTCGACGCCCCTCGCCGCCTTCCCGGTTGATGGCCACGCCCGGCAGGCGCTGCAGCGACTCGGCAAGGTTGAGGTCGGGGAACTTGGCCATGTCCTCGGCGACGATCACGTCGGCGACAATGGCGCTGTCCTTCTTGGCCAAGCGCGCCGCGCCCAGCGACTTGCGGAAGCCCTGAACGACCACTTCGTCGACGGCGTTGTCGGCCGGGGAAGCCGCCGGCGCGACGTCGGCCGCCTCGGCCGAGCCGGCGGACAGGACCGTGACGAGGACGCCGGCCGCGGCGCTCATGACCAGCGCCTTCTTGATTGGTGACATGGAAAAGCCCCTGTACTGGCGGCGGAGGGAGACAACCCAAGCTGGGCGTCCGGCGAGAGGCCGGGCGTTAGGGGTGTTCCGTGACTCACGGTTCTCGTTTCGAATAAGGGTTTGTGACGACGACGGACGGGGCGTCGACCACCGACGCGAAACCGTCATCGAGCGTGGCTAGTCGGACCGCGATCTTCGGAGGACCTCATGCTAAGTCTCGTCGCCGCGCTTCTGATGGGCGCCAGTCCCGCCGCCGTCGAGCTGCGCATGAACGACCTGACCGCGGTCGGCACGCACAACAGTTACAAGCTGGCCGTCCCGCCCGAGGAGATGGCGGCCATGGTCACCGCGCGCGGACAGGCCGCCCTGGGCGTCGATTATGCGCACCGGCCACTCGTCGAGCAGTTGGACGCCGGGGCCAGGCAGCTGGAGATCGACGTGGTCGCCGATCCGGGCGGCGGTCTCTACGCCAAGCCGCTGACCGCCCTCGGACACGGGACCATCCTGCCGCCCAGCGTCGCCGCCGCCTTGGCGAAGCCCGGCTTCAAGGTCCTTCACATGCCAGACGTCGACTTCCGCAGCTCGTGCCCGACCTTCGTCGCGTGCCTGACGCAGGTGAAGGCCTGGTCCAAAGCCCATCCGGATCACGTGCCGATCCTGATCCTGCTCAACGCCAAGGATGGCCAGGCCAGCCTGCCCGGCGGCGTCACCCCCCTGCCCTTCGACGAAAGGACGTTCGACGCCCTGGACGCCGAGATCCGCTCGGTGTTCGACGACGGCCGGTTGATCATCCCCGACCAGGTGCGCGGCCGACGCGCCACCCTGCGCGAGGCGATCCTGGCCGACGGCTGGCCCAGCCTGGCCGCCTCGCGCGGCAAGGTGTTCTTCGCCCTGGACGAGGCCCCCGCCAAGGTGGCGCTCTATCGCGGGACGCGAACCTCGCTGGAGGGCCGCGCGATGTTCGTCAACACCGACGAGGCCTCGCCAGCCGCGGCCTATCTCACCCTCAACGACCCAGTCGGCCAGAAGGACCGCATCGCCGCCGCCGTGAAGGCGGGCTTCATCGTCCGCACGCGCGCCGACGCCGACACCTGGGCCGCGCGAACCAACGATGTGACCCAGCGCAGCGCTGCGCTGACAAGCGGCGCGCAATATATCTCGACCGACTACCTCTGGCCCGATCCACGCTTTGCCGGCGGATACGCCGTGCGCCTGACCGGGGGCGATGTCGCCATCTGCAACCCCGTGCGGGCCGCCGATCGTTGCGACAGCCTGGCGATCGAAGCCCAGCCCGGCGTCCCACCGCGCGGCTATCTCTCACCCCAGGCTCGGCCGGACCTGACCAAGATCCTGGCGCCGCCGCCCGCCAAGGGCTCGCCCCGCGCCGTCGCCGACGCGGCGATCTTCGACCAGACCCGCGCGCTGAAGGACTCGCCTCGCTGGGCCCTGGCCACCGCCGACGTCGATGGGTCCATGTACGATCACTTCGCCCAGGCCCTGGGCGTAAGACTGACGCCCCAGGCCGCGCCGGTGCTGACCGCCCTGCTGCAACGGGCCGGCGAGGATCGCTCAGTCGTCAGCCTGGCCAAGACCTACTGGGACACGAAGCGGCCCTATATCGGCAAGGAGGCCGCTCCGATCTGCGAACCCAAGAGCGACCACCTGGCCGGCAATCCGGATTATCCATCCGGGCACTCCGTCCATGGCGAGCAGGTGGCGATGATCCTGGCCGAACTGGCCCCCTCCCGCGCCGCCGCCCTGTACGCGCGGGGCCGCGACTATGCCGAAAGTCGCTATGTCTGCGGCTCTCACACCTTCAGCGCGACGGAAGCGGGTCTCCAGGCCGGCGCCGTGATCTACGCGGCCGAACACGCTTCGCCGATCTTCCGGCGGGACATGGACATGGCCCGCGCTGAACTGGACGCAGCCCTGGGAACGCCCTCTCGATAATGAGCGCTCCAATGACTGGAGGTTTCCCCACGCCGAAGCCGTTGGCGGGGTTCGGGGTAGGAAAGCGAATCCGAACTCTCGCTCTCCACGGTGCAGCTTCTCGCGCGCCGGTAGGCCCTGGTAACGATTATCGGGACGAACTGTTGTTTAAAAAACGCCGCCAAATCGAAAATCGTGCGGCTTGCGGTTTGCTCGACAATATCAGGATTTACCCCCTGAAATCTGGTGAAATCTCTACGGAACCATAACCACGGAGAACATATTCCAGATTGTAACATTAATTTACGTTCTACCTTTCTATCTACACCTGCCAAATCAAGTCAACCGGCTTCATGAGCATCTTGAGAGAGGTAATAGAAACTTCTATTCTTGACGAATTTGCAAAAATTTACTTCAAGATCCGCTCATTTTAACCACGACCGCACCACTAGCCATACATCACCCCGTGTGACTTTCAACACCGAGGACCTGTAGGCGAAAAGTACAGAATAAGCGTCCAGCGCCACCCGAGAAATTATCTTTTATCCACAACCCACAATGGGCCTAATCACCAGATCAGCCATCTCATGCAAGAGATGCAACGACACATATATCGCGCTGAAACCGGAACATGGGATTTATACTATCAGCTAGCCGGGGCAATTCCCCGGAAACAGCTCGTGCCGCTCGACAACTTCAGCGCTGCGACTTCGAGAAACGGCCATTTCACTTTTTCCGCCACTGCTCCGATATATACTTTAACATGCCTCTGGAATCGAGGAATTTTTCACCGCTATACTTAATAATTCAACTTTTAACAAACTAAATCGCAATATCTTCGCCATAAAGCGCAGCTACACTTGCAATATAATATAGTTATACCTATTTACTCACCTTTCTAGTAGTTGATATCGATAAACGGCACTCAATAGACCACGCCGTGCTAACCGTCCGTTAATAATTTGAGCCGCTGGCTCCCCTTTACATGCCACCTAAGCGGGAAGGTGATGCGATTTCGGGAAGCTGGGGCGCCCAGAACCGCATCCACCGGCATCAAAAGAAGGTTGAGGGCGAAGATGAATCAAGTATTGGCGGGTAACCCCCTCCGGCGCCGCGCTTTTGCAGCCGTTGTCGGGCTCGCGCTCATTGCTGACGTCGGCGTCTTGGCGCCCGCCGCGGCGGCCGCGACGACCGCTGCGCCGGCGAACGCGGCGGTCTTCCGCGATCAGGCCAACAAGGTCGGCGCGCGGAGCTGCGCGGATCTCTACGAGGCGCTTGGTCAGGGCCTGACCCGCGGGGCGGCGTTCTCGGTCAAGACCGAAACGGACCAGGCCGCCCCCGACGCCCATCTCGTCCGAGGCCTTCTGGGTCTGACCTACGACCAGCCGGACCTCAAGGGATCGGCCGGCGGGGTGGTGGTCGCCGCGCCCGGCCAAGGGGGATGCGAAGGCTACCTCGTGCGCGTGGCGCCTTTCCAGAAGCCCTGCGCCGAGGTCGTCAGCCTCCTCCCGGCCGGCAGCACGGCCGGCCAGCCCCTCCTGGGCGTCTGGCAATACCAGCTCGCCGGAACCCAGGGGCAGGCGCTGATGATCCCCAGCGGCTCCACCTGCGTGGTGGTCACCCTGTCCGGAATGACCCAGCGCCAATGATCGGGGCGCGTGAGCCCAGACCCGCCAGCCGGGCCAGGCTCGCAAGATCGGTCGTGCGGACAGGCGCCCGCCGCACGAGAGAAGTGAAGTGGGCCCAGACCGCGGCTCTCGCCAATGCCCCAGCAGGGCTGGCGGGCCGATATTGAGGGGTAGCGTTGCCATGAATGCCTACGTGTCGAAGGATCGTCGTCTCGCCGGTTTCGTCCGCAACTGGATGGGCCGCAGCGATGGGCGCAACTGGTCGCAGCTTCGCCGGCTGATGGCGATCCTGCGCCGGGCCCACCAGGTGCTGGGCGTCAGCCGCAAGGGCCTGGGGCTCGGCGCGTTGGGTGTCGGCGGCGGGCTGCGTCCGGCCAGCGCGATCGGCGGTCTGGCGGCGATCTTGGCGCTCGGCCTCTGCGCCCCGGCTCAGGCGCAATATGCGGCCGGCGGCGGTTCGGCGCCAGCCAGCGGCTCTGTCGCCATCGGCGCGAGTTCGTCGGCCACCAATCTCAATGCCGTTGCGATCGGAACCTCAACGGTCTCGTCGTCGCAATATACGGTGGCGATCGGACAGGGCGCGCAGGCTACGGGCGCCGGCGGCGCGGTGGCCCTGGGCGCCGGCACGATCTCGAACAACATCAATACGACCGCGATCGGCGTCAACGCCAACGCCACCGGGGCCGGGGCCAGCGCACTGGGCACCGCCTCCCTGGCTTCAGGGGGCAACTCCACCGCGGTCGGCGTCGGCGCCACCGCCAGCGGCAACTTCGCATGGGCCGGCGGCTATCAGTCCGTCGCTGGGGGGCTACGCACCCTCGCGCTTGGGTATCAAGCCAACGCGTCCGGGATCGATGCGATCGCCCAGGGCAGCACCGCCACCGCGAGCCAGCAGAACGCCGTGGCGATCGGCTTCGGGACGGTCGCATCGGGGATAAACTCCGTCTCTCTCGGCTCGCGCACCCTGGCTGGAGCCGGCGCCCTCGGCCAGAGCGCCGTCGCCATCGGCACGGACGTGACGGCGTCCGCGAACGACGCCCTTGCGATGGGGCGCTCAAGCAAGGCGACCGCCGTTTTCGCCACCGCGATCGGGACAAGCTCCCAGGCGGCGGGGACAAGCTCGGCGGCGTTCGGCCCCAACGCCAATGCCTCAGCCAACTTCGCGCTGGCGCTGGGCAACGCGGCCGTGTCGAGCGGAAGCGGGTCTCTCGCGGCAGGCTCGGGAGCCCAGAGCACGGACGTCGGGGCCGTGGCGGTCGGCAACAACTCCGCTGCATCCGCCACGAATGCCATAGCGGTCGGCCTGGGCTCGATCGCGAACGCCACAGACACCGTTGCGATGGGACGCCAGACCCAGGCCACCGCCAGCAATTCCACCGCCGTCGGACGTGAAGCGGGGGCCAGCGGTGTCGGCAGCACCGCGCTCGGTTTCGGCGCCCGGACCAGCGCCCAGAATTCGGTCGCCGTCGGCGCGGGCTCGCGCGCGTCCGGGATTAACTCCATCTATCTCGGCTCGAGCACCTTCGCGACCAGCGCCAGCGGCCAGAGCGCCATCGGCATCGGCACCGACGTGACGGCGTCCCAGGACGGCGCCATTGCGATGGGACGTGACACTTCGGCGACCGCGACCAACGCCATCGCGGTCGGTTTCCAATCCTTCGCCGACACTGAAGACGCCGTCGCCATCGGCACCGGCGCGAGCGCGACCGGCGGCAAGGCCGTCGCCATCGGCGCCGGCAACGCCGCCTATGGCGACGGCGCTGTGGCCATCGGCGATCCCAGCTACGCCAGCGGCACGGGCGCCTTCACCGGCGGGGCCAACAACATCGCCAACGCCGACGGTACCGCCAGCGCCACGGCGGCCAATGCGGCCAATGGCGCGGTCGCCATCGGCAACAACAACGTCGCGGTCGGCCAGGGCTCGGTGGCGCTCGGCAACGCCAGCCGCGCCGGCGCCGCCGGCGCCCTGGCCTTCGGCGACACGGCGACCGCCAACAACGCCGGCGACGTCGCCCTGGGCTCGGGCTCGGTCACGGCCGCCGCCGTGGGGACCGCGAACACCACGATCAACGGCACGGTCTATACCTTCGCCGGCACGGCGACGCCGAGTTCGACAGTGAGCATCGGCGCGGCGGGCGCCGAGCGGACGCTCACCAACCTGGCGGCGGGCCGGATCTCGAACACCTCTACCGACGCGGTCAACGGCTCGCAGCTGTTCGCCACCAACCAGGCGGTCACCACGCTCGCCAATACGGTCAGCACCACCGCCATTCACTATCTGAGCGTCAACGACGGCGGCGTCACCGGCGGCAACTACAGCAACAATGGCGCGACGGGGGCGAATTCTATCGCTCTGGGCGTGAGCGCGGCTTCGCAGACCTCGAACAGCGTCGCCATCGGCGCTAGCGCTTTCAATCAGACCACGGGCGCCGACGTCCAGGCAGTCGCGATCGGCGCTGCGGCGCTGACCACCCAGAGCCGTGCGACGGCGATCGGCGCCCAAGCGGCCGCGCGGGGTGTGAACTCGATCGCGCTCGGCGCCGCGGCGTCGGGAAGCACCTCCTACGCTATCGCCATCGGCTCGGGGCCGGTGACGGGGGCGAGCGCAACGGGGACTGGATCCATCGCCATCGGCGGCGGTGGCGGAACCGTGCCCACCGGCGCTCCGGCCTCCGCGACCGCGTCGCGCGCTATCGCCATCGGCCAGAACACGGTCGCCGCGTTCAACAGTTCGATCGCCCTGGGCAGTCGGTCCACGACCGGCAGCGCGTCCTCAGTCGCGGTGGGCGACACCGCCAGCACTGGCGCGACCGGCGTCAACGTCGCCATTGGCAATCTGAGCACCGCCAACGCCGGCACGGCCGGCGGCGGCGCGGTCGCGATCGGCCGCTCGAACACCGCCTTCGGCGACGGCGCGGTGTCGATCGGCGATCCCAGCTACGCCAGCGGCACGGGCGCCTTCACCGGCGGCGCCAACAATATCGCCAACAGCGACGGGACCACCACGGCGACCGCCGCCAACCAGGCCAATGGCGCGGTGGCGATCGGCAACGCCAACCGCGCGATCGGCCAGGGCAGCGTGGCGCTCGGCAATGGTTCGACCGCCGGCGCGGCCGGGCTGGCGGGCAATGTCGCGCTCGGCAATGGCGCGACGGCGACCGCCAGCGCCGGCGACGTGGCCCTGGGCTCGGGCAGCACGACCGCCGTGGCCGTCGGCACCGCCAGCACGGTGATTGGCGGCGTGAACTACGGCTTCGCGGGAACGACGCCCAGCAGCACGGTCAGCATCGGCGCGCTCGGCGCCGAGCGCACGATCACAAACGTGGCGGCGGGCCGGCTCAACGGCGGCTCGACCGACGCGGTCAACGGCTCGCAGCTGTTCGCCACCAACCAGCAGGTAACCCAGAACACCACCGATATCGCCAATCTCAACAACACGGTCACCAACATCAACACCGGCGCGGGCATCAAGTATTTCCACGCCAACTCGACCCAGCCCGACAGCCAGGCCCTGGGGACCGACTCCGTCGCCATCGGCCCCAGCGCCGTAGCCAACAACGCCGGCGACATCGCACTGGGCTCCGGCAGCAGCACCGGCGCCGCGGTCGGCACGACCGGAACGACGATCGGCGGCAACAACTACAGCTTCGCTGGAACCGCACCGACCAGCACGGTCAGCGTCGGCGCGTTTGGCGCCGAGCGCACGATCACAAACGTGGCGGCGGGCCGGCTCAACGGCGGCTCGACCGACGCGGTCAATGGTTCGCAGCTGTTCGCGACCAACCAGCAGGTGACGACCAACACCACCGACATCGCCGGCAATACGGCGGCGATCACCAATCTGACCAACAGCGTCAACAGCGGTACGGTCGGTCCGGTGCAGCAAACCGGGGCGGCCGACCAGTTGGCCCTGGTGGCTCCCGGAGGAACCGGCTCGGCGCCGGGTGCGGCCCAGAACCTGACCAATGTGGCGGCGGGCGCGGTGTCGGCGACCAGCACCGACGCGATCAACGGCTCGCAACTCTACGGCGTCAGCCAGAGCGTCGCGAACACTCTGGGCGGCGGCTCGACCGTCAATCTCGACGGTACCGTCACCGGACCGACCTACACCATCCTCGGCGGCAACTATACGACGCTCTTCGACAGCCTCACGGCGGTCGACGGCGGCCTGACCAGCCTCACCAACCAGCTCACCACCATCAACAATGGCGGCGGCATCAAGTATTTCCGCGCCAACTCGATCCTCGCCGACAGCCAGGCGATCGGGACCGACAGCGTGGCGGTGGGCCCGCGGGCGGTGGCCAACAACACCGGCAGCGTGGCCCTGGGCGACAACGCGGTCGCCAGCGTCGACGGCGCCCTGGCGCTGGGTTCCGGCTCCGTCGCCGATCGGGCGATCGCGCCGATCTCGGGCACGATCGCCGCCGGCATCGGCTTCGTGCCCTACAACACCACCGACGCCACGCTGTTGGGGGCCGTCTCGGTCGGCAACGCCACGACCAGCCAATACCGCCAGATCACCAATGTCGCCGACGGCACCAGCGCCCAGGACGCGGTGACCCTGCGCCAGCTGCAGGGCGCCATCGGCTCGGTCTCCGTGACCCCGGTGCGGTACTTCCACGCCAACTCGACAGCGGTCGACTCGCTGGCGGTCGGAAAGGACTCGGTGGCGGTCGGCCCGACCACCGTCGTCAACGGCGACAACGGCATTGGCATCGGCAATGGCGCGGTCGTGCAGATAACCGCGCCGGGCGGAACCGCGATCGGCCAGAACGCCCAGGTCTCGCAGGCCGACGGCGTCGCCCTGGGCACCAACGCCATCGCCAACGGCATCCAGTCGATCGCCATCGGCCCCGGCGCCAACGCCAGCTTCTCGGGCAGCGTCGCCCTGGGCGCGGGCGCGACGACGACCGTCGGCTCGCGGACCGGCTATGCCGGCTACGGCCTGGCCGCACCGCAAAACTCGGCGGGCGAGGTGTCGGTGGGCAGCGTCGGCGCCGAGCGGCAGGTCACCAATGTCGCGGCCGGCTCGGCGCCGACCGACGCGGTGAATGTCAGCCAGTTGAACCAGGTGGCCCAGAACACCGCCGGCGCGCTGGGCGGCGGGGCGTCCTACGATCCGACGACCGGGACCTATACCGCGCCGACCTATACGGTGGGCGGCGCCACCTACACCAATGTCGGGGACGCCCTCGGGGCCCAGACCACGGCGGTGACCAATCTCGACGGTCGGGTGACCACCGTCGAGAACACCGTCACCAACCTCGGCGCCAATGTCACCAATCTCGGCGACAGCGTGGCGGCCGGCCTGGGGGGCGCTTCGAGCTACAACGCCACGACCGGCGCGGTGACCACCAGCCTCAACGTTGGCGGCGCCAACTACAGCAACGTCAACGACGCGCTGCAGGCCCTGAACCAGACAGCGGGCGCGGGCTGGAACATCCAGGCCAACGGCGGCCCAGCCACCAACGTCCCGTCCAACGGCACCCTCAACGTGACCGCCGGGACCAACACCGTGGTCACCCTCAACGGCAACCAGCTGCAGATCGCCATGGCGGACAACCCGACCTTCAACGGGGTGATCAACGCCAATGGCGGCCTGACCGTGGGTCAGAACACCACCGTCGACATGGGCGGCAACGTTGTCCGCAACGTCGGGGCCGGCGCGGTGACCGCCACCTCGACCGACGCGGTCAACGGGGCCCAGCTCAACCAGGTCCAGCAGGTGGCCGCCAATTCGGTGCAATATGATGCGGGCCGCAACTCGGTGACATTCAACCCCGGCGGCCAGGCCGCGACCCTGCACAATGTCGCCGCCGGCGTCGCGCCGACCGACGCGGTCAATGTCCAGCAGCTCAACGACGGGCTGTCGAATGCGATCTCGACCGCCAACGCCTATACCGACGCGCGGCTGCAGGGCTTCGTGGTCGATATGTCGAAGGCGCGGCGCGAGGCCTTCGCCGGGAACGCAGGCGCGCTGGCGGCGGCGGGCCTGCCCCAGGCCTATGAGCCGGGTCGCAGCATGCTTTCCCTGGGCGCGGGCACCTATGGCGGACAATCCGCCTTCGCCATGGGCCTGTCGCGGATCATGGACGACGGCCGCACCATCCTCAAGGCCGGCGCAACCTACGACACCCAGGAACGCACCGGGGCCAATCTCGGCATCGGCTTCCAGTTCTGATCCCCGCCATTTGCGCATTCAAGGAGGACACCATGAAAGCCAAGCGTCTCGCTCTCGCGATCCTTTCAGGACTCGGCCTCGCGGGCCCGGTCGCGGCCGTCGCTCGGGACGCCCCTTCCCTATCCGCCATGACCTATGTGGCGTCGATCGATCCCGCCGCCTTCCACGAGGTTCCGGGCGAACGTGACAAGCTGGGCGTGACGGTCAGCCCGGCCTCCGTGCGGCTGATCACGCCGGGGGTCGACAAGTTCAGCATCTATCCCCTGCTCGGTCCGCCGCACTTCGCGGAGAGCGTCCGGCGGCGGTGGAACTACGTCTTGTTCTTTCCCGTCGCACCGGGGAGCGTGGAACGGGTACGCTGCCGGATGGAGATTCGCTTCACCCGCCCGCGCGGGCGCTACAACGTCACGGTGTCCGAAGTGGTCTGGCAGGAGAAATCCTGTGCGGACCGGGTCGCGGCCGCGAGCTGATCGGGCGAGGATGATATGCGTTTGATCGGGGGGCTGGCCATCGGCCTGACAATGATCGTCGGTGGGCCTGCGACCGCCCAGACCTTCGGTCCGCCCATCACCGGCATGTGCCTGCTATCGCGCGTCGGGGCGATCGGCGCCTCGCGCGCCGGCCAGTCGATGCAGGTCCAGCTGCGCCAGCTGCAGGTCTCGCTGAGCAGTGAGCTGGCGCAGCGGCGGGCCTCGCTCGACGTGCAGCGCCGGGCGCTGGAAGGGCGACAGGCGGCGATCGCGCCGATCGAGTTCCAACGACAGCTGGCGGGCCTCAGCCAGCAAGCCCAGGCGCTGGAGCAGCAGCAGAACACGCGGTTCGTCGCCGCCCAGACCCGCGCCCAGCAGCAGGTCGACCGCGCCCTCAATGACGCGCTCACCCGGGTCATTACCCGCAGCGCGTGCAGCGTGGTGATGGAGCGCGACAATGCTTACGGCTGGAACAATGCGATGGACATCACGCCGGCGACCGCCCACGAAATGGATGGCGTCCTACAGGCCGTCACGATCCAGTAGCCGAAGGTCAGACGCGGTCTGATCGTCCGGCTTTGCCTTGGCGTGGGTTTGGGAAGCGAGCAGCTTTGCACGCTCTTCTAGGGGCGCGCCGATGGACGCCAGGTTCAGTCAGGGGCGAGCCGAAATCTCGGCTTCCTGGGCCCGCGTCCAAAGGCGTTCGAGCTCGCGGAGATCCGCCGTGTCCCATCCTTCGACGAAGGCTTCCCGAAGCGATCCCAAGAGAGTCCGCGCTTGCCGGGTCTTTCCCTGCGCCAGCCAGAGTTCGGCCAAATCATGCGCGGACCGCAACTCCCACGCCCGTGCCCCCTGCTTCCGGCTGATGTCCAACGCCTCGTCCAGCAGCCGTTCGGCCTCAGCCAACTGGTCGGCACCATATTGTTGGACGATACGGGCGCGAAGCCGAAGTAGCTCCGGCAAGGCGAAGGCCTCGCCGTTCCCGCGGCACCGCGCCAGCGTGGCGTCGACTGTGCGGAGAGCCTCGTCGGGCTGGCCGTCGAGCAAAAGGCCGTGCGCCAGGGCGTGCTCGAACGCGGTGGTCAGCAACTCGTAGCGGGCGGCGTGCAGACGCGCGAGGCTCTCCTGGATCCAGGACACGCCCTCGCGGACTAGCCCTGTCTGGATCGACCGCACGCCTCTCTGACCGAGGGCTACAGCGATGTAGGGCACGAAGCCGTTGACCTCCGCGATCTGGGCGAAGGTGTCCAGGCTCGCCTTGGCCTGAGCCTCGTCGCCCGTCCAGACATAGATCGAATGGCCCCAGATCAACGCGATGCAACGCGTTACCGGATGGTCGAGCGCGATGGCCTCGACCTCGGTCTGCACCGCCAGTCGCCGCGCCTGGTCAGGCAAGCCCTGCAACCACAGAACCCGCGAGAGCGCGATGCCGGACCGGTTGCGATGATCGAATCCGTAATAGAGCGTTCGGCTGCGCTCGGACGGCGCGCTCTTCTGGAGCGAAGTCTCCAGTTCCCGTCGCGCCCTGGCCTGGTCCCCGAACAGATGATGCGACACGCCCGCCAGCGAGGCGGCCAGACCGGTCGCTTCGGGGTGGCCGACGCTTTCGGCGATGTCCACGGCCTGCTCGGCCCAGGCCAGGGCCTGCTCGAACTCGCCTATCCGCTCATGGAAGATGTGCAGCCGGCCCAGCAGCCGCAGCTGGTTCCAGCGATCCCCCAGTGCGGTTGCGATGTCGAACGCCCGGCGCAAGGCGACGCCAGCTTCGGGGGCGTTGCCACGCGTGAACATGAGGGTCAGGCCGAGGGCGGCCTGCAGCTCCATCTCCACCGCCGTATCGCGAAACTGATCGTCCAGGCTCCTGACCGCCCGCTCACACCAGGTGCGACCCTCCACGAACAGCGAGAGATAGGCGAAGAGCGGAACACTAACGGCCACCAGGGACGTGGCCACCGCGAGATCACCCCGCCCGCCGAAGCTCCAGTCGAGGGCGTCGCGGATGTTGCCGATCTGGCCGGACATCGTGGCCGCGCCGGCGAAGATTTCCTCGGGCGTCTCACCCAGTTCCGCCATCCTGTCGCGAAAGAAGCGCGCATGACGTCGGCGAACTGCGTCCAGCTCAACTTCACCCCGTTCGTCCAGCTTGGCCTTGCCATAGGCGCGGGTGGTTTCGAGCAGGCGGTAGGCCTCGGGACAGTGGGTGCGGTCAGGCGCGACCAAGCACTTGGATGTAAGCTCCTCGAACGCGGCGACCACCTGGGCCTCGTCCAGTTCTTCGTCCGAAACGACGGTCAACGCCGCCCGGAGGGAAAACGGGCCGCGAAAAACCGACAGCCTTTCCAAGGTTCGCCGTTCGGACGGGTTGAGGAGCTCGTAGCTCCAGTCCAGGGTGGCCTGAAGGGTCTGCTGCCTGGGTAGAGCGGTGCGCCTTCCCGCCCAGCTCAGGGCGAACCGTTCGCCGAGCATCGCGCTGGTCGTCGCGAGGCCGTGGGCGGCCACGCGCACGGCGGCCAGTTCGATGGCCAGCGCCATGCCATCGAGCCGCTCACACATCTGGGCGATCGCTCGCGCGTCCTCGACATCCACCGCCAAGGCGCTGTTCGCGGCCGACGCCCGTTCCACGAAGAGTTGGACGGCGGGAAAGGCCAATATTTCCTGCAATGACAGGCCGATCGCGTCGCTCGGAAACGGCAGGGCGCCCAGCCAGTGCACGTGCTCGTCACGCGCCCGCAAGGGTTCGCGGCTCGTCGCCAGCACGCTGATCTGCGGCGCCGTTTCCCTGATGCGCTCGGCGACGCCGCAAACGGCGTCGATCAGGTGCTCGCAGTTATCGAGGATCAGCACGATGTCCTGGGTCCGAACGTGGCCCAGTAGGACCGCCATCGGATCCTCGGTCTGCACCGGTATGCCGAGCGCGCCCGCCAGGGCCCACGGGATCAGCGCGCCGTCAGCCAGGGCCGCGAGGTCGACGAAGCGCACGTGGCGGCCATGCTCGCTGGCCAGCCTGTAGCCAACCTCGACCGCCAGGGTGGTCTTGCCCATGCCGCCTGGGCCAACGACAGTGAATAGGCGCGGATGAGCTAGACCGTCCAGAATGCGCTCGACATCCGACTCCCGGCCGATCAACCGCGTCCGGACCGGCAACGCGCCCGCCGCCCTCAGCGACAGCTCCGGGACGACGCTTCTGGGCGGCGCCGGAGCGACGGCCGCGACTTCCCTGACCGTTCCGACGAACGCGTAGCCGACGCCCACCTGGGTGGCGATATAACGCTCGTCGCCCGCCCCGTCGCCCAGCAGCTTGCGAAGGCTGGTCACGTGAAAGCGCAGGCTCGTGTCCTCGACAGTCCGGCCGGGCCATACGCGGTCGAAAAGTTCTCGCTTGGACATGACGCGTCCGGGCTGTTCCACCAGAGCGATCAGCAGGTCCAGCGCCCGGCCGCCGATCTCAACGGGCGCCCCGTTTCGCATCAGCAGACGCCTGTGAGGCACCAGCTCAAAAGGTCCGAATGCGAGCCGACCGACCTCGACGTCGGAAAATGCACGCTCCAAGACGGACCCTTTCATCGTGTTCAGGCGCATGGCCGCCCCTCAAGTCGAGTTCGCCCTAACTAGGGGAATTCGTCCGGATCGATCAATCGGCCAGACGCCTGAGCTGGTTATCCTGCTTTTCGGGCTCGGCTAACGAGCCCGCCGATTCCACGGGCATCGGCGGCTGGTGAAGATTTGGGGGACGGATGATTCCACAATGGTATCGAACGCTCGACATCCAAGGTCGCGGAACCTTCTGGACGGCGTTCGCCGGATTCGTCCTGAACGCCCTGGCCATACAGCTCTATCCGCTGCTGCTGCCGACCATCGCCGCCGTCTGGAGACTTGACGCCTTCGAAGCTGGCGCGATCGCCAGCATCACGCTGATCGCCTCGACGGCAGGCGGCTGGATCGCCGGCGCCCTGTCTGATCGCTGGGGACGCGTGCGGGTCCTGCAAGCAACGATCCTTTTGTTCGCGGTGGCGACGCTGATGTGCGCGGTCTCCCGCGACGCTGTCCAGTTGACGATCGCCCGAGCGCTGCAAGGGGCGGCGTTCGGCGGAGAATGGGCTGTCGGGATCGTGCTTGTCGCCGAGGCCGCCGTCCCGGCGACGCGCGGCCGGATGGTCGGCGCGGCGCAAAGCGCCTGGGCGGTCGGTTGGGCCTTGGCGGCGGGCGGTGCGTTCGCCGTGGTCTCGTTCCATGATCCTGTGTCGAGCTGGCGGGCGGCGTTCAGCTTGGCCGCCGTACTGGCGTTAGGCGTGCTGCTTCTGCGCCATCGCTTCCCCACCCCGCCCGCTGCAAAGCACGAGGAGCCGCCGGCGATCTGGCGCGACCTCTTCGCCCGCCGGCACGCCTATGCCACCTTCCGCGGCGCGCTTCTGGCCATCGGGCTGCACAGCGGATACTGGGCGCTGGCTACCTGGCTGCCCACGCTGCTGCGCTTCGGGGCGGCGACCGATCCCGGCGAGGCGGGCCGCCGGTTGGCCGTGCTGATCGGCGGCTCGTTTCTGGGCTATTTCGGCGGCTCCTGGCTCAGCGACCATCTCGGCCGACGCAAGGCCTTGCTGGGCTTCGCGGTGACGGCGGCCCTGTTCGTCCCGGTCTATTTCGCCGTCCCCCACGCGAAGGCCCTGGCCGTCGTTCTGGGTCTCCCGCTTGGCTTCCTGGCCACGGGCATGTTCAGCGCCAGCGGACCGGTGCTGGCCGAACTCTATCCGACCGCGCTTCGAGGATCAGGCCAGGGCTTCTGCTACAATCTGGGGCGGGGCGTGGCCGGGGTGGCGACCGGCTTCATCGGCGCCGGGGTCGTCAAGATAGGTCTCGCGCCCATGCTCACGGTCTTCGTCACCGGGGCCTATGGCCTGGTCGCCCTGGCGGCCCTCCTCCTGCACGAAACCCGAGGCCGGTCCCTGGCCGACGACGGCTCTTAGGGTTTCGCGAGAACTCACAGCGCCTCACGATGCCTAACATGCCAAATCATTGAGCTCGAGCAAGATTGGGTTGCGGTCGATGACCGCTGCGCCTCGCGCATTTCTTCATCCCAAGCTCCGGGAACCGACCCATGCCCAAGTTGATCAGCGCGCTCGCCGTGATCCTGGCCCTCAGCGGCTCCGTCGCGCTCGCCGCGCCGCCTCCCAAGCCTGTCACGATTGTCCTCGTCCATGGTGCGTTCGCCGAATCCGCCAGCTGGAATCGGGTCGCCGCTCAGTTGAAGGCCGACGGCTACCACGTGATCGCCGCCGCCAATCCGTTGCGCGGCGTCAAGGACGACGCCGCCTCGGTTGGGCGGATCGCCGCGGCCGTACAGGGTCCGGTCGTGCTCGTCGGCCATTCGTATGGCGGCGCGGTGATCAGCGAGGCGGGCGCGACGCCGCCAAACGTCAAGGCGCTGGTCTTCGTGGCCGCCTTCGCCCCCGACGCCGGCGAGAACGCCCTGGAACTGACGGGCCGGTTCCCCGGCGGCACCCTGGGCCAGGCCCTGGCTCCCCCCGTCATGCTGCCCGACGGCAGCAAGGACCTCTACATCGACCAGGACAGGTTCGGCGCCCAGTTCGCCGCCGATGTCGCGCCCGAGGAGGCGGCGCTGATGGCCGCCACCCAACGCCCCGTGCGCGACGCCGCCTTGACCGAGGCCTCGGGCCCGCCCGCCTGGCGGCGGCTGCCCTCGTGGTTCGTGTACGGGACCGGCGACAGGAACATCCCGCCCGCCGCCCTTGGCTTCATGGCCAAGCGCGCGGACTCCAAGAAGACGGTCGTGATCGACGGCGCCTCGCACGTCGTCATGGTTTCGCACCCAAAGGCCGTCGCCGAGGTGATCGAGGCCGCCGCGACCGCGCAGCCGTAGGTGGCGATGGCGGCGATCCACCCGCCGCCGGACCTTCGATCTTCAGGGGGCGAGATCTCGCATCCCCCAATGCGTCCTAACGACAAGACCAACGACCTGGGCCCAGTTTTCCTACGGCCTTTTCAACACGAAGGCGCCCCCATGCCCCATGACCTTTCCGCCCCTGCCATCGACGCGCGCCGCCGGCGCCTGATCGGCGCCATGACCCTGACCGCCGCAACGGCCCTGGTGACACAAGCCAATCGTGCACAGGCCACAACACCCGCCAGAGCGCTGCCGTTCGGCGCCCTCAAGCAGATCAACGCTGGCGTACTCAGCATCGGCTACGCAGAGCTGGGGCCGATCACGGGAACCCCGGTGCTCCTGCTGCACGGCTGGCCCTACGATATCCATGCCTTCGCCGAAGTCGGTCCTCGGCTCGCGGCGGCGGGCTACCGCGTGATCGTCCCGCACCTGCGAGGCTACGGTTCGACGCGGTTCCTTTCCGCCAACACGCCGCGCAATGGCCAGCAGATGGCGTTGGCCGCCGATGGACTGGCCCTGATGGACGCCCTCGGGCTGCGGCAGGCGATTGTCGCCGGTTTCGACTGGGGCGCGCGGACGGCCGACATCATGGCCGCCCTCTGGCCGGAACGCTGTAAGGCCCTGGTCAGCGTCAGCGGTTACCTGATCGGCAGCCAGCAGGCCAACAAGGCGCCGTTGTCGCCCAAGGCCGAACTGGCCTGGTGGTACCAGTTCTACTTCGCCACCGAACGCGGCCGCGAGGGCTATGCCGCCAATACCCACGCGTTCGCCAAGCTGATCTGGCAGTTGGCCTCGCCGCAGTGGAAGTTCGACGATCCGACGTTCGAGCGCAGCGCCGCCTCGCTGGACAATCCCGACCATGTCGATATCACCATCCACAACTATCGCTGGAGGCTAGGTGTGGCCGATGGCGAGCGTCGGTACGACGACCTTGAGCGCCGTCTGGCCGCCGGCCCGACGATCGGCGTGCCGACCATCACGATGGAAGGCGACGCCAATGGCGCCCCGCACCCTGAGCCCGCGGTCTATAGCAAGAAGTTCACCGGCAAGTACGCCCATCGCCTGATCACGGGCGGCATCGGTCACAACCTGCCGCAGGAGGCTCCATCCGCCTTCGCCCAGGCCGTGATCGACGTCGATCGCTTCTAGGCAGGAGTTCCCTCATGTTCTCCTCCTGGACACTGGCGGTCGGCGGCGCCACCGCCATGGTCGTCGGCCTGTGCTGGGCCTGCGCGCCGATACGGACTCCGTCCGTGGCCTCGCCGATCTACGGCGTGACCCTTCCGAACGGGTATCGCGATTGGACCCTGGTCGCCCCGGCCCAGGAAGCCGCGCCGCTGGACGAGTTGCGGGCAGTCGTCGGCAACCGCAAAGCTCTGAAGACCTACCGCGTCGGAGCTCGGCCGTTCCCCGACGGGACGGTGCTGGTGAAGCTGGCATGGAAACACACGCCCTCGCCGGACTTTCCGCCCGCCTCGATCCCGGGTGCGGCCACCACGGTCCAGGTCATGGTCAAGGACTCCGAGCGCTACGCCTCGACCGGCGGTTGGGGCTTTGGGCGGTTCGTCAATGGCAAGCCCGTCGACAAGGCCCAGCACGAGACGTGCTTCGCGTGCCACGCCGCGCGCGTGAAGGACCGCGACTACGTCTTCACCCGCTACGCGCCCTGACACGTGGGCGCCGGACCTTTCCTCTCATTCTCCCAAGCTCCACGGAGTTCCCAGTGAAGAACCTTCTCCTTCCGGCCAACCGCCGCGCGGTGGTCGGCGGCCTCGCCGTGGCCGGCGCCGCCGCTCTTGCCCCTAACCTGGCCAAGGCCGCTTCGCCGGCCGTCCGCCCCTTCCAGGTCGCCATCCCCGAAGCCGATGTCCTGGCCATGAAGCGCCGCATCGCCGGCGCCCGCTGGGCCGACGCCGAACCGGCCGGCGACGACAGCCAAGGCGTGCGCCGCCAGACCCTGGAGCCGCTGATGCGCTACTGGGCGAACGGTTACGACTGGCGCAAGGTCGAGGCGCGGCTGAACGCCCTGCCGATGTTTGTGACCCAGATCGACGGCCTGGACATCCAGTTCATCCACGTTCGCTCGCGTCATGAAGGCGCGATGCCGATGATCATGACCCATGGCTGGCCGGGCTCGATCCTGGAGTTCCTGAAGGCCATCGATCCCCTCACCAATCCGACCGCCCACGGTGGCAAGGCCGAGGACGCTTTCCATCTGGTGATCCCCTCGATCCCCGGCTTCGGCTTCTCGTCCAAGCCGAAGACCCTGGGCTGGGGCTCGGACCACATCGGCCGCGCCTGGTCCACGCTGATGCTGCGCCTGGGCTACGACCGCTACGTGTCGCAGGGCGGCGACTGCGGCTCGGTGATTTCCCAGCGCATGGCGCTGCAGAAGGTGCAGGGTCTAGTCGGCATCCACCTCAACATGCCCGCCGTGGTGCCCGCCGACATCGCCCGGGCCCTGGCCGCCGGCGATCCCGCCCCCGCCAGCCTGTCGCCCAAGGAGCGCACGGCCTTCGACCAATTGGAGGCGTTCTATCGCGACAACGCCGCCTATGCCGCGATGATGAACACCCGGCCCCAGACCATCGGCTATTCGCTGGTCGATTCGCCCGTCGGCATGGCGGCCTGGATGTACGAGAAGATCGCCCAGTGGACCTATAGCGGCGGCGATCCTCTGAAGGTCCTGACCCGTGACGAGATCCTCGACGACCTGTCGCTGTATTGGCTGACCGGCACCGGCGCATCGGCCGCCCGGATCTACTGGGAAGATCACACCAACAACTTCAACGCTCGTGGGATCATCGACCTGCCGGTCGCCGTCAGCGTCTTCCCCGGCGAGATCTTCCGCGCGCCCAGGACCTGGGCCGAGCGCTGCTACCGAGACCTGATCTATTTCAACGAAGCCCCGAACGGCGGCCACTTCGCCGCCTGGGAGCAGCCCGGGCTGTTCGCCCAAGAAGTGCGCTCCGCCTTCCGCTCGCTGCGCTGATCCATATCCACATCCACAGGAACTGACACCATGAGCACCGCTCTCCGCACCCTCTACACCGGCAAGGTCCATGTCGCCGGCGGCCGCGAAGGCGCCGCGCGCAGCGTCGAGGCCGTCTGGACATCAAGCTGTCGACGCCCGGCGGTCCCGGACCAGGCACGAACCCCGAGCAGTTGCTGGCCGCCGGCTGGTCCGCCTGTTTCGAAGGCGCAATCGCCATCGCCGCCAAGCAGATGAAGCTCACCCTGCCCGAAGCTCCGTCGATCGACGCCGAGATCGATCTCAACCTCGATGACGACGGCTACGCCCTGGCCGCCCGGCTGAACATCGCCTTGCCAGGCGTGCCCCGGGACATGGCGCAGGCGCTCGTCGAGGCCGCCCATCGCACCTGCCCCTACTCCAAGGCGCTGACGGGTAATATCGACATCGTGATCAACCTGGTTTGAGCTCGACGGCGAGGTCGATGGACATGGCCCCTTCACGCCCTCCAACGGCGCAACCGGCCGCCTCTTCATCGAGTTCCTCGCCCCGGGCGTCCGCGCTTATGCTTTCACCTTCCGCAAGGGAAATCCCCAATGTCCAAGACCTGGTTGATCACCGGCGCGTCTCGCGGCCTGGGTCGCGCGCTTGCCGAAGCCGTCCTCAAGTCCGGGGATCGGTTGGTCGCCACCGCGCGTGATCCGGCGAGCCTGCAGCCCATGCAGCAGCAATACGGCGCGGCGGTTCTCACCGCCCCGCTCGATGTCACCGATCCGGCAGCAGCCCAGGCAGCGATCCAATCGGCGGTCGATCATTTCGGCGGCGTGGACGTGCTGGTGAACAACGCCGGCTACGGCGATATCGGCTCGGTGGAGGACACCTCGCTCGAGGACTTCCGGCGACAGATCGAGGCGAACCTGTTCGGTACGATTATCGTCACCAAGGCGGCCATTCCGGTGATGCGCGAGCAGCGCCGGGGCCACATCATCCAATTCTCGTCAGTCGGCGGTCGCGTTGGCGCACCCGGGCGTGCAGCCTATTCGGCGGCCAAGTGGGCGATCGAGTGCTTCTCGGAGGTCCTTGCGCAGGAAATGGCCTTGATCGGCGTGAAGGTCACCATCGTCGAGCCTGGCGGCTTCCGCACCGACTTCGCCGGAGCGTCCACCTCCCTGAACCCCGGTCGACCGGAATACGACTCCGTCGTCGGCGCCGCAGCCCGACGGCAGGCCGAATACAACGGTCGTCAACCCGGCGATCCCCGAAGGGCGGCGCAGGCGATCCTGCGCATCGTCGCCGAGCGCGAACCGCCGCTTCGTCTGCCTTTGGGCGGAGACGCCTTGGCCGCGATCGCCGCCGCCGATCGCGGGCGGCTGGCGATGCTGGAGGCCTGGCGCGATCTCAGCGCGTCGACCGACTACGTCGAATAGCCTCAGGCCTTGAGGGTCACGTCGACCCCGTTTGCCTTGAGCTGGCCGGTCATCCAGTCCGCCACCGCCAGCGAGCATGCCCTGTCACCCACCACGTCAGCCCAGGGCACGCCGCCAGCCGCGCCGTGGGTGCCGGTGAACTTCTTTTCCTCGAGGACGCCGTCGCCGTCGAGCCAGCGCCCGGTGTTGTAGAAGTAGAAGCGCGACTTGACGGGGTTTCGGATCCAGAAGGCCAGATCGCGCGCCGTCCGGGCATGGGCGACGAAATCGACGTTGTCGGGGATGGTCTGCGAAAGGCCCAGTTCGCTGGTCTGCATGTCGACAGCGTCGAAGAGGAACATCGCCTTGACCCGCTTGCCCTGGGCCTTGAGGCGCTTGGCCGCGATGATCGCCGTACATCCGCCGCGGCTGTAGCCAACCAGGATCACAGGTCCGGCCCCTTGAGCGGCGCCGACCGCGCGGTCGGCGATGCTGGAAACTTCCTTGCCGGTCAGCGAGGGGCCTCGAAAATAGGTGCTGCCGACGACTTGCTTGGCGATCTGGCTGGGGAACGAGTTCCCCATCTCCTTGGCGTACTCCTGGTCGTTGTCAGGTCCGGTCCCATCGATGATAACGATCATACTCTTTCTCGCTGGCCTGAAGTGCGCGGGAGCCTAGCGTTGGTGCACAGCTTACTCAATACAGCTTTGCCACCTTTTGTTGTATTTTGAAAATGATGTTTAAAGTCAATCAGATGCAGCCATTATCGCCCTGGTAAACACCCTCGAGGCCAAGCAACGTCGCACAAGTATATCGCAGCTTAAGCTTGGGAACCTTTTTTACCGCTAACCGTTCTGGGCCGCCCGCAGCGCATCTAACCTGTCGCGCATCTTCCGGAAGGCCGCCAAAGCTTCACCATTGAGAGCGTGGCGACTATTGGTCTGGAAGGCCATCGGATCGACCTGCACATCTCGAACGATCACCTCGTAGTGCAGGTGCGGCCCTGACGAGAGGCCGGTATTGCCCGAAAGCCCGATCGCTTGGCCCTGGCGCACGGCCGCCCCCACCGACATCCCTGGCGCGTAGCCGGACAGGTGGGCATAGGCCGTCTGGAGTTCCGGCGAGTGCCGGATCCGGACGAAGTTGCCATGGCCGCCGTGCGGTCCCATGAAATCCACCACCCCGTCGCCCGAGGCATAGACGGTGGTCCCCACCGGAACGGCGAAATCGGTGCCCTTGTGGACCCGGGTATAGCCCAAGACAGGGTGCAACCTTGGCCCAAAGCTTGAGGTAATTCGGGCGCCTTCCACGGGTGTCCGCATCAATCCGCGCGCGACGGCGGCGCCATTGCCGTCGAACCAGCTGGGCTTGGCCTCGCCGGCCGGCTGGAACAGGTAGAGCGCGCGAGACTTCGTCTGGGTCTGCAGCGAGGCGTAGACCAGTCGCTCCGCCCCCACGACGTCGCCTCGGCTATCGACCTTTTGTTCAAACGCCGCCTCGAAGATGTCGCCCGGGCGGATCTCCCGCTGGAAATCGAAATCGAAGGCGAAGGCGCTGGCGAAGTCGTCCACCAGCGAATCCACGACACCGGCGGCCACCGCCGAGGAGTAGAAGCTGTTGGCGTCCATCTCGCCACGCACCACCTTGATCCGGACCTGAAGGTCCGAGGCCAGGTCTTCGGCGACCAGGCGGCCGCTGCCGTCGGGATGAATGACGAAGCCCGAGCCGTCCGGGCGCCGCAACTCGATCCTCTCGACGTCATCCGCCTTGCCGTTCGGAAAGGTCAGCGAGACGCGCAGTTCGCCCGGCGCGCCTTCGAGCTTCTCGTTGGCGGCGAGCCCGAATCGCAGCGCCCGGTCCGTCGCGACGCCCTCGGCGGTCAACGCGGACGCCAGGTCCTGTATGCGCGCGATCACCAGCGTGCGGTGAAATCCGTCGGGGGCCGCAGGCGCCTTGGACACGGCGGAACGGGCGGGCGCGGACGGGCGATGCAGGACGCCCCACCCGATCGCGACGAGGATCGCCAGGATCGCCCCGGCCGCCACGGCCGACAGCACTGGCTTTCTTATGCTCAAGCTTGTTTCAGACGAGCGTGACTTATCCTCCCGCACGCCGTTCGGCGCGTCAGGTTTCCGTCGCCAGCTGCGAGGATCGAACGACGGTTCGTCTTCCCGTGAGCCCCGCATCCATCTCTCGCTGCTTGCCTTTCTCCAAGCATAGCCGCAAGGCGCGGGAGAACCAGAGCCGCAGATGGCAAATGCGTCTTCCGCAGCTCTGCCGACTAGTGTTTAAGTGGTATTTCTAGAGTCCGTTGAGGGAAGCGTATGCAGAGCGACAGCCGCGTCGCATGGCGCGAGGGTCTATTCCTTCGACAACAGCATTTTCAGCAGCAGGATCGGTATCTCGAAGCCCTGGTCGCGGCGCGCGCCAACGGTCTGCGCCCCTATCCGTGGGGTCTGTCGGAGCTGAAGATCAACGCCGACCTTGCGGCCTTGGGCAAGTTCGCGATCGAATCGATGACCGGGGTCCTGCCCGACGGCCTGCCCTTCTCGATTCCCGGCGACCTGCCGCCCCCGCCGCCGCTCGACATACCGGCCGACGCCCGCGACGTGATCGTTCACCTCACCCTTCCCGCCCGCCAGAGCGGAGCGGTGGAATTCAAGAGCCGCGGCGAACGCGGCGGCGCGACGGTACGCTATATCGTTGACGAGGAGGACGTCGCCGACTCCTTTTCCGACGAACGCGGTCAGGAGCCGATCGAGGTGGCCCGACCGAACCTGGCGTTCGGCGTCACCCAGGACCAGACCTATGGCCGCGTCCTGTTGGGATTGGCGCGTGTGCGCGAAGTCCACAACGGCGCCGTAGTCTTCGACGACCGCTACATTCCGCCCACCTTGGACATCCGCGCCAGTCCACGACTGTCGGGTTTTCTGACCGATATCATCGGACGGGCGTCGCAGCGTGTCGACGAGTTGGCCCTGAGAGCGGTCGAGGCCACGGATGGCGGGGCGGAGACCTTCGCCAGCTTCCTGCTCCTTCAGGCGCTCAACCGATGGGTCAGTCAGCTGCGCCACCTGGCCGGCTTGCCCATGGTGCACCCGGAGCGGCTGTACGAAACCTTCCTTGGCATGGCCGGTGAGCTGGCGACGCTGACGCGTCCCGATCGGCGACCACCACCCTTTCCCAGCTATGTCCATGAGCAACTTCAGCTGACCTTCGAGCCAGTGTTCGAGGTGCTTCAGGCCGCGCTCTCGGCGGTGTTCGATCGTTCGGCGATCCAGTTGCCGCTGCAGGTCGCCGGACCGGGCGCCTACACCTCCCGGATCACCGACCACAATCTCTACAAGACCGGCTACTTCTATCTTGCGGTCAACGCTCGTGCGTCGCTCGACGACATTCGGGGACGCTTCCCCGCGATCGCCAAGATCGGCGCGGTCCAGAAGATGCGCGAGATCGTCGATTCCGCCCTACCGGGCGTGCCCCTGAGACACACCCCGACGCCGCCGCCGCAGCTTCGCGTCATCCCCGGTTACGTCTATTTCGAGCTCGACCGCTCGGTTCCCGATTGGCGCGACTTCGCCAACGCCGCGGCTCTGGGTCTGCATGTCGCCGGAGAGTGGCCCGACCTGAAGCTCGAGCTCTGGTGCGTCAAGGGGACCGGCCGATGACCGGCGACGACGAGGAGAAGAACCCGAACAAGACGGTCTTCCGACCGTCGCCGCTGCAGAATCTACGCACGTCCGGAAACCTCTCCCCGCCGTCCGCGCCGGCTTTCGCCGCCGGTGAACCGGCGGCGTTCGCATCGTCATCGTCTTCGTTTGCTTCTGCCCCTCCCCCACGTCGCGTCATCAGCCGCGACGACGATATTCCCGCGCCTCCGCCGGCCGCCCGCGCGCGAAATCCGATGATGATGGCGGCCGCGCCGGTGTTGTCACTGATCGTCGGCGTCCGCTCCGGCCGCGTTCACCTCAGCCTGCCGGAATTGCACCAGAAGACTTCCACCGCGGTCGCCAGCTTCGATCAAGCCCTTCTGGCCGCCGGCTACGACACCGAGACTCGCCAGAGGGCTCGCTACGCGGTGTGCGCCACAGTCGACGACATCGCCCAGAACCTTCCCGGTCAGGCGGCGGACGGCGCGGAATGGGCGCGCCGCAGCCTTGTCGTGCAGGTGTTCAACGAGAATATCGGCGGCGATCGCTTCTGGCGCCTGCTCGAAGACATGCTGGCCAGGCCCGCGGAATTCGCCAACCTGATCGAGCTCTACCATGCGTGCCTGGCCGCGGGCTTCGAAGGTCGCTATCGCGTCGCGCCGGATGGCAAGCGCCGCCTGCACGAGATCATGGCCAGTTGCTATGCGGCCCTCGACCATACTCGCGCCCTGTCTCAAACCGAACTGTCGCCGCATTGGCGCGGCGAGCCGACACCGGCGGCCCGTATCAGCTTCTGGGCGACCCTGGCCCTGGCCGGCGCGATCGCCCTGGCCGGTCTGCTGGCCCTCTTCATCCTCTTGCGCGTAACCCTGATCCAGACGGGCCAGCCGTCGCTGAACGCCCTGAAAGCCATCAATCCGGACCAGCCGCTGCGCATGTCGCGCGTCGCCCCCGCCCCGCCGGTTCCGACCAGCACTCAGTTGCAGCGCATCCAGGGCTTCCTCGCGCCCGAGATCGCCCAGCATCTGGTGGTCGTCGAGCAGGATAGCAAGTCCATCCGCGTACGCACCACCGTCGGACAGCTTTTCAGGTCGGGATCGGACAGGCTGGAGCCAGGCCGCGAGGCGCTGTTCGCCCGGATCGGCGCGGCGATCGAAGCCGAGCGCGGAGCCGTCCGCGTGGAGGGCCATGCGGACTCCGACCACCTGATCAGCGTCACCTTCCCGGATAACTTCGCGCTGTCCAAGGCGCGGGCAGACGCGGCCGCCCAGATCCTTCGCGGCAAGATCACCGACGCCAGCCGCGTCAGCACCGAAGGGTTCGGTGACAGCCAGCCGATCGCGTCGAACTCCACCGCCAACGGCAAGGCGCTGAATCGCCGGGTCGAAATCGTCATTCCGCGCGCCGAATAGGGCCACGATGAAGCGCTTCTTCCTGAACTGGTGGCTGCTCACCGGCCTCGCGGCGGTCCTGGTCGCGGTGCTGTTGGTCCTTGTTCTTCCGCTGGTCGCGCCGTTCCTGAGGCCGTGGTGGGTCAAGACCCTGCTCGCCCTCCTCGTCGCCGCTGTGTGGGGCGTTTTCGCCACGCTGCGGGTCCTCAAGGCCCGCAGAGCCGCCGCCGAGATCGCCAGGCAGTTGGCGGCCCCGTCGCCAGGCGACGTCGAGGCGGAGGCGCTGACGGGGCGCATGCGTTCGGCCTTGGCCAAGCTGAAGACGGCGACAGGCGACAAGCGCGACTACCTCTATGCTCGCCCCTGGTACGTGATCATCGGTCCCCCCGGCGCGGGCAAGACGACTGCGCTGCTGAAGTCCGGCGTCCAGTTTCCGTTCTCGGACGCGGCGCTCAAGGGCGTCGGTGGAACCCGCAATCTCGACTTCTGGTTCGCTGACGACGCCGTGCTGATCGACACCGCCGGCCGATACACCACCCAGACCTCCGACGCCTCTGTCGACCACAAGGGCTGGGACAGCTTCCTCAAGCTGCTACGCCGCACCCGCCCCTTGCAGCCGATCAACGGGGTCCTGGTGGCGATCGGCCTGGACGAACTTCTCAACACCGATCGAGCGGGGCTGGACGACCACGCGGCCGCGGTGCGTCGCCGCCTGCTCGAACTGCGGCGCGCGCTCGAGGTTTCAGCGCCGGTCTATGTGCTGTTCACCAAGGCCGACCTGTTGGCTGGCTTTGGCGAATTCTTCGACGACCTCGATGTCGAGGGGCGCCGCGCCATTCTTGGTGCGACCCTGCCGTTGGAAGCTCCGACCAGCCTCGACGTCGTGTTGGCCGAGTTCGACGCCGTGGTCCAGGCCTTGGCGGACCGGGTCGCCAAGCGCCTGCAGGAAGAAACCGATCCACATCGCCGCAGCCTGATTTTGGGCTTCCCGTCGCAGGTGGCGTCGCTGCGCGCCAGGCTAAGCCGTTTCCTGGACGGCGCCCTGCTGGCTGAACAGGATATGCGGCCGCTGTTCCGGGGCTTCTATCTGACCAGCGGCGTCCAGGAAGGCGCTCCACTGGACCGGATCCTCGGGGACGTGGCCGCCGTCTACGACGCCCCTGCAATTCCGCGTTCTGGGCTGGCTGGCCAAGGCGGCAGAGCCTATTTCCTCAACCGGTTGCTCAAGGACGTGATCTTCGCCGAGGCAGGGCTCGTCCAGAGCGATCCGGCGGCGCGCGCCCGCCGTCGAACGGCGCTGATCGCCGGTGTGTCCGGCATCGCTGTCCTGTCGCTGCTCATTGCTCTGCTCTGGGGTGTCAGCTTCACGAGAAACAGGGCGTTGCAGGACCAGCTCCTGGTCGGCGCTCAGAACGTCAGCGCCGAGGTGCGCGAGACGGGTGTCGACCTGGTGGAGGTGCGCGAAGGCGATCCCGACCTGGAACAGGCGCTATCGTTGATCCGGGCCCTGCGCGACCTGCCGCGCGGCCATGTCGACCAGGCCAAGGGCGGGCCGCCCCTGCTGATGCGGTTCGGCTTGTTCCAGGGCGGCCACGCCAAGGCCGCCGACCAGGCCTATCGGGAAGCGCTCCAGCGCATCCTCCTGCCCCGCATCCTGCTGCGGCTGGAACGCTACATGCAGGATCACGCCCAAGAGCCGCTGAAGGTCTACGAGCCGCTCAAGGTCTATCTGATGCTGGGCGGCCAGGGGCCCCTGGATCCGAAAACCGTCAAGGCGTGGGTGACCGACGATTGGGCCGAGAACGCCCTGCCGGGCGCGGATCGCGCCGAGGTGCGCGAGGAGCTGGCCAAGCACCTGGACGTCCTGCTCGCCGATCCGCAGCTGGGCCGTGTGTGGCCGGGGCGCGAGGCGCCGCTGGACGGGGCGCTGATCGAGTCGACGCGGGCGGCGGTGCAGACCCTGTCCCTGGCCGATCGCGCCTATGCGATCCTTCGCCAGAAGGCGGCCGCGACCGACCAGCCCGACTGGCGCGCCGACAGCGTCCTGGCGAGCGGCGATCGCCAGGCCTTTATGAACGGCGACGCGGTCCTGGATGCCAGCGTGCCCTACTTCTTTACGCGCGCTGGCTTCGAGCGAGCCTATCAGCCCGGGCTGCAGACCGTGGCCTCCGACCTTGAAAAGGATCTGTGGGTCATGGGTCAGGACGCCGACAAGGCGGCGATCCGCGGCCAGATCGCCCAGGTCAAGCCGGGCGTCGCGGCGCTCTACGCCAAGGAATACATCGCGGCCTGGGACGGCGTGGTCCAGGGCCTGAAGCCGGCCGACTACTTCACCAATCCCGCCGCCCTGGGCGCCTTCACCCGCACACCGTCACCGCTGAAGGTGCTGCTGCTGGAGGTCCGCAAGAACACCACCTTCGGCAAGCCGCCGGCGATCCGGGCCCCCAGCAAGCTGAAGACCGCCGCGCGCGTCGTGAGCGGAGCGGTGCTGGACTCCGGCGGCGTCGACGCCGGCAAGACCATCACCGACTACTTCCGGCCGCTCGCGACCTATGTCGGCGACGGCAAGGGCGCCGCGCCGATCGACGAGTTCCTGGCGGCGGTGAAGCAGGCCGCCTCGGCCAACATGGCCGCCGGGATCGCCGGCGGCGGGTTGGGCGGCGTCGCGGCGCAGGGCGAACTGGCGTCGGCGCTGGGACAGGTCGCCACCACCAGCGTCGTGGCCCCGCCTCAGCTCCAGGGCTTCGTCGCTCAGGCGACCCAGAGCGGCCGGGGCGCCGTGGTGTCCTCGGCCCAGAACGCCATCGGACAGGAGTATGCGACAAACCTTGCGGGCGCCTGCCGCAGCGTTAGCGACAACCGCTATCCATTCTATGGCGCGGCGCAGAACGACGCGACGGCGGCGGACATGATGCGGGTTCTGGGTCTCAACGGCCAGTTCGACAGCATGATGCGCGATCGCCTGCAGCCCTTGCTGCTGACCTCCGGTCCGGTCTGGCGCTGGCGTTCGGACGACCCGGTGGCGTCGGCCTTCGACCCGGCCAGCGCCGAGCAGTTCCAGAAGGCGGCTCAGGTCCGCGACCTGCTCACCTCCGGCCTGCCAATCCGCGTCGAGGCCGCAGGCTTCGGCGGGGCGGTCACCGCCGCCGAATTCTCCGCCGGCGGCGCGACCTATCGCTTCGAGCCCAACAGCGTTGGCGCCAAGCCCGTGATGTGGGCGATCTCGGGCCTGCCCGAAGCCCATCTCGTCCTCTATGCCGGCGCCAAGGAAGTGCGGCGCTACGACGCCCAGGGGGTATGGGCGCTCTTCCGCCTGATGGACGCCGCCCAAAAGGAAAACGCTGGTCCGAACGCGATCAAGGCCACCTTCGGCCAGGGCGCCCAGTATTTCACGCTCAAGGTCAATCTGCCGTCCGACAAAAATCCGTTCGGTCGCGGCGGCCTGTGGTCATTCCGATGCCCAGCCAAGCTTTGACCGCGCCGCAGGCCTTCGCTTTCGGCAAGTTGCCGACCCACGGCGATTTCGTCGCCCGCGGCCTTTCCGGCCCGGACCGCGACGCCTGGGACGCCTGGGCGAGCGCCGGATTGGCGCAGGCGCGGACTGTCCTGGGTCCGGATTTCGAAGCTCGGCACGACGCCGCGCCGCCGTTGCGCTTCTCGTTTGGGCCCGGGCCCTTCGGCGACGGCTGGCGAACCGGAACGCTGGCGTCCTCGATCGACTCGGCGGGGCGACGCTTCATTATCGTCCTTGGCGGCCGCACGACCGAGGCTCTTTCAGCGCGATCCGCCGAACGCATCGCCGCGGCGGCCGAAGACGAAATCCATCGCGCCTTCGAAGACGCCGCGAACATCGACGCGATGGTGGCCAGCGCGCAAATTATCTTTCAAACTGTGGAATCAGAGGGCGGAGCAGAAGCGCAAGGCCGCTTCTGGTTGCCGGACTCACCGTTCGATCTGATTGCCAGCCAGCCACCCGCCGACCTGATGACCCAGGTTCTGACGACATAGGAGCTGTCCATGGATGACGGGAGTTTGCGATTTCACGACGCCACCCTGACCCATCCCGGGAAGGTGCGGCGCGACAACGAGGACCAAGTGCTGGCGCGTCCGGACCAGGGCCTCTGGGCGGTCGCCGACGGCATGGGCGGTCACGCCAACGGGCAGTGGTCGTCCAAGACCATCACCGCGACCCTGGAGGCCGCAGTCCTGCCCGCCGACTTCGACGACGCCGCTTCGGCGGTCGCCGCGGCGGTGCACGAGGCCAACGAGCGCATCTGGACCAAGTCGGTCGGACAGCCCATGGGTTCCACGGTCGTGGCCCTACTTCTGCGCGACCGACGTTTCGTGGTGCTGTGGGCCGGCGACAGCCGTTGCTACCTGCTGCGTGACGGTCAGCTCTACCAGCTGACAGTCGACCATTCACAGGTTCAGGACATGGTGACCTCGGGTCGGTTGACGGCCGAAGAGGCCGAAAACCACCCCATGTCGCATGTGCTGTCGCGCGCGGTGGGCGTTGCGCCCCGACTTGAACTGGATGCGGTCTCTGACGAAGCCAAGGTTGGGGACGTCTTCCTGGTGTGCAGCGACGGCCTTACCCGGACGATCCCAGACGCCGAACTGGCAACGATTCTGGCCCAGGGCAATCCAGCCGCCGCCGCCGACGAACTGGTGAAGATCTGCTTGGAGCGCGGCGCCCCCGACAATGTCAGCGTGGCCGTGGTCAATTGCGACGAGACCACGCTGCTCGCTCTGTCCTGATCCGCCCAGCGGCCGCCAAGCGCAGTGGTCTAGGGCCGCCGCTTGGCCTTCATGTCGGCGGCGATGCGTTCGTAAGCGTCACGGAACTCCTTGGCGAAGACCTCCATGAAGGCTTCGTCGGAGCCCCGGGTGACACCCTCGAACTCCCGTTCATAAGCTTGCCAGAGCGCCGCCGCCCGCGCGCCAGGTACGATCTTGGCCAGCAGCCCCCGGTGCTCCGCCCGGCCCCGGATCGCCGAGGGAGAGAAGCGATCGAGCGTGGCGGCCAACGCGCCCTGCATCGCCGTCAAGGTGGCTAGCTGGTGGGCCTGCAGGTCTCGGAAGGCGTCCTCCACGGCCAGGTCGGCCGGCATGAAGCCACGATCGGGTCGATTAAGCATCTGCGCCATCGCCTTGTCGGCCGATCGCGTGAACTTCAGCGGATTGTTGCCGTCAAACTCCAGGCTGGTGTTCTGCGCCCCAAGCTGGGCCTTCGCTCTGGCCCTCGCCTCCATCATCACGACCATGCCGCCCAGCAGGCGTCGCAGGACGCCGCCTGCCGCCGACAGCACTTCCAGGGGTGAACTGCTGAAATCCTCGGAGCGGAGTCCGGCGCCGTGCAGGAAAGCGCGCCATTCGGCGCCGTCGCCGGCCGTGGGCGTCGATCGCGGCTTTCGCGCCGGCTCCGGCGGCGGCGGCGGCGCGGGGGTCTGGCCCCAAGGCGCCGTGGAAGGCGAGGCCAAGGGCGGCGCCTCGAACGCCGGCGTGGCGGGGCCGCCGAAGCCGCGGGCCCAGTCGACCTCGTTGGTGGCCGCCAGTTGCCCCCATACGTCCACCGCCGAGGGCATGGCCTGGGTCGGCGGATCGCTGGACCAGGCCGAAGGCGGCGGCGCTTCCGAACGAGCTGGAGCCCAGGCCGAGGCGGGCTGGGGGGCGACGTCCATGCGCGGCGGCGCCCAGGCGCCCGAGACGGAACCCTGGCCCGTGATGGCAGCCCGTGGCGCCGGTTGATCCCAGCGCGCCGGGTCATCCGCCACCTCGCGGGCGCCGTGGCTGTCCCAGCCGCTCCAGGCGGCGGCCGGCGCGGACTCTTCAGCGCCAGAGCCCCTGCCCTGCTCCAGCCGGGCCTCGATTTCGTAGTGGCCGATCAGGATCACGTCGCCATCGACGATCTGATGCGGCGTCGTCAGCCGTGATGCCGACCGGTTCACAAAGGTGCCGTTGGTGCTTCGATCGACCAGCACGTAAGCCCCATCACGGTAGTGGATCTCGCAATGGGCGGAGGAAATATAGCTGCGCGGATCCGGCAGGCACCAATCCATGTGGGGCGAGCGTCCGATGCGCGCGCCATGGCGGTCGAGCTTCAGGCGCGCCGTCTCTCCGTTGTCGAGACGATCCAGCGCCTTGATGGTCAGCACAAGGGTCATGGGTGTGCGGTTTCTCGGCCGCTGGCGATCGCGTCGCCGAGCGCGAGCGCCGAACGAAGGCTCTCCAGATGGCGTCCGCTCTGTGTCGCAGCGGTGAGCACCGCTCCCGCGGCGAAGGCGCCGACCGTGTCCTTGGGCGGCAAAACGGGTTCGACATCCACCGGCGCGATCGAGCCGCCCGAAAAGAACACCGCCAAGGCGCACTGCCTCTGGGGGCTGGCCCCACGGGACTGCTCAGCGATCGCGAACGCCGCCCGGCGCCGACCGTCGCTCGGGTCCTGCAGCCATAGAAGGGTCGCCTTGAGCGCCTCGGCGTCCTGAGCGCTCGGGGTCAAGGACAGCTCCTGGACGGCCCGGGCCGCCCAGGCCACGGCTTCGAAGCGAGGCAAGGCCTGGCCGAGGAACAGGGCCGCATCGTCTTCACGTCCTTCCTCGATCAGGCGGTCGAAGACCGTCTCGGGTGGATCGGCGTCGTGGTTCGACTTGGGCCATCCGAGAATTGCGGAGACTTGGCCCGCTTCGGCCCACTTAACCTGTTTCCAGCGTCTCATACGCGATCCTAATTGATCTTCACGGCGCCGCCCGTGATCGTCGTCATGCCGTCTCCGTGCACTTCGACCTGCGGCGCGCTCACGGTGTTGACGCCGCGCGCGTGGCTGGTGACCGTCTGGGCGCTCAGCGTAATGCTGGAGGGATCCATCACAATCAAGCTTGAGCCGACCTTCAGCGTGATGCTTTGCGCGGCTTCGATCGTCACCGTCCCCTTGTTCACCTTCACGCTATAGTTGCCAGAGCGCACGGTGGTTCCATCGTCAAGCTCGATTGTCGTCGTGCGCTTGCCCTTGCTGACCTCGTGGGTTTCGTCGCCGGTCTCGATGGTGGTGGCTTCATGCCGCTTGACCGCCGTCTTGCGATCGCGCCCCACCCGGGTGGCGCGGTCGCGCTGGACGGTCAGGGTGTCGTCCAGCAGCACGTCGCGCACCATCTCGCGCTGGGCGTGGATGTAGATCTCTTCCGAGCCGCCCTTGTCCTCAAGACGGATCTCATTGAAGCCCAGGCTGTTGGGCGGCGGGGTTTTCTCGGCCCCGGCATAGTCGCCCAGCCGCCCGATCGTCTGGGTACGCCACAACGACCGGGTCTTTTGGGCCGGCAAGTCGTAGGCGTGCTTGCGCTGGCCGTTATAGACCCGCCCGGTGATGATCGGGCGATCCGGATCGCCGTTCAGAAAGTCGACGATGACCTCCTGGCCCACCCGTGGCAGGTCGACATTGCCAAAGCCCTCGCCTGCGGCGTGGTGCGAAACGCGCATCCAGCACGAGGTCTTGCCTGGCTGATCGGGCGAGCGATCCCAGTGGAAGCGCACCTTCACGCGTCCCCATTCGTCGACATAGACGACCTCGCCGGCCGGCCCGGTCACCGTGGCGGTCTCGACGCCGCTTGAGATGGGCTTTTCGGCGACGAGCGGCGGCCGGAACAGCGTGTCGCTAGGGATCGCCACCACGTTGACGCGCCTGGCCTGACGATCGTCGCCGCTGCGATGGCTCTCGGCCTCGACGACATGGTTGAGGCCGATGATCAGGTATTCCTGGTTGAAGCGATCGACCCCAGCTTCTGTCAGGGTGAAGAGGCCGCCGCAGGCCAGACCCAAGACGTCGCCGCCCCCGCTGTAGAGCCGTCGCGGCGCGCGACTCGCGGCCAGACGAGCCTGCCCCCGCGTTTCGCCCTCGCTCTTGTCGGTAAAGTCGCCGAGATATTCGTACACCTCGAGCGCGTCGCCCGGGTGCTGGCCAGCGCCCTGGCTGACGGCCTCGACCGGATTCTGCGGCTTGGTGAAGTCGAAGCTGCGCAGGGTCACGCTGGCCTGGCTGACCGAGCTGATCCGTTCGTTCCATTCCGAGAGGGTGTCGGGCGTGCTCGTTTCGTCGCCGGAGACCGGAAGGAAGCGGATGCTCTCGTAGCCCGGCTCGGGCTTGTGAGCCGATTTTCCGTCACAAAGGACCAGCTTGTGAGCCGCTTCCTCGTGCCGGAAATAGTAGTAGATGCCCTCGTCCTCGAACAGGCGCGAGACGAAATTGAAGTCACTTTCCTTGTACTGAACGCAATATTCCCGCGGTTTGTAACTGCCGGTCAGCCGGTCGAACTCGACGTCCTTCATGCCGGCGTCGGAGAACACCTGCTTGACGATGTCGACGACGCTCTTGTCCTGGAAGATCCGATAGTTTCGGTTCTGGTCCAGGAGTGACAGCCATGGCCTGAGGGTGAGCCGGTAGTGGGCGCCGTTGATATCGACCTTGATCAAGGCCGCTTCGGTCAACAACCCATGGAAGTAGCGGACGTGGTCCATCTCATCGCCAGCGTCCAGGGAAACCGGCTTTCCAAGGTGCGGCAGAAAATCGACCTCGTCGGCAGAAAACCCTTCTACAACAATCACAAACGGCTCGCTCAAGCGCTCGATCGACTCGAAGCGCTCAAGGTTAAGCTTAGCCGTACCAAGAGCGACAGATATCGTAGCCTGCCGATCCATTAATCGCTCCCGTTACTGCGCCTGAAACCTACGGCCCGCGGCCCGCTGTGCATAGGTGTAGCGATCAATTTCAACATCTCAACCAGACAGACTTGCCAAAACGATTTCTTGGGCCACACTCCGCGCCCGCCCCAACCGCCTGCCTGCGCAGGTTCGGCGACAAACGGCTCGGGCGCGATATCAACGTTGAGGCGAACGAGAACATGGCGCTTGATCCGAGTCGACTGTTGGCGCCGGTTTCCGACGACGACCCGACCGGCCCGGACCTCGCCTACGACCCGCAGCGCTATGAAATCGAACAAGCCTTCGAGACGGAGGTCTCGATCGACGCGTCCGGGGTCGAGGCTCAAGCTTCCGACATCGACTGGCGCGCGATCATCGCCAAAATCGTCGAGCAAAGCGCGCGCACCAAGGACATCTGGCTGCCCATCTATCTCTGCCGCGCCGGAGCCCGGGCGGGGGACCTGGAAACTGTCGAGGCCGGTGCGAAATATCTGGCGGGCCTTCTGGAGGCCTACTGGCCCAGCCTGCATCCGCGATTGGAGGACTATGGGTTCCAAGGGCGCAAGGGTCCTTGCGATTCCCTGACCGGAGCGTCGCAGTTCATCCAACCCCTGCGCAGGATCACATTGATCCGCCATCCTCGCCTCGGTGACTATTCCATCGACCACTTCGAACGCTTCCGCTTGGGAGGCGAAACAGAGGAAGGCTACGGAATGTTCCGGGCCGCGCTGGAGGATGTGAGTCAGGACGACCTTGATGTGATCGTCCAGCGGCTGAACGCAATTGAAGACAGCCTGCGTCGCGTGGACATGGTGCTCACCGCCAACGCCGACGAGGGCGGCTCCACGAACTTTCGGGCGACCTACGACGCGCTCGGTCAGATGCGACGCGCGGTGCAGGCGTTCGGAAAAAAGACCGAGACGTCAGAAAGTGGGGAACCATCGGCGGAACCGGACGTTGCATCGCCAAGCTTCTTGAACTCGTCGCCCACCCTGGGCGCGAGGATCGAGACCCGGGACGACGTCGTCCGCGCCCTTGAGGCGCTGAGCGACTACTACCGGCGCAGGGAACCGGGGCACCCGATCCTGACGTTGCTACAGCGTGCGCGTGAATGGGTTGGGTTGGATTTCATGGCGATTCTTGAAGACATCGCGCCAGGGAGCGTCGAAGAAGCTCGCAACGTTCTGCAATCACGAAAACATCGCGAACAAGCTTGAGCTATCGGTTGAACATCGCCATGATATAGACCTATGATGGCGAAGTTTATTAGCGACATATAACGTCTAATTGCGGGTGGATGACCATGGCGTCGAACAAAGGTGGACAGCGTTTCATCAAGGAGAATCGCGCTCCTCGTGTTCACATTGAATACGAAGTGGAGACTTTTGGTTCCCGCCAGAAGATCGAAATTCCGTTCGTGGTCGGAGTTATGTCCGACCTGTCTGGAAAATCGAATGTCGAGAAGAAGCCGCTCGACAAGCGCGACTTTGTCGAATTCGACATGGACAATTTCGAACAGAAGATGGAAGCGATTGCGCCACGCGCCGCTTTCACGGTCGACAACACATTGACCGGAGACGGTAAGATCGGCGTCGATCTGACCTTCAAGTCGATGGAAGATTTCTCGCCAGGCCAAGTCGCCAAGAACGTGCCCGCCCTGGCGAAGTTGCTGGAGGCGCGGCAGCAGTTGAACGACCTGATGCTGTACATGGACGGCAAGGACGGCGCTCAAGACCTGCTCGATAAGGTTCTGAAAGACCCCGAGTTGATGAAGGCGCTCGCGGCCGCCAAGCCGCCCGCCGACAACGCCTAGACAATCTCCAGTAGATCTAGAATGATTTCCCCTACCCTGCCCGTTGGGAGACCTTGATGGCGCAAGAAACGCTTCAGCAGACTGGCGCCCCCGCCACGGAAACCGTCACCGTCGACGATTTCGCGTCGCTGCTGCAAAGGGAATTCAAGCCCAATACCGACGCCAAGCAGGCGCGGATCGAAGAGGCTGTGAAGACCTTGGCGCAGCAGGCGCTCGAGGACACCCAGATCATCGGCGCCGACGTCTTTTCAACCGTGGACGCCCTGAAGGCCGCGATCGACCGCAAGCTGACCGAACAGGTCAACAAGATCATCCACCACAAGGACTTCCAGACTCTGGAATCCGCCTGGCGGGGGCTTTGGTATCTCGTCGGCAACACCCCGACCGGCAAGGACCTCAAGGTCCGCGTGCTGAACGTCTCCAAGGACGAGACCCGCAAGATGCTGCGGCAGTTCCGCGACGCAGCCTGGGACCAGAGCCCCCTCTTCAAGAAGATCTACGAGGCCGAGTTCGGCCAGCTGGGCGGGCAGCCCTATGGCGCGTTCATCTGCGACTACGCCTTCGACCACACCGCGCCCGACATCGAGGTGATGAAGGGGCTGGCGAAGATCGGCGCGGCGGCGCACGCCCCGTTCGTGGCGGCGGCGGACTCGCAATTGCTCGGCATGGAAAGCTGGCAGGAGCTGGCTAATCCGCGCGACATCGCCAAGCAGTTCGACGCCACCGACTACATGGCCTGGCGCTCGTTTCGCGCCTCAAACGACAGCCGCTACATGGCGCTGACCCTGCCGCGCTTCCTCGGGCGCCCGCTCTACGGCGCCAATAGCGAGCCGGTCGAGGAGTTCGCCTTCGAGGAAGACACCGAGGGCGGCCAGCACGACAACTATCTGTGGCTGAACGCCTCCTACGCGCTGGGCGTGCGGATCACCGAGGCCTTCAAGACCTACGGCTGGTGTACGCGCATTCGCGGCGTGGAATCCGGCGGCACCGTCGAGGACCTGCCGACCGCGATGTTCCCGACCGACGATGGGGCGATGGACGCCAAGTGCCCGACGGAGATCGCCATTTCCGATCGTCGCGAGGCCGAGTTGTCCAAGGCCGGGCTGATGGCCCTGGTGCATCGCAAGAACACCGACCAGGCCACCTTCATCGGCGCCCAGACCCTCCATGCTCCCAAGGCCTACGAGGACGCCGACGCGACCGCCAGCGCCAACCTGTCGGCGCGCCTGCCCTACATCTTCGCCAGCTGCCGCTTCGCGCATTACCTCAAGTGCATGGTACGGGACTGGATCGGCAGCAGCCGCGAGGCGCCGGTTCTGGCCAGCGACCTGCAGTCGTGGATCATGCAGTACGTGGACATGCAGCCCGACTTCTCGACTGAAGAAGACAAGGCTCGCAAGCCCCTGAAATCCGCCTCGGTGGATGTCATCCCCGACCCCGAGAACCCGGGCTACTACCGCGGCGTCTTCCGCATGGTGCCGCACTACCAGCTCGAGGGGATGGACGTGTCGCTCAGTATGGTTTCGCGCCTGCCCAAGGGCCCGAACTAACTGTCAGTAGATCATTTTTCGTGAGGAGAACGCCTTATGGCCGTTGATATGTTCCTGAAACTTGAAGGCATCAGTGGTGAGTCCAAGGACTCCAGCCACAAAGGTGAAATCGATGTCCTGGCCTGGAGCTGGGGCATGACCAACTCGGGCACGGCCCACGTCGGCGGCGGCGCCGGCGCCGGCAAGGTGAACGTCCAGGATCTGTCCTTCACCAAGTATGTCGACCTGTCGTCGGCGCCGCTGATGTTGGCCGCCGCCAACGGCAAGCATATCAGCAAGGCGACGCTGGTGGTCCGCAAGGCCGGCGAGACCCCGCTGGAATATATCACCATCACCATGACCGACTGCCTCGTCAGCTCGGTGTCGACCGGCGGCAGCGGCGGCGAAGATCGCCTGACGGAAAACGTCTCGATCAACTTCGCCAAGGTCGAGGTTGCGTACAAGGAGCAGAGCTCGGCCGGCAAGGCCGCGGGCACGGGCGACTTCAAGTGGGACATCGCCGGTAACGCCAAGTTCTAGGCGAGCCGCGCCGGTCTTCGGCCAATCATAGAAGCAAAGAATGCCTAACGCCGACGACCTCCTACGCGCTGGTGATCTGGACGGCGCGCGCCAAGCCCTTGTCGAAAGGGTCAGGCGCGCGCCGGACGATCAGCCCAGCCGCATGTTTCTGTTCCAGCTGTTCTGCATCCTGGGTGAATGGGACAAGGCCAAGGCGCAGCTGAAGGTGCTGACCCAGCTGTCTCCCGAAGCCCAGATGCTGGCGGTCGCCTACAACCTGGCCATCGACGCCGAAATCGAACGCGAGAAGGCCTTTGCGGGACAGGTTCCACCAGCCCTACTGGTCAATACCAGCCCGTGGGCCGGCGACCTGGCCGTTGCCCTCGGCGCGGGCCTGCAAGGGCGGATCGATGACGCCGAGGCTGCCCGGTTGCGGGCCTTCGACGCCGCCCCCGATACGCCCGGGCGCTTCAACGATCAGGATTTCGACTGGATCGCCGACGCGGATCCACGCTTTGGCCCGGCTTTCGAGGCCGTCATCCACGGGCGCTGGGGACTCGTCCCCTTCGACGCCGTGCGCAAGATCACCAGCGACGGGCCGCAGGATCTGCGTGACCTCGTCTGGCTGCCCGTGGAAATCGAATTCAAGACCGGACAGGGCGTAGCGGCCATCCTGCCCGTCCGCTACCCCGCTACTCAGGACGCGACGGACGCCAATCTGCTGCTGGCCCGGGCGACCGGCTGGCGCGAGGGATCTCGAGGCGCCGAAGGCCTCGGCCAAAAGCTCTGGTCGCTGGGAAACGGCGAAGACGTGGGAATCCTGGCGCTTCGCCATCTGGCGTTCGCTTGACGCCATGCCAGCCCGGATCAATCCGACCCTGTTCGATAAGCTCGTCGCCGATCTCGACTTCGACGACGTCCGCGACGATCCGAAGGTCGAAGGCCAGGTCAGCCGGGCGGCGACGCGGCGGCTCTATCCGATCCTGAAGATCGAACGCTTCAACGAGGCCGCGCTGCGGGCCACGGTCCTGCGCGAGCTGAACTGGATCCTCAACACCACCCAATTCGGCGCGATCCAGAACCTGAAGCCCTATCCCGAGGTGGCGACCTCGGTCCTGAACTACGGCGTGCCCGACATGGCCGGCAAGCTGCTGCAGCGGCGGGCGGTCGAGAACCGGGCGCGCGAGATCAAGCAGGCCATCCGGCGCTTCGAGCCCCGCATCAACCCGCAGCGCCTCGACGTCACCGCCACAGCCAAGGACGCCAAGCCCAACGCCGTCACCTTCGTCATCCGGGCCGATGTCACCAGCGCCGTCATGGCCCTGCCCGTCGAGTTCAAGACAGACGTCGAGATCGACACGGGCTCGGCGACCCTCCGGGAGTAGGCGGATGGATCCTCGACTCCTCAGGGCCTACAACGAAGAACTGCTCTATCTTCGCGAAACCGCACGTGAATTCGGCGAGGAGTACGAGACGGTCGCCGGACGCCTGGGCCTCAACGCTCCATCCGACACCGATCCCCATGTCGAGCGGCTCCTGGAAGGCGTGGCCTTTTTGGGCGCTCGCGTGAAGCTGAAGCTGCAGGACCAGTTTCCCGACTTCACCCAGCATCTGCTCAACGCCATCCAGCCCCACTACCTGGCGCCGACCCCGTCAATGTGCGTGGTGACGCTCGAACCCCAGGACAGCGACCAGGCGATCGCCGCCGGGTTCGTCGTCCCTCGCCTGACCGAGATGTCGGCCACCTCCGGCGACGACGCCGCCACGCCGGTCATCTTCCGGACCGGCCAGGACGTGACCCTCTGGCCCTTGAAGATCACGGAGGCCGAATACCTGCCCACCCGCGCGGCCGTCTCCGCCTATGCCGGCGCGGCGGGCGTGCGGGCCGAAGCCGGGCTGCGCCTGAAGTTCAGTGGCCTGGGCGGCGTTGCGCTGTCGGCGATGGCGCCCGACGCCTTGCCGATCTATCTGGACGGCTCGGAAGTGGTGCCCGGCGAGCTCTACCGCCAGCTGATCGGCGACGCCGTGGCCGCGGTGGCCCGGCCGGTTGACTCCGCGGCCGGTACAGCGGCCTGGATCAAGCTGCCCCCGGCCGAGCAGCACGGTTTCGAGGAGAACTGCGCCCTGCTGCCGACCGGGCGCCGCTCCTTCCGGGGCTATCGCCTGCTGTCGGAATATTTCGCCTGTCCGGAACGCTTCCTCTTCGTCCGTCTGCGCGAACTGGGTCAGGCCTTCGGCAAGTGTCGCACCGAATGCGAAGTCGTCTTCCTGTTCGATCGCGCGTCCACGGCCTTGGCCGGCGCGGTGTCGCCCGCAAACTTCAAGCTCTTCGCGACACCCGCGATCAATCTGTTCGAGAAGCAGATCGATCGTGTAGCGATCAGCGAGTTCGATCACGAACACCAGTTGATCGCCGACCGCACCCGGCCGCTGGATTTCGAGATCTTCCGCCCGCTGGAGGTGACCGCCCATTCGCAGAAGAATGGCGACGCCCGTCCGGTCGCGCCGCTGCACGCCTTCGGGAGTCTGCTCTACGACTGGACGGAGGCGCTGTTCTACGTCACCCGCCTGCGCCATCGGCGCCTGTCAACCAAGGAGCAGCGCCTGAGGCGCAGGACCGACTATCTGGGCACGGAAACCTGGATCAGCCTGGCCGCTCCGGGCGAGCCGAGGCGGCTGGAGGGGATCTACGAACTGGCCGTCCGTGCGCTGGTCACCAATCGTGAGCTCGCCGAGACGCTGCGCACCGGCGGTGCGACGGACTTTCGGATCAGCGGCGTTCCCGTGCGCGCCGTGACGATCGTCCGCGCCCCGACCAAGCCGCGACCGCCGATGGGCATCAGCGACGGGGCGTGGCGGGTCATCGGTCACCTGACTCCGAACTACGCCTCATTCGCCTTGGGCGATGACGACGATCCGTCGGTGTTGCGCGATCACCTGGCCCTCTATGGACGGATCGACGATCCCGCCCTGCGGCGGCAGATCGACGGCGTGCTGTCCATCCGCTCCGAACCGGTGACCCGGCGGGTGGGCGGCGGGGGACGCAGCGCCTTCGCCCGCGGCCAGCGCCTGCGCCTCAAGCTGGACGACGCCCCGTTCGAGAACGGTCGGATGTTCCTGTTCTCAGCCGTTCTGGAGCGGTTCCTCGGCGAGTTCGCGACCGTCAACGCCTTCACCGAATGCATCTTTGAAAGCCCCCAGGAAGGAACCTTCGCGCAATGGCCGCCGAGAATGGGCGAACATCGCAACATCTAGAGTTTCTTCGCCAGGCGGCGGGGAACGCGAGGCGGTACGGGCTGTTTGGCCTGCTGCGCGCGGCGGAGGCGCGCGCGCCGGATCTGCCGCGCATCGGCGACGCCCGCCTCCCGTCGCAGAACCTCGTCGACCTGGCCCAACTCCCCGCGCTGGGTTTTCCCGGTTCCACGCTGGAAACGATCACCGTCAAGGGCGGGCGCGCCAAGGTCGAGGGCTACTGGTTCGGGTTGACCGGGCCGATGGGGCCCCTGCCCCTGCACCTCAGCGAGTTCGCTCATTTCGAGCGCCGCTATGCCCAGGGCCGTCCGTTCGGGCACTTCCTCGACGTGCTGGCTGGGCGCATGCTGCAGTTCTTCTATCGCGCCTGGGCGGAGTCCAATCCGGCGGCCAATGCCGACCGGCCCGGTGACGACCGCTTCGCCGGCTATCTGGGCGCCCTGACCGGCGCGACCGCGGGAGTGCCTGACGACGCGGCCTTCCCGGCCCGGGCCCGCCTCTACTATGCCGGCCTCTATGCCTCGCGGCGTAGCGCGGCGGGCATCGAGGACGCCGTCGCCGACCTGGTGGGCGCCCCCGTGCGGCTGAAGGAATACCGTCCGGTCTGGCGCGACATCGAGCCTGCGGACCAGACCCGTCTGGGCGGAGCCTACAGCCGGCTGGGCGGCGACGCTGTCTGCGGCCGTCGCACCAGCACCGTGTCAGACGCGTTCCGCATCGCCGTGAAGGTCGAGACCTTCCACGACTACGAGAACCTGTTGCCGGGCGGCCCGCGCTTCGCGGTCGTGGCCGAGGCGCTGGATTCCTTCGCCCCGTCCCATCTGGAATGGGACCTCGAGATCGAAGCCAGCGAAGCCGCCCGCCGCCCTGCGTCGCTGGACGGCCGCGCCCGGCTGGGCTGGACCAGTTGGATCAATCCGCCGGCCGGCAGCGGCTCGCGCGCCGAGACCCGTCTTGGCCCGAGCTCGCGTCGCGTCGCTCGAGCCGCCGCCAAGAGAGATGCCGCATGACCGAGATCAACCGCTCCGCCCTGTTCGGCCGCCTCAGCCCCACGGGCCTGAAGAGCATCGAGACCGCGACCGGTTTCTGCAAGATGCGCGGCAATCCCTATGTCGAGCTGGTGCACTGGATCCATATCCTGCTGCAGGATCCGCAGAACGACCTGGCCGCGATCCGCACCCGGTTCGCCCTGGACGACACCAAGCTGGCCCGCGACGTCGTCGCCACGCTGGACGGCCTGCCGCGCGGCGCGACGGCGATCTCGGACTTCTCGCCCCAGATCGAGGAGGCCATCGAGAAGGGCTGGCTTTATGCGTCGCTGATGTTCCAGGCCAGCCGTGTGCGCACCGGCCACCTGGTCTTCGGCATGCTCAAGACCCCGATCCTGCGCAATGCGCTGTTTGCGATCTCGCCTGAGTTCCGCAAGGTCTCGGCCGACGCCCTGGGCGACGAGTTCGACAAGATCGTCGCGAACTCAGCCGAAGTGGGCGGAGCCCTCGCCGCTGAGGCGACCCCCGACCAGGCAGGCGCGGCAGGCGGCCCGTTCGCCAGCGCCTCAGGCGAGACGCTGGCCAAATATTCCGTCGATCTCACCGAGCGGGCCAGGGCTGGCGAGATCGACCCGATCGTCGGCCGCGACGCCGAGATCCGCCAAGTGATCGACATCCTGCTGCGCCGACGCCAGAACAACCCGATCCTCGCGGGTGAGGCTGGGGTGGGCAAGACGGCGGTCGTCGAAGGATTGGCGCGCCGGATCGTCGATGGCGACGTCCCGCCGGCGCTCAAGGACGTTACGCTCCGCGCCCTGGACATCGGGCTGCTGCAGGCCGGCGCCGGCGTGAAGGGCGAGTTCGAGAAGCGGCTGCGGCAGGTGATCGACGAGATCGAGTCCTCGCCCAAGCCGATCATCTTGTTCATCGACGAAGCCCACACCTTGATCGGGGCCGGCGGCCAGGCCGGCACCGGCGACGCCGCCAACCTGCTTAAGCCCGCCTTGGCGCGCGGTCGGCTCCGCACAATCGCCGCCACCACCTGGTCGGAATATCGCCAGTACTTCGAAAAGGATCCTGCCCTTACCCGGCGGTTTCAGACCGTCAATGTCGGGGAGCCGGAGACTGGCGTGGCGATCGCCATGCTGCGTTCGGTGGCCTCGGCCATGGAGCAGCACCACAAGGTGGTGATCCTCGACGAGGCCGTGGAAGCGGCCGTCAAGCTGTCCCAGCGCTACGTGCCGGCCCGGCAGCTCCCCGACAAGGCCGTCAGCCTGCTCGACACCGCCGGCGCCCGCGTGGCCGTCTCGCAGCACGCGACGCCCGCGCCGGTCGAAAGCCGTCGCCGCCGGGTCGAACTCCTGAATGTCGAACTCGGCGTCGCCACCCGCGAGGCCGAAGGTCAATACGCCGGCGTGGAGCGTATCGGAAAGCTGAAGGAGGCGATCGAGGAGGCGCAGGCCGCGCTCGATGCGGTGGAAGCCAAGTGGGCGGCCGAGAAGGACGCCGTCGCCAAGGCCTACGAGGCCCGCCAGGCCCTCGCGGCCGCCGCATCGGCGGAGGCCAGCGACACGGCCGGGCTCAAGGCCGCGCTCGACGCCGCCTTGCTGGCGGTCGCCCAGGCCCATGGCGACGACCCGATGGTGTTCGGCGAGGTCGACGCCGACGCCGTCGCCGCCGTGGTCGGCGACTGGACCGGCATTCCCGTCGGCCGCATGGTCAAGGACGAGATCGCCTCGGTCCTCACCATCGCCGACCAGCTGAAGAAGCGCGTGGTTGGCCAGGATCATGCGATGGACGCCGTCGCCAAGCGCATCCAGACCAGCCGCGCCAAGCTCGACAATCCCAACAAGCCGGTCGGGGTGTTCATGCTGTGCGGCCCGTCCGGGGTGGGCAAGACCGAGACGGCGCACGCCCTGTCCGAACTGCTCTATTCCGGCGACGACAGCCTGATCGTCATCAATATGAGCGAGTTCCAGGAGGCCCACACCGTCTCGACCCTGAAGGGCGCGCCAGCCGGCTATGTCGGGTACGGCCAGGGCGGCGTTCTGACCGAGGCCGTGCGGCGCCGGCCCTATTCGGTGGTCCTGCTCGACGAGGTCGAGAAGGCCCACCCGGACGTCCACGAGATGTTCTTCCAGGTGTTCGACAAGGGTTATATGGACGACTCCGAAGGGCGTCACATCGATTTCAAGAACACGCTGATCCTGCTGACCTCGAATGTCGGTTCCGACCTGATCGCCTCGATGTCGGAGGACGAGGAGATGAAGCCGGAGGCCGAGGTCCTGGCCCAGTCGCTGCGGCCCGAATTGCTGAAGGTGTTCCCGCCCGCCCTGCTCGGCCGGCTGATCGTCCTGCCCTACTATCCGCTGTCGCCCGACATGCTGCAGGGCATCGTCCGCCTGCAGCTGGACCGCGTGAAGAAGCGCGTCGCCGAGAACCATGGCATCGTCTTCAGCTACGATCAGGCGGTCGTCGACCTGATCGTCTCGCGCTGCACCGAGGTCGCCTCGGGCGGCCGGATGATCGACGCCATCCTGACCAACACCATGCTGCCCGAACTGTCGATCGCCCTGCTGGAACGCCAGATGGCCGGCGAGGAAGTGGCCAGGATCACGGTGGGGGTCGCGAACTCCACCTTCACCTACGCGTTCGAAGGAAACGAAGCGTCACCGCAGGCGCAAGCGCCCTCGATCGCGGAAGCCGTGGCCTGATGCTCGAAGCCTCGCATAACTGCTTGCAACCGACGCGCGTCCGAGGCGAGGTTGTGGCCGGAGTTGGAAAGAGACGCCCCCAGTGAGCATGCCCGACGATCCCTCTGATGAAGACGTCGCGTCCGTCACGAGCCCCCCCGCCGGCTCCTGGAGCAAGCGCGGTCCACGCAAGCCCGCGCAGCCGCGCGGCATCCTGCCCGTCGGCTTCGTTCTAAACGGCATCTACGAGATCAAGCGCTTCATCGCCCGGGGCGGCATGGGCGAGGTCTACGAAGGCGCCAACGTCAACGCCGAGGAGCGGGTGGCGGTCAAGGTCATCCTTCCGCACCTGGCCGCCGACCCCAAGGTCCAGGCGCTATTCCGCAAGGAGGCCAAGACCCTCACCAGCCTGGCCCATCCGGCCCTGGTGCAGTACCGCGTCCTGGCGCGCGAACCGCGCAAGGACCTGCTGTACATCGTCACCGACTTCATCGACGGCGAGCCGCTGACCAACCTGATCGGCCGCCAATCGCCGACCACGGGCGAACTGGTCATGCTGACCCGTCGCCTGGCCGAGGGCCTGCACGCGGCGCACAGCCATGGCGCCATCCACCGCGACATCTCGCCCGAAAACGTCCTGCTACCGGACGGCGTGCTCAGCCGCGCCAAGATTATCGACTTCGGCATCGCCAAGAGCATGGAGATCGGCGCCCAGACCGTCGTCGGCGACGGCTTCGCCGGAAAGCTCGGCTATGTCGCGCCGGAACAGTTCGGCGACTTCGACCGGCGCATCGGCCCGTGGACGGACATCTACAGCCTGGCCCTGGTGGTGCTGGCCCTGGCCGGCGGACGGGCGCCGAACATGGGCACGACCTTGGTCGAGGCCATCGACCGCCGCCGCGCGGGCGCCGACATCACCGCCGTCCCGCCGCTGCTGCAGCCGCTGTTCGCGCGGATGCTCAGTCCCGACCCTCGTGGGCGCCCCCAGACCATGGCCGAGGTGATCACGGCGCTGGATGCGCTGGACGTGCCGGTCGAGGCGCCCTCGCCGCGGTCGTGGATCCCCGACATCGGTCAAGGGAGGCCCGGGGACAACGCCCCCGAGATCGAGCGGACGGTGATCCACCTGGGCTCCGAACCGCCCTCCTGGCAGAGCGCCGAGCCGCGCGGAGAAGACAGCGCTCCGCCGTCGCTGGCTGCCGTCGCAAGTGACGAGAGCGCTCCTGAGGGACGCACGATCTTCGCGCCCAGCCTGCCGGACTCGCCAGTGGAGTCGGTGGACGAGTCGATCGGCGACGAAGCCTCGCGTCCAGCCGCAGACCAGGCGCCGTCGCGGGCGCCGACCATTCCGCCGATTGCCGCCGACAAGGCTTCTTCGCTTCCGCCACTGATCTCCGCCCCGCCCCAGGACGAAGAGATCGCCCCCGCCAGCGCCACGATCTTTACGCCCCAAGCAGGGCCTCCCGAAGTTCCGGACGCCGATCCGCCGCCAAGCGCGGCCGAGGCGAAGGCCCAGGAGGCGACGCTGCCGCTCAATGGTATCGACCAGAGCCGTGCGCATGAGGAGGAGGAGCCCGCATCCCCCATCCCGCCAGCGATGGACGTCGCCTATAGGCCTTCCGGCAAGCCGACCACGCCCCCGGCCAAACTTCTGGACGAGGAGGAGCGCAAAGCTCAGAGCCCGGAGCCGCCGGCGCGAGGTTTTTCCAAGGGAAAAGCCATCACGGCGATCGGCCTGGTGGCGGCCGTCGCCGTGGTCGGCATCGGCTTCGCCGTACTCTCACCACAGAAGAAAGCCGCCCTGCCTGCACCGTCGGCGACGGCGCCCAGCGCGCCGTCACCGGCCGCCGCTCGGGCCGACGAGGCGATCGCCGCGGCGCTGCCGAACGTTCCCTGCTCCTGGCTTACCCTAAGTCACGGCCAGAACGCCGACGGCTCGGCCAGCATCAAGATTTCCGGCGCGGCTGGAGATCCGGCGGGCGCGAACCGCGCGGTGGCGAGCGCCGCGCGCGCCGCCGGCGTGGCAGGGCTCCAGGTCGACACGACCGAGATCCTGCCCGCCGACCAGGCCTCCTGTCCGCTGCTGGACACGGTCAACCGGTTCCGCGGCCAAGCCGGCGCCGTTCCGAGCCTTGTCGCCCAACAGCCGCGCTTCGAGATCGACCGCGGCATCCAGGGCTGCCCCAAGGGGCTCTGGTCGCAATCGATGATCAATGTCGCGCCCGACCCGTCCAGGGGCTTCAGCCTGGTCGCCATACAACCTTCGGGCCGGCTCCAGCAGTTCACGACCAACCGCGAACAGTTCGCGGCCTTGGCCGCCCGCAATCCGGATCTCTATAAGGATCTCGGCGGCGGACGCTACCGGGTCTCCATGTGCCAGAACGCCACCGGCCTGGCGGGGGTCCTGATGATCGAGGGCGACGGGCCGTTCGATATCGGTCTGCGTCCCGGCGCCATCGAACGGCCGACGCGGGACTTCCCCGCCCGTCTGGGTCAATTGGCCCAGGCCCGTGGCTGGAAGATGCAGATGGCCTGGTTCCAGTTGGCCAACGATCAGCCGGACTTGCCAGAGCAGGCCAGCACCGATGAGGCCGAACGGCATCGTCTGGCGATGGCCGAAGCCGCCAAGATCGCCGCGGCCGCCGAAGCGGCCAAGGCGGCCGAGCCGGTCGAGATCGCCGTGCCCGCCGTCGAGCCTCAGAAGCTGCCTGCCGACTATGTGGCCTGCCGCCGGTTCGTCGATGGGGGCTGGGAGGAACTCGGCTATGCGACACGGCCGTCTTGCGTGGAGAAGGTGTTCGCCGGCCGCTGTGACGTTCTCACCGGCCAGTCCGGCGACATCGCGCTGCGGCGCTACAACGACCGTCTGCAGGCCAAGACCGGCCGGGGCTTCAAGAAGTGGGACAATGTCGGCAAGTCCGACTGCGCCAAGTAGCGTGATCTGAGTCGGATGAGCATCGGTCGTTCGCCGAAACGGCAAAGAGCCGTGCTCATCCGACCGCCCTCCCCCAAGGGCGAGGCGTGGCGGTCGATGGTTATCGAGCCGTCCTCGCCTGAACCTTCCCGCCAATGGCGAGGATCATGATTTCTCCGCGTCCAGAGCGTCGGCGATCATCCGCTTGGCGGCCTCGCATCGACTCGCGGCGATTGGGACCTCCGGCATCCTCGACGCCTTGGCGTCGGCATCCCGAGCCAGCGCCTCGGCCGCCGCCTCGTCGATCGCGCGCCGCAGGTCGACCAGGCGCCTGTCGGCCGCGGCCAGGCTGGCCCAGAAACTCTTGTCCTGCGCAGTCGGCTCCCATTCGGCGCCCGCCTCCGACTTGGGCGCGAAAGGTGGGTCTTCGGCCATTGCCGTGGGCATGGCCGCGTCGTCTCCGGAGATCAAGCTTCTGGCATGAGCCAGGATCGCACCCGGGATCTTGAGCAGCGGCACGCTAGGCGACGACATGGATCTTGCGCTCACAGTCGCGGATCGCCGACTTCGCGAAGCCCATGACCATTTCGGTCACGCGCGTAAGGTCGGTTTCGGCCACGCCGTGGTCGCGCGCCCAGATCCTGACGGCGTGCTTGAGAATGCTCGCCGCGGGGTCGGAGGCTAGCGCGCCGAGGCGCGCGTCTTCGCCGGTTCGAAATTCCTTGATGACAGCTGCGTCGAGAGACATGGCAAGGTTCCTGATGCAACGTGAAAGCCGCGCTGGAACATTGGCGCGACATGGAAACGCGGTCGGCGAGTCGGACCCGATCGATGGGGATGATCGGGCCCGAAAGCCGCTTAACGACCCGCGGTGACAGGTCGAAAGCGGTGCAGGTTTCGGCGGCGCTCCTGCGATGGCGATCGACAGAGGCGTTCCGCGACCGTCCGGCCAAGGTCGCCGCAACCTGCGGATCGAACCATGTCCGAGGGAGCAACCCCTTGAATGTGCGGATCTGCACATCTCCGGAGATAAGGAGATCGCGTGTAGGAGCGATCAGGCCCGGGTCAGGTTGAAGATCGGGGTCGCGGGAAAACCTTTGCGGCCCTGGGTGCGGCCGACATAGCCGCAGCGCACGCGGTCGCCGTGGAAGGTGGCCAGCGCGCCGGCCAGGGCTTCGCTGACACAGGCCGAGCCGGGCGCGACGTCGGGTTCGATGCGGGCGGCGACCACCACGTGGGCGCCGATCACGGCCGGGGTTCGGGTCAGCGGGTTTACCCCCAGGTGCACCGGGCCGTAGTGACCGCCGATTCGCAGGCCCAGGCCGCGCGGCAGGCCTAGAGCGCGAAGATCCAGGGCGCGATGCGCCTCCTGCAGCGCCAAGGCGGCGAGAGCGGCGTCGACCGGCTGGTCGAAGACCAGGAAGAGGCCGTCGCCCCAGGTCTCGACGTGTCGGGGGCCGGTGTCGAGCTCTTCGACGACCTTGGCCATCCGCCCCATCACAGCCTCGAAGAAGGCGGGAATCTGATCGTCACGCAGGGCCCCGAATCCCTTCACGTCGGCGAACAGCATGGCCTTCATGCCGCGCGAGCCCGACGTGTCGACGTGTGTCGGCGACGCGCGGGACGGCGGCGGCCGTCGAACCGAGATGATCTCCTGCCGACGGCCGCCTTTCGCCCAGTAGGCCAAGTCCACGGCCACCCCTGCCGGTCCCGCGGCGGGATGGCCGTCCCATACCCCCACCTGGATCGCCTCGGTCGCCAGGGTCTGGGCGCGCAGCACCGCGCATCCCATGGCGATCTGGCTGGCATAGGCGAAGACCTGCTCATCGCCGACATAGGGATCTTGCGAGGCGTAGCGCACCGAGGCGGCGCGGGTGAAGCACTGCTCGAACCGCTGGACCCAATCGGCTCCGAAAGGCGCGACCGACACAGCGACGAAGGACTCCAGACTTGTGGCCAGGACAACGTGAAACTCAGCGCCGGCTTCCAGCAAGGCTTCGGCGAAGATGATGTCTGCGCCGGCGGCCAACCCGCCGTAAGCGAAACCGATCCCATGCTCCCGCACCACGCGATCCGCCTCGCGGCGCAGGTTGCTGTCGAGCCCGCCGCTCAGCGCGCCCTGCCGCGTGGCGTCCAGAATGTGGCCCGTGAAGTGCGCGCAGGCCGGCGGCCGGAAGGTCGACAGCCAGGCCGGATCTGCGCCGGTTTCGCGGCACAGCATTTCCAGTTGGCGCAAGGTGGAGGCGTGAGCCGCAAAAGCCTGCGGCGCGAGGGCGAGCGCCCGGGTCATAGTCTCGCGGGCCGCGTCGAGATCTCCGACCAGGAATTTCGCTTCGGCCCGGCTGGCGGTCTCGTAGTAGGCCGCTTCCCCTTTCAGTCCCGGCGGCGGCGGGATGCGCAAAGCGGCCGCCGCCAAGGCCCGTCCACCCGCCCGATCGCCGGCGACCAGCGTCATGGTCGCGGCGTTCACCGCGCCGTAAAGACCTCCGAAGCGTTGAAAGAGCGTGTGGTAGCGACGCGTGGAGGCCTTGGCGAAAGCTATGCGGCGCCGGCCATGCGCAGCCAAGGTGACGTCCTTCAGGAGGCGTGCGCCCAAGGCGATGGCGTCGGGATCGTCGTCCGCCCGGTCCAGCCCCAACCGGACATACTCGGCGCGCGCGAAATCGACGGCGCCAGCCCGCGCCAGGCAAAGCACCGCGGCGTAGGCGGCGTCTCGCGAGATCTCGCCGGCCTCCAGGGCGGCGCGGGCGAGGTCGTAGGCGGCAAGAATCTCGCCGCGCTGGATCAGCGCGGCGACCTCGTTCCTGTCGAAGAGTATTGTACCGCTCAGGGCACGTGACCCGCGCCGTTTTCGATCTTCGGATCCAGGATGATGTTCTGCTTGTGCGAGTCCGTCATGAACAGGCTGTAGATATATTCGCCGACCCGATTGTCTTCGTAGACGATCATGAAACACGTGAACGGTTTTTGCGGCACGTCGTACAGCGTTTCGATCCAGGTGTAGCTGGAGAAGTTGATGCCGAAATCGTCGGTGAAGAGGATCGGGCGCTTCTGGAACGTCCAGCCGACCCGGATGAGGTCATCGCTCAGCCGGAAGACCAATCGGCTCGGAGCATCAAGCTTCAGCGCCAGTGGAATCGGATTCTCCGGATCGAGAACGTTCATGAAGTTGATGTTGTCGGCGATGCCGACGACCAATTCGATGATCGGTAGCGAGTCTGTCATGTGAGCCCCCCTTGAACGGTGGCGCCATCTGGAGGCGACTCCCTCCAGAATGCAAGGAAACCGGGATGGGCATAGCCCTGTTTTCGCAGGCTCGTCACAATCGCCTGCGCCTGATCAGATCGCCCCTGGGCCTGATAGGCCCGCGCCAGGATGTCGAGGCTGGTCGAAGGCAGGGACCCGCGTCGCGGCGACAGGGCCGAGATGGTCGCCGCAGGCCGCCCCGCCGCTAGGTGAGCGGCCCCATAGAGAGCCGCGCGCTCGGCGGCCGTTTCCCGCGATACGGGGGTGCGGTCCAGCCGGCCCAGCAGCGCCAGCGCCAGGCTCCGCTCGCGCATGAGATCACCGTCCAGGCGGGCCAGGGTGACCGCCTGCATCTCGAGCCGGCCATCAAGATCAGCCCGCCAGCTTTTGGCCTCGTCGCCTGTACGGAGGTCGGCCAGGATGGCTACAGCCTCGGCGCGGGCCGAGCGCGCCTGCGCCAGCCGCCCCGACCAGGCGGCGAAATCGACCGCGTCCAACTGGCCGATCAACAGGTATTCGCGCCAACGGGCGTTGGTCGGATCCAGGGATACGAGCGCACGCAGCCCGTTCAGGGCCTGGGTCGAGCGCGCCGCGCCGTGCGCCGTCCGGCCCAGATCCAGTTCCAGCCGCGCCAGCGCCAATTGGGCGGCGAGGCTGCGGGCGGCTAGGGGCTTGTCAGAGGCGGTCTTCGCCGAGGCTTGGGCCAGGAGGTTCGCCGCGCCCTCGCGTTCGGCGTAGGCCTCGCGCGGACGGCCCAGCTTGACGAGCGAATCCGCCACCCAGGCGTGGGCGTCCACGGCGTCGACCAGGCGGTCCTGGTCGTTGGGCGCTCGGGCCCGTTCGGCCTCGAAGGCGGCCAGGGCGGCGCGGAAGGTGACCAGCGCCTCTTCCGCCCGGCCCTGTTCCAGCAGCAGCGTGCCGAGATTGCTCCTGGCGTAGGCGACCTCCAACCGCCAGTCGGCGCGGTCCGGATCGAGCCGCACCAGCGTCTGAGCCAGTTCGCCATAGCGCTTGAAACCGCGTTCAGCGCCGGCGGTGTCGCCCTGACGCCATTGCATATAGGCCAGCCAGTAGACGTTCTGCGCCTCGTCGTAGATGCGCTCGCCGTTGTCGGGGGCGCGCAGGGCCAGTTCGTGCGTCGTGACCGCCGCCTGGCCGAAGGCGTCACGGGCGCCGGCCAGGTCGCCGCGCTGTTCCCGGATCGTGCCCAGCAGGGTCTGGGCCTTGGCGCGCTGGGCCAGGGCGCGGTCGTCGAGCCGGTCCGTGCGCGCCTTGCCGTAATAGGCCAGGACTCTGGCGCCCACGCCGTCCAGGACGTCAAGCCGGCCCACGGGCTCAAGCTGTTCGCGCAGATCGCCCAGCATGTAGGCCACCAGCGCCTCGGTCTCGTCGCGCTGGTCGCGAGCGATCTGACGAGACTTCAGGGTGGCGACGGTCATCCCGCCCATGGCGAGGGCGACCACCAGGGCCAGGGCGGTGAAGGCCGCCATCACCTGCATGCCACGGCGGGCGTCGCGCTGGACCAGTTGGTCGAGGCTGACGTCCAGCAATCGGGCGGCGATCTTCAACCGGGCCAGGCGCGGCCCGTCGGCGTCGCGCCGCGGATCCACGGCCAGGGGCTCGACGCCCGTCGGCAAGGCCGCCCGCAAGGCCGGCGGCAACAACTCGGCCAGGGGTGTCCCCTTCGGCGTCGCCTGCGAGATCACGCAGATGATCTGCCCAAGACCGTGGTCCTTCAGGAAGTAGGCCGCCTCCTGATCCACCCAGCGCGAGCTTGCGGCGGCCGGAGAGCAAAGAACGATCAGGGCGTCGGAGCGGTCCAGGGCGTCGCGGATCACCCCGCCCAGGTCCGGCGAGGCGCTCAGGTCGTCGCGGTCGCGAAAGATCGGCGTCAGCCGACGAGTCGACACCTGACCGCCGGCCGTGGCCAGGCGACGTGGCGCGCGGTAAGTCTCCAGGGCGCGGTGCAGCCATCCGGCGGCTTTGCGGTCCTGATGGCTATAGCTGATAAAGGCCCGGTAGCGCGGTCGGCTGTCCATTCGTCGTCCCCGGATCGACTGTTCAGGAGCGTTCTCGATGGCCGTGCCCCCTCCCTCGTCCCCGCTCGCCCCGAGCCAGGCGCCGCTCGCGCCGTCGCCCGAAGGCGACTATCGCGCCAACCGGCTGTTCCGGCACATGGCGCGCGACGAGATCGAGGCCCTGGCGCCCCAGGTCGAGCACCTTCACTATGGCAAGGGCGAGCTGATCGTCCAGCGGTTGGATGAAAGCGGCGGCATCCATCTGCTGTTGAAGGGCGCGCTGTTGGCCAATCAATACGCCCGGTCCGGCCGCGAGGTGGGTTATCGACGCATTTCGGCGGGCGGCTATTTCGGCGAGATCTCGGCGATCGACGGCTTGCCCCGCTCGGTGAACATTGTGGCGCTGGAGGACGTGCGGGTCGCTCGCTTGCCCCAGGGACTGGTCCAGACCCTGTTCGAGCGGTCGCCCCGTTTCATGCGGGCGATCCTGGAGGACCTGGCCAACCTGACACGCGCCCTCACCGACCGCCTGTTCGAGCTGAACGCCGTCTCGGTGGCCTGCCGCGTCGACATCGAACTTCTGCGCATGGCGGCCTCGGCGGGGGGAGACGGCCGCGAAGCCGTCATCCATCCCTGCCCGACCCACGCCGAGCTGGCGGTGCTGGTGGGAAGCCAGCGCGAGCCGGTGACGCGGGAACTGAACCGGCTGGCCGGGCTCGGGATCGTCGCCCAGACCGGCCGCACCTTGCGGGTTCTCGACCTGCCCGCCCTGGCCGACGAGATCGAGCGCATCGGCGGCGAAGTCTAGAGCAAGCCGCGCGATATAGGACTCAGGCGGCTTGCTCTAGATTTTTGTTTTCGCATCGCTTTTGCGGAAAACCGGCATCCACTTTCCCGCGCGATGCTCTAGCCGTGCCGCCATCAAGCCAAAACCCGCATCGGTCGATAGCGCCTTTGGCTTAGACCGCCGCCGCCGCCGCCCATAGCCTTTGCTGGAACCTACGGTCACGGCGGGGACGGCGCGACGCCCTCTCGGCGAGAAGGACCGACGACGAGCGAGGACTTGATGAGCAGAATGACGCCGTCCGAAATGGCCCGGCAGATCGGCGGAGGGTTGCTGTCGTTCCCCGTCACCCCTTTCGACGCCCAGCACCAGTTCGCCGAGGCGCCGTATCGCGAACACTGCGCCTGGATGCTTGAGCATGAGCTGGCGGGCCTGTTCGCGGCCGGCGGCACCGGCGAGTTCTTTTCCCTGACCCCTCCGGAGGTGGCCCGGGTGGTCAGGGCCGCCGTGGAGGAGACGGCCGGCAAGATCCCGGTCGTCGCCGGCTGCGGCTACGGCACGGCCATCGCCGTGGACCTGGCCAAGGCGGCCCACACAGCCGGCGCCGATGGCCTGCTGCTGCTGCCGCCCTATCTGATGAACTCCACCCAGGAAGGGCTGGCGGCCCATGTCGAGGCGGTCTGCAAGGCCACGCCGTTGGGGGTGATCGTCTACAATCGCGACAACGCCATTCTGACCGAGGACACGCTCGAAAGGCTGTGCGAGCGCAACCCCAACCTGGTGGGTTTCAAGGATGGCGTGGGCGACATCGAGCTGATGATGCGGGTCTATGCCCGGATGGGCGATCGCCTGACCTATGTCGGCGGTCTCCCGACCGCCGAGACCTTCGCCCTGCCCTATCTGGAGATGGGCGTGACCACCTATTCCTCGGCGATCTTCAACTTCATGCCGGAATGGGCGCTCTCCTTCTACAAGGCGGTGCGGGCCCAGGACCGGACGGCGGTGATGGCCGGCCTGCGCGACTTCGTGCTGCCCTACATCGCCCTGCGCAACCGCGGTCGCGGCTATGCGGTCTCGATCGTCAAGGCCGGCATGAAGGTGGTCGGCCGCGACGCCGGCCCGGTCCGCACGCCCCTGACCGACCTGAGCCCCGCCGAGCTGGCCGAGCTGGAGGTGCTTATCCGGCGCGCCCAGGGCCAGGCCTAGACGGTGGTCGCCGTCGGCGTCCGGCGGGCTCACGGCGGCCCCCTCGCCAAGGCCAGGCCCGCGGCCGTGGCGACGGCTACCCCTTTGTTGCCCAAGCGCCTAACCTCGCCGGCCCACGGGGTCACGAGCGGGCGCTATCCGATGTTCGAACTGAGTCAGCTGCGCTGTTTCGTGGCCACGGCCGAGGAGCTGCATTTCGGCCGCGCCGCCCAGCGGCTGAACATGACCCAGCCACCGCTCAGCCGGCAGGTCCAGCTGCTGGAGCGCATCCTCGGCGTCACCCTGCTGGACCGCACCAGCCGCTCGGTGCGGCTGACGCCCGCCGGCCGCGCCTTCTTGCTGGAGGCCCGCCGGATCCTGCGCCTGGCCGAGAGCGCGGCCCTGGCCACCCGCCGCATCGCCGTGGGCGACGCCGGCCAGATCGCCATCGGCTTCACCGCCGCCTCCGGCTACAATTTCCTGCCCAGCCTAGTGATCCTGTCGCGGGCCCGGCTGCCCAACGCCGACCTGACCCTGCGCGAGATGGTCACCCGCGAGCAGGTTGAGGCCCTGCTGACCGGCCGCATCGACATCGGCCTGGTGCGCCCCCCGATGGAGCGCGCCGAGTTCGCCACCGCGCGCGTGCTGACCGAACCCCTGGTCGCGGCCCTGCCGACCGGCGACCCGCGCCTGGCCAAGGCGTCGCTGGCCCTGGCCGACTTCGACGACGCGCCGCTGATCATGTATTCGGCCGAAGGCGCGGGCTATTTCCACAACATGCTGACCACGCTGTTCGACTCTAACGGCGTGACGCCGCACTACGTCCAGCATGTCACTCAGATCCATTCGATGCTGGCCCTGGTCCATGCCGGCCTCGGCGCGGCCCTGGTGCCGGAAGCGGCCATGAGTCTGCATTTCGACGACGTGCAGTTCCGCCCGGTCGAGACCACGCCAGATCGTCCGGTCGAGCTCTACATGGCCTGGCGCAAGGACAATGATAGCCCGATCCTGCAGTCGTTCATCGACCTCTGCATGGCCGAGGCCTCGCCCGCCGAGACCCTCGTCGACTAACCGCCCTCTCCTCGGAGCGGGCCAAGATGCATGCCTGGGGAGACGCCGTTCATGACCACCCATCGCCGCGCCGTCCTGGCGGCCGCCGCCGCGACCCTGGCCGCCGCGACCGGAGCGCGGGCCGCCATTGAAGGTCCGATCGCCGCCACCCGCTACGGCAGGGTGCGCGGCGTCGAGGTGGACGGGATCAAGGTCTTCAAGGGCGTGCGCTACGGCGCCGACACCGCCCCGCGCCGGTTCAGGCCCGCCCTGCCGCCCGAGCCGTGGACGGGGGTGGCGGACGCCCTGGCCTACGGGCCGGCCAGCCCGCAGTTGAAGACGGCGGAGGCCGTCAGCGAGGACTGCCTGTTCCTCAATGTCTGGACCCCGGCGCTGGATGGGAAGAAGCGGCCGGTGATGGTCTATGTTCACGGCGGGGCCCACGCCAGCGGCTCGGGCTCGGATCCGCTCTATGATGGCGTAAGACTGGCCCGGCGCGGTGACGTGGTGGTGGTGACCGTCAATCACCGGCTCAACGTGTTCGGCTATTGTTACCTCGCCGAGCTGGGCGGGCCGGACCTGGCCGACAGCGGCAATGTCGGCAACCTCGACCTGGTGATGGCCCTGGAATGGGTTCGCGACAACATCGCCGCGTTCGGGGGCGATCCCGGCAACGTCACCGCCTTCGGCCAGTCGGGCGGCGGGGCCAAGGTCGTGACCCTGATGGCCATGCCGGTCGCCAAGGGCCTGTTTCACAAGGCCGCGACCATGAGCGGCCAGCACGTGACCGCCATGGGTCCGATCCACGCGACGATCCGCGCCAGGACGTTCATGGAGGCGCTGGGCCTGCGTCCCGACCAGGTCGACGTCCTGCGCGCTCTGCCGGCCGAGCGGCTGGTGGCCGCGCTGAAGACGCCCGACCCGCTGGAGTGCAAGGGCTCGATCCTCTTCTGGTCGGTGATGGACGGCGGGGTGCTGCCGCGCCATCCGTTCTATCCGGACGCGCCCCGGCAAAGCGCCCAGATCCCGATGATCATCGGCAACACCCACGACGAGACCCGCGCCTTCCTCGGCGGCGATCCCCGGAACTTTGCCCTGACTTGGGAGGAGCTGCCGCAGCGTCTGGGGCCGGAGCTGGTGCTGGACGTCGCGCCGCGCCAGGTGATCGCCCGCTATCGCGAGCTCTATCCGCACTATACGCCGTCCGAGGTGTTCTTCGCCGCCACCACGGCGGGGCGTTCGTGGCCGGGCCACCTGATCCAGGCCGAGCAGCGGGCGAGGATCGGCGCGCCGGCCTGGATGTACCAGCTGGACTTCGGCTCGCCGCTCGACGGCGGCAAGCTGCGGGCGTTCCACAGCTTCGACATCGCCCTGGTGTTCGACAATCTGGGCGCGCCGGGCTCCAAGACCGGCACGGGGCCGGCCGCCCGCGCCGTGGCCCGCCAGATGAGCGAGGCCTTCCTGGCCTTCGCCCGGACCGGCGACCCCAACTGCGCGGCGATCCCGGCGTGGGGCAAGTACGAGCTGCCAAAGCGGGCGACGATGGTGTTCGACGAGACTTCGATGATGGTCGACGATCCGCGCAGGGAAGAGCGTGAGTTGTTCGCTGTCGCGCCCTTCCTGAAAGAGGGAACCTAGTCGGCGTGCTTGCGAGCCAGGGCCTATGCTGAAATGGTCGCCGCAACGAAGGGAGGCGCTCATGCAGGCCTCGGTCTTTGTCGGCGCCAGCGTCGACGGCTTCATCGCCCGCCCTGACGGCGGCCTCGATTGGTTGCCTGTCGGCGGCGGCGAACCCCATGGCTACGACGCGTTCATGGCCACCGTCGATGCGCTGGTCGTTGGCCGGAACACCTACGAGATCGTCCTGGGCTTCGACGCCTGGCCCTTCGGCGCCAAACCGGTCTTCGTACTGAGCACCGGCACGCTCCTCCCCGCGCCGGGCGGCGCCGTCGTGGAGCGCCTGTCGGGAGCGCCGGCCGAGATCGTCTCGCGGCTCGCGGCGCGCGGCGTCGGTCACATCTATGTGGATGGCGGGATCACCATTCAGCGGTTTCTCGGAGCCGGACTCATCCAGCGTCTGATTATCACCCGCGTGCCCGTCCTGCTCGGCCAGGGCATCCCCCTGTTCGGCGCCGTGCCGGACGACATCAAGCTTCGGCACGTGGCGACCAGGAGCTTCGCCAGCGGCCTGGTTCAAAGCGAGTATCATCTGGGAGATGCGGCCGATCAGACCCCAACCGCGCTGTGGTGAGCGCCTGGACGATGCCCGCCGACTGCCGGTTCAGATCGCCCGATCCCACGGAAAGCTCAGGGTCGGCGGGTTCACGTGGCGCTTCATCTTCAGCACCAGCCGCGCCCCCGCTCCCGCCGCCAGCCGCACGGTGAAGGCCGAAGCGTCGACCAACACAGGTGCTCCGTCGTCGGCCGCCACGCTCAGCACCTGGTGCTCGCCATAACCGCCGCCCTGCACGGTCACGGTCCGGGCCTGGACCGGGTTGGTGTTGACCAGGATCACGCTCGCCCCCTCGTCGCTGAGGGTCTCGACCAAGGCGGCGACGTCCTCGGGAACGCCGGCTCGGCGGCGCTCGGGGTCGAAATAGCGCAGGCGGGCATAGAGCAGCGCCCCGCCCTGGGCCGGCGAGGTCGGCGACCAGGGCGGCCGGGCGATGTGGATCCCGCCCTGCATCAGGTGGATCAGGGCGTTGGCGCTGGCGGGATTGATGTCCAGGGCCGCGTCGGCCAGCCGGGTGTCCGGCGTGGAGCGGTCGTCGCGCTGGGCCTGAGCCCTGGCCCGCACCTGTTCCAGGTCCTTGCGCAGGATCCTCACGGGGAAGTCCGGGTCCTTGCCGTCCAGGAACGCCAGCCACGGATGCTCGGCGGCCCGGGCCCGGTCCGAGGCCCGCATCGACAGGTACCAGATCTCCAGGCCGTTGATGCGATAGTCGCCGGGCGCATAGCCGTACCAGCCCTTGTCCCCGTACATGCGCGGGGTATGGACCTTGCCGTCGATGACCTTCTTCTGGGCGTTGATGACGTCGGCCTGCCGGCGCCAGACCTCCAGGTACTTGTCGTCGCCGGTCAGCAGGTAGGCGTTCATGAAGCCGACGATGGCCCGCGGCACCCGGTTGCGGTCCTCACGCTTGCCGGTCTGGGGCACGACCGGGCTGAAGCCCCAGCCATAGACCCCGCCCCACCACTTGCCGCCGGTCGCGCCGCCGATCCTGCCGTCCAGGCCGATATTGCTGGGCAGAACCCCGCCATTGGCCTGGGCCCGCTCGACCCAGGCGTCGACATAGCCCAGCAGCCAGTCGCGGTATTTCGGCTCGTGGTCCAGCATGTAGGCGTTCAGCACCAGGCTGGTGACCTGCAGGTTCAGCGGCCCGTCGCCGATCACCTCGGTGTATTCGTCGTAGTGGTGCAGGGTCTCCGCGTAGGTGCGCTCGCCGTGCTCCATGAAGAAGTCGCCGACCTCGAACGGGTCGCCGGCCCAGTCGAGCGGCGTGGCCTTGCGCAGCATCGGACCGCGGCTGCCGGTGATCATGCTGCGGATGATCCTGTGCTGGGGATCATAGTTCGGCGCGCCGGGGTCCTCGTTCATGTAGAAACCGGAGAACCGCCTGACCCGATCGCGGTAACGAGCGTCGTAGGGATCGGACAGCCCCAGCAGGTTGAACACCGACAGCCCCTCGGACAGGTGCTGCCAGTCGGTCATGACCGGGAATTCCTTGTAGTACATGCCTTCGCGCGCGAACGGCACGGCCTTGGTCTTGGCCAGGGTGTACTGGCGGACATTGCCCTCGTAGGCCTTCTTGGACAGCTCCAGCAGCCGGTCGCTGGCGCCCAGGGCGTGCAGGTGCGGCCAGTCGTTGACGTTCTCGATCGCGTCGTCGGGCCCGTCGTTGGCGCCCCAGCGCTCGACCGCCAGCAGGAAGCCGCGCTCGTCGAAATAGCGGGCGAAGAAGGCCTCGCAGGCCTCGGCGTTGGCCCGCAGCAGCGCGCGCTCCAGCAGCGCCCATTCGGGCGGGGCCATCGGCGTCGTGATCTCCAGGCTGGTCGCGGGCGCGGCCATCGCCGGCGCGGCGACGGTCGCCAGCAGCAAGGCGGAGGCGTTGCGCAGAAAGCGGCGGCGGCTGGTCATAGAGGCCCCTCTCCCGCTCAAGCCGCCGGCTTCAGCACGAGGCGCTGGATCTTGCCGACGATCAGGAAATAGGCGGCGATGGTGATCAGGCAGTGGACGCCCACGAAGATCAACGCCCCGTCGAACGACCCCGTGCCCTTGACGATGTAGCCGATGACGATCGGCGTCACGATGCCGGCAATGTTGCCGAAGGTGTTGAAGATCCCGCCCGTCACCCCGGCCATCTCCTTGGGCGAGGTGTCGGCCACCACGGCCCAGCCCAGCGAGGCCACGCCCTTGCCGAAGAAGGCGACCGCCATGATCACGATGACCAGCCATTCCTGTTCGACATAGTTGCAGGCGATGATCAGCGAGGCCAGCAGCATGCCCACCAGCAGCGGCGTCTTGCGGGCGATGTCCAGCGAGCCGGTCTTCTTCAGCAGGCGGTCCGAGATGATCCCGCCCAGCAGCCCGCCGACGAAGCCGCACAGGGCGGGCGCCGCGGCGGTGAAGCCGGCCTGCAGGATCGACAGTCCCCGCTCCTTGACCAGATAGATCGGGAACCAGGTGACGAAGAAATAGGTCAGTACGTTGATGCAGTACTGGCCCAGATAGACGCCCAGCAGCATGCGGCTGGTCAGCACCTGGCGCACATTGGGCCAGGTGAAGGCCGCGCCGTTGCTCGCGGCCTTGTCCTCCATGCGGACCAGGCCGCCGCCGGCCTCGATATAGTCGAACTCCGCGGTGTTGATCGCCGGGTGCTCGGTCGGGGCGTGGACGAACTTGACGAACACCACGGCGGCCACCAGGCCGACCGCGCCCATCACGAAGAACACCGAATGCCAGCCGAACTGGTGGACCAGCCAGCCCATCAGCGGCGCGAAGGCGACCAGGGCGAAGTACTGGGCGGCGTTGAAGATCGCCGAGGCCGTTCCGCGCTCCGAGCCCGGGAACCAGGCGGCCACGATGCGGGAATTGGCCGGAAAGGACGGCGCCTCGGCGACGCCGACCATGAAGCGCATGGCGAACAGCGCCACGGCCGCGCCCAGGCCGGTGAAGATCCCCGCCAGGCCCTGCAGGGCGGTAAAGAACGACCAGGTCACCAGGGCGATGGTGTAGATTTTCTTGGAGCCGAAACGGTCGAGCAGGATCCCGCCCGGGATCTGGCCCAGTACATAGGCCCAGGCGAAGGCCGACAGGATGTAGCCCATGGCCACCGGGTCCAGGCCCAGTTCCTTGGACGCCGACTGCCCGGCGATCGAAAAGGTGGCGCGGTCGGCATAGTTGATCGTGGTGATGATGAACAGCAGCAGGATGATCAGCCAGCGGACACGGGTCCTTCTGGCGGCGCCGTCGGCGTTCTGCGCGCTCATCGCGTTCCTTCCCGTTCTTATCGTCGCGGCTCTTCGAGTCGCGCGGGGCCCATTGGCGGCCGCTCAGGATCGAAAGGCTTAGAGGGGCGAGCCGGCGGGGTCTAAGTCAAATCGCCTATCGACCGATCCAATGCCAACATCGATGACGACGGATGCGCGCGGGCCTGGCGGAGCCCGAGGCCTTGTTTCGTCCGGGTTTCCCGCCAGAAAGCCCGGATCGCACGGCCATCGCCGTAGCATCGGTGCAGATCCTGCATCGGTTCATGCCCGATTGGGATTGGCCGTCGCCGCGAGCCGGCCCCTATCCTTTTCGACACCACGAGAGACCGACGCAGATCGATCTCGAAAAGAAGAAGACCCGCCATCGCGGGCTTGGGAGGGAATATGACGTCTCGCGATACGTCGAATCTTCGCACCATCCTGCGCTGCGGCGCCTCAAGCCTGGCCGTGAGCCTGGCCGTCGCGGCCGGGGCCGCCCACGCCCAGGACGCCGCCCCGCCCGCGCTTTCCCAGGCGATCGAACCCGACAACGCCGTCGAGGAGGTGGTGGTCACCGGCTTCCGCGCGAGCCTGGCCAGCGCCATCAACGTCAAGCGCAACGCCTCGGGCGTGGTCGACGCCATCAAGGCCGAGGACATCGCCCAATTCCCCGACCTGAACCTGGCCGAGTCGCTGCAGCGCATCCCCGGCGTCGCGATCTCGCGGATCAACGGCGAGGGCCGGCAGATCTCAGTGCGCGGCCTGGGTTCGGAATATACCCGTGTGCGGATCAACGGCATGGAGGCGATCACCACCACCGGCGGCACCGCCAACAGCGGCGGCACCAACCGCGGCCGCGGCTTCGATTTCAACATCTTCGCCTCGGACCTGTTCAACAGCATCGCCGTGCGCAAGACCGCCTCGGCCGACGTCGAGGAAGGCTCGCTGGGCGCGACCGTCGACCTGAACACCGCCCGCCCCTTCGACTCCGGCAAGCCCCAGCTCGTGCTGTCAGCCCAGGCCAGCTACAACGACCTGGCCCGCAAGGCCGGCCCCCGCCTGTCGGCCCTGGCCAGCCGCACCTGGCGCGACGGCACGATCGGCGCCCTGGTGTCGGTGGCCTACGAGGATCGCCGCCTGCTCGAGGAAGGCGCCAACATCACGCGCTGGACCTATGGCGGCAGCAACGGCGGCTTCAACGCCGCCTCCACCCTGCCCGGCTACACCCTGGCCCAGATCAACGACACCAATCCGGCCACGGCGATCTATCACCCGCGGATCCCGGCCTATGTGAGCTACGACATCGAGTCCAAGCGCTTGGGGGCCAGCGGATCGCTGCAATGGAAGCCGACGGACAACACCACCGTGTCGCTGGACGCCCTCTATTCTTACCTGGCCGGCACCCGCAAGGAGGCCCAGTTGCAGGCGATCGGTCTGTCGCGCTCGGGGACCGGGAAGCCCCAGACTATCATCCGCGACGGCGTCGTCGACGCCAACCACAACCTGGTCTACGCCAGGCTCGACAACGTCGACCTGCGCACCCAGTCGGCCTATGACGAGCTGAACACCGAATTCAAGCAGTTCACCCTGTCGGCCGAGCACCGGTTCACCGACCGGTTTAAGGTCGGGGCCCTGGCCGGCTACGCGGACTCGACCTTCACCCAGCCGGTGTCGACGATCATCACCTTCGATCGGGCCAACAGCCAGGGCTATTCCTACGACTTCCGCGACCACCGCCTGCCGACCATCGGGCTGGGCTTCGACCCGACCAACCCGGTCAACTGGAGCGCCGTCAACGGCACGTCCGAGGTGCGCCTGCGGCCCCAGTTCGTCGAGAACCAGTTCACCAACGGCAAGCTGTTCGGCGCCTACGAGTTCAACGACCACCTGACGCTGAAGGCCGGGATCGACTTCCGCAAGTTCGAGTACGACAGCTACGGCCAGTATCGCACCAGCGAGACCGTCTCCCAGACCCTGACCCCGGCCCAGCTGGCCGCCGTGTCCAAGGTCTATTCCGGCTTCGGCCGCAACCTGGGCCTGCCGGACGGCAACGCCACGGCCTGGCTGGTTCCCGACATCGACGCCTACGCCAAGGCCTACGGCATCTACAGCAACACCGGCATCTACGCCCTGACCAACACCAACAACAGCTCGGCCCGCGGCCAGTACGGCACGGTCGAGGAAAAGGACGCCGGCGTCTATGCCGAGGCCGAGTTCAAGTTCGACGCCTTCGGCCTGCCCTTCCGCGGCGACGCCGGCGTGCGGCAGGTCAACACCCAGCAGGAATCCGGCGGTTATGCGGTCGTCAACGGCGCGGTGCAGCTGGTCAACGTGCGGCGCGACTACAACATGACCCTGCCATCGTTCAACCTGGCGGCGGACCTTACGGACACCGTCGTCGCCCGGATCAGCGCGGCGAAGACCATCTCGCGGCCCGGCATCGGCTCGCTGACGCCCGGCGGCGACGTCAGCGTCCAGGGCGCCAACCGCACCTTCTCGACCGGCAACCCGGACCTGGACCCGACCCAGTCCAAGAACCTGGACCTGTCGCTGGAATGGTATCCCAGCCAGGGCGCGATCCTGGCGGTGGGTGTCTTCTACAAGAAGATCGACACCTTCGTGGCCACGCTGCGCACCCAGGTTCCCTACAACACCCTGGGCTTGCCGGACTCGCTGATCGCCGGCACCAGCGCCTCGTCCACCGACATCTTCGACGTCACCCAGCCGGTCAATTCCAACGGCGGCAGTCTAAAGGGCATCGAGCTGAACTGGCAGCAGCCGCTGACCTTCCTGCCCGGCGCCTGGCGGCACTTGGGCTACATCGTCAACTTCACCCATGTCGGCTCGGACATCACCTACCTGACCTCGACGACGCCGGGCGCGCCCACGGTCAACGCGCCGCTGGTGGGCCTGTCGAAGAACGCCGCCAACGCCACGCTTTATTACGAGACCGATCGCTGGAGCGTCCGCGGCTCGGTGGCCTATCGCGGCGGCTACCTGACCCAGGTGCCGGGCAATGACGGCAACGCCTATCACGGGACCAATTCGACCGTGAACGTCGACGCCCAGGCCAGCTTCAACGTCCGCCCGAACCTCAAGCTGAGCATCGAGGGCGTGAACCTGACCGACGAGTTCAACGACCAGTATGTCGGCGATAGCAACCGGCTGAACGTCTACACCCACAGCGGCCGGACCTTCTTCGTCGGCCTTCGCTACAACTTCTAGGGCGCACCCTTCCTCCCGACAGCGCCTTGGTCACGGCGTCGGCCCCCTCCGGCCGACGCCGTTTTTCCCGTTTTCAGGCTGAGGCGCGGCCGCTCACCGGTCGGGCGAGGTCACGTCCTTCAATTCATAGGCGCGGCAGAACACGTCGACGGCCGCCTCCGCCGACGTGACCAGATCGGCCTCGTCGACAGAAGCCGCCGCTCCTTCCATGAGCCTCTGGACCGGACCGGCCTCACACAGGGCGAAGAAGTGCCCCACCGCCCTCCAGGGATCGGCCTGGCGCATGCGCCCCTCGTCCATGGCGCGGCTGAAATCGGCCGCCATGCGCGTCCAGCCCCGCTTGGGACCGTTCTCGAAGAAGAGTTTGCCGAGGTCGGACTTGGCGCCCTCGGCATAGATGATCCGGCGGAAGGCGACGATCTCCGGATCGTTCATGAAGCGCAGGAACTGGATCGCGAACTCGCTCAGGCCGGTAGGGAGATCCCGATTGTCGTGGAAGCGGTCGAACAGCGGATCGATCATCCTCGCCCCCTTCTCCAGCATGACCGCGACGAGAAGATCTTCTTTGGAGGCGAAGTAGCTGTAGAGCGTCTGCTTGGACCCCCCGACCCGAGCCGCGACCTCCGACATGCTGGCGGCCATATAGCCGCGCTCGAGGAACACGCCCTTGGCGGCCTCCAGGATGGCCAGTCGTTTCTCTTCGGTCTTAACCCGCATGCGGCGCTTCTCGGCCTTTCGATCTTTTCTGGACCAGACCGTACGCTTTTCGCTTGACGGCGTCATGCGAAAATATAAATGGACCATACGGTACGGTTTGAGAAAGCAACCCACATGTCCTTCACCGCTCGCAAGCGCGCCCTGGCGGCGTGTCTCCTGTCGGCCAGCTGCCTCTGCGCGTGCGCGGCCGTTCCGAAACTTCCGCCGGCCCAGGCGATCAAGGCCCCTCAGGCCTACGCCGCCGAGGCCAGCCTGGCCGCCCCGGCCGCCGACTGGCCGTCGGACCGCTGGTGGACGGCCTATGGCGATCCGCAGCTGGACGCCCTGATCGACGAGGCCCTGAGCGGCTCGCCCGACCTGGCTGCAGCCCAGGCCCGCGTCGCCAAGGCCCAGGCGCTGGCCGGCCAGGCCGGGGCCGCCACCCTGCCCAGCGTGACGGCCAACGGCTCCTACGCCTCGGTCAAGCAGAGCTACAACAACGGCGCCCCGCCCGCCTTCGTGCCGCAGGGCTACAACGACAGCGGCCGGGTCAGCCTCGACTTCGCCTACGAGTTCGACTTCTTCGGCAAGAACCGCGCGGCCCTGGCGGCGGCGACCTCGGACGCCCAGGCCTCGCAGGCCGAGGCGGCGCAGGCCCGCCTGACCCTGTCGACCAATGTCGCGACCGCCTATGCGGACTTGGCCCAGCAGTTCGCCGACCGTGACGCCGCCCAGGACGCCGTCCGCACCCGCGAACAGACCGCCCAGTTGACCGCCGACCGGCGCGAGAACGGCCTTGAGAACCAGGGCGCGTCCGAGCAGGCCAAGGCCAATCTGGCTGCGGCCCGCGCCAGCCTGGCGGCCGCCGACGAGGCCCTGGGCCTGACCCGCAACCGTCTGGCGGCGCTGCTCGGCGCGGGGCCCGATCGCGGCCTGGCGATCGGGCGTCCCAAGGTGGGCGTCCTGAAGGCCTTCGGCCTTCCCGCCAATCTCCAGGCCGACCTGATCGGCCGCCGCCCCGACGTCATCGCCGCCCGGCTGCGGGCCAAGGCCGGCGCCCAGCGCATCCGCCAGGCCAAGGCCCAGTTCTATCCGGACATCGACCTGTCGGCCTATTTCGGCCAGCAGGCGCTGGGCCTGGACCTGCTGACCAAGGCCGGCTCGCGCATCGGATCGATCGGCCCCGCGGTCAGCCTGCCGATCTTCCAGGGCGGCGCCCTGCGCGCCAACTATCGCGGCGCGGCGGCCGACTACGACGCCGCCGTGGCCAGCTACAACGGGACCCTGACCCAGGCGCTGCAGGACGTGGCCGACGCCGCCGTCAGCGCGCGCGCCCTGAACGCCCGCCTGTCGGAAAGCCGCAACGCCTTCGAGGCCTCCCGCAACGCCCACGACATCGCCCTGCAGCGCTATCGCGGCGGCCTGTCGACCTATCTCGACGTGCTGACCGCCGAGGACGCGATGATCACCAACCAGCGGACGGTCGCCGACCTCGAAGCCCGCGCCTTCACCCTCGACGTGGCCCTGGTTCGCGCCCTCGGCGGCGGCTTCCACGCCGCCTGACCCTCATTCCTCTCCCCGGAGCTCCTCCCATGTTCGACTCTCAAGACACGCCCGAGACCGACGCCCTGGCCGCGCCTGCGCCCGAGGCCAAGACCAACGGCAATCGCAAGGCCCTGTTCGCCGGCCTCGGCGCCGTCGTCCTGCTCGGCGCGGCTGGCTATGGCGCCTACTACGCCCTGGTCGGCTCGCATCATGTCGAGACCGACAACGCCTATGTCGGCGCCTATGTAGCCCAGGTGACGCCGCTGGTCGGCGGTCCCGTGCGCAGCGTCGCGGTCAACGACACCCAGGCCGTCAAGCAGGGCCAGGTGCTGGTCGTGCTCGACGACACCGACGCCCGCATCGCCCTGGCCTCGGCCCAGGCCGACCTGGCCACCGCCCAGCGCAAGGTCCGCGGCTATCTGGCCACCGACCAGAGCCTGTCGGCCCAGATCGCCGCCCGCGACGCCGACCAGGTCCGCGCCGCCGCGACCCTGGCCTCGGCCCGATCCGACCTGGACCGCACCCGTGTGGACCTGGACCGCCGCAAGGCCCTGGCCGCCACCGGCGCGGTGTCAGGCGACGAACTGACCCGCGCCCAGAACGCCTACGCCAACGCCCAGGCCGCCTACGACTCGGCCAAGGCCGCCCAGGTCCAGGCCGCGGCCAACCGCGCCGCCGCCGTCGGCTCGCTGGCCGCGAACACGGTGCTGACCGACGGGACCAGCGTCGACACCAATCCCGAGGTGGCCGCCGCGCGCGCCAGGGTCGACCAGGCTTCGGTGGACCTGGCCCGAACGGTGATCCGCGCGCCGATCGACGGGGTCGTGACCCGTCGCAACGTCCAGGCTGGCCAGAGGGTCGCCGCCGGCGCGGTCCTGATGCAGGTCGTTCCCGTGCAGCAGGCCTATGTCGACGCCAATTTCAAAGAAGGCCAGCTGCGCAAGGTCAGGATCGGTCAGCCGGTCGAGCTGGAGGCCGACCTCTACGGCGGTTCGGTCAAGTACCACGGCACGGTGACCGGCCTGTCGGGCGGCACCGGCTCGGCCTTCGCCCTGATCCCGGCCCAGAACGCCACTGGCAACTGGATCAAGGTCGTCCAGCGCCTGCCCGTCCGCGTCGCCATCGACCCGGCCGATCTCAAGGCACACCCGCTGCGCGTGGGCCTGTCGATGAAGGCGACCATCGACACCGCCTCCTGATCGCCCTCGTCCAGCCCCTTCATACAGCCAAGGACCGCCGTCATGGCCAAGACCCCTGCCGCCGCTTCGGCGGCTCCCCCCGCGCCCCTTACCGGAGCGGCGATGATCTTCGCCGGCCTAGTCCTGGCGGCCGCCAACTTCCTGGTGGTGCTCGACACCACCATCGCCAACGTCTCGGTGTCGAACATCTCCGGCGCTCTGGCCGTCTCGCCCAGTCAGGGCACCTGGGTGATCACCTCCTACGCCGTGGCCGAGGCCGTGGTCGTGCCGCTGACCGGCTGGCTATCGGCGCGGTTCGGGGCCGTGAAGGTCTTCGTGCTCGGCATGATCGGGTTCGGCTTCTTCTCGTTCCTCTGCGGCCTGGCCCCCTCGCTGAGCCTGCTGGTGCTGTTTCGAGTGCTGCAAGGCGCCTGCGGCGGCCCGCTGATGCCCCTGTCCCAGACCCTGCTGCTGCGCGTCTTTCCCAAGAAATACGCCGCGGCCGCCACCGGCCTGTGGGCCATGACCACCCTGATCGCGCCCATACTCGGGCCGATCCTGGGCGGGACCCTTTGCGACAACGTTGGCTGGGCCTTCATCTTCTGGATCAACGTGCCGGTCGCGGCCGTCTGCAGCTGGTTCGCTTGGCGGCTGCTGCGCAGCCACGAGACCCCGCTGGCCAAGGCCCGGGTCGACCTGGTGGGCCTGGGCCTGCTGGTCGTCTGGGTCGGCGCCCTGCAGGTCATGCTGGACTTGGGCAAGGAGCACGACTGGTTCGCCTCGCCGATGATCGCGGGCCTGGCCGTCGTCGCGGCGATCGGCTTCGTGGCGTTCCTGATCTGGGAGCTGACCGACGCCAATCCGATCGTCGACCTGCGCGTCTTCCGTCACCGGGGCTTCACCGCCAGCGTCATCACCCTCAGTGTCGCCTTCGGAGCCTTCTTCGGCATCAATGTCCTGACCCCGCTCTGGCTGCAGCAGAACATGGGCTACACGGCCACCTGGGCCGGCTACGTCTCGGCGCTGCTGGGGGTCACCGCCGTGCTGGTCGCGCCGCTCGCGGCGGGCCTGTCGACCAAGGTCGATCCCCGCCGCCTGGTGTTCCTGGGCGTGATCTGGCTGGGCGCGATCACCTTCATGCGCAGCCAGGCCAATTCGGACATGGGCTATTTCGACATCGCCCACTGGCTGCTGCTGCAGGGCTTCGGCATGCCGTTCTTCTTCGTGCCGGTGACCGCCCTGGCCCTGGCCAGCGTCACCGAACCGGAGACCGCCAGCGCCGCCGGCCTGATGAACTTCTGCCGCACGCTGGCCGGCGCCTTCGCCACCTCGATGGTCAGCACCGTCTGGGCCGACAGCGGCAGCCGCAACCGCAGCGAACTGTCGGGCCTGCTGAACGGCGCGCAGGACACCATGGACCAGATGACGGCCAGCGGCCTGTCGCCCGACCAGGCGCGCGGTAACCTCGAGCAGATGGTGCAGGGCCAGGGCGTGATGCTGGCCACCAACCAGGTGTTCCTGGCCATGGCGGCGCTGTTCATCGTCGCCGCCTTCATCATCTGGCTGGCGCCGCGTCCCACGCGGGTGGCCGACACCTCGGCGGTCCACTAGGCGTCCTTCGCCCCGCCCTTTCCTCCAAGCGTTTCCACAAGGATCTCCATTGTGAAAGCCAAGCCCCAGACCTCCACCCCGGCCCATCGACCGGCGTCCGACCGCCTGATCGACGCGGCGACCGAGCTCTTCTACCAGCATGGCTTTCGGGCGATCGGCGTCGACGATATCGCCGCCCGAAGCGGCGTCACCAAGACGACCCTGTACCGATACTTCGAGTCCAAGGACGACTTGGCCGCCGCGTGCCTGACCCGGCTGGCGCTCGAGGACCTGGACCAGCTCATGGCCATCGCCAAACAGCACCCCGACGACCCGGTGGCGCAGATCCGCGCCATCGTGACGGCGGCCGCGACCAAGGTGACCCAGCCCGGCTACCGCGGATGGCTGCTGTCCAATCTCGAGGCCGAGATCAGCGACCAGGACCATCCGATCCGGCGGGTCTCAAAGCTTTACAAGACCCGCCTGCGCGACCACTTGATCGAGACCGCCCGCCACGCCGGTTTTGGCGCGCCCGCCTCCCTGGCCGACGGCCTGTTGCTCCTGATCGAAGGGGTGGGCGCCAGTTGGCACAGCCTGGGCGCGGTTGGGCCGGCGGCCAATCTGACGCTGAACTGCGAGTTGCTGATGCAGGGACACCGCGCCGTGGCGCACGCAGCGTAGGGCGTTCACCCGGTCAGCGGCGCGTCTATCCGGTCTTAAGGTCATCCGGGCGCCCGAACTCTGGGGCGCAGGCTCGTCGAGGCTCATGCGCGCGACAGGCCTGGCGATGGGCAGGAACGCCTCGAGGAAACGCCAGGCGGGCTCGTCATGGTCCAGGTGGTGCGTCAGCAGGCCCAGCGGCTGGCCCCAGGCCCCGCTCGTCCGACGCTCGGCCAGCAGGCGGCGGGCCCGCAGCAGGAAACGGATCGCGCCCCGAAAGCGCGCCGTGGGCTTCCAGCGCATGACGTCCAGGTGGGCGTCCAGCCGATTGGGCTCGGCCGCGCGCCGCATTTCGCCGTAGCAGGACAACTCCAGGCCCTGCTGGTCCAGCGCCTGCTTCAGGGTGCGATGGGCGTTGTTCCAGGGCGGCACGAATAGGCGCGGCGTCACGCCGGCGCGGCGAAACACCTTCGTGGCCGCGCTCAGGTTCGACATCACGTCGGCCAGGCGGTCCTGGTCATTGACCTCGCCGGAGGGCTGTCCCGCCGGCGCGCGGTTCTCGTGGCGGAAGCCGTGGATCGCCAGTTCCGCGCCGGGAACCGCGGCGCAGGCCTTGGCCAAGGCCGCGATATCGCCGTCCGGCACGGCGGCGATGGTGATCGGCGCGTCGAAACGGATGGCGAGGGTCAGCAGGCGATCCAGGGCCAGGGTCGGTCGTCGCGCATCGTCGTCGCGCCACCAGAAGACTGGGGCCCGACCAGCGGCTTTCCAGCGCGCCAGTTCCGGCCCGATCACCCCGGCGATCAGAAGACGAAGCAGCGACATGGCGAGGCCTAGGCCGAATGCCCCAGCCTGGCGTCGTCGAGGTCCAGGCCGATCACCGCGCCCGGGCGCAGGGTCTGCACGCTCTGGCCGCCCAGCATCCGGATCTCGCGCGCCTTGAGGTTGGAAAGCACCGGATAAAGACCGGCCATGAGGGCGATCAGGAAGCCCATGTCGCCCTCCTTGTAGCCCTTGCGCGAGACATAGCACTTGTAGAACCGGCGCATGCCGCGGAACAGGTCGTCCCAGAGGCTCTTGATCTTGCCGCTGTCGGCCAGATCCTGACCGCGCAGAGCGGTGTAACGGTTGAGGCGCTGGACCATGTCGGCGATGTCGTCGTCGACCTTGTGCAGGATGGCGTTGGACAGCCGGCCGCCATAGGCGCCGGCGAAGGTAGTGCCGGGATGGACCCGTTCGTTCTTCCAGTGCTTGACGCCCTTGCGGAACAGCCGGGCCACCGAAGAGGCGCCGAACGAGCCGCCCCAGCCGTGGCGCACCAGTTGCGCGCCCACGAAGTTGTCTACCGGCACCTGGTACCAGTCTCCGGCGTCGGCGCGGGCGATCGTCTCGCGGATCTCCCGGGCCAGGGCCGGGGTCACCGCCTCGTCGGCGTCCAGCTCGACGATCCAATCACCGCGGCAGGCGACGACGCCGGCCTCCTTGCGCAAGCCCTCGACGGGGAAGATTCCGGAGACGACCCGCGCGCCCATCTTGCGGGCGATGGCCTCGCTGCGATCGGTGCAGCGATCGGCGACGACGACGATCTCGTCGCAGAACGCGAGCCGCGCCAGACACTCGGCCAGACGCGCCTCTTCATTGTGGACGCAGACAAGTCCCGACAGGACAGACATGTGATTTCCCCGACCTAGGGCGGCCTTCCAAACACACCCCGTCAGGAAATAAACGTCGCCCCACCCACGGAACCTCAGAGCTTTTTTTGCGTTTGCGGGCGCGAGAAGGCTTCGCGTTCCCTAAAACGTGCGAGAAACCGCGAAACTCCAGGTACGGGGGCGTAGCGGCGTGACCTGGCGCACCTGGCCGAAGCTGAACGGGTTACCGTAGGCGAAGGTGTCGCTCGAGGCGTTGGCGGGATTGGTCACCGCCAGGGTCCAGGTCCAGTCCCGCGTCGCCAACTCGGCCGACAGCCGGCCGGTGACATAGCCGCCCATCGACGGCGAGAGGCGGCGGTCGAAGGTCAGGCGCGAGCGGCCGACATATTCCAGCTCGCTGGTCAGCACCAGGCGTCGCGCGCGGGCCAGGTTCCGCTCGTACCGCGCCATGAGCCCGGCCGAGACGTCCGGCACGCCGGGCAGCCCGCTCTGGGCCGCCGAGGCGAAGTTGGGGTTCACCTTGCTCAGGCGCGGGCGACTGAACAGGGCGTTGGCGTCCAGGGTCAGGCCGGGAGCCGCCAGGACGGTCGCCTCGACCTCCAGGCCGGTGTTGCGGCCATCGCCGACATTGGCGGTGTAGGACAGGCCCGAGCTCAGATACTGGTCGGTCTGGATGTCGGTCCACACGTCGTGAAACAGGGCGGTCCGCAGGATCATGCGGCCGTCGCCGGGCCGGAAGCTGCCGCCGATCTCATAGTTGCGCAGGTGATCGGGCTTGAACGCGCCGCGCAGCGCCGACGGCGCGACCAGCCCGCCCGAATTGAACCCGCCGGAGCGATAGCCTTCCGAGGTCAGCAGATAGACCAGGCCTCCGTTCCAGGTCCTTTGGAGCGAGAGTTTCGGCGAGACGCCGGTGAACCGCGCCTTGCGGTCAAGGGCGCGCGACTGGCCCGGCGCCGGCGCCTCGACCGACGAGGTGGTGTGCACCTCGCTGCTGAAGGCGCGGCCGCCGAGGCTGGCCGTCCAACCGCCGCCCAGGTCGTAGGCGGTCTCGCCATAGAGGGCCAGCTCTCGTCGCCGGTCGCGGCGGGCTTCCAGATAGATCAGGCGCGAAGGATCGAAATAGGTCCGCGCCCGCAGTTCGCCGTCGGAGTCCTCCAGGCTGGCCAGGCCGTAGAGCCCGAACAGCCACCGGAAGCGGTCGGTGTCGGGAGACGACAGCACCACGTCCTCGACCAGCAGTCGCACCTTGCTGGCCTCGTCGAACAGGCCGACGTCGAGGGAGTCTCCTCCCGCGCCGTTCAGCGCCGCGGTGGCGTCGAACCGGCTGGCGAACCGATGGCGGACATAGCCGGTCGACGACACGAACCGGCCCCAGTCGCCCGCCCCCGTGACCGTCACCGCGCCCTGCTCCAGGACGTTGTCATGGGTCTCGCGCACCTGGTTGGCGCGCTTCTGGCCGCCCAGACTGGGGGTCGTATACTGGCTGTCGGTGGCGTGCAGGTCCTGGCGCGCGCCGGACAGCTGGATCGACCATTCCGGATCCAGCGCCACCGCCAGGGCGGCGCGACCGCCGGTCCGCGTGGTGCGGTCGACATTGGAGAGGCGCAGGTTGACGTCGTCGACATAGCCGCCATCCACGTCACTGTAGCCCGCCAGGCGAAGGGCGGCGCGGCCGGCGGCGATCGGCAGGTTGACCACGCCCTCGAAGCGACTGCTGGGCGAGCCGGACTCGGTGACGGCCGCACCGGCCAGCAACGATCCCGACCGTTCGTCCAGCACCGGCTTGGCGGAAACGATGCGGTAGACCCCGCTCAGCGAGCCGCCGCCATAGAGCGCGCCTTGGGGCCCGCGCAAGATCTCCACCCGGTCGACATCGATCAGCCGCAGGTCCGGATCGGGGGCGTTGTAGGTCAGCGGAATGTTGTCGAGGTAGGTGCCGACCGTCTGCTGAGTGCGGCCGGTGAACGTGCCGTCCGACAGGCCGCGCAGCATGATCTTGTTGCGCGCCGCCCCCAGGTTGGTGGTGATGAAGCCGGCGGTCTGCTGGGAGATGCTGGTCGTGTCGATCGCGCCGGCGTCGCGCAGCCGCGTGGCGCTGATCACGCTGAGTCCGCCGGCCGCCGCGCCCAGGCGGGTCGGACGCTTGGTGGCGGTGACGATGACGCTGTCGATGGCCGGGGTCGCGACCACCGGCGACGGGGCGACGGCGTGCGGCCTCTCCGCCGGCTCCGGAGCTCGTGTCGCCCGTGCGGGACGGATGCTGACCGTGGCGTTGTCGAGGATCTCGAACCGGCACGCCGCCCCCGCCGTCACCGCCTGGAGCGCCTGGCGCAGGGTCAGGACTCCGACCACCGCCTCGCTGCGTCCCGGGCAGGACGAGGCGCCGCCCAGGGTCACCCGCGCCCGGACGCCCAGGTCAATCAGGGCTTCCGACCGGGACTTCGCCGGGATGTTGAAATTGAACCGCGCCGAGGTCGCGGCGGCTTCAGTCACCAGGGCCAGGCTGGACGCCAGGGTCAGGACCAGGACGGGACCGGAACGGCGCAGGCGGACGACGGCGATCGCGCCGGGACATCCCGGATCGTCAGGCCGACCGCGAAGCTGGGATTCCGTGTCCGAAATCATCGGGCTCCAGCTCTATCCCCCTAGAGCTCAAGCTTCGCGCTTCGAACGATTCCGGTTCCGTCAGCAAGACCCTAGCGCGCCCGGATCACGATGGCGTCGTCGGTCGTCGTCGTTCGTACCGGAAGCAGGTGCGACAGTCGGTCGACCATCGCATCCTGGTCATCGACGATCAACACGCCGGAAAGTCGCAGGTTGGCGGCCTCGGCGTCGGCCAGCTTCACCGGACGCGGGAACAGCCGGTTCATATCGCCGGCGATCTGCGAAAGCGGCTGGTCGCGATAGATCAGCCGGCCCTTGCGCCATCCGGCGATCTCCTCGACGGCCACGGCCTGGACCCGGGCGTCCGCCCTCTGGCCCTTGCGGTGCGAAAGTCCTTGCCCCGGTCGCAGCCGGAACGGCGCGGCGTCGCGGGGCAGGTTGGGACGCACCTCGACCAGGCCCCGCTGGACGTTGACCGCCACCTGGCCGTCGCGTTGCCTGACGTCGAACTGGGTGCCGACCACGCGCACTTGGGTGTCGCCCGCCGAAACCAGGAACGGCCGCGAGGCGTCCTTGGCCACGTCGAAGAAGGCCTGGGCGTCGTCCAGGTGAACGCGGCGCGCGCGGCGCTCGAACCGCACGGTCATCCGCGAGGCGGCGTTCATCTCGATCCGGGAACCGTCCTCCAAGGCGACCGTCCGACGCTCGCCGACGCCCGTGACATAGGTCGTCTCGTGGGCGCCCAGCAGGCCGCTGCCCGGCAGCAGGATCGCGCCGGCCACGAAGGCGGCGGCGATCGCCGCGCCGGCCGACCAGATCCAAACCCGCCGCGCCGGCCTCAGCGGGACGACCTTGCCAAGGGAGGCCGTCAGGGGTTCGGCGGCGAGTTCGGCCTGGGCCAGGCGGCTGTCGAGCGTGAGCCGGTCGTCGAAGCTCAGCACGGCGTCATAGGCCTGGGCATGGGCCGGCGAGGCCGTCAGCCAGGCGTCGAAATTCAGCCAGTCGCGCTCGGTGACCGCCTCGCCCTGCAGGCGGACGAGCCAGTCGACAGCTTCGGCCATCTCCGCATCGATGTCCGTTTGGGCGCGCGTCATTTCGCTCCGTCCTGACGCCAAGCCGCGTCCTTGCAAGGATAAGACGTCACCAAGGCGGCGAAACCTCCACAAGCTGTGTCAAAACCAGGAAACACCCTCATGCCAGCTTCGCCATCAGCGCCTTCAGGGCAGCGCTCACATGCTTCTCGACCGAGCTGCGGCTGACGCCCATGGCGACCGCGGTGTCGGCGTGGCTCAGGCCTTCCAGCTTATGAAGCTTGAACGCACGCGCGACCTGGGGCGGCAAGGCGTCGACCGCCGTCATCATCGCGCTCAGCCGCTGCCGGCCGGCCACGACCTCCTCGGCCGACGGGACATCGGCCACCTGTTGGTCGCCCAGCACAGTGCCCTGCAGGCTGCGCCATCCCTCGTCGCGCGCCCCAGCCCGCGATTGGCTTCGCAAGCGGTCGAGCATCAGGTTGTTGGCCATGCGGAACAGCAGGGCCGAGCCGTCGCCCTCGACCTCCACGTCGCCCAGGGCCTGGACCTTCAGGTACAGGTCCTGGATCAGGTCCTCGGCCTCGCTGGCCGAGCGAAGCTTGGCGGCGAAGACGCGCACCAGATTGGCCCGCTTCTCGCCGTACAGCCGGATCATCGGCGTGATCGATCGAGGGTTTGCGGACAGCGCGGGCTCCAGAGACTCAAGGCGGACGGACGGGTTGCGGCCAAACCTCAACCTAGGCTGCTGGCGCGCACCGGTCCAGCGCGCTGGAGGCGGGAAGTTGCGATTGACTCGCAATTAGGCGGGGCGCTAAATGCGAATCAGTCGCAACAATGAAGGCGACGCTCGTCCGAGAGGCTGCGATGACACCCGATCCCATGGCGCTGCGTTGGACCGCTGGGCCGACCGTCGGTGAAAGGCTGCTCCTCAGCGCCATGCGCCAGTGGGCGGCGCTGAGGTCGGCGGGCGAGCACCCCACGCGCCTGGTCGCCCAGGCCCTGGCCTTTCGGGCGTCCAACCGGACAGGCGGCCTGTTCGTCGCCTGGATGCAGTCGGTGGAGGCCAGCCTGCGGCGGCCGATCCAGGTGGAATGCCCGGCCTGTGGCGGCATCTCCACCGACGAGCAACGGCTGATGGTCTCCTGCGGACTGGCGGGAACGGCGACGGCGGCGGGCGAGGCCCTGCTCGAGCCGTTGCTGGTCGACGCCCAGCCGACCATGGTGCTGGCGCGCGCTCTGAACGCCGCCCTGCGGGTCGACGGCTATCCCCTGCCCGCCCGCCTGCGCCAGGAGCCGGACGCCGCGCCGGCGCCCGAGCGGGCCACGGTTCACTGACGACCGCCTATTCAACGGCGAGGATGACGTTGGACGACGCGATCGTGGCCGTGGCGCGGGCGCCGACAACCAGCGTCGCCTCGGACGCCGCCACGGTCGCGACCAGGGTCTTGCCGGCCGAGAGGGCGAGCGTGACCTCGCTGACCTCGCCTCCATCCTCGCGGTCGACCACCGTCCCGGCCAGGCGGTTGGTCTCGCCTTCGGACGGATCATCGTCGCCCAGGACGACGAAGCTGGACTTGATCAGGGCGACGGCGGGCTTGCCGACCGCCAGTCCCAGTTCCTCGCGGCTGCGACGGGTGATGATCGAGGCGATCGCCAAGCCCTCGCCCAGGTCGATCGAGACCCGGGCGGTGACCTCGCCATCCGCGATCGCCGCCACCGTTCCGCGCAAGGCGTTGCGCGCGCTGGTGCGCAGGCCCAGACTCCAGAACAGGTCGCCCAGGCCCTGGCCGATGTCCGGCTCCGGCGCCGCCAGGCCCGCCTCCAGCCGCGACAGGGCCGCGCCGATCTCGCGCTCGACCTCGCGAAAGGCCCGGATGACCGCCAGGCCGCGCGGTGTGACGATCGCCGCCCCACCCGCCTTGCCGCCGGCGTTGGCGACCACCAGCGGCGCGTCGAACAGGTTGTTCAGCGCCTGGACCCCGTCCCAGGCGCCCTTGTAGCTGAGGCCCAGCTGCTTGGCCGCCGCGCTGATCGAGCCCAGGCCGCCGATCGCCTCGATCAGGGCGATGCGCTCCAGGCCCACCCGCGCCAGGCCGCCGCGACGCAGGACCAGGGACGCGCTCAGATCACCGTCGATGGACATCGAAAACCTCGTGGCGAAGGTGACCTGGATCGGAAAGCTCGTTATGTAATCTGGCTACATAACCGAGCGCCCTCGCGGACTGAAGGGCTGGAACCAAAGCCATGCCCAACCGCCCGCCGCCGATCAAGCTCAAGGCCCGGTGACCGTGCTGGAGGTCGCATGGCTTACGGCTCGGTTGGCGAGCGTCACCACCCTCCTGCTGCTAGTGTTGTCCACGCCCCTGGCCTGGTGGCTGGCGCGGGGACGGTCGCGCTGGAAGGCCCCGGTCGGGGCGCTGGTCGCCCTGCCAATCGTGCTGCCCCCGACCGCCCTGGGCTTCTACCTGTTGATCGCCCTGGGCCCGCAGAGCCCGCTGATCGCCCTGCTGCATCCGTTCGGGGTGAGGACCCTGGCCTTCACCTTCCAGGGCCTGGTGATCGGGTCTCTGGTCTATTCGCTGCCGTTCGCCGTCCAGCCGCTGCGCAACGCCTTCATCGCCGTGGGCGACGAGCCGCTGGAGGCCGCCGCCACCCTGGGCGCCTCGCCCTGGGCCGCGTTCATCAGGGTGGCCCTGCCGCTGGCCCTGCCCGGCTACGCCGTCGCCGCCCTGTTGGTCTTCGCCCATACGGTCGGTGAGTTCGGGGTGGTGATGATGCTGGGCGGCGGCGTTCCGGGCCAGACCGAGGTGCTGTCGATCGAGATCTACCGGCTGGTCGAGGCCCTGGAGTGGGACAAGGCCCACAAGCTGGCCGGCGCCCTGCTGGTGTTCGCCTTCCTGGTCATGCTCAGCCTGCTGCTGATGGAGCGCCGGGTCGACACGCGCGCCTCGCGCCCCTGAGAGCCTATCAGGTTTCCTCGATAAGTCCTTGATTTGGATGGCGACACCAAATCCAAGCTGTGGTCGTTTCAGAAGGGAACGTCCCCCTGGATCGTCACCCGCTCGACGACGCGCTCCTGCGGCCAGTAGTCGAGGATGGCGTAGTGCTGGGTGGCGCGATTGTCCCAGAAGACGACGGCGTTGGGCGTCCAACGGAAGCGGACCTGGTATTCGGGGGTCTTCACGCGGTCCAGCAGCTCGGCCAGCAGCCTGGCGGCCTCGTCCTCGGGCAGGCCCAGGATCCGTGTCGTGAAGACCTTGTTGACGAACAGGTGCTTCTCGCCGGTCTCGGGGTGGGTGCGGACCACCGGATGGACCTGGACCGGATGGGCCGCGCGCAGTTCCTGGCGCCTGGCCTCGTCGACGCGGTAGCCGTAGCTTTGCAGGATGTCGTGCTCGGCCTTCAGAGTCGCCAGTTGGTCCTTCAGCTGGTCGGGAAGGTCGCGATAGATCGCGGCGGTGTCGGCGAACAGGGTGTCGCCGCCCTGGGCCGGCATCTGGCGCATGCGCAGCACCCCGCCCATCGACGGCGCGGGGCGGAAGGTGACGTCGGTGTGCCACTTGTTGGCGGCGCGGACGATCGGCACGATCTCCTCGCGCAGCTTCATGCCGTCGGCGGCCTCGATGTGCAGGATTTCGGGAAAGCCGGGCACGTGAGCGGTGACAGGATGACCTTCCAAGTCCCCGAAATACCGGTCGAAACGGACATGGTCCTGATGGCTGATGTCCTGGTCGCGGAAGAACACCACCTTGTGGCGCAGCAGCGCCGTCCGGATCGCGGCGACGATCTCCGGCGCCAGGGGGTGGCGCAGATCGACGCCCGAGATCTCGGCCCCAAGCACGGGCCCCTCGGGCGTGACGGTCAGGCCGGCATAGTCGGGCGTCTCGGAAGCGGCGATGGGGGCAAAGGCGTTCATGGCGTCCTCCCGGCGCGCCGCCCGTCCGTGCGAACGGCGTCTGTTTCGTGCAGACTTTAGTACCCGCCATAACAGCGGTCTTTTGGTTTCAACTTCAAGCGCTTCCGTCCCTCCCCCTGTGTGGGAGGCGATCGCGCAGCGATCGGTGGGGGGAGTCGTAGGATGCTCGATCTGGGTCGCGGCCATAACCCCATCACTCCCCCCACCGTCGGCTTCGCCGACACCTCCCCACAGGGGGAGGATCTAGGACATACGGCTTCGTCGCCTTTCGGGATCTCCCGAAAGGAGGGTTGAGGAGGCGCGGAGCGGTCCGGGCCTGGCCCGGATGACCGTGGGTTTAGTGTGTGCGTTTCGGCTAGACCTGACCGCTCCGCGAAACCGTTCTTCTCAAGGGACGGCGATTGAGGGCTTGTTTCATCCCGATCGACGTTTCCCCTCAGGCGGGCAGGATCAAAGTCGCCCGGAAGGGGCCGTCGGCGACTCCGACTGATCCTGGAACAGGCCGGTTTGAACTCCCAGCCCCGTCAACCCGCCTGTCCCGCCATCGTCCCCGAAAGACCTTGGAGCCTTCTGAGCCCCGCCGCCCGCCGCGGTCCGATCGCCAGGCCCAGGCGGCCCCGCTCGGTTCCACCCCCATCGCCTGCTTGGGCCGGTACCAAGAGCCCTCCCCCGCGATGGAGACGAGATCGATTGTGCAGGAGGTTTGAGGTCCGAGGACCGGTGACGCTGCTTTTTCTGCAGGGCGTTGAGATCATTGATGTTCTTTGCGTCCGCGACGGGGATAGAGCGCCGTCTATCCCCCGTCTCGACACCTATTTCAGGCGCAGAGCCAGCCCGGCGACGACCAGGGTCACCGCGCCGGCGGCCTGGGCCAGGGCCTGGTGCAGGCGGCCCGCCTCGTCGCGAAATCGCCGAGCCAGGGCGTTGTCTGGCACGATGCCGAACCCGACCTCGTTGGAGACCAACCACAGCGTTCCCGGAAACCGTCCGGCCGCCTCGACCAGCCCGGCGGCCGCCGTCGCCACGTCGCGTTCGGCCAGCATCAGGTTCGACAGCCACAGCGTCAGGCAGTCGACCACGACGATGTCCTTCGCGCCCAGCGGCGCCAACGCACCTGCGATATCGAGCGACGCCTCCAACGTCGTCCAGGCCCGACCCCGGTCCTTGCGGTGGCGCGCGATGCGCTCGGCCATCTCCGAATCGAAGGCCTGGGCCGTGGCGATCATGACCAGCCGGCCTTCGGTTTCAGAGGCTAGAGCCTCCGCCGCCGCCTGGGCGAAGGCGCTCTTGCCGGATCGGGCTCCGCCCAGGACGAGGGTAAACGGCAAGATGTGCTCCAGATCTCCAGCCAGATTGACCGTGTGCGACGCAACATATAGTGCAGCTCTCGCGACAGGTTCCTCGAAAGAGGATGAAAAGGGAACTCGGGTGCGAAACCCGGGCTGCCCCCGCAACTGTAAGCGGCGAGCCCGCGCGTCACTACGCCACTGACCGTCCTCTTCAAGAGAACGATTGGGAAGGCGACGCGCACCGGCCTTGACCCGCGAGCCAGGAGACCTGCCCGTCGCGGTCGTCCTTCGTCCGGCCGGGGTGCGCCGTACGATGGGGTTCTTTCCCCCGAGGCGACATCGTCAGGCCGGTCCGGATCCCCGGGCCTGCCTTCGTTGCCGCGCACGGAGGACTTGAACATGCGCCCGATTTCCATCCTGGCCCTGGTGGCCGCCCTTCCCGCCCTCGCCCTGCCTGCCTTGGTCCTGCCCAGCCAGGTCCTGGCCGCCGAGCCCCTCGACGAAACCAACGCTGTCGACCAGGTGGTCGTCACCGCCGGCCGCTCCGCCGACAAGCTGTCGGAGGTCCCGGTCAGCATGACGGTGATCACCGCGCAGACCCTGCGCCAGCGCCAGGCGGTGGTGGTCTCCGACCTGCTGTCGCGCACCCCCGGCGTCAGCGTCACCCGCAACGGCGGCGTCGGCGGTTCGACCCAGGTGCGCATCCGCGGCGCCGAGAGCGACCAGACCGCCGTGCTGATCGACGGCGTCAAGCTCAACGATCCGTCGGCGACCGGCGGCGGCTACAACTTCGCCACCCTGCTGGCCGGCGACGTCGACCGCATCGAGGTGCTGCGGGGCCCGCAATCGACCCTGTGGGGCAGCCAGGCCATCGGCGGCGTGGTCAGCATGATCACCAAGACCCCCGACGGGCCGCTGTCGGGTGACGCCACGGTCGAGGGCGGGTCGCGCGCCACGGCCTACGCCCGGGTCGGGGTCGGGGCCGGCGGCGCCTGGGGCGGGTGGCGTCTGGCGGCCGGGTCCTACACCACCGCCGGCGTCTCCAACTTCGACAAGGCCATGGGCGGCCAGGAGAAGGACGGCTACCGCAACGCCGCCGTCAGCGGCCGCCTGGACCTGAACGTCACCGACTGGGCCGCTCTCGACGCCCGCCTGTCCTATGCCCGGGGCCGCAACGAATACGACAGCTCGCTCCCGGCCCCGCCCTATGCGCTGGGCGACACCGCCGACTATGGCAAGACCAGGGAGCTGGTCGGCTATGTCGGGACGCGCCTGTCCAACTTCGATGGCGCCCTCAGCAGCCGCATCGGCTACGCCTACACCCAGACCGACCGCGACAACTACGACCCCACCCTGAGCGCGCCCAAGACCTTCGACTCGCGCGGCACGGACAACAGCCTGGAGTACCAGGGCACCTGGACGATCAATCCCGTCTGGCGCGCGGTGTTTGGCGCCGAGACCGAGCGCACCTGGTTCCGCACCGCCTCGCCGTCGTTCAACCCAGACGTCGATCGCCACGCCACCGGCATGGACAGCGTCTATGGCCAACTGCAGGCCAAGCCGGTCGAGGGCCTGACCCTGACCGGCGGCGTTCGCCACGACGACCACGACACCTTTGGTGGGGCCACCACCTACCAGGCCGGCGCGACCTGGAGCCCGAACGGCGGAACCACCGTCTTCCGCGCCAACTATGGCGAGGGCTTCAAGGCCCCGTCGCTGTACCAGCTGTACAGCGACTACGGGAACATCGACCTGAAGCCGGAGGCCGCCAAGAGCTGGGACCTCAGCGTCGAGCACAGCCTGCTGGACGGCCGCCTGCGCGGCGCGATCACCTATTTCAACCGCGACACCAAGAACCAGATCGACTTCCTGTCCAATAACACCCCGCCCAACTACGGCGGTTACGCCAACACGGCCAAGACCCAGGCCGACGGCGTCGAGGTGGAAGGCAGCTTCGAGGTCAATACCCGGCTGACCCTGTCGGCCAACTACACCAACATGGACGCGGTCAATAGGTCGGCCGGCCCGAACTACGGCAAGGACCTGGCGCGCCGGGCCGGCGAGACCGCCTCGGCGGACGCCGAACTCAGCTTCGCCAACGGCCTGACCGGCGGGGTGACGATGCAGTATGTTGGCCACAGCTTCGACAACCCGTCCAACACCCGGCGGCTGAAGAGCTATGTCCTGACCGACGTACGGATCGCCTATCCGATCAACGAGACGTTCGAGCTGTACGGCCGGGTCGAGAACCTGTTCGACCAGCACTACGAGACCCTCTACGGCTACGGGACCCTGGGCCGCGGCGCCTTCGCTGGCGTTCGGGCGCGGTTCTAGCCGTGACCACGCCGGCGGCCTTCCTCGGCCACGGCGGACGCCTTGGGGCGGCGTGTGCGGCCTGGCCGAATGCGCCGACGCCATGGCTGGACCTGTCGACGGGGATCAATCCGCGCCCCTACCCGATCCTGGCCCTTGACCCCGAAACCTGGTCGCGCCTTCCCGATCCGGAGTCCTTGCGGAGACTGGAGCGGATCGCGGCCGCGGCGTTCGGCGTCGAGGATCCGGCCCGGGTCGTCGCGGCGGCGGGCAGCGAGGCGTTGATCCGCCTTCTGCCCCGCCTGCTGACCGCGCGGTGCGTGGCGATCCCGGCCCGGACCTATGGCGGCCACGCCGGCGCCTGGCGGGCGGCGGGCGCCCGGATCGTCGACCTGGACGAGACGGCGGCCGACCTGCGGGTGCTGGTCAATCCGGACAACCCCACCGGCCGCGTCCTGTCGGCCGACCAGGTCCTCAACCTGGCCGACGGACCGTTGCTGGTGGACGAGGCGTTCGCCGACCTCGATCCGCCGCGCTCGGTCGCCGTCCTGGCCGGCGCGACCGGCCACGAAGGGCTGATGGTCCTGCGCTCGTTCGGCAAGTTCTACGGCCTGGCGGGCGCGCGGCTGGGCTTCCTGGTCGCCGAGCCGGCCCTGGCGACCCGCGTCCGCCGGGCGCTGGGCGACTGGCCCGTCTCGGGTCCGGCGATCGCCGCCGGCCTGACGGCCTATGCCGACACCGCCTGGGCGGTCCAGACCCGCCTGCGCCTGATCGGGGACGCCGCGCGGCTGGACAGCCTGCTGGACGGCGCCGGCTTCACGATCGTCGGCGGTACGCCGCTGTTTCGCCTGGCCCAGGCCGCCGACGCGTCCCGCCGTTTCGAGATGCTGGCCCGCGCCGGGATCCTCACCCGCCCCTTTCCCTGGGACGAGACCCTGATCCGCTTCGGCCTGCCTGGCCCGCAGGCGGACTGGCTCCGCCTCGCCGACGCCCTGGAGAACCTCCGATGAGCGACGACCTCAACATCCAAGACCTGAACACCAAGCACGCCCAAGCCATGAAGGCCCTCAAGGCCGAGCGCGACGCGATGATGCAGACCAAGACCCTCGAGAAGGGCCTGCTGCTGGTCCACACCGGCGACGGCAAGGGCAAGTCCTCCGCCGGCTTCGGCATGGTGGCCAGGAACCTGGGCTGGGGCCTGAAGGTCGGGGTCGTCCAATACATCAAGGGCAAGTGGAAGACCGGCGAACGCCTGTTCTTCAGCAAGTTCCCCGACCAGGTGCGCTACGAAGTCATGGGCGAGGGCTTCACCTGGGACACCCAGGACCGAGCGCGCGACATCGCCGCGGCCCGCACCGCATGGCTGGTCTCCCAGGAGATGATCGCCGACCCCAAGCTTGACTTCGTGCTGCTGGACGAGATCAACATCGCCCTGCGCTACGACTATCTCGACATCGACGAGGTGGTGGCGGTGCTGAAGGCTCGCCCCGGCGACAAGCATGTCTGCCTGACCGGCCGCAACGCCAAGCCGCAGCTGCTGGAGATCGCCGACCTGGTCACCGAGATGACCCTGGTCAAGCATCCGTTCGAGCAGGGCTTCAAGGCCCAGCGCGGGGTCGAGTTTTGACCGGCTTCACCCGCCGCGCGGCGGTCGGCGCGGGGCTGGCGACAGGCTTCCTGGGCGGCGTCGCCAGCGCCGGCGCCCTGCCCCGCGTGATCTCGCTGAATCCCTGCCTGGACGCCGTGCTGGTCAACGTCGCCGACCGCGGCCAGGTCGCGGCGCTCAGCCACTATGCCCGTGACCCGCAGCAGTCGAGCATCGCCAGGATCGCCCTGGGCTATCCGATCACCTACGAAAGCGCCGAGGAAGTGATCGCCCTGCGCCCCGACGTGGTGCTGACCGCCGCCCACTCCTCGCCCGCCACCCGCGCGGCGCTGACGCGGCTGGGCATCCGCACCGAGCTGTTCAAGGTGCCCAACAGCTGGGTCGAGAACCAGGTTCAGATCCGGCGGATCGCGGCGGCCGTCGGCCATCCCGACCGCGGCGAGGCGCTGATCGCCCGGGTGGAGGCGGCGATGGCCAGGAGCGCGCCGCGTCCCGGCGCCCGCCCGGTCACCGCCCTGGTCTTCCAGCCCAACGGCTTCGCCGCCGGCCACGGCACCCTGGTCGACGAGATGATGCGCCGCGCCGGTTTCGTGAACGTCGCCCAGCGCTACGGCCTGAGGAAGTGGGGCAATGTCTCGCTGGAGCGTCTGCTGGACGATCCGCCGGAAGTGCTGCTGGCCGGCCAGGCCGCGCCCAACGCCCCGACCTTCGCCGAGAAGATCCTCAACCACCCGGCCCTGGCCAGTATCTCGTCGCGCATGACCCGGGCGGTGTTCCCCGAACGCCTGCTCTATTGCGGCGGTCCCGGCCTGGCGGACACCGCCGCCGCCCTGGCCACCGCCCGCCGGCAAGTGCTGGGCGCCGCCGCATGACCCGGCGCCTCCTGCTGCTGGGCGGCCTCTGCCTGCTGGTGCTGCTCCTGAGCGGCCTGTCCTTGATGGCCGGCCGGGTCTGGGTGCCTTGGAGCGCCTGGACCCTGGCCGCCGACCCGCGCTGGGCGATCATCTTCGAGCTGCGGCTGCCTCGCACGATCCTGGCCGTCGCGGTCGGCGCGGCCCTGGGCCTGTGCGGCGCGGTCATGCAGGGCTACACCCGCAACCCCTTGGCCGATCCTGGCGTGCTGGGCGTGTCGTCCATGGCCGCCTTGGGTGCGGTGATGACCATGTATCTGAGCCTGAGCCTCACCACGCCCTGGCTGCTGTTCGCGGCGGCGATGGTCGGGGCCAGCCTCGGCGTGGCCGTCATGCTAATCCTGGCCGGCGGGACCGGCGGGACCATCACCTTCATCCTGGCCGGGGTGATCCTCAACACCGTGGCCAGCGCCGGCGTCGCCCTGGCCCTGAGCCTGGCCCCCAGCCCCTGGGCCGCGCAGGAGATCATCAACTGGCTGCTGGGCTCCCTGGCCGACCGCAGCGCTGACGACGTCTGGCGGGCCCTGCCCTTCATCGCCGTCGGCTCGGGCCTGATGCTGATGCTGGGCCGGGCGCTGGACGCCCTGACCCTGGGCGAAACAGGGGCCAAGGCTCTGGGGATCGACCTGAACCTGACCCGGACGCTGCTGGCCCTCGGCGTCGGTCTGGCCTCGGGCGCCAGCGTGGCGGTGACCGGCATGATCGGCTTCGTCGGCCTGATCACCCCGCACCTGATGCGGCCTCTGGTCGGCCACCGGCCGGGCGCCCTGCTGGCCCCCAGCGCCGTGGCCGGCGCGGCCCTGGTGCTGGCCGCCGACATCCTTGTGCGGCTGACGCCCTCGGCCGCCGAGGTCCGGCTGGGCGTGGCCATGGCCGCGATCGGCGGACCGTTCTTCCTGGCCCTGCTGATCTCGATGCGCCGGAGGCTCGCATGAAGGACGCCCGCATGAACGACCTGGTCGCCGAGGACCTGACCGTCGCCCTGGGCGGCCGCGCGGTGCTGGCCAGGGTCGGGGCGCGGTTCCGCGCCGGCCAGGTCACCGCCATCGTCGGCCCCAACGGCGCGGGCAAGTCGACCCTGCTGGCCTGCCTGGCCGGGCTGCGCCGCCCCGACGCCGGCCAGGTCCGCCTGGACGACGGCCCGATCCTGGCCCTGCCCCATCGCCAGCGCGCCCGCCGCATCGGCTTCCTGCCCCAAACGCCGGAGGTGGCTTGGGCCGTGGACGTCGAGACCCTGGTCGGCCTGGGCCGCACCCCGCACAGCGGGGCACGCGGCCTCAGCGACGCCGACCACGCCGCCGTCCAGGCCGCCCTGGTCCGCACCCGCATGACCAGCCTGGCGCGGCGCGACGTCACCACCCTGTCCGGCGGCGAGCGGGCCCGCGCCCTGCTGGCCCGGGTGCTGGCGGGCGAGCCGTCCTGGCTGCTGGCCGACGAACCGCTGGCGGGGCTGGACCCCGGCCACCAGTTGGACGCCGTCGACCTGATGCGCGCCTTCGCGGCCGAGCCCGGCCAGGGGGTGGTGATGACCCTGCACGACCTGGGCGTGGCCCTGCGCCTGGCCGATCGGGTGCTGGTGCTGCGCGACGGCGCCCTGATCGCCGACGGCCCGCCGCTGGAGGCCCTGACGCCGGCCGTGCTGGAGCGGGCCTACGGCGTGCGGACCGCCATCGTCTCCGGCGCCTGGGGACCGCTGATCGAGCTGATCGGGCGCGTCGATGGCTGAGACGGCGCCCTGGCCGTGGGTCGTCGCCCTGGCGCTGGGCCTGGAGGCGCTGCTGGGCTATCCGGCCGCGCTGAACCGGCTGGCGGGACATCCGGTGGCCTGGCCGGCGGCGCTGATCGAGGGGCTGGAGCGACGCTGGAACCGGCCGACGACCTCCGACCGACGGCGCCGGCTGCTGGGCGTCGTCCTGGTCGTGCTGCTGGTCGCCGCCTCCGTCCTGCTGGGCGCCGCGGTGCAGAGCCTGCTGGGCGCCAGCCTGCCGGGATTGGCCTTGGTCGCCCTGATCGCGACGGTCGGCCTGGCCCAGCGCAGCCTGCACGACCATGTCGCGGCCGTCCTGGCGCCGCTGCGAGCCGACGACCTGCCGGCCGCCCGCGCGGCCGTGGCGATGATCGTCGGCCGCGACACCGGCGCGCTCGACGCCAAGGGCGTGGCCGCCGCCGCCCTGGAGAGCCTGGCCGAAAGCTTCAACGACGGCGTCGTCGCCCCGACCTTCTGGCTGCTGGTCGGCGGCCTGCCCGGCCTCTTCGCCTATAAGAGCGTCAACACCGCCGACAGCCTGATCGGCCACAGGGAAGAGCGCTGGCGGCTGTTCGGCTGGGCGGCGGCGCGGATCGACGACCTGATGAACCTGGTCCCGGCGCGGCTGGCCGGAGGGTTGATCGCCCTGGCCGGTGGCGGCGGATGGTGGACGATGGCGCGCGACGCCCGCCGCCACGCCTCGCCCAACGCCGGCTGGCCCGAGGCCGCCATGGCCGGGGCGCTGGGCGTCCAGTTGGGCGGCGACGCGGTCTATGACGGCGTCAGGACGGTCCGGCCGACCTTCGGCGACGGACCGCGTCCGACCGCCGCCGACCTTGAACGTGGCCTGCGCCTCTATCGCCGGGCCTGCCTGCTGCTCTGGCTGATCCCGCTGACGATTCCCTTGGCGATCGGCCTGATCGCTGTGCTCGCCCGATGACCCCGCCTCGTCTATCCAGGACCTCGCCATGATGACCCTGCCCGCCCTCGCCGCCGCCATCACGCCCGTCGACGCCGCCCTCGAGCCGGTCCTGCGGGCCCTGCTGGACGGCAAGGCCAAGCCGCCGGGGTCGCTGGGTCGGATCGAGGACCTGGCGGTGCGGATCGGCCTGGTCCAGAACCGGCCCGATCCGCGCATCGCCCGCACCGACCTTTATGTGTTCGCCGGCGACCACGGCCTGACCGACGAGGGCGTCTCGGCCTATCCGTCCAGCGTCACCGCCGCCATGGTCGGGCTGTTCCTGTCGGGCCGCTCCAGCGTCAGCGCCTTCGCCAGGGCCTCGGGCGTCCAGGTCCGCGTGGTCGACGCCGGGGTCGACGCCGACCTGCCCGACCATCCCGACCTGATCGCCGCCAAGATCCGGCGCGGAACCCGCAACGCCGCCCGCGAGCCGGCCCTGACCCCGGACGAGGTGCTGGCGGCGATCGCCCGGGGCGCCGACATCGCCCGCGCGGCGGCGGCCGACGGGGCCGACGTCATCGCCTTGGGCGAGATGGGCATCGGCAACAGCTCGTCCGCCGCCCTGGTCATGCACCGCCTGGCCCCCGCCCCGCTAGAGGCCTGCGTCGGCCTAGGCACGGGCCATGACGCCGAGGGCCTGGCCCGCAAGCAGGCCGGCGTGGCCCGCGCCGCCCAGCGCTCGGACGCCGCCGCGCCGCTCGACGTGCTGGCCCAGTTCGGCGGCTGCGAGATCGCCATGATGGCCGGCGCGGTGCTGGGCGCGGCCTCGGTGCGGCGGGTGGTGTTGGTCGACGGTTTCATCAGCACGGCCGCGGCCCTGGCCGCCGTCCGCCTGGTCCCCGCCGCCCTCGACTATTGCGTCTTCGCCCACGGTTCGGCCGAGCGCGGCCATCCGGCCATGCTGCAGGCCCTGGGCGTGCGGCCGCTGCTGGACCTGGACCTGCGGCTGGGCGAAGGCACGGGCGCGGCCCTGGCCGCCCCGCTGCTGGTCGCCGCCGCCCACCTGCTGACCGACGTCGCCGCGCTCGCCGACGTCCTGGCGGGCGTCCAGGCGAGTCCCGATTGATGCCGCGCCAGCTGAAGCTGTTCTTCTGCGCCCTGCAGTTCCTGACCCGCCTGCCGGCCCCCTCATTCGCCGACTTCCAGCCGGACTGGATCACCCGCGCCGCGCGCTATTTCCCGCTGGTCGGGATACTGGTGGGCGCGATCGGGGCCGGCGTGCTGCTGGCGGCCGGACAGCTGTGGAGCGGGCCGCTGCCGGCCCTGCTGGCCGTGGCGGCGGGGGTGCTGGTCACCGGCGGCTTCCACGAGGACGGCCTGGCCGACACCGCCGACGGCCTGGGCGGCGGCCAGACCCCGGCCCGGCGGCTGGAGATCATGAAGGACAGCCGGATCGGGACCTATGGCGTCCTGGCGCTGGGGTTGGTCCTGGCGCTCAAGGTCGCCGCCCTGGCGACCCTGCCCCTGGCGACCGCCGGCCTGGCCCTGGTCGCCGCCCATGGCGCCGGCCGCGTCGCCGCCGTCGCGGTCATGGTGTTGGGCCGCCATGTCAGCGACCGCAACGACGCCAAGTACAAGCCCACGCCAGACGGGGTGCGGCCGTTCGAGCTGCTGTTCGCCGCCGCGCTGGGCCTATGGCCGCTGGCGCTGCTGGGCTGGGCCGGCCTGGCGGGCGCGGCGGTCGGGGCGGTGCTGGCGGCGGTCGTGGCCCTGACGGCCCGGCGGCTGATCGGCGGCCACACCGGCGACGTGCTGGGCGGGGTCGAGCAGGCCTGCGAGTTGGGCGTGCTGCTGGGGGTCTCGGCGACGCTGGCGGCGCGATGACCCTGCTCGTCTGTCCGCTCAGCCAGGTCGAGACGGCGCGCGCCCTGCACCGACCCTCGCACCTGGTCAGCCTGCTGTCGCCGGTCTCGACCGCCGAGGTCTGGCCGGTCGCCGACGGCGCAAGCCTGCGCCTGGCCTTCCACGACATCGCCGAACCCCGCGAAGGCTTCACGCCGCCGGACGCAGCCCAGGTCGCCCGACTGATGGACTTCGCGGCCGGCTGGGACGCGGCCCGGCCGATGCTGGTCCACTGCTGGGCCGGGGTCAGCCGCTCGACGGCGGCGGCCTTCGTCGTCGCCTGCCAGCGCGCGCCGCAGCGGTCCGAGCGCGAGATCGCCCAGGCCCTGCGCGCCGCCGCGCCCTACGCCACGCCGAACCCGTTGCTGGTCAGCCTGGCCGACGCAGCGCTGGGCCGGGGCGGCCGGATGTCGGCGGCGATCGCCGAGATCGGCCGCGGCGCCGACACCTTCGAGGGCGCCTTGTTCGAACTGCCCCTGGCTAGCGTCTAGGACGCCGGCTTCTCGACCCGCACGCGATAGGTGATGGCGTCGGTCGAGACCGCTTCGACCTGGATGGCCAGGTCGCGGATCTGGATCGCCTTGAGGTCGGCGGGGAAGCGTTCCCGCTGTCCCATGGCGGGATGGATCAGGTCGTCCACCCCATAGCCCCGCACCTCGAACGTCATCTCCCCCGCGTCCAGGCCCTCGAAGGTGACGTCATAGGCGTCCCCGGCGCTGGCCGCGGGATAGTCCGCCGCCTTCGGAACCTCGATCCCCTTGGCGTAGTCGCGCGGCGGAACCAGGGGCTGGCCAACCTTGGCCGTCTGGGGGCGGCCGAAGGTTTCGGTTCCGGGCGCGGTGGAGCGGACGATCGGCGTGGCCGGGTCGGCGGCCAGGCGGTCGTATACGGCGCGGGGCGCCTCGTCGGCGGCGGCGATCAGGGCGTCGGCGAAGGTCCGGACATCGAACGCGACCGCGAAGGCGCCCTCCGCTTCCCGACCGGCGGCGTCGGCGCAGACGAAGTTCAGCTCGGCCTCGCCCAGGGTGCTGGGCTCCACCACCGCCAGGACGGGCTTGGCGAGGCTGTCGACATCGATCTGGCGGTCGTCGCGATCATAGCGGACGCTCATCGCCCACCCGCCACGGGCCTTGGCGCAGTCGGCCGCCATGTAGCTCTTGGTCATGCGCACGCCGTCCTCGGCGCCGTCGGCGATGACTTGGGTGTTCCAGTAGGACAGCAGGCCGCGTTCGCGCGCAATCGACGCCACGTCGACCAGCATCACCCGGTCCTGGCCCTGGGCGACGTACCACCATTCCGTCGCGCCGGCGGTTTCCACACCGAGCGTCGCGGCGGCGGCCAGCGCGAAGGCCGCCAGCGCCGACGCCCGATTCCAGAAGGTAGGGGCGTCGGCCATGGCGGTCTCCAAGGTCTGGCTGCGCGGGAAAGCGCCTGGATATCGGGAAGTTACAGCCCCGACTTCGCGTAACGCGCCGCCACGGGGTCATAGCGGTCCCACACCTGGCCGTCGCTGACGGAGCGCAGCAGCTTGACGTATTCGGCGTGCGACCAGGCCAGGGGTGTAGCTGAGTCGGTGCCTTCGCCGCGCGCATAGCCGTGCGGATTGGGCCCGATGCCGTCCCAGACCTGTTCGGGGATCAGCAGGCCCTCGTTGGCGAACAGCTCCATGGCCCTGACGTAGCGGTCGCGGATCTTCCGGATCGCCGCGGCGCTCGGCTTGCCGTTCAGGCTAGCCAGGGCCAGTTCGTAATGGCCGCGCTCGCCCGTGAAGATCGGCCACACCCGGCCGCGCTGGCCCGGCGACATCTTTCCGCCGACCCCGTAGTTGGCGCCGGTCTGGGCGTCCTCGCCGTAGCCGTCGACGTCGTAGCGCCGCCAGCCGGGGAACTCGCCTTTGACGCCCGGAAACTTGAAGTCGTAGCGGACGCGGTAGAGGTCGGCCCGGCTGGTGTCGTCCAGCTCCGGCAGGCTGCCGACGATGGCCGCGTCGTCGGCCCGGCGCACGCCGTAGCGGACCAGTTCCAGGAAGCCGCCATCGACCACCTGGTCCTTGGGCGGGGCGATCTGGCCGTTGGCCGCGCCGATCGGGGCGTGGTCGTTGGGGTCTTCGCTCGGGTTCAGCCGCACATAGTAGGTCCCGTCGCCGAACGGTCCCTTGGTGGTGACCATCCGCGCCTCGACCTTGGCCGAATAGGCGTCGGCCATGGCGCGATAGCGGGCCGCGCCGGCCGCGTCGCCGGCCAGTTCGGCGATGTCGCCCGCCACGATCAGGCCGGCGATGGTGGCCGCCGTGGTCGAAGGCGAATGGCCGCCCTGCTCTTCCCAGCGCTCCTGCTGGGTGAACGGCGGCGTGATGGTCTCGTGGTTCCAGCCGATCCCGACCTTGCCGCCGTCGACCAGGAAGTCGGCCGCCGGCTTGATCATCTTGCCGTAATAGGCCTTCAGGTCGGCCTCGGGCAGCCAGCCCAGCTTCCACAGCTTCCAGCCCAGCATGATCGGCATGGCGGTCTGGTCCAGTTGGACCCCGACCCATTCGGTCGTGCCGTCCACCCAGGTCTTCTGCAGGAACCAGCCGCCGACGCCGGTATTGCCCTTGGTGTCCACCTTGACCTGCACTTGCGGCAGGTAATGGAAGGCGGCCAGCGGCGTTTCCCGGTCGCCCAGGGCCGCCAGGGCCATGGCGCACTGGTAGAAGTCGCGCGGCCAGACGGCCTTGTAGCCGGTCGAGGGCTTGGAGGCGTCGACCGTGTCGCCCCAGGGGTTGGACAGCGAGGCGATCAGAGCGCCGGCATAGGTGCGGTCCTCCTGCACCTTCAGCATCAGGGCGCTGGCCTGGACCAGCTTGCCGCCGTCCTCCGACGCCTTGCGCAGGCGCGGCAGCTCGGTCAGCGAGGCCAGATAGTCCTCCCAGCCGACGCGGTCGCCCTCGCCGTTGTAGCGGGCCAGGACCTCGTCATAGCCGGTGCTCAGGGTCGCGGACGCGGCCTGGTCGGCGGCCACGGCGTCGCCGCCGAAGCCGACGGCGAAGTCGTAGGTCGCCTCGCCCGTGGTCTGCCGCGGCAGCTCGGCGGTCAGGACGATCGCGCCCTTGGCCGAGGCGCCGCCGGTCAGGGTCGCCGCCTTAACGGCCGACAGGGCGTCGCTCCCCAGCGGCGTGGCGACGGCCTTCACGAACGACCGGGCGCCCTTCAGGCTCATGAACGCCTTGCCCTCATAGGCCCTCAGCGCCGAGGCGCTGGCCGCGCCGGCATCCCCGCCGCCGGTGTTGGCCATGTGCGGCTCCAGCACCAGGAACGGGGTCACCGGACCCTTCAGGGCGCGGACCGTCACCCGCACGAACAGGGCGTTCTGGTCCGGATCGGTGAAGATCCGCTTCTCGATCTCGAACCGGCCCTGCTTGTCAGTGGTGGTCACCTTGTAGGCCGGCGACAGCGGCCGGCCGGCCGCGTCGAGGTGCAGGTATTCGGTCCTGGCGGTGGTGTCGGCGCCCTCGACGGCCAGGCCGCTGGCGGTCTTCACCGCCACCCGAAGCTGCTTGATCTGGGCCTCGTGGATCAGGCCGTACATGGTCTCGGTCAGGGTTCCGTCGGCGATCGAGAACCACACCTTCGACACCGCCCCGGTCGGGCCGCCGTCCTTGTAGGCGCCGTCGACATAGGCCTCGTACGAAGCGCCGACCCCGGTCTTGGCGGCATAGGACCAGGTGGTCGGGGTCTCGGCGCGGGCGACCGCGCCCAGGGCCGTCACGGCCGCCGAGGCCAGGGCGAGCATCTTCAGGCAACGCATGGAACTACCTCATGAAAGGATGGCGTCGGTCAGGACGCGGATCAGGCCTTGGACAGCGCTTCGGGCGACCGGACCTCGGCGCGGGAGGCTCGGGGCTCGCCCACGTCGCGGACCCGGAACACGCAGGCGGCGGCGGCCAGCATCCCGGCCGCGCCCAGGGCCAGAGCCCAGATCGCCTCACCGCCGAAGAAGGTCCGAAGCAGCAGGCCCAGCAGGGTCGCGGCCAGCAGCTGCGGGATGACGATGAAGAAATTGAAGATGCCCATATAGACGCCCATCTTGCCGGCCGGCAGCGCCCCCGACAGGATCGAGTACGGGGCCGACAGGATCGACGACCAGGCGAAGCCGACGCCGATCATCGGGATCCACAGCAGGCCCGGCTCGCGGATCAGCGGGATCGCCGCCAGGCCCAGCGCGCCGAGGCAGAGGCACAGGGCGTGGCAGGCCTTGCGGCCGACGGCGCGGGCCAGCGGCGGGATCACCAGGGCGGCCAGGGCGGCCACGCCGTTGTAGATGGCGAACAGCACCCCCACCCAGTCGGCGCCGTCGTTATAGGCCCGCGAGCTGGTGTCCACGGCATGGTAGTGGAAGGCCGCCACGGCCGGGGTCGTGTAGATCCACATGGCGAACAGGCCGAACCACGAGAAGAACTGCACCACCGCCAGCTGCGTCATGGTGGCCGGCATGCGAAACAGGTCCTCGACCACCTCCGAAAAGCCGTTGGCGGTCCGGTCGGCGCGCCGCAGGAGGCCGGCGACCAGCTGCGCGACGCCGAACAGGCCGACCATGGCCGCCAGGACGTAGAGTTCCTTCTCCAGGCGCGTGGCGAGGATCGCCGCGGCCAGCAGCAGGCCGGCGAGGGTCCAGGCCAGGCCGCCGGCCAGGTAGGCGCGGACGGGGCGGGTCGGCGCGTCGGCGGCGACGACCGGCGCCTCGCCCTTGCGCGCCCGCTCGGTCGCCTCGAAGGCCGCCAGCTGCTCGGGGCTGTATTCGCGGGTGGTGAACACCGTCCACAGCACCGACAGCAGAAGGCCCGCCGCGCCGGCGTAGAAGGCGATGTGCACCGAGGGCGGGACGCCGCCGCCGTCCGCCACGTTGCTGACCGAGAACCCGTTGGTCAGGATCCACGGCAGGGCCGAGGCCAGCACCGCGCCCGTGCCGATGAAGAAGCTCTGCATGGCGTAGCCGGAGGCGCGCTGCTCGTCGGGCAGGTTGTCGCCGACGAAGGCCCGAAAGGGCTCCATGGTAATGTTGATCGAGGCGTCCATCACCCACAGGGCGGCCGCGGCGATCCACAGGACGGGCGCGTTGGGCATGACCAGCAGGGCGGCGCTGGTCAGGATCGCGCCCCAGAAGAAATATGGGCGACGCCGGCCCAGGCGCCCCCAGGTCTTGTCGCTGAGATAGCCGATGACCGGCTGCACCAGCAGGCCGGTGGCCGGAGCGGCGATCCACAGGATGGCCAGGTGGTCCACCTGGACGCCCAGGCCCTGGAAGATCCGCGAGGTGTTGGCGTTCTGCAGGCCGAAACCGATCTGGATCCCGAAGAACCCGAAGCACATGTTCCAGATCTGGAAGCCGTTCAGCCGGGCCTTGGTCGCCATCGCTCCCCTTTCCAGGCTCCGTTGGATCGGAACCTTGCGCAAATTTTTTCAGCGCTTTGCGGTAACTATTTGCGCATGCGTCGATCCCGCTGGCAATGGAATTTTCCGAACGTTGACGGGATAATGTCGGCATCCGTTGAGGAAATGTCACGTCGACCCAGCAAGGACGGGTGCAATCGATCGCCGCCGATCCGGCGAAAAGTTGCAGAAATTTTCAGAGCTGAGTGAGCGACGGCCACGGGGCCTCGCCGACGGCGCTTGAAAACCACGGGCGCGGCGCCTTAACAAAGGTCCTGAAAAGATTTGCGGCAAAATTTGCAGCAACGGCGACATACAAGATTTTTTGACGACGGGGCGGGACAGTGACCAAGGGCGCGACGCGGCTGGAAGACCTGGCCAGGCTGGCCGGAGTGTCGATCTCCACGGCGTCGCGGGCGCTGAACGACAGCCCGGCGGTCAACACCCGCACCAAGCAGCAGATCTGGAAGCTGGCGCGCGAGATGGACTATCCGTTCCGCCGCTACATGCCCGCCGGCCCGATCGGCGCCGAGGGCACGATCGCCATCGTGGTGCCCCGCCCGCAAGGTCGCGAGGGCCGGCTGTCGGACCCGTTCTTCCTGGAACTGCTGGCCGGGGTCGGCGAGGCGGCGCGCGAACGCGGCTGCGACCTGATGATCAGCCACGTGGCCCCGACCAGCTTCGAGGACCTCTCGGCCGCCATGACCACCAGCCGGGCCGACGGGGTGATCTTCCTGGGCCAGAGCTGGCTGCACACCGCCTTCAACCGCCTGGCCGAGACCGAGGGCCGGTTCGTGGTCTGGGGCGCGCAGTTGCCCGACCAGGCCTATTGCTCGGTGGGTTCGGACAATCCGCTGGGCGCCAAGCGGGCGACGCTGCATCTGGCCCGCCTGGGCCGCAAGCGCATCGTCTTCCTCGGCGACACCGAGGCGCCCGAGGCCATGCAGCGCCATCGCGGCTACCTGGATGCGGTCGAGCAGTTCGGCCTGGGCGTCGATCCCGAACTGATCGTGCCGGCCCATTTCGAGGTGGAATCGGCCGAGGCCAGCGTCGACTCCCTGATCCAGCGGGGGGTGAAGTTCGACGGGGTGGTCGCCGCCTCCGACCTGATCGCCCTGGGCGCCATCCGCGCCCTGCAGCAGGCAGGCATGTCGATCCCCGGCGACGTCTCGGTGATCGGCTATGACGACGTGCCGTTCGCCCGCTATTCGCGCCCGGCGCTGAGCACCATCTCGCAGGACACCGCCAAGGCCGGGCGGCTGATGGTGTCCAAGCTGCTGGACGCCAGCGGTCAGGGCGCCAGCCGCTCGGAACGCGTGCCGACCGACCTGATCATCCGCGAGTCCTGCGGAGGATAGCCGCCAGCGCCGCCCCAGGTCGGCACGGCCCGTCCCGGCATTCCGTCAGCCGAGCTACCGTCGCGACTTGTCACTGCACATCCGCCCATGCTCATTCGGTCCATGGTCCAGACCCTGTCGCACAAGCAGGCCCGCCGTATCGCCCTGGCCGCCCAGGGGTTCGCGGATCGCCGCCCCGCCCAGCCGAACCGGCGCCATCTAATCGCCCTGATCGAGCGGCTGGCGGTCCTGCAGATCGACAGCGTCAACGTCGTCTCGCGCTCGCACTACCTGCCGCTGTTCTCGCGGCTGGGCGCCTACCCCCGCGGCGCTCTGGAGGACCTGGCCTGGGGCCGGAAACCGACGCTGTTCGAATACTGGGGTCACGAGGCCTCGCTAATGCCGCTGGACCTTCAACCCCTGCTCCGCTGGCGAATGGAGGACGCGCGGCAAGGCGTCGGGGTCTGGAAAGGCGTCGCCCGGTTCCTGGCCGAGCACCGGCCGTTCATCGACAAGGTCCTGGCGGCCATTCACGAACGCGGCCCGCTGTCGGCGGGCGAGCTGGACCTGGGCGAGCGCGGCCAGGGCGGCTGGTGGGGCTGGAGCGAGGCCAAGCGCGCGACCGAGTGCCTGTTCTGGGCCGGGGAACTGACCACCGCCACCCGGCGCGGAACCTTTGAACGCGTCTATGGCCTGCCCGAGGAAGTGTTGCCGAAGGCGGTATGGTCCGCGCCGACCCCGTCTCGCGCCAAAGCCCATCGCGTCCTGCTGCGGCGCGCGGCCCGGGCCCTGGGCGTGGCTACCGAACGCGACCTGCGCGACTATTTCCGCATGGGATTGGCCGACGCGCGTCAAGGCGTCGCCGAACTGGTGGAGGCCGGCGACCTGACGCCGGTGACGGTCGAGGGCTGGGCCCAGCCGGCCTATCTGGCGCCCGGCGCGCGAACGCCGCGCAAGATCGCCGCCAACGCCCTGCTCTCGCCGTTCGACAACCTGATCTGGTTCCGCGAACGCGCCGAGCGACTGTTCGACGTCCGCATCCGGCTGGAAATCTACACCCCCGCCCACAAGCGCACCCACGGCTACTACGTGCTGCCCTTCCTGCAGGGCGAGGCGATCACCGCCCGGGTCGACCTGAAAGCCGACCGCAAGGCGGGCCTGCTCAGGGTGCTCTCGGCCCACAGCGAGCCCAGGGCGAATGCCGAGACGCCCGCCGCCCTGGCCGCCGAACTGCGGCTCATGGCGGCCTGGCTGGGCCTTGCCGGCGTCACCGTCGCCGCCAGTGGCGATCTCAGCTCGGCCCTGGCCGCGCAAACCGCCGACGATTGACTTTGGCGGGCCAAAGCCTATTTATCCCCAGCTTCGGAGCAGGTCAGGCGAATCCGCGCCACCCGTTCGCCCAAATACGGGTGGCTCTGAATTTCAGCCAGAATGACATGACAGAATTTTCCGAACTCGGGCTTTCGCCCACGACCCTCCAAGCGGTCGCCGACACCGGCTATACGACCGCCACCCCGATCCAGGCCGCGGCCATCCCGGTGGCCCTAGCCGGTCAGGACGTGCTGGGCATCGCCCAGACGGGCACCGGCAAAACCGCCGCCTTCACCCTGCCGCTGATCGACAAGCTGATGAACGGCCGCGCCAAGGCCCGCATGCCGCGCGCGCTGGTCATCGCCCCGACCCGCGAACTGGCCGACCAGGTCGCCTCCAGCTTCGAGAAGTACGCCAAGGGCACCAAGCTCTCGTGGGCGCTGCTGATCGGCGGCGTGTCGTTCGGCGACCAGGAAAAGAAACTCGACCGCGGCGTCGACGTGCTGATCGCCACCCCCGGCCGCCTGCTCGATCACTTCGAACGTGGCAAGCTGCTGATGACCGGCGTGCAGTTCCTGGTGGTCGACGAAGCCGACCGCATGCTCGACATGGGCTTCATTCCGGACATCGAGCGCATCTTCAAGATGACGCCGCCCAAGAAGCAGACCCTGTTCTTCTCGGCGACCATGCCGCCGGAAATCACCCGTCTGACCAAGCAGTTCCTGAAAGATCCGGTGCGGATCGAGGCGGCGCGTCCGGCGACCACCAACGAGAACATCACCCAGCTGCTGGTCAAGGTGCCCTCCTCCGATCCGAAGGCCAAGCGCCTGGCGCTGCGGGCCCTGATCGAGAAGGCCCAGATCGAGACCGGCATCGTGTTCTGCAACCGCAAGACCGAAGTCGACATCGTCGCCAAGTCGCTGCGTTCGCACGGCTTCGACGCCGCCCCGATCCACGGCGACCTCGACCAGAGCCAGCGGATGAAGACCCTGGCGGACTTCCGTTCGGGCGCCCTGAAGATCCTGGTGGCCTCGGACGTCGCCGCCCGCGGCCTGGACATCCCGGCCGTCAGCCACGTGTTCAACTACGACGTCCCGCACCACGCCGACGACTACGTCCACCGCATCGGCCGCACCGGCCGCGCCGGGCGTTCGGGCATCACCTACATGCTGGTGACCCCCGCCGACGACAAGGGCTTCGACAAGGTGGTCAAGCTGATCGGCTCGACCCCGCAGGAAGAAAAGCTCGACCTCGACTATTCCAACGCCGTGACCGTGCGCCGCGAAGGCGACAGCAAGCGCGGCGGCGGTCGTGATCGCGACCGCTCGCGCGGCGGAGAGCGTGGGCGGGATCGCGATCGCAACCGCGCCCCGACCGAGCCCTCGGACGTCGCCGCCGCCAATCTCGACGCCGCCATCGCCGGCGAGCCGATCCCCTCGGCGCCTGGCGAACCGCTGGCCAAGCGTCCGGCGCGTTCGCGCAAGCCGCGCGGCGAAGCCGCTCCAGTCGTCGTCGCCGCTGAGGCTCCGGAAGTCGAAGCGCCCGCCGGCGAGAAGCCCCGGCGCGACCGTGGCGGCTCCTCGCGCGACCGCGGCCGCCAGCCGCGCGTCGAACAGGACGCCGTCGCCGAGCCGTCGATCGTCGAAGCCGCTCCCGCCGTCGAACGCGCCCCGCGCCCGGAACGCACCGAGGGCGACCGTCCTGCTCGCCGCGAACGCGGTCGTGACCGCGATCGCCGTCCCGAGCGGAGCGAACAACCCCGCCTCGAGGCCGAACGCGCGCCGCGTCCCGAACGCGCGCCGGAACGCGCCCCTGAACGCATTGAGGCCGAGCGCCCCGCGCGCGCCAACGCCCCGCTGCCGGTGCGCGGCGTCCAGCCGGTCCGCGGTCGCGAGGACGACGACGACCGTCGCGTGGTGGGTTTCGGCAACGACACCCCCGCCTTCCTGATGCGCGCCCCGCCACGCTTGGCGCCGGTCAGCGACAGCGAAGACTAGGATCCAGGGACACGCGAGGCTCGCGTGTCCCTTTTCCGTTCAGAGCGCCGCGTCGACGAAGGCCAGGAAGTCGTCCAAGGCGAGCGCGTAGCCGAAACGAAAGCCGCGGCGGACACGATGGCGCCAAGCCACCGTGCGCGGATCGACCGGCGAGGCGCACACATAGCCGCGCCATTCCGCCCCCGCGCATCGGCTGGCCGCCCAGACCCACTGGCTCGTGAAGTTCTGCGGCTGGATCTCCACGATCCTGGCGCCCGGCGGGGCGAACAGGGCGTTGGTCATGGCCGCGCCCGTCGGCCCGACCAGGACGTCCGCCTCCTGCATCATCTGGATCTGATCCGCCGCGCTCAGGCGCTCGGGCCTGACGATCTCGAAACCGCGCGCGCGCAACGCCGCCTCCAGCGCGGCCTCGTTGACCATCACCCGCATCGAATGGCCTCGGCGCGAGAAATAGAGCCGCCGTCCGCGCGTTCGAGGCGTCGGCGCCCTTGCCAGGATCCGCGCCCGGGTCCGCCCCAGCAGGTCTCCCGGACCGTGCAGATAGTGGTCCATGCTGGTGGCGTGGACGGCCGCGCCGATGCGGACCAGACCCGCCTTCACCTCCCGGACCGGCTTGCCCACCGCCATGGCGATCAGGTCTCGCTGCCACCCCTTCAGCGGCGGCGCGATCGGTGGGTAGCGCTCCAGCAGTCCCTGCTCATCCAACGCCACGAGCGAAGGCAGGCAGTCGAGCACGAAGTGCCCGTAGTTGAAAACGCCGCCCCAGGCCAGGAACACGGCCGCCTGCTCGAAGACTGGCAGGGTGTCCGGGATCGTCAGGTGGGCGACGCCGTCCTCCACGCGGACGCCGGGCAGGCCCGCCAAGTCGGGCCATCGCTCCAGGGCCTCGCGGGCGGACGCCTTCAGCACCGTTCCATCCGGCGACAGGATCGCGCCAAAGCCTGGCAGATGCAGGACCTCGCGGGTCAAGCACAGGGAAACGGGTCGGGCGGACGGCGGGCGATGCTCGAACGACCAGACCGGCAGCGCGGGCCCGCCCAATTCAAAGGCTTCGGTCGCCGCCTCATCCCGCGCCGGCAGGTCCAGCCGCATGGCGCTTCGCGGCGTGCTCGTCCCCTGCTTGAAGGCCTCGGCGTGCGTCGCGGGCAGGACGCTGGTCTCTTCGACGATGCGCAGCGGCGTGGTCTGACCCATCCCGGCTTTCGATCACGGGAATCAGTGCGGGTAAAGCTGCGGGCGGCGCGTTCACTTCGTCGAAGCGGCGCCCACGACCACTTCTCCCGCTTGGCCGCGCGACGTTCCGCCGCCAGGTCGTTTTGCCGCAGCTCGCGACCTTCTGCGCGTCAACGATCCGCAAAAGCGACGATCTGGACGCGATCCGAGGTTGAAATTGGCGGGCCCGTCCACGCTCAGGGCCGTCCAGACGGCCCACAAGTTCATCTTATCGCTGATAATCACGCTCACGAGGCTGGAGACCTGCAAGAGAACGCCGTTCGTTCTTAACGCGTCGTTTGAACTCTTCGGCCTAGATTGTGCGTCCAAGCGCGCATCCGGGCGATGCGGCGCTGCTGGGGGATTTAAGATGTCGGACGTCGAGACCACGCTGCGCGGCCCTGAGGCCTACAAGATCGCGGGCCGCGCCCTGAGTCTGATGGAACGCCATCAGGTGTGGCCGACCGCATTGAACTTCGAGCTGTGGACTCATTTCGTCGCCGATCCGGACGGCGCCCTGGCCCGCGAGCTGACCCGACTGATCTCGCTGGGCGAACCGCTTACCGAGTCGCTCAGCGAAGAGCTGGCCGCCACCTACCTGCCCAAGGCCAAGCTGAACGAACAAATCCGCGACGCCGGCGACCTGCTGAGCAAGGAACTGGAGTCGGTCTCCAAGGCCATCCAGGACGCCCAGAAGAGCAACACCGCCTATGGCAGGACGCTGAACGGCGCGGCCAAGGAGCTGGACGCCTCGCAGGACGTCGACAAGATCAAGACCGTCGTCAGCGGCCTGGCCGAGGCGACCCGTCGCGTCCAGAAGGAAAACAAGTCGCTGGAGACCCGCCTGGCGGAATCCACCGCCGAAGTCGATCGCCTGCGCGAACACCTGGAGCAGGTTCGCCGCGACGCCACGACCGACGGGCTCACAAACCTGGCCAACCGCAAGGCCTTCGACGAAGAGCTGGACCGCGCCTGTTCGGAAGCCGACGAGGCCGGCGCCACGCTCTGTCTTGCGGTGCTCGACATCGACCACTTCAAGGGCTTCAACGACACCTGGGGCCACCAGACGGGCGACCAGGTCATCCGCTACGTCGCCAGCGTCATCGGCCGGGTCGCCGCTCCGCCCCGCTTCGCCGCCCGCTACGGCGGCGAGGAGTTCGCGATGATCTTCCCGCGGGAGTCGGCCGCCCTGGTCGCCGGCACCCTGGAAGAGATCCGCGTCGAAGTGTCCTCGCGGATGCTCAAGCGCCGCTCGACCAATGAGGACCTGGGCGCGATCACCATTTCGTCGGGCTTCGCCGAGCGTCGTCCCGGCGAGAGCGGTCACTCGGTCATGGAACGGGCTGACGCGGCGCTCTACACGTCCAAGCGTGGCGGCCGCAACCGCGTCACCGCCGCCGAAACCAAGCCGGACTCGGCCAACGCCGCCTGATCGACGGCCGGCGCTGGCGACCCATAATTTTCCTGGCGTTCCCCAAGGTTAGTCGCGCCTAGACTCCCGGCGCGACGGCAACGTCTTGGGAGGACGCCATGACCTACGAAAAGATCCGGCTCAAGGCCGCCGACGGCGTGGCTGTCATCACCCTTGCCGATCCCGCCACGCTCAACGCAGCCGGCGTGGACATGGCCAGCGAACTGGCCCGGGCCTTCGGCGCGATCGCGGCCGGCGAGGTCGAGGCGCGCGCCGTGATCCTGACCGGCGAAGGCCGAGGCTTCTGTTCGGGCGCCAACCTGGCGGGCGGGGCGACCGGTCGCGAGCCGGACAGCGACGGCAAGCCCGACGTGGGCGCGGCCCTGGAAAGCACCTATAATCCGCTGGTCGACCTACTGCGCGGCTTCCCGCTGCCGATCGTAACCGCGGTCAACGGGGCGGCGGCCGGCATCGGCTGCTCGCTGGCCCTTCTAGGGGACATCATCGTGGCGGCCGAGAGCGCCTATTTCCTGCAGGCCTTCCGCCGCATTGGCCTGGTGCCGGATGGCGGCTCGACCTACCTGCTGCCGCGCCTGGTGGGCAAGGCCAGGGCGATGGAGATGATGTTGCTGGGCGACAAGATCCCGGCGGCGACAGCATTGTCCTGGGGCCTGATCAATCGCTGCGTGCCCGACGCCGAACTGATGACGACCGCCTCGGCCATCGCCCAGGACCTGGCCAGTGGTCCAGCCGCCCTCTCGATCATCCGCAAGCTGGTCTGGGACAGCCTCGACGCCGACTGGGGGCCCCAACTGCATGCCGAGCGCCATGGGCAGAAGGCGGCAGGCAAGACCGACGATTTCATCGAGGGCGTCAGCGCCTTCCTGCAGAAGCGCCCGGCCGCGTTCAGGGGACGGTGACGGGACATGCCATAGCGGCGTCACCGCGGCCTAGGCTTTCGGACCATAGATCGCCCGGGCGCGGTCTTCGAAACAGCCGATCAGGGTGTTGGCCGCTCGATCCAGGTTCGCGGCCAGCATGGCGTCGAGGATCCTGGACTTGAACGCGAAGTCGATGACGAACTCCACGGTCGCGCCGTCCTCGTGCGGCAGGAAGCGCCACTGGTTCGAGAGGCGCTTGAACGGGCCGTACAGCAGGCCGACGTCCACCGTCAGCGCCGCCGCGTCGCGCCGAACCCGGGTGGCGAACTTCTCGCGCAGGAACGAAAACCCGACCTGGGCCTCGGCGTCCACGGTCGAGACCTGGGCGTCGGCCCGGCCGTTCCAGGTGCGCATGGCCGTGATCCACGGCACGAACTGCGGATAGGCCTCTACGTCGCCGACCAGCGCGAAGAGCTGTTCGGGCGCATAGGGCAACACCCGGGTGACGACATGGCGGTGCAAGCGCCCTAGCCCGCCTTGGCGTCCAGCGCCCGGCGCGCGGCCTGCAGCTTGGCGAAGTCCTCGCCGGCGTGATGCGACGAGCGCGTCAGGGGGCTGGCCGAGACCATCAGGAAGCCCTTGGCCCGGGCGATGGCCTCGTAGGCCTTGAACTCGTCCGGGGTCACGAAGCGGTCGATCGCGGCGTGCTTGCGGGTGGGCTGCAGGTACTGGCCGATGGTGATGAAATCGACGCCGGCCGAGCGCATGTCGTCCATCACCTGCATGACCTCTTCCTTGGTCTCGCCCAGGCCGACCATCAGGCCCGACTTGGTGAACTGGGAAGGATCACGCTCCTTGACCCGCTCCAGCAGGCGCAGGGAGTGATAGTAGCGGGCGCCGGGGCGGATCTTCAGATAGAGCCGCGGCACGGTTTCCAGGTTGTGGTTGAAGACGTCCGGGCGGGCGTCGATCACCACGTTCTCGGCCCGGTCCTTGCGCAGGAAGTCCGGGGTCAGGATCTCGATCGTCGTGCCCGGCGCGGCGGCGCGGATGGCCAGGACCACTTCGGCGAAGTGCTGGGCGCCGCCGTCGGCCAGGTCGTCACGATCGACCGAGGTGATGACGACGTGCTTGAGGCCCATCTTGGCGACGGCCTCGGCCACCCGGCGCGGCTCATCGGCGTCCAGGGCGTTGGGCAGGCCGGTGGTCACGTTGCAGAAGGCGCAGGCCCGGGTGCAGATCTCGCCCATGATCATCATGGTCGCGTGCTTCTGGCTCCAGCACTCGCCGATGTTCGGGCAGGCCGCTTCCTCGCAGACCGTGGTCAGCTTGTGGTCTCGGACGATGCCGCGGGTCTCGTTGTAGCCGGGCGAGCCTGGCGCACGGACGCGCAGCCACTCGGGCTTGCGCAGGACCGGCGTGTCGGGTCGGTTCTGCTTTTCGGGGTGGCGGACAGCGCGGTCTTCGGAAGAGCGGGGCTCGGAAGCGCGGGCGTTCAGCGTGTCGATCAGGGTGACCATGACGGCCTAGATCGGCCTTCTTGGCCTCCGGATCAAGCATGCGTTCTTGCATGTGACGCAAAGGCGCGAAATGAGTGCGCGGAATGCGTCGCCGCCTCCCTGTTTTCGCCTTGGCCTTGTTGCTGCTGGCCCCGCCGCTCGCCTCCTGCGGCGACGAGGGCGTCCGCGCGCCCTTCGCCGAAAGCCGCACGCCCCCTTCCCTCGATGTTCGCTTCCAGCCGCCCGCCGGCTGGGCCTGGGGCTACGTGAAGGTCGGCGACGACCTCGTTCAAAGGTACGGCGTCTCCGCGCCCCAGGGCGCGCCGAGAGGGCAGATCCTGATCCTGCCGGCCTATGGCGAGTCGGCCGAGGCCTGGTTCGAGACGGCTCGCGACCTCAACGACCTGGATTACGTGGTCTGGATTCTGGAACGCCAGGGCCAGGGCGGCTCCGAGCGAGCGACGCCGTGGCGCGATCTGGGCCACGCCACCAGCTTCGCGCCCGACGTCACGGCGACCCGTGCGATGGTCACGGCGGTGATCCGTCCCAACGGCCGCGATCCGTTCGTGATCCTCGGCGCCGGCGACGGCGGCTTGGTCGCCCTGCGAGCCCTGGAGGAAGGGCTGCGTGCGGACGCCGCGATCCTCTCCTCGCCCAATTTCGACATCGCCGACCTCCCGCGACCCAAGGGCGAACTGATCCGCCTCGCGCGCTGGGCCAGGGGCCTGAAGCTGGGGTTCATGCGCTATCCGGGCCAGGCGGGCTGGAAACGCGAGGGACCCGACGGCGTCGCCGGCAGGCTGACCGACGACCGGGCTCGGGGCGCCGTGCAGCAGGCCTGGCAGTTGGCCAATCCCGACCTGAGGATGGGCGCGCCGAGCCTGGCCTGGTACGCGGCCTTCTACGACGTGGTGGACGCGACGGGCCGCGACCTGAAGCGGGTGGACATCCCCGTCGTGATGCTGGACGCCGGCCAGGACGTCAAAGCCCTGCCCAGGCCCCAGGGCGAGGTCTGCGCCGCCCTGCCCCGCTGCGCCGAGACTCGCTATCCCACGGCCCGCCACGCGCTGCACCTGGAGACGGATTCGGTGCGGGCTTCCTGGCTGAAGGCGATCGACGACACCCTGCGGACCGCCCCCGCCTCTCCGGCCCCTTGAACGACAAGGGGTCGAGCGCATTTTAGAAGGACCGGTGCGCTTCCGCGCGCGTAACGGGTGTTTGCAAAGCGACACGCCGTCGCTAGGGTCCCGCTTCAATCAGACGAGGGCGCGCTAGCGCGCTTCCGGGAGGTTTCGCCGGCATGCCGGTAGTTTTCAATGCGCAGGACGGCCACAAGGCCCTCTTTGACGCCCTGCTCGACGCCCGCGACAAGTACGGCGCCAGGAAGCAGATCCTGGAGGACCAGGACCGCAATCCGCTCAGCTACACCGACCTGGTGCGCGCCAGCTTCGCGCTGGGTCGCAAGATCGCGGCCATGACCCAGCCGGGCGAACATGTCGGCATCCTACTGCCGTCGGGGTCGGGGGCGGTGGTGACCTTCTTCGCCCTGCACGCCTTCGGGCGGGTGCCGACCATGCTCAACTTCACCGCCGGCCTGCGCAACCTGCGCGCCGCCTGCGAGCTGGCGGGCGTCAAGCGCGTGCTGACCGCCCACAAGTTCGTTGAGTTGGGCAAGCTGCACGACATCGTCGACGCCCTCGAGGCCAAGGCGACGATCACCTATCTGGAGGACGTGCGAAGCACGATCGGCATCGGCGACAAGTTGTTCGCCGCCGTGGCCGGCGCCTTTCCACGTCGGCTGCGCGCCCACGCCAAGCCTTCGGATCCAGGCGTGGTGCTGTTCACCTCGGGCAGTTTCGGCGCGCCGCGCGGCGTGGTGCTGAGCCAGGCCAACCTGGTCTCCAACGCGATGCAGATCGCCGCCCATATCGACCTGGATCCCGCCTGGGTGTTCTTCAATCCGCTGCCGGTGTTCCACTGCTTCGGCCTGACCGGCGGGGTGATCCTGCCGATGCTGACCGGCATGAAGGCGTTCCAATACCCCTCGCCGCTGCACACCAAGCAGATCCCGGCGCTGCTGAAGGACACCGGCGCCTCGGTGCTGCTGGCCACCGACACCTTCGTCAACCAGTACGCCCGCGCCTCCGACAGCGACGAACTGGCGGGCCTGAAGTTCATCGTCTGCGGCGCCGAAAAGGTCCGGGAAGAGACCCATAACCTGATCACCGAGCGGTTCGGGAACGTGCCGGTGCTGGAAGGCTACGGGGCCACCGAGGCCTCGCCCGTGATCGCGGTCAACAAGCCCGACGACAATCGACGCGGCACCGTGGGCGGCCTGCTGCCCGGCCAGGAATGGAAGATCGAGCCGGTCGAGGGCATTCCCGAGGGCGGCCGCCTGCTGGTGCGCGGCCCCAACATCATGTCGGGCTATCTGCGCGAGGACGGCGGCGTCGACGCCCCCGAGGGCGGCTGGCACGACACCGGCGACGTCGTCACCGTCTCCGACGACCTGTGGATCACAATCAAGGGCCGGGTAAAGCGCTTCGCCAAGATCGGCGGCGAGATGGTCTCGCTGACCGCCGCCGAGGACCTGGCCAGCGCCGTGTGGCCCGATGGCCGGCACGCGGTGATCTCGATGCCCGACAAGAAGAAGGGCGAGAAGCTGGTCCTGGTCACCGATTGCCAGAACGCCGCCGTCACCTCCCTGGTCGCTCACGCCCAGAGCATCGGCGCGCCGGAACTGGCAGTGCCGCGCAAGATCCTCAAGGTCATGCAGGTGCCGGTGCTGGGCAGCGGCAAGACCGACTATGTCGCCATCCAGCGCATGGCCGACCAGGACGCCAGGGCGGCGTGATGAAGACCGCTGCATTGTCTTCCGAACCCCTGCGAGCCATGGCTCGCAGGGGTTTTTCGTTCCACCCTGACGCGGCCTGAGTCGGGCAACTTCGTATAGGCGGCGGCTTTCTTCGTCGCAGACTCTCAACGGAGGAAAGACGACATGGAACGACTGAACGTATGGGCGCCGCGGGTGCTCAGCCTGCTGCGGATCATCGCCGCCCTGCTGTTCATGGAGCACGGCCTGATGAAGGTGTTCCACTTCCCCGGTCCCCAGCCGGGCGCGCCGGATCCCTTGCCGCCGATGCTGGTGGCGGCCGCCTGGCTGGAAATGGTCGGCGGCGCGCTGCTGGTGCTGGGCCTGTTCACCCGTCCGGTGGCGTTCGTCCTGTCGGGCCAGATGGCCGTGGCCTATTTCCTGGCCCACTTCTCGAAGGGCTTCTGGCCGGCCCTGAATGGCGGCGAGGCGGCGATCCTGTTCTGCTTCGTCTTCCTGTACCTGGTCTTCGCCGGACCGGGCGAATGGAGCGTCGACGCCCAGCTGCGCAAGCGACCGTAACACCCCTTCCCTCTCCCCTTGCGGGAGAGGGTGGCCTCCGCAGGAGGTCGGGTGAGGGGTCGAAGAACGCAAACGCCGCGACTAGCCGAAAGGCCGGTCGCGGCGTTTTCCGTTGAGGGACCCCTCATCCGTCGGCTGCGCCGACACCTTCTCCCGCAAGGGGAGAAGGATTGGGTCACTAGATGTGCAGCACCCGGCCATAGGCGTCGAGCGCGGCTTCATGCATGGCTTCCGACATGGTCGGGTGGGCGTAGACGATGCCGTGCAGGTCTTCCTCGGTGGCCTCCAGGGTTATCGCGGTGACGAAGCCCTGGATCATCTCGGTGACCTCGTGGCCGATCATGTGGGCGCCGATCAGGGCGCCGGTCTTGCCGTCGAACACCGTCTTGACGAAGCCCTCGATCTCGCCCGCCGCCACGGCCTTGCCGTTGACGCGGAACGGGAAGCGGCCGGCCTTGACCTCAATGCCGGCGGCCTTGGCCGCGGCTTCGGTCAGGCCCACCGAGGCGACCTGCGGGTTGGCGTAGGTGCAGCCGGGGATCGGCGAGTTGACGTGCGGCGTCTTGTAGCCGGCGATGTGCTCGGCCGCGTGGATGCCTTCGTGGCTGGCCTTGTGGGCCAGCCAGGGCGGGCCGGCGGCGTCGCCGATGGCGTAGAGGCCGGGCACATTGGTCTCGCCATGCTTGCCGGTGACCACGTGGCCTCGGTCCATGTTCAGGCCGATGGCGTCCAGGCCCTCGGTGTTGGGCGCGATGCCGACGGCGACGATGCACACGGCCGCAGTCAGGGTCTCGGCCTTGCCGCCGACCTCGACGGCCACCGAGACGCCGTCCTTGGTCTTTTCGACCTTGGTCACCTTGGCGCCGATGCGGAAGGTGATGCCGCGCTTCTCGAAGGCCTTCTGGGCGGCCTTGGAGACCTCGGCGTCCTCGACCGGCATGATGCGGTCGACGGCCTCGACGACGGTCACCTCGGCGCCCAGGGCGCGGTAGAAACTGGCGAACTCGATGCCGATGGCCCCCGAGCCGATAACCACCAGCGACTTGGGCATGACCTTGGGGGCCAGGGCGTCGCGATAGGTCCAGATCTTGTCGCCGTCCGAGACCGCACCGATGGCGGGGATGTCGCGGGCCCGGGCGCCGCTGGCCAGGATCACGCTCTTGGCCTGGATCGTGCGGCTGCCGCCGGCCTTCAGGGCCACGACCACCTTGGGCGACGGGCTGCCCTTCTCGAGCGTGGCCTCGCCCTCGACGACCTCGATCTTGTGCTTCTTCATCAGGAAGGCGATGCCCGAGGACATGGTCTTGGCCACGCCGCGCGAGCGGTCGATGATCTTGGCGAAGTCGAACGAGGCCTTCTCGACCGACAGGCCGTAGCCGGACAGGTGCGACAGCTGCTCATAGATCTCGCCGGACTTCAGCAGCGCCTTGGTCGGAATGCAGCCCCAGTTCAGGCAGATGCCGCCCAGGTTCTCGCGCTCGATGATCGCCGTCTTCAGGCCCAGCTGGCTGGCGCGGATCGCGGCCACATAGCCGCCGGGGCCGGCCCCGATGACGACGACGTCGAATTCCGTGGACATGGTCTTCTTACCCTAGCTTTGACGCCTTCGGGGGGAGCCGGCGGGCGTCGGTCGATCGATCTGCAAACCGATCCGGGAGTTACAGCAGCGCCTCGACGGCGAGCTTCAGGTCTTCAGGCTTGGTGGTGGGAGCGAAGCGTTCGACGACCTCGCCGTCACGGCCGATCAGGAACTTGGTGAAGTTCCATTTGATCGCCTCGGTGCCCAGCAGGCCCTTCTGCTCGTGCTTCAGGTAAGCGTAGAGCGGATGGGCCGACGGGCCGTTGACGTCGATCTTGGCCAGGACCGGGAAGGTCACGTCGTAGGTCAGCGAGCAGAAGCTGGCGATCTCCTCGGCGTTCCCGGGCTCCTGGGCCCCGAACTGGTTGCAGGGGAAGGCCAGGACCGTGAAGCCCTTGTCCCTATGGTCCCGGTACAGCGTCTCCAGCCCTTCGTACTGCGGGGTGAAGCCGCACTTGCTGGCCGTGTTGACGATCAGCAGCACCTGGCCGCGATAGTCGGCCAGGCTCGCGTCCTGGCCGTCCAGCGTCTTGGCGGAATAGTCGTAGACGGACATCGCTGCCCTCCCCAGCCCGAGTTAGACGATCAGGGTCAGCGGCTCTTCGATCAGCGGCTTGAAGGCGGCCAGGAACTTGGCCCCGATCGCGCCGTCGACCACGCGGTGGTCGCAGGTCAGGGTGACGGTCATCACCGTGGCTACGGCCAACTCGCCATTCTTGACGACCGGACGCTGATCGCCGGCCCCGACGCTCATGATCGCGCCCTGCGGCTCGTTGATGATCGAGGCGAAGGCCTTGATGCCGAACATGCCCAGGTTGGAGACCGAGAAGGTGCCGCCCTGGAATTCCTCGGGCTTCAGCTTCTTGGACTTGGCGCGGGCCGCCAGGTCCTTCACCTCGGCCGAGATCTGGGCCAGGCCCTTGGTCTCGGCGGCGCGGACGATCGGGGTGATCAGGCCGCCGTCGATGGCCACGGCCACGGCGATGTCGGCGTGCTTGTGCAGGGCGATGCCCTCGGGCGTGTAGGAGGCGTTGGCCTCCGGCACGCGCTTGAGCGCCACGGCCACGGCCTTGATGATGATGTCGTTGACCGACACCTTCACGCCCTGGCCTTCAAGCAGGTGGTTGATCTTGGCGCGGGCGGCCAGCAGGGCGTCGATCTCCAGATCGATCGTCAGCGGGAAGTGCGGCACGTCGCGGAAGCTGTCGGTCAGGCGGCGGGCGATGGTCTTGCGCATGCCGTCCAGCGGGACCAGGTCGTAGGAGCCGGCGGGGATGCCCATCTGCTCCAGCGACAGCACCTTGCGCGGTTCGGCGGGGGCCGAGGCGGCGGCGGGCGCCGAGGCCGGGGCGGCCTTGGCGGCGGGCGCGCCGCCCTTCTGGGCGGCCTCGACGTCGGCCTTGACCACGCGGCCGTGCGGGCCGGTGCCGGCGATCGACTTCAGGTCCAGGTTCGCGGCCGAGGCCAGGCGACGGGCCAGCGGCGAGGCGAAGACTCGGTCGCCGGTCGGGGCGGCGGCCGGAGCCGGCTTGGCCGGCGCGGCGGTCTCGCCGGCGGCCTGGGCAGGCGCGGCGGGAGCCGGAGCGGCCTTGGGCGCTTCAGCGGCCGGAGCGGCCTTGGCGGGCGCCTCCTTTGAGGGGGGGGGCGCGGGGCTCTCGCCCTCGCCGGCCAGCTTGGCGATCGGGGCGTTGACCTTGACGTTCTCGGTCCCGGCGTCGACCAGGATGGCTTCGATCACGCCTTCATCGACGGCCTCGACCTCCATCGTGGCCTTGTCGGTCTCGATCTCGGCGATCACGTCGCCGGCCTTGACGGTGTCGCCGACCTTGACGTGCCACTTGGCGAGGGTCCCCTCCTCCATGGTGGGCGACAGGGCGGGCATCAGGATGTCGATCGACATTGAGCTTCTTCCTCAAGCGTTCGGGACGGCTTCGACCAGAACGGTCGGCGTCCATTTGGCCTTGCGACGGGCAAGGCGTTGTTCGTCCGTTTCGTCGTGATAGTCCAGCCGTTCAGGCTCGCGGTCGGCGAAACCCGGCAGGTCGGTCCCCACGACGTTGAGGGTGGCGTAGGCCTGGCCCTCGTCCTCGATCATCGCCGCCACGTAGACGGCGCATTCCCGGCAGATCAGGAAATCCACCGCCCGCCGCCCGAACCGGTAGCGCGTCAGCGATCCCGGGGCGGCGGTGATGTGCAGCCGGCTGCCGGGATCACTGGTCGTCCGCGCGCCCTGCCGACGGCAGAACGAGCACTGGCAGGCCCGCAGGGCCAGCTCGGCCACCGGCTTGCCGGGGTCGAGCTGCACATGCACCGCGCCGCAGTGGCAGGAGCCGTTGAGGGACTGGGTCATGACGGCCTCCGCGCCCGTCCACACAGGCCAGGGCCTAGGTGAACGGGCCGGATGATCACCGGTAGCAGACCGTCTTGGCCGCCTTGACGATCTTGGGGACCGACGGCAGCGACAGGGCTTCCAGGTTCGCCGCATAGGGCAGCGGCACGTCTTCCTGGTGGACCCGCAGCGGCGGGGCGTCCAGGTAGTCGAAGCCGAACTCGGTGATCCGGGCGACGATCTCGGCGCCGACGCCCATCGGGCCCCAGCCTTCCTCGACCGTGACCAGACGGTTGGTCTTCTTGACGCTTTCCAGGATCGTGTCGTGGTCCATCGGGCGGATCGTACGCAGGTCGATGACCTCGGCCGAAATGCCTTCCTTGGCCAGTTCCTCGGCCGCCTGCAGGGCGAAGCCCACCATGCGGCTGTAGGCCACCAGGGTGACGTCCGAGCCCTGGCGACGGACCTTGGCCTTGCCGATCGGCACGATCCAGTCCTCGACGTCCGGGATGTCGAACTCGTGGCCGTACATCATCTCGTGTTCGAGGAAGACGATCGGGTTCGGGTCGCGGATGGCGGCCTTCATCAGGCCCTTGGCGTCGGCCGCGTCATAGGGCGCGACGACCTTCAGGCCGGGGACGTTGCCGTACCAGGCCGCGTAGTCCTGGCTGTGCTGGGCGCCGACCCGCGAGGCCGCGCCGTTGGGGCCGCGGAACACGATCGACGACTTGATCTGGCCGCCCGACATGTAGAGCGTCTTGGCGGCCGAGTTGATGATCTGGTCGATCGCCTGCATGGCGAAGTTCCAGGTCATGAACTCGACGATCGGCTTCAGGCCGGCCATGGCCGCGCCGACGCCCAGGCCGGCGAAGCCGTGCTCGGTGATCGGGGTGTCGATCACGCGCTTGTCGCCGAACTCCTGCAGCAGATCGCGCGAGACCTTGTAGGCGCCCTGGTACTGGGCGACTTCCTCGCCCATCAGGAACACCTTGTCGTCGCGGCGCATCTCTTCGGCCATGGCGTCGCGCAGGGCGTCGCGGACCGTGATCTTCTTCAGCGGCGTGCCTTCCGGGATTTCCGGATCGGCGAAGGTCGAGGCGGCCGAGGGCACGCCGGCCGGGATCGGGGCCTTTTCGGGCTCGCCCGACTTGGCCTCGTCCGCGGCGGGCTTGGCCACCGGGGCAGGAGCGGCGGCCGGTTCGGCCGCGCCCTCGTCGCCGGCCAGCTTGGCGATGGGCGTGTTGACCTTGACGTTCTCCGACCCGGCCGGAACCAGGATCGACTGGATCACGCCCTCGTCGACGGCTTCGACCTCCATCGTCGCCTTGTCGGTCTCGATCTCGGCGATCACGTCGCCGGCCTTGACGGTGTCGCCTTCCTTGACCAGCCACTTGGCCAGGGTCCCCTCTTCCATAGTCGGGGACAGGGCGGGCATCAGGATGTCCGTCACTGGGCGGCCTCCAGGTATACGTCGGTGTAGAGTTCGGAAGGATCGGGCTCGGGGCTGGTGCGGGCGAACTCGGCCGCCTCGGCCACGACGCGCTTCACCTCGGCGTCGACGACCTTCAGGTCGTCCTCGGTGACGCCGGCCTTGGCCAGGCGTTCCTTCAGGTGGTCGATCGGGTCGCGGGTCTGCTTGACGTTGTCGACCTCGTCCTTGGTCCGGTACTTGGCCGGGTCCGACATCGAGTGGCCACGATAGCGGTAGGTCTTCATCTCGAGGATGAACGGGCCCTGGCCGCTCCGGGCGTGCTCGGCGGCGCGGGCCCCGGCCTCGGCCACGGCGATCACGTCCATGCCGTCGACTTCCTCGCCCGGGATCCGGAACGAGGTTCCGCGCTTGTGGAAGGCGGTCTCCGACGCCGAACGCTCGACGCTGGTGCCCATGGCGTACTGGTTGTTCTCGATCACGTACACGACCGGCAGCTTCCACAGCTGGGCCATGTTGAAGCTCTCGTAGACCTGGCCCTGGTTGGCCGCGCCGTCGCCGAAATAGGCGAAGGCCACGTTGCCGTTGCCGCGATAGTGGTTGTTCAGCGCCAGGCCGGTGCCGAGCGACACCTGGGCGCCGACGATGCCGTGGCCGCCGTAGAAGCCGGTCTCGACGTCGAACATGTGCATCGAGCCGCCCTTGCCACGCGACGAACCGCCCGCGCGGCCGGTCAGCTCGGCCATGACTTCGTTCGGGTCCATGCCAGCGGCCAGCATATGGCCGTGGTCGCGGTAGCCGGTGATGATCTGGTCGCCCTTGACCTTGATCGACTGCATGCCGACGGCGATGGCTTCCTGACCGATGTACAGGTGGCAGAAGCCGCCGATCAGGCCCATGCCGTACAGTTGGCCGGCCCGCTCCTCGAAGCGGCGGATCAACAGCATGTCCTGGTAGAATTTCAGAAGCTCGTCCTTGCCGACGAAGGCGTTGACACCGGTGGCGTCAGCCTTCCCCGCGGGGGCTTCACCCTTGCGCGTACGCGCCATTCAACTCTCCCTGGCCAATCTTCATCGCGGCCTACTCCTGGACGCCCACCGGCCGAATGAACCTTCGGTTCCGCGTAGATGGGGACCCTTTGTCAAACCCGAAACGGGCCAGGCTCGCCTGATCCGTCGGCAGAGCCGAAGACCGGTTCTCCGACCAAACGCTCAGCGCGGGGTGCGGATCACGTAGTCCCTCGGGTCGGCGTATCCCAGGAGCGAACGCGCGCGTTCTTCCAGGAGGTCCGCCGACAAACTGCCGCTGCGTAATAGACGAGCACGGGCCTCCAGGTCCATCCTTTCGGCGCGGATCTTCTTCAACTCCAGCGTCTTGGCGGCGAGATCTGCGTTGCGCTGCGACGTCGACAACAGGCCGCGCTCGCCCGTCAGGGCGTGAAACACGAAGTAGGTGATCAGCAGAAGGAGCGCCGCGGTCGGCAGGAAGGGTTGCAGTCGGGCGAACATCAGCGATTCCCAGGAGGGGAAGTTTACCCTGCCCGATCATGCTTAACGCCTTACTAAACGGGGGGTTCTGCGGGGCCGCCGCAAGAGCTTGAAAGCAGTTCCCTAACGCTTTCATTTGAGATCGTTTCAAGGGCATCTAGATACCGCGTCGCAGCATCTGAACGGTCGTTTGGCGGCGTTTTCTGCGGCGGTGCGATGCAAAGCCGGATTCGCTTTTAGAAAAATTGTGGGCCAGCCGTGGCGCCCGGCGCCCACGGATCGAGCGATCCGTGCTGAGAGCTTCCCGAATCGCCGGATCCGAGCGCCACGCGGACTATGAAAACCGCCGTCGGCGTTATAGGGTAGCGGTAACAAAATTGGGGGGATTACATGTTTGAACGTCGCGCTTTCATCCTGTCTCTCGCCGGCGCCGGCCTGGCGCCTGCCCTAGCGTACGGCGGCGTGCGTCGCGAACGTTCCATCGCCGGCGACGGTCCCAAGCCGAGCGTCATCAAGGGCCAGCCGCCCAAAATGGACTTCGGAGACGGGCTGCAAGTGCCGCTCGACAGGGACGCCTTTGTCACGCTGTGGGAAGATTCCGGCCGCTGGATAACCTTCGGGCTCGGGCTTGGCCGCGCGGAAAGCGACTCCAACGCCAAGGCCGACAAGGCCGCCAGCCTGACCATGCAGATCATGCTGTTGACCCTGGTCCACGCTCCCGAGCGTCTGGAGCGCGTGAACGGGGGCGGCTGGCGGCCCCGCAGCGGCAAACTCCGCGACCTGGTGATGGGCGATGTCCCCCTGCCCGGCCAGCCTGTCCGGCCCGCGGGCGGCGCCTATATGGACAACAGGCTCTTTGCGGGCCCCAGCGCCAACGCTCCCGCCGACGTCGCTTCCGACATCCAGGCCTATCAACGCTTCGTCGCCGCGACGGCCTATGTCGTCAAGAAGGCCGACCTGTCGTTGGCCGACGTGCGCGCCCTGGGTCGCGTAGCGGAGGAATAGTCCGCCCTGCGCGGGCGATAGCGCCGCAAGACCAGCTCCATGCCTCGCCGTCGTGGCCCGACGGCGAGGCATGGAGCCGAGAGTCGCTTAGCGGCCCTTGAGCACCGCGCGACCGGCATAGACGGCTTGGTCGTCGAGGGCTTCCTCAATGCGCAGCAGTTGGTTGTACTTGGCCAGCCGGTCCGAGCGGGCCAGCGAGCCGGTCTTGATCTGACCGCAGTTGAGGGCGACGGCCAGGTCGGCGATCGTGCTGTCTTCGGTCTCGCCCGAACGGTGGCTCATGACGCTGGTATAGGCGCTGCGGTGGGCCAGATCGACGGCGTCGATGGTCTCCGACAGGGTGCCGATCTGGTTGACCTTGATCAGGATCGAGTTGGCCAGGCCCTTGTCGAGGCCGATCTGCAGGCGCTTGGGATTGGTGACGAATAGGTCGTCGCCCACCAGCTGGACCTTCTTGCCCAGGGTATCGGTCAGCAGCTTCCAGCCTTCGAAGTCGTCCTCCGACATGCCGTCTTCGATCGACAGGATCGGGAACTTGCCGGCCAGGTTGGCCAGGTAGTCGACCATCTGGGCGGGGTCCAGGCTCTTGCCCTCGCCCTCCAGCTCGTACTTGCCGTTCTTGAAGAATTCGGTGGCGGCGACGTCCAGGCCCAGGACGAAGTCCTCGCCCGACTTGTAGCCGGCCGCCTCCCCCGCCTTGACGATGAAGGCCAGCGCGTCCTCGGCCGAGCCGAGGTTCGGGGCGAAGCCGCCTTCGTCGCCGACATTGGTGTTGTGGCCGGCGTCCTTCAGAGCCTTCTTCAGGCCGTGGAAGATCTCCGCGCCCATCCGCAGGGCTTCGGCGAAGGTCGGCGCACCGGTCGGCAGGATCATGAATTCCTGGATGTCGATCGGATTGTCGGCGTGGGCCCCGCCGTTGATAATGTTCATCATCGGCACCGGCAGGACGCGGGCCGAGACGCCGCCGACATATTTGTAGAGCGGCAGGCCGGCCGATTCCGCGGCGGCCTTGGCGGTCGCCAGCGAGACGCCGAGGATGGCGTTGGCGCCCAGGCGGCTCTTGTTGGGCGTGCCGTCCAGTTCGATCATCAGGTTGTCGATGCGGCGCTGGTCTTCGGCGTCGACGCCGGACAGCGCGTCGAACAGCTCGCCGTTGACGGCCTCAACCGCCGCCTTGACGCCCTTGCCGCCGTAGCGGGATTTGTCGCCGTCGCGCTTTTCGACCGCTTCGTGCGCGCCCGTCGAGGCGCCCGAGGGCACGGCGGCGCGACCAAAGGCGCCATCCTCCAGAACGACGTCGACCTCGACCGTCGGATTGCCGCGGCTGTCCAGGATTTCGCGGGCGATGATGTCGACGATCTCGGTCATGGGAGCTCCCCTTTCAAAAGGCGCTTCCCCTTAGCGGCGCGGGCCACGAACCGCAACCGGCGCTGGCCGGATCGTCGGAACGAGCGTTCGCGGCTCCCCCTGCGTCACGCCTGCAGGATTGGCGGCGTCCAGCCCTTGCCCAGGCGGAACTTCACCCGGTCCGAACCGAAGTCCAGCTCGACGCGAGCGAACATCTTCAGCACGTCGACGCCCAGCAGCACGGCGGGACGGCTGTTGAGGTTCCAGATATCGAAGATGTGCAGGTCGGCCAGCACCAGCGGCAGGTTGGTCATCCGCAGGGCGCCCAAGTCGATCGAGCGGACCACGCGCAGCTCGCCCACGGTCGCCTCGCCCGCCACGCCGATCAGCCGGACGGCCATGGCGGGTTCCGGCTTGCGGCGCACGCGCAGCTTGATGGCCTGGGCCAGGGCCATGTTGCCCATGCTGGCCCCGGAGCCGGAGTCGATGAAGGCCACGCAGCGCACGCCGCTGACCCGGGCGTTGGCGACCGCCAGCCGACCGAAACGAGCGTCGGCCAGGACCGAGACCTCGCGAGCGCCGGGATAGGCGGTCGACAGGGGGCTGCTGCGCCGGACCTCCAGCCGCTTGCGGCGGAAATCCATGATGACGTTGCGGTCCTCCAGCATGTCGACGCCCAGCAGGCCGTCCACGCCCAGCCGTTCGGGCGTGAGCACGGGCAGTTCGGCGTCCTTCATCCTCGCGTCGCCGGCCACCATCAGCGGCACCTTGGCCGTCGGGGTCAGGGCTGAGCCGCCGACCCCGTGCAGCATCACGTCGGGACCGCGCTCCAGGCCCAGGCGCTCCGCCAGGGTCGTCGACAGCGCGCTGCGGTCCGCGCCGGTGTCGATCACGAAGTTGAAGGGCCCCTGCGCGTTGATGAACACCTCGACCGTCATCCGGTCGATCGCGTCCAGCGCCGTGTCGAGGAAGACCGCGGGCGGCTCGGCCTGAGCGGGGGGCGCGGTTGGCGGCGGCGTCGGCGGCGGCTGAGGCGAAGCCTGTCGCGCCAGGGGCGCGGGCGTCGCGGATCGAGCCCAGGCCTGTTCGGCCATCAGCGACAATCCCAGTCCCGCCGTTAGTTTCCGGCGTGTGAGCATGGGCAAATCTCCCTGCCGCCAGGATAACACGGTTCTTTCGACGGCATCGTCGAAATCCGTGCCCGGACAACCGTGGGAGCTCGCGGAACAGCGAAAAGGCGGCGGTCCGGAGACCGCCGCCTTTCAGGCTTCGTCTTGTCGCTCCGTCGGGACGGAGCGGACCGAAGGACTAGTCTTCCTTCGGCGTCAGGATCTGCTTGCCGTTGTACAGGCCGGTCTTCAGATCGACGTGGTGCGGACGGCGCAGTTCGCCCGAGTCCTTGTCCTCGACGAAGGAGTTGGCGCCCAGCGCGTGGTGCGACCGGCGCATGTTCCGGCGAGAAGGCGAAGTTTTTCTTTTAGGAACGGCCATCGAAGTGACTCTGCTCGCTGAGCGTGAAAATCGGAAGCGGCGACTCGGGCAATGCCCAGGCCGCCGCGTGAGGGCGCGCTTATGCCCGAATCTGTTCGGGGATGCAACCGCGCTTGTTAGACCAGCCTTCCCTGCTCCTTCGCCGCCGCGATGAAGCTGGCGAACAGGGGGTGCGGGGCGAACGGACGGCTCTTCAGCTCGGGGTGATATTGCACCCCGATGAACCACGGATGGTCCTCGCGCTCGACGATCTCGGGCAGCACGCCGTTGGGCGAGCGGCCGGTCAGCTTCAGGCCGGCGTCCTCCATCAGGTGGGCGTAGCCGATATTGACCTCGTAGCGGTGGCGGTGGCGCTCGCTGATGTCGGTGGTCCCGTAGATCTCGGCGACCTTGCTCCCGGACGTCAGGACGGCCTCGTAGGCCCCCAGGCGCATGGTGCCGCCCAGGTCGTCGTTGCTGCGCCTCTGGACGGTCTCGTTGCCCTTGATCCACTCGGTCATGATGCCGACCACGGGACGCTCGGTGGGGCCGAACTCGCTGGACGAGGCGTCCTTGATGCCGGCGACGTTGCGCAGGGTCTCGATGACGGCCATCTGCATGCCGAAGCAGATGCCGAAATAGGGCACCTTGCGTTCGCGGGCGAACTGGGCGGCGCGGATCTTGCCCTCCGCCCCCCGTTCGCCGAAGCCGCCGGGCACCATGATGGCGTGGGCGTTCTCCAGGCGGGCCGCCGCGGCGCCGGGGTCGCCTTCGAAGGTCTCGCTCTCCACCCAGTCCAGGTTGACCTTGACCTTGTTGGCCAGGCCGCCGTGGTGCAGGGCCTCGATCAGCGACTTGTAGGCGTCCTTCAGGACCGTGTACTTGCCGACCACCGCGATGGTGACTTCGCCGTCGGGGTGGTTGACGGTCTGGTCGATCGCCTCCCAGCGCGACAGGTCCGGCTTGGGCGCGTCGCTCATGCCGAACACGTCCAGCACCTCGGCGTCCAGGCCTTCCTTGTGATAGTCGATCGGCACCGCATAGATCGACGAGCTGTCCATCGCCTGGATCACCGCGCTGGGCCGCACGTTGCAGAACTGGGCGATCTTGCGCTTTTCCTCGACCGGGATGTCCTGCTCGCAGCGGCACAGCAGGATGTCGGGCTGGATGCCGATCGAGCGCAGTTCCTTGACCGAGTGCTGGGTCGGCTTGGTCTTCATCTCGCCGGCCGTCTTGATGAACGGCAGCAGGGTCAGGTGCACATAGCAGCTCTGGCCGCGCGGCAGGTCCTGGCGCAACTGGCGGATGGCCTCGAAGAACGGCAGGCCCTCGATGTCGCCCACCGTGCCGCCGATCTCGACCAGCACGAAGTCGACCGGCTTCTCGCCGGTCTCATCCAGGGCCGGCGACAGGACGAAGTCCTTGATCTCGTTGGTGACGTGCGGGATCACCTGGACGGTCGCGCCCAGATAGTCGCCGCGGCGCTCCTTCTCGATGATCGTCTTGTAGATCTGGCCGGTGGTGATGTTGTCGGCCTTGGTGGCCGACACGCCGGTGAAGCGCTCGTAGTGACCAAGGTCGAGGTCGGTCTCGGCCCCGTCGTCGGTGACGAAGACCTCGCCGTGCTGATACGGGGACATCGTGCCCGGATCGACGTTGAGATAGGGGTCGAGCTTACGAAGGCGAACCTTGTAGCCGCGAGCCTGCAGGAGCGCTCCGAGCGCTGCGGAGGCGAGGCCTTTTCCCAATGAGGAAACCACGCCGCCGGTGATGAAGATGTACCGGGTCATGGGCGATCAGATTAGCCGTGATTCTACGTCGCCGGGGAAAAGACCGGCGTTCATCAACAGTAAAATGTCGCCGGCCCTTACTGGGCCGGCTGTTGCTCGGCCGGCGCCGGGGCGTTGATCACCGGGACCGGCGCGGCGGCGGCCGGCGCCTTCGCCTCGGCCTTGGCCGGCGCCTTGGCGGCCGAAGCCGCCGGCTTGGGCGTCGAGACGGTCGGAGTCGGGGCGCTGATGGTCGGGGTCGGGGCCTGGATCGCGGCCGGGGCGGCGGTCGACGGGCCGGCCGGGACCGGGGCCGAGGTGGTCGGGGCTGGCGCGGTCGGACCGGCCGGCAGCGGCGCGGCGTTCAGGGTCTTGCTGTCCAGGCCGTCCAGCTTCAGGCGATCGACCACCGAATTGCTGGCGCCCATGCGGCCCGTGAGGATGGTCAGGGCCAGGCTGATGACCAGGAAGATCGAGAACAGGATCCAGGTGGTGCGGGTCAGGAGGTCGCCGGCCCCGCGCGCGGTCATGAAGCCGCCGCCGCCACCGCCCATGCCCAGGGCGCCGCCCTCGGAGCGTTGCATCAGCACGATGGCGATCAGCGCGATGCAAACGATGATGTTGATGGTCAGCAGAACGCCGATGAGCATGTCTAAATCGATCTCGAGCCAGGCGGCGGACACTTCCGCCGCGAAAAACGAAGCGGCCCCTCTATCACTTGCGACGAGCCCGCGCCATAGCTGGGGATGAACCGGCCGCACTCAAGCCCGCCCCGCCGTCCATATCGGGTCCATCCTCGCGCATGATCCTTGAGACCGAACGCCTCAGCCTGGCCCCGATGACCGTCGAGGACGCCCCCCTCCTCTACCCGTTCCTGAGCGATCCGGAGGTGATGGCCCACTGGGACCGCGACCCCATCGAGGATCCCGACGAGGTCGAGGCCACGGTCGCCGCCCAGGTGGCCGAGATGGAGGACCGCCGGGCGCTGTACTGGGCGATCCGCCATGTCCAGACCGGCCGCTTCCTCGGCTATTGCGAGCTGGTCGACCTGGACTGGCGCCATCATCGCGGCGAGCTGGGCTTCATCATCGCCCGCGACGGCTGGGGCCAGGGCTACGCCACCGAGGCCGCCGCCGCCCTGCTGGCCCACTGCGCCTCGTCCCTGGGCCTCAAGCGGATGATCGCCCGCACCCATGTGGGCGACGCCCGGGCCGAGAAGGTGCTGCAGAAGCTGGGCTTCGAGCAGGAAGGCTACCTGAAGGGCCACGTCGACCGCGACGGCGAGCGCCGGGACTGCCGGCTTTATGGGCTGCTGTTCTAGGGGCAAGGGCTGTTCTCCATAGGCTGTGAGGCCTGACCACCTGCCCCCTACGGACCGCTTCGCTGTCGTCTTCCCCCAGAGGGGAAATAGCGCTCCGGTGCGAAGGCTCCGCCCCCTTTGGGGGCGGACAGACCGCGAAGCGGTCAGGTGGGGGCAAGTGTTGGCCGCCTCACGCGATCTCTCGCTGAAGGTATGGAAAGGGACGCGGAGCGCCGGACATCGTCCGGAGTGTTTGAGTTTGTGTACCGTTTCGACGAAGCCCGATCGCTCCGCGCGGTCGTTGTCCGGAAGCGCAGCGGCGCTGAACCCTGTTGGGGCCTCGCCGCCTTGAAGCCTCCGGCGGGCGGGCCAGGTCAACGAACCCCGGTCCCGGACCGCGAGCGCGTCACCGCCCGCCTGTTGCTCCGCCAGCCCTCGCGCCACGTCGTTTTAGTGTTCCAGGCCCGACCGGCTCCAGAGACGCGAGGTTTGGTCCCGAGAGACCGCCGACGAAGCTTCCCGCTCGATCGCCCCCCGCCGCCGCATCGGTCGCTGGCCATGCGCCCTTTCCCTGCGACGAGGTGAAGTCAGGATAAGGGCGGTCTGGAGGGGTGAGGATAAGTTAGGTCGAGAAAATTCAGGGCGTTGAAATCGCTGGGGTTCGCCTCCGATGCCCCGAGGATAAGCACCCTGCCGGGGACATGCCCTTGCGGCGTGTCCCCGACCGCCTGCCCCCGTGCGAGACCTGGGGACACGCCGCAAGGGCGTGTCCCCGACGATCCTAAGCCGCCGCGATGATCGCCAGGAAGTCCGCCGCCTTCAGCGAGGCGCCGCCGACCAGGGCGCCGCCGACCTCGGGGGTGGCCAGGATCTGGCGGGCGTTGTCGGGCTTCACCGAGCCGCCATAGAGAATCGGCACGCTGGCCCCATGGTCGCCGAACCGCTCGACCAGCACGCCGCGCAGCGCCTGGTGGACGTGCTCGATGTCGGCCGGGGTCGGGGTGCGGCCCGTGCCGATGGCCCAGACCGGCTCGTAGGCCACGGCGAAGGCCTGGCCCGCCAGCGAGGCGGGCAGCGAGCCGCGGGCCATGCCGGTGACCACCGCCTCGGCCTGGCCGGCGTCGCGCTGGTCGCAGGTTTCGCCGAAGCAGACGATCGGCTCCAGGCCGGCGGCCAGGGCGGCCTCGACCTTGGCCGCGACCAGCGCGTCGCTTTCCTGGTAGGCGGCGCGGCGCTCGGAATGGCCGAGAATCACCAGCCGGGCGCCGGCGTCGGCCAGCATGGCGGCCGAGACGTCGCCGGTGTGGGCCCCCGCTTCGGCGGGATGACAGTCCTGGCCGCCGACGATCACCCCCTCGCCGGCCATGGCCTGGGCCATCCGGTGCAGCAGGGTCGCGGGCGGGCAGATCGCCACGCGGGCGGCGGGCGGCCTGGCGGACACCGCCGCGGCGACCGCGCGGGCCTCGTCAAGCGAGGCTTCCAGGCCAAACATCTTCCAGTTTCCGGCGATCAGCGGCCGGGGCGTGGTCAGAGAAAGGGTCATGCGCCCGGTTTGGGGCCCTTGGCGGGGCGGAAGTCAAGGCCGCTTGCGCCCTGCCGCCGCTTGCCCAGCGCCCCGGGGCTCTACTATACCCGCAACTCGCGTTCGTTCCGCCGCCCTGCGGGGAAACCGCGCGATTTTCGAGGAAGGTTTCTCCCAGTCATGCTCGCCGGCTTCCGCTCCTTCGCCAAATCGCCGTTCGCGGTGGTCCTGTTTGGTCTGCTCATCGTCAGCTTCGCGGTGTTCGGCATCAGCGACGTCTTCCGCCATCCCCCCGGCAAGTGGGTGATCGCGGCCGGGTCGCGGAACATGTCGCCGGAGGACTTCAAGGCGCACTTCGAGGCCTACCGCAAGCAGCAGCAGGCCCAGGGCCAGACCGTCACCCCGGACATCGCCGTCGAACAGGGCGTCGACCGCAAGATGCTAACCCAGCTGGCGCTGCAGGAATCCCTGGCCGAGCTGATCCGCAAGATGGGCGTGCGTCCGTCCGACAAGGTGGTGGGCGACACCCTGCGCGAGCAGATGGCCAGCCTGCCCCCGGGCCAGCGTCCGTTCGACCCGATCACCGGCAAGTTCGACACGGCGCTGTACCAGCGGCTGCTGGCTCAGAACGACCTGACCCCGGCCCGCTACGAGGCCTCGCTGCGCGACGACATCGCCCAGGCCCACCTGTTCAGCGCCGTGGCCTCCAGCCTGCGCGCCCCGCGCATCTATTCGGCGCTGCAGGCCGCCTACGGCCTGGAAGGCCGCGACCTGGCCGCCTTCGCCATCAATCCCGCGACGGTCGAGAAGCCCGCCGCCCCGACCGACGCCCAGCTGCAGGCCTTCATGAAGGAGCACGCCGCCCAGCTGACCCGTCCGGAGACCCGGGTGCTGTCGGTGGTCCGCTTCAGCGCCAAGGCCCTGGAGCCGTCGGTGACCGTGCCCGAGGCCGACATCGTCAAGACCTACAACTTCCGCAAGGACACCCTGGGCACGGCCGAGACCCGTTCGTTCGTCCAGATCGTCGCCCCAGACGCCAAGGCCGCCGCGGTGATCGCCCAGCGCCTGGCCAAGGGCGACCAGCCGGCCATCGTCGCCAGCGCCTACGGCAAGCAGCCGGTGATGATCGACTCCAAGCCGAAATCCGCCCTGCCCGACCGCAAGGTGGCCGACGCGGTGTTCGCCCTGGCCGCCGGCCAGGTCAGCGGCCCGATCAACGGCGACCTGGGCGTCTCGGTGGTCAAGCTGACCAAGATCAGCCCGGCGACCACGCCCAGCCTGGAGTCCCAGCGTCCGGCCATCGAGGCCGAACTGAAGGCCCAGGCCGCCCAGGCCAAGGCCTATGAGCAGACCCAGGCCTACCAGGACGCCCACGACGGCGGCGCCAACCTGATCGACGCGGCGACCAAGGCCGGGGCCTTTGTGATGACCACCGCGCCGGTCGCCGCCAACGGCGCCGACCAGACCGGCCAGCCGGCCGCCGGCCTGACCCCCGACGCCCTGAAGACCGCCTTCGAGCTCCCCTCGGGTGGCGAGAGCGAGCTGATCGAGGCCGGCAAGGGCGAATATTTCGCCGTCCGCGTCGAGAAGGTCATTCCCTCGGCCATGCCGCCCCTGGCCGAGATCCGCGCGCCCCTGGCCCAGCAATGGCAGCTGGACCAGCTGCTGCAGCGCATGAAGGCCAAGGCCGACGAGCTGGTGGCGCGGGTCAAGAAGGGCGAGTCGCTGGAAGCGGTCGCCGCCTCGGCCCAGGCCCAGGTGCAGCGCGTGCCCAACATCACCCGCCAGAACGCCCGCCAGTTCCAGGGCCTGGGCCGCGACTTGCTGATGGGCGCCTTCGGGGCCAAGCCGGGCGTGGCGTTCGTCAGCCGCGGCCCGCAGGGCGGCTATCTGGTCGCCCTGGTCGAGAAGGTCCATCCCGGTTCGCCCGAGCAGATGGCCCAGATCACCGAGGTCGCCCGCCCGCAGACCTCGCAGGGCCTGCTGCGCGACGTCGGCATGGCCGCCCAGGACGCCGCCAAGACCCAGTTGAAGACCAAGGTCAACCTGACCCTGGCCCGCCAGGCGATCGGCGTCGACACCAGCGCCCTCCCCGCCGAGGACGGCAAGGCGCCGGCCAAGGCCAAGGAAAAGGCTCCCAAGGGCCTGGCTCAATGAGCCTTGAGCCCAGCTTCGACGCCTTCGCCGCCGCCTACCAGTCCGGCCGCCCGCAGGTGGTCTGGACCCGGCTGATCGACGACCTGGAGACCCCGGTCTCGGCCTATCTGAAGATCGGCCATGGCCGGCCCTACGCCTTTCTATTCGAGAGCGTCGAGGGCGGCGCCTGGCGCGGCCGCTATTCGATCGTGGCCATGAAGCCGGACCTGGTCTGGCGCTGCCGCGGCGACCAGGCCGAGATCGCCCAGGGCGACGACATCGCCGCCGGCCGCTTCACGTCCCAGGCGGGCGGCGCGCTGGACAGCCTGCGCGACCTGATCGCCCAGTCGCGGATCGAGCTGCCGGCCGGCCTGCCGCCGCCGTCGGCCGGCGTGTTCGGGGCCCTCGGCTACGACATGGTCCGCCTGGCCGAGCGCCTGCCGGACGTCAACGAAGACACGCTGGGCCTGCCCGACGGCATCATGACCCGGCCGTCCATCGTGGCGGTGTTCGACGCCATCGCCCAGGAGATCATCCTGGTCACCACCGCCCGGCCCCAGGCCGGGGTGTCGGCCGCCGACGCCTACGCCGCCGCGCAGGGCCGCATCGAGAGCGTGATGGCCGACCTGCGCGGCCCCTTGAGCCAGCCGGCCCCGCGCCAGAGCCACGGCCAGGCCGAGTTCACCACGCCGGTCAGCCGGCGGGACTACGCGGTCGTGGTCGAGAAGGCCAAGGAGTACATCCGGGCCGGCGACATCTTCCAGGTGGTGCCCAGCCACCGCTTCCGCGCGCCGTTCCCGCTGGAGCCGTTCGCCCTCTACCGCTCGCTGCGGCGGACCAACCCGTCGCCGTTCCTGTATTTCCTGGACCTGGACGGCTTCAACCTGGTCGGCTCCAGCCCCGAGATCTTGGTGCGGCTGCGCGACGGCAAGATCACCATTCGGCCGATCGCCGGCACCCGTCCGCGCGGCGCCACGCCCGAGCAGGACCTGGCGCTGGAGAAGGAGCTGCTGGCCGATCCCAAGGAGCGGTCCGAGCATCTGATGCTGCTGGACCTGGGCCGCAACGACGTGGGCCGGGTGGCCATGCTCAAGCACGCCGGCAGCAACGACCCGGCGGCCAAGGGCAAGCACGCCAACGTCCGCGTCACCGACAGCTTCAAGATCGAGCGCTACAGCCACGTCATGCACATCGTCTCCAACGTCGAGGGCGATGCGCCCGAGGGCGTGGATCCGGTCGACGTGCTGATGGCCGCCCTGCCCGCCGGCACGCTGTCGGGCGCGCCCAAGGTGCGGGCCATGGAGATCATCGACGAGCTTGAGGTCGAGAAGCGCGGCATCGGCTACGCCGGCGCCGTGGGCTATATCGGCGCCGACGGCTCGGTCGACACCTGCATCGTGCTGCGCACGGCTCTGGTCAAGGACGGCATGATGTACGTCCAAGCCGGCGGCGGCGTGGTGGCCGACAGCGACCCCGACGCCGAGTACGACGAGACCCTGCACAAGTCGCGGGCCCTGAAGCGCGCGGCCGAAGAGGCCTGGCGGTTCGCCTAGCCAGTCCTTGACCTAGTCGCCCAGGCGGTCGGACGGCAGGTGCTGGACGACCGCCGGCGGGGCCATGACCATCACCGCGGCGAAGGTCACGGCGCTGAGCGCCGCGAAGGCCGCCGCGGCCAGCACCGGCCCCATCTTCTGCCGGCGCGCCGGCTTGCGCAGCAGGGCCCGGGCATAGGCCAGGGCGGCGGTGTCGAGCGTGGAATCAGCAAGGTCCATGCCCGTGAGCATGCCCGGCGACTCGCCTCGAGGCGAGATCACAGATGTCGCACCCGCAACCGGCCGTCCCACTTGCAGTTCAGGTACTCGCAGACCAGTCGCCGGTGGCAGTGATGCGGCGCGGCCTCCGAGCAGAGCAGGCAGGCGCCCTCGAACAGGTCCGGCTTGAGCCGCGTCTCTATCTTGCGCTCGGCCATCAAGCTCAGAAAGCGGGTCTCGTAGAGGCGCCAGTCGCCCTTGTCGCGCTTGAACGCCTTGAGGATGTCGTCCGACGGCACCAGCAGCGGCTCGCGGCGATAGGCCATGCCGCCGATCTCGCCGAGGAAGAAGGCCAGGTCGTCGGCCTTGGCGAAACCGGCCAGCTGCGAGGTGTTGTGCAGGCGCACGTCGATCACCGCCCGCACCTGGGCCGCCTTCAGGCGCTCGAAGAAGCCCCTGGCCGTGGTCCGGGTGAAGCCGATCGTGCAGACGTCGGTCATCCGGCGGCGCCGAGCACCGCCGTTTCCGGCGGATCCTCCGCATAGGCGGCCTTGCGGGCGCGCTGGCGATAGGCTCGCGCCAGGCGCTCTTCGGGACCTTCCAGGAAGTCGTCGTGCTCCAGCCCTTCGCAGACCAGCAGCCGGCGTTCCGTCGCCGCGTGCGGCTCGACCTGGCCGTCCGGCAGCACGTGCGAGACCGCCAGGCCCATCGCCTTCAATTGGCGCGACACCAGCAGGCAGCGATGGCAGTCCAGGGGCTCCTGCTCGGCGCACATCAGGGCCACGACGTGGCGCTCGGCCCCTTTGCGCACCCGCTCCAGCCCCGCCTTGAACGCCGGTTCGGCGGCCATGGCCTCGTAGTCGGCCACCCCGTCGTCGAACAGGTGCGCCCCGGTCGGCCGGCCGCCCAGGGCGTCCCCGAGATAGACATAGGCCAGGCCCGCGCCCTTGAGCCTTTCGGCCAGGGCGTCGCGGTTGAACTGCGGCGTATGGCGCGACCAGGGGCTGGTGCGCACGTCGGCCACCGCCGTGACGCCGGCGCCCAGCAGCAGGCGCTCGAACCGCTCCCAGCTGTGGGTCGAGTGGCCGATCGTCAGGACGCGGGGGTCAGAGGGCGTGGAGTCCATTGACCTGAAGATAGCACTGATCGGGATGCTCCTTGAAGGGACGCGCCAGCCCCAGCCGCACCTGGGCCCCCCCGCCTTGGGCGCCAGGGCCTGGGCGGCGGCCAGCCCCTCCTTCTCGAAGGCCTGCTTCAGCGCCTTGGCCGCCACGCCGAGGTGCAGGACATGGCCAGCGACCTCCAGTTCGGCGCGAAGCTTGTGCTCGTCCCTGTAGGGCTGGTCGAAAAGCTTGAAGCTGGCCGCATCGATGGTCTGGCAGGCCAGCGACCCGCACGGCGCGCCCGCGGGCACATAGGCCTTGTCGCGGTCGAACCGCAGATGGCCGCCGAACACCGTTTCGGGGGAAAAGGCCGCCGCCCGCGCCAGCGCCTGTCGGAAGCCGTCGGCGCTCAGCACGGCGAGCCTGCGCGGCCGGCCGCCGACCACGATGTCCTCGGTGTTGTGCGGCAAGGCGGTCAGGGGGCGCTCGCCGCGAAACTCCACCACATGGCCGGGATGGAAGGTGGTGTTGGGCCCGCAGACCTTGGCCTCCCAGAAGCCCGCCGGCTCCGGCTCGGGCCGGATCATCACGCCGCGATCCAGTTCAAAGCCGGCGACGCAACGCAGACGGCCATACAGCGTCACCTCGGTGACGACGATGCGATAGGTCATGAACACAACCAACAGAGAAGATTGCCGCTCAATGATCAATCTTATGGCGAGTCCGCGCGGCGACGCAACATCGGATGACTTGGCCTGCGGCGTGGTTGCCCCTAGAAGCAAGCGGCGAAAGGCGGCGTCATGATCCTGGTCATCGATAACTACGACAGCTTCACCTACAACCTCGTCCACTATCTGAACGAGCTGGGGGCCGACACCGTCGTGCATCGCAACGACGACCTGTCGGTGCAGGAGGCCCTGGGCCTGCGGCCCAACGCCGTGCTGCTGTCGCCGGGCCCCAAGGCCCCCGACCAGGCCGGCATCTGTCTGCCGCTGCTGCGCGGCGCGCCGGAGGACCTGGCGATTCTCGGCGTGTGCCTGGGCCACCAGGCCATCGGCCAGGCCTATGGCGGCGACGTGATCCGCGCCAAGGAAGTGATGCACGGCAAGACCAGCAAGATCTTCCACAACGACCAGGGCGTGTTCAAGGGCCTGCCCAACCCGTTCATCGCCACCCGCTATCACAGCCTGGCGGTCGACAAGGCCACCTTGCCCGACGACCTGGAGATCACCGCCTGGACCGAGGACGGCGAGATCATGGGCGTGCAGCACAAGACCCGGCCGGTCTACGGCGTACAGTTCCACCCGGAGTCGATCGCCACCGAGGGCGGCCACCAGCTGCTGGCCAACTTCCTGGACCTGGCCAAGGTCCAGCGCGACGCGGCGATCTGGGTCTAGGCGATGTCGGACGCCTTCAAGCCCCTGCTGGCCAAGCTGGCCGACGGCCAGACCCTGGACGAGGACGACGCCGAGACCTTCTTCGCCGCCTGCCTGCGCGGCGAGCCGACCCCCGCCCAGGTGGCCGCGGCGGTCACCGCCATGCGCCTGCGCGGCGAGACGGTGGGCGAGATCACCGCCTGCGCCCGCGCCATGCGCCGCGCGGCCATCCACCTGGACCACCCCTATGACGTGGTCGACGTCTGCGGCACCGGCGGCGACGGCCTGCACACCCTGAACATCTCGACCGCCGTGGGCTTCGTGGCGGCCGGCGGCGGGCTGAAGGTGGCCAAGCACGGCAACCGGGCGATCACCAGCAAGTCGGGCACCGCCGACGTCCTGGCCGCCCTGGGGGTCAATATCGACGCCTCCCTAGTCCAGCAGCGCCAGGCGCTGGACACCGCCGGCATCTGCTTCCTGTTCGCCCAGTCGCACCACGGGGCGATGAAGCACGTCTCGCCGATCCGTCAGCAGCTGGGTTTCCGCACCATCTTCAACCTGCTGGGCCCGCTGACCAATCCCGCGGGGGCCAAGCGCCAGGTCGTCGGCGTCTCGGCCCATCGCTTCGTCGAACCCGTGGCCAAGGCTCTTGGGGCCTTGGGAGCGGAGCGCGCCTGGTCGGTGCACGGGGCCGGCATGGACGAGCTGACCACCACCGGCGAGACCGAGGTCGCCGAATGGCGCGACGGGTCCCTGCGGCTGTTCACGATCACCCCCGAGGCCGTGGGCCTGCCGCGCGCGGCGCTGGCCGACATCACCGGCGGCGACCCCGCCTTCAACGCCGCCGCCCTGACCGCCCTGCTGGACGGCCAAAAGGGCGCCTATCGCGACATCGTCATGCTCAACGCCGCCGCCGCCTTCCTGGTGGCCGACAGGGTCGAGACCCTGCGCGAGGGCGTCGAGCTGGCCGGCGCGGTGCTCGACGACGGCCGGGCCAAGGCGGCCCTGGCCGGCCTGGTCGCCGCCACCAATTCAGAAATCGCCGCATGACCGACATTCTCGCCAAGATCGCCGCCTACAAGCGCGAGGACGTGGCCGACCGTAAGCGGCGGCGTGCGTTCGCCCAGGTCGACGCCGCCGCCAAGGCCGCCAGCAGCCCGCGCGGCTTCAAGGCCGCGCTGGAGGCCGGCCATGCGCCGGGCAAGCTGTCGCTGATCGCCGAGATCAAGAAGGCCTCGCCGTCCAAGGGCCTGATCCGCGCCGACTTCGACCCGCCAGCCCTGGCCCGGGCCTATGCCGAGGGCGGCGCGTGCTGCCTTTCGGTGCTGACCGACGGGCCCAGCTTCCAGGGCGCCGACGGCTACCTGATCGACGCCCGCGCCGCCGTCGCCCTGCCCTGCATCCGCAAGGACTTCCTCGTCGATCCCTGGCAGGTGGCCGAGAGCCGCGCCCTGGGCGCCGACGCCATCCTGGTGATCCTGGCGATGATCGACGACGCCCTGGCCGCCGACCTGATGGGCGAAGCCGCTCGCCTGGGCATGGACGCCCTGGTCGAGGTGCATGACGAGGCTGAGATGGAGCGGGCCGGCAAGCTCGGCTCCACCCTGGTGGGGATCAACAACCGCGACCTGAAGAGCTTCGTGGTCGACCTTGCCGTCACCGAGCGCCTGGCCGCCCAGGCGCCCGCCGACGCCCTGCTGGTCACCGAGAGCGGCCTGTTCGTCCAAGACGACGTGGTGCGCATGGAAGCGGCCGGCGCCAAGGCCATGCTGGTCGGCGAAAGCCTGATGCGGCAGGTGAACGTGGCGGCGGCGACCAAGGCGTTGCTGGGCTAGGGCTGGATCATTCCACGACCCGCCAGGCGCGGAGCGGGCGCACCGTCGCGCAGGCCGGACCGCCGTCCTTGTCCCTGCCCGGCAGGCGGGCCTCCAGGATCTTGCCGGCAAGCGCCTGCTCCAGCAGGTCGGTCGGCAGGGTGTGGATGTCGATCTTGGCGCGGCGGCTCCAGGGGGACGCCGCCAGGCCGGCCTGGCCTCCGATGGCGATGTAGACGAAGCGCCGGACCGGCCCTTCGCTGCGGACGAACTCTCCCAGGAATTTCGGCCCCGGCGTGATCCGCACGGGGACATCGAACGACAGCGGTCCGCCAGCGGCGATGACCTGCCCGACCGCTTCGCTTTTCTTGTTCTGCAAGCTGTAGGCGACCCCCGGGACCGGGTCCTGGATCGTCAGCCTGAGCCTGATCGTTTGACCCGCCGCCATACAACCCTCCTGCGCCCGTGACGCTCGATGTTTCGTCTCGGCGCATCACCACACGAATGGGATCCGCGCCGCCTTGCGCTTGCGATACGGCGGGTTCGTCGCCGAACCGCGGGGTCAAGGCTGCGTCCTCCACAAGGCCCGCGGCTATCCGGCGTTCAGCAGCCAAACCTCGTGCATGACGGTCTCCCCCGATATCCCGGCGCGACTACAGCCGCCTTGGCCGCGTGGGTCAATCGCGCGGCGTGCGGGACCGATTCTCGGTAATGTGCTGCGCTCCAGCCCGCCTGGATGTTCGATCCGGGACGCCCGAGGCTTGAATTTACAGGCGAATTCGACCGCCTCTCCGCCGAACACCGTTAACTTGACATCAACGAAGAACACCTAGAGAACATTCACAGAGGTTTGCGGTTTGTTCCGCGACGACTGGCGAGGCCGGACATGCTCACGCGCAAGCAGCACGAGCTGCTGATGTTCATCCACGAACGGATCAAGGAGACCGGCGTCTCCCCCTCCTTCGACGAGATGAAGGAGGCGCTGGACCTGGCGTCCAAGTCGGGCATCCACCGGCTGATCACGGCGCTGGAGGAGCGCGGCTTCATCCGCCGCCTGGCTCACCGGGCCCGGGCGCTGGAAGTGGTCAAGCTGCCGCAGCAGGCCACCGCGGCCGCGCCGCCGAAGGGCCGCGGCGCTTTCAAGCCCCAGGTGCTGGAAGGCGGCGGCCAGGCTCCGGCCGCGCCGGCGCCGATCGCCGCCGACAACACCCGCGAGCTGCCGATTCTGGGCCGCATCGCCGCCGGTACGCCCATCGACGCCATCCAGCACGAACGCGAACGCCTGCCGGTGCCCGAGACCATGCTGGGGGCCGGCGAGCACTATGTGCTGGAGGTTCAGGGCGACTCGATGATCGAGGCTGGCATCCTGGACGGCGACTATGTGATCATCCGCAAGGGCGACACGGCCAACAGCGGCGAGATCGTCGTCGCCCTGGTCGGCGAGGAAGCCACCCTCAAGCGCCTGCGCAAGAAGGGCGGCTCGATCGCCCTGGAGGCCGCCAACCCCAAGTACGAAACCCGCATCTTCGGTCCCGACCAGGTCGAGGTGCAGGGCAAGCTGGTGGGGCTGATCCGACGGTATCACTAGATTCATCCGCTCATCCCGGCGAATGCGGGGACCCAGATCGTAGGGCGCCGAGTCTGATTGGACGGACTCGGCGTCTTTCTGTTTTGGCGCTCGACCATGCCATCTGGGTCCTGGCATTCGCTGGGATGAGCGGAGTTTGGGCGATGGAACGAAAGCCCCCTAGGTCGCCATCCCCGCCGGCCGGTTCTCCACATATTGCGGCACGTTCAGCGGCGGCAGCCAGGGCTCGCGACGCTTGACCCAGACCTCGTACTGCGGCGTGAACTGGCCGATCTCGTCCAGCCCGCCCAGGTGGATCTCGATCTCGCCGTCGGCCTCGCCATTCTCAGGCCAGGAGGCCGCCGTCCAGAACAACGGCGAGCCGCAGGTCGGGCAGCCGTGGATCAGGCCGTGCTCGGCGCCGGTCCAGATCGCCGGCGCCCCCTCGATCCGCACCTTGTCCGCCCGGAACGCCGCAAAGGCGTTGAACGGCGCGCCATGGCGCTTGCGGCAGGTCAGGCAGTGGCACAGCCCAACCCGCAGCGGTCCGCCGGTCGTGACATAGCGCACCGCCCGGCACGCGCACCCGCCTTCCCGCTCCATGATCGTCTCCATCGCTCGTCCCGGCCTAAACGCCCGAAGCGCCGCTCGGCTCAGAAGGCCTTTGCGTTCGGCGAACGGGTCATCGGCCCGTCGGGCATCCACCGGGGTTCAGGCGGCGGTCCAGTCCACGGCCGGACGCCCCTCAACGGCTGGGCCCAGACGATCCACCATTCGCCGCCGCGCCGATAGAGCTCGGCCGCCCCACCCGCGGCGAAGTCGTCGGCGTCGAGCACGATGCGGTCACGGCAGGCCGGCGGGACGGGTGGCGCGACGCCGCGCAGCACCACGATCTCGGCCTCGGCGCACATCGCCGCCAGGCCGTCGGCGTCGGACGCGGCCTTGCTCCACGACAGGGCCAGGGCCACGGGCGCGCCGGCGGCGGGAGCGCAGGATCGCCGGTCGCAGGCGTAGAGCGGGCTGGGCGCGATGCTGTCCGGCAGGGCCAGGCCGCGGCGGCGGCTCCACAGCTCGGCTCCGAAGCGGCGGGCGTCAGGCCGCAGCAGCACCGCCTCGCGGCCCAGGCGCACGGCCGCCGTGGTCCCGTCCGGCGCAATCCAGGCGTCGGGCGGCGCCGCGCGCGGCCACAGAGCCACGGCCAGGGCCAGGGGCGCGCCCAGCCAGCGCAGGCGGCCGCGCCACAGGCACAGCAGCATCAGGCCGACGAAGGCCAGGGCCAGGGTGAACGGCGGGCCGCTGGCCACCACCTTCTGGGCGCCGCCGGCGCTGGCGAAGCCGTTGGCGATCCCCATCATCGCGGCGATGCCCCAGCCGGCGATCGCCAGGAACGGCCGGCCCAGGCCGAAGGGCTCCAGCGCCGCGCCCAGGGCCAGGAACGGCATGATCACGAACGACGACAGCGGCGCGACCAGCAGGTTGGCCGGCAGTCCCCAGACGGCGACGCGGTTGAAGTGCTGCATGGCGAACGGCCCGGTCGCCATGCCGGCCACGAAACTGGCGCCGACGCTGACCGCCAGCCAGCTGAGCGCGCCCTGGATGGCCCGGATCCACCAGGGGGCGGAAATCTCCCGCACCGGGCGCGGCCAGGCCTCGGCCAGGGCCACCAGGGCGGCGGTGGCGGCGAACGACATCTGGAACCCTGGCGCGCCCGCGGACTCCGGCTGGACGATCAGGATGACCAGGGCGGCGATCGCCAGCCCATGCAGGGTGATGGCCTGCCGGTCGAACAGGATGGCGGCGAAGGCCACCGTGGCGGTGATCGCCGCCCGCAGGGCCGGCGGCGGCGCGCCCGAAATGACCAGATAGGTCGCGACGGCCGCCAGGCCCGCCACGGCCGCGACCTTCTTGCCCGGAACCCGCAGCGCCGCCCAGGGCCAGGCGGCGATCAGCAGCCGCACCAGGCCAAAGGCGAAACCGCCGACGATGGCCATGTGCAGGCCCGAGATCGACAGGATGTGGGCCAGGCCCGAAGCGCGCATGGCGTCGGTCTGGTCCTGGGTGATCCAGGCCTCGTGGCCGGTGACCATGGCCGCGGCGACGCCGCCGCGCGCCACGCCCATGTCCTCGACGATGCGGCTGGCCAGCCGCCAGCGGAAGGCGTTGACCGCCATGGCCGCCCGCAGGCGCCACGGCGGCGGGTCCAGGGTGGCGGGTTGGGACTGTCCGATCGCGAAGCCGACGCCGCCCACGCCGTGGAACCAGGCGTCGCGGGCGAAGTCGTAGGCTCCCGGCGCGGCCGGCGGCGGCGGCGGTCCCAGCATGGCCCGCAGGCGGATCGCCTGGCCGGGCGCGGGGATGTCCTCGGCCTCGACGGTCACCCGCACTCGCTTGGGCGTGTCCCCCGGAGCCAGGCGGCTGATCCACACCGGCGCGATCAGCAGCCGCGGCCCGCCCGCGCCGGGACTGACCACGTCGACCACGAAGCCGTCGATCGTCATCACCGTCCGCTCGCCCGCCAGGATCGGCGCGGCCACCGCGTGCGAGCGGACCTTGCCGGCCAGCGCCCCGGCCGCCAGGAAGGTCGCCAGCACCAGGACCACCGACAGCCCCGTCGCCGACCGCCGCCCGATCAGCGCCGCCAGAATCGCCAATCCGGCCGCCAGTCCGGCCAGCAACGCCCAGGACGGCTCGGCCCTCAGTTCCAGGTAGCCGGCCGCGCCGAGGCCGAAGGCCACCGGCGACCACAGCATCCAGCGCTCGCGATTGGCGTCGATCTCGTCGATCAGCGAAGCTGTTACCGCTCCCACGCTAGGACGCGCGCGAAGACGCGTGCTAAGACGCGCCGCCCAGCCACCGGACATGTCCGGTGACGTCCTCGCCACGTCCGTGGCCTCCAGTTCGTCAGCCTTGATCCCGATGACCAATTCCCCCTCGCCCCCCTCAGGCGTCGTCACCCGCTTCGCCCCGTCGCCAACCGGCTTCCTGCATATCGGCGGCGCACGCACCGCGCTGTTCAACTGGTTATATGCACGCCATACGGGTGGGAAGTTCCTTGTTCGCGTCGAGGACACCGATCGCGAGCGTTCGACCGAGGCGGCCGTCGCCGCGATCTTCGAGGGCCTGGACTGGCTGGGCCTGAAGTCGGACGACGAGGTGGTCTTCCAGTATAGCCGCGCCGACCGCCACCGCGCCGTGGTGGAGGAGATGCTGGCCGCCGGCCGCGCCTATCGCTGCTGGATGACCGTCGAGGAACTGGCCGCGGCCCGCGAGGCCGCGCGGGCCGGCGGCCCCGCCCTGCGCTCGCCCTGGCGCGACGCCCCGCCGCCCAACGACCCCAGCCTGCCGCACGTCATCCGCTTCAAGGGTCCGACCGAGGGCACGACCCTGGTCGACGACCTGGTCAAGGGTCCGGTGACCTTCAACAACGCCGACCTGGACGACCTGGTGCTGCTGCGCGCCGACGGCGCCCCGACCTACAACCTGGCCGTGGTGGTCGACGACCACGACATGGGCGTCACCCACGTGATCCGCGGCGACGACCACCTGAACAACGCCGCCCGCCAGACCCTGATCTACCAGGCCAATGGCTGGACCCTGCCGGCCTTCGGCCACATCCCGCTGATCCACGGCCCCGACGGCGCCAAGCTCAGCAAGCGCCACGGCGCCCAGGCGGTCGGCGAGTTCGCCGACATGGGCTACATCCCCGAGGGCATGCGCAACTACCTGGCGCGCCTGGGCTGGGGCCATGGAGACGACGAGGTGTTCAGCGACGAACAGGCGATCGCCTGGTTCGACGTCAAGGACGTGGTCAAGGCCCCGGCCCGCCTGGACTGGGCCAAGCTGAACTTCATCAATGGCCAGCACCTGCGCCAGGCGGACGACGCCCGCCTGGCCGACCTGACCCTGAAAGCCCTGCAGGCCCAGAACGCCGAGCTGCCGGCCGACGCCGCCCAGCGCCTGCTGGCGGTCGTGCCGCAGGTCAAGGAAGGCGCCAAGACCGTCCTGGAGTTGGCCGAGCACTGCGCCTTCGCGCTGAAGGTGCGTCCGCTGGTCCTGGAAGAAAAGACCGTCAAGCAATTGACCGACGAGACCGTCGAGCGCCTGGCCCGCCTGCGGGCCCAGTTAGGCGCGGCCCCGGCCTGGGGCGTGTCTGAGCTGGAAACCCTGTTGAAATCCTTCGCGGAATCCGAGGGCGTGGGCTTTGGCAAGTTCGGGCCGTCGCTGCGTGGGATCCTCACCGGCGGGGCCCAGGCGCCCGACCTGAACAAGATCATGGCCGCGCTGGGTCGCGAGGAGTCTCTAGGGCGCCTTGACGACGCCCTGGCGTCGCGCGCATGAGGCGCTATAACGCAACCGCGAAATCGAAAACTGGACTGATCGTTCCATCATTGAAGGGGTCTCTCGCATGACCGACAAAGCCACGCTGACGATCGGCGACAAGAACTACGACCTGCCGATCCTCAAGGGCAGCACGGGTCCGGACGTCCTGGACGTGCGGAAGCTGTATGGCGACTCCGACCACTTCACCTTCGATCCGGGCTTCACCTCGACGGCGTCGTGCGAAAGCAAGATCACCTATATCGACGGCGACGCCGGCATTTTGCTGCACCGCGGCTATCCGATCGACCAGCTGGCCGAGAAGTCCTCGTTCCTGGAAGTCTGCCACCTGCTGCTGAACGGCGAACTGCCGACGGCCGAGGAATTCACCAAGTTCGAACGCAACATCACCTACCACACGATGCTGCACGCCCAGTTCGACAGCTTCTTCCAGGGCTTCCGCCGCGACGCCCACCCGATGGCCGTGATGACCGGCGCGGTCGGCGCCCTGTCGGCCTTCTACGCCGACAGCCTGAACGTCGATGACCCCAAGCAGCGCGAGATCAGCGCCCATCGCCTGATCGCCAAGATGCCGACCATCGCCGCGCGCGCCTTCCAATACTCGCAGGGCCGTCCGTTCGTGACGCCGCGCAACGAGCTCAGCTACTCGGAAAACTTCCTGCGCATGTGCTTCTCGGTGCCGGCCGAGGACTGGGTTCCCAACCCCGTCTTGACCCGCGCCATGGACCGCATCTTCATCCTGCACGCCGACCACGAGCAGAACGCCTCGACCTCGACCGTCCGCCTGGCCGGTTCGTCGGGCGCCCACCCGTTCGCCTGCATCGCCGCCGGCATCGCCTGCCTCTGGGGCCCGTCGCACGGCGGCGCCAACCAGGAAGCCCTGGAGATGCTGGAGGAGATCGGCTCGGTCGAGAACATCCCCGCCTTCGTGCAGGGCGTGAAGGACAAGAAGTACAAGCTGATGGGCTTCGGCCACCGCGTGTACAAGAACTTCGACCCGCGCGCCAAGGTCATGCAGAAGACCTGCTACGAGGTGCTGGAGCAGCTGGGTATCAACGACCCGCTGCTGCACGTGGCCATGGAGCTGGAGAAGGTCGCGCTCAGCGACCAGTACTTCATCGACCGCAAGCTGTACCCGAACATCGACTTCTATTCGGGCATCACCCTGCGCGCCATGGGCTTCCCGACCAACATGTTCACCGTGCTGTTCGCCCTGGCCCGCACCGTCGGCTGGATCAGCCAGTGGAAGGAAATGTTCGAGGATCCCTCGCGCAAGATCGGCCGCCCGCGCCAGCTCTACACCGGCGCGACGCAACGCGACTACGTGGCGGTCGACAAGCGCGGCTAGGCGCTTCGACATCGCTGAATTGGAAAAGGCCTCGCGAAAGCGGGGCCTTTTTCTTGTCCGAGACGACGGCTTCGGCCGCCATTGCCGCCTGAATCAGGCTCCCCTTGTGCAACCTTGGGCCCGGAGACGGCCGCCGCCCGAGACTAGGACGCCGCGAGGGTAGATGGAAAAGCTGGACCTGAAGAAGACACGGAAGGCGCTCTTCACCGCGCCACTCGGCCGCTTCGTGACGATTGAGGCGCCGCCGGTCTCCTACCTGATGGTGGACGGCCACGGCGACCCGAACACGGTCCCGGCCTACCGGCTGGCCGTCGAGAGCCTGTACACGACAGCCTTCACGATCAAGTTCGCCAGCAAGGCCAACGGCAGGGACTTCGTCGTGCCGCCGCTGGAAGGGCTTTGGTCGGCGCCCGATCCCGAAAGCTTCACCGCGCGCCGCAAGGACGAATGGGACTGGACCATGACGATCATGCTGCCCGACCCTGTGGACGACGAGGCCTTCCAGGCCGCCCGGAGCAAGGCGCTGGAGAAGCTCGGCGGCCTTCCTGGAAGTTTGAGGCTCGAACGCCTGGAGGAAGGCCTCTGCCTGCAGGCCCTGCACGTGGGCGCCTACGACGACGAGGGGCCGCTGCTCGCCAGGCTGCACGGCGAGATCATGCCCGCCGGCGGCTACGATTTCGCCGGGCGGCATCATGAGGTCTATCTGAGCGACCCGCGCAAGACGGCACCGGAAAAGCTCAGGACCGTGATCCGCCAACCCGTGCGGCGGGTCTGAAGGCCGTCTCTCGACGGCGCTACCGTCCCTCGGCGCTACGCAGGATGAAGCCCAGGATCTCGGCCACCGCGACATAGAGCGCCTCGGGGATCTCCTCGTCGAGTTCGATGGTCGACAGGGCCTGGGCCAGGGCCGGGTTCTCCTCGATCGGCACGCCGTGCTCGCGGGCGGTCTCGATGATCTTGTCGCCCACCCAGCCGCGGCCGGAGGCGACCACGCGCGGGGCGTTGGGCTCCTCGTACTGCAGGGCCACGGCGATGCGGGGCCCGGCGGAGCGGATGGCGCCGGTCACGTGGCCTGATCCAGGAACTGGCCCGGCGCGGCGGCCGGGGCGCGCGGCTGACCGGCGTGGAAGGCGATTTCGGGCTCCAGGGCGGCGTCGCGCAGAGCGCCGCCCAGCCGCTCCTCGCCGGCCCGCAATCGAGCCATCGCCACGGGACGCTCGGCCCACAACGAGACGCGGGCCCGGTCGCCGGTCAGGGCCACCTGGGCGTGGACCGGGCCCATCGGCTCGACGTCCAGCGAGAAGCGGGCGCGCCAGGTGCGGCCCAGGGCGCGGCCGCCCTCCCCGCCCGAACCGCCGCCGTCGCGGCTGATCTCGAACTGGGCGGCGGCGGGGCCCTGCGGGGTCATGAACGGCATGTCGAACACCCAGCGCTGCCCGTGCTCCTCCACCGGCCGGCCAGCGGCGGGCGGCTCCGGGAGCGAAGCGATCTGCAACAGCTCGGTGCGGGCCAGGGCCGCGCCGGTCTCGGCCAGAAGGCGCTGAGCGACGGCGTGGGGCCCCGCGCCGGCCGCCAGACCTGGCTGGGCGGCGGCCTGGGCATGGGTCGGAGCGCCGGCATAGGGCGGCGGGGTCTGGGAGGGCGGGCCGGAAGCGACCTCGGGTCCGCCATAGGCCGCCGCCACCGCCGACGCGATGCGCGCCGGAAGCAGAGGCGGCAGGTCCTCGGCCGTGATGGCCCCGAACGCCGGAAGCGCCGGCGGTTGCGGCATCGGCGCGAGGCGGGCCGCCTGCGGAGACGCGTTGACGTTGGGCCATCCGCCCGGAGGCCTTGCGACCGCGCCACGGGCGGCAGCGTCCGTCGAGGGCAAGGCCGGATTCGGCGCTTCTCGATCGAAAGCCGTCGGCATGGGAACCTGGCTGGTCGGGCGAGTCGGCGACGGGATCGCCGTGGCCTGGGCCTGGGGCGCGCCGAGTTGGGCGGAGGACGCCGCCGCCGTGGCTGCCGCGTTCGGCGTGGCGCCCGGCGCTGAATTGGGCGTGGCGCCAGCCTGGGCGGCCATCGGCGGCAGGCCGTCGGCCCAGGTCTTGACCACTTCGCGGAACACCAGCAGCGCGGCCTTCATGTCGCTGTTGGGCGTCGGGGTCGGGACGGCCTTGGGCGGCGCCGTCAGGGTGCCGGTCTGTTGGCGCTGCGGAGGGGCGTCGGGAGCGGCGGTGGCCAGGCGGGCTTCCAGGAACAGGCCCGAGCGCTGCAGGGCCTGGCGGATCTCCGGACCGCTGATCTGGCCATCCAGGCGGGTCCCTAGCGCCATGACCTGCGCGATGGCCGCCTTGACCTGGCGCGGCGTGTCGGGCTCGGCGGCGGCCTGGGCCATGTCGGCCATCAGGGGCGCCAGACCCGCCTGCCGGGCGGCGGCTCGGCCGGCGGCCGCGGCGACGGCGCGAGCGGGGGTTTCGACCTGGACGTCGGGTCCAAGGGCCACGGCGCGGGCTTCGGCGACCTTGGCGCGTCCCGCCTCGCCCTCTCCCACCGCGTCCTTGGCCAGGTTGGCCAAGTCGGCCTGGGACTGGGACTGGTCGATCATCGCGCCCAAGGTCTCGACCGATTGGATGACCGCGATCCGGGCAAGCGCCTCGGCCGCCTGGTCGGCCCGGCTGACGGGGGCGGACGGCGTCAAGGACGACAAGGGGGTGACCGAAAAGATCGTCACGCCAGGGCTCCAGCCGGCGACAGGACGGTCGCCAGGGCCTCCACCCTAGGCGAGAGCCGTGAAGCGGATCTTAAAGGCTTGCTTAACGCCCGGACGCGACCGCGCCGCCTAGAGCAGGCCGCGCGCCCTCAGGAAGTCCAGCAGGGCGGAAGCCGCCGCTTCGGAGGGGTCGGGCATGCCGCGCCCCATCTTGTCGAGGGCGGCGTTCTGGGCGGCGATCTGGGCGGCGCGCAGGGCCGGGTCGTCCAGCCGCCGGGCGACGTCGGCCGCCAGGGCCGGGCCCGTGCAGGCGTCCTGCAGCCGCTCGGGCGCGACCGTGTCGTCGGCGGCGATGTTGAACAGGGTCACCCAGCGCGGCTTGAACATCGATTTCAGCAGGGCGTAGGTGATCTTGCCGGTGACATAGCCGACCACCATCGGACAGCCGGCCAGGGCCAGTTCGGTGGTCACCGTGCCGCTGCAGGCCAGGGCGACCGTGCCGGCGACCATGGCGTCGTCCTTCAGCGTCTCGTCCTCGACGACGTGGGCCCGGAACGGCCAGGCCGCGACCCGCGCCTTGACGCTTTGCGCCACGGTCGAGGCGGCGGGCACGACCACGTGCAGGTCCGGTCGATCGGCCTTGAGGCGGCGCACGGCGTCCTCGAACGGCGGCATGACCCGCTGGATCTCGGACGGACGGCTGCCGGGCAGCACCAGCAGGATGGGCTCGCCAGGCGCGGCGCCAATCGCGGCGCGCAGCCGGGCCGGGTCCGCGCGGCTGAAATCGTGGGCCAGGGCCGAGTTGCCGACGAAGACGTTGGCCAGGCCGGCGGCGTCGAAATACGGCTTGTCCATCGGCTGGATCGACAGCAGCAGGTCCACCGCCCCGGCCAGGTCCTTGGCGCGGCTTGCGTGATAGGCCCAGACCTGGGGGGCGACGTACTTGACCAACGGCAGGCCCGGGTGCTGCCTGCGCAGCGCCTTGGCCAGGCGGATGTTGAAGCCCCAGCTGTCGATCAGCACCGCCACGTCGGGCTTTTCCCGGGCCGCCAGGGCCAGGGTGTCCTTCAGGCGGGCCATGGCGCGCGGATAGGCCTTCAGGCTCTCCACGATGCCCAGGATGGACAGTTGGGCGATGTCGAACGGGCTATGGATCCCCTCGGCCGCCATCTTGGCCCCGCCGACGCCGACGAAGCGGACCTTGCCGGCGCCGAGACGCTCGCGCAGCACGCGGGCCAGCTTGGCGCCCAGGGCGTCGCCCGAAGCCTCGGCCGCCACCAGCATCACGGTCAGCGGCCGCCCCTCTGAGCCCGTCGGGCTCATCTGTCGGCCCGTGGTTCGACCCCGTACACGAACAGGCCTAGGTCGTCGGCGCAGGCGATCACCTGGTCGCGGTCGACGATCAGCAGGCGGCCAGCCTCGCCGACCACGCCGGCCAGGCCCGCGCGCGCGGCGCGCTGCACGGTGGCGACGCCGATGGTCGGCAGGTCGACCTTGGTCTCCTGGATCGGCTTGGGCGCCTTGGCCAGCACCCCGCGCGGCGCCTCGGCGTTGCCGCGGATGGCGTGCGGCAGGTCGGCGACCCGGCGGAGCATGGCGTCCGTGCCCTCCTGGGCCTCGACCGCCAGCACCAGGCCGTCGCAGACCACAGCGCCCTGCCCGACGTCCAGCGCGCCGATGGCCCGGGCCACGTCCAGCGCCCGGTCCATGTCGGCGACGTGGGTTTCCTTGGGCGCATGCTTGCCCAGAGCCCCGCGCGGCAGGGTCATCTCGCCCCGCACCTCGTGGGCGCCCTCGATCGCGAAGCCTTCCTTCTCGAACTCGGCCAGTAGCCGGCGCAGCAGGGCGTCGTCGCCCTTGCGGGCGGCGTTGACCAGGCCCGGGATCACGGCCAGGCCGCGCAGATCCGGCTTGATCGTCGAGAAGTCGGGGCGATCGACGACCCCGGCGAAGCACACGGCTTCGCAGCCTTCCTCCCGCAGCGCCTTGAACACCTTGCCGAACTCGCCCAGTCCCACTTCGACGCCGGGATAGCGGGCCAGCACCGGCTGGGCGAACGACTTCAGGCGCATCACGGCGAACGGCCGCCCCGCGGCCTCGCAATGCTGCGCCAGTTCCACGGGCAAGGAACCGCCCCCGGCGATCAGACCCAGCTTACGCATGGCCGCTCCTAGACTTCGCGCTCGGGAAGGCACAGGGGCCGGTTGGCCTCCGACCGGATGAAATCGACGATCTCCATCACCTCGGGCGTGTCGGCATGGGCTTCGGCCACGTCGTCCAGGCGCTCCTGGAAGGTGCCTTCGTCGGCGAACAGCAGGCGGTAGGCGGCGCGCAGGGCGTTGATCGCCTCGCGCGTGAAGCCCCGCCGCTTGAGGCCGACCAGGTTCAGGCCTTCCAGGTGAGCGTGGTTGCCCCACACCGAGCCGTAGGGAATGATGTCCTTGGTCACCACCCCGCCGCCGCCGACGAACGAGTAGCGGCCGATGCGGGTGAACTGGTGGACGGCGCACAGCCCGCCCATGAACACGAAGTCGCCGATCACCACGTGGCCGCCCAGGGTGGCGTTGTTGGCGAAGGTCACGCGATCGCCGACGATGCAGTCATGGGCCACATGGGCGCCGACCATGTAGAGGCTGTCGGAACCGATCTTGGTCACCCCGCCGCCGCCAACCGTGCCGGTGTGCATGGTGACATGCTCGCGGATGATGTTGCGCTCGCCGATCACCAGGCGAGTTTCCTCGCCCTTGTGGGCCAGATGCTGCGGCGCGCCGCCCAGCACCGCGAACGGATGGACGGTGGTCCCCGCCCCGATCTGCGTCGCGCCCTCGATCACCACGTGCGAGACCAGCCGCACGCCGTCGCCTAGCTGGACCTGGGGTCCCACGGTGCAGAACGCGCCGACCTCGACGTCCTGGCCCAGTTGCGCCCCCGGCGAGACGATGGCGGTGGGATGGATCTGGGTCATGCCTTGGGCGTCTCCACCACCATCGCCGCGAACTCCGCCTCGGCCGCGACCTTGTCGCCGACCTTGGCCACGCCCTTGAACTTGAAGATGCTGGAGCGGGCGCGGACCACCTCGACCTCCATGCGGATCACGTCGCCGGGCCGCACCGGATTGCGGAAGCGGGCGTTGTCGACCGACATGAAGAAGATGGTCTTGCCTTCGGTGTCGACCTCGAGCGACTTGCTCATCAGCACCGCGCCCGTCTGGGCCAGGGCCTCGATGATCAGCACGCCCGGCATCACCGGATTGCCGGGGAAGTGGCCCTGGAAGAACGGCTCGTTGATCGTCACGCACTTGACGCCCACGATCGACTGGTGCGGGCGATACGCCTCGGCCCGGTCGACCAGCAGGAACGGATAGCGATGCGGGATCCGGTTGAGGATCTCGGCGATGTCGATGTCGGCCAGCGGCTCTTCAACTTTGGATTGGCTCATTTCGCCCCTAGCCCTTCGATTCACGGCCGCCCGCCTTGCGCGACAGCCACGCGGTTTCCCGAAGCCACCGCTTGAGCGGCCGCGCCGGGAATCCAGTCCATGTTTCGCCGGCCGGCACGTCCTTGAAGACCGACGCCGAGGCGCCGATCTGGGCGCCCGCGCCGACCGTCAGGTGATCGGCCACGCCGGCCTTGCCGCCGAACGCGACCCCGTCGCCGACCACGGTGCTGCCGGAAATGCCCGTGAAGGCGGCGGCGACGCAGTTGCGACCGAGCCGGACGTTGTGGGCGACATGGACGAGATTGTCGATCTTGGTGTTCTCGCCAATGGTCGTGTCGCCAAAGGCGCCGCGGTCCACGCAGCTGTTGGCGCCGATCGTCACCCCGTCCTGCAGCACGACCCGGCCCAGCTGAGGCAGGTCGACGACGCCCGCGGGCCCGCCGGCCGCGCCGAATCCCGCCTCGCCGATCACCGCGCCGGCGTGGATCGACACCCGGTCGCCGATCAGGGCGAAACCGATCACGGCGTTGGCCCCGATCCGGCAGTCGCGCCCCACGGTCACGCCCGGGCCGATCACCACGCCTGGCGCCAGCCAGGTTCCCCGGCCGATTCGCGCGCCCTGGCCGATGGTCACGCCCGGAGACAGGGTCACGCCCTCCTCCAGTTCGCTGTCGGGATGGACGTGCTGAGCGCCGTCGTGGCGGCGTGGGGCGTGCAGGCGCTGGGCGGCGGCGGCCCAGGCCGCCTGCGGGTGGCTGGTCAGCAGCAGGAGGCGGCCGGGCGGCGCGCGGTCGGCGTGTTCGGGCTTCAGGAAACAGGCCGCGCCATCAAGGCCTGCCAGATCGGCCAGGCGCTTTGGATCGGACAGGAAGGTGACGGCGCCGACGCCCGCGCTTTCGAGCGGCGCCACGTGGGAGATCCGGTGATCGCCGCCAGCCGGATCGGCCAGCCGAGCACCGCTCAGGCTGGCCAGTTCCGCGAGGGTCGCCGGACCCAGGTCTTCGAAAAAGCGCGGGTCCGGCATCGGTCCTCTCGTGAGCGGCCCAGGCGTCATGCCCGGGCCGACTCGACTACTTCTTGGGAGTCGTCGGCTGGAGAGCTTGAGCCCCCGGAGCCGCTTGGTCCAGACGTTCGCGATCGAAGGTCAGGGTCTTGATCCGGGCGTCGACCGCGGCGACGACCGAGTCGGTGATGTCCATGGCCGGGTTGCCCAGCAGAACCGACTCCCGCTCGATCAGGATCGAGCAGGTCTTGGCCTGGTAGGCCTGGCGGATGGCCGGGTCCAGTTCCTGATAGACGCGGGCCAGTTGCTTCTGCTCGGTGGCCTCGACTTCGCGCTGGCGCAGCTGGCCCTTGCGCTGGAAGGCGTTGCCGCGCACCTGCAGGGCGGCGGCCTGCTGTTCGAGCGCGCTTTGGTCCAGGGTGGCGCGCTTGGCGTCCAACGCCTTGGCGTCGGTTTCCAGGCTGGTCCGCTCGGCGTTCAGTTCGGCGTTGACCTGCGAGATGATGGTCTTCAGGCGCGCGTCGACGGCCTTGCCCACCTGCGAGCGGGCGACGGCGCCTTGGCTCGAGAAGATGCAGACGCCGGCGATCGGCGCGCCGTGGGTGACCGGCGGCGCGGCCGGGGCGGTCGGAGGCGTGGCCTGGGCGAAGGCGCCCGACGCCGTGGCGAGAGCGGCCAGACCCGAAACGGTCGCGGCGAGGAACTTGGAGGTCATGCTGATTAGAACCTTGTGGAGGTGGAGAACCGGAAGGTTTCGGTTCTGTCGTAGTCTTCTTTAGCGAGAATATGGCTGAAATCGAACCGGATGGGCCCCATGGGGGACTTCCAGTCGATGCTCAGGCCAGCCGAAGCCCGCAGGCCCAGCCCGTCCTTGATCTTCGGATTGTCCAGTCCGGCCTTGTCCAGCCGGTCGACGTCGTCCAACTGGCCCGCCGTGCCGAAGTCGGAGAACACCGCGGCCTTGATGCCGTACTGCTCGGGCAGGAACGTCGGGACCGTCAGCTCGAACGTGCCGATGGCGTAGAGCTTGGCGCCCAGGGAGTTGCTGCTCTGGTTGCCGTTGGTCGTGTCGCGCGGGCCGATGCCGGCGATCTCGAAGCCGCGGAACGAGCTGCCGCCCTTGTAGAAGCGGTCGTTGATGCGGATGTTGTCGCCGCCCCAGCCCTCGATATAGCCCGCCGAACCGACGGCGCTGAAGATGAAGTCCTTGTTGAAGCCCCAGTACCAGCCGGCGTCGGTCTCGGTCTTCAGATACTTGGTGTCGCCGCCGAAGCCGGCCAGGTCCTGGCTCAGGTCGGCGAACCAGCCGCGGGTCGGTTGGATTGGGTCGTTGCGCTTGTCGAGCCGCAGATTGTAGCCGATCAGCGAGGTGATGTACGAGCCGCGCTGCAGGCACAGGATGTCGGACACCTGGCCGTTGGTGCAGAGGCTGTCCTCCACGCTCACCTTGTCCTGGCGGAGCTGGTAGCGCAGGCCCATCGAGGCGTTCTGGGTCAGCGGGAAGCCCAGGCGCAGCGTGCCGCCGGTCGATTCCGTATCGTAGGCGGCGTAGTCGCTCAGGTCGTAGCGATACGAGTACAGATCCAGGCCCGCGCGCAGGTCTCGGCCCAGGAAGCGCGGCTCGGTGAAGCCGAAGTCGATCTGCTGGCGCAGCGAACCAACGGAGACGCGAGCCCGCAGGTTCTGGCCGCGGCCGCGGAAGTTCCGTTCGGTGATGCCGACGTCCAGCACCAGCTTGTCGACCGAGCTGTAGCCGGCGCTGAACGACAGTTCGCCCGTCGGCTGCTCCTCGGTCTTGACCCGCAGGGTCGTGCGGTCCGGCTGAGCGCCGGGCACTTCCTCGATGTTGACGTCCTTGAAGAAGCCCAGGGCGCGAACGCGGTTCTTCGAGCGGTCGACCAGGACGCGGTTGTAGGCGTCGCCCTCGGCCACTTCCAGTTCGCGGCGCACCACGTAGTCCAGCGTGCGCGTGTTGCCGACGATGTCGATCCGGTCGACATAGACCCGCGGGCCTTCCCGCACCGAGAACACCACGTCCACGGTGTTGTTCTCGTGGTTGGGCACGTAGCGCGGGCGCACGTCCACGAACGCGAAGCCGGCCGCGCCCGCCGCGAAGGTCAGGGCGTCGGTGGCCTGCTCGATCTTGTCGTCTTCGTACAGCTGGCCGGCGCGGATCGGCAGGATCTGGGCCAGCAGGTTGCCGTCAAGCTTCTTCAGTTCGGTCTCGACCGTGACCTTGCCGAACTTGTACTTGGGGCCTTCGTCGATCGTATAGGTGACCGCGAAGCCGTTCTTGTCGGTGGCCAGTTCGGCGACGGTGGCCACCACGCGGAAGTCGAAATAGCCGCGATTGCGGTAGAACTTGCGCAGCTGCTCGCGGTCGTACTCGATCCGGTCCGGATCGTAGTTGTCGTTGCTGGTCAGGAACTTGTACCAGTGCGACTCCTTGGTGACGATGACGTCCTTCAGGTCGTTGTCCGAATATTCGACATTGCCCAGGAAGTTGACGCCCAGCACGCCGCTCTTGGGGCCTTCGCTGATCTCGAACACCAGGTCGACGCGCTTCTGCGGCAGCTCGACCACCTTGGGCGTCACGGTCGCCGAGATGCGGCCCGAGCGCCGATACAGCTCGATGATGCGCTGGACGTCGGCCTGGACCTTGGCGCGGGTGAAGATGCCGCGCGGACGGATCTGCACCTCGTCCTTCAGCTTGTCTTCCTTGAGCGCCGAGTTCCCCTCGAAGACCACCTGGTTGATGATCGGGTTCTCGACGACCTTGACGATCAGGTCGCCGCCTTGCAGCTCGATCTTGACGTCGGCGAACAGGTCGGTGCGCGCCAAGGTCTTCAGCGCCAGGTCGAGGCGCTGGGGATCGACGGTCTCGCCCGGCTGGATCGGCAGGTAGGACAGCACGGTCCCCTGCTCGATCCGCTCGTTGCCCTGCACCACGATGCGCTGGACCACGCCCGTAGTCTGGGCCTGGGCCAGGGCCGCCTGCGGCGCCGTGAGGGCCGTGGAACCGAGAAGGAGCGCAACGCCGGTGGCGAACGCGGCGCTGTGGGCGCGAATTTTGCTCATGGGACCAATCATGGACGGACGGCCGGGCTCACGCGAACAGGTCACGAGAACAGGCCGCCAATGAATTTGAACACGTCGTAGCGGTGAAGATCGTTCCAGGCCGCGAACAGCATGAAACCAAGGATCAAGGCAAGCCCCGCTCTGAAGCCGGCGGCCTGGAACTCGGCCTTCAGCGGTCGCTTGGCGATCGCCTCGTAGGCGTACATCAGCAAATGGCCGCCATCGAGCACCGGTATGGGCAGCAGGTTCATGAAGCCGATGCTGACCGACAGGGTGGCGACCATGATCATCTGGCCAACGAAGAAACGCAGCAGCAGCGTCTGGATGTCGGGCGCGTCGGCTGTGGTGGCCGAGGCCATGGCGCCCACCGCGTGGCCGATGCCGATCACGCCGCTGATCTGGTCGGCCGAGATCTGGCCGGTGACCAGGCGTCCGAGGTAGAAGCCGATGGTGCTGATCTGGTCCCAGACCTGCACGGTGGCGTCGGGAATGGCGCGCCAGATCGACGAGCGATAGTGGTAGGGGCGGCTAGTGTTGCCGATGCCCAGTTGGCCGATCTTCATACGGCCGTTGATCTTGTCGACGACCTCGACCTGGACCGGGGTGGCCACGAGATGCAGGGTCTGATCGCCACGCTCGACCGTGAAGTCGATGGGCAGACGCGCCCGGAGCATGACATAGCCCTTCAGCTCTTCGAAGGTCTTGATCCGACGACCATCGGCCTTGGTGATCAAATCGCCGGGTCGGAACCCGGCCGCGGCGGCCGGGCTATTCGCGGGAACCGTCTCGATTGTCGCCGGATGGCGATATTCGCCCAGGGTCACCATGAAGACGGCGAACACGGCGATCGCCAGCAGGAAATTGGCCACGGGACCGGCGACGGCGATGATCGCGCGCTGCCATACGGGTTTGAAGTGGTAGTAGCGCGAAACGGCCGCCTCGCCCTCGCGCGCGGCGATCTCGCGCTTGAGGACCGCCAGGTCGCTGCCGTCCGGCACGCTGGCGGCGTTGTCGTCGCCGGAGAATCGCACATAGCCGCCCAGGGGGATCGAGGCGATCCGCCATTCGACGCCGGTCTTGTCGCGCCACGCCACGATCTTGGGGCCAAAGCCGATTGAGAAGCAGTCGATCGCCACGCCACAGGCTCGCGCGGCCCAGAAATGGCCGAGCTCGTGCACTGTCACGACGACGGACAGCACGAACACGAACGCAAGAAGGCCCGTCAAAAACCCGATCATAAGGTGGCGCCCAACTCCCCGGTCAGTCTCTAGATATGATTCTGGCCGACAACCTCGGCCGCAATGCGGCGAGCCGAGGCGTCGGTCATCATCGCGCTGTCGAGGGCGTCGTCGACGCTATAGGCGAGTTCGCCCAGGCCGTTCATGCGCTCAAGTGTCCCCGCCACCGCGCGCGCAATATCCAGAAAGCCGATCTGGCGGTCAAGGAAGGCCGCGACGGCCACCTCGTTGGCGGCGTTCATGGCGGCCGGCGCGCCGCCGCCCAGACGCAGGGCTTCGCGGGCGATGGCGATCGACGGGAAGCGGTCCAGGTCCGGCGCCTCGAAGGTCAGCTGGCCATAGGCGGCCAGGTCCAGGGGCTTGGCCGGCCATGAAAGGCGCTGGGGCCAGGAGAAGGCGCAGGAGATCGGACTGCGCATGTCCGGCGGACCCAATTGAGCCAGGGTCGAGCCGTCGGCGTATTCGACCAGGCTGTGGATCACGGACTGCGGGTGGATCACGACGTCGATGCGCTCTTGCGGAGTGTCGAACAGGTAGGACGCCTCGATCATCTCGAGGCCCTTGTTCATCATCGTCGCGGAATCGACCGAAATCTTGGCGCCCATCGACCAGTTCGGATGGGCCACCGCCTGTTCCGGCGTGGCCTTGGCCATGGCGGCCTTGTCCCAGGTGCGGAAGGGCCCGCCCGAGGCCGTCAGGATCAGGCGCGATACCTGGTCGATACAGTCGCGCTGCAGCACCTGGAAGATCGCCGAGTGCTCGGAATCGACGGGAATCACCGAGCCGCCGGCCTCGTGGGCGATGGCCAGCAGGGCCGGACCGGCGCAGACCAGGCTTTCCTTGTTGGCCAGGGCGATGACCGCGCCCGTGCGGGCCGCGGCCAGGGTCGGGGCCAGGCCCGCCGCGCCGACGATGGCCGACATCACCCAGTCCGCCCCCATGGCGGCGGCCTCGGAGACCGCGGCGGCCCCGGCGGCGGCCCGGACGCCCGAACCCGCCAGGCGCTCGCGCAGCTCCGGCAGGCAGGTTTCGTCGTCGATGACCGCGACCTGGGGCTTCCAGCGCAGGGCCTGCTGCGCCAGCTTCTCGACGTTGCGGCCGGCGGTCAGGGCCAGGATCTCGACGCCAACGTCGGCCTGTTCGAACAGGTCCAGCGTCGAAACGCCGATGGACCCCGTCGACCCCAGCACCACGACCTTGCGGGCCACGCCCGGGCGAGGGTGAGTCAAGGCAGCCATCCCCATTGGTCGAGCAGCCGCGCGCCGGCGACCACGATCGCCGCGAACATCAGGCCGTCGACGCGGTCCAGCATGCCGCCGTGGCCGGGGATCAGGTCGCCCGAATCCTTCACGCCGAACCGGCGCTTCAGCATGGATTCCCACAGGTCGCCCGCCATGGTGGCCAGGCCGCCCAGCAGGCCGATCGCGGCCGCCACGGGCCAGGCCAGGTGCAGGTCCGGCAACGCAGGCAGCGCCTGGGACAGGGCCACGATGCCCACCGCCCCCAGAGAGGCGGCGACCAGCCCGCCGAAGAAGCCCGACCAGGTCTTGTTGGGCGAATAGCGCGGCCAAAGCTTGGGCCCCTTCAGCAGACTGCCCGTCGCGAAGGCGAAGATGTCGGCGAACCAGGTGACGGTGAACATCAGCAGGGTCCAGGACAGGCCCGCCTCCATCCGGCGCAGCCAGATCATCGCGATCACCGCCGGCGCGATATAGATCACCCCATAGGCCGCGTCGGCCCGCCGCTCGACCGCGCCGCGGGCCATCAGGGCGGCGGCCACGGCGCCGACGATCACCACCGGCCAGGTGATGTAGTAGTGGCCGCGGAAGGCGACGATCACCGAGATCGCCACGGCCGCGCCGATCGCCAGGGCCACGCCCAGCACGGCCCGCCGGGCGCTCATCTCGGCCCACTCGCGAGCCAGCAGCGCCACGCCCACCAGGATCAGGCCCAGGTACCAGACGTCGCCGAACCAGACGGCGGCCACGACCGTAGGCACCAGCACCGTGGCCGAGGCGACACGGATCCGCAGGTTGCTCCAGTTGAAACGTTTAGCCGGCGACGGCGACGTCATCGACGGCGATACCTCCATAGCGACGGTCGCGGCTGCGATATTCCGTCAACGCGGCGGCCAGGTGTTCGGGCCCATAGTCCGGCCAAAGAACATCCTGATACACGAGTTCGGCGTAGGCGCATTCCCAAAGCAGGAAGTTCGAGATCCGCTGCTCACCGCTGGTGCGCACGATGACGTCCGGGGCCGGAGCCCCCGCCGTCGACAGGTGTCGCTCGAACAGCGCCTCGTCCAGGTCGGCGGCCCGCGCTTCGCCGCGCTCCACCGCCTCGGCGAAGGCGCGCGCGGCGTCGGCGATGTCGGCCCGGCCGCCATAGTTGAACGCCACCTGCAGCAGGAAGGCGTCGTTATGGCTGGTGCGGCTCTCGGCCCGCTCGATCACGGCCAGTACGTCGGCGGCCAGTCCCGTGCGGCGACCGATGATCCGGACTTTCACGCCCTCGCGGGCCAACCGGTCGATATCGGACTCCAGATAGGCCTTCAGCAGGCCCATCAGTTCCGACACCTCCTGCGGCGGACGGCTCCAGTTCTCGGTGGAAAAGCCGAACACCGTCATCACGCCCACGCCCAAGGCGGCGGCGCCTTCGACGGTCCGCTTCAGGGCGTTGACGCCGGCGCGATGGCCCAGGACGCGCGGCAGGTTGCGCCGCTTCGCCCAACGGCCGTTGCCGTCCATGATGATGGCCACATGCAGCGGCCGCCCCGACTTGGCGCCCCCGGCGCGCGTCGAGACATCCTGCAGGCCGGTCGTCGGCGCCATGCGCTTCAGCCTTCCCTCATCTCCCCCCACAACGCAGGTCGATGCTAAACCTGCATGATCTCTTGTTCCTTGGTTTTCAAGGCCTCGTCGACCTGCTTGATGGCCGCGTCGGTCATCTTCTGGACCTCGGTCTCCATCTTCTTCAGCTCGTCCTCGCTGATGACGGACGCCTTTTCGGCCTTCTTGAGGTCGTCATTGGCGTCGCGACGGATGTTGCGGACGGCCACCTTCTGGGCTTCGGCGTACTTGCCGGCCACCTTGACCAAGTCCTTGCGGCGCTCTTCGGTCAGCGGCGGAATCGGAATGCGCAGGTTGTTGCCCTCGACCACCGGGTTGAGGCCCAGGTCCGAGTTGCGAACCGCTTTCTCGACGGCCGAGACGACGCCCTTGTCCCAGATGTTGACGTTGATCTGGCGCGGCTCGGGGACGCTGATCGAGGCGACGGTGTTGAGTTGCACCATCGAACCGTAGGCGTTGACCATGATCTGGTCGAGAAGGCCCGCGGACGCGCGACCGGTGCGCAGGCCAGCGAAGTCTTCCTTCAGGGATAGCACGGCTTTTTCCATGCGGTCCTTGTAGCGGGACAGGACGGGTTTTTCGGCGGTGGCCATGGCTTGGGCTCTCTTCGCTGGGAAATTAAGCGGCGCGGACGCCGGAGACGACGGTGTGAGTCCCCTGCCCCTTGAGGACGTTCAGCAGGTTGCCGCGTCCCTTGATGGAGAAGACCACGATCGGGATGTTGTTGTCGCGCATCAGGGCCACGGCCGAGGCGTCCATCACCCGCAGGTCCTTGGCCAGCACGTCCATGTAGTCGAGGGTGTCGTAGCGCTTGGCTTGCGGATCCTTCTTGGGATCGGCGCTGTAGATGCCGTCGACGCTGGTCCCTTTGAACAGGGCGTCACATTGCATTTCGGCGGCGCGCAGGGCCGCGGCGGTGTCGGTGGTGAAGAACGGATTGCCGGTGCCGGCGGCGAAGATCACCACCCTGCCCTTCTCCAGGTGCCGCTGGGCGCGGCGGCGGATGTAGGGCTCGCAGACCGTGGCCATCGGGATGGCCGACTGCACGCGGGTGGAGACGCCGATGCGCTCCAGGGCGTCCTGCATGGCCAGAGCGTTCATGACCGTAGCCAGCATGCCCATGTAGTCGGCGCTTGAGCGCTCCATGCCCTTGGCCGCGCCGGCCATGCCGCGGAAGATGTTGCCGCCGCCGATCACCAGGCACAGCTCGACGCCGGACTGGACGATCTCGCGGATGTCCTCGGCCACCGATTCGACGGTCTTGGTGTCGATGCCGTAGGGCGTGTCGCCCATCAACACCTCGCCCGAAACCTTCAGAAGCACGCGGCGGTAGGGTCTGTGCTGGGGTTCGGACATGCGGGAGGCTCTTCCTGAGTCGTCGGGACGCAACATAGTGCGCGTTCCGGAAAAGTGGGATCGGTTTTCCGGGCTCAAACCGGCCAGATCGCGTGCAGGTGCGCGACCGGGGCGCAAAAAAGGCGCGGCGCGCGCTCGATGCGCGCCGCGCCTTTCGTAGGCGGTCGAATCCGACGCCCCCTTTCCGAAGAACGGGAAGGCGTCGGAAAAGACTTAGGCCTGGCCGGCCATGGCGGCGACTTCGGCGGCGAAATCGCCTTCCGGAGCCTTTTCGACGCCTTCACCCAGGGCCAGGCGAACGAAGCCCTTCACGGTGAGCGGCGAGCCCAGTTCCTTGCCGGTTTCGGCGACCAGTTGCTCGACGGTCTGGTCCGGGTTCATGACGAAGGCCTGCTTCAGCAGCACGACTTCTTCCAGGAACTTGCGGATGCGGCCTTCGACCATCTTCTCGACGACGGCCGGGGGCTTGCCCGACTCCAGCGCCTGCGCGGTGAAGATCTGGCGCTCCTTCTCGATGGCGGCCTGGTCCAGGTCGTCCGGCGACAGCGACAGCGGGGCGGTCGCGGCCACGTGCATGGCGATCTTGCGGCCCAGCTCCAGGATCTTGGCCTGGTCGCCGGCGCCTTCGATGGCCACCAGCACGCCGATGCGGCCCAGGTCTGGGGCGGTGGCGTTGTGGATGTAGGACGACACCGCGCCCTGGGCGACCGAGAACTTGGCCGAACGGCGCAGGACCATGTTCTCGCCGATGGTGGCGATCAGGTTGGTCAGCGTATCCGCCACGACGTCGCCGTCGGCGGTCTTGGCCGCGTTGATGGCGTCCACGCCGTCGTTGTCCAGGCCGACGGCCGCGATCTTGCGGACGGCGTTCTGGAACAGCTCGTTGCGACCCAGGAAGTCGGTCTCGGCGTTCACTTCCACCGCGGCGGCGGTCATGCCGGCGCCGTCGTTGCGGACGGCGATGCCGACGAGGCCTTCAGCGGCGACGCGGTCGGCCTTCTTGGCGGCCTTGGACAGGCCCTTTTCGCGCAGCCAGTCGATGGACGCGTCGATGTCGCCGTTGTTTTCGACCAGGGCCTTCTTGCAGTCCATCATGCCGACGCCGGACTTTTCGCGCAGCTCTTTCACCAGCGCAGCGGTCACTTCAGCCATGAGTTCCTCCATTGAAACGTCAGAGCGCTTCCAACCGCGACCAGGACCGGTCCGGCGGGGAAACGCGTGAAACAAAATTACGACCGGGCTTGATAGCCCGGTCGCATGTCAGGTTCACGAAGACCGGACCGGGACCGAAATCCCGATCCGGTGATCGGAAAATCAGCTCGCGGCCGGCTCTTCGGCGACGGCTTCGATCGCTTCGGCGGTCGCTTCTTGAGCGGCTTCCGGAGCAGCGGCGGCTTCAAACGCAGCTTCCTGAGCAGCGACTTCGGCGGGAGCAACTTCCGGAGCAGCGGCTTCAGCCACCGGTTCCGGCGTCAGTTCGCGAGCCAGGGTCGGCTCGATCGGAGCGATCGAGGCGCCCAGGTCGACGCCCGAGTTGGCTTGGCCGGCGGCCAGGCCGTCCAGAACGGCGTCGGCGATCAGGTCGCAGTACAGCTGCAGGGCGCGGGCGGCGTCGTCGTTACCCGGGATCGGGTAGGTGATGCCGTCCGGATCGCAGTTGGTGTCGAGGATGGCGACGACCGGGATGTTCAGCTTGCGGGCCTCGAGGATCGCGATCGCTTCCTTGTTGGTGTCGATCACGAACATGATGTCGGGGATGCCGCCCATGTCCTTGATGCCGCCCAGCGACAGCTCCAGCTTGTCGCGCTCGCGGGTCAGCTGCAGCAGTTCCTTCTTGGAACGGCCTTGGCCTTCGCCGGCCAGAACGCCTTCCAGCTCGCGCAGACGCGCGATCGAGCCCGAGACGGTGCGCCAGTTGGTCAGGGTGCCGCCGAGCCAGCGGTGGTTGACATAGTACTGGGCGCAGCGCTTGGCGGCGGTGGCGACCGGGTCGCTGGCCTGGCGCTTGGTGCCGACGAACAGCACGCGGCCGCCGGCGGCGGCGACCTCACGCACCTTCACCAGGGCCTGGTGCAGGAGCGGAATCGACTGCGACAGGTCGATGATGTGGATGTTCGAACGCGAACCAAAGATGTAGCGGTCCATCTTCGGGTTCCAGCGGTGCGTCTGGTGGCCGAAGTGGGCGCCAGCTTCCAAGAGCTGACGCATGGAGAATTCGGGAAGCGCCATGATAGGTCTCCTTCTTCCGGTTGAACCTCCGTGGACACCCCCGCTCCGACGATTCGGACCGGGACCGGAACGGTAACGACGGGATGTCTCCCCGGCGTCGCCGCACGTCCACGTGTGGAATGGCCGCGCAAATAGGCGTGAACGGACCAAAAAGCAAGCCCTTAGGCGCCCGTTCACGCCCTTGACCGGCTCGACGGGCGCGGTTCCATTACTCTCATCGCGATGTTCGCGGGCGACGCGTCGGGGTGATCCGTGAAGGCTGTCTTCGATACCAAGCCCAACTCAGGCTATGACGACGCTTTCGATCAGTACCACTTTCCCAGGCGCAGCAACTACATGGCCGCCGCGCTCGCGGCGCAAGGCGATTGGGTCGTCCTACGCGAACCTCAGCGAAACGGAGGCCGGCGGGCCTACGTCGCCGTGGCGAAGGTTCTCGACGTCAGGCCTGACCCGCGGCGGCTGGATCACGCCTACGCCAAGCTTGGTGACTATCTGCCCTTTGACGCGCCAGTGCCCTTTGTCGGACAGGACGGCTACTGGGAGACGCCGCTCCGCGCCATTGGGAACCCCAGCCGGATCGGCGCGGGCGTGCAAGGTCGGGCGATGCGCTCCCTAGATGACGCGGATTTCGCCGCCATCGTTCTGGCCGGTCTGAACCAGACCTTGGAACCCGCAAACGCACAGCGGCTGGGCCCGCCCGGGGGTTTTCTCGAGATCGGCGAGCCCTTCATGTTCGATGTTCCGCCCATTGAACAGGCTCGACGCGTCGAGGCGATGCTGGTCAATCGCAAGATCCGCGACGCCAATTTCCGGCGACAGGTCTGCGAGGCCTATGACGATCGCTGCGCGGTTACCGGCCTGCGGATCATCAATGGCGGCGGCCGCTCGGAAGTCCAGGCCGCGCATATCTGGCCCGTGAGCCATGGTGGTCCCGACGTCGTGCAGAACGGAATCGCCCTGTCGGGCACGATCCACTGGCTGTTCGACCGCCACCTGATCTCGTTGACCGACGACTACCGATTGCTGGTGTCGCACAACAAGGTTCCCAGTGAATTGCGAGGCCTGTTCGCCAATCAGATGGACCGCATCCACCTGCCGGCGGACCCGCGCCTGCGACCGCATCCGACCTATGTCGCGCGCCATCGTCAGGCCTTCGTCGACGCTTGAATGGCAAAGGCGACCTGGATGGATTCATCCACAGTTCGCCACGATCCGCACGTCATTCTGACATCAAATCGCGGCTTGATGACGGCGGCCCGACCTTTGGGTCGCGGCGGACAGGCCAGACCATGCTCGCGGTGTTCGACCTCGACGGCACCTTGCTGGACAGCGATTCCACGGCGCTGTGGCTGTGGGACCGGGCTCGCCGTTCCCTGCCCCGCCTGCTGGCCATCCTGCTGGTTGCGCCGGTCGCCATTCCGATGGTGATCGCGCCCCGCACGCGGCGGACCGGGGCCTCGATCCTGCTGTGGATCGCCACGGTCGGGCTGGACGAGCGAGAACTGCAGGACTCGTGCGCCGCGTTCGCCAGCCGTTTCCAGGCGGGCGCCCTGCCCCTCCGCTGGCGCCGACAAGGGGTCGAGACCCTGGAAGGTCACTTCGCCCGTGGCGACGAGGTGGTGGTGGTCACCGCGGCGCCAACCGTCCTGGCCCAATCCCTGATCGGTCCGCTTGATCGACCGATCGTCGTCTTGGGCACCTCGCTCAAGCGTCAGGCCGGCGGCTGGGTGGCCGACGTTCATTGCCGCCACCAGCGCAAGTGCCAGGCCCTGGCCGAGGCCGGCCATGGCCCGCGTTGGGCCTACGCCTATACCGACAGCCTCGACGACCTGCCGCTGCTCCGCGGGGCCGACGCGCCGATGATCGTCGGCTGCGGCAAGGCCGCCAGGCGCCGTCTTGGCCGCGCCCGCCTGCCCAACGGCCGCGCCATGGCGTGGTAGGGATCCTCTCCCCGTTCGCCGGCGGCGCGCGGCTCTCCTTGGGCTAGGGACGCGCGAAGTCCCTGCTCAGCGGCGAGTGTCGACGGCGATCCAGTTCACTTCCCAGTTGACCCCGCCGTCATCCGAAAACGCCTGCTCGAAGCGCGCGGAGTTTGCGGTGACGTCGGAGATGATGAAGCGCACCAGGATGGCCCGGCCGCCCAAGCTGTCCTGTCCGTAGAAGACGCCGCGACCCTCCTTGAACTGGCCGTAGACCGGCCGGGTGAGCACCCCGCCGCCGGCGAAGTTGAGGCTCCACTGCTGGGCGTCCGGGTCGTACAGGCGCAGGGACAGGCCCTCGATCCGGCCGGCCGCGCCCTTGACCTTCAGCTCGACCAGATTGGCGCTGCCGTCCAGCACCGGTCGGACAACGGTCACCCCCTCGTACTCGACCCAGGCGTTCGACCCGGTCAGGGGATGCTGGAGGCGGGACAGGCGCGTCGTCCATTCACCGATCTCCCAGTCAAAATCCCGCTGGCCGTCCTGGCTCTTCGCCGCGACCGCGGAGGACGGCTGCGCGGCGATGGCCAGCGGCGGCCCGCCGAGCAAAAGCGCCAGGGCTGCACCGACCGCCTTCAAGCTGTGGATCATGCCGCCCTCCAAGCGCCTCGCGATGAACAGCAATAGAGCGCAGGAGGGGCCATGGAGTCTCGCTGCGGACGCAGCGGACCGTGCGTTCCTTCCACTGGCCGCCAAACGCGAGGGCTCCGGGCCTGCCGGACAGGCCTTCGCCCGTGATCCCGGCCGTTCTCCCCCTCCTGTGAACCCACCACCCCACCCCTACCGCCGGGTCGATCGCCGTTGACGCCTTCGATAGCCCGCTAGCGCCGGTGGACGGTGGACGGTGGACGGCCTTGGGCCGAATTCCTCGTCCTTCGACAAGCTCAGGATGAGGAATTCTGCTCGGCCGCCCTACCAATAGCCTCATCCTGACCCCGGCCGAACGACGAGGGTGGCGCCTCGACGCCAAACGCCTGACGGTCGACAGCCCCAAGAGCAAGCCGCGCGAGATGAGGAATGGCGCAGCTTGCTCTAGGTCCCGCCTTCGCGCCGCTTTTTCCGCGCGATGCTCTAGGAGCTGTGGACTCTAAGAATTCCGGCGGCTCCAAATCGTGATTCAAGACTGTCTTTTAGGAGGCGGTCTTGGGTGTGATGGATCGTTTGGTGCTGAGCGACGCCGATTGGGACCGCATGTCGGGCCTGATCATCGGTCGTCCTGACCAGAAGGGCTCGACGGGCCGTGACAACCGGCTGTTCGTCGAGGGCGTGTTGTGGATCGTGCGCACGGGTTCGCCCTGGCGCGACCTTCCCGAGGCGTTCGGCGATTGGAACAGCGCCTTTCGACGGTTCAGTCGCTGGAGCCAGAAGGGCGTCTGGCGACGGATCTTCGAAGCGATGTCGGGCGATCCCGACTTCGAATACCTGATTGTCGACTCCACCATCGTTCGCGCCCACCAGCACGCTAGCGGGGCCAAAGAAGGGGGTCTGAAGATCAAGCCTTTGGACGTTCCCGCGGTGGCCTGAGCACCAAGGTCCACATGGCCGTGCGGGACTTGGCCTGCCCGTCCGGTTCATCCTGACCCCGGACACCGGGGCGACACACCCCAGGCCGCCGCCTTGATCCAAGGCCTGCCCGCCCGCGTCGTCATGGCCGACACCGCCTACGACGCTGACCATCTGCGCCAAGCCATCGCCGCCAAGGGCGCGCTCGCGGTCATTCCCAACAACCCCTCGCGCGCCAGCAAGCATCCGCTCGACAAGCACCTCTACGCCCAACGCCACCTGGTCCAATGCTGCTTCAGCCGCCTCAAGCAGTTCCGGCGCGTCGCCACACGCTTCGAGAAGACGCCAGGAACTACCTCGCCGTCCTACACCTCGCCGCCGCCGTGCTCTGGGGCGGTAAGTGTCCACAGATCCTAGGCTGCGGTGACGATTTAGCTATTTGAGCCAGAGCATGATGGCGGCCAGGGTGACGAAGCCCATGAAGGTGGCCGCCACCTCGTCGTCTCGCGTGGCGATGCATCGGAAGTGCTTGATGCGGCTGAAGAAGCGTTCGACGCGGTTTCGCTCCTTGTCGAGCGCGGTCATAGGCGTGCTGTCGCTCGCGATGGCGACGGGGCGGCACGACGGGGTCGCCGCCCTGCTGGATGATCTTCAGATACGGCCGATCGGCGTCATAGGCCTTGTCGGCCAGGACGTATCGGGCGGCCACGCCGTCGATCAAGTCGCAGGCGGGCGCCATGTCGTTCTTATGGCTTGGCCCCAGAATGATGCGGACCGGCAGGCCCAAGGCGTCTACGCAGACGTGGATCTTGGTTCCGAAGCCGCCGCGCGAGCGGCCAAGCGCCTGGGCGTGCGGCCCCCCCTTTTTCGCCGCGCGCCGGCGGCTTGGACGTCGGCGCGGATCAGGGTGGCGTCCAGCATCGTCCATTCCAGATCGGGCTCGGCCGCCACCGCCTCGAACAGCCGGTTGAGCACCCCATCTCGATCCGGCGACAATAGTGTCGCTTGGCCGTCTGATAGGGCCCAACTCGCGCGGGCAGATCACGCCACCGCCCGCCTGAGCGCGCCATCCGCAACAGCGCGTCCACGAACAACCGGCCGTTGCTGCGCGGCCCGCGCTTGCCCTTGCGGCCGCCCGGCACGAACGGCTCGATCCTCGCCCATTGATCGTCCCGAACAACCTCGCCTTCCAACGCCGCCTCCAAAAAGCAGCGTTGAATCAGAACCTCGGGCCGTCGAAATCCCAAATCGTCACCATAACCTAGAGCGACTTGCCGTCGAACCGGTGGGGTTCCAGCGCGAAGACGTCCACGTCGTCCAGGGTGCGCACATTGATCGCCGCCATCTCGGCCCCGTCCGGCCCGACACCGCGGCCGAAGGATTGGATCCCGCAGGTCTTGCAGAACAGGTGCGAGATCTTGTGGCTGTTGAAGCGGTATTCAGTCAGGGAGTCCTGGCCCTGCTTCAGCTCGAACGCCGAGGCGGGGGCGAAGGCCAGCACCGACCCCAGCTTGCCGCATCGCGAGCAGTTGCAGGCGATCAGCTTGTCGAGTTCGAGCTCGACCGCATAGCGCACCGCGCCGCACTGGCAGCCGCCTTCATGTCTGGCCATGAGAATTTCCTTTCGAAAACTGATGGGATCCGCGCGCTTCAGGCCCAAGAGACGCGCACGAAAACCTTGGGGGCCGACAAGGATGCCGCCCCTGCCCCAAATCCCTCCGTCCGGTGTTGACGGCCAACGACAAAGCCGAGCCCAAGCCCGACGCCTACGCCGCCATCACCTCGTCAGCTCGCCTCCACGCCCCATTCGGCCCTACGCGCGGATGTGGGCGAAGCCACCTCCGCGTTGAAACGGTCGGCCAGCGCGTCCAGCAAGTCCGCCCGAGACCCCATGCCCGCGGCGCTCAGCGCATCGGCGATATGTCCCGCCATGTCGGCCAGGATGATGGCCCAGGCTCTGGTCTCTCCTGACGCACCATCGTCGGCATAGAGGCCCACCCTCAGGGAGCAGTGCAGCCCCCGCTCGGCGATCCAGACCCGGGCCAGTTCCAGGGCTTCGGCGTCGCGCAGCGCCGCCGGCGGAATTCCAAGTACGTTCATCAGACCCCCACGTCTGGAAATCCAGACTCGAACCGGCAGCCTGGGCGCCAACGCCTCGTGCTCGAAACAAGGCGGCCGGTCCCGGCGATGACAAGGTTCTCCCGCCTTCGGGCCGCACCGGATGACGCGACGACCACATTCGCCGGCGCGCCCCTCCCATCACACATCTTCCAACAGGGCTACGCCCGGCGCGGTCTTCAAGGCGCCGCGCAGGGCGGCGTCGAGCGTGTAGCGCCCAGGCAGCTTCATCTCGATCTCGCGGCCGCCGCCCAGGGCCGCGACCAGGCTGACCTCGCCGCCGCGCGGCGAGGCGGCCGGCTCGAGCCGCTTTCTCAGGGCCTCGATCTCGGTCGCCGAGGGCGACAGGTGCAGGCGCAGGCCCGCCACCATGTTCTCGATGGCCTTCTCGATGGGCTCGGCGTCGTCGCCAAAGAACCGCACCTCGCCGTCGCGGGCCTTGGCGCGGACCTTGATCGACACCGCCTTGCCCGGCTCCAGCACCTCGCGGCACTTGCGCAAGGCCTCTGGCGGAAACAGCACCTCGTACTCTCCGCTGGGGTCAGACAGCGAGACGAAGGCGAAGCGCTCGCCGCTCTGCGAAGCCCGCTCCTGGCGGCGGCGGACCACGCCGCACATGCGGAAGGCCTCCATGCCGGCCTCGGCGCGCGGGATGACCTCGGTCAGCATGGCCGTGCGGCGGCGGCGCAGCACCCCGACCATGTCGTCCAGCGGGTGGCCGGTCAGATAGAAGCCGACGGCCGCCAGTTCCTCGTCCAAGAGGTCGACCTGGCTCCAGGGCTCGGTCTTCTTCAGGCGCGGCCGGCCGGCGGCCGGATCGCCGCCGAACAGGGCGTGCTGGCCGCCCTGGCGGTCGGCGGCGATGCTCTGGCCATGGGCGATCAACACGTCCGCCGAGGCGAAGATCTGGGCGCGGTTCTTGTGGATCGAGTCGAAAGCCCCGGCCCGGGCCAGGTTCTCGATCGCCCGCTTGTTGACTAGCTTGGGGTCGACCCGTTCGACGAAGTCGAAGATGTCGCGGAACGGCCCGCCCTCCTCGCGGATGGCGACCAGGTGCTTCATGGCCTCCAGCCCGACATTGCGCACCGCGCCCAGCGCATAGAGCACCTCGCCGTTCTCGACCTCGAAGTCCGCGCCCGAGCGGTTGACGTTGGGCGGCCGCACGGTGATGTCGAAGCGCCGGGCGTCCTGGTGGAAGACCGCCAGCTTGTCCGTGTTCGACAGGTCCAGGCTCATCGAGGCGGCCAGGAACTCGACCGGTGTATTGGCCTTCAGCCAGGCCGTCTGGTAGGAGATCAGGGCATAGGCGGCCGCGTGCGACTTGTTGAAGCCGTAGCCGGCGAACTTGGCCACCAGTTCGAAGATCGAGCCCGACTGCTCCTCCGGCACGCCCTTTTCCTTGGCGCCGGCGACGAAACGGATCTTCTGGAGATCCATCTCCTCCTTCTTCTTCTTGCCCATGGCCCGGCGCAGAAGATCGGCTTCGCCCAGGCTGTAACCCGCCAGGATCTGGGCGATCTGCATCACCTGTTCCTGGTAGACGATGACGCCGTAGGTCTCCTTGAGCACCTTCTCCAGCGAGGGGTGCAGGTTGTCGACGGGCTTGCGGCCGAACTTGCAGTCGACGAACGTGTCGATGTTGTCCATCGGGCCGGGACGATAGAGCGAGATCAGCGCGGTGATCTCCTCGATCGAGCTGCAGCGCATCTTGCGCAGCGTGTCGCGCATGCCCTGGCTTTCCAGCTGGAACACGCCGACCGTCTGGCCGGAGGCGAGGAGCTCGTAGGTCTTGGCGTCGTCGAACGGCAGCTGGCCAAGATCGATGATCTCGCCGCGCTTCTTGAGGTGCTTGACCGCCCGATCCAGCACCGTGAGCGTCTTGAGCCCAAGGAAGTCGAACTTCACCAGGCCGGCGCTCTCGACCCACTTCATGTTGAACTGGGTGGCCGGAAGGTCCGAGCGCGGATCCTTGTAGAGCGGGGTCAGCTGGGTCAGGGGCCGGTCGCCGATCACCACGCCGGCGGCGTGGGTCGAGGCGTTGCGGAACAGCCCCTCCAGTTGCAGGGCCACGTCCAGGCAGGCCTTGACGTTGGCGTCTTCGTCGCGGGCCTGCTTGAGGCGCGGCTCGATGTCGATGGCCTGGGCCAGGGTGACCGGCGCGGCCGGGTTGTTGGGCACCATCTTGCAGAGCCGGTCGACCAGGCCCAACGGCAGTTGCATCACCCGCCCGACATCCCGCAGCACGGCGCGGGCCTGCAGACTGCCGAAGGTGATGATCTGGGCCACGCGGTCGCGGCCGTATTTCTCCTGCACGTAGGAGATCACCTCCTCGCGCCGCTCCTGGCAGAAGTCGACGTCAAAGTCGGGCATCGACACCCGCTCGGGATTGAGGAAGCGCTCGAACAGCAACCCGAAGCGCAGCGGGTCGAGATCGGTGATGGTCAGCACCCACGCGACCAGAGACCCCGCGCCCGAACCCCGTCCCGGTCCCACCGGGATGCCGTGTTCCTTACCCCACTTGATGAAGTCCGACACGATCAGGAAATAGCCCGGAAAGCCCATCTTGATGATGATGCCGAGCTCGAACCTCAGCCGTTCCCAATATTCCTCTTCCGGCGCGGCCAGTTGCGGCAGCGCCGCCAGCCGCCGGCGCAGGCCTTCCTCGGCCTGATAGGTCAGCTCCTCGGGTTCGTTGCGGCCGTCACCGGTGGGGAAGCTGGGCAGGATCGGGTCGCGCTTGTGCACCATGAAGGCGCAGCGGCGGGCGATATCGAGGGTGTTGTCGCAGGCCTCGGGCAGGTCGGCGAACAGCTTGCGCATGTCCTCGGCCGGCTTGAACCAGTGCTCGGGCGTCACCCGCCGCCGCTCGTCCTGGCCGACGAAGGCGCCGTCGGAAATGCACAGCAGCGCATCGTGGGCGTCGTACAGGCTGGGCTTGGCGTAATAGACGTCGTTGGTGGCGACCAGAGGCGCGTCGTGCTCATAGGCCCAGTGGACCAGGCCCGGCTCGGCGGCGGCCTGGCGCGGCAGGCCGTGACGCTGCAGCTCGACATAGAAGCGATCGCCGAACACCCGCTGCATCTGCGCCAGCGCGGCCTCGCCCTCGGCGGTCTTGCCGGCCGCCAGCAGGGCGTCGATCGGGCCGTCGGTTCCGCCCGACAGCAGGATCAACCCCTCGGCGTGCTCGACCACCTTGGCCCAGGGCACGACCGGCTCGACCATCTCGCCGCTTTCCAGATAGGCCAGGGACGACAGTTCCGAAAGATTCAGATAGCCCCGCTCGTTCTGGACCAGCAGGGTGATGGTCGGCGTACGCGCCCAGCGCTCGGTCGGCCCCGCCCCGATACCCGACACCGCCAGGGCGCAGCCGATGATCGGTTGAACACCGTAGTCCTTGGAATAGACGGAATATTCCAGCGCGCCGAACAGGTTGTTGCGGTCCACCAGCCCCGCCGCCGGCATGCCCGCGGCCGCGGCCAGGCCGGGGATCTTGTCGGCCTTGATGGCGCCTTCCAGCAGCGAATAGGCCGAGCGCACGCGAAGGTGGACGAAACCCTGACCTTCACTGCCCGACATCACCGCACCTCACCGCTACACGACTCAGGCCACTAGCTGGGCGACCTGACACATCATCCAGACGAAGCTGACGACAGATACAAGAGCCAAAGACTCACGCGCGATACGGACCATGGGAACCCTCCTGCGGTCGTTGCTTGTTTGTTCTATATTCCACTTTTGTTCTCGCGCGCAAGAGACCCTCGTTCGATTGCGCGCTTTTTTGTCGCGTAGCCGCGCGCCTGGGCCGCAGCCCCCCTTTCCAGTGGATTTGCGCCCCGGATCGGCGCAGATCGCCCCATGCGCCTGATCATCGACACCGACACCGCCGGGGACGACGTGTTCTCCCTGATGCTGGCCCTGCGCCGCCCGGACGTGAGCGTCGAGGCCATCACCATCGCCCACGGCAATGTCGGCTTCGAGCAGCACGCCGAGAACGCCCTGGCCACCCTGGAAGCCTGCGAACGCGGCGGCGAGATCCCGGTCTATCTGGGCGCCCAGCGGCCGTTCACCCGCGCGCCGCTGGACGCGGCCTATGTGTTCGGGGCCGACGGCATGAGCGACAGCGGCTTTGCGAAGACCGTCCAGCGCCCCTCCCCCGGCCACGCGGCCGACGAAATCGTGCGGCGGGTGATGGACGCGCCCGGCGAGATCACCCTGATCGCCCAGGCCGCCCTGACCAACATCGCCCTGGCCTATCTGCGCGAGCCGCGCATCGCCCAGGCGGTCAAGCGCCTGTGGATCATGGGCGGAACCGACAACGGGGTCGGCAACGTCACCCCCGCGGCCGAGTACAATTTCTATGTCGATCCGGAAGCGGCCAAGATCGTGATCAACGCCGGCTTTCCGACGAGCATCGTCACCTGGACCGAGACGCTGCGGGACGGCCTGCTGACCGTGGACCAACTGGCGGCGCTGGAGGCCCTGGGCACGCCGCGCGCGGCGTTCTTCACGAAGGTCAACCGCACCTCCCTGGCCTTCGCCCAGGAAACCCAAGGCCTGGACGGCAGCCTGCATCCGGACGCCCTGACCTGCGCCGTGGCGCTGGACGAGACCCTGATCCTGGAGTCCGACATGGCCGTGGTCGATGTCGAGACGATCGGCGAGCTGACGCGCGGCTATCTGAGCGTCTCCCACCCGATCCTGCCGGACATCGAACTGGCGGATCCGGCTCTGAAGCGCCGGCCGCCCAACGCCCGGATGATCCGGAAGATCGACCAGGCGGGCTTCTACGCCGCCATGCGGGCCGCGCTGCTCTAGAAGCTCTGCGCCACCAGGTGGCCGTCCTTCAGAGCGAAGACCCGGTCCATGTAGCGGGCCAGCTCCATGTTGTGGGTGGCGATCAGGGCCGCCACGCCCCTTTTACGGGCCTGATCGTACAGGGCCTGGAACACCGCCGCCGAATTGGCCGGGTCGAGGTTGCCGGTCGGTTCGTCGGCCAGCAGCAGCTTCGGGCTGTTGGCCAGCGCCCGGGCGATGGCCACGCGCTGCTGCTCGCCGCCGGACATCTGGCCCGGCTGGTGCTCGATGCGCTGAGCCAGGCCCAGTTGCTCGAGCATCACCTGGGCCGCCTCGCGCGCCTCACCCCGGCCCTTGCCCGCGATCATCGCCGGCATGGCCACGTTGTCGAGCGCGCTGAACTCGGGCAGCAGGTGGTGGAACTGGTAGACGAAGCCGACGGTCGACAGCCGCATCTTGGTGCGCTGGCGCTCGGACAGCTTGGAGCAGTCGCGGCCGTCCAGGGCGATCAGGCCGGCGTTGGGCTTTTCCAGCAGGCCGGCCGCGTGCAGCAGCGACGACTTGCCCGAACCGGACGGACCGATCAGGCCCACGACCTCGCCCGGATAGACGTCCAGGTCGACGCCGCGCAGCACGTTCAGGGCGCCGGCCTCGGTGACATAGGTGCGCTCGACGCCGCGCAGGGCCAGGACGGGGCTACTCATAGCGAAGGGCCTCGACCGGATCGATTCGCGAGGCCCAGACGGCAGGCAGAAGGGCGGCCAATATGCTGAGGAGAGTCGTTATGGCGACGATCACCCCGACCTCCGTCCAGTCGATCTTGGCCGGGATGTGGGCCAGGAAGTAGATGTCGGCGCTGAACACCGCCGTGCCCGTCATCCATTCCACGAAGTTCTGGATGGCGGTGATGTTGGCGCAGAACAGCACGCCCAGCAGCAGGCCCAGCAAAGTGCCGGCCAAGCCGATCACGGCGCCGGCCATAACGAAAATCCGTAGGATCGCCCCCTGGCTGGCGCCCATGGTCCGCAGAATGGCGATGTCACGGCTCTTGTTCTTCACCAGCATGACCAGGGCCGAAATGATGTTGAGCGTGGCGAGAGCGACGACCGAGAACAGGATCAGCCGCATCACCTTGCGCTCGACCTGCAGGGCGTTGAAGTAGCTGGCGTTCTTGTCCATCCAGTCCTGGACGAAGGCCCCCGGGCCACTGGCCTGCTGGATGATCGGCTTGACCGCCTTGGCCTTGTCCGGATCGGCGATCTTGATCTCGACATAGTCGATCGAGGTGTCGCGGTTGAAGAACAGCTGGGCCTGGGGCAGCGCCATATAGACGAAGCTCTCGTCGAACTGGCTCATGCCGACGCTGAAGATCCCGCCGACCGTGTAGTCCTTCTCGCTGGTCGAGGTCCCGAAGGCCGTGGCGGGACCCGAGGGCGAGATCAGGGTGATGGCGTCGCCGACCGACAGGCCGAGGTTGCGGGCCATGCGGTCGCCGATCAGCACGATGTCGCCGCCGTCCTCCCCCTCGCCGAAGCCGGCCAGGGATCCGCGCTTGATGTTGGACGCAATCATCTTCATGCCGCGCAGGTCGGCCGGCGTGACCCCGCGCACGATGGCGCCGGACACCTGGCTGGGGCCGATGACCATCGCCTGGGCCTCGACCATCGGCGCGGCCTGGGTCACGCCACGCACAGCCTTGATGCGGGTGATGACGCCGTCGCGGTCGGGTCCGTTCAGCAGCGGGCCCTGGGCGTAGACGTGGCCGTTGAAGCCCAGCAGCCGCCCCAGCAGCTCGGCGCGGAAGCCGTTCATCACGCTCATCACCGTGATCAACACGAAGACCGCCAGCATCACCGCCGAGAACGAGATGATGGTGATCACCGCCGCGCCGCCGTTCTTGCGCTTGTTGCGCAGGTACCGCCAGGCGACGGTGCGCTCCCAGGTTCCGAACGGACCCGCGCCGAGGGCCATCAGGCGGCCTTGGCGCTGAGTTGGGCCAGGATCGCGTCGAGCGAGGCGCTGTGGCGCTCGCCGGTCTTGCGGTTCTTCAGTTCGACCACGCCCTCGGCGATCCCCTTGGGACCGACGATCAGCTGCCAGGGCACGCCGATCAGGTCCATGGTCGCGAACTTGGCGCCGCCGCGGGCGTCGGTGTCGTCATAGAGCGGGTCGCGGCCGGCGGCCTTCAGCGCCTGGTAGGCGGTCTCGCAGGCTTCGTCGCAGCCGGCGTCGCCCTGGCGCATGTTGATGATCCCCACGCCGAACGGGGCGACCGACTCGGGCCAGATGATGCCGCCCTCGTCGTGGCTGGCCTCGATGATCGCGCCCAGCAGGCGCGAGACGCCGACGCCGTAGCTGCCCATCTGCACCGGCACGTCCTTGCCGTCCGGCCCGGTGACCAGGGCCTTCATCGGCTCGGAATACTTGGCGCCGAACGAGAAGATATGGCCCACCTCGATGCCGCGCGCCGACAGGCGGTCGCCCTCGGGGATGGCGTCGAAGGCCGCCTCGTCGTGCATTTCCTCGGTGGCGGCGTACAGCGCCGTGCGCTGGTTCACCAGCGGCTGCAGGTCGCCGTACCAGTCGACGTCCGGGCCGGGCGCGGCCATCTCGACCAGGTCCTTGTGGCAGAAGACGGCGCTTTCGCCGGTGTCGGCCAGGACGATGAATTCGTGGGAAAGGTCGCCGCCGATCGGGCCGGTGTCGGCGCGCATCGGCACGGCCTTCAGGCCCATGCGCGAGAACAGGTTCAGATAGGCCACGAACATGCGGTTATAGGCCTTGCGCGCGCCCTCGGCGTCGAGGTCGAAGCTGTAGGCGTCCTTCATCAGGAACTCGCGGCCGCGCATCACGCCAAAGCGCGGGCGGCGCTCGTCGCGGAACTTCCACTGCACGTGGTAGAGGTTCTTGGGAACGTCCTTGTAGCTCTTCACATAGGCCCGGAAGATCTCGGTGATCATTTCCTCGTTGGTGGGTCCGTACAGCAGCTCGCGCTCGTGGCGGTCGACGATGCGCAGCATCTCCGGGCCATAGGCGTCGTAGCGACCCGACTCGCGCCACAGGTCGGCCAGTTGCAGGGTGGGCATCAACAGCTCGATGGCCCCGGCCCGGTCCATCTCCTCGCGGACGATCTGCTCGACCTTGTTGAGCACCTTCAGGCCCAGCGGCAGCCAGGCGTAGATGCCCGCCGCCTCCTGGCGGATCATGCCCGCGCGCAGCATCAGCTGGTGCGAGACGATCTGGGCGTCCGAGGGAGCTTCTTTCAGAACGGGCAGGAAATAGCGCGACAGGCGCATGGACGAGACGTCTCCGGGGGATTCAAGGCGTTGAGATAGCCGCTTGGGCCTCAGCTTGGCAACGCGCGCGGCGAAAAGATGGCTCCCAGGCGTCCAGAAACGAAAAGAGGGCCGCGCGGTGTTCGCGCGGCCCTTCAAGTCATCGTCGGGGAAGACGCCACAGAGCAAGGTCGGAAAAGCCGGCCTCGTGAGTCTGAGACTAACCCCCGAACAGTTGTTCGGGGCGCCCGATTGCGTTTGGCCTGACCACTTGGAGAACTTCGCCCACGAAATGGGCGAACGCCGGCAAATCCATCGCTCTGCGCCCAAGGCTTGGGCGCCATTCCTGGGATTAATAGGTGGCCGGCAGCGCCGGCAGGTCGATCAGATGGAAATGGATGGTCAGCAGCAGTCCGGCCATCACCAGGGCCGAGACCCAGGTGGTGGTGAAGAACTTGCGCTTCAGGTTCGGATTGACCGGCGCCCCCGGATCCGCGCCGGGCGGCGGCTCGATCCCCATCTCCTTGAAGGTGCGGTTGCCCAGCGGCAGCACGGCGAACAGCGTGGTCCACCAGATGGTCAGATAGACGGCGATGCAGGTGACGGGACCCATCAGTGAGCGTCCTTGGGGGTTTCCATGAGCTCGACCAGCATGCCGCCCATGTCTTTCGGGTGAACGAAGATGATCAGCGTACCATGGGCGCCGATCCGAGGCTCGCCCAGCACGGTGGCGCCCTTGGCGACCAGGCTGTCGCGAGCTTGATAGATGTTCTCGACCTCGAAGCAGATGTGGTGCTGGCCGCCCTTGGGGTTCTTGGCCAGGAAGCCATGGATCGGCGAGGCCTCGCCATAGGGTTCGATCAGCTCGATCTGGCTGTTGGGCAGGTTGACGAAACAGACCCAGACGCCCTGCTCGGGCATGGCCCACTTGTCGGTGTGCGAGGTCGCGCCCAGCAGGTCGCGGTACATCTTCAGCGACTCGTCGATGGAGGGGGTCGCGACGCCGACGTGGTTGAGCTTGCCGATCATCCGTTCCGTGTCCTGCGGGAGTGGAGGCGCGAGCGCGCCGCTCGGTGTTTTCCGAGGATATAGACGACTTCATGGATCCGCGGCGAGGCGTTTCAGCGGCGGGACGCTTCGCCCTCGCGATCAATCCGTTCAGGCCGGCTGGCGGAGCCACCAATATCGTGCGGGAAACATCTCGACCAGGAACAGCCCGGCGATGAAGCCGCCGACATGGCATTCCCAGGCGATCATCAGCCCGCCCTCCCCCGACGCCATGCCAAGGCCGAAACCGATGGCGACCAGCACCAGGTTCATGACGATGAACGACCAGGTCTGTTTGCCGACCTGGCTGGAGAGGATCGGTGTCAGGCCCCCGTCCGGCGTCAACCGGGCCACCGCGCCCCACAGGCCGCAGATCGCGCCCGAGGCCCCGACAGCCGAGATCTCGCCGTTCCAGTGCAGGACAAGAAACAGCAGCCCGCCCGCCAGGCCGCAGATCAGGAAGAAGGTCCAGAACAGCAGAGCGCCCTTCAGGTCCCGCCCCAGGCGCACGGCGATCGCCGGCCCCAGGCTGACCAGGGCGCTGGTGTTCATCACGATGTGCAGCAGCCCGCCATGCAGGAAGATGTGCGTCAGCGGTGTCCACCAGAACCCTTGCCGGAAGTACGGCGGGTAGAGGCTGCCCAGGGCGAGCATGGTCTCGTCCCAGCCCTGCGTCTTGCCCAGCAGCTGGACACCGGACACGATCCACAGGACCGCCGTGAGCGCGCCCAGCGCCCAGGCCTCACCGGTCATCAGACGCAGGGTCTGGCGCCAGCGGGGCTCGGGCTCGGGCTCGGGAGCGATCGGCCGCGTCGCCTCGGCGGGCGGGCTGGTCTCGTCCATCGTGCGGTCAGATCCGCAGGACCGTGGTCTCGACCACGGGCTTGCGTTCCCAGATGCGGAAGGCGGCCTTCTTCACGGCCTTGGACAGGGCGCTCTCGATCGCCTCGTCGATCTCGCACTGGTCGCCGCTCAGGCGCTTGAAGGCGGTCTCGGCCTCCTCCGCCAGGTCGTCCAGGGCGTCGTCCAGCGGATATTCGGCGTCGCCCGCCAGACCCAGGCCGCGGACCTGCGGGCCCGAGACGATCTTGTTGCGGCCGTCCAGCACGACGGAAACGGCCAGCATTCCGTTGAACGCCGCGTGGCGCCGCTCGCGCAGGGCCTCGCCGTTCTCGGGCGTCACCACCCCGCCGTCGACATAGAGGCGGCCCGACGGGACCTCGTCGATGATCTGGGGATGGCCGGGGGCCAGCAGCACCATGTCGCCGTTGCGCGGGCTGACCGCGTGCGGCACCTGCAGGTCCTTGGCGAAGGCGGCGTGCTCGATCAGGTGGCGGCGCTCGCCATGGGTCGGCACGGCGATGGTCGGCCGGGCCCACTGGTACATCTGCTTGAGCTCGTCGCGGCACGGGTGGCCGCTGACATGGATGCCGGGGGTGTCGCGCTCGGTGTGCAGGCGCACGCCGCGGTCGGCCAGCTTGTTCTGCAGGTTGCGGATCGGAATCTCGTTGCCCGGAATGACCCGCGAGGAAAAGATCACGTGGTCGCCCTGCGAGAGCTTGACGTGCGGGTGGGTGCCTTCGGCGATCCGGGCCAGGGCCGCGCGGGCCTCGCCCTGGCTGCCGGTGCACAGGAACAGAACCTCATTCTCGGGCAGGTACTTGGCCTGGTCGTCGGTGATGAAGGGCTCCAGGCCCTCCAGCAGGCCCACGTGACGGGCGGCGGCGGCCATCCGGTGCATCGAGCGTCCGGCCAGGCAGACCTTGCGGCCGGCGGCCTGGGCGGCGCGGATCACCGTGTCCATCCGGGCCACGTTCGAGGCGAAGCAGGCCACGGCGATCTTGCCGGTCAGGCCCTTGATCAGCCGGTTCATCGCCACGCGGACGTCGGCTTCGGAACCGGCCTCGCCATCGACGAAGACGTTGGTGCTGTCGCAGACCATGGCCAGCACGCCCTCGTCGCCGAGGCGCTTGATGGCCTCGATGTCCGTGGGGCCGCCCAGCTGGGGATCGGGGTCGATCTTCCAGTCGCCGGTGTGCAGGATCGTGCCCAGCGGCGTCTTGATCGCCAGGCCGTTCGGCTCCGGGATCGAGTGGGTCAGCGTGACCATCTCAAGGTGGAACGGACCCAGATCGAAGCTGCCGCTCAGCGGGATCTCGGTGATCGGCACCTCGTCCAACAGACGCGCGTCGCGCAGCTTCTCGCGCAGCAGGAAGGCGGTGAAGGGCGTGGCGTAGACCGGCGCCTTCAGGCGCGGCCACAGCCAGTGCACGGCGCCCAGGTGGTCTTCGTGGGCGTGGGTCAGGACGATGCCGATGATGTCGTCGGCATAGGCCTCGATGAATTCGGGGTCGGGCAGGATGATCTCGACGCCGGGCGTCGTCTGGTCGCCGAAGGTCACGCCCAGGTCGACGACGATCCACTTGCGGTCGTCCGCCGGGCCGTAGCCGTACAGATTGAAGTTCATGCCGATCTCGTTCGACCCGCCCAGCGGCAGGAAGACGAGTTCGTCCTTGGGGGAAGGCTTGTCGGTATATTTGGTCATTACGTCTCTAGATGGGTGTTACGGCGATGAATTTCGAGGAGACCACGGATGGTCAGATCTGAATCGAAGTGGTCGATGCTGTCGGTGGCGCCTTCGAACAGCGAGGCGACGCCGCCGGTGGCGACCACGGTCATGGGTTCGGCCCGTTCGGCCTTGATGCGGGCCACTAGGCCCTCGATCAGCGAGATATAGCCCCAGAACACGCCCGACTGCATGGCGCTGACGGTGTCGGTCCCGACGACGCGGTTGCCGGCCGGACGCTGGATGGCGATGCGCGGCAGCTTGGCGGCGGCCTCGTGCAGGGCCTGCATGGACAGGTTGATGCCGGGCGCGATGATGCCGCCCTCGAACGCCCCGTCCGCGCCGACGATGTCGAAGGTGGTGGCCGTGCCGCTGTCGATGACGATCAACGGACCCGGATAGACCATGTGCGCGCCCACGGCGTTGACCAGGCGGTCGGCCCCGGCCTCGGACGGCTTGTCGATCCGCACCTCGACGCCCAGCTTGGCGTTCTCGCCGATCACCAGCGGCTCGACGCCGAAATAGCGGCGCGACAGGTTGCGCAGGTTGAAGATCGACTGCGGCACGACGCTGGAGATGATCACCGAGTCGATGGCCCGGAAGCCCAGGCCCTGCATCGACAGCAGCTGCGACAGCCAGACCACGTATTCGTCGGCCGTGCGCGTGCTCTCGGTGGCCGCGCGCCACTGGGCGATCCACGTTTCGCCATCGTGGATGGCGAACATGGTGTTGGTGTTGCCCTGTTCGATGGCCAGCAGCATCAGGAGGCCTCTCCGAAGAAGACGTCGCCGGCGGTCACCCGCCGCAAATGGCCGTCGGCCAGACGAAGACGCAGCGCGCCGTCGCCGTCCAGGCCTTCGGCGATCCCCTCGAGGGTCTCCGCACCGAGGCGAGCGACGCAGGTTTGACCCAGGCCGTGGGCGCGGGCCGTCCAGGCGTCGGCGATCGCGGGGAAGCCCAGCCGCAGCCAGACGTCTTCCCAGCGGGCGAAGGCGCCCGCCAGCACCTCGATCGCCTCCACGGGCGTCGGCGGCGTGACCAGATAGGTGGTCAGGGCCGTGGCCGGGCGTTCGCTGTCGATCGGCTTGCGGGCCAGGTTCACCCCGACGCCGACGGCGATCCACAGGCCGCCGGCCGGCCGGGTCCCGGACTCCACCAGCACGCCGCTGACCTTCAGTCCGCCCAGCAGCGGATCGTTCGGCCATTTCAGACTGACGAGACCGGGCGACACATAGGCGCCCAGCAGGTCCGCCACGGCGAGGGCGGCGACGAACGTCACCTGGGCGGCCTCGCCCGGCGGCTTTTCGGTCGTGAACAGCAGGGTGGCGGCCAGGTTGCCGGCCCCGGTCTCCCAGGCGCGACCACGCCGGCCCCGCCCGGCGGTCTGGCGCAGGCCGACGATCCAGACCGGGCCCGCCTCGCCCGCTTCCGCGCGACGACGGGCCTCGGCGTTGGTCGAGTCGATCTCGTCCAGGACGACGACGGGCGGGACTTCGAAGGTCGAGGTCGGGCCCGTCACGTCACGCGTGGCCAAAGGCCGCCGCGGCGGCCCTGGCTGCGGGATCGAGCCAGATCAGGGCGACCAGCACGACCGGGAACGAGAAGGCCGCGGCCACGAAGCCGACCGCGCGGGCGATCGGTTGGGGCTTGTCGACCGCGCCTTCGGCGGCGTCGAACCACATCGTCTTGATCAGGCGCAGATAGTAGAACGCCGCGACCACGCTGCCGACCAGGCCCAGCACCGCCGCCCATTGCAGCAGCACGTCGCCCGAGCCCATGGCCGCGCCGAAGACATAGAACTTGGCCCAGAAGCCCGAGAACGGCGGCATGCCCAGGGCCGACAGCGAGAACGCCGTCATGGCCACGGCGACGCCCGGACGGTGCTTCACCAGCCCCGCCATGTCCTCGATGGTCTCCATCGGCTTGCCGTCGCGCGACAAGGCTTGAAGACAAGCAAAGAAGCCGGTGACGTCGACCATGTACAGGGTCATGAACAGCAGCATCGAATGCAGGCCGGTCTCGCCGCCGGTCGCCACGCCCAGCAGGGCGTAGCCGACATTGGCGATCGAGCTGTAGGCCCACAGGCGCTTGAGGTTGTTCTGGGCCAGGCCGGCGAAGGCGCCGACGAAGACCGAGGCCAGGGCGGTGATCACCAGGATCTGGCGCCACTGGGCCACCGAGTCCGGGAAGGCGTCGCCCAGCACGCGGGCGAACATCATCATCGCGGCCAGCTTGGGCGCGGCGGCGAAGAAGCCGACGACCGGGGTCGGGGCGCCTTCGTAGACGTCGGGCGTCCACATGTGGAACGGCGCGGCCGAGACCTTGAACGCCAGGCCGCACAGCAGGAACACCAGGCCGAACAGCAGGCCCATGCCGTGCGTCCCGTGGGCCACGGCGGCGATGTCCTCGAAGCGGGTCGAGCCGGCGAAGCCGTAGATCAGCGAGGCGCCGTACAGCAGCAGGCCCGACGACAGCGCGCCCAGCACGAAGTACTTCAAGCCCGCTTCCGACGACTTGGCGTCGTCGCGGCGGAAGGCGGCCAGCACGTACAGCGCCAGGGACTGCAGCTCGACGCCGACATAGAGGCTGATCAGGTCGCCGGCCGAGGCGGTGACGCCCATGCCCAGCGCCGACAGGATCACCAGCACGGCGTATTCGAACTTCTGGTCGCCGCGGACGGCCAGCCAGCGGTCGCCCAGCACGATGGCCAGGGCGCTGAAGCCGTAGATCGCGACCTTGGCGTAGGTGGCGGCGGCGTCGGCGGCGTAGACGCCGTTGAAGGCGTGGCCGTGCGGCCCGACCACGGCGGCCGCGGCCGCGCCCAGCAGGGCCAGGACGGCCGCGCCGGTGAACAGCGGGGTGACCTTGCCGTGGAACGCGCCCCAGACCAGCAACACCAGGGCCGAGGCCCCGAGGATGACTTCGGGAAGAACGAGGGAGAAGTTGGCGGCGAACGTCATGGGGTCCCTCACCCGCCCACGGCGGCGCGCCAGGCGCCGACGAGCCCGTCGACGGACGACGCGGTCAGGTTGAAGATGAGATTGGGATAAACGCCGAGCACCAGGGTGCCGATGATCAGCGGGGCGAAGATCAGGATTTCACGGGCGTCCAGGTCGGTGATGGTCTTGAGCTCGGGATTGACGATCTCGCCGAACATCACGCGGCGGTACAGGTTCAGCGCATAGACGGCCGACAGGATCACGCCCGTGGTGGCCACCAGCGCCGTCCAGGTCGAGGCCTTGTAGGTCCCGGTCATGGTCAGGATCTCGCCGACGAAGCCCGATGTGCCCGGCAGGCCGACATTGCCCATGGTGAACAGCATGAACACCGCGGCATACCAGGGCATGCGGTTGGTGAGGCCGCCATAGAAGGCGATCTCGCGGGTGTGCATGCGGTCATAGACCACGCCGACGCAGAGGAAGAGCGCGCCCGAGATCAGGCCGTGGCTCAGCATCTGGAAGATCGCGCCCTGCTCGCCCTGGGCGTTGCCGGAGAAGATGCCCATGGTCACGAAGCCCATGTGGGCCACCGACGAATAGGCGATCAGCTTCTTGATGTCGGTCTGACGGAAGGCGACCAGCGAGGTGTAGACGATGGCGATGGCCGACATCGCGAACACCAGGGGCTGGAACAGCTCCGAGGCGTTGGGGAACATCGGCAGGCTGAAGCGCAGGAAGCCATAGCCGCCCATCTTCAGCAGGATGCCCGCCAGGATCACCGAACCGGCCGTCGGCGCCTCGACGTGGGCGTCGGGCAGCCAGGTGTGGACCGGCCACATCGGCATCTTGACCGCGAAGCTGGCGAAGAAGGCCAGCCACAGCCAGGTCTGCAGCCACGGGGCGAACTTGAAGACCATCAGCGCCGGGATCGACGAGGTGTGGGCGATGGCGATCATCGACAGGATGGCCGCCAGCATCAGCACCGAGCCGAGCAGGGTGTAGAGGAAGAACTTGTAGGCCGCGTAGACCCGGCGCTTGCCGCCCCAGATGCCGATGATCAGGAACATCGGGACCAGGCCGCCCTCAAAGAAGAGGTAGAATAGGATCAGGTCCAGGGCGCAGAACACGCCGACCACCAGGGTCTCGAGGACCAGGAAGCAGATCAGGTATTCGACCACGCGTTTGTCGACCGACTTCCAGCCGGCGATGATGCAGATCGGCAGCAGGAAGGTGGTCAGCAGCACGAACAGGATCGAGATCCCGTCCACGCCCATCCGGTAGTGCAGGCCCGCGAACCAGTTGAGGTCTTCAACGAACTGGAAGCCCGGGTTCTTGGCGTCGAACTGGGCGACCAGCACGACCGACAGGGCGAAGGTGACCAGGGTGGTCGCCAGGGCGATCCACTTGGCCAGGGTGTCCGTCTTGGCGTTGTCGCCGTGCAAGGCGCGCGCGCCCAGCAGCAGGACCACGCCGACGAGCGGGGCGAAGGTGGTGAGGCTAAGCAGGCCGGTCATCGATCCGTCCTCAACGGAATGCGTAAAGGGCGAACGTCAGCAGGCCGGCGACGCCGAGCAGCATGACGAAGGCGTAGTGGTAAAGATAGCCGGACTGCAGCTTGCCGGTCCGGCGGCCGACTTCGTAGCTGACGGCGCTGACGCCGTCGGGGCCGAGGCCGTCGATCAGCTTCTGGTCGCCGCCCTTCCAGAACAGGTCGCCGAGGAACTTGGCCGCGCGCACGAAGGTCGCCTGGTACAGCTCGTCGAAGAACCACTTGTTGTAGAAGAACACGTAGAGCGGGCCGTTGCGGGCCGCCAGGGCGGCGCCCAGGCGCTCATTGCCCTTGATCAGATAGACCCAGACGGCGATCGCCAGGCCCAGGATCGAGGCGACCAGCGGGCTCCACTTCACCAGCTCGGGGACCTCGTGGGCCTCGTGCAGCACGTGGTTGGTCGGGGCGTTGTAGATCGCGCCGCGCCAGAATTCCTGCTGGTGATGGCCGACGAAGAAGTCGGTGAACACGAAGCCGGCGAAGACCGCGCCGATCGACAGCACGATCAGCGGGAACAGCATCACCCACGGGCTCTCGTGCGGCTTGTGGTCATGGCCGTGACCGTGGTCGTCGTGCCCATGGGCGCCATGAGCATCGTCCGGAAGCGGCTCGTCATGGGTTTCGGCGTGGGCGTGGTCGTCATGACCATGGGCGGCGTGCGCGTCATGCCCGTGATCGGCGGCGTGATGATCGTCATGACCCCAGCGGGCCGTGCCGTTGAAGGTGAAGAACGCCAGGCGCCAGGAGTAGAACGAGGTCAGGCCGGCCACCAGCACGCCGATCACCCACGCGAACATGGCCACGCCGTTGTGCGTGCCCGCGGCGTAGGCGGCCTCGATGATGGTGTCCTTCGAGTAGAAGCCGGCGAAGCCCAGGTGCAGCGGCGGGAAGCCCAGGCCCGTGATGGCGATCGTACCGATGGTCATGGCGATGAAGGTCACGGGCAGCAGCTTGGCCAGGGCGCCGTATTTCCGCATGTCCTGCTCATGGTGCATGCCGTGGATCACCGAACCGGCGCCCAGGAACAGCAGCGCCTTGAAGAAGGCGTGGGTGAACAGGTGGAACATCGCCGCCTGGTAGGCGCCGACGCCGGCCGCGAAGAACATGTAGCCCAGCTGCGAACAGGTCGAATAGGCGATGACCCGCTTGATGTCGTTCTGGGTCAGGCCGACCGTGGCCGCGAACAGGGCCGTGATCGCGCCGATCACCGTGACGATGTTCTTGGCGACGGGCGCGTATTCGAACATCGGCGACAGCAGGCACAGCATGTAGACGCCGGCGGTGACCATGGTCGCCGCGTGGATCAGGGCCGAGACCGGGGTCGGGCCCTCCATGGCGTCCGGCAGCCAGGTGTGCAGGAAGAACTGCGCCGACTTGCCCATGGCGCCGATGAACAGCAGGAAGCAGGCGATGTCGACCAGCGGGAAGGTGTGGCCGGCGAACTGCCAGGTGCGCGGCGCGCTGGCGGCGATCATCTGGAACAGGTCGTGGAAGTTGATCGTGCCGTAGGCCCAGAACACCGTCATGATGCCGAGCGCGAAACCGAAGTCCCCGACCCGGTTGACGACGAAGGCCTTGATCGCCGCGGCGCTGGCGGTCGACTTCTTGAACCAGAAGCCGATCAGCAGGTACGAGGCCAGGCCCACCCCTTCCCAGCCGAAGAACAGCTGCATGAAGTCGGCGGCGGTGACCAGGGCCAGCATGGCGAACGTGAACAGCGACAGGTACGCGAAGAACCGCGGCTTGCTGTCGTCCTCGGCCATGTAGCCCCAGGAATAGATGTGCACGAGGGCCGAGACCGTCGTCACCACGATCAGCATCACGCTCGACAGGGCGTCGATGCGGACCGACCAGTTGGAGACGAAGTTCCCGACGTGGATGAAGGGCAGCAGGTTGACCGTGAAGGCCTCCATGTGGCCCCAGGTCCACTGGCTGAAGGTGTACCAGCCCAGGGCGCAGCTGAGGATCAGCGCGCCCGTGGTGACGGCCTGCGAGGCGACGTTGCCGATGCGGCGGCCGAACAGGCCGGCGATGATCGCGGCGAGCAGCGGCGCAAGGACGAGGATGGTGACGAGAGTCTGCACTGCGATCAGCCCTTCATCACGCTGGCGTCGTCGACGGCGATGTCGCCGCGGTTACGGAAGAACGTCACCAGGATCGCCAGGCCCACGGCCGCTTCGGCCGCGGCGACCGTCAGCACGAACATGGCGAAGATCTGCCCCGTCACGTCGTGCAGATAGACCGAGAAGGCCACCAGGTTGATGTTCACCGCCAGCAGGATCAGCTCGATCGACATCAGGATGACGATGATGTTCTTGCGGTTCACGAAGATGCCGAAGACGCCGATCGTGAACAGGATGGCGGCGACGACGAGATAGTGAGACAGGCCGATCATTCGCTGATCCCCTCGCCCGGCTTGATCTGCACGATTTCCATTCCGGTCTTTGGCGTGCGGGCGATCTGCTTGCCGATGTCCTGGCGCTTGACGCCCGGCTTATGGCGCAGGGTCAGGACGATGGCGCCGATCATGGCGACCAGCAGCACCAGGCCCGCCAGTTGGAAGAAGAAGATGTAGTCGGTGTAGAGCACCCGGCCGATCGCCTCGGTGTTCGGCACGCCGGCGGGCGAGGCCATCGGGGCGGCGTTCTTGCCGGCCGCGCCGTTCGTGGCCACCGTCGCGGCGACGAAGATCATCTCCAGCGTCAGGATCCCGCCGACCAGCCCGCCGATCGGCAGGTATTGGGCAAAACCCTGCCGCAGCTCGGCGAAGTCGACGTCGAGCATCATCACGACGAACAGGAACAGCACCGCGACCGCGCCCACATAGACGACGATCAGCAGCATCGCCAGGAACTCCGCGCCCATCAGGACGAAGAGGCCGGCGGCCGAGAAGAAGGCGGTGATCAGGAAGAGCACCGAGTGCACGGGGTTCTTGGCCGAGACGACGAGAAGACCCGCCACCACGGTCGCTACCGCGAGCAAATAGAAAGCTATCGCCGGCAAGGCCATCGGCCCAGGTGCTCCCTCAAAAACCACAAAACAACGACGGGTCGGAGGACCGGTCGCCTAACCCTCGGAATCGCGCCCCGTCCTTTAGCGGTAGGGCGCGTCCAACTCCAGATTCTTCGCGATCAGCCGCTCCCAACGGTCGCCGTTGTCGAGCAGCTTTTCCTTGTCGTAGTAAAGCTCTTCGCGCGTCTCGACGGCGAACTCCAGGTTCGGGCCCTCGACGATGGCGTCCACCGGGCAGGCCTCCTGGCACAGGCCGCAGTAGATGCACTTGACCATGTCGATGTCGTAGCGGGTCGTGCGGCGGCTGCCGTCGTCGCGCGGCTCGGCCTCGATGGTGATGGCCTGGGCCGGGCAGATGGCCTCGCACAGCTTGCAGGCGATGCAGCGTTCCTCGCCCGACGGATAGCGACGCAGGGCGTGCTCGCCGCGGAAACGGGGCGATTGCGGGCCGCGCTCGTTCGGATAGATCACGGTCTTCTTGGGCGCGAGCATGTACTTCATGCCCAGGCCGAAGGCGCCCGCGAAGTCGAGCAACGCCACGCCCTTGATCGCCTGTGTGATGCGCTGGAACACCAGAGCTCTCCTAACACTTCTCTTTTGGGAAGGGACGCACGTCCCTGCCCGCTTCGATCTGTTCCCGGCGGATGGACTGCCGGATGATGCATTCCTTGGCCTTGGCGTCGGCCTGTTGGCGCGCCTCGACCTGTTCGTCCAGGGACCCCGTCCGCGGCGGCGGGAGGCCGCGCGGATGTTCCCATGTGGCGCACCCGGACAAGGCGATCATCGCGATCAATCCGGTCCAGCGCGCCGTCCGTGTCATTTTCCGCCCCTTGGGATGACGCAGGTGTAGTTCGAAAGCTGGGTGGGGTCGCCCCCGTCCTGCTTGGCCTCGATCTTGCCGCCGTCGGCGACGCATTTCTCGCTGTCCCGGCGAAGCTGATCGTAGCTAGCCGTGCCGCGCCCCAGCGAATAGGACGCCTTGGCCGGCGCCGCGCCGTCGGTCGCGCAGCCGGTCAGGGCCAGGGCGAGACCGGCGAGCGCCAGGTATGTCCTCCCGGCGATCACACCTGCAGCCCGAAAACGCGCCAGGCCGAAACCAGCATCACCAGCACCAGCGACATCGGCAGGAAGACCTTCCAGCCCAGGCGCATCAGCTGGTCGTAGCGGTAGCGGGGCACGATGGCCTTGGCCATGGCGATCATGAAGAACCAGAAGACGATCTTGGCGAAGAACACGACCGCCAGGAACAGATTGGCCCAGAAGGTCGGCCAGGCGCTCAGGAAGCCCGTCGGGAAGCCCGGGTTCCAGCCGCCGAAGAACAGGACGCTGATCATCGCGCACATCAGGACGATGTTCGAATATTCGGCGACCATGAACAGCAGGTACGGGGTCGAGCTGTACTCGACCTGGTAGCCGGCCACGAGTTCGGATTCGGCTTCGGGCAGGTCGAACGGCGGGCGGTTGGTCTCGGCCAGCGCCGAGATGAAGAACATGCCCATGGCGATCACCATCACCGGCATCAGGATGATGTTCTTCAGGCCAGCGCCGCCGAACACGTTCCAGTTCCAGATCCAGCCGCCTTGCTGCGAGACGATCGAGGTCAGGTTCATCGTGCCGGCCAGCAGGATCACCGTGATGATGATCAGGCCGATCGATACTTCGTACGACACCATCTGCGCGGCCGAACGCAGCGCGCCCAGGAACGGGTACTTCGAGTTCGAAGCCCAGCCGCCCATGATGATGCCGTAGACGCCCAGCGAGCTCATCGCCAGCAGGTACAGGATGCCGACGTTGAGGTTGGAGACCACCCAGCCCGGCGCGAACGGCACCACGGCCCAGCCGACGAAGGCCAGGACCAGGCTCAGCAGCGGGGCCAGCAGGAAGATCACCTTGTCGGCGCCGGCCGGGATGATGATCTCCTTCAGCACGAACTTGAAGAAGTCGGCGAAGGACTGCAGCAGGCCGAACGGACCCACCACGTTGGGACCCTTGCGCATCTGCACGCCGGCCCAGATCTTGCGGTCGGCCAGCAGCAGGAAGGCCAGGCTCAGCAGCACCCAGATCACGACCAGCAGGATCCCGCCGGTGGTCAGCAGGGTCCAGGTGACGGCGGGGTTGGAGAAGAATTCGCTCACCGGCCTACTCCGCCGCGATCTTGGCGGCGCCGGAAGCCGTGGCCGCGCATTCGGCCATGGTCACGCTGGCGCGCGCGATGGGATTGGTCAGGTGGAAGGCCTTGATCGAGCTTTCGAAGGGCGCGTCCGAGAGCTCGCCCGCGCCGCCCAGGCCCGACAGGTCGAACGACGTGGCCACCGAACCGGGAGCGTAGTCGATCTGGCCGAAGGTCGGGTGCTCGGCGAACAGTTTGGCGCGCAGCTGGTCCAGGCTGTCATAGGGCAGCTTGGCGCCCAGGTGCTCGGACAGGGCTCGCAGGATCGACCAGTCTTCCTTGGCCTCGCCCTTGGGGAACACCGCCCGCTCGCCCATCTGGACGCGGCCTTCGGTGTTCACATAGAGGCCGCTCTTCTCGGTGTAGGCGGCGCCCGGCAGGATGACGTCGGCCTTGTGGGCGCCGGCGTCGCCGTGGGTGCCCAGATAGACCTTGAAAGCGTCCGAGGCGGCGGTCTCGCACTCGTCGGCGCCCAGCAGGAACAGCACGTCCAGCGCGCCCGGCTTCAGCATCTCCGCCGTCGACAGGCCGCCCTCGCCCGGAACGAAGCCCAGGTCCAGGCCGGCCACGCGGGCGGCGGCGGCGTGCAGCACGTTCCAGCCGTTCCAGCCATCACGCACCACGCCGAAGGTCTTGGCGACGGCCGCGGCGGCCTTCAGCACGGCGCCGCCGTCGGCGCGGCTGAGCGCCCCCTGGCCGATGATGATCGCCGGACGCTGGGCGTTCTTCAGAGCGGTGACGAAATCGTTCTTGGCCTTGGCCAGGCCCGACAGGGTCTTGGTCCCCGCGCCGAGATAGTCGTAGTCGAAGGTCAGATCGGCCTGCTGGCCGATCACGCCGAAGCGGGTCTTGCCGGCGATCCACTGCTTGCGGAAGCGGGCATTGAGAACCGGGGCCTCTAGGCGCGGATTGGCGCCGACGAACAGCACCACGTCGGCGTTTTCAATGCCGGCGATCGTCGAGTTGAACAGCCAGCTTTCGCGCGGGCCGTAGCCCAGGGCCGAACCGTCCTGACGCGCGTCGAGGTTCTTCACGCCCAGGGCGGTGAACAGATCCTTGGTCGCCTTCAGGCTTTCGGCGTCCTGCAGATCGCCGGCGATCACGCCGATGCGCTCCGGCGCAGCGGCCTTGATCTTGGCGGCGACCGCGGCGAAGGCCTGGGCCCACGACGCCGGCTGCAGCTTGCCGCCGACGCGGACGTACGGACGGTCCAGACGCTGGCGCTGCAGGCCGTCGACGGCGTAGCGCGTCTTGTCGGAGATCCACTCTTCGTTGACGTCCTCGTTGACGCGCGGCAGCACGCGCAGCACCGCATTGCCGCGGGCGTCGACGCGGATGGCCGAGCCCAGGGCGTCCATGACGTCGACGCTCTCGGTCTTCTTCAACTCCCAGGGCCGCGCCTCGAAGGCGTAGGGCTTGGAAGTCAGGGCGCCGACCGGGCACAGGTCGATGACGTTGGCGCTGAGCTCCGACGTCACCGCCGCACCCAGATAGGTGGTGATTTCAACGTCTTCGCCGCGCGAGATCAGGCCAATCTCCGGCGAGCCGGCGACTTCGGTGATGAAGCGGACGCAGCGCGTGCACTGGATGCAGCGCGTCATCACGGTCTTGATCAGCGGGCCCATGGCCTTTTCTTCGACCGCGCGCTTGTTCTCTTCATAGCGGCTGTCGTCGCGGCCATAGCCCATGGCCTGGTCCTGCAGGTCGCACTCGCCGCCCTGGTCGCAGATCGGGCAATCCAGCGGGTGGTTGATGAGCAGGAACTCCATCACCCCTTCGCGGGCCTTCTTGACCATCGGGGTCTTGGTGAAGATCTCCTGGCCCTCGGCGGCCGGCAGGGCGCATGACGCCTGCGGCTTGGGCGGGCCGGGCTTCACCTCGACCAGGCACATGCGGCAGTTGCCGGCGATGCTCAGGCGCTCGTGATAGCAGAAGCGCGGGATCTCCTCCCCGGCCAGTTCCGCCACCTGCAGAACCGTCATGCCGGGCTCGAACTCGACCTCGACGCCGTTGACCTTGGCGATTGCCATAATCGTTTACTCCGCCGCGATCAGCTTGGCGCCCTGCACGTGCAGGCGACCGCTACGATAGGATGCGATCCGCTCCTCCACCTCGTGGCGGAAGTGGCGGAACAGGCCCTGGATCGGCCAGGCGGCCGCGTCGCCCAGGGCGCAGATGGTGTGACCCTCGACCTGGGTCGTGACGTCCAGCAGGGTGTCGATCTCTTTCGGATCGGCCTCGCCGGTGGCCATGCGCTCCATGACGCGCCACATCCAGCCGGTGCCTTCGCGGCACGGCGTGCACTGGCCGCAGCTCTCGTGCTTGTAGAAGTAGCTCAGCCGGGCGATGGCGCGGACCAGGTCGGTGGACTTGTCCATGACGATCACGGCGGCGGTGCCCAGGCCCGAGCGCAGGTTGCGCAGGGCGTCGAAGTCCATCGGCAGGTCTTCGCACTGCTCGGCCGGGATCATCGGCACGGACGAGCCGCCCGGGATCACGGCCTTCAGGTTGCCCCAACCGCCGCGGATGCCGCCGCAGTGGTCTTCCATCAGCTGACGGAAGGGGATGCTCATGGCCTCTTCGACGTTGCAGGGCAGGTTCACGTGGCCCGAGACGCAGAACAGCTTGGTGCCGGCGTTGTTGGGGCGGCCAAAGCCGGCGAACCAAGACGCGCCGCGACGCAGGATCGTGCCGGCGACGGCGATGCTCTCGACGTTGTTGACGGTGGTCGGCATGCCGTACAGGCCCGCGCCGGCCGGGAACGGCGGCTTCAGGCGCGGCTGGCCCTTCTTGCCTTCCAGGCTTTCCAGCAGGGCGGTCTCTTCGCCGCAGATATAGGCGCCGGCGCCATGGTGGACGTAGAGGTCGAAGTCCCAGCCGTGGACGTTGTCCTTGCCGATCAGCTTGGCCTCGTAGGCCTGCTTGATGGCGGCTTCCAGCACTTCGCGCTCGCGGACGTATTCGCCGCGGATGTAGATGTAGCAGGCGTGGGCCAGCATGGCGCGCGAGGCGATCAGGCAGCCTTCGATCAGGAGGTGCGGATCATGCCGCATGATCTCCCGGTCCTTGCAGGTGCCCGGCTCGGATTCGTCGGCGTTGACGACCAGGTAGTGCGGACGGCCGTCCTTCACTTCCTTGGGCATGAACGACCACTTCAGGCCGGTGCCGAAGCCCGCCCCGCCCCGGCCGCGCAGGCCGGAGTTCTTCATGTTGTCGATGATCCAGTCGCGCCCGGCGTCCAGGATGTCCTTGGTGCCATTCCAGCAGCCGCGCTTCTTCGCGCCCTCGAGGCCCCAATCGTGGAGACCGTAGAGGTTCGTGAAGATGCGGTCCTTGTCTTCGAGGATACCGACCATGACTCAGCTTTGCGGATCGAATGGATGGGCGCGCACATAGCGCGTCCGACGAATGATGACATAGGCGAAAAGCGACCAGGCGGCGCCGATCACCAGGAAAGCGACCGGAACGGCCCAGGCGGGCGCGCCCTGGCCCATCCGGCCCCAGATCAGGAGCATCGCCCCGACCAGGGAGCCGACCAGGCCGGCGATGCGCTCGTTGCGGTAAAGACCCCGGATGGCCTTCACATAGGCCACGCGCTTGGCCAGGAGTTGGGGATCGTCGGTCACGACGCCTTGCCCTCCCCGTCCCGCTTGGCGGCCTTCATCCAGCCCAGGATGAACCAGATCTGCGCGCCCAGGCCGACGGCGATGGCGCCGATGAACACCGGCGCCAGCCAGCCGATGCCGGCCGCGACGTAGCCGATGACCGCCGCGCCGGCCAGCACGAAGCAGACCACGTCGATGGCGAACATCGTGGTCAGGCGCTTCTTCTGGATGGCGTCGGCGGGATTCATTCGACGATCTTCGGGTTGGACCTGGCGGCGGCCGCTCTCTCGGCCTTGATCCGTCCGGTGTAGCGCAGGATCACGAAAAGCATGGGCATGCCGCCCAGCAGGATGATCAGCACGAAGGGAAGTTCCTGATTGAACGTCAGGTACGTCCACACCCCAGCGCCCATGCACGCCCAGTTGAAGACGAGCGCGAGCTGGAAGGCTCTCGTCTTCACAAGGTTCGGCTGGGGCGAAAGCTGGTTCATCAGGCCGCCGGCTCCGTCTTCGGGGCCTTCTTCGGCTTTTCGGGCAGGTTCGGGATCTTGATCTTCTTGGCCAGCGAGCCGTCGTACAGCTTCGGATCGGTCAGGGTGTGGATCGCGCCCTTCGGTTCCGACGCGCCGCGGCCTTCGTAGCTGCCCGGCTGCGGCGACTTGCCGGCGGCGAAGTCGTCGAGGATCTGGGCCAGGCTCTCCGGCGTCAGGTCCTCGTAATAATAGTCGTTGATGGCGGCCATCGGCGCGTTGCAGCAGGCGCCCAGGCACTCAACCTCTTCCCAGCTGAACTTGCCGTCGGCCGAGACCGCGTGGGCCTCGCCGATCTTGGCCTTCAGCACGGCCTTCAGGTCCAGCGCGCCGCGCAGCTGGCACGGCGTGGTGCCGCACAGCTGGACGAAGGCGACCTTGCCGACCGGCTGCAGCTGGAACATCACGTAGAAGGTGGCGACCTCCAGCACGCGGATGACCGGCATCGAAAGCTGGCGGGCGATCTCCTGGATCGCGGGCTCGGAAACCCAACCTTCCTGTTTCTGGGCCAGCCACAGCATCGGGATCACCGCCGACTGCTTGCGCTCGGCGGGGTACTTGGCTTTCCACCAGTCCGCCTTGGCCTGGCTCTCGGTCGAGAACGCAAAGCTGGCCGGCTGTTCCTTGGCGAGGCGACGAACGCTCATCGTGCGAAATCCACGCGGGCGATCTTGTCGCCCCTGAAGGTGTAGATGGCGGCGACCTGGAAGGGCGCGTCGCCGTTGCCGCGGTCGACGTGCTCGTGATCGATCACGTTCGCGCCCACCACGATGCGGTTGAGAAGCTTGGCCTTGTTGTTCGGGAACTGCGCGAACGCGGCCGCGTACCAGGCGCGATAGGCCTCGATGCCCGTGCGCGCCACCTCGCCGTTCAGGCCGGCGACTACGACGTCGTCGGTGAAATGCGCGCAGTGGGCGTCCAGGTCCTGGACGTTGTAGGCGTCGAGCTGGGCCTGGGCCACTTTTTCGAGGGCGATGGTTTCGAGACTCACCGATCCACCTCGCCGAACACGATGTCGAGCGAGCCCAGGATGGCCGAGACGTCGGCCAGCTGGTGGCCGCGGTTCATCCAGTCCATGGCCGCCAGGTGCGAGAAGCCGGGCGCCTTGATCTTGCAACGGTAGGGCTTGTTGGTGCCGTTGCTGACCACGTAGACGCCGAACTCACCTTTGGGCGCCTCGACGGCCGCATAGACCTCGCCTTCCGGCGTGCGGAAGCCTTCGGTGTAGAGCTTGAAGTGATGGATCAGGGCTTCCATCGACCGCTTCATCTCAGCCCGGCGCGGCGGGCTGACCTTGTTGTCCTCGGTCAGCACCGGGCCGGGCGTGGCGCGCAGCTTTTCGATGGCCTGAAGGATGATCTTGGTCGACTCGCGCATCTCCTGCATGCGGCACAGGTAGCGATCGTAGCAGTCGCCGTTCTTGCCCAGCGGGATGTCGAACTCGAACTCGTTGTAGCACTCGTAGGGCTGGTTGCGGCGCAGGTCCCAGGCGATGCCCGAACCGCGCACCATCACGCCCGAGAAGCCCCAGGCCAGGGCGTCTTCCTTGCTGACCACGCCGATGTCGACGTTGCGCTGCTTGAAGATGCGGTTGTCGGTGATCAGGCCCTCGATGTCGTCGCAGATCTTCGGGAAGGCTTTCGCCCACGTCTCGATGTCGTCGATCAGGGAGGGGGTCAGGTCCTGGTGGACGCCGCCCGGACGGAAATAGTTGGCGTGCAGGCGAGCGCCGCTGGCGCGCTCGTAGAACACCATCAGCTTCTCGCGCTCCTCGAAGCCCCAGAGCGGCGGCGTCAAGGCGCCGACGTCCATGGCCTGGGTCGTCACGTTCAGCAGGTGGTTCAGCACCCGGCCGATCTCGCAGAACAGCACGCGGATCAGGCTGCCGCGCCTGGGCACGTCCACGCCCAGCAGCTTCTCGATGGCCAGGCAGAACGCGTGTTCCTGGTTCATCGGCGCCACGTAGTCGAGGCGGTCGAAGTACGGGATGTTCTGGAGGTAGGTGCGCGCCTCCATCAGCTTCTCGGTGCCGCGATGCAGCAGGCCGATGTGCGGATCGACGCGCTCGACGATCTCGCCGTCGAGTTCCAGCACCAGGCGCAGCACGCCGTGCGCGGCCGGGTGCTGCGGGCCGAAGTTGATGTTGAACTTGCGCACCGGGGTTTCCGGCACGGCAGGCAGCGACGGCGGTGTCTCGTGGAAGAAGTCGGTCGCGGCGGCGGGGGAATTGGAACCAGTCATGACTCTTACGCGTCCCCTGCCCGCTTCTCGGCCTTCTCGTCGCCCGGCAGGGCGTACTTGGCGCCCTCCCACGGGGACAGGAAGTCGAAGGCGCGGAACTCGGTGATCTTCACGGGCTCGTAGACCACGCGCTTCAGCTCGTCGTCGTAGCGGACCTCGACATAGCCCGTCATCGGGAAGTCCTTCCGCAGCGGATGGCCGTGGAAGCCGTAGTCGGTCAGGATCCGCCGCAGGTCGGGGTGGCCGTCGAAGAAGATGCCGTACATGTCGAAGGCTTCGCGCTCGAACCAGTCGGCGACCGGGAACACCGGCGTGGCGCTGGGAACGGCGGTGTCCTCGTCGGTCTGGACCTTGAACCGCACGCGATGGTTCTTCACCAGCGACAGCAGGTGATAGACCACGTCGAACCGGCGCTCGCGCTCCGGATAGTCGACGCCCGTCAGGTCCACCAGCTGGTGGAACCGGTAGTCGGGATGGTCGCGCAGATAGGTCAGGGCCTGGACCACGCGGTTGGACGGGCCCAGCAGGTTCAGTTCGCCGAACGCCACGTGGAACGCGGTGATCGCGCCGGCCGAGTTGGCGACGATCGCCTGGCCCAGGGCTTCCAGCGGCGACAGGACCGCTTCGGTGGTGACAACGTCGGTCATCGCTCGATCGTCCCCGTGCGACGGATCTTCTTCTGCAGCTGCAGCACGCCGTAGACCAGGGCCTCGGCGGTGGGCGGGCAGCCGGGAACATAGATGTCGATCGGCACGATCCGGTCGCAGCCGCGCACGACGCTGTAGCTGTAATAGTAGTAGCCGCCGCCGTTGGCGCAGCTGCCCATCGAGATGACGTAGCGCGGCTCGGGCATCTGGTCGTAGACCTTGCGCAGAGCCGGGGCCATCTTGTTGGTCAGGGTGCCGGCGACGATCATCACGTCCGACTGGCGCGGGCTGGCGCGCGGCGCGAAGCCGTAGCGCTCCAGGTCGTAGCGCGGCATGGCCGAGTGCATCATCTCGACAGCGCAGCAGGCCAGGCCGAAGGTCATCCACATCAGGCTGCCGGTGCGGGCCCAGGTGATCAGGTCGTCGGCGGCGGCCGTGACGAAGCCCTTGTCGGCCAGCTGGCCCGACAGGCCGTCGAAATAGGGGTCGTGCAGCTTGGGGTCATAGCCCTGCACCGTCGACCGCGCGGCCGAGCCCGCGGGAACGAGCGGGGAGCTGGGGGCCGCGCTGTTGGGGGGAACGATCACTCCCATTCGAGGGCGCCCTTCTTCCATTCGTAGATGAAGCCGACAGTCAGAACGCCCAGGAAGACCAGCATCGACCAGAAGGCGAAGGCGGCCACGTCGTGCGGCAGCTTCATCAGCGAAACGGCCCACGGGAACAGGAAGGCCACTTCCAGGTCGAAGATGATGAACAGGATCGAGACCAGGTAGAACCGGACGTCGAACTTCATGCGCGCGTCGTCGAAAGCGTTGAAGCCGCATTCGTAGGCGGACAGCTTTTCCGGGTCCGGCGCCTTGGGGGCGAGCACGGCGGCGGCGAGGATGAAGGCGATGCCGATGACCGCCGCGATCCCTAGGAAGATCACGATCGGCAGATACTGGAGAAGGAAGGCGTTCATGACAGCCCTTGGCTTGAATCGAGCGGGTTGTAGCTCAGTGTCGCCAGCGCTTCAAACGCCTCGGACACATTGAGAAACGGTCGCAACTGGCATTCACTCACAGCTTCCGCGACATGGCCGTTGACACGCCCATCGGCCCGACATATCAGACGCCCCTCGCCGCACGGCGGGTCGCACTTCGCTTCGGCGGAGCCTGATGCGGATGTAGCTCAGTTGGTTAGAGCGCCGGCCTGTCACGCCGGAGGTCGCGGGTTCAAGTCCCGTCATTCGCGCCACCTTCCCTGAAGTTGGCTGCTTCCCACCGCCAGGCAGTCTATGGAACGACCGCGCCGGACATTGGTTCGCGCCCGACGCGGATGTAGCTCAGTTGGTTAGAGCGCCGGCCTGTCACGCCGGAGGTCGCGGGTTCAAGTCCCGTCATTCGCGCCACTTCCCCTTCTCCTTGCAGTCCTCGCGGTCAGGCCATGGACTCGCCGCGCCTCAATAGAATCGCGGAATCGGTCCCGGGTGCGGAGTCGGCGCGTCGAATTCGAAGAACTCCTCGTCGACATAGCACCAGCCCCAGCCCTCGGGCGGGTCGTAGCCCTCGATGATCGGGTGGGCGGTGGCCTTGAAATGTTTGGTCGCATGCTTGTTTTTTGACTGGTCGCAGCAGCCGACATGCCCGCAGGTCCGGCACAGCCGCAGGTGCAGCCAGGAATCGCCCGTCTTCAGGCACTCCTCGCAGCCGGCCGTTCCGGGCGTCACATCCTGGATCTGGTCCAGATGGGTGCATTTCAACGCCATGACGGTCTCCGTTCCTGGTCGCCCTTCAGGCGAAACGATCCACGGCGACTCCTGCACCGATCCCGGCGGCCCGGCTAGAACGAACCGATCGTCTTGAGGTTCGCCTTCCGCGTTCCGATCTAGCGTGCATGTCGCACGCCCATCCCCTGCCCTTTTCCGTCCTCGACCTGGCCCCCGTCCCGCAAGGAACCACCGTCGGCCAGGCGCTTCAAAACAGCCTGGACCTGGCCCGCCATGCCGAACGGCTGGGCTATCACCGCTATTGGCTGGCCGAGCACCACAACATGCCGGGAATCGCCAGCGCCGCGACCGCCGTGGTCATCGGCCACGTGGCGGCCGGCACCTCGACCATCCGCGTCGGCTCGGGCGGGGTCATGCTGCCCAACCACGCGCCGCTGATGGTGGCCGAGGCGTTCGGCACCCTGGCGGCCCTCCATCCCGGCCGAATCGACCTGGGTCTGGGTCGCGCGCCGGGCACTGACCAGGCCACCATGCGGGCCCTGCGCCGTTACATGGGCGCGGTGGACAGCTTCGCTCAGGACGTCGTCGAGCTGCAGGGCTGGTTCCAGCCGGCCCAGCCCGGCCAGTCGGTGCGCGCCGTGCCGGGCGAGGGCCAGGACGTGCCGTTGTGGCTGCTCGGCTCCAGCACCTACAGCGCCCAGTTGGCCGCCGCCCTGGGCCTGCCGTTCGCCTTCGCCGCCCACTTCGCGCCCGACCAGCTGATGGAGGCGATCGCCATCTATCGGCGCACCTTCAAGCCGTCCGAAGCGCTGGCCCAGCCCTATGTCCTGGTCTGCATCGGGGTCTGCGCGGCCGACGGCGACGACGAGGCCCGCCGCCTGTTCACCTCAAGCCAACAGCAGTTCGTGGCCCTGCGGCGCGGCAATCCGGGCCTGTTGCCGCCGCCGGTGGACGACATCCGCGATGTGGCCTCGGACGCCGAGATCGCGGGACTGGACCACACCTTCCGCTATTCGGCGATCGGCGCGCCCGACACGGTCCGCGCCAAGATCCAGAAGGTGCTGGACCTCACCGGCGCCGACGAACTGATGGCCGCTTCGCAGATCCACGACCATGCGGCGCGGAAACGATCCTACGAGATCCTGGCTCAGGTGCGCGGCGCGCTGACGAAAGCGGCCGCTTAGGTCAGCCTAGGCCCATCCGACCAGCTCGGCCGCGGGTTCCGGCGCGTCTTCGAACGCGGTGCAGCCGGTGAGTCGGCCGTAGATCGCCGACAGCTTGCGGAAGACCGGGTCCCAGCCGTGCCGGTGCTCGGCGCGCTGGCGGGCGGCGCGACCCAGGGCCGAAACGTCGCGCGCGAACACCGCCTCGACCGCTTCGGCGAAGGCGCGGGCCTCCGACGCCGTGGCCAGGGCCCCGACGGTCTCATCCACGGATTCGGCCACGCCGCCGGCCGCCACGCCGATCACCGGCAGGCCGCAGGCCATGGCCTCCAGCACGATCAGGCCGAACGGCTCGTTGTCGTTGGCGTGGACGAAGGCGTCGCAGCCGGCCAGCACCGCCGCCAGGCTCTGGGGATCACGCTGGTAGTCCATGCAGATCACCCGGTCGCTGGGCGGCGCGCCGGCGCCCGCCCCCACGAACAGCAGCACATAGGGGTCGCCCAGACGCTCGACCGCCTCGACCAGCACGTCCAGCTTCTTCTCCTTGGCCGGACGGCCGGCGAACACCAGGATCCGATGGCGGCTGGTCAGGCCCAGACGGCGGCGCAGGGCTTCGCGATCGCCGCGACCAGGATTGAAGATGTCGGTGTCGACGCCCAGCGGCAGGCCAATGGCGTTCTTGACGCCCGCCTCGATCAGCCGGCCGGCGATGAACTGACTGGGGGCCACGGCCTGATCGAACTGGCGGTAGATCGCCGCCCAGCGCTTCTGCACCGGCTTTTCGGCCCATTCGCCGATGTGCAGCGCCGCCAGCGCGCCCAGGTCGGTGTGACAGAAACCCACCACAGGCACGCCCAGGGCGTCGCCCGCCTTCAGGGCCGCCAATCCCGGCGTGTACGGATCGCCGGCCTCGATGATGTCCGGCCGCTGACGAATCAGTCGCTCCATCCAGGCGTTCTTGACCACCGGCCAGCGATAGCCGTCGCCGAACGGCAGAGGCGCCGCATAGATCGAAACCCGTCCGTGCCCGTCGTGAGCATCCCGGGGGCCGGGCACCACGAGGGTGTGCCGAACCTGGGGCCGATTCGCCGCGATCCAGGCCCGCTTGGAGTTCAGATAGCGCCGAACCCCGCCGCTACGGGGCGCATAGAGCATCGTGGTGTCGACCAGCCTGACCGGCTTTCCGCCGGGCCGGACCGCCTTGAACAGGGGTTCTTCTGCCTCGTTGAACGCCGAGAGCCGATCAAACCTCAAATCCATCACGCCGGAACCTCGCTTGTCAGCCGCTCCCGCCGACACGGTCGCAGAGCCTTAAGACACTCACGGGGACGGAGGTTCCTCCGAAGCTGGAGCGGTGTCCAGCGCCCGCAACGCACCCCGCCGCGAGAGCGCTTCCCGCAGGAGCATTTCGACCTGGGCGTTGACGCTGCGCAGTTCGGCCGCCGCCAGGGTTTCGACGGCGGCCAGCACCTCGGGGCGTACGCGCATCAGGAACGCGCGGCGCCCGCCTTTCGACGCATCGGATGGAGACGCGGCCAACGGATCAGCCGTACAGCGTGCCGGTGTTGACCACGGGCTGGGCCTCGCGGTCGGCGCACAGCACCACCAGCAGGTTGGACACCATCGCCGCCTTGCGCTCATCGTCCAGGACGACGACGTCCCGCTCGCTGAGCTGCTGCAGCGCGTTCTCGACCATGCCGACCGCGCCGGCGACGATCGTGCGGCGGGCGGCCAGCACAGCCTCGGCCTGCTGGCGCTTGAGCATCGAACCGGCGATCTCGGGCGCGTAGGCCAGGTGCATCAGGTGCGTCTCGTCGATCGACACGCCGGCCACGGCGGTGCGCCCCCGCAGGTCCGTCCGCAGGCGCTCGCTTACATGGTCCGCGTCCGACCGCAGGGTCGGTTCGCCGCTGTCGTCGTGGTCGTAGGCGTAGTGCGAGGCCGTCTCGCGCAGCGCCGTCTCAATCTGGATGTGCACGAAGGCAGCATAGTCGTCGACGTCGAACAGGGCCTGGGCGGTGTCCGACACCCGCCAGACGATGTTGGCGGCGATCTCGACCGGGTTGCCGCGCTTGTCGTTGACCTTGAGGGTTTCGCTGGTGACGTTGCGCACCCGCAGGCTGATCTTCTTGCGGCCGTACCAGGGCAGCACCCAGCGCAGGCCGGTCCGCCGGTCGGTGCCGACATAGGTCCCGAACAGGGTGACGACATAGGCTTCGTTGGGCTGCAGCGCATAGAAGCCGCAGCTGGTCAGCAGGAAGAGCACGATCAGGACCGCGCCGCCGACCGGACCGGCGACGCCGCCCGTCGAGAAGGCCCAGACGGCGGCGGCTAGCATTACCGGAAGCGAGATCAGCGGCAGCCCGCCGCCGATCCCGCCATAGGGGCGTTCGGTCGAGCGATTGATGTTCGGCGCGTCGGACATGGAGTCCTCCAGGGTTGATTTCAAAGTGATATCACTTTGATCGCTTATGGCAAGGCTCGTTCGGACCGCGTAGGCAGGCGATGCGAAGGCGGTCGAGGGTCCCTGATGGCGCGTTATCTGTTCACCACCTGGGAAGGCGGCGGCCACGTGCAGCCCATGCTGTCGGTCGCCCGCGACCTGGCGGCCCGCCGCCACGCCGTGCTGACGCTGAGCGACCCGTGCAACGCGCCCGACGCCGCCGCCCTGGGCGTGCCGTTCCGCGCCTGGACCACCGCGCCCTTCCAGACCGGCAAGACTCGCGACGACGACCGGCTGAAGGACCACGAGGCCGACAATCCGCTGGCCGTGATCCACCGCCTGCTTGAGCGGGTGATGGCCGGCCCCGCCCTCGCCTACGCCAACGACACCCTGGCGGCGATCGACGCTTTCGGGCCGGACGTGGTGGTGTCGCAGGAACTGCTGCTGGGCTCGATGGCCGCGGCGGAGGCCCGCGGCCTGCCTCTGGCCCTGCTGGCCGCCAACATCTGGTCGCTGCCGACGATGCCTGGCGCGCCGCCGTTCGGGGCCGGCATGCTGCCGGCGACCAGCGACGAGGAACGGGCCATGCACGCCATGGTTGGCCAGATGGGCCGAAGCTTCTTCCAGGCCGGCCTGCCCGACCTGAACGCCGCCCGGGCCGCTCTGGGTCTGCCGCCCCTGAGCGACCTGTTCGGACAACTCGACGTCGCCAAGGCCGTCCTCCTGGCGACCAGCAAGGCCTTCGACTTCGCCCCCGAGCCCCTGCCCGCCCCCTTCGTCCATGTGGGGCCCTACCTGGCCGATCCGGCCTGGGTCGAGCCGTTCCCGACGCCGTCCGGCGACGCGCCGCTGGTGGTGGTGTCGTTCTCCAGCCTCTACCAGGCGCAGGAGCCGGTGCTGCGCGCGATCCTCGCCGCCCTGGGCCGATTGCCGGTGCGCGGCGTGGTCACCACCGGCCCGACCATCGATCCGGCCGAGTTCGCGGCGCCGGACAATGTCGCCGTCGTTCGCAGCGCCTCGCACGGCGATCTGCTGAAGGGCGCGGCCCTGTTCGTCACCCATGCCGGCCATGGTTCGACCTTGAGGCCGCTGATGGCCGGGGTTCCGCTGCTGTGCCTGCCGATGGGTCGCGACCAGCACGACAACGCCGCCCGCGTCGCCCATCGCGGCGCCGGCCTGACCCTGCCGGCCGACGCCGGCCCCGACCAGATCGCCGCCGCCGTGCGTCGCCTGCTCGACGAGCCGGCGTTCAAGGCCGCCGCCGAGACCCTGGGCGCGGCGATCCGCGCCGACGAGGCCGCCCGCGACGCGGCCGCCGCGCTAGAGGCGCTGGCGGCCTAGGTCTCGGCGACCTCGATCCGGACTTCGCCGCCGGCGTGCTTGGCGGCGAAGACCAGCAGGCGCTCGCCCTCGTCCGCCAGGGCGGTGGCGACAGCCTTGGTCGGTTTGGCGAACAGGTCGACGTGGAGCACCGACGCCGTCTTGCCGTCCTCGATGCGCCACCGCCCGGCCGTGAAACCGTCGATCAGCACCGTCGCCCGCAGGATGCCGTTGGGCGTGTAGAGCCGGCGCTTGTGATCCGCCGACATGATCCGCGTCCGATCCTCGTGGGCCAGCAGCACGTTGTCGAACTCGCCGAGGAACCGCAGGGGCGTCTCGGCGTCGCCCGGCGGGCGCTCGGCGTGGGGGAGGTCGAACAGATCCACCCCGTCCTCACCTTGGAAAACCGCCAGGAGCGGGCGGAGCGACTCGAACGTGGGGGCCAGGCGACTGAGGCCCAGCCAGGTCTGGGCGTCGGCGACGCTGGCGGGCCCGAACGCCGCCAGGTAGCGCCGCACCAGGTCGGCCAAGGCGAAGCCGCGCTTGGGCGCGGCCAACCGATCCTCCATTGCCGCCAGCGTCGGCTGGCCGCTCCGCCCCCATAGCCCGCGCGGCGGTAGTTGCAGCATCGGCAGGTGAATGCGGGCCGCCATGGCCAAGGCCTGCGGATCGCGCCCCGGCCAGCGCGCAGCCAAGGCGTCGCGAAGCTCGGCGGCGGTCAGCGGTCCGCGCCGCAGCAGTTCGCGCGCCGCCGCCGTGATCTCGGCTTGGTCCAGCCCGGCCAAGGCGCGACCGTACACGCCGCCTTCGGTCAGGAACCGATCCAGGCCCCGCTGGATCAGCGGCCGGATCGCCGCGAAATCCTCGGCGGCGGCGATGTGCAGGGTGCCGCGCATCAGCGTGCCGCGCGCCAGGCTGAAGTCTTCCAACAGTTCGGACAGGTCTTGCGGCGCGAAGGCCTTAAGCCGGGTCCAGAGCGCGAAATACGGCGCCTGGGCGGACTGGGCCTGCAGGGCGATCAGCCGCTCCAGCGCCTCCGGCACGGACAGGTCGGCGCGCCGCGACAGGTGCTGGCGCGCCAGCAGCGCCCGGTTCAGCGCCCGGCGGTCCAGGATCTTCACCATGGGGCTCCCCCTCCGCCCGCGACCTGCTCGCCGTCGGCGAGCGGGGCGGGGAAGCTGACCCTGAAGAACGCCGTCTCCCGGCCCTCGACCCCAAAGTCGTTGTCGGTGCTGAGCAGCAGGTCGCGGTCCGACAGCAGGGCCAGGCCTTCCAGGTCGGCGTCGATCTGCGGCCAGTCATCGGTCGACAGCACCAGGGTCTTGGTCAGGACCGGCGCGTCCAGCGTCACGCGATAGAGCTTCGAGGTGCGGGAGATCCGCTCCAGGACCAGCAGTTGGTCGCCGCCCAGCGACACGGCCTCCGAGATCTTCAGGTCCTCCGGCCCCACCGGTCCAGTCTCGGCGTCACGCCGGAACGTCTCCGGCGCGTCGAACGGATAGAAATGCTCGGCGAGCGGCGCGCCGGTCCGGGCGTCCAGCGTCCACAGGCGGGCGCGGCCACGCCCTTCGGCCGTGACCTCGTCCTTGGCCGCCAGCGGACTTTGCAGGATCACGTGCAGCCGCGTTTCGTCCGGCGACAGGGCAATGGCTTCGAAGCCCCGGTTCAGGCGCCGGCGGGCCGACAGGGCCGGCAGCACGTCCTCCACGCGATAGGCCGCGCCGACCAGGGCCGCGCCGTCGCCTTTCGGGACCCAGCGCGCCACGACCACGCCGTCGGCGCCCACGACCAGGATCGAGGGGCCGTATTCGTCGGCCACCCGGAAGGTGCCGTCGCCCAGGGCCACGATCCCCTCGGTGTCGCCGCCGGACAGGCTGGGCGCCAGCGGGGCGCCCGACAGGTCGAAGGCGGGCTCCATCGCCGCCAGGTCGCCGCCGGGTCCCGGTAGACCGTCGAAGGCCGCGCCCGTCGCGTCGCGCAGCGGCAGCGTCTGGAGACAGACGACCCTATCGGCCTCGACCCGAAGCTGGGCCAGCGTCGGCCCGATCGCCGGGTGCGGCATGATCTTGGCTCCTTCGAGCTCGGCCAGGCCTGACAGCGACGCCAGGCCGTGATCCTCGACCGCCGCCCCGACCTTGATGTTGGGACCACGATCCCCGATCGCCCAGACGACGCCCGGCGGATCGCAGGCTCGCCGGGCCAGGCCCGAGCCCAAGCCCAGGGTGATGCGCAGGGCCCCCTTGGGCGTCTCCACCTGGTCGAGAAGGCGGTCGGCCCAGACAAGGCGGGTGACGGTGATGTCGGCGGGTTCGGCGGCCATACCCGATCCGTGCGGGCGGCGATGGCGAAAGTCCTCGCCTGTCGAACCCTGGTTTGTCGCGCTGATGTTGGTGGGCGGTGAGGGGATCGAACCCCCGACCCTCTCGGTGTAAACGAGACGCTCTACCGCTGAGCTAACCGCCCCCAGGACCTTCAAGCCCGTCTGTGCGAGGCGGACGAAGCCAAGACGGACGGGGATGTGGGAGATACCCCGTCCGCTCGGAAATGTCCTGCATAGAAAAGGCGGGACGCCTGCGTGGCGGCCCGCCCTCGAAATCTGTTTACTGGATCAGCCGTTCAGCGTGGTCTTCAGACCTTCGCCGACCTGGAACCGGGCGGTCTTGGAGGCCGGACGATTGACGGTCTCGCCGGTGCGCGGGTTGCGCGCGGTGCCGGCGGCCCGGGCGACCGCCTTGAACGTGCCGAAGCCGACCAGGCGCACGTCCTCGCCCGATTTCAGCGAGGTGGTGACGGCGTCGATGAAAGCTTCGAGAGCGTCCTTAGCCTGGTTCTTGTTGATGCCCGCCTTTTCGGCGATCGCCGTGACGAGTTCGGCCTTTGTGGTCATGTTCTTCTCCCAGCATGAAAGCGGCGGCGCTGGCTACAGCTCACGCCGCTTCGCTCGACCGGGAGTATGCGGGGTTCAGACGGCCCGTCAAACGAAGGCGGCGCGGAAATACTCCGCGCCGCCCAAGTTATCGACGATAAGTTGCTATTAGTGGGTCAGGACAGCGTCGCTGTCGCCATCCTCGACCTTCGCAGTCGCAGCAATCGGCTCGTCTTCCTCGCGCCATTCGACCGGCGTGAGCGGGCCGACCAGGGCGTGTTTCAGCACTTCGTCGAAGGTGGACACCGGGATGATCTCCAGGCCGTCCTTCACGCTTTGCGGGACGTCGGCCAGATCCTTCTCGTTCTCCTGAGGGATCAGGACCGTCTTCACGCCCGAGCGCAGAGCCGCCAGCAGCTTTTCCTTGAGGCCGCCGATCGCCGTGACCCGGCCGCGCAGGGTGATCTCGCCGGTCATGGCGATGTCCTTGCGGATCGGGACGCCCGTCAGCACCGAAACGATGGCCAGGGCCATGGCGCTGCCGGCCGACGGACCGTCCTTGGGCGTGGCGCCGTCCGGAACGTGCACGTGGACGTCGGTCTTCTCGAAGAGCGGCGGCTTGATGCCGAACTGCACCGCCCGCGAGCGGACGTAGCTGTTGGCCGCCGAGATCGACTCCTTCATCACGTCCTTGAGGTTGCCGGTGACCGTCATGCGGCCCTTGCCCGGCATCTTCACGGCTTCGATGGTCAGGATGTCGCCGCCGAACTCCGTCCAGGCCAGACCGGTGACGATGCCGACTTGGTCGATCTCGTCCGTCTCGCCGTAGCGGTACTTCTTGACGCCCGCATACTTGGCCAGGCGCTCATCGTCGATCGTGATCGTGGCGACCTTTTCACGGGCCAGGTCACGAACGGTTTTGCGCGCCAGGGCCCCCAGCTCCCGCTCCAGCGACCGCACGCCGGCTTCCCGGGTGTAGTAGCGGATCAGGTCGCGGATGGCCTTTTCGGGCACCACGAACTCGGCCGCCTTCAGGCCGTGGTCCTTCATCTGCTTGGGCAGGATGTGGCGCTTGGCGATCTCGACCTTCTCATCCTCGGTGTAGCCGGGGATGCGGATGATCTCCATGCGGTCCAGCAGCGGCTGGGGCATGTTGAGGCTGTTGGCGGTGGTGACGAACATCACCTGCGACAGGTCGTAATCGACTTCCAGATAGTGGTCGCCGAACGTCGAGTTCTGCGCCGGGTCCAGCACCTCCAGCAGGGCCGAGGACGGGTCGCCGCGATAGTCGCTGCCCATCTTGTCGATCTCGTCCAGCAGGACGAAGGCGTTGGTGGTCTTGGCCTTCTTCATGGTCTGGATGATCTTGCCGGGCATCGAGCCGATATAGGTCCGACGGTGACCGCGGATCTCGGCCTCGTCGCGCACGCCGCCCAGCGAGATGCGGGCGAACTCGCGACCGGTCGCCTTGGCCAGCGAACGGCCCAGCGAGGTCTTGCCCACCCCGGGAGGGCCGACGAGGCACAGGATCGGGCCCTTCAGCGAGTTGGTGCGCGCCTGGACGGCCAGGTACTCGAGGATGCGCTCCTTGACCTTCTCCAGGCCATAGTGGTCCTCTTCGAGCACCGCCTCGGCCTCGACCAGGTCGATCTTCTTGGTCTTGGCCTTGCCCCACGGGATCGACAGCATCCAGTCCAGATAATTCCGGACCACGGTGCTTTCGGCCGACATCGGGCTCATGTTGCGCAGCTTCTTCAGTTCACCCTCGGCCTTGGCCCGGGCTTCCTTGGAAAGCTTGGTCTTCTTGATGCGCTTCTCGAGCTCGATCAGTTCGTCGCGCTGATCGTCGGGGTCGCCCAGCTCGCGCTGGATCGCCTTCATCTGCTCGTTCAGATAATATTCGCGCTGGGTCTTCTCCATCTGGCGCTTCACGCGCGAGCGGATTTTCTTCTCGACCTGCAGCACCGAGATCTCGCCCTCCATCAGGGCGAAGACCTTTTCCAGGCGCTTCACGACGTCGAAGATTTCCAGCAGGTGCTGCTTGTCGCCGATCTTGACCGACAGGTGGGCCGAGATGCTGTCGGCCAGCTTGCCGGGTTCGGCGATCTGCGGGATCGAGGCCAGGGCCTCGGGCGGCACCTTCTTGTTCAGTTTGACGTAGTTCTCGAACTGCTCGACCACGGCGCGCGACAGCGCCTCGGCCTCGGGGCCCACGCCCTGGTCCTCGTTCACCTCGCCGACCTGGGCCTCGTAATAGGCCTCCTGGTCGGTGAAGCGCACGACGGCCGCGCGGCCCTTGCCCTCGACCAGCACCTTGACGGTGCCGTCGGGCAGTTTCAGCAGTTGCAAGACGGTGGCCAGCACGCCGACATCGTAGATGTCGGTCGGGGCCGGATCGTCGTCGGCCGAGTTCTTCTGGGTGACCAGAAGGATCTCCTTGCCGCCGCGCATCACCTCTTCGAGGGCGCGAACGGACTTGTCACGCCCGACGAACAACGGGACCACCATATGCGGGAACACCACGATGTCCCGCAGGGGCAGCACAGGAAGCGTACGAATCTCAGACATGATGCTCTCTACTCCTGGCCGGCGCGTTGCACTCGCGCTCGGCCACGCGGGCCGCCGTCACCCAGACGATGCGCCTGAGTCGTACGACCCGTCCGCTCGGGACTGAGCGGATGGTCGTTATTTATGTGGACCTTTTGCAACACGGTTCAAGCGTGCTCGCCTGATAGCGGCGACGGGTCGCGGTGAAGCGGTCAAGGTGCAACGGCCATGCCCCCTGCCCGGCTCCACAATGCACGATCCATGCTGGCGCAGGGCTCGCGACGCCCAGGTTTTGCCGCCGCGGACCTTTCGCGCCGGTTGATCCAAGGGAAGCGTCACAACGCAAGGCGGTCCCGTGTGATGAAAAAGGCGCGCCCGGCGGAGCCGGACGCGCCTCGTTCAGAGCCGTTTTGACGAGGGTCAGGCCGAAGCCGCCCCGCCCTTCTTCTCGGCGTAGATCAGCAGCGGCTGGGCCCGGCCTTCGACGACCTCGGCGTTGACCACCACTTCCTCGACGCCCTCGTAGTTGGGCAGTTCGAACATGGTCTCCAGCAGGATGCCTTCCATGATCGAGCGCAGACCGCGCGCGCCGGTCTTGCGGGCGATGGCCTTCTTGGCGACGCCGTGCAGGGCGTCGTCGGTGAAGGTCAGGCCGATATTCTCCATCTCGAACAGGCGCTGGTATTGCTTGACGAAGGCGTTCTTCGGCTCGGTCAGGATCTTCACCAGGGCGGCCTCGTCGAGGTCCTCCAGGGTGGCGATCACCGGCAGGCGGCCGATGAATTCCGGGATCAGGCCGAAGCGCTGCAGGTCGTCGGGCTCGACGCCGCGCAGGATCTCGCCCGTGCGACGCTCCTCCGGGTCCGCCACCTTGGCGCCGAAGCCGATCGACTTGCCCTGGCCGCGCGCCGAGATGATGCGCTCCAGGCCCGCGAAGGCCCCGCCGCAGATGAACAGGATGTTGGTCGTGTCGACCTGCAGGAACTCCTGCTGCGGATGCTTGCGCCCGCCTTGCGGCGGCACGGAGGCGACAGTGCCTTCCATGATCTTCAGCAGGGCCTGCTGCACGCCTTCGCCCGACACGTCTCGGGTGATCGACGGGTTGTCGGACTTGCGGCTGATCTTGTCGATCTCGTCGATATAGACGATGCCGCGCTGGGCGCGCTCGACGTTGTAGTCGGCGGCTTGCAGCAGCTTGAGCACGATATTCTCGACGTCCTCGCCCACATAACCGGCTTCGGTCAGGGTGGTGGCGTCGGCCATCGTGAACGGCACGTCGATGATTCGGGCCAGGGTCTGGGCCAGCAGCGTCTTGCCGGTGCCGGTCGGACCGACCAGCAGGATGTTCGACTTGGCCAGCTCGACGTCGTTGTTTTTCGAGGCGTGGTTCAGGCGCTTGTAGTGGTTGTGCACCGCGACCGCGAGCACCTTCTTGGCGTGATTTTGCCCGATCACGTAATCGTCCAGGACTTCGCAGATTTCGCGCGGCGTGGGCACGCCGTCCTTGGACTTCACGAAGGCGATCTTGTGCTCTTCGCGGATGATGTCCATGCAAAGCTCGACGCATTCATCGCAGATGAACACCGTCGGCCCCGCGATGAGCTTACGCACCTCATGCTGGCTCTTTCCGCAGAAAGAACAGTAGAGAGTGCTCTTGGTGTCGCCGCTCGCGGCTTTCGTCATGGTCGCTTCTCACGCTAGGGCGGTCCAGGCCGAAAGCCGAAACCACCGACTCCTTAGCGCCTATCTCGCCACCGAAGCAGCAGGATATCCGCCGGGAGTTGTCTAATCCTTGACATTCCCCGATCCGGGCGCACGGCACAAGCCTTGGAGCCGATTTACAGCCCCCAAGTTCGTGGATGGTGCGTACGGTTTCATGGAATTCCTCTCTAAAATGGCGTCCACGAGCGTCAACGCAAGCCGCCCGTCGTTTGCTCCGTCGGGGGGCGCGTCAAAAAGCCCCGCCTTGAACAACCCGGACGCTCGTTCGCTTCACCTGGCGATGGCCTTAGGCGGCCAAGGCGGAATCGTGTTGCAAGGCCGGCAAGGTTGCGGGGCGCGCGAGCGCGGAGACGAATGGCGAAACGTTCATTGATGGCCAAGGGCTTGTCGGCCTCCACGGGGATGACCGGGGACCTGCACGAGGGGCCGCCCCTGGTCGCCTTCGACTTCGACGGCACCCTGACGGTTCGCGACAGCTTCACCGCCTTCCTGAAGTGGCGGGTCAGCCCCGCCCGCCATCTGATGGGCATGGTGCGCCTTTTCCCCGCCGCCGTCGGATATCTGTTCGATCGCAACCGCGGCAAGATCAAGGCCGCCGCCATTCGCGAGTTCCTGCGCGGCCTGCCCCTGGAGGAGTTGGAGCGCGAGGCCCGCGCCTTCGCCGAATCCGAAGCCCCCAGGCTGTTCCGCCCCGACGCCCTCGCGGTCTGGCGCCGCTGGCGGGCCAAGGGCGCCAGGCTGGTGATCGTCACCGCCTCGCCCGACGTGGTTGTCGCGCCGTTCGCTCGCGGCCTGGGCGCCGACCTGCTGATCGGCTCGCGCCTGGCCCTGGATCCCGACAACAAGGTGCTGGGGCCCCTGCTCGGCCCCAACTGCCGGGGCGCGGAAAAGGTCGTGCGGCTGCGCGAGGTGTTCGGCGACGATCTGTCGCTGGCCGCCGCCTATGGCGACACCTCCGGCGACCGCGAGATGCTGGCGATCGCCCACGAGAGGGGCTATCGCATTTTCAGGGGCAAGCCGGGCTGATCTTCGCATGGGCCTCTCCTTGGCGCGGACGGGGACAGGCGCATGCGCCTGTCCCCAACGGTGGACGCGGTTTCAGGCGGCGGGCCGCTGAAGTTGGGGAGGGACGCGGAGCGCCGGGCCAGGCCCGGAAGCTTTTGTAGACAATACCGTTTCGACCAGGACCGACGCTCCGCGCGGTCGTTTTCCGGGAGCGTCCGGCGATCGGCCCTGTTCGGACCTCGCCGGTCTTGGCCCCCGACGGGAGGGCGAGGCCCGCGAAGCCCCGTCCCTTGCGGCGGGCGTCACCGCCCGCCTTGACCCTCGCCAGCCCTTGCACCCCACGCCGTTTTTGTGTTCCAGGCCCGGCCGGCTCCAGAGGGATGCAGGTCGCGGTCCGCCTCGGGAGCAAACCGCCGCCGACGAGCGCTGCCCGCTCGACCGCACCCCAAGGCCGCGAAGGTCGCAGGCCTTAGCGCCCTCCCCATCGCCTTGTGGTGCAGTGATTATGCGCCGGCGTGGGAAAGGGAGGATAAGCGCGTTTGGGGCGTTGTTTTTGTTGCAGAACCACGCCGGGAGCGATGGGAACAAGCTCAGTTCTTCGGAGCAGACACGCAGGGCACGTCGTTGGCCGTCCAGTCGAAGTCATAGGTTGCGGGGACGGTCTCTCCATTTCCCACGGCGCTCTTGCGCGTCGAAGGGCGATAGAAGATCCAGCCCATGCTGTTGTCGAACGCCGCGATCCGTCCGTTGTCGCGCTGGGCGGTAGCCGAATCGATCTCTGGCTGCTCCACCCGTGACCCGCGGATCATGCGAATTGCACCATCGCGCAGCTCCCAAGCCCGATGATAGTTGCGACCGAAGATGCGCGTATCGTAACTCTTCTCGGAAGACCATTGGTTGGGCTGGGTCGAGGTCGGCAGTCGCACCGTGGTGACGTGGCAGGTGTATTCCGGCTTGGTGTAGTAGGGCGCGTCCTTGTGATCCGCCCTCGCCCGCCGTTCAGGCGGGTTGAACCCGCCTCCAGGAAGCGCCAGGGACTTTTCACCGGGCCCGTCGTCGTCCCAATCCATGGTCCCCGTACCGCTGATCGTCAGGATGCTCGCGCCCGCCTTCTGATCATAGCGCCACTTGACGTCATCGATCGTCTGCCAGACACCGCCGGTCGCGTTCTGGCGGAAGAACTCGAGCAACTGGCCTTCGCTGACCGAAGAAAATTGCACCTGCTGTTCCAGGGCCGGGAGACCGCGGACAATTTCGGTGGACACGATCCGCGACGGCTTGTCGAAACCCGCGCGCGCATCGATCTCGAACAGGCTGATCTGCTCGGGCGTCGCGGCCGGGCGCCATTCCAGTCGCTCGAGGTCAGCGCCCTGCGCGGTCAGGGGCAGGACCCATTTGACCGGAAGGACGGGCTGTGGGCTGGGCGAAGCGACCGGCGGCAGTGTGCCGTCCAGCCAGTAGACCTTGCCGTCGATATGGGCGCGCACGAGCACATGATCGAACAACTGCGGAATGGGCAGGCGCTGATCGAAGCCGTCGTCGACGCCGCTGGAATTGACGAGCACGGCCTCAGCGTCGATGCCCAGCTCACGCAACAGGGCCAGCAGGAGTACGGTCTTGCCCTTGCAATCCCCATAGCGGCGCTTCCAGGTTTCGTCCGCGGAGACGGGGACCAGATTGCCGCCATTGAGGCCCACATAGATGTACCGCACGTTCTGCTGGACCAATTTCAGCGCGGCGCCGGCGCGATCCAGGGGGCTCGCCTGCGCGGCGCGGAGGCGAGCGGCCTCGCGCTTGAGCGAAGAGTCCGGAGCAAGGACGGACGCCGTCGCGTACAGCGGCGCGAAATGCCGCGAAAGCGCCGACCAGTCGTGAAAATCGCTGTATTCGACCACGCGCTGCCACTGGTAGCGGATCGGCGCATCGGTCGGTGCGGACTGGAGCGGCGGATTGTCGAAGCGGAATTCGACGGCCCGCTCGGAGTTCTGCATAGCCGCCGTCATGTCGGCCGTCATCTTCAAGTCGGGCTTGTGGCCCTCGTCCCAGCTCAACCCTAGGCGATAGCGGCCTGGCGACGGACTGGGGCCGAGCAGGAGCAAGCCGGACTGATTGCTCCCGAGGGCGGGATTGCGCTGGAACGTCGTCAGTTCGACCTCCAGTTCGTCGCCGACGCGAAGGTCGGGAACGCGAAGAACCGCCGTCAGCATCCCGTCCAGCTTGGCCGCCTCCAGTTGATCCTCGCGGCGCAGGATTTCGAAGGTGGCGTCCTTCAGAACGTCGATGACTTGCTCGTCGCGAAAGACCTTGATGCCATGGACGATCGGAGCGCCCGCCGCCGGGTCCCAGGCGATCGAGATATTGCCAAGCTGCAGCGCGCTAGGCTGGAGAATCCTGATGCGATAGCCGAGGTACTGCGCCTGGCCCTTGTCGCTCAGATGGATTTCCGCATCCTGGCGACGGAAGAACACCGCCCCGGTGGCGGTCTCCGGCACGGGCATCGGCGAGGATGCGACCGCCCAGGCCGGGGCGGGACCACGCCGGATCTCCTGTGATTGCGCAAAGGCCGAGGTCGCGACGAGCACGCACGCCGAAACCAGCAACGAAACTTTCAAAGCCATAAGCGCCCCCTGTCCGACAGATGCGGCAGAAAGGCCAAGCTTTCAAGGGTCGCCTTCCGCGATAGCAGCGGCCCGAAAGGTTTGAGGCCGCCCCAGCCTCGGCGGCGAGGTCCGACCATGAAAAAGCCGCCGACCTTGCAGCCGGCGGCTTTCCCTTTTCGCAAAAGGCTCGAAGCCTTAGGCCTTGTCTTCCGAGGCGTCGCGGCTTTCGTTGATGTGGTCGATCAGACCCCAGGCCTTGGCTTCCTCGGCGCTCATGAAGTGGTCGCGGTCGAGGGTTTTTTCGACTTCCTCATAGGTGCGGCCGGTGTGCTTGACGTAGATCTCGTTCAGGCGGCGCTTGGTCTTGATGATGTCCTCGGCGTGGCGCTCGATGTCCGAGGCCTGGCCGCGGAAGCCGCCCGACGGCTGGTGGACCATGATGCGGGCGTTCGGCAGGGCGATGCGCTGGCCGGCGGCGCCGGCGGTCAGCAGCAGGCTGCCCATCGAGGCGGCCATGCCCATGCACACCGTCGAAACCGGGCTCTTGATGTATTGCATGGTGTCGTAGATCGCCAGGCCGGCCGTCACCACGCCGCCCGGCGAGTTGATGTACATGGCGATTTCCTTCTTGGGGTTCTCGGACTCCAGGAAGAGCAGCTGGGCGCAGATCAGGCTGGCCATTCCGTCTTCGACGGGACCGGTCAGGAAGATGATCCGCTCTTTCAACAGACGGGAGAAGATGTCGAACGCCCGCTCGCCGCGGCTGGTCTGTTCGACCACCATCGGCACGAGGTTCATCGCCGTCGCCATCGGATCATACATAGGGATCGCCCTTTTCATTGTGTCTGGGCGGCGCGAACGCGAATCAGCCCCCGCGCGCCGTCGCCAACGCATATCGCGTGGCGCTTAACAGGTTGCAAGGAGCCGCCCCCCCGCATCACGCACGAAAAAGGGCGCGACCCTCGCGGATCGCGCCCCGTTTTTCGTCGATGGACGGAGCTTAGCCGCCGTAGCCTTCCGGCAGGTCGTCTTCTTCCAGGAGCTCTTCCTTGGAGACTTCCTTTTCCTCGATCTTGGCCTTGCCGAAGATCAGGTCGACGACCTTGTCCTCGTAGATCGGGGCGCGCAGGGCGGCCTGCAGGTCGGCGCGCTGGCGGTACATGTCGAACACCTGCTGGGCTTGCGCGCCGTATTGGCGGGCTTCGCGCATCATGGCGTCGGCCAGTTCCTGCTCGGTGACGGCCACGTCGTTCTTGCGGCCGATCTCGGCGAGCACCAGGCCCAGGCGCACGCGGCGCTCGGCGATCTTCTTGTACTCGTCCTTCAGCTGGTCCTCGGTCTTGCCCTCGTCCTCGGGCGGCAGGCCGCCCTGGGTCTTGTCGGCCTGGACCTGTTGCCAGATGCCGGCGAACTCGGCGTCGACCATGCGCGGCGGCAGGGCGAAGTCATGCTTGGTGTCCAGCACGTCCAGCAGGGCGCGCTTCAGCTTGAAGCGCGACGAATTGCTGTAGCGGCCTTCCAGGTTCGACTTCAGCAGGTCCTTCAGGGCGGCCAGGTCGGCCAGGCCCAGGCGCTTGGCCAGTTCGTCATCGGGTTCGGCGTCGACCGGGGCGCGCACTTCCTTGACGGTGGTGGCGAATTCGGCGGCCTTGCCGGCCAGGTTGGCGGCTTGGTAGTCGGCCGGGAAGTCGACCTTCACGGTGACTTCGTCGCCCGGCTTGGCGCCGACCAGCTGGTCTTCGAAGCCGGGGATGAACTGGCCCGAGCCCAGGGTCAGCTCGGCGTCGGTGGCCGTGCCGCCGTCGAAGGCCACGCCGTCGATGGTGCCGACGAAGTCGATCAGCAGCTGGTCGCCGTCCTTGGCCTTCAGGGACTTGCCCTTGCGCGGCTCATAGGTGCGGGCCTGCTTGGCCAGGTCGGCCAGGGCCTCGTCGACCTCGGCGTCCGAGACCTTGTAGACCGGCTTGGTCAGCTCGATCGACGCGGGGTCGATCGGCTCGAAGTCCGGCATCACTTCCACGGCCAGTTCGAAGGCCAGGTCCTCGCCGCCGGCCAGGACCTTGTCCATGTCGGACGAGGGCTTCAGGTCCGGCTGGCCCGCGGGGCGCAGCTTGTTGTCGTCCAGGACCTTCTGGGCGCCTTCGTTCAGCGTCGCCTCGATGACTTCGCCCATCAGGGCCTTGCCGTAGAGGCGGCGGACGTGGGCGGTCGGCACCTTGCCAGGGCGGAAACCCTTGACGTTCATCTGGGGCGCGACCTCGGCGATCCGGGCTTCGAGACGCGTGGCGAGTTCACTCGCGGGCACCGTCACGCCATAAACGCGGCTGAGGCCTTCGCCCGACTTTTCAACGATCTGCATCGACATTCTTAGCTTCTCGGCTCTTGGGCGCCCGCGCCCGTCGTCCGCCCCAGGGGTCAAAACATCAAAGCCGCCCACGTCACCGGGGCGGCGAAAGAGCGCCCTTATGTCACGCGTTTGGCGACCATCCAAGGGCATTGGCGTCCTCGCGAGACGAAAGTCCCGCCAGGCGGCGCGCTTCGTCGGACCAGGGGCCCGGCGAAGTGGTGCGGATGAGAGGACTCGAACCTCCACGCCTCTCGGCGCCAGAACCTAAATCTGGTGCGTCTACCAGTTTCGCCACATCCGCACGATGCGCCGGAGCGGGTTAGACATGCCCGGGCGGCTTGGCAAGTCGCCAGGCGATTTGCGCCGGAGTCCGGCCTGTCGCGGACATGCTCGAAAGTTCGAATATTTCTCGCCACGCCCGGAACAACTTCCCGGCCCGCCGGTTATGATGATGTCCGCGGCTGTTCAGAACGCCCTGGATCTACACCGGCCCGGGCCATGCCCCCCCGACTGACGCCCGGGCCGGTGTTTCACCTTCCAAGACATTTTGGCGCGGAACGATTTTGGCCCTGGCCGGGTTTGCGTCTGACTTCGTCCAGCGAGCGCGCGCCATGGAAACCATCGAGGTTGTCGAAAGCGACAAGGGCTGGACCGTGAGGCACGGCGCCAGGGTCCTTTTCATCGACACAGTGAAGGAACGAACCCTCCAAACGGCGCAGGCGATCAGCGATTCCCTGTTCGACGAGGGCGTGCGCCGCCAGGTCGTCCTGATCCGCCAGGACAGCTAGCGCTCTCGCGCCTCCCACAGCTTTCGCAGCACCGACGGCGCCAGGCCCGGCAGGTCCTCGGCGATCAGGCCCGGGCCATGAACCGCGCCGGCCTCGGCGTGGATCCAGGCGGCGGCGCAGGCGGCTTCGAAGCTCTCCATGCCTTGGGCGATCAGGCCGGCGATGAAGCCGGCCAGCACGTCGCCCGCCCCCGCCGTCGCCAGCCAGGGCGCGCCGTTCAGCCCCACCGCCGCCCGGCCATCAGGCGCGGCGACGACGGTGTCGGAGCCCTTCAGCAGCACCACAGCCCCGGCCCGCCGCGCGGCCTCACGCGCCGCCGTGATCCGTTCGGGCGACGCGGCCAGCAGGCCGGGGAAGATTCGCTCGAACTCGCCCGGATGCGGTGTCAGCACGTCGTCGCGGTCCAGCGCCGAAAACAGCGCCGCCGGATCGTCGGCGAAGCTGGTCAGGGCGTCGGCGTCGACCACCAGGGCCGCGCCGTTGCGGGCCAGGGCGAAGACGTGGCGCATGGTCGCCTCGCCCACGCCCGCCGCCGGCCCGATCACCACCGCGTCGGCCTTTTCGGCCCGGGTCTGCAGGTCGAACTCGCTTTCGAACGGCGCCAGCATCACCGCCTCCAGGTGGGAGGCGTTGACGGCCAGGGCGCCTGGCGGAGACAGCACGGTCACCACCCCCGCGCCGATCCGCAAGGCCCCGCGCGCCGCCAGCCGCGCCGCCCCGGTGTTCCAGGCCTCGCCGCTGACGGCCATCATCCGCCCACGAGCGTGCTTGTGGGCGTCGGCCGCCGGCCAGGGGAAGCGCTCGGCCCAAAGGCCAGGATCGTTCTCGAACAGGCGCCTTTGCCCCGTCTCCTCCAGGCCGATGTCGGCCACCACGACCTCGCCGCAGGCGGCTCGCCCCGCCGCCAGCACGTGGGCGGGCTTGCGGCGATGGAAGGTGACGGTGAGTTGCGCCTTCAGGCTGCGCTCGCCGAGCGGACGGCCGGTGTCGCCGACCAGGCCGCTGGGCACGTCGACGGCGACGATCCGCGCGGCGCCGGGCATGATCCGCGCCAGGCGGTCGGCCTCGCCGTCCAGCGGACGCGACAGGCCCGCGCCGAACAGGCAGTCGACATAGAGCGCCGCCGACCCGGGCTCCGAGACCAGCGGCCCGGTCTCGCCTTTCCAGCGCCCGGCGGCCCACTGCCCCGCCGGGCTGGACGGCGGGGCCAGCGCCTCGACCCGCACCGGCCAGCCGCGCCGGCGCAGATGCCGGGCGATCACATAGCCGTCGCCGCCGTTGTCGCCGGGGCCGCACCAGACCACCGTCGGGCAGCGGGCGTAGCGCTCGCGGATGACCTCGGCCGCCGCCCGGCCGGCCCGCTCCATCAGCACGATCGTCGGAGTCCCGGCTTCGGCGGCGGCCCGGTCCGCGGCGGTCATCTCGGCGACGGTCATGATCTGGCGCGGCACGGCGGTTCCTCTTCCTACAGGACCTGGGTGGAGGCCTCCCCGCCCTTGTCGACCAGGATCAACGCGCCGTCGACCACATCGAACGTCGTCACCGACACGTGGTCGGGCCGGAAGGCCGCCACCGCCTCTTCGCCGGTCGCCGCCGACACCGCCGCGTTCAGCGCCACGAAGTGGCTGAACACCGCCGCGCCGGGGTGCGAGGCCACGCCTTGCGCCACTTCGCGGGTCCAGGCCGCATAGTCGAGATCGCCCCGGATATCGCTCCACCGGCCCTGGAAGGCCTGGCGTAGCCAGCCGGGACGGTCCTGGGCGTTCAGAGCGGCCGGCGTCGGGATCTCGCCGACCCTCGAATCGATCTCCACCGTCACGCCCAGGGCGTCGGCCAGCGGCTGGGCGGTCTCGCGGCAGCGCCGCAGCGGCGAGCTGATCACCCGCGACGGTCGCTCCGGCTCCGGCAGGGCCAGCAGGGTCCGCGCCACCGCCCTGGCCTGCTCCGCCCCGACGGCGTCCAGGCCTGGATCGGGATCGGCCTCGCCCCAGGTCGAGGCGGGACGGCCATGGCGGATCATGTGAACGCGGCTCATCGGCTTCCTCGCCCCTCGAAATATCTTCCCGACCCGGCGCGAGAGACCGGTTCTTCCTGCGACGCTTCCCACGGGCCGCGGGCGCCGCCGACCGCTGGAGCGTGCGAACGCGCAAGAACCGCCCCCGCCTCGCTCGCGCCGATCGCCTCGGCCTTCGCCACAAAACTCAGCAGTTTTCGGATCGCCGACACATTTTCAGCCATTCCCGCGGGGCGATCCCGGGCCTCTCCGGCCACGAACCCCGCGCCTTTCGCCCGGTTCTTCGCCTTCGGATCCAACCTTTCGACGATCCTAGGCCGCCAATCACCACCCGCAAGGCGGTTTGGCCGCCCAAACGCGCACTGATCATTCCTCAGGCTTTGCCTGCACAAATATTGATCAATGAGCGGAACTCGACAGGACTCGCACGATAAAGCGCGTCAGCCCGCTTGTGAGCCCAAGGGCCGGCGTGCTCCGTGCCGCTCAGTCAGCGGCGCCCGCGCCGTTTGGGCGTGAAAGAAGTCTGATGAAAAAGATCGAAGCCGTCATCAAGCCCTTCAAGCTGGATGAGGTCAAAGAGGCGCTTCAGGAGATGGGCGTGCAGGGCATGACCGTGCTGGAAGCCAAGGGGTATGGGCGCCAGAAGGGCCATACCGAGCTCTATCGCGGCGCCGAGTACGTCGTCGACTTCCTCCCCAAGATCAAAGTCGAAGTCGTGGTCGAAGACAGCCAGTTGGAGCCCGCGCTCGAAGCCATCACCAACGCCGCCCGCACGGGCCGCATCGGCGACGGCAAGATTTTCGTGTCCGAAATCACGGAAGTCGTCCGCATCCGCACCGGAGAAACCGGCCCGTCCGCCGTCTAAGGCCCGGCCGAAAACCGCTTAACGCTCAAAGGGGATAACTATGAGCACCGCCAAGCAGATCCTGGACCTGATCAAGGAAAAGGACGTCAAGTACGTCGACGTCCGCTTCACGGACGTTCGCGGCAAGCTGCAGCACGTGACCTTCGACATCGACCTGGTCGACGACGACTTCCTCAACGACGGCACCATGTTCGACGGCTCGTCGATCGCCGGCTGGAAGGCCATCAACGAGTCGGACATGAAGCTGCGTCCGGACCTGTCGAGCGCCATCATCGACCCGTTCTACCAGCAGACCACCCTGGCGCTGTTCTGCGACGTGGTGAACCCCGACACGGGCACCCCCTACAACCGCGACCCGCGCTCGATCGCCAAGAACGCCCTGGCCTACGTCAAGTCGTCGGGCATCGGCGACACCGTGTTCTTCGGCCCGGAAGCCGAGTTCTTCATCTTCGACGACGTGCGCTGGAACACCTCGTCGAACAACACCGGCTACTCGTTCGACTCCGTCGAACTGCCGGGCAACTCGGCCAAGGAATATCCGGAAGGCAACATGGGCCACCGCCCGGGTCCCAAGGGCGGCTACTTCCCGGTCAACCCGATCGACTCGGCCCAGGACCTGCGCGGCGAAATGCTGGCCGTCATGGGCGAGCTAGGCATGAAGCCGGAAAAGCACCACCACGAAGTGGCGCCGGCCCAGCATGAACTCGGCCTGAAGTTCGACACCATGGTCGTGATGGCCGACCGCATGCAGCTCTACAAGTACGTGATCCACAACGTGGCCCACGCCTACGGCAAGTCGGCCACCTTCATGGCCAAGCCGATGTTCGGCGACAACGGCTCGGGCATGCACGTGCACCAGTCGATCTGGCAGGACGGCAAGCCGCTGTTCGCCGGCGACAAGTACGCCGGCCTGTCGGACATGTGCCTGTGGTACATCGGCGGCATCATCAAGCACGCCAAGGCGATCAACGCGTTCTCGAACTCGACGACGAACTCGTACAAGCGCCTGGTGCCGGGCTACGAAGCCCCGGTGAAGCTGGCCTACAGCTCGCGCAACCGCTCGGCCTCGATCCGCATCCCGCACGTCGACTCGCCGAAGGCCAAGCGCATCGAGGCGCGCTTCCCCGACCCGATGGGCAACCCGTACCTGACCTTCGTCGCCCTGCTGATGGCGGGTCTCGACGGCATCAACAACAAGATCGATCCGGGCGCGGCCGCCGACAAGAACCTGTACGACCTGCCGCCCCGCGAGCAGAAGAAGATCCCGGAAGTCTGCGGCAGCTTGCGCGAAGCCCTGGAAAACCTGGACAAGGACCGCGCCTTCCTGAAGGCCGGCGGCGTCATGGACGACGACTTCATCGACAGCTACATCGAGCTGAAGATGGAAGAGGTCATGCGCCTGACGCTGCACCCGCACCCGGTCGAATTCGACATGTACTACAAGTGCTAAGCTTCACGGCTTAGGACCAGGGACGAGGCCCGCGGAGCGATCCGCGGGCCTTTTTCACGCCCGTCGCCTGGGTGCTCGCGATAAGAGTGTTGTCAACATTTCTACCGGAGGTTATCAAATCCGTCAGTTGCGTCTCGTGATCGAACTCAACCGAGGGCCTCCTGAATGACCTTTCTACTTCGCCGCGCGGCCATGGCCGTGATCGCTATAGCGTGCCTGAGCCTTGGCGCGTGCGACAAGAACCTTGTCAAAGTCTCCTATCAACAGTTGGGCAACGCCCAGAGTTGGAACCTGGAGAACAAGAGCGGCGGTGACGCCAACGGCATGTGGCACATCTACATGCTGCGCGGAGTGGTCAACGACAGCGAGAACGCCAAGCCCTTCACCTTCGACCTGTCGAAGGTCGCCCTGAAGAACGGCGCGGTCGTCACCAGCGCCGGCCCGATGCTGCACGGCGCCCCCTTCATGCTCCCGGTCAATTTCAAGGCGCCGGTCGCGCCCAAGGTGGCCTACACCGTGCCCTATGGCTCGGGGGTGATGTTCGTCATCAAGGAGGACGGCGACACCGACAAGACCGCCTATACGACGCTCACCTACAAGTCGGCGTCAGGAGAGTCGGTTCTGATGGTGCCGCTCGACAGCAAGGCGACTCCGGCCTTCGGCCAGATCGACCAGGCCTTCCTGAACGTCCTGCACAGCAAGCAGAATACTTACGAGAACACTTACCAGCCCAGCGGCGACAAGAACTAAGCCTAGCCGTTCGCGAGACCGACACCGCCGATCGGAACGGTCTCGAACCGATGGCCGAAACCGGCGATGATCGGGCGGGCCTTGGCGATGGCGGCCTGGACGGCCGGCAGCTTCAGAGAAGCGGTGTGGCTGTCCTTGTCGGTCCAGACCTCGGTGATCCACAGGGCGTCGCCGTCGGCGGCGTCCTTGGCCACGATATAACTGAGGCAGCCGGGCATGGCGCCGGTGCTCTCCGACAGGATGGCCACCAGTTCGTCCCGCTTGCCGGGCGCGGCCTTCATCTGGCCGATCAGTCCGTACATCGTGTTCTCCTCCTTGGCCCGGGCCAGCGCCGGGCTGGCGACGGCCGCCAGGGCCAGTCCGCCCGCGATCAGCGTGCGCCGTTCGATGTCCTGCGAATGCGTCATGGTTCCTCCCCCTCGCCAGTCTCGGCGAGCACGAACCGGATCGTGTCAGCATCGGGCGAGGCCAGCGCCGCGCCAAGCCCCAGCAGGTGCAGGGCGTTGAAGCACAGGGGCCGCCCGGCGGGTCGCACGATTCGCACGCGGTCGCGCCAGCCGGCCGACGAGACCAGGTCCAGCGGCGCGATGATCGCCCCGCGGCCGGCGGCGCAGCTCTCCATGGCCTCCTCGATCTCGCCCGCGTGGTCCAGCCGCCGCAGGGCGTCCGGCTGGGCGCCGAACACCGTCTCGAACCAATGGCCGAACACGAACTCGTATTCGTCATAGGTGGCGAAGGCGGTGCGCGAGAGGCCGGCGAGGTCCTGCGGGATCTCCATGCGGATCGGCGCGGCCAGCACCAGTTCCTCCCGGGCGACCGGCATGGACTGCACCGGCGCGGCGACCACCGGCCGATAGGTGACGCCCAACTCGACGGTCCCCGTGGCCACCGCCGACAGCACGGTCTCGTGCGCGCCGAACACCAGCTCGATCGGGCGATCCGCCGGCAGGCCGGCATAGAGCCGCGGCGCGAGCCGGTAGCGTCCGAAGGCCGAGACCACGGCCAGGCGCAGCGGGCGCAGGGCGGGGTCGGCGCGACTCAGCCGCTCGCGGGTGCGCTCCACCTCGTCCAGCGCCCGGCCGACGGTCTCGAACAGGGCCTGGCCCGACGCCGTCAGGCGCAGCCCCCGCCCCACCCGCTCGAACAGCGGCCGGCCGATCTCGCGCTCGAAGGCTTTGATGTCGTGGTGAATGGCCGGCGGCGACTTGCCCAGGCGCGGACTGGCGGCGGCGATGCCACCGGCCGCCGCCACGGCATGGAACACCGCCGCCCGCCGTAGATCGACATGTCGCATCGTTTCGAGATCCAGAATGAAAAGCCGCCTCCGTTCGAAATATTGCCGAACGCCGTTCGACGCTAGACCGGTCGCGCAATCGAAGGAGGCGCCGATGACCTGGAAGCACACGACGCTGGCGATCGCCCTGACCGCCGGCCTCGCGAGCGGCTCCGCTCGAGCCCAGACCGAACAGGCGGCTTTCCTGTTCACCTACGACATTGATCGCGGAAAGGAGGCCGCCTTCGAGGCCGGCTACGCGGCCCACCTGCAATGGCATGCCGCCCACGCCGACGCCCTGCCCTGGTTCGGCTGGTATGTGACCAGCGGCCCGCGCACCGGCCTGTTCGTCGACGGGACCTTCGGCGTCCCGTTCGCCGCCATGGACGCCCGCCCGGACCTGGCCGGCGACGGCGCCGACATGGCGGCCCGTGTTCTGCCCTACGCCAAGGCCCGCGCCTATTCGGCCCATGTCCTGTGGCCGGAGCTCAGCACGGTCCGCAACCTGGAGGCCCGCCAGCCCAGTTCTGTGGTCGACGTCTACACCCTGCGGGTCGCGCCCGGTGACGTCGCGGCCTTCGAGGCCGCCCTGCTGGCCTCCGCCAGGACCGGCAAGGGCGACCTGGCCTGGACCTGGTACCGCCTGGCCGGCGGCGGCGACCTCGGCGCCTACATGGTCCTGGTCCCGCGCCGGTCCTGGGCCGAGCTCGCCGGCCGGCCGACGGACCTGGCCGGGTTGATCGCGGCCGCCCACGGCGACGGTCCGGACCAGGCTCGGGCGGCCGCCCTGATCCAGAGCGTCGAGGTCGAGGCCTGGTCCTACAAGCCGGGGCTCAGCCGGATTCCCTAGGCCTTGCACTCGCCCTGGCTGGCGACGCTGGCGCCCTGGGTCGCGGCGTTGCAGGCGCTGGGATAGGTCTTGCCGTCGCAGCCGCAGACCGGGGCGTAGATCATCGTGCAGGCCTGGGGCGGCTTGCGGCAAGTTCCCGCGCCGTCGGCGACGTGGCATTGGCCGGCCGGCATCTGGCAGACCAGGCCCGAGGCGCACTGGAAGCCGGCGAATCCGCCGCACATGCCGCCCTCGGCCACCGGCGTCCGAGCGTGAGACACCGGCGGATTCGGCGCCGGCTGACCGCCGCCCGGGCTGGAGCAGCCCAGCAGCACCAGCGCGGCGAGCGCGGAAAACAGGCTGCGCGAGGTCATGGGGCGGCTCCTTGTTGATCAACAATCCTAGATTGCCACGCTCTCGCCCCTGGGAGCAAACGGCCGCCCCCGCGCATCTGCCAGTTTTCGTGGCGCGGCCACGCAGCCCCTTTTCAGGGGACGACGCAGAGCCCATACGAGGCGCTCCCGCCGAATCGACGCATGTTCACCTAATGTCCTCCAAAGACGATCCCAACTTCTCGCTGTTCGGCGACGACGCCCTCGCCCCGGTTCCCGCCTCGCCGTTCCCGGCCCGCGAGCCGCACCCCGAGCCGGCGCCGCGCCCGGCCGCGCCGCCGCCGCCGCCGGCCAAGCCGAACGCGCCGGCCGCGCCCGCGTCCTCGGGCGGCTACGACGCCAGTTCGATCGAGGTGCTCGAGGGTCTCGAGCCTGTCCGCATGCGTCCAGGCATGTACATCGGCGGCACCGACGAGCGGGCCCTGCACCACCTGTTCGCCGAGGTGCTGGACAACTCGATGGACGAGGCCGTGGCCGGCTTCGCCAAGACCATCGAGGTCAAGCTCGACGCCGACGGCTACCTGTCGGTCCGCGACGACGGACGTGGCATGCCCGTCGACGAACACCCCAAGCATCCGGGCAAGTCGGCCCTGGAAGTGATCATGACTGTCCTGCACGCGGGCGGTAAGTTCAGCGGCAAGGCCTACGAGACCTCGGGCGGCCTGCACGGGGTGGGCGCCAGCGTCGTCAACGCCCTGTCGGAACTGGTCGAGGTCACCGTCTGGCGCGACGGCTTCGAGCACCGCCAGAGCTTCGCGCGCGGCAAGCCGCTGGGCCCGGTCGAGAAGATCCAGCCCAGCAAGAAGCGCGGCACCCAGGTGCGGTTCAAGCCCGACGACCAGATCTTCGGCGAGGGCTGCGGCTTCAAGCCGGCGCGCCTGTACCGCATGGCCCGCTCCAAGGCCTATCTGTTCCGCGGCGTGCAGATCAAATGGTTCTGCGATCCCTCGCGGATCCACGACCAGACCCCGCCCGAGGCCACGTTCCACTTCCCCAACGGCCTGGCCGACTTCCTGGCCGAGCGCACCAAGGGGCTGGAACTGGTCACGCCGGACAGCTTCTCCGGCCGCATCGAGCGCCAGGGTGAGGCGGGCGCGGTCGAGTGGGCCATCGCCTGGACGCCGCGCGGCTTCGGCGAGCACGACGGCTTCATGCAGTCCTACTGCAACACCGTGCCCACGCCGGAGGGCGGCACCCACGAGAGCGGCCTGCGCGCCGCCCTGACCCGGGGTCTTAAGGCTTACGCCGAGCTGAAGGGCGAGAAGCGGGCGACGATCATCACCGCCGACGACGTGATCGCCCAGGCCGGCGCCTTGATCTCGGTGTTCATCAAGAACCCGGAATTCCAGGGCCAGACCAAGGAAAAGCTCTCTTCGAGCGAAGCGCAACGCTTCGTCGAGAATGCGCTTCGCGACCCGTTCGACCACTGGCTGACCGGCAGCCCCAAGGCCGCCCAGGCCCTGCTGGAGTTCGTGATCGAACGGGCCGAGGAACGCCTCAAGCGCCGCAAGGACAAGGAAGTCCAGCGCGCCTCGGCGACCCGCAAGCTGCGTCTGCCGGGCAAGCTGGCCGACTGCGCGGCCGGCGCCGTCGACGGCGCCGAGCTGTTCATCGTCGAGGGCGACTCGGCGGGCGGCTCGGCCAAGCAGGCCCGCAACCGCAAGAACCAGGCAATCCTGCCCCTGCGCGGCAAGATCCTCAACGTGGCCTCGGCCAGCGGCGAGAAGTTCACGGCCAACAAGGAGCTCAGCGACCTGATGCTGGCGCTGGGGGCCCAGGGCGGCAATCGGTACAAGGAAGAGGATCTGCGTTACGAGCGGATTATCATCATGACCGACGCCGACGTCGACGGCGCCCACATCGCCAGCCTGCTGATCACCTTCTTCTACCGGACCATGCCGGACCTGATCCGCCAGGGTCACCTGTTCCTGGCCCTGCCGCCGCTGTACCGCATCAGCCACGGCGGCAAGAGCGCCTACGCCCGGGACGACGCCCACAAGGACGAACTGCTGGCCACGACGTTCAAGGGCAAGAAGCCCGAGATCGGCCGGTTCAAGGGCCTGGGCGAGATGATGGCCTCCCAGTTGAAGGAGACCACCATGGACCCGGCGGTGCGGACCCTGGCTAAGATCACCCTGCCCCGCTCCGAGGAGGCGGTCGAGGCCCTGGTCGAGACCCTGATGGGCCGCAAGCCCGAGCTGCGCTTCCGCTTCATCCAGGAAAACGCCGAGTTCGCGGCCGACGACCTGGACCTGTAGGTCAGGGCGGCCTCCTCGCGTTTCAGGGCGGGGATGGCCGCCCGGCCGGCGCCTGAAGCCCGATCTATAAAAGAATCTGACATTTCACATTTGGGCCGCTCAAGCGTCGCTAAGCCCTCAAATGAATTCGACTTTTCGCGATCGAAAAGCTTCGTTCGCTCGATTTTTGACCGTTTTGTCGACCTTTTTCGCTTTTCGTGGACGCTCTTTGAGCAGATGCAAGATGACGAAGCGCGATTTCGAGCCGGTCCGTCCGCGGATTCGGCCCGCGATCGGGCCGAGCGGCGCCCCAAGACGCCGCCAAAGTCTAGGGAAGTCGACCCATGAAGATCCTGCTCGCCTCCACCGTCGCCGTCCTGGCCCTGGCCGCCGCGCCGTTCGCGGTCGCCGCCCCCGTCGGCGTCGAAACCATCAGCATCCCGGTGTCCAAGTCCAAGCTGGACCTCAACAATCCCCGCGACGCCCAAGTGTTGATGCGCCGCATCAATACCGCCGCCTTGCAAGCCTGCGGCGCCGACACCCACAGCTTCGCCGAACTCAAGCGCGTCGTGGCCGCCTCGTCCTGCCATCGCGACGCCGTCGCCGGCGCGGTCAGCCAGCTGAACAGCAACCAGGCCGCCCTGACCGTCACCGGCGTCCGCGGTCGTTAGGCTCTCCATTCTCTCCTGCTCGAAGGAGAGGTCGGCGAAACGCCCGGGGCGAAAGTCCCGGGCGTTTTGCGTTTCCGGGCTGGCGACGAACTCGATCGATCTTCACGTGAGACACTGCCCTTTTTTCGATCACTTATTGATCTTGATCCGTAAACGTCGCACAACCTCAGATAATATTGGGGTGAAACCATGATTATCGATGGCACTGAAGGCCCCGACCATCTGGTCGGCGGTTCTGGCGATGACCTCATCAATGGTCTCGGGGGAGCCGACACGCTGGAGGGTCTGGACGGAAACGACCAGCTCTTCGGAGGCGCCGGCGGGGATCACCTTTACGGAGGCGCCGGCGCTGATGTCCTGGACGGCGGAACGGAGTTCGATCTGGCGCGGTATGATGGCTCCTTGTCCGGCGTAAACGTCAATCTGACGACGAACACCGGCATCGGCGGCGACGCGCAAGGCGACACCTTCAACTCTATCGAAGGTCTGGTTGGGTCCAGCTTCGCGGACTTCCTGACCGGAAGCGACACCTGGGGCAATATCATCTATGGCCTGGGCGGTGACGACACTCTGTACGGCGGGGCCGATGGCAACGACCTGCTCTATGGCGGCGAGGGCAACGATCACCTGTTTGTCGGCCGGGCGATCCAGGGCGGCGTCGATGGCGGGCCGGGCTATGATCTCGCGCGCTATGATCACGTGGCGGAAGGGGTCGACATCGGCCTCTCCTCAAGCGGTTTCATATCGATCGAAGGCCTTGTGGGCTCGAACTTCAACGACCGCCTATTCGGCAATGCGGGCGACAACGTCATCTACGGCAACGGCGGCGACGACAGTCTGGTCGGCAACGGCGGCACCGACCACCTTTACGGCAACGACGGCAACGACGTGTTCTACGGCGACCTGACGAACAGCCTGATGGACGGCGGCTTCGGGCTCGACATGGTGCGCTACGAAAACTCCCATGCCGGCGTCGTCGTCGACCTCGCCTTGGGCCTCGGCTCGGGAGGCGACGCGCAGGGTGACACCTATACGTCCGTCGAAGCCGTCGCCGGTTCAAACTTCGCCGACACCCTGATAGGCGACGATGACGTTGGCGGCACTATCCTCTACGGCCAGGGCGGAGACGACGTGTTGAAAGGCGGCGGCGGCCGCGACACGCTCTACGGCGGCGCCGGCGCTGACAGCTTCTACTTCAGCAGTGGGTGGAACATCTCCCAGATCATGGATTTCACCACGGGCGCTGACCATGACCTGATCGGCATCCTGACGAACGTGAACGGCTCGGGCATCGTGGACTACGCAACCCTGCTGCCCCACATCCACGACGGCGGGGGCGGGATCAGGATCGACCTAGGCGTCGGCGCGGAGGTCGGCGTGGCCGGCCTTCGCCTGGCCGACGTGACGGCCGATCTGTTCTTTTTCTACAGCTAACGCTTCATCGGTGCTCGCCCCAGCCGCGACGGCGGGGCGAGCCATTTTGCCTGCCCTAGCTCCCGGACGCGACGTCTGAAAGGGCGGTCCGACGCGATCTATGGAAGACTCCGACATTTCGGATTTGCGCGCCTCGAGCGCCGCCCCCGCCGCGACCAATGCGCCGCGGGCGACTTATTTCGCCCGCGCCCTTGCTTTCCGAAGCGTTTTGCCTTCCTTAGTCCGCCCATCAGACCCCTTTTGTCCCGCCCTCATCGGCATCCGGACCGAAACGGTCTATTCTCTGAAGATATTGACCAAGAACACGGTCCGTTTGGGGGTCGTATTTGGTCGTGGTGCGGGCCGCGCGCGTTTGTGTGTGCGCCGTCCGCTTGAAACGAACTGGACCCGTATGCCCTTCCCCGCCTCCCACCCCGCTCTTGAGCGGGCTCTTGCCGCTCAAGGTTACCTCGAGCCCACCCCCGTCCAGGCCGCCGTGCTGGAAGCCGACGCCGAGGGCCGCGACCTGCTGGTCAGCGCCCAGACCGGCTCGGGCAAGACCGTCGCCTTCGGCCTGGCCGCCGCCCCCACCCTGCTCGGCGACGCCGACAAGTTCAGCAAGGCCGGCGCCCCGATGTGCCTGGTCATCGCCCCGACTCGCGAATTGGCCATCCAGGTCAATCGCGAGCTGACTTGGCTCTATGCCGAGGCCGGCGCCGTGGTCGTCAACTGCGTGGGCGGCATGGACGCCCGCCGCGAACAGCGCGCCCTGAACTTCGGCGCCCACATCGTGGTCGGCACGCCCGGCCGTCTGCGCGACCACATCGAGCGCGGCCACCTGGACCTGTCGGAGCTGAAGGTCGCCGTCCTCGACGAGGCCGACGAGATGCTGGACATGGGGTTCCGCGAGGACCTGGAGTTCATCCTCGACGCCGCCCCGGCCGAGCGCCGCACCCTGCTGTTCTCGGCCACCCTGGCGCGCGAGATCGTGCAACTGGCCAAAAGCTACCAGAACGACGCCCTGCGCATCGACACACTGGGCCGCAACGAGCCGCACCGCGACATCGAGTATCGCGCCGTCCGCGTCGCGCCGAACGAAACCGAGCACGCGATCGTCAACCTGCTTCGCTATTTCGAAAGCCCCGGCGCCCTGGTGTTCTGCAACACGCGCGAAAGCGTCCGCGCCCTGCACAGCAAGCTGCGCGAGCGCGGCTTCGCCGTCGTCGGCCTGTCGGGCGAGCTCTCCCAGCGTGAACGCGCCGACGCCCTGCAGGCCCTGCGCGACGGCCACGCCCGCGTCTGCGTCGCCACCGACGTCGCCGCCCGCGGCCTCGACCTGCCCGACCTGGGCCTGGTCATCCACGCCGAGCTGCCGGTCAACAAGGCCACCCTGCTGCACCGGTCGGGCCGCACCGGCCGGGCCGGCAAGAAGGGCGTCAGCGCCCTGGTCGTGCCCTACACCCGCCGCCGCAAGGCCGAGCAGCTCTTGATGGCGGCCGGCGTCGAAGGTCAATGGGGCGGCGCCCCGACGGCCGACGAGATCCGCGCCAAGGACCAGGAGCGCCTCCTGGACGACCCGATCTTCGCCGAGCCTTCGAACGAGGACGACGCCGGCCTGGTCGCGGCCATGCTGGAGAAGCGCACGCCCGAAGAGCTGGCCGCCGCCCTGATCCGCGCCCGCCGCGCCAAGCTACCGGCCCCGGAAGAAATCTACGACGACCCGCGCCACGGCGCCGATCCGGGCCCGCGGGCCCGCGGTGAGCGTTCCAATGATCGCGGCGACCGCTTCGCCGACCGCGACTTCGCGCCTCGGGGCGACTTCGGGGACCGTCCGGAACGCGAACCGCGCGCCGACATGAGCAACTCGGCCTGGTTCCGCCTCAACACCGGCCGTCGCAACAACGCCGACCCCAAGTGGCTGATCCCGCTGATCTGCCGTCTGGGCCACATCACCAAGAAGGACATCGGCTCGATCCGGATCTTCGACTACGACACCAAGTTCGAGATCTCGGCCGAGGCGGAAGTGAAGTTCGGCGCGGCCGTCCAGGCCACCGTGCGCGACGACGTGACCATCACCCCGACCACGGCCCCGGCCGCTCGCGACGCCGGCCCGCGCAAGGAGTACGCGCCGCGTCCGCCTCGCGACGACAACGACGCGCCGCGCCGCGAATACGCCCCGCGTCCGCCCCGGGACAACGACCGCGCCCCGCGCGCCAACGCCCCGGGCTCGCGCGATCACACCCCGCGCCCGTCCTCGTTCGGCGCCGACGGCGTCAGCAACGCCAAGCCGTATGCGCGCAACGAAGAGCCCAAGCGCGACTACAAGCCGCGCGACCGCGACGAGGCGCCGAAGCGCGACTTCAAGCCCCGGGCGGACGCCCCCCGTTCGGACGCTCCCAAGCGCGAGTTCAAGCCGCGGGACGAAGCCCCGCGCGCCCACGCCGAGGCCGCGCCGCGTCGCGCGCCGCGCACCGACCGCGAGAGCGTGCCCTACGATCCGGCCGCCACCTCGGAAAAGCCGTTCCGCAAGCCGCGCGCCGACGCCGGCGCTGGCCCCGCCAAGCCGTTCAAGGGTCCCAAGCCCTTCAAGGCCAAGGGTTCCTTCGGCGACAAGCCGGCGTTCGGCGGCCCCAAGCCCGCCTTCGGCAAGAAGCCGGGCGGCAAGACGCCGTTCAAGAAGAAGTAGTTGTCGATGTGGAGGGGGTGACCACTTGCCCCCTCCGCGCCTTCGGCGCTCCCTCCCCCCAGAGGGGGAAGAGCCTCGCGCCATGGGCTCCCGTCCCTCTGGGGGCGGACAGACCGCGAAGCGGTTAGGTGGGAGCAAGTCGACGGTCGCTAAACCGCCTGCCCGGCGCACCAGCCCGACGCCCAGGCCCACTGGAAATTATAGCCGCCCAGCCAGCCGGTGACGTCGACCACCTCGCCGATGAAGTACAGGCCGGGGACCGCCTTGGCCTCCAGGGTCCGCGAATCCAGGCCGTCGGTGGCAACGCCGCCCAGGGTCACTTCCGCCGTCCGATAGCCTTCCGAGCCCACCGGCTTGAACGTCCAGGCGTTGACCGTCGCGGCCACGCCGCGCAGCAGCACGTCCGAGCAGTCGGCCATGTTGCCGTAGGCGCCGGCGTCCTCGGCGATCAGCTGGGCCAGGCGCTTGGGCAGGATCTCGCCCAGCACCGTCGACAGGGCCCGCTTGGGCGTGGCCGTGCGGGCGGTGCGCAGGGCCTGGAACACGTCGACGCCCGGCGCCATGTTCACGCTGATCTCGCCGCCCTCGCGCCAGTAGGACGAGATCTGCAGGATCGCCGGGCCCGACAGGCCGCGGTGGGTGAACAGCATGGCCTCGGCGAACCTGGTCTTGCCGCTGGAGACCACCGCGTCCAGGGCCACGCCCGACAAAGGCGCCAGGCGCTCCAGGGTCTTGACCTCGAAGGTCAAGGGCACGAGCGCGGGACGGGTCTCGACGATGTTCAGGCCGAACTGCTGGGCGATCTCGTAGCCGAGGCCGGTCGCGCCCATCTTGGGAATCGACTTGCCGCCGGTGGCGACCACGACCGAGCGGCAGGCGACCGGACCGTTGGAAAAGCTGACGCGCCAGCCCTCCCCGTCCCTGGCCACGCCCTTGACCTGCGTCTCCAGGCGCAGCGTGACGCCGGCCTGGTCCATCTCGGTCAGCAGCATCTCGATGACCTGCCGGGCCGAGCCGTCGCAGAACAGCTGGCCCAGGGTCTTCTCGTGGAAGGCGATGCCGTAGCGCTGGACCAGGGCGATGAAGTCGCTCGGCCGATAGCGCCGCAGGGCCGAGACGCAGAACTTCGGATTGGCCGACAGGAAATTGGCCGGCGCCGTGTTGACGTTGGTGAAGTTGCAACGCCCGCCGCCGCTGATGCGGATCTTCTCGCCGGGGGCCTTGGCGTGGTCGACCACCAGCACCCTGCGGCCACGCTTGCCCGCCTCGATGGCGCACATCATGCCGGCCGCGCCGGCGCCCAGCACCACGACGTCGAAGTCTTCCAAGGCCCTGGCCCTCTCTCTTGAGCGGCGTATCGACAGGAGGCCGGCCGGGAAGTCAATGCGACGATATCAGACCGGTATCGGCTCGTTCAGCACGAACACCCCGATGCCGATCAGCAGCAGGACCAGCCCGCACCAGATCGACACGGCGATCCATCGCGCCCGGGCGAGGCGGCGGGCCATCCTAGCCGGCCCGGCGCATCGGCGCGACGCCCGCCGAGGCGTGGCCGCTGGTGACCTGGAAACGACCCATCATCTGCACCAGGCCTCCGATCTCGGTCTTCAGGGCGTGGCTGACGGCGGTGGCCTGCTCGATCATGGCGGCGTTCTGCTGCACGCCCTGGTCCATCTGGTTGACGGCGGCGTTGACCTCGTTGAGGCCGGTGGCCTGCTCGCCGGCCGAGGCGGCCAGCTCCTTCACCAGGGCGTCGATCTCGCCCACCTTGAACACGATGCCTTCCAGGGCCTCGCCGGTCTGGCCGACCAGCTTGACGCCCTGGCCGACCTGGCCGGCCGAGGTGGAGATCAGGGTCTTGATCTCCTTGGCCGCCTCGGCCGAACGCTGGGCCAGGGCCCGGACTTCCTGGGCCACCACCGCGAAGCCGCGTCCCGCGTCGCCGGCCCGGGCCGCCTCCACGCCGGCGTTCAGGGCCAGCAGGTTGGTCTGGAAGGCGATCTCGTCGATCACCCCGATGATCTGGCCGATCTGCTGGGACGACTGCTCGATACCGGTCATGGCCGCGACGGCGCCGCGCACCACCTCGCCGGAACGCTCGGCGTCCTCGCGGGTCGAGCCGACCACGCGGGCGGCGTCGTTGGCGCCCTGGGACGCACGGCGAACGGTGGCGGTGATCTCGTCGAGAGCGGCGGCGGTCTCTTCTAGGCTGGCGGCCTGCTGCTCGCTGCGGCGGGCGGTGTTGTCGGCGGCGGCGGTGATCTCGTCGGAGCTACGGCCGATGCCGCCAACCGCCGTCAGGATCTGGCCCATCGCCTGGTCCAGGTGGTCCATGGCCCCGTTGAAGTCGGTGCGCAGCTGGCCATAGCCCTCGGGGAACGGCTCGACGACGCGCACGGTCAGGTCGCCGCGCGACAGCCGGGCCAGGCCGGCCGCGATCCGCTCCATGACGAAGGCCTGGTCCCGGGCCGCGCCCTGGCTGGCCGCCTCGTTGCGAAGGCGCTCGGCCTCGCCGGCGGCGGTGATCCGCTGCTGCTCGGCCTGCGAGGCCCGCAGGGCCGCGGCGTTGTCCTTGAACACCTGGACGGCCCGGGCCATCAGCCCGACCTCGTCCTTGCGGGCCGCCCCGGCCACCGTGACGTCGAGGTCGCCCTGGGCCAGGGTAGTCATGGTCTTGGACAGCGCGGCCACCGGTCGCGAGATCTTGCTCGCGCCGATCCACAGCGCAAAGCCCATGCCGCCGATCGCGGCGGCCAGGCCCAGCAGCATGGTCGTCAGGGCGCCCTGGTTGGCCTTGCGGTTGGCGTGGGCGACCAGGGCGTCGGTCTCGACGTGATAGTCGTCGCCCCAGGCCTTGGCGTCCTTGGACAGACTCTCGATGGCCGGATCCAGGGCCGACAGGCGGGCGATGGCGCCGGCGTCGTCATTGGCCAGGCCCAGGTCGGCCGCCGCCCGTCCATCGGCGTAGAGGGCGTCGATGCGCTGCCGGAAGCCCTCGGCGGTCGGCGCGATGGAGGGGTCGGCCTTGACCATCTTGTCCAGGCTGTCCTTGCCCTCGCCATAGACCTTGTCGAGGTCTTTGGACGCCGAGCGCGCCGCGTCGGAGGTTCCTTCGTAGGTGACCACGCGGTGGGCGGCATGGCCCATCATGCTGAGGCGGCGGCTGAAGCGGGCCGACTGCACCTCGGCCGGAGAGCGGTTCTCGACCAGGACCCGAGTGGCGTCCTGCAAGCTCTTCTGCTGCCAGACCCCCATGCCGGTGCAGCCCAGGACGGCCGCCGCCAGGGTCACGGCCGGCAGCAGCACCTTGATCGAGATCTTCAGGTCGTCGAATCCCATCGCTTCCCCCGTCGAGCCTTCCGCAGGGAGACGCGGCTCGATTTACTTGCGGACGATGGTTCGCCGGGGCGCGTGAAAGTCGCGTTAACGGGGCGGGAACAGCCAGGGCAACCCAGACTTGGCGGACGGGTCGTAGATGGTGCTGTGGTGCTCGTTCGGCATGGGTTCGTAGCGCCAGGCCAGGCCCTTGGGCGGGGCGGCCCTGAGCGCCGCGACCACCCGGTCGAGGCCCGCCTGCATCGTCGTCCCCTCGTCGCCGATCGACAGGTAGAGGCGACGGCCCCTGAACCCGCCCTGCCCCAACAGGGTCGAAGCCTGGCGCGACAGGCTCTGGTCGTCCCACCACAGGCTGGGGCTGGCGGCCAGATAGGCGTCGAAGGCCCGGGGCTCGCGCAGGAACGTCTCGACCACGAACAGGCCGGCCAGGGATTCGCCGATCAACCCGCTGGCGCCGTTGGTGCGGTAGCGCGCCTTCACCCACGGCCGCAATTCGTCGACCAGAAAGCGGCGATAGGCCGCCGAACCGCCGGAGGTGGGCAGCAGCTCGCGATCCTTGGCGAACGTCGCCGGGTGGGTGAGGTCATGCTTGCGGTCAACACCCTCGATCCCGACCACGATCATCGGGGCTAGGGTTCCGGCCGCCACCATCTGGGACACGAAGTCGGTGATCTTGGGGAAGTCCTCCTGCACCACGCCGCCGTCGAGCAGGTAGAGCACCGGAAACCGCCGCTTGCCCTGCGCATAGCCGGGCGGCAGGGCGACATTGACCCGGCGCTGGCCGCCCAGCACGCGGCTGTCGACCATGAACGTCCCGTCGGGCGTGAGCGCGCGAGCCCCAACCGGGGCGAAGGCGGGAACGGCGGCGGCGGCGGCCGCGGCGGCCAGGAATCGTCTGCGATGCATGGCCAAGGCTCGACCATCGAAGGCGCGCCGCCAAGAGCTCTTCGTCGCAAAGCGACCACTCCGCTTGACGCCAGCGCCTGGGGCGTTAGGAACCCTGCCCTCCTCCCGCCCAGGCTCCCCCATGACGTCCGTTCCGCAAACGACGATCGGAATCGATTTCGGCACGACCAACACCGTGGTCTCGATGACCCATGGCGACGGCCCGGCCACGCTGGTCAGGTTCCCGACGACGGGCGGCGAGATCTTCGCCTTCCGCTCGGCCCTGAGCTTCCACGCGGTCATGGGGGCCAACGGCCGGCCCAACGAGCTGGTGACGGAGGCCGGTCCCTGGGCGATCGAGGCCTATGTCGAGGACCCGCTGGAGACCCGCTTCATCCAGTCGTTCAAGACCTTCGCCGCCAGCGCCGCCTTCACCGAGACCAAGATCCTCAACAAGCGCTACCTGTTCGAGGACCTGCTGGCCGACTTCCTGCTGAAGCTGAAGGCCCACGGCGGGCCCGCCATGGAGACCTTGCCGCCGCGGGTGATCGTCGGACGGCCGGTGACCTTCGCCGGCGGCAATCCCGATGAGACCCTGGCCCTGGCCCGCTACGAGGCCGGCTTCCGGCGCCTGGGCTTCACCGACGTCCGCTATGCCTACGAGCCGGTCGGGGCGGCGTTCTTCTTCGCCCGCCAGCTGCGGCAGGACGCGACGGTGCTGGTCGCCGACTTCGGCGGCGGCACCAGCGACTTCTCGATCGTGCGGTTCGAGCGGCACGCCGGCAAGCTGCGCTCCACCGCCCTGGCCCGGTCAGGCGTCGGCGTGGCCGGCGACGCCTTCGACTACCGGATCATCGACCAGCTGGTGTCGCCCGAACTGGGCAAGGGCAGCCTCTACAAGGCGTTCGACAACCGCCTGCCGATCCCCCAGCGCTACTACACCGCCTTCGCCCGCTGGGACCAGCTGGCCCTGCTGCGCGCCTCCAAGGACATGCGCGACATCCGGGCCCTGGAGCGCACCGCCGTGGAGCCCGAGAAGATCGCCCGACTGATCGAGGTGCTGGACGACAATCACGGCTACGCCCTCTACCGCGCCGTCTCGTCGCTGAAGGAGGCGTTGTCGAGCCGGGAGGAAGCCGTCTTCCGCTTCGAAGCCGGCTCGGTGCTGATCGAGAAGACCGTCCGGCGCACCGACTTCGAGGGCTGGATCGCCCCGGAGCTGAAAGCCATCGAGACGGCGGTCGACCAGGCGCTGGAGCGCTCGGGCCTGGGTCCGGACGGCGTCGACCGGGTCTTCCTGACCGGCGGCAGTTCGTTCGTGCCGGCCGTGCGCCAGATCTTCCTGCGCCGGTTCGGGACGGCGAAGATCGAGAGCGGCGGCGAGTTCGAATCCATCGCCTCGGGCCTGGCCCTGATCGGCCGCGAGCCTGACCTGGACCTGTGGAGTGAAAAGGCCAGGCTTCCCGCCTGACGGCGGCCGGCGAGGGCGTGGCGAAGTAGGCGGCCGCCGCAGGAATCCTTTCCGGTTCCGCCCGCCCGGCGACGTCTCTTTCATAGTGGAGCTTGCAGGCCCGCGGTTCGCCGCGCCCGACGCGCCATCACGTCGAGTCGGGGAACGGCAGGAATGGGCGACGGAGCGCGCACGATTGTCATCGTGCTGCATGACCTGCCGTTGGGCGGGTCGGAACGGATCGCGGTGCGGCTGGCCAACCGCTGGGCGGCGCTGGGCCGCAAGGTCACCCTGTTCTGCGGATCTCGCGAGGGCCCGCTGGCCCAGTTGATCGACGCCGAGGTCCAGCTGGTCGAGGCTGATCCGCCCCTTCCGCGTGGCCCCGGCTCGCGCAAGGCCCTCGGGCGGGCCGCGGCCGCCTATGTCGCCCGGAGCCGGCCCGACATCCTGTTCGCGCCCGGCAACTATCACTGGCCGATCCTGCCCGCCATCGACGCCCTGCCGGCCGACCAGCGGCCGGGCGTGGTCGCCCAGATCGGCACGCCCCTCTATCGCCATGGGCGCGGCGCCCTGGCCCAGATCCCCTACAATCTGCGAACCCGCCGACAGTTTGCCGGCGTTGACCAGGCCATCTCGCTGTCGGACAGCATGACCGAGGACGCCAACCACGTGCTGGGGCGGCGCATCACTCAGCGCATCGCCCTGCCCGCCCTCGACGACGACCACGCCTTCACCCCACCGCCCGAAGGCAAGCTCATCCTGGCGGCCGGACGGCTGGTGGCGGAAAAGGGTTTCGATGTCGCCCTGCGGGCCTTCGCCAGGCTCGACGATCCCGACGCCCGGCTGGCGATCGTCGGGGAAGGCGAACGGCGGACCGAGTTGGAGACCCTCGCCATCGAGCTGGGGGTGGCCGAGCGGGTCAGCCTGCCCGGCTATGTCCCCGACATCCGGCCGTGGCTGGAGGCGGCCCGCGCCTTCCTGCTGACCTCCTGGTACGAGGGCTATGCGGCGGTGATCGTCGAGGCCCTGGGCGCGGGCCGTCCGGTGGTGAGCACTGACTGCACCCCAGCCGCCCGAGAGCTGCTGGGCCACAGCGACGCCGGCCGCGTCGCCGCGATCGGCGATGTCGACGGCCTGGCCGAAGGCCTGCGCCAGGTGCTGAACGCCCCGACCCCCGATCCGGCGGTCCTGGCCCGATCGGTGGCCGGCTATCGAATCGGGCCGATCGCCGAGGCCTATCTGCAGGTGTTCGACGCCGTGGTCGCCAAGCGAGCCAGTCCGGCCGCGATCAAGCGGTTCGCGCCCCTCCCGGGACGCGCTTTTTCCATTCTCGCCGGACGTCCAGCGCCAGCGAGCGCGGCGAGACTTCGAAGCGCTTGGCGTCGATCAGCGTGACCGGGCCGGCGGCCGACAGGGTGTGAAACCCGTCGGTCAGGCGGCCGAAACTGGATGGCGGCAGGATCGGTTCGTCGGCCTCCGCCTCGAAGCGGTCCGGCGTCAGGGTGGTGACCCGCAGCGGGCGGATGGCGCCGCCATAGGTCTGGCGGCAGTCCTGCATCGGCAGCACGATCGCTCCGTCGACCACGACCGGCGTGCCGCCCGGCCGTGAGCTGGAGGGATCGAAGCGCACGGGATTGCCGGCGTGCGGCGTCCAGGGGCCGGTGATCGTTTCGGCCCAGGCCACGTGCAGGGCGCTGACCTTCTCGGCGCGGGTCGTGGCCGGGGTGTAGAACAGCCACCACAGGCCGTCGTGGAGCACCGGGGTGGCGTCGATGGCCACCTGGTCAAGCTCGATCGCCTGGACCGGCTCCCACCTCGTCGGGAAGTCCACGGCGCGATACAGGGTCAGCCGCCCCGACTTGTGCGCCTCGGGCAGCATGTAGGTCTCGCCGTCCGCCTCGAGGATGAAGGGGTACGACAGGTGCCAGGGCTCCTTGAGCGCGGGCTGGCGGCCCAGCAGGTTCAGGTCGGTGTCGAAGGTCAGCACCTCGATGGCGCCCAGCCGGTCGCGATAGTCGTAGATCTCGGCGAAGACATGGAGCCGGTCGTCGCGCCAGACGCCCATCGGGTCGGCCAGGAAGCACAGAGGGCCGGGATCGGGGATCCAGGACACCGGATGCTCGGCCAGGGCGCCGGGCTTCAGCAGGTCCGCCATCGGCGCGCGGACCAGGCCGACGCGCCACATGTCCTTCACCAGGCCCAAGGCTCAGTTCACCTGGCCGGCGAACCTGGCCAGGGCCTCGCGGGCGCAGGCGTCGGCCGTCTCATGCGAGGTGTCGGCCACGGCCAGGCCGCCCACCAGCCGGCCGCCCCTGTGCAGGGGCAGCGAGCCGCCGTGCGGGTTCAGCCGGTCCGGCTCGGCCTTGATCAGGGCGGCGAAGGCCGGGTCGTCCTTCTCGCGGGGCTCCATCGCGCTGCCCGGCGCGTCGAACTGGACGGCGGTGGCGGCCTTGCGCGGGGCGGCGACCGGGGGCTTGGGACTGGCGGGGGCGCGCAGCACGACCAGCGGATTGCCCTTGTCGTCGACCACGCTGGCGCTGACCGCCGCGCCCCTGGCCGCGCAGGCGTCGACGGCGGCGCGGGCCAGGTCGATGGACAACGGCAGGTCAAGGGCGGGGCCGGCGGTCTGAGCGAAAGCCGGCGTCGCGGCCAGCAGCGTGCTCACGATCATGATCCGCTTCATTCTATCCTCCGCTCATCCCGGCGAACGTGGGACCCAAGCCGAGTCTGGAGTAGCGTGCGGCGCTCAAACGGCCAAGGCCGCTTGGGTCCCGGCTTCCGTCGGGATGAGTGGAAAAGAGAGGTTGGCGGACCGAAAAAGGGGCTCGCGAACGAGCCCCTTTGGGAGGATCAGCCCTTGTTGGCCAGCGCCGCCTGGGCCGCGGCCAGCCGCGCGATCGGCACGCGGTAGGGCGAGCAGGACACGTAGTCCAGGCCGACGCTTTCGCAGAACGTGATCGAGGCGGGGTCGCCGCCATGCTCGCCGCAGATGCCCAGCTTGACGTCCGGACGGGCCGCACGGCCGCGCTCGGCGGCGATGCGGATCAGGTCGCCGACGCCCTCCTGGTCCAGCGACACGAACGGGTCCTTGTCGAAGATGCCCTTGTCGATATAGGCGCCCAGGAACTTGCCGGCGTCGTCGCGGCTGATGCCGAAGGTCGTCTGGGTCAGGTCGTTGGTGCCGAAGCTGAAGAACGCGGCGTTGGCGGCCAGGTCGCCGGCCCGCAGGGCGGCGCGCGGCAGCTCGACCATGGTGCCGACCGTGTACTGAAGATCCACGCCCTGCTCTTCCAGCACCGCCTTGGCGGTGCGGTCGGTCAGGTCGCGCAGATACTTCATCTCCTCGCCCTTGGTGACCAGCGGGTGCATGATCTCCGGCACCGGCGCGGCCTTGCCCGACTTGGCGATGTCGCAGGCGGCCTCGATGATCGCCCGCACCTGCATCTCGTAGATCTCGGGATAGGACACGCCCAGGCGGCAGCCGCGGTGGCCCAGCATCGGGTTGGTCTCGTGCAGCTCCTTGGCCCGGCGCATCAGCTTTTCGGCGTCCAGGCCCGTGGCCTCGGCGACGGCCGCCACGTCTTCCTCCGTATGCGGCAGGAACTCGTGCAGCGGCGGGTCGAGCAGGCGGATGGTGACCGGCAGGCCTTCCATGATCGTGAACAGCTCGACGAAGTCGGCCTTCTGGAACGGCGCGATCTTGGCCAGGGCGGCCCGGCGGCCGGCCTCATCGTCGGCCAGGATCATCTCGCGCACGGCGGCGATCCGGGTGTCGTCGAAGAACATGTGCTCGGTGCGGCACAGGCCGATGCCCTCGGCGCCGAACTGGCGGGCGGTCTTGGCGTCCAGCGGGGTCTCGGCGTTGGCCCGGACCTTCATGCGGCGCGCCGCGTCGGCCCACTCCATCAGGGTGGCGAAGTCGCCGGTCAGCTCGGGCTCGATCATCTTGGGCGAACCGGCCAGGATCTCGCCGGTCGAGCCGTCGATGGTGATGGTCTCGCCGGCCTTGAACTCGCGACCGCGCACCCGAAACAGGCCTTCCTTGGGGAAGATGGCCACGTCGCCGGCGCCGCTGACGCAGGCGCGGCCCATGCCGCGCGCCACCACCGCGGCGTGGCTGGTCATGCCGCCGCGGGCGGTGATGATGCCGCGCGCGGCGTGCATGCCGTGGATGTCCTCGGGCGAGGTCTCCTCACGCACCAGGATCACGGCCTCGCCGGCCGCGGCCGCCTTTTCGGCGGCGTCGCTGTCGAAGACGATCTTGCCGGTGGCCGCGCCGGGCGAGGCCGGCAGGCCCTTGGCGATCAGCTCGCGATGGGCGGTCGGGTCGATGGTCGGGTGCAGCAGTTGGTCCAGCGAGGCCGGCTCGACCCGGCCGATGGCCTCGTCGCGCGAGATCACCCCCTCGGCGGCCATGTCGACGGCGATCTTCAGGGCGGCCTTGGCCGTGCGCTTACCGCTGCGGGTCTGCAGCATGTAGAGCTTGCCCTGCTCGACCGTGAACTCGATGTCCTGCATGTCGCGGTAATGGCGCTCCAGCGTCTCGACCACGGTCTTGAACTGCTGGAACACCTCGGGCATCGCCTCTTCCATCGAGGGCGCGGTGTCGCCCATCTCCTCGCGGGAGGCCTTGGTCAGGGACTGCGGCGTGCGGATGCCCGCCACCACGTCCTCGCCCTGGGCGTTGATCAGGAACTCGCCGTACAGCCGCCCGTCGCCGGTCGACGGGTTGCGGGTGAAGGCTACGCCCGTGGCCGAGGTCTCGCCCATGTTGCCGAACACCATCGACTGGATGTTGACGGCGGTGCCCCAGGCCTCTGGAATGTCGTGCATGCGGCGATAGAACTTGGCCCGGTCGTTCATCCAGCTGGCGAACACCGCGCCGATCGCGCCCCACAGCTGCTCCTGGGCGTCCTGCGGGAAGGGCTTGCCCAGCGCTTCGCGCACGGCGGCCTTGTAGTCCTTGATCACCGCGGCCCAGTCGTCGGCGGTCAGGGCCGTGTCGACGGTGACGTCCAGCCGGTCCTTGTGGTCGTCGAGGATCTCCTCGAACATGTGGTGCTCCAGGTCGAGCACGACGTTCGAGTACATCTGGATGAAGCGGCGGTAGCTGTCATAGGCGAAGCGGCGATCGCCCGACAGTTGGGCCAGGCCCTCGACGGTCTCGTCGTTGAGGCCCAGGTTCAGGACGGTGTCCATCATGCCCGGCATCGAGGCCCGGGCGCCCGAGCGCACCGAGACCAGCAGCGGGTTCTTCACGTCGCCGAAGCTCTTGCCCGTGAGTTTCTCCACGACGGCCAGGCCGTCCGCCACCTGCTGCCCCAGCTCGGCGGGGTACTGCTTGCCGTTGGCGTAGTAGTGGACGCAGGCTTCGGTGGTCACGGTGAAGCCCGGCGGCACCGGCAGGCCCAGGGACGACATCTCGGCGAGATTGGCGCCCTTGCCGCCCAGCAGGTTCTTCATCTTGGCGTCGCCGTCGGCGCCGCCTCCCCCGAACGAATAGACCCACTGCGTCTTGGTCAGCGTATCAACCGGCATTTCTTGTTCACCCTGCGATAGTGAAAAGCCTGCGGTTCTCTGGTGGAACCGTCCTGGCCTGGGACAACGAAGCTTAACGCCCATCCCGCACTGCAATATCCGGGCGTTCAGTAGCACCTTGTCAAAGAAGCCGTCCACCGACGGTTTTCGGTTCGCAGTCTAAAGCGAAAATTCGGCAAATTCTTCCAATGACAACGTTGTCCTGATCGAGATTTGCGCGATACATCACAAGGGCGAACACCGGCCCGAGTCTTGGGACCGGTGGCGCCCGTCGCATCTCGCCATGCTGAAGCTAGGTTGGCGGCCGTTCTAGAACAGGTCGATGGTCATCCGCAGCGCCATCACCACCACCGTCCGAGCGTCCTCGTCGCCGCCGGCGCGGCGGATCACCTGCAGGTCGGGCTGCAGGGCGACGCGTGGCGCCAGCTTGTCCGAATAGGTGACCTCGACGCTGGATTCGGCCCGGGCGGGCGCCAAGCCCGCGTCGAGGGTGTTGGCGCGCTGCTTGGACGACAGCCGCCCCTGCTCCGCCCCGATCGAGAACGCGCTGTCGGGACGCGAGGCGAAGACCCGCTCCACCAGCACGCCCGCCTGCCAGCCCGAGCTGAACGGCGTGGTGTCGCCGTCAGAAAACCCCAGCCGGGCGAAGCCGCGCACCGACCGCCCCGTCTCGCCGCCGTCCACGAACGGATACTCGGCCAGCAGGTAGCCGCCGCGGGCCTTGCTGAGGGCAGGCTCGCCGCTGGCGTCCAGGGTCCGCAGGTCCGGCTGGCGCTCGGTGTAGAACCAGCCGCCCGCCGCCAGCCGCCAGCGGTCGCCCACCCCGGCCTCGGCGATCACCAGGGCCCCGTTGTCGAACGCCGTCGACGGCCCCTCCGGATCCCCCAGCGTACCGGCATGGGCGTTGAGCACTGCAGCCTGGGCGTAGCGCCCTTTCCCGCCCTCGATCTTCACACGGACCGCCAGGGCCGTGGACGGAAAGATCGACGGGCCGTTCGGGCCGGTGGAGGCGAACTCCGAGCCTATGCCGAACGGCGGAGCCAGCAGCAGGCCCGAGGCTTCGGTGGCGTAGAATTCGCTGTTGAGGTCGTAGAGCCCAGCGAGGGCCGAGCCGCGCTGGCCGGCGAAACGCGTCTGCAGCCACAGTTCATAGAGCCGGGCCCGAGGCCGTCCGACCTCGATGTTGTCGACGCCCTGCAGCGTGCCGGCCAGGTCGTTGGGCATGCCGCCGCTGTTGTTGAGCAGGTAACCGTGCACCGTGGCCCCACGCCAGCCGACCAGCGTCTCCAGGTCGCCGTCGACGATGACGTCGAGATTGTCCAGGGCGCGGCCGGCATGGGCCGTCCCACCGCGCACCGTCCCTGCGACGTCGGCCGTATAGGTGATTTCGTGGGTCCAGGCGCCCTGCTCTCGCGCCGAGGCAGCCGATCCGGCGGCTACGCCAATTGCGAACGCCGCGCATGAACAGATAGATTTAAAACCAATCATGGGTCCCGCCCCGTCAATACAGGGACAAGTACCGGCCGCCCTTGAAGCACTTCTTAAAGTCCTTGGGGCGCGGCCTTTTGCCTCATCTCGACGCTCTCACCACTCGAGCACGCAGGACAAAGACGTCGTTAACCTCAATACCGGACAGTGTGCGAATCCAGACGACACAAGGGCTCGGGAATGCTTCGGACGATCAACCACAAGGTGATGGGCGCGGGCGCGGCCGTCATGCTGCTGTGCACGGCCAGCGCCGGCGCGGGCCTGTGGTCGACGACCCGCCTCGACGACGCCCTCAGGGACGCCCAGGTCTCGGCCAGTGTCCTGCGCAACCATCTGGAAGCCGACATGATGCACGACGCCCTGCGCGCCGACGTCCTGTCCAGCCAGCTGGCCGGCGACGCTGGTTCGGGAGTCGCCATCCAGGACGTCCGCAAGGACCTGACCGCTCACGTCGCCAATTTCCGCGAGGCGATCACCGCCAACGACGCCCTGGCCACCGACCCCGCTAGCCGGGGCGCCCTGGCCGAGCTCAAGGCGCCGCTGGACACCTACATCAAGTCCGCCAGCCAGATGATCGAACTGGGCGCGACCGACCACGTCCAGGCCGTGGCCGCCATGCCCGGCTTCATGAAGCAGTTCACGACGCTGGAAGACGCGATGAGCGCGGCGTCCGACAAGATCGAGGCCGCTTCGACCACCGCCGCGGCCCGCGCCAAGAGCGTGGCCCTGTTCTCCGAAATCCTGATGAGCGTCGCGGTGCTGGCGGGCGTCGTCTTCGCCGGCATTCTGATCGCGATGTCGCGCGCCGCCATCGTGCGGCCGGTGCTGAACCTGGCCGGCGACATGCGTCGGCTGGCGGCCGGCCAGACGGACATCACCGTCTCGGGCGCGGGGCGCGCCGACGAGATCGGCGAGATGGCCAAGAGCGTCGAGGTGTTCCGCCAGTCCGGCATCGAACGCGCCCGTCTCGAGGCGGAGGCGGCCGGGTTCCAGCAGGAGCTGGACCGCAAGCTGCGCGACATGGAGGCCGCGTTCGAAGCCGCCGGCCGCGAGCAGAAGGCCGTCGTCGACGTGATGGCCAAGGGCCTGGCCAGCCTGGCCGGCGGCGACCTGTCGGCCCGCATCGCCGTCCAGGTGGCCAGCGACTACGCCGCCCTGAAGAACGACTTCAACGCCGCCGCCGCGGGGCTGGAGCACGCGATCCGCACGATCTCCGACGTCGCCTCGCAGATCGGCTCGGGCACCGAGGAGATCGCCCAGGCCTCCAACGACCTGTCGCGCCGGACCGAGCAGCAGGCGGCCAGCCTGGAGGAGACCGCCGCCGCCCTGGACGAGATCGCCGCCACCGTTCGCCAGACCGCCGACGGCGCCGGCCGCGCCACCACCGAGGTCGCCTCGGCCCGCACCGACGCCGAGCGCTCGGGCCAGGTCGTCGACCAGGCCGTCGCGGCCATGGACGCCATCGAGGACTCCTCGCGCCAGATCACCCAGATCATCGGGGTGATCGACGAGATCGCCTTCCAGACCAACCTGCTGGCCCTGAACGCCGGCGTAGAGGCGGCCCGGGCCGGCGACGCCGGCCGCGGCTTCGCGGTCGTGGCCCAGGAAGTCCGGGCCCTGGCCCAGCGTTCAGCCGAGGCGGCCAAGGAGATCAAGACGCTGATCTCGACCTCGTCGCAGCAGGTCGACGCCGGCGTGACCCTGGTCGGCCAGACGGGGGAGGCCCTGGCCCGGATCGTCGGCCGCGTCGCCGTCATCGACGATCTGGTCCGCCAGATCTCCTCGTCCAGCCAGGAGCAGGCCTCGGGCCTGGCCGAGGTCAACACCGCCGTCAATCACATGGACCAGGTGGTGCAGCAGAACGCGGCCATGGTCGAGCAGGCCACCGCCGCCACCTATTCCCTGAAGGGCGAGACGGCCCAGCTGGTCTCGCTGGTCGGCCGCTTCCGGATCGGCGGCGACGCGCGTCCCGAACTGCGCCGGGCGAGCTGAAGCGTCGCTGCGGCCAAAAGCCGCGCTGGCCTCCGACGCCGCCAGGAATGCGCTAGCAGGGTGACATGACGTGGCTCAACCCCTCCTCCGTGACGCGCGGCGTGAGATCCCTGCATTGGATCGTCGGCGCGACCATCGTCCTGGTCGCCGTCTCGGTGCTGGGCAGCATCGCCCTGATGCTGTTCGCGGCCCAGTCGCTGGACCGCCTGGAGAGCCAGGACGAGCGTGAGCTGGTCCAGCGCACGGTGCAGCGCGACCTGCAGCGCATGGCCCGCGAGCTGACCTCGGCGACGGTCTGGGACGACGCCGCCAAGGCCATGGGCCCGCCGGTCGACATGGCCTGGGCCGACGTCAATTTCGGCGAGTACTATCACCAGTATTTCCAGCATGACCTGACCTTCGTGGTCCGCGACGGCCAAGTGATCTACGGCTCGCTGGCCGGCGCCCGGGTGTCGGCCAGCGCCCTGGGCGCGCTGCCGGGCGACGCCGCGCCGTTGGTCAATCGCGTCCTCGCCAAGGCCACGGCCGCGCACCGGGCCGAGCGTTTCAGCCTCGAGGGCTCCACCACCGACTCGGGCCTGGTGCGTTCGGGCGACGAGATCTACCTGGTGGTCGCCGCCGACGTGATCGCCGAGACCGCGCCGCTGGCGGCGCGACAGCAGGCGACCTCCCCCTCGATCGCGGTCACCGTCCGCCGGGTCAGCACGGCCTATACCCGCGGCCTGCAGAAGGACCTGGGCATCGACGGCCTCGTCCTGGTCGCCGAAAGCAAGTCCAGCGACCACAGCGTGCCGTTGCACGACATCAACGGCCAGCCGATCGGCGGCTTCGCCTGGCCGGCGCGCGATCCGGGCATGTCGCTGCTCAAGGCCGGAGCCCCCTGGATCGCCCTGGTGTTCGCGGCCCTGTTCGTCGCCGCCTTCATCCTGTTCCTGCGCGTCACCGACGCCCTGAACAAGCTGGCCGCCGGCCGCCGCGCCCTGATCGCGGCCAAGGAGGAAGCCGAGGCCGCCAACGCCGCCAAGACCCAGTTCCTGGCCAATATGAGCCACGAGATCCGCACGCCGCTGAACGGCGTGCTGGGCATGACCCAGATCATGCAGGCCGAGCCGCTGCCGGACCGCCAGCGCGAGCGGCTGGACGTGATCCACCACTCCGGCCAGGCGCTGCTGGCCCTGCTGAACGACATCCTGGACATGGCGCGGCTGGAGGCCGGCGGCGTCCGGCTGCGGGCCGAGCCCTTCGACCTGACGATGCTGGTAGAGTCGACCAGCGCCCTGTTCTCGGGCGCGGCGGCCAACAAGGGCATCGCCCTGACCTTCGCGGTGGCGCCGGGCGGCGAGGGCGCCTGGATCGGCGATCCGATCCGCCTGCGCCAGGTGCTGGGCAACCTGGTCGCCAACGCCGTCAAGTTCACCCATCAGGGCGCGGTGCGGATCGAGGCGAGCCCCTCCGAGACCGGCCTGCGCTTCGAGGTGCGCGACACCGGCGTCGGCATCGCGCCCGAGCACCGCCCGCGCCTGTTCAAGATCTTCTCGCAGGTCGACGGCTCCTCGACCCGCGCCCACGAGGGCTCGGGCCTGGGCCTGGCGATCAGCCATGACGTCGTCGCCCTGATGGGCGGGACGATCGGCGTCGACAGCACGCCCGGCGCCGGCTCGACCTTCCACTTCGACGTCCCGCTGCGCCGGGTGCGCAGCGAGCGGCCGGCGCTGAGGGTGGTCGGGGGCTAGGCCCCTACCCGCCGATCAGCGAGAAGTCGGCGACCTGGCCCATGGCGTCGCGGACGGCGGCCAGGGTCTTGAGGCGGTTGTCGCGTTCGGCCGGAACCTCGGAATTGACGAACACCCCGTCCAGGAAGGCGTCGACCGGGCCGCGCAGGCCGGCCAACTCGCGCATGGCGGCGGTGAAGTCTTCCGCTTCCAGGGCCGAGGCCAGGGGCTTCTCGATCATCCGCAGGGCGTCGTGAAGTTGCACTTCCGGGGCCGAGGCGTCGGGCAGGATCTCGCGACCGCCCTCGGCTTTCCAGCCCTTCTTCTCCTCGGCCTTGAGGATGTTGCTGGCGCGCTTGTAGCCGGCCAGCAGGTTCTTGCCGTCATCGGTGGTGAGGAACCCGTCCAGCGCCTCGACCCGGGCGACGATGCGCACCAGGTCGTCGTCGGCTTTCCCGTTGATGGGCGCGAACACCGCATCGACGAGGTCGTGACGCTTCCCCTGGTCCTTGAGGGTGACCTTCAGGCGATCGGCGAAGAAATTCAGAAGCCCCAACTGCTCGGCAAGCTGCTCAGCCAAATCCTGCAAACGACCATTGAGCGGATCGCCGGGATAAGCTGCTCCAAATGCTGCCCTCAGTGGAACGCGCAATGATCCCTCGAGAATCGTCCGGATCACCCCCAACGCCGCCCGACGCAGCGCATAGGGATCCTTCGACCCCGTAGGCTTCTCATCGATCGCGAAGAAGCCGACCAGCGTGTCCAGCTTGTCCGCCAACGCCACGGCCACACTGAGCGGCGCGGTCGGGACGGCGTCGGAGGGACCTTGGGGCTTGTAGTGGTCGCGGATGGCGTCGGCGATCTCTGGGTCCAAGCCGGCGGCGCGGGCGTAGTAGCCGCCCATCAGGCCCTGCAGTTCCGGGAACTCGCCCACCATCTGCGAGGCCAGGTCCGCCTTGGCCAGCCGCGCGGCCTCCTTGGCCTTGGCGACGTCAGCGCCGACCAGCGGCGCGATCTCGCCGGCCAGGGCGACGATGCGCTCGACCCGCTGCGCCATCGTCCCCAGCTTGGCGTGGAAGGTGACGCCGTTCAGCTTCTCCAGCCACGGCTCGAAGCCGACCTTGACGTCCTCGTCCCAGAAGAACCGGGCGTCGGACAGGCGCGAAGACAGGACCTTGGCGTTGCCCGCGGCGATCACCGTCCCGCCGTCGGCCGACTGGACGTTGGCTATGGTGATGAAGTGCGGGGCCAGGCCGCCCGTCGCCGGGTCGCGGACCGCGAAGTACTTCTGGTGGGTGCGCATCGAGGTGCGGATCACCTCGCCCGGCAGGTCCAGGAAGGCGGGGTCCATGTCGCCCAGCACCGGGGTCGGCCATTCGGCCAGGCCGGCGACTTCCTCGAGCAGGCCGATGTCTTCGACCAGCTCCAGGTTCCGCGCGAAGCATAAGGTCTTGCAGCCCTCCAGGATGCGCGCCTTGCGCTCCTCGACGTCCAGCACCACGAAGTGCTCGGCTAGGCCCTTGGCGTATTCGTCGAAGTCGCGAACCTTGAACGGCTGGCCGCCCCAGCCGTAGCCGACGCGCATGAAGCGGTGGCCCTCGGTGACGTCGCCGGCCTCGATCCCCTCGATGGTGAACGGCACGACCTCGCGGTCGAACACGCAGAGGATGCGCTTCAGCGGCCGCACCCAGCGCAGCTTGCTGGTCCCCCAGGTCATCGACTTGGGCCACGGGAAGCCGCGGATGATCGCCTCGACCATCTCGGCGACGATCTCGGTGGTCGGACGGCCGGTCTTCTCGATGAACGCCATCCACACGCCGTCGCGCTCGACCAGCTGGTCCTGGGTCAGGCCCGCCTTGCGCAGGAAGCCTTCCATGGCCTGGGGCGGGGCGCCGACGCGGGGGCCCTTCAGCTCTTCCTTGCGGTCGGCCTGGGCGATGGGCAGCCCCTCGACCACCAGGGTCAGGCGGCGCGGGCCGGCGAAGGTCTTCAGGGCCTCGGGCAGGAAGCCGGCCGCGGCCAGGTGTTCGCGCGCCATGCGTTCCAGGTCGCGCGCGGCGCCGGCCTGCATGCGGGCGGGGATCTCTTCGGAGAACAGTTCGAGAAGCAGTTGGGGCATGACTTTACTTACGCGGCTTCCTGCTGTTCGACCCAGGCGCTGGCGCACAGCTTGCAGAGGTCGCGGATGCGGCCGATGTAGCTGGCGCGCTCGGCCACGGCGATCGCGCCGCGGGCGTTCATCAGGTTGAACAGGTGGCTGGCCTTGAGGACCATGTCGTAGGCGGGCAGCACCAGGGACTTGCCCTGGTAGGAACGGGCCAGCATCAGCGGCACCTGCTGCTCCATGTCCTCGAACTGGCGCTTGAGCACGGCGACATCATAGCCGTGGAAGTTGGCCTCGGACTGCTGGCGCTCGTTCTCCAGGAACACGTCGCCATAGGTCAGGTGGCCCAGCGGGGCCTCGGGATCGTTGAACGGCAGGTCGTAGACGTTGTCGACGCCGAACACGTACATGGCCAGGCGCTCCAGGCCGTAGGTCAGCTCGCCGGCCACCGGCGAGACGTCCAGGCCGCCCACCTGCTGGAAGTAGGTGTACTGGCTGACCTCCATGCCGTCGCACCAGACTTCCCAGCCCAGGCCCCAGGCCCCGACGGTGGGGTTCTCCCAGTCGTCCTCGACGAAGCGGATGTCGTGGGTGCGCAGGTCCAGGCCGATGGCTTCCAGCGACCCCAGATAGAGGTCCTGCATGTTCGGCGGGTTCGGCTTCAGGATCACCTGGTACTGGTAGTAGTGCTGCAGGCGGTTGGGGTTCTCGCCATAGCGGCCGTCGCCCGGACGGCGCGAGGGCTGGACATAGGCCGCGTTCCAGGGCTTGGGACCCAGGGCGCGCAGCACCGTGGCCGGGTGCAGGGTCCCCGCCCCCACCTCGACGTCGTGCGGCTGCAGGATCACGCAGCCCTGGGCGCTCCAATAGTCGTGGAGCGTCAGGATCAGGTCTTGGAAGGACTTGGGTTTGGAAGACATCAGGGTCCGAACAGGGCCAGAAAAAAGTCGGCGGACCATAGGGCCCGCCGACTGGCGCTTCAAGCAATGTTGGACCGCTGGAACGGCTTAGTTGCCCTTGGCCGCGGTGCGCTTGCCGGCGTGCGACAGCGGCGCGCCGTAGAGCTTGCGGTTTTCCGGGGTGTCGGCGACCGGCGGGTTGGAGGTGACGTTGGCGTCGCCGGCCTTCAGGCCCGCCTGCGCCTCGGCCGGCATCGACGAGACGCGGCCGGCGGTGTCGGTGGCCGTGCCGGTCGGGGCCGCCATTGAGGTGGCCGGGTCGGTCGGCGTCGTCGTGGCCGCGGACGGGTCGGCGGGCAGGGTCTGGTCGGCCGGCGCGGCGGCGGTCGGATCCGGGTTCACCGGGGCCCCCGTCTCCGGCGTGGCCTGGGGGGCCGTCGATTGGGCCATGGCCGCGCCGGACAGCAGCGCCAGGGCGGCGGCGGCGGTAACGATACGCACAAGCATGGGGCTGATCCTTATCGAGGAATACAGCCACAACAGCGTCTAGGCCTTGGACTCCGTTGCGCGGCTCACGGGGTCGTGAACGCGTTACTTGAAGAACATCACGATCGCCACGCCCACGAAGATGAAGCCGAACCCGACCAGGGTCTTCCAGCTGATCGCCTCGCCCAGGTAGAAAATCGAGAACAGCGTGAAGACGACCAGGGTGATCGCCTCCTGGCCGGTCTTCAGCTGGGCGGTCGTGTAGACGCTGTGGCCCAGGCGGTTGGCCGGCACCGCCAGCAAGTATTCGGGCAAGGCGATCAACCAACTGGTGAAGATGGCGACCAGCATTGTCGTCGCGCGATTCTTCAGGTGTCCGTACCAGGCGAAGGTCATGAAGACGTTCGACGCAATCAAAAGGCACCAGGGCGCGATTTTCAACCAGACGGAAGGCATGGGCGGCGGAAACTCCAGATCGCAACGCAAGAGCGGTAATTGTATGCGCTTGGCGACAAGCTAGGCCACCCCGGCGTTCGAACGGCAAAATGCCGCCTTTCCGAGCACCCACGGTCGTCGATGCGTAAATCTTGGGCGCCTAGTCCCTTTCGTTTCCAATTCCCTACCACGCGACAGTCATGTGGGAAGCGCGACCGATAGCGTGAAGACGCCGGGGAAACGACGCGGGCCGACGAGCCTGGGTCGCGGTGCGAGTGAGCAACGCGCTCTAAAGCCAATTCTAAAGGGGAGCCCGCTCAGTCGGCGGGTCGGAGCAGGACGGATGAAACTGATCATAGCGATCGTCAAACCCTTCAAGCTCGACGAGGTCCGCGAGGCCCTCGTCGCCGCCGGCGTCGAAGGTCTGACGGTGTCGGAAGTCAAGGGCTACGGCCGTCAGAAGGGCCAGACCGAAATCTATCGCGGCGCCGAGTACCAGGTGAACTTCGTGCCGAAGGTGAAGCTGGAAGCCGTGGTCGACGACGCATCGGCGGCCAAGGCGGTCGAGGCGGTCAAGGCCGCGGCGGCCACGGGCAAGATCGGCGACGGCAAGATCTTCGTCCTCAATGTCGAGGAAGCCGTTCGCATCCGGACCGGCGAAACCGGCCCGGCTGCTTTGTAATCCGTCGGGGAAAAGGGGATACCAACGTGAGATTGAACTTCAAACCGCTGGCCGGGCTGATGCTCGCCGCGACCTTGGCGGGAGCCCCGCTGGGCGCCGTCGCCTTCGCCCAGGACGCGGCGGCCCCGGCCCCGGCCGCCGCCGCCCCGGCCGCGGCCACGCCCGCCCCCGCCGCGACGCCCGCCGCCGCTCCGGCTCCCGCCGCCGCGCCGGCGGCCATCGTCGACAAGATGGACAAGGGCGACAACGCCTGGATGCTGGTCTCGTCCCTGCTGGTCCTGCTGATGATCATCCCGGGCCTGGCCCTGTTCTACGGCGGCCTGGTCCGCTCCAAGAACATGCTGTCGGTGATGATGCAGGTCTCGACCGTCGCCATCATTGGCATCGTCGCCTGGGTGCTGTGGGGCTACAGCTTCGCCTTCACCGACGGCGGCGGCGCGGACACCTTCGTCGGCGGCCTCAGCCGTCTGTTCCTGAACGGCGTCACCCCGTCGAGCGTGGTCGCCACGTTCTCGACCGGCGTCGTCATCCCCGAACTGACCTTCATCGTCTTCCAATCGACCTTCGCCGCGATCACCGCCGCCCTGGTCGTCGGTTCGCTGGTGGAGCGCTTCAAGTTCTCGGCCGCCGTGGTGTTCGCCATCCTGTGGCCCCTGCTCTCCTACTATCCGATCGCCCACATGGTGTGGTGGTGGCCGGGTCCTGACGCCATCGCCCTGCACCCGGCCGACCCGATCAAGGCCGGCCTGAGCTGGAGCTTCGGCGCCCTCGACTTCGCTGGCGGCACAGTGGTGCACATCAACGCCGGCATCGCCGCCCTGGTCGGCGCGATCATCCTGGGCAAGCGCCAGGGCTACGGCAAGGAGCCGATGCCCCCGCACTCGCTGACCCTGACCCTGGTCGGCGCCGGCCTGCTGTGGGTGGGCTGGTTCGGCTTCAACGCCGGTTCGAACCTGGAAGCCAACGGCTACGCCTCGCTGGCGATGATCAACACCTTCGTCGCCACCGCCGCCGCCGGCCTGTCCTGGATCGTCGTCGAGTGGATCACCCGCAAGAAGCCGTCGGCTCTGGGCCTGGCTTCGGGCATCGTGGCCGGCCTGGTCGCCGTCACCCCCGCCGCCGGTTTCGCCGGCCCGATGGGCGCGCTGATCCTCGGCCTGGTCGTCTCGCCGATCTGCATCTTCTTCTGCTCGGTCGTGAAGAACGCGCTGAAGTATGATGACAGCCTGGACGCCTTCGGCATCCACGGCATTGGCGGCATCGTCGGCGCCATCGGCACCGGCCTGCTGGTCAATCCCAAGTGGGGCGGCGCCGGCGTGGTCGACTACGCCAGCTGCGCCAAGGACGGCGACATCTCGACCTGCGACACGGCCGTCTACAGCCTGGCCACCCAGGTGATGGCCCAGGTCAAGGCCGTCGGCGTGACCATCATCTGGTCGGCCATCGCCTCGGCGATCGTGTTCTTCCTGATCAAGCTGGTGATCGGCCTGAAAGCCTCGCCGGAATCCGAGGAAGAAGGCCTGGACATCTCCGAGCACGGCGAACGCGCCTACCACAGCTAAGGCTGGGGTCAGGTTCCGTCCAAAAGGAAGGGCCCGGAAGCTTCGGCTTCCGGGTCTTTTTCTATGGAACGCCATCATCCCGAGCCCAGGAGGCGGCCGGGGACATGCTCTCACAGCGGACGCCCTGCAAAACGGCCGGCGCGCCGCCATGAGAGCATGTCCCCGACTATGTCTAGAACGGCCCGCCCAGCCGGCAGCGCTTGACCCACCAGTCGGGCCGCATCCGTTCGACCCGTTCGGCCAGGCCCTCGGCCTCGATGTCCCCCGCGCACAGGGCGAAGCAGGTGGCGCCGGAGCCGGACATCCGGGCCAGCAGCGTCTCGGCCTCGCCGGTCAGCAGGTCCAACACCTGGCCGATCCGCGGCTCCAGCGCCACGGCGGGGGCTTGCAGGTCGTTGCGGGTGAAGGCCGCCAGCCACGCGCAGACCTCTTCGACGCTGGCCAGCCCGTCCAGCAGCGGAGGCGGGGCCTCGCCCTCGGGCGCCACGGCCGCGTCATAGGCGCGATAGACGGCGCCGGTCGGCGACGGGACCAGCGGATTGACCAATACGGCGTGCAGCTCCGGCAGGGGCGGCGCGGGCGACAGGCGCTCTCCCCGCCCCTGGGCCATCACCGGCGCGCCCCACAGGCAGGCCGCGCCGTCCGCGCCCAGGCTCGCGGCGACGGCTTCCAGGTCCGCGTCGGGCAGGTCGGACGCCAGGCCCTGGCGCAGCAGCCTCAGGACCGCCCCGGCGTCGCTGGAGCCCCCGCCCAGGCCCGCGGCGATCGGCAGGGCCTTGTCGAGAACCAGGCGGAACGGCGGGACCGGCCCGCCCAGCCGGGCGTGAAGCGCCTGGGTCGCCCGCACGACCAGATTGTCGTCGCCCGACGGAATCTCGCCGCCGAACCGACCCGTCGCCGCGAAGCTGGGCGCGTCGGCCGCCTGCAGCGTGACCCGGTCGCCGACGTCGGCGAACAGCATCAGGCTGGAGATCGGATGATAGCCCTCGGCGTCGGGTCCGCCGACATGCAGAAACAGATTGACCTTGGCCGGGGCGAAGGCGTCGAGGCGCATGGCTTACCCTTGCAGGGAGATTAGACTGGAGAGCCCTAGCCCGCCTTGGCCACCGAGGTCGAGGCCGCCGGACCGCTCGGGCCCAGGCCGTCCTTCAGCTTGGCCTCGGCCTCAGCCTTCTGCTTGGCGTCGGGCTCAAGGCTCAGCACGCGCTGCCACTGGTAGCGCGCCTCGACCCGCCGGCCGATGCGCCAGTAGGCGTCGCCCAGGTGGCCGTTGACGTCCGGATCGCCCGGTTCCAGCTCGACGGCCTGCTCCAGCTTGGCCACGGCGGTCTTATAGTCGCCCTGGCGGTAGTAGCCCCAGCCCAGGGAGTCGAGCATGGCCCCCGACTGCGGCCGCGCCTCGACGGCCTTCTGGACCATGGCGATGGCCTCAGGCAGGCGCACGCCGCGATCAATCCAGGAATAGCCCAGATAGTTCAGCAGGTCCGGCTCGTCCGGGCTGAGCTTGACCGCCGTCAGCAGGTCGCGCTCGGCGTCGTTCCAGCGTCCGGCCCGCTCCAGGGCGATGCCGCGCATGTAGAGCAGGCGCCAGTCCGGCTTGTCGCCCTGGCTGGCGATCAGCGGATCCAAGGCGACGGCCGACTCGGCCCACCGCTCGTTTGCGCGCAACAGGTCGGCATAGGTGATCTGGGCGTCGCGATCCTTGGGGGCGGCGACGGCGGCCTGCTGAGCCAGGGCCACGGCCTTTTCCTTTTCGCCGGCCGTCTGGTAGCTCCAGGCCAGCTTGGACTGGGCCGCCACGTAGCGGGTCGAGGTCGGCGCCACCTTGGCGTAGGCCTCGCGCGCGCCGGGCTGGTCGTCGTCCTGGGCCAGCAGGTCGCCGACCAGCAGCCAGGCGTCGTCGCGCTTGGGGTCCAGCCGCAACGCCAGGCGCAGATAGGCCAGGCCGAACTGGCTCTGGCGCTCGCTGGCGAAGCTGGCGGCGCAGGCGACCAGCATATGGGCCGCGCCCTGTTTCTCGGTCGGCATGGCCGGCGCGGAACCGCGCGCGGCCGCACGGGCGCGGGCCTTCTGCAGGCCCTGGTCGTCCGGATCGCGGGCCAGCGCCTGGTCGTATAGCGCCACGGCGTCGGCATGGCGCTTGCGGCGTTCCAGGAACGCGCCGTAATCCTCGACGAACAGGCCCCGGGCGTTCTCGATCGCCATCAGCGCCTTGTAGTCGGTCTCGGCCTCGTCATAGCGCTTGGCGCGCTCGTAGAGCCGCGCCTGGCTCAGCTGGCCGAAATACTGCACGAACCGGTCGCCCTGCAGTTCCGGACGCACCACCGCGCCATTGTTGTCGCCCGCCGCGGCCGCCAGCCAGGGCGCCAGCAGCACGGCGGCCGGACGGTGGGGAAAGCCCAGGGTCTCGGCCTTCAGCAGGGCCTGGGCGTCGCGCCCCTTGCCGTCGGCCATCAGCTCGACCACCCGGGTCAGGACGCCCAGGCGGCGCACCTGTTCGTTGGCGTCGGTCCCGCGAGGAGCGATGGCGGCGGCGCGCGGCACGTCGCCGGCCAGCAGGGCGGCGGTGAAGGCGCGTTCGGCCAGGACGCCCGGATCCTCGTCCAGCTGGCGCGCCTCGTCGAAATAGGTCGCGGCCTCGCTGTTCGAACCGTTCTGCAAGGCCGCCTGCCCGGCCAGGAACTGGCCGTAGGCCGAGCGGCTGGAGCCCCAGCCGGAGTCCATGGCGACCTTGCCGCGAAGGTCGGGGCCCGGGGCGGTGGCGGCGCAGGCGGTCAGGGCCGAGGCCGAAACAAGGGCGAGAAGCAGCTGGATACGCGTCATGTCCGCACCCTCATCGGTTTCCGGGCGCGCCGCAACAAAAAGGCGCGGTCCGAGAGTTCGGACCGCGCCCTGCGGCTTTCAAGAGGCCTTTGGAGGTCGCTACATGTTCGGATAGTTCGGCCCGCCGCCGCCCTCGGGGGTGGTCCAGACGATGTTCTGCGACGGATCCTTGATGTCGCAGGTTTTGCAGTGGACGCAGTTCTGGGCGTTGATCTGGAAGCGCGGATCCTGGCCCTGCTCGTTATACAGCACCTCGTAGACGCCCGCCGGGCAGTAGAGCCGGGCCGGTTCGCCGTACTTGGGCAGGTTCACCGTGATCGGGACGCTGGGGTCCTTCAGCTTCAGGTGGGCCGGCTGGTCCTCTTCGTGGTTGGTGGCCGAGATGAACACCGAGCTCAGCTTGTCGAAGCTGATCACGCCGTCGGGCTTGGGATAGACCAGCGGCTTGTAGTCCTTGGCCAAGCCCGTGGACTCGGCGTCGGTCTTGTCGTGCTTCATCGTGCCGAAGAACGAGAAGCCGCCGAACAGGTGCGTGCACCACATGTCGAACATGCCGAGCGCCCCGCCCAGGGCGGTGCCGAACTTGCCCAGAAGCGGCTTGGCGTTGCGGACGACCTTCAGCTCCTTGGCCACCCACGACTTTTCGTAGAGGTCCTGGTAGGCGGTGAGCTCGTCGCCGGCGCGACCGGCGGCCAGGGCCTCGAAGGCGGCGTCGGCGGCCAGCATGCCGGTCTTGACCGCGTTGTGGCTGCCCTTGATGCGCGGCACGTTGACGAAGCCGGCCGAGCAGCCGATCAGCGCCCCGCCCGGGAAGGTCAGCTTCGGCACCGACTGGTAGCCGCCCTCGGTGATGGCCCGCGCGCCGTAGGCGATGCGCTTGCCGCCCTCCAGGTGCGGCTTGACGGCCGGATGGTGCTTGAAGCGCTGGAACTCGTCGAACGGCGACAGCCAGGGGTTCTTGTAGTTCAGGTGCACCACATAGCCGATGGCCACGTAGTTGTCTCCGAAGTGGTACATGAAGCTGCCGCCGCCGGTCTGGTTGTCCAACGGCCAGCCGGTGGTGTGCTCGGCCAGGCCCGGCTGGTGCTTTTCGGGCGGCACCTGCCACAGCTCCTTGATGCCGATGCCGAACTTCTGCGGCGACTTGCCGGCCGACAGGTCGAACTTGGCGATCAGTTGCTTGGCCAGCGAGCCGCGCACGCCCTCGGCGATGAACACATACTTGCCGTGCAGTTCCATGCCGGGGTTGTAGTCGGGCTTGTGGTGGCCGTCCTTGGCCACGCCCACGATCCCCACCACGACGCCCTTGACCGAGCCGTCGTCGTTCCAGACCAGGTCCGACGCCGCGAAGCCCGGATAGATCTCGACGCCCAGTTCCTCGGCCTGGGCGGCCAGCCAGCGGCTGACATTGCCCAGCGAGGCGATGTAGCAGCCGTGGTTGTGCATGAACGGCGGCATGGCGAACATCGGCAAGGCCAGATCGCCCTGCGGGCCCAGCAGCCGGAAGACGTCCTTGGTGACGGGCGTCTCCAGCGGCGCGCCGCGTTCCTTCCAGTCGGGGAACAGCTCGGCCAGACCCTTGGGATCGATCACCGCGCCCGACAGGATGTGGGCGCCGACCTCCGAGCCCTTTTCCAGCACCGCCACCGACACTTCCGTCCCGGCCTTGGCGGCCAGTTGCTTGAGCCGGATGGCGGCCGACAGGCCCGCCGGTCCGCCGCCGACGATGACGACGTCGTATTCCATCGACTCGCGTTCGAGCGCTTCGCTCATGCCATCTCCCGCCCCGGGCGCACGCGGCCCGCGTTCTTGCTGTTTGAGTCGAAGCTTATCGTGAGGTGACGCGCCGGTGGTCAAGAATAAACGGATGTTTTTTGCTGCGATGCAGCGCGGTCAGGACGTGGCGACGCCCGGAACTTCGTACTAAGAGAAGCGCATGGAGCTCTCCGTCGATCCGCGCGCCGTGGAAAGCCTGCTCGCCTTCTGGGCCGATGCGGGCGTGGAGGCGTCGTACGCGGACGATCCGATCGACCGCCTGGCCGAGGGCGCGGCCTTGCTGCGGGCCCGCAAGGAAGCCCCTCCTCCGGCGGTGGCGGCTCCTGTCGCCGCGCCAGCCTTCGGACGCGGCCCCGACCTGGGCGCGGCCGTGGCCGAGGCCCGGGCCCTGGCCGCCGCCTGCGCCGACCTCCCCGCCCTGGCCGCCGCCATCGCCGCCTTCGACGGCTGCCCCCTGAAGACCCAGGGCGCCCGCCAGGCCGTAGTCTCGCGAGGCCCCGCCGACGCCCCGCTGATGATCATCGGCGAGGCCCCGGGCGCGGACGAGGACCTGCAGGGCGCGCCGTTCGTCGGCCGGGCCGGCCAACTTCTGGACCGCATGCTCAAGGCCGCTGGCGTGCTGGACCGCGCCTTCGTGACCAACACCGTCTTCTGGCGCCCGCCGGGCAACCGCACCCCCACCCCGCAGGAGCAGGCCGCCTGCGCGCCGTTCCTGGAGCGGGCGATTCAGTTGGTGCAACCCAAGATCCTGCTGCTGGTCGGCGGCGCCTCGGCCAAGAGCCTGCTCAAGCGCGACGAGGGCATATTGTCGCTGCGCGGACGATGGTTCGAGTGGACCTCCAGCGACGGCCAAAGCGAGCTTCCGGCCTTGCCCACCTTGCATCCGGCGTTCCTGCTGCGTCAGCCCGCGGCCAAGAAGAAGGCCTGGACCGACATGCTTATGCTCAGCGAGAGGCTTGATCGTCCCGAGCGTCCCCACTAGAGATTCGGACGACCAGTTGGACACGGGACGCGTCGGGGAGCCTCATCGAGGCTAGGGCGCGCAAACGCATTGCAGCTTTTGGCTCGCCCTCTGGCCGTCTTGTCGGCCTTCGTACTCTGTCTTGCGGCCGCTTTCAGCGCCCCCATGAGCGCCCATGCGTCGGCGCTGGAACCGCTGTCCGAGGCCGACGCCCGCTTCTACCGCGCCGCCTTCGCCGCCGCCGACCACGGTGATTTCGACGCCGCCGAGGCCGCCCAGGCCAACGCCCGCGACAAGAGCCTCCGCGGCGCGCTGGACTTCGCGCGGATCATGCATCCGACCGCCTACGCGGCCAGCTATGACGAATTGAGCCAGTGGCTGGAGTCGTATGGCGACCAGGCCGGGGCCGAGCGGATCTACGCCCTGGCCGTCAAGCGCCGACCGGCCCGCGCCGCGGCCCCGAAAGCACCGGTGCTGTTCGTGGCCGGCGCCAAGGCCCCTGCCTCCGGCGACCGCGGCCGCGCCGCCCGCGAGGCCTATTATTCCGGCGACGTGAAAAGGGCCCTGGCCCTGGCCCAGGCCGCGCGCGAACCCTGGATCGCCGGCCTCGCCGCCTTCCGCCTGGAGTCCTACGCCCAGGCCCGGACCTATTTTGAACAGGTCGCCAACGACCAAGGGCAGGACGAATGGCTGCGCTCGGCCGCCGCCTTCTGGGCCGCGCGATCGGCGGCGTCCGGCGGCCAGCCCGGCGACGTCGAGGACCTGCTCGGCCAGGCGGCCCGCGCGCCCAACACCTTCTACGGCATGATCGCCGCCCGCCAGCTGGCTCTGGCCGGCCAGGCCCTGGCCCAGGACGACCCGATCGCCGCCCTGCTGACCAAGGTCTCCTACGAAGGCCCCGACACGGCCTCCCTGGCGCGCCTGCTGGCCGCCGATCCCCGCGCCCGCCGCGCCGCCGCCCTGGCCCAGATCGGCCGCTGGGCCGAGGCCGGCCAGGAGCTGCGCGCCGGCCTGTCCTTGGCCAGCGATGATCCCAAGGCCCGCGGCGACTGGACCGATCTGGCCCTGGCCTTGAACGAGAAGGCGCCGCTGAACGCCGGCCGCGCGGTCAAGCGGGTCGGCGGCGAGGACTATCCCCTGCCCCCGCTGGAGCCCACGGGTGGCTTCACGATCGACAAGGCCATGGTCTACGCCCTGGTGCGCCAGGAAAGCCGCTTCGACCCCTACGCCATGTCGGGGGCCGGGGCCGTGGGCCTGATGCAGTTGATGCCGGTGGCCGCCGCCCGCGCGGCCGGCGACGACAAGCTGCTGGCCGACACCAGCCCGCTGCTGGATCCCAGCTTCAACCTGCGGGTCGGCCAGGACTATTTCACCTGGTTGATGGACCGCGGCCTGCAGAGCCCCGACCTGTTCCGCGCCGTGGCGGCCTATAACGGCGGCCCGGGCACGCTGATCAAGACCCAGCAGCAGCTGGGCGGCGCCGATTGCGATCCGTTGCTGCTGATCGAGAGCCTGCCGGCCCAGGAAACCCGCAACTACGTCGAAAAGGTCATGGCCTCGTACTGGACCTATCGCAAGCTGATGGGCGCCGAGACCAAGACCCTGGACGCCGTGGCCAGCGGCGCCCGGGTGATCGATTTCCGGCTGGATCAGTAGCGTTTGAGGCCGCCGGGCACGTCCCTCCAGCCTTCAGAGAAACACTTCGCCTTTGGTGGCTCGAGCATGGCGAACAGCTAGGTCTCGGTCTGGGCGCCGCGGTGATCTTGGCTTTTGGCCTGCTGTTGATCCCGCAGGGTTCCGTCACCACGCACATGGGCCGGGTCACGGGTTTTCGCGCCCTGAGCACTGACACAGGCACGGAGATCTACGCGACCGTCGACGTCGAGGGACATGCCACGCTCGTGCAACTGCACGCCGGCAACCATTGCGCGATCGGCAGCGCGATCACCCTGCGAAAGGCGCGCTTCCCGCTCGGCGACCGCTACGCCACCGGAGGACGGGCGTGCGCTCCGGCCGGCGACTAAATTCTTAGCCGCACGGCCCTGGGCCTCAGTCGTCCCAGCAATGCTTTCAGCGGATCGCCGCCGGCCTTGAAGCCTCCGGCCGCGGTGATGGCCTCGCCTGACGCCAGCACCGCCAGCGGCCGCCCCGCCAGGCCTAGCGGCCCCGGCGCGGCGATGAAGGCCGGCTTGCCGCCGCCGCCCGCCAGGTGGGCCTCGACCGGGGTGCGCCAGGCGTCCGGCAGCATCAGATCCTCGCCCAGCGCCAGGATCCAGGCGCTTCTGGCCGCCGCGCAACCCGCCGCTAGCCGCGCGCCGGCGTCCCCAGCCGCCTGGACCACCCGCGCCCCACTGTCCTCGGCGATGGCCAGGGTGGCGTCTGTGGAGCCGGCGTCGGCGAACACCACCGCCTTGACCAGGCCATCGACGGCGGCCGGCACCAGCAGGGGCAGGACGTGGACCAGGCGCGCGGCGCTGTCGCGGGTGGGCAGGACGACGGTGATCATGGGTCCTGCTTCCGATCACCCGCTACCCAGGTCAAGCCGAGACTTGCCCCGCCGAAGCATGGCATAGCCGCCGCATGATCCCGACCAGCGCTTTCGCCGCCTTCCTGTTCGACATGGATGGCACGGTGACCAACTCCATCGCCGCGACAGAACGCGTCTGGACCGCCTGGGCGCGGCGCCACGGTCTGGATGTCGAGACCTTCCTGCCCACGATCCACGGCGTGCGCGCGGAGGAGACCATCCGCCGCCAGAACTTGGCCGGCGTCGACATCGCCCAAGAGGTCGCGGCGGTCCTGGCGGGCGAGATCGCCGACATTGACGACGTCCACCCGATCCCCGGCGCGGAAGCTTTCCTGCGCGATCTGCCCGCCGATCGCTGGGCGGTCGTCACCTCCGCCCAGCGCGACCTGGCCTTGAGCCGCCTGACCGCCGCCGGGCTCCCGATTCCGACGGTGCTGGTCACGGCCGAGGACGTCTCGCGCGGCAAGCCCGCGCCTGACGGTTACGTGCTGGCGGCCCAGCGCCTGGGCGTCTCGGCCGACGCCTGCCTGGTGTTCGAGGATGCGCCCGCCGGCGTCCTGGCCGGCGAAGCGGCCGGCGCTCAGGTGATCGTCATCACGGCCGCGCATCGTCACCCGTTCGAGACGGAACATCCGACCCTGGCCGACTATTCGGGCGTCCGGGCCAAGCTCGGGCCCGACGGGCTGCGTTTGTCCAAGGCCTAGGGGTCTGTGGACAGTCGACGATCTTGGGCCGAATTCCTCGTCCTTCGACAGGCTCAGGATGAGGAATTCTACTGAACCGCCCTACAAGTCGCCTCATCCTGAGCCTGTCGAAGAACGAGGCGGCAGCTCGACGCTAAACGCCTACCTGTCCACAGAGCCTAGGGGGCCGACCTCAGAATAGCGACAGCTGGTCCCCCGCCTTGGCCGGCACGGCGAACTGGGAGAGGTCCAGCGGGGCCAGCTTGCGGTCAAGGCCGAACCGCGTCCGCGCCAGCCTGAAGCGCTGGCTCATCACCTCGGCCACGGGGCCTTCGCCGGTCATCCGCTTGCCCCATTCGGTGCTGTAGGCCGCCCCGCCGCGCATCTGGCGGACCAGGGACATCACCCGCCGCGCGCGGTCTGGATGTTCGGCCGCCAGCCATTCCTCGAACAGGTCCTTGATCTCCAGCGGCAGGCGCACGGCCACGTAGCCGGCCGTGGTCGCCCCGGCGGCGGCGGCGGCCTCGAGCACGGCCTCCATCTCGTGATCGTTCAGCGACGGGATGGAGGGCGCGAACATCACCGTGGTCGGGACGCCCGCCGCCGCCAGCTGGCGCACCGCGTCCAGCCGGCGCTTGGGCGTGGCGGCCCGCGGCTCCATGCTGCGCGACAGCCGGTGGTCCAGGCTGGTGATCGACACCGCCGCCCGCGCCAGCCCCGCCTGGCCCATCGGCCCGAGGATGTCGAGGTCGCGGGTGATCAGGTTCGACTTGGTGATGATCGAGAACGGATGGCGGAACCGCGCCAGGGTCTCCAGCACCGCCCGCGTCACCCTCAACGTCTTCTCGTCCGGCTGATACGGATCGGTGTCGCCGCCGATATGGATGACCTTGGGGAGGTATTTCGGCCTGGACAGCTCGCGCTCCAGCAACTTGCCGGCCTCAGGCTTGAAATAGATCTTGGTCTCGAAATCCAGGCCGGCCGAGTGTCCCAGATAGGTGTGGGCCGGCCGGGCGTAGCAGTAGATGCAGCCGTGGCTGCAGCCGCGGTAAGGGTTGATCGAGCTTTCGAAGCCGACGTCGGGGCTGTCGTTGCGGGCGATGATCGTCCGCGACTTCATCGGCTGCAGGACGGTGGCGATCTGGGCCGGTTCTTCCTCCTCGCCCCAGCCGTCGTCGAACGCTTCGCTGACCTGGGACTCGAAGCGGCCCGTGCGATTGGACTTGGCCCCGCGCCCCCGTGCGCTGGACGGCGGATGACCGGGAAGATTGGCGGGAGCGACCATGATCGGCACCATGAACCGCCAACGAGAACAATTCAAGAACACAAATGCTCGCACCGGGGCGGCGCCCGGTCGGTTTCGCGGCGCCCCGGACCGCTTGTCACGCCCCCCGATCGCCTTCGCTGACAGGGGCCGGCGTTCATGCCAAGCTCGCCATGAGGCTGCCGGGCGAAAGGCGCGCGGCCCTCGCATCGGGAGGCTCCCCATGACCACCAAGCCGGACGACAAGGTCGAGACCAAGACCGAGGTCGAAGCCCCGCACGTCGCCAAGGTCGGCGTGATCGACACAGGTCACAACGTCACCAGCTTCAACGAGGAGCCGATCAACGGCCTGCTGGCCGACATCGCCGACGGCGACGCCTGATCGACGCCCGACCTGTCGCCCCGCCTCCGGGGCGACAGCGCTTCCTCTGAGCCATTTGTTCAAAACCATCGCCGATAGTCGAAAAGCATCACCCTCGATCACCATGTAATCAAGGCGTCACCCAGACAACCTTCCTAACGTGCGAGAAAAACTGGCAAAACATTGATCGCTTTCTTGAGATCATAAGCTTGACTACAACTGGATTGCGGATCGCGCCATTGCGGCCACGCTCGGCCAATGCTAGCAAAATCGTAACTGAACCTGACGCGACGGCGCGGAAACGGTTTCGGTAGAGAGGCGGCGAGTTGGACATGACTTCCCCGGACGCGACCCCGACCTCCCCTCTGCCCCGCGACAGGACCCTGGTCCTGGCGCGCCTGGTCGCCGACGCCTCGCGCGCTTTCGACGAGGATCCCGACACCGCGCGCGACCTGGTGCGTCGCGCGAGTCAGCTCCTGGAGGCTGAAGTCCAACGCCTGGCCCGCGACCAGCAAACCGGCAGGCTGGCGCCCTGGCAGGTGCGCGCCGCGACCGCCTTCATCGACCAGAACCGCGACCGCAACCTCCAGGTCCGCGATGTGGCCGCGACGGTTCGCCTGAGCCCCAGCTACTTCTCGCACGCCTTCAAGGAAAGCTTCGGCCAGTCGGCCAAGAGCTACATCATCGAGCGGCGCATCGCCCGGGCCAAGCACCTGATGCTGACCACCCGGGACACCCTGGCCCAGATCGCCCTGGCCTGCGGGTTCTCCGACCAGGCCCACTTCTGCCGGACCTTCGGCGCGGGGGTCGGCCAGACGCCCAGCCGCTGGCGTCGGGAGCACCAGGAACGCCCGAGCGATCCTGCCGCCCTGGCGGCCTGATCGAAGCCGCGCGGCCGCGCCCTCTTGTTCCCGCGCCCGCCGAGCCCCAAATTCGAGTCTCCGACAGGAGATCGACTTGCCTTCACCGTTCCAAGGACACGAGGTCGAGGCGCGACTGCGTCCGACCGCCAACGCCTATCCCTTCGACCTTGATCGTGCGCTGTCCTCGGTGGTCGCCCTGGAGGCCCAGGTCCCGGCGGACGCCTTCACGGCCCGGATCCTCGGGACTGAGCGGCTGGGCAATGGCGTGGTGATCAGCGAAAACGGCCTGGTGCTGACCATGGGCTATCTGGTCACCGAGGCCAGCCAGGTCGTGCTGACCCTGAACGACGGCCGGCGGGTGCAGGCCCACGTGCTGGGTTTCGACAGCCAGACCGGGCTGGGCCTGGTGCAGGCGCTCGAGCCCCTTGGCCTGCCGGCGCTGCGCCTGGGCGCGTCGAAGGTCCTGGAGCCTGGTAGTCCGGTCGTCATCGCCGGGGCCGGCGGGCGCGCCCACGCTGTCGCGGGCCGGGTGCTCACCCGCATGCCCTTCGCCGGCTATTGGGAATATCTGCTGGACGAAGCGATCATCACCGAGCCCGCCCATCCGCACTGGAGCGGCGCGGCCCTGGTCGGTCCCGAGGGCGAACTGGTCGGCGTCGGCTCCCTGAGCCTGGCCGGACAGTCGCGCGACGGCCAGGCCAAGCCGCTGAACCTGTTCGTGCCCGCCGACCTGCTGCCGCCTATCCTGGACGACCTGGCGCGCGGCAAACCGGCCCATCCGCCCCGCCCCTGGCTGGGCGTGTTCGCGCAGGAAACCGAATCGCATGTCGTGCTGGTCGGCGTGTCGCCGGGGAGCCCGGCCGCCCGGGCAGAACTTCGGGCCGGCGACCTGATCCTGGCCGTCGCGGGCGATGAGGTCTCCGACCTGGCCGAGTTCTACACCGCGTTGTGGGATCAAGGCCCGGCCGGCGTCACGGTCCCGCTGCGGATCCAGCGCGAACAGGACGTCTTCGAGGTCGAAATCCGCTCGGTCGACCGCAACGCGCTGCTGAAAAAGCCCCGGCTGAACTAGTTTGAGCCGGGATACCGGCCGTCCTTGATCGGCCACCCTACGTTGAAGCTCAAGAAGCCCCTCGGCGCCGTCGCAGGAATAGGCGGCGCTGACGGTCGCGCCTGGCCCGCATCGGCGGCCTACTCAAGATTGTTGGCGCTTGTGGCTTGTACGACAATTCCAGCCAGTTTAATAAAACAAGTTAATTAAAGTGTATCCCCGACGCTGGGGGCGGCGACAAGCCGCCGCTCTCGGCGGACAGGGCAAAAAACACGAGCAGGCACAGCCAAAGGCGTGCTGACATTGGGAGAGGAAAAAGTGAATAAGAAGAAGATGTTGCTGGTCTCGACCGCGACGCTGGCCTGGGCGTCCAGCCTGTTTGTCGCGACGGCTCACGCCCAGACCACCGGAGGCGAAGGCAAGGAATCGGCCGACCAGATTTCCGAGGTCGTCGTCGTCGGCCAGCGCAAGGCCATCCAGTCGGCCCAGGACCTGAAGAAGAACTCCGAACAGATCGTCGACTCGATCACCGCGGTCGACATCGGCGGCCTGCCGGACCGGTCGGTCACCGAGGCCCTGCAGCGCGTTGCGGGCGTCACCATCGGCCGGACCACGCAACCCCGGGACGTCGACCGCCTGAACGCCGAAGGGTCGGGCATCCAGATCCGCGGCCTGACCTGGGTCCGCTCCGAACTCAACGGCCGGGACATCTTCTCGGCGCGCGGCGGCCGGGCCATCTCCTGGGAAGACGTGACGCCCGAGCTGTTCGCTGGCGTCGACGTCTACAAGAACCCGTCGGCCGACATCGTCGAAGGCGGCCTGGGCGGCACGGTGAACCTGCGCACGCGCATGCCGTTCGATCAGAAGGGCCGCCAGCTGGCCTTCTCGGCCGATTACACGCGCGGCGATCTGCGCAAGGAAGGCTCACCGTCGGGCAGCGTCCTCTACAGCAACCGTTTCGATACGCCCGATGGCGGCGAGTTCGGCGTGCTGCTGAGCCTGTCCAACTCCAAGCTGAAGACCGCGGTGAACACCGTCGCCGTCGATCCGTACAACGCCCACGGCATCGGAGTTCAGTCGTCCTATGACGGGGGCGCCACGCTGAACTTCAACGGCGACAATTCGATCGCCGGCCAGCCGCTGAGCCGAGTGTTCGTTCCGGTCGGCATCCAGTATCGCAACAACGACCAGGACCGGGACCGCAAGGGCTACTACGCGGCGTTCCAGTACCGCCCCAACGACAATCTCGAGGTCTACACCACCTTCTTCCGCACCGAAGCCAAGCAGACCTTCATGGACCGCTTCGCCCAGACCTCGGCCTGCTGCTCGGCGACCAACAACCAGTCGTTCGTGGTGGGTCCGGCGGCCGGTACGTCGTTCACCTTCGACGAGGACGGCAACTTCGTGAAGGGTCAGCTGGTCGACGGCGGCGGCGGGGGCAATGGCGTGGCCAACACGTTCCTGCTGAACCTGGGCACGCGCTACGGCCAGGTGAAGGACAACACCAACGACATCTCGGCCGGCTTCAACTGGACCAACGATCGCTGGGCGATCTCCGGCGACCTTCAATACGTCTATTCGCACCGCGAAAGCACCGACATGACGGTCTACAACACCGTCACCCTGGCGGGCGGCTTCGGTCTGGACCTGACCGACGACCTGCCGAAGATCAGCATGGCCAACGTCACGGCCACGCCTTCGGCGTTCAACCTCTACGCCGCGATGGACCACATCGACGACAACGACGCCCGGGAATATGCGGGCAAGTTCGACGTCACCTACTCCTTCGACGACGACAAGCTGATCAAGGACATCAAGGTGGGCGTTCGGGCGACATCGCGCGACGCCACCTCGCGCGACACGGCCTACAACTGGAACCTGATCTCGGCGCCGTGGGCCACGCGCGTGACCGCCACCGCCGACAAGTACACCCAGCACCAGGAAGTCGTGGACTTCGACAACTTCTTCAAGGGCGACCTCTCGGTCCCGGGCTTGATCCTGCCGACGTTCGATCTGGCGCGCAGCCCGACAGCGCTGTCTACCTACCTGAACCAGGTCGTCTGGAACGGCCCGATCCCTGGCGGCGGACCGGCCTACAACGATGGCGAATACGGCTACTATCCGCCGGGCGGGCCGAACGGCACGATCCCGTCGTGGTCGCCGGCTGGCGGAACCTACAGCCCGTTCACCCAAGGCACCCTGATGAGCTACATGCCCATCTGGGCCGCGCCCACGGGCAGCATCAGCTACTGGCAACCACTGGGCGACGTGCACACCAGCTTCACCAACTCCGGCGGCCGCGGCGTCAATCGCCAGTGGGAAGACACCGCCGCGGTGTACGGCAAGGTCCGCTTCGGCAGCGACCTGCCCTGGGCGTGGGGCGACGAGGGCATGAGCTGGGACGGCAACTTCGGCCTGCGGGTCGTCAGGTCCAAGACGGACGCCCAAGGGTTCGGCACGATCAACCTGATCGACCAGAGCCAGGTGCGGTTCGCCTCGCCGACCGCCGCGACGAAGATCACCTACGCCGACGGCCGGGCGTTCAATACCACCGGCGGCACCGACTACACCGACGTGCTGCCCAGCCTGAACCTGCGCCTGAAGCTCCGAAACGACGTGTTCGTGCGCTTCGCGGCGTCGAAGAACATCGTCCGGCCGGACTTCAACCAGCTGGATCCCTCGATGTCGGTGTCGGGCACGCTGCAGTCGCGCCCCGCCACCGTCTCTGACGGCATCCTGAACCAGCAGACCGGCCAGCCCTACACCCAGGCCGAGCTGGACACCGCGGCGGCCGGCGGTTCGGCGGTCCAGTACCATACCGACGTCGCCTTCGGCTTCTACGCGGGCAATCCCGACCTCAAGCCGATGCGGGCCAACTCGTTCGACTTGTCGGCGGAGTGGTATTTCCGCGGCGGCATGCTGGCGACGGGCGTGTTCAAGAAGGACGTTTACGACTACATCCAGTCCACGCCGACCTTGCTGAATATCGCCACCTCCAATGGCAAGACCGTGCAGGCCGTCGGCACCGTGCCCCAGAACATGGGCCATGGCGAAATCTACGGCATGGAGTTCCAGTACCAGCAGTATTACGACTTCCTGCCCGGCGCCTTCGGCGGCCTGGGCACGGAATTCAACGCGACCATCCTGGACAGCAAGGGGACGCAGAACGTCTCCAGCAGCACCACGGACGCCTCGCAGATCAACGCCGCCAAGCTGGACCTGCCGCTGGAGCAGCTGTCGCGCTACACGTACAATGCGACGCTGCTGTACAGCAAATACGGCATCGACGCCCGCCTGGCCTACAACTGGCGCTCGCGTTACCTGATGAGCGCCTCGGCTTCCAACCTGATGGTGCCGGTCTATTCCAAGTCGTACGGCCAGCTGGACGGTTCGGTGATGTACTCGGTCACCCCGCAGGTGAAGGTCGGCATCCAGGCGGTCAACCTGCTCAACTCCAAGATCGAACTGGAGATGGACCAGCGGGACTCCTGGTATCTCGGCACCCAGGGCAACTTCTCCAAGTCCCTGGTCCAGACCCACAGCTGGACCGTCAGCGACCGCCGCGTTTCCTTCATCGTCCGCGGGACCTTCTAGGTCCAAGCTGATCTCTTGATCACGACCCCGCCGGCTCCACGCCGGCGGGGCTCGATTGCAAAGCAACGAGAAGGCGGCATGGAAAACCCAGGAAAGATCTCACATCTGGTGATCGTCGGCGGCGGCACGGCCGGATGGATGTCGGCCGCCTTCTTCTCCAAGGTCTTCACGCCCCGCCAGATGCGGATCACCCTGGTGGAGTCCGCCGAGATCGGTACGGTGGGCGTCGGCGAGGCGACCATCCCGCCGATCACCTTCTTCAACCAGGTGGTGGGCCTGGACGAAGGCCGGATGCTGGCGGCCACCGAGGGCTCGTTCAAGCTGGGGATCGAGTTCGTCGGCTGGGGCGATCCGGCCGGACGGTACATGCATCCGTTCGGCAACTACGGCACGCCGATGGACGGCGTGTCGTTCCACGCCTATTGGCTGCGGGCGCGCCAGCGGGGCTACAAGGCCGAGCTTTTCGAGTTCTCGCTCAGCGACCTGGCGGCCAAGGCCGGACGGTTCGACTGGCGCGCGGAGGATCCCCGCGATCCGCGCGCGGCCATGGCCCACGCCTATCATTTCGACGCCTCGCTCTACGCCAAGCTCCTGCGCGAGGTGGCCGAGGGGCGCGGCGTACAACGGCTGGAGCGGACCATCCGGGGCGTGAACCTCGATCCCCTGGACGGCACGATCGCCTCCCTCGCGCTGGACGACGGCGAGATCCTGGCGGGCGACTTCTTCATCGACTGCTCGGGCTTCCGGAGCCTGCTGATCGGCGAGGCGCTGAAGGTCGGCTACGACGACTGGTCGCAGTTCCTGCCGGCCGATCGCGCCGTAGCCGTGCCGTCGGCGCGCTACGAGGATCCCATTCCCTATACCCGCGCCATCGCCGACAAGGCCGGCTGGCGTTGGCGCATCCCGCTGCAGCACCGCACCGGCAACGGCTATGTCTATGTCAGCGACCACATCGGCGACGATGAGGCCGCCGACGTCCTGCTGGCCAGCCTGGCGCGCGAGCATCCCGAAAACAAGGCCCTGGCCGACCCGCGCTTCCTGCGGTTCGCCACGGGCCGGCGCACCCGGTCCCGCGTCAAGAACTGCGCGGCCATCGGCCTGTCCAGCGGGTTCCTGGAGCCGCTGGAATCGACGTCCATCCACCTGATCCAGCATGGCCTGATCAAGCTGGCCGGCAGCTTCCCGCGCGCCAAGGACGATCCAGCCGCCGCGGGGATCTACAACCGGATCCTGGGCGACGAGATGGAGCAGATCCGGGATTTCCTGATCTATCACTACCACGCCAACCGTCGGGTCGGCGAACCGCTTTGGGACCGCCTGCGCCATATGGCCGTACCCGACTCGCTGCACGAAAAGATGGAGCTGTTCCGCACCCGCGGCGCGACGATCTTTCCCAACCAGACCATCTTCCAGGAGCCGAACTGGCTGGCGATCATGATGGGACAGGCGGGGGAGCCGGAGGGCTACGACCCGCTGGCCGACCTGATGGACGAGCGCCTGCTGGCCGAGCGCCTGCATCATATGCGGGTCGCCTGCCGGCAGGCCGCCGACCGCATGCCGACCCACGCCAGCGTGCTCGCGCGCTTCCCCGCCGACAGCCAGAAAAGAAGAGCTGATGCCCCGGTCGCCTGAACGCCATATCGCCCTGCTGGCCGCCGTCGTCCTGGCCCTGGCTTCGCCGACCCTGGCCTCGGCCGCCGACAAGGACCCGCCCCGGGTCGCCAACGGCCTGGCCAAGACGCCGCCGATGGGCTGGAACAGCTGGAACAAATTCGCCTGCAACATCGATGAGCAGACCGTCCGCCGCATGGCCGACGCCATGGCCGGCAACGGCATGAAGGCGGCCGGCTACCAATACGTGGTGATCGACGACTGCTGGCATGGTCCGCGCGACGCCGGCGGCTTCATCACCTACGACGCTAAGCGCTTTCCCAGCGGCATCAAGGCGCTGTCCGATTATGTGCACGCCAAGGGCTTGAAGTTCGGCATCTATTCGGACGCCGGGCGGCTGACCTGCGGCGGCCGCCCCGGCAGCCAGGGACACGAGTTCCAGGACGCCAAGACCTATGCCGACTGGGGCGTGGACTATCTGAAGTACGACTGGTGCTCGACCGGCACGCGCAACGCCGAGGAAGCCTACACCCTGATGGCCGACGCCTTGCGCTAGACCGGCCGCGACATTGTCTTTTCGATGTGCGAGTGGGGCACGGCCAAGCCCTGGCTGTGGGCCGACAAGGTCGGCAACCTGTGGCGCACCACCGGCGACATCACCGACAAGTGGGACGGCAAGCACGACTACGCCCTCGGCGTTCTGCCCATTCTCGACCTCAACGAACCGCTCCATCCGTTCGCCGGCCCCGGCCACTGGAACGATCCGGACATGCTGGAGGTCGGCAACGGCGGCCTGACCGACACCGAGTACCGCTCGCACTTCAGCCTCTGGGCGCTGATGGCCGCCCCGCTGATCGCCGGCAACGACATCGCCAACATGGACGAGGCCACCCGCGCCATCCTGCTGAACACCGACGTGATCGCCGTGAACCAGGATCCGCTGGGCGTGCAGGGCCGCCGCGTCCGCGACGACGGGGACCTGGAGGTCTGGTCCAAGCCGCTGGCGGACGGAAGCCGGGCGGTGATCCTGTTCAACCGCGGCGCGGCGACCCAGACCATCGCCGTGGACTGGACCGAGCTGGGCTACCCGGCCAGCCTCCAGGCCCAGGTCCGCGACCTGTGGTCCAAGAAGACACTGGGCAAGATGAAGGGGCGGTTCGCCGCGCCGGTCGCCTCGCACGGCGTGGTGATGATCAGGGTCAGCCCCTAGTAGCCTTGCCCGACCGCTTGGGATAAAGCCCGGACGTGACCCGCTCGCCAAGCCTTGGCCGGACCTGGACACGCGGCGTCTTCCTGGCGCTCGCGATCCTGGCGCTCGCCCTGAAGGTCATGGTCCCGGCGGGCTTCATGACCCAAGCCGAGCCGAGGAACGGCCTGCCGTTTGCGCTGGTGCTCTGCACCGGCCAAGGCCCACTGGTCGTCCAACCAGGCGACGCCCTGGACCCTCACGACAAGTCGCCCGCCGACAAGCCGGGCCACGACGCCCCCTGCCCGTTCGCCAGCCATGGCGCGACGGCGCCGCCGCCCAGCACGCTGGCGGTGGCCAAGGTCGAGTTCGTCGCCTATCGGCCCATGGCCCTGGCGCGCGCCGTGGACCCCGTTCCGGGCCGCGGCCTGGCCGCGCCGCCCTTGCCGGCCCGAGGTCCGCCCAGCCTGCTGATCTAGCGCCCGGCCGCTGCGGCGGCCGGCCTGCACGCGCCTGCGCCGTCCGGACGATGTCCGGCGGCCGCCTTCGCGCGTTGCGTCCTCGCACTCCGTTCAGCCTGCTCCGGCCGCGCCCGTCGCGCGCCGAAGGATCCAGATCCGATGAAGTCTTTCCTGCTGGCTTCCACGGCCGCCCTTCTCGCCCTGCCCGCCATCGCCCTGGCCGCGCCGGACGACGCCCCGTCCGCCCGCGAGGTCAGTTCCGTCATCGTCACCGCCCGTCCCGACCCGGAGGACCCGCCCGTGGTCGCCGCTGCCCGTCGGCGCCTGTCCAAAACCCCCGGCGGCGTCACGGTGATCTCCCAGGAGTCCTACGCCAGCCGCCAGGCCCTGGCGCTGGACGACATGCTGCGCGACGCGCCCGGCGTCTACGCCCAGCGCAAGTGGGGCGGCGACGTCCGCATCTCGATCCGCGGCTCGGGCATCGGCAACGCCAGCCACAATCGCGGCCTGCTGCTGGCCCAGGACGGCGTGCCGCTGAACGAGGCCGACGGCTATGGCGACAGCCAGGTCGCCGACCCGCTGAACACCCGCTTCACCGAGGTCTATCGCGGCGGCAACGCCCTGCGCTTCGGCGGCGCCCTGCTGGGCGGGGCGATCAACATGGTCACGCCCACGGGCCGGAACGCCGGATTCGACGAGCAGGTCCGCCTCGACGGCGGCTCCTATGGCCTGCTGCGCGAGCATGTGGCCCTGGCCCGCCAGTCCGGCGACTGGGACGTCTACGCCGCCGCCACCAACCAGACGAGCCAGGGCTGGCGCTCGCAGAGCCAGCAGAACATCCAGTTCGGGTCGCTGAACATCGGCCGCAGCTTCGGCGAAGATCGCGAGGTGCGCTTCGTCGTCAATGGCTCCAACATCAACCAGGAGATCCCCGGCTCGCTGACCCTGGCCCAGTTCGCCGCCAATCCACGCCAGACGGCCGCCGCCAGCGCCGCCAACGACCAGGGCCGCAACCAGCGCGGCCTGCGCGGCTCGCTGCGCACCGCCTGGCGGCTGGACGACCACACCGTGTTCGAGGGCGCGGTCTATGCAGTGTGGAAGGACCTGGACCACCCGATCTTCCAGGTCATTGACCAGCAGAGCCGCAACTACGGCGCCTTCGGCCGGCTGGACTGGGAGGGCGTGCTGGGCGGCCTCAAGGCCGACGCCTATCTGGGCGCCTGGTATCGCCAGGGCGACCTGGATTCGGCCTTCTATACCAACCTCAGGGGGGCTCGCGGCGCCCTGCAGTCGCTGTCGCTGCAGAACGCCAAGGCGGCCGACGTCTTCGCCGAGGGCCGGGTGTTCGCCAGGCCGCATCTGGCCCTGGTCGGCGGCCTGACCTGGGGGATCGCCAAGCGCGACTACCGCAGCTTCGCCGTCCCCGGCGTGGCCACGACCTTCAACCTGGCCGCCGGCAAGGACTACGCCTGGGTCTCGCCGCGCGTCGGCGTGCTGTGGCAAGCCGACGACGGCTCGCAGCTTTTCGCCAACATCACCCGCTCGGTCGAACCGCCCAACTTCAGCTCGCTGTCGCCGAACAATGTCGGCTTCGCCCCGGTGCAGGCCCAGGAAGCCTGGACGGGCGAGGTCGGGGCGCGCGGCCATCGCGGACCGTTCACCTACGACGTGACGCTCTACCGCGCCCATCTCCAGCACGAGCTGCTGCAGTTCGCGGTCGATAGCCAGCACCCGGCCTCGACCTTCAACGCCGACAGGACCATCCACCAGGGGATCGAGGCGGCGCTGGACTGGAAGCTGACCCCGCGCTGGCGCCTGCGCCAGACCTGGACCCTGTCGGACTTCCGCTTCGACGGCGACGCCCAGTACGGCGACAACCGCCTGCCGATCGTGCCTAAGACCTTCTACCGCGCCGAACTGCGCTACGACGACGCGCGTGGCTGGTTCGTGGCCCCGTCGGTCGAGTGGTCGGCCTCCGACCAATGGATCGATTACCAGAACACCAAGGCCGCCCCGTCCTATGCGATCCTCAACCTCAACGCCGGCTGGACGCTGAACGACAGGGTCTCGCTGTTCCTCGACGCCCGGAACCTGGCCGACAAGGCCTATGTCTCCAACGTCCAGGCCGCCACGACCTGGACCCCGGCCACGGCCGCCGTCTGGCCCGGCGACGGCCGCTCGGTGTTCGGCGGCGTCACCGTGTCGTTCTGACCGCCATGACCCATCCCGCCCCCTCGGAACGCCCCGCCGGCCAGGTCTACCGCGCCTTCTGGCGCTGGCACTTCTATGCCGGCCTGCTGGTGCTGCCGGTCCTGATGCTGATGGCCCTGACCGGCGGCCTCTACCTGTTCAAGACCGAGATCAGCGAGGTGCTCTACCGCCGGCTGCTGGTCGCGCCGCAAAGCGCCGCCCATGCGCCGCCCTCGGCCTGGATCGCCAGCGCCGAACGCGGCCTGGGCGGCAAGGTCCTGCAACTGGTCCCGCCGGCCCGGCCCGACCGGTCCGTGCAGATGCTGGTCCAGCGGCCCGGCGGCGAGACGCTCAGCGCCTATGTCGATCCGCACGACGCCCGCCTGCTGGGCTCGACGCCCCAGGGCGGGGTGATGGGGACGATCAAGCGCCTGCACAGCCTCGACCTGTTCGGAACCGTCGCCAACTGGCTGGTCGAGGTCGTCGCCGGCTGGGCCATCGTCCTGGTCGCCACCGGCGTCTTCCTGTGGTGGCCGCGCGGCCAGTCAGGCGGCGTGGTCACGGTGCGCGGTCCGCCCCGCAAGCGGGTGTTCTGGCGCGACCTCCATGCGGTGACCGGCCTGTTCGCCGGCGCGGTGATCGTCTTCCTGGCGGCCACCGGCATGCCGTGGTCGGCCTTCTGGGGCCAGGAGGTCCGCAAGATCACCACCGAAGCGGGCCTCGGCCGCCCCACGCCGCCGACCGGCGGCGGACATCATGCGGTCAACGCCGAAGCCGTGCCCTGGGCGCTGCAGGGCAAGACCATGGACGGCATGGACGGCATGCAGGACATGGACCACGCCATGGCGCCGCTCGGCGTCGACGACATCGTCGCCAGGGTCGACGCCGCCGGCCTGCCCAGGCCCTATGCGCTGTCCCTGCCCAAAGCTCCGGGCAAGGCCTGGTCGGCGGCCTTCATGCCCGATCGGATCGAGAGCACCCGGACCCTCTATCTGGACGGACTGACCGGAAGGCCCCTGGCCGACATCGGCTACGCCGACTTCGGACCCGCGGCCAAGGCCATCGAGTGGGGCGTCGCCGTCCACCAGGGCCAGCAGTTCGGCCTGGCCAACAAGCTGGTCATGCTGGCCGGGTGCGTCGCCGTCTGGCTGCTGGGACTGTCGGCCGTGGTCATGTGGTGGAAGCGCCGGCCGAGGGGACGACTGGCCGCGCCGCCGGCTCCGGCCGACCGCCGCGCCTATGGTGGCCTGGCCCTGGTCGTCGTCCCCCTCGCCCTTCTCTACCCGCTCGTCGGCGCCTCGCTTCTGGCGGTGCTAACCCTCGACATCGCCCTGCGCCGGCTGATCCCGACCGCGCGCCTCAAGACGGAAGTTTGATCATGAAGCCCTTCCTCGCTACCCTCGCCGTCACCGCCCTGGCGGTTCCCTCGCTCGCCGCCGCTGCTTTGCCAGCCGTCAAGGTCACGGACGCCTGGTGCCGGGCCGCGCCCAAGGGCGCCCTGGCCGGAGGCTGCTACGTCACCCTGACGGCCAGCGCCGACGATCGCCTGGTCGCCGTCGAGACCACTGCGGCCGGCCGCGCCGAGATCCACACCATGTCGATGGCCGGCGGGGTGATGCGGATGCGCCAGCTGGCCGACGGCGTCGCCCTGCCGGCCGGCAAGCCCGTCGCCCTCAAGCCCGGCGCCGAGCACCTGATGCTGATCGGGCCGAAGATCGCCCTGACGCCCGGCGCCAAGGTCGCCCTGACCCTGCGCTTCAAGTCCGCGCCGCCCGTTACCGTGACCGCGCCGGTCAAGACCGCGCCGACGCCGGCCATGAGCATGCCGATGGGAGGCCACTGATGACCTCGTGGAAAGCCGCCGCCCTCGCCGCGATCCTGGTCTGCGCCCCCCTCGCCGCCTGCGACAAGCCCGCCGAGCACGCCAGCCAAAGCTCGACGGTCCAGATCGGCGGTCCGTTCCAGCTGGTCGACATGAACGGACGGCCGGTCACCGAGAAGACGCTGCTGGGCAAGCCCACGGCGATCTTCTTCGGCTTCACCTACTGCCCCGAGGTCTGCCCGACCACCATGGCCGAGATGACCGCCTGGCTGAAGGCGCTGGGACCGGAGGCCGACAAGCTGAACGTGGTCTTCGTCTCGGTCGATCCCGAGCGCGACACCCCCGAACAGCTGAAGCTCTACCTGTCCAACTTCGACCGCCGCATCCAGGGCTTCACCGGCACGCCGGAGAACATCGCCAAGACCGCCAAGGCCTATCGCGTCTACTACCAGAAGGTGGCGACGGACGGCGGCGGCTACACGCTGGACCATTCCTCGGCGACCTACCTGTTCGACGCCCAGGGCCGGTTCGTCGAGCCGATCGGCTATGGCGGCCCGCCTGAGCGCGGCCTGGGCCAGTTGAGGGCCTTGCTGAAGGGATAAGTCACAGGAGGGAGGAAGGTGGAGGCCCGGCCCGGAATCGAACCGGGGTGCACGGATTTGCAATCCGCTGCGTCACCACTCCGCCACCGGGCCATCCGGGTCAACGCAAGCTGCGTCGGCGAAGAGGTCGGTTCGAATACAGGAGCCCGCCGCCCTAGGCAATGGCCATCAAGCTGTTGATCACCAGGGTTTCTCGAGCAGCAGCGCCTTGGTCAGGAAGGCCTGGTCCTGCCCGGCCACGCTTAGGCCCGCCGCGCCGAACAGGGCCGGCAGGTCCGCCTGAGCGTAGGTCGAATAATAGGGCTCGTGGAAATAGGCCGGGAACGCCTCTAGCAGCCGCGACAGGTCGGGCTCGTCGATCGGCTGGACCGAATCGGCGAAGGCCAGCACGCCGCCGGGCTTGAGCACCCGAGCGATCTCGGCGGCCACCACGGGACGCACCCGCGGCGGCAGCTCGTGGAACAGGTAGACGCAGGTCACGGCATCCAGGCTGGCGTCGGCGAACGGCAGGTGCTCGGCGTTGGCCTGCAACCCACCCCGCCCCGAGCGGCTGCGGGCGGCGGCCAGATAGGCCCGCGACAGGTCCAGGCCGGCGATCGCCGCGCGAGGAAAGGCCGCGTCCAGGTCGGCCAGGAAGGCGCCCGAACCGCAGGCCAGGTCGACCACCTTGAGCCTGCGCTGGTCCTGGCCGCGCCAGCGGCGGGCCAGCAGCGACAGGGCCCGGCGGCGCATGGCCCCGGCCGCGCCGGAGAACAGCGCCTCGACCTGGGCCTCGTAGCGGCGGGCGCTGGCGTCGGTGAACCAGCCGCCGGACTGGTAGTGGAAGTTCTGCCGGTAGTAGTTGGGATAGCCCTCGGTTCCGGCTTCGTCGCGCACCTCCACCCCGTCGCCTCGGCGGCGACGCTGGTCGACGGCGCGGGCGTCGGCGATGACGTCCAGGGCCTGGCGGAAGGCGTCGGCGGGGTTGCGGGGTCCATCCCCGGTCGGCGGATAGAGGCCGGCGGCGACGTCGGCGGCGTCCTTGTCAAAGGCGGTCAGATAGGCCTTGCGCAGCCGGGCGGCCGAGACGGGCGGGCCCTGCGGCTCGAACCGGGCCTTGGCCTCGCCGCGCGTCGGCTGGGCCAGGGCGCGTGTGACGCTCCCGGCGGCGGTCCACCAGGCGGCCTTGACCGCCGCCCGGGCCCGCTGGCTGGCGCCGTCCAACGTGAAGGCGCCGCGCCCCTTCGGGATGGCCTCCCGGGGCTCGCCCGACTTGCCGGATCGCTCGTCCATGACCGTCTCCCGGACGGCTGCTCGTGGAGGAGGACCGTCCTACCGCGAAAACACGCCGACCAGTTCAATATGGGGCGACCACAGGAACTGGTCCACCGGCAAGACCCGCTCCAGGCGGAAACCGGCGTCGGTCAGCACCTTGGCGTCGCGGGCGAAGGTGGCGGGATTGCACGAGACGCCGACCACGCGGGCCACCTTGGACTTGGCGATCTCGACATGCTGCTCGAAGGCCCCGGCCCGGGGCGGGTCGAGCACGGCGACGTCGACCTTGTTCAGCTCGGTCGACAGCACCGGCCGGCGGGTCAGATCGCGGGCCTCGGCGGTGATCGCCTTCAGCCCGTTGGCCGTGCCCAGCGCCCCCTTCAGGGCGGCGATGGCGGGCGCCGAGCTGTCGGCGGCGTGGACGCTGCCCACCTCGGCCAGCCGGAAGGTGAAGGTGCCCACGCCGCTGAACAGGTCGACGATCCGCGACGCGCCCCGGGCCGCCTCGACCGCGAACTCGACCATGGCCTTCTCGGCCTGGGGCACGGCTTGGAGAAAGCTCCCGGCCGGCAGGGCGACCACGGCCGGACCCAGCTTCACCATCGGCTGGCGGGCCATGTAGATCATCTCGCCGGCCATGGTGACCCGGGCGAAGTCGTGCTCGCCGGCGATCATGGCGGCGCGGACCCTGGCGTCGGCCGACAGCCCGCCGCTCTTGGCCTCGACGCCGGTGACGTCGATGTCCAGCCCCGTGGCGGTCAGGGTCACGTGCAGCGTCGGGGCCGACTTGGGATGTTCCAGGAACGGCGCGGCCAGCCGGGCCAAGGCCGGAAAGGCCGCGACCAGCTTGGGGTTTGACACCGGGCAGGTCTCGATCCGGGCCAGGTTCCACGACCGGCGCTCCTTGAAGCCCAGTCGGGCGCCGCCCTTGCCGCCCCGGGCGTGCAGCGCCACGCGACGGCGCGAGGCCGGCGGCGAGGCGAAGGTCGGCAAGACCTCGGTTTCCAGTCCCTCGCGGGCCAGCTGGAACCGCACCTGCTCGCGCTTCCACTCCAGATAGGGCGCGGCGTCCCAGTGCTGGAAGGCGCAGCCGCCGCAGACGCCGAAGTGCGGGCATGGCGGCAGGACGCGGTCGGGGCTGGGCTCCAGCACCTCGACCAGTTCGCCGCGAGCGCCGGTCATCTCGGCGGTGATCCGCTCGCCCGGCAGGGTCAGGGGGACGAAAGAGCCCTCGGCGATGCCGTCGCCCTGGGCGCCGACCGCCTGGATCCTCAGTTCACGCATGGACAGTCCAATTCGACAGGCGGAACCTTCACCGGTCCGCGCCATTTCTGTTATGATGTTCGGGACGGCGCCCGCCATGCCCGCGCCACGATCGACACGGACAAGATTTCGGACGCTCCCATAGCCTATTCGGAGCGAATGCGCGTGAACGAAGATGAACGGGTCGCTCAACAGCCATTCATCAAAGGCTTGGCAATTTAGACGTTAAGGCGGGTCCGACTCTCGGCGGCCCCGGTCGGAGGAGTTTCTCATGATGTTCAAGACCGTTCTCGGCGTCGCCGCCGCGGCCGCCCTCGCCGGCGCGCTGGCCCCGACGATGGCCTCGGCCCAGGCCTATGGCGCCTATGGCAACGCCGGCGCCTACGGCGGTGGCGGCGCTTATGACAATAACGGCTACTATTACGATCCCTGCCGCCGCAGCACGACGCAGCGCGGCACGGGCGGCGGCCTGGCCGGGGCCGGCATCGGCGCCGCCATCGGCAGCGGCGTGGCCGCCAAGGGCGCCCGCACCGAAGGCGCCGTGCTCGGCGGCGTGCTCGGCGCGATCGCCGGTTCGGCCATCGGCCGCAACTCGGCGGCCTGCTCGCCGGGCGCCGCCCCGCCGCCGCCGCCTCCCCCGTCCTACAACCAGGGCGCCTACAACCAGCCCTATGACAACAGCTATGACCGCGGCTACGAGGATCGCGGCTATTCCGGGCGTTACGAGGACAGCCGCTATGGCGATCGTCGCGACGGCTACACCTACGAGTCCGAACGCTCCTACAGCGTGACCGACAGCCGCGCCGACGCCAACGGCTGCACCTTGGCCGAAAGCCCGATCTACCTGCCCGACGGCCGCACCCAGAAGCGCTTCGTCCGCGTCTGCCCCGACGCCTCGGGCCGCTACCAGGTCGTCGACTAGGCGATCCGAGGTTTCAGTCGAACCAAATGGGAGCCGCCGGCGTTCGCGCCGGCGGCTTTCCTTTGGCCTAAGGCTGGCTAGCGAATGGCCGTCGTCCTTAGACAGGCTCAGGATGAGGACCAATGCTCCAATCGTAGCCGTAGAAAACCTCATCCTGAGCTTGTCGAAGGACGAGGTTTCGCTTCCGAAGCTCGATTGATCAGCCTTGATCCTTCACCGCCCACAGCAGGTGCTCGACCTGGCCATCGCCGCCGGCGATCGGGCTGGGGGCAAGGCCTCTGACCGTCCAGCCGGCCGCCTCGACGAAGGCTGAAACCGAGGCGATGCAGTCGGCGATGATCGCCGGATCCTTGACCAGTCCGCCCTTGCCCACCCGGTCGCGACCTGCCTCGAACTGCGGCTTGATCAGGCTGACCAGGTCGGCGCCCGCCGCGGCCAGGTCCAGGGCCACGGGCAGACACTTCTCCACCGAGATGAAGCTGACGTCGCTGACCACCAGGCTGGGCGCCTCATCCAGATGCCCCTCGTCCAGCGCCCGGGCGTCGACGCCGGAACGGTCGACCACCCGCGGATCGGCGGCGATGCGCGGATGCAGCTGCTCGCGGCCGACATCGACGGCATAGACCTTGGCCGCGCCCTTGGACAGCAGCACCTCGGTGAAGCCGCCAGTCGAGGCCCCGACGTCCAGGGCGACCTTGCCCTCGACGGTGATCGGCCAAAGCTCCAGGGCGTGGGCCAGCTTCAGGGCGCCGCGCCCAACCCACGGGAAGGCAGCGACGCCTTCCAGCACGGCGGTCGGCTCCAGTTCCTGCGAGGGCTTGGTCACCAGCTTGCCGTCGGCCTTGACCGCCCCGGCCTCGATGGCGGCGCGGGCCTTGGCCCGGCTGTCGAACAGGCCGGACTCGACCAGCAGGATGTCGGCGCGTTTGCGTTTCATCGGCGGGCTGTAGCACGACTTGCGGCCGGCGCGCCTTCCGGTTCACAGTGATCGGCGTTCACCGACGCGCCCGAGACGTCGGGACGCCCGAGGAAACCCGATGGACACTCGCCATGGCCTGACCGCCGCGCCCGCTTCCCAGGCCGCCTGGACGCTCGACGCCACCGAGATCGCCGACCGCATCCGAACCCGGGCGGCCAGCGCCGTGGAGGTCGTCGAAAAGGCCGTGCGCGACGCCGAGGCCCTGGACGGCGCCCTGGGCGTGTTGGTCACCGCCGACTTCGACCGGGCGATCGACAAGGCCAAACGCCTGGACCAGGGCCAGGGCGACCGCGGCGCGCCGTTCGCCGGCGTGCCGTTCCTGGTCAAGGACCTCAACGACTATGCCGGCCTGCCCACCCGGTCGGGTTCGCGGGCCATGCTGGGCCTGCCGCCCGCCGCGACCCAGGACGGCTATTGCGACGCCTTCGACAGGGCGGGGCTGGTGGTGATCGGCAAGTCGGCCACGCCGGAATACGGCTTTCTGCCGACCACCGAGCCGGTGGCCTTTCCGCCGACCCGCAACCCCTGGAACCCGGCCCACAGCAGCGGCGGCTCGTCCGGCGGGGCGGCGGCGGCCACGGCGGCGGGGATCGTTCCGTTCGCCCACGCCAATGACGGCGGCGGCTCGATCCGCATTCCCGCCGCCTGCTGCGGCCTGTTCGGGCTGAAGCCGTCGCGCCACCGGATGCCGCCCAGCCGGCCGCCGCTGCGGGCCGTGGACCTGGCGGTCGAGCACTGTGTGTCGCGCAGCGTCCGCGACAGCGCCGCCCTGTTCGCCGCCACCGAACAGGCCGCTGGTCCCCTGCCCGCCGTCGGCCGGGTGGCCGGACCGAGCCAAAGGCGGCTGCGGGTCGGGCTGGTCACCGAGACCCAGCTGGGCGTCCAGCCGGACGCCGAGGTTCGCGCCGCCGCCGAGGCCGCGGCCAAGCTGATGGAGTCCTTGGGGCACCAGGTCGAGCCGACCCAGTGGCCGACCAACGGTCCGGTCTTCGCCCTGGACTTCCTGGCCGTCTGGGCCAGCGCCGGGGCCGAGCTGGTCGATTTCGTCGCCCAGGCGATCGGTCGCCGGCCCGACGAGACCCTGCTGGAGCCGTTCACCCTGGCCCTGGCCGAGCTGTTCGGCGGCCTGCCCGAAGGCGGGTTGGAGCAGTCGGTCGCCCGCCTGAACGCCGACGCCCAGGCCTATGACCGCTGGTTCGACCGCCATGACGTGATCCTCTCGCCGGTGCTGGGCCAGCCGCCCGCGCCGCTGGGCTGGGTGGCGCCGACCGTCTCGATCCCCGACCTGACCGAGCGCCTGAACGCCTATGTGGGCTACACCACCCTGCACAACGTGGCCGGCGCGCCGGCGATGAGCGTCCCGCTGCACTGGACCGCCGACGGCCTGCCCGTGGGCGTGCAGTTCGCCGCCCGGGCCGGGGACGAGCGGACACTGTTCGAACTGGCCTATGAACTGGAAGCGGCCCAGCCCTGGGCCTGGCGGCGGCCGGGGATCAGCGTCGGCTAGCACGTTGCGTCCTTCGAGGCCCGCTGCGCGAGCGCCTCAGGATGAGAAACTTTTGCTGAAGTCCTCATCCTGAGAGGCGAGGCGTAGCCGAGCCCCGAAGGACGCACGGCGCCCGCCCTACCCCTCGATGAACACCTTCTTCAGCTCGTTCTTCATGATCTTGCCGTTGGCGTTGCGCGGCAGGGTCTCGGGCCAGAAGAGCACCTTGACCGGCACCTTGAAGGCGGCCAGGCGGTCGGCGACGAAGGCCCGCAGTTCGGCCTCGGTAGCCTCGGTCCCAGGCTTCAGGGTCACGACGGCGGCCGGCTCCTCGCCCAGGGTCTTGTGCGGGATCCCCACCAGGGCCGCGTCCATGATCGCCGGGTGCTCGTACAGCAGGTTCTCGACCTCGATGCAGTAGATGTTCTCGCCGCCGCGGATCAGCATGTCCTTGGCCCGGTCGATGATGTAGCAGAAACCCTCCTCGTCCAGCCGCGCCAGGTCGCCGGTGCGCACCCAGCCGTCGATGAAGGTCTGGGCGGTGGCCTCGGGCTTGTTCCAGTAGCCCTTCACCACCTGCGGGCCCTTGCACCACAGTTCGCCGACCTCGCCGATCGGCAGCTCGCGATACGGCGCCTCCAGGGTCATGATCTTCAGGTCGGTGACCGGCACGGCCGGGCCGCAGCTGTCGGGACGGTTCTCGTAGTCCTCGGCCGAGTTGCTGGTGGCGGTGGCCGAGGTCTCGGTCATGCCCCAGCCGTTACCCGGCAGCGACTTGGGCCAGATCTCCTTGATCTTGCGCACCAGCTCGGGCGCCGAGGGCGCGCCGCCATAGGCCACGGTCTCCAGCGACGACAGGTCGTAGTTGGGACGGCTGGGATGCTCGATGATCTGCCAGGCGATGGTGGGCACGCCGCCCATCTGGGTCAGCTTCTCGTCCTGGATCAGCTGCATGGCCTTTTCCGGGTCCCACTTGCGGATCATGGCCAGCTTGGCGCCGCCGAACAGCGAGGGGTTCAGCACCGCGAAGCAGCCGGTGGCGTGGAAGAACGGCACCGAGATCAGCGAGCCCTTCTGCGGCAGGGTGGGATCGGGCTGGGGCGGGACCTCGCCGCGCCGCAGGTAGCCCCGGGCCGTCGCCGCGCCGGTGGCGAAGATATTGCTGTTGACGTTGCGATGGGTGCCCAGCGCCCCCTTCGGCTTGCCCGTCGTGCCGGAGGTGTAGAAGATCGTCGCGTCGTCCTCGGGGCCCAGCTCGACGGTCGGCAGCGGTTTTTCGTCCAGCTTGATCCAGTCGTTGGGACAGCCGATCACGCCTTCCAGCCGCTTGACGTAGGGGTGGGCGATCTCCTCCTTGGAACGGCTGACATAGACGCGCTTGAGGTCGGGGCAGTTGTGCAGGTGCTCGGCCAGGCGTTCGAAGCGCTCGACGTCCATCACCGCCACCGAGGCGCCGCTGTCGACCAGGCCGTATTCCAGCTCCTGGCCGGTCCACCAGGCGTTCAGCGGGGTCAGGATCGCGCCCAGCGACAGGCCGGCATAGAAGGCGACCGGCCATTCGGGCAGGTTGCGCATGATCAGGGCGACCCGGTCGCCCTTCTTCACCCCCGCCGCCGCCAGCTCGGCGGCGAACACGGTCACGGCGCGATAGAAGGCCTCGAAGCTGACCCGCTCGTCGTCATGGACCAGGAAAATCTTGTCGCCATGGGTGCGGCCGATCAGCAGGGTGTCGCGCAGGGTGGGTGGGCAGTGCTTCCAGACCCGGGTCGGAACGCCGCGAATCTCGATCTCCTCCATCTCGCCGGGCGAGCCCGGGGCGGTGATCAGGGCGTAGGCCTGCTTGACCGACATGGCGGGCCAGGGGATGGCGGCGGGGGTCGGCGCGGCGTTGGGCGCGGTGGCGGCCTGGGTCATCGTTACTCTCCCGGTCTATGGTCGCGCTTCGCTGGCCGAGCACGTTTCCCCACGAGAAAGCACAGGCCGGGGCGGGATGCAAACGTCTGTTCGAACCTAAGGGAACAACGATAAGTTAGAGGTGCGGACGGGAGGCCCAGGCGTCGCGGCTCACGCCCTTGCCCCCTACGGACCGCTTCGCGGTCGTCTTCCCCCAGAGGAGGAAGAGCGCTCCGCCCCCTATGGGGGCGGACAGACCGCGAAGCGGTCAGGTGGGGGCAAGTGGTCGCCGCCTCACGCGATCTCTCGCTGAGCTGATGGAAAGGGACGCGGAGCGCCGGACATCGTCCGGAGGTCTTTGATAAATACCGTTTCGACGAAGCCACCGCTCCGCGCGATGCGTTTTCCGCCAGCGTCCGGTGGGCAGCCCTGTTGAGGCTTAGCCGGACCCGGTCTCGATCCCTTTCGGGAGAAACCGGACGCCGGGGGCGCGGGCCTATGGGCATACTCGCGCTTTATCCCCGTTCGACGCCGACGACGGGCGGGCTTCCCAACGATGGAAGGCCCCGGACACGCTGGAGTAACCCCCTCCAGCCCAGTCCCGCTCGATCGCCCCCCCGCCGCCGCATCGGTCGCTGGCCATGCGCCCTTTCCCTGCAACGAGGTGGGTACAGGATACGGGCGGTTTGGAGGGGTGGGGATCAAATCGGGTTGAGAAAGTTCAGGGCGTTGATTTTGCTCGTGTCTGTCGCCGATACCCCGAGGATAAGCGCACGACTGGGGACACGCCCTCCCGGCGTGTCCCCGACCGCTTGGTCGGTGCGAGATCTGGGGACACGCCGCAAGGGCGTGTCCCCGCGGCGTACAAGGCCACGCTGGCCCAAACCTTGCTCCCACACGGGAAAGGAGCTTCGCCGCATGTCCCAGACCGTCTCCACGTCCCAGAACGGCCCAGGCCTGTCCCGTGGCGGCGCCCTGGACCTGCTGCGGTTCGTCGCGGCCCTGTTCATCGTGCTCTACCACGTGGCGGAGCGGGCCCCCGTGTCGCTGTTCGCCCTGCATCCGGCCCTGGGCCGCGGCTATCTGGCCACCGATTTCTTCCTGATGCTGTCGGGCTATGTGCTGGCCCGCACCTATGGACCGCGTCTCCTGGGCCAGGACGTCACCACCGGCGAGTTCCTCAAGCGCCGCATCCTGCGCATCTGGCCGGCCCACCTGGTGATGCTGGTGCTGTTCGTGGCCTTCGTCCTGGGGACCGCCGCCGTCGGCCTGGCGCCGCAGAACCCGCAGTGGTTCCAGTGGAATCAGCTGCTGCCGCAGGTCTTCCTGATGCAGGCCTGGTTCGTGCCCGGCCCGTCGGGCTGGAACATGCCGACCTGGACCCTGTCGGCCCTGATCGTCTGCTATGCCGGCTTCCCGGCCGCCTGGCGGACCACCGCCAGGATCCGCTCGCCCTGGACCACCCTGCTGATCGGCGTGGCGATCTTCCTGGCCGTGGACTACGCCGCCAAGGCGGTGACCGGCATTCCCGGTCACCAGCTGCCGCTGCGGTTCGGCCTGGTGCGCGGAATCCCGCTGTTCATCCTCGGCATGCTGCTCGCCCGCCTGCCGACGGCGATTTCGTCCCGTTGGGCCGACGGCTTGGCCATCGCGGCGGGCGTCGGCGTCGTCGCCCTGCAAGTCTTCGGCCGCTTCGACCATGCCAGCCTGGCCCTGCTGGGCCTGCTGATCTACGCCGCCGGCGCTTCGGGCGCCAAGGGCTGGGGCTGGGCCGGCCTGGCCGGACGCCTGTCGTTCTCGCTGTTCCTGACCAACCAGCTGGTCGCCGTGGTCTGGTTCGGCCTGCTGCGCGCCGTGGCCGGCAAGCTGGGCCTGGAGGGTCCGCTGCTGTGGGCCGCCTGGGCCATGGCCTTGCCCGCCTGCGTCGTGGCCGCCTGGCTGTTCGAGCGCTTCGTCGACACCCCGCTGCAGGCCTGGATCAAGGGCTGGTCGCGCAAGGATCTGGCGCCCAAGGCCGAGCCGGCGCTGGCCTAGCCGCCCTGCATCCTTCGAGGCTCGCCCGTGGCTCGCACCTCGGGATGAGGACCACTTTTGCACTGAATTCCTCATCCTGAGGCGCCCGCGCAGCGGGCCTCGAAGGATGCAGGGCCTCAGCCGATCAGCGCCTTGGCTGCGGCGCGGGCGGCCTCGGTGACCTCGGCGCCGGACAGCATGCGGGCGATCTCTTCCTGGCGTTCGGCGGCCGACAGCGGCTCGACGCGGGTGCGGGTCGAGGTGTCGTCGCCGGACTTGGAAATCCGCCAATGGGCGTCGGCCCGCGCGGCGACCTGGGCCGAGTGGGTGACGACCAGGACCTGGGCCCCCTGCCCGTTCGAGCCATGGGCCAGGCGCTTGAGCCGCAGGCCCACCGCATCGGCCACGGCCCCGCCGACGCCCTGGTCGACCTCGTCGAAGATCATCAGCGGCTGGGGCCCCTCACCGCGCCCAGCCAGGGCGGCCTTCAGGGCCAGGGCGAAGCGGGCCAGTTCGCCGCCCGAGGCGATGGCCTCCATCGGCCCGAACGGCGCGCCGGGATTGGTCGAGATCTCGAAGGCCACGCGGTCGATCCCGGTGGGGCCGGCGCGGTCCTCGTCCAGCGGCTCGACGGCCACGCGGAAGCGGGCCTTTTCCAGCTTCAGCGGCGCCAGCTCGGCCTCGACGGCGGCGGCCAGCCGGTCGCCGGCGGCCCGGCGCTCGGCCGACAGCGCCTGGGCGGCGTAGAGATAGGCGTCGCGGGCGTCGGCCGCGTCGCGCTCGGCGGCCGTCAGGGCCTCGGCCGAGGACTCGATGGCCTGCAGCTGGGCGGCGAATTCGGCGCGCTTGCCGGGCAGCAGCTCGACGGCGACGTTCAGTTTGCGGGCCATCCCGCGCAGAGCGAACAATCGCTCCTCGGCCTTTTCCAGCCGGTCGGGCTCGAATTCGAAGCCCTCGGCGGCGGCGTCGATGGCGGCGGCGGCCTCCTGGGCCTCGACCAGGGCGCGGTCGACCGCCTCGCAGGCGGCGGCCAGCTTGGTGACGGCCGGGCCATCGGCGGGCGCGCCGGCCTGGATGGCCCGCTCGCGGGCGCGTTCCAGGGCGCGGAAGGCGCTGGCCAGCTTGCCCGACAGGGCGTCGCCGCCCAGGGCCTCGCTGGCCGCGGCGATATCGGCCAGGGCCTTCTCGGCCGAGCCCAGCAGGGCCCGCTCCTCGGCCAGGGCCGTCTCCTCGCCCTCGCGCGGGTCCAGCCGGTCCAGCTCCGACAGCCGCAGGGTCAGTTCCTCGGTCTCGGCGGCGGCGCGGTCGGCCAGGTCGCGCAGGGCGGCGGCCTTTTCGCGGGCGGCGCGCCAGGCGCTCCAGGCCGAGGCCACGGTCGCGACGCGAACCTGCCCGAAGGCGTCCAACAGATTGCGGTGGGTGCGCACGTCCAGCAGGCCGACCGTCTCGTGCTGGCCGTGGACCTCCAGCAGCAGGGCGCCCAGGTCCTTGAGCACGCCGACGCTGGTGGCCTGGTCGTTGACGAAGGCGCGGCTGCGGCCGTCGGGCGACAGCTGGCGGCGCAGGACCAGGTCCTCGTCGCGGGCGTAGTCCAGGCCCTTGTCGTCGAGATAGGCGAAGGCCGCATGGTCGGCCGGCAGGGCGAAGATGGCCGTGGCGCTGGCGTGGCCCGCAGCCCCCCGACGAACGAGGCCGGCGTCGGCCCGGGCGCCCGTGGCCAGGCCCAGGGCGTCCAGGATGATCGACTTGCCCGCCCCGGTCTCGCCGGTCAGGGCGGTCAGGCCCGGACCGATGGCCAGGTCCAGGCTCTCGATGAGCACGACGTCGCGGATGGAGAGACCGATCAGCATGAGCCCTAGGATCGCCGGGAATCACGGTTTTTCATAGTAGGCTTGTTCTCGTGGCGTTCTCGTCGCCCGCCAAGGCCTTCCGGAAACGAAAAACGGGCCGATCCTTCTAGGACCGGCCCGCTGTCTTCTACATGCCCAGGACGCCCATCAGGCCGCCCTTTTTCTTCTTGGCTTCGCCCGGCGGGGCCAGGGTGGTGTCCTTGTCGTGGATCAGCCGGTCGATGAGGTTCTTCTTGTTGCCGGCCTTCAGCGGCTCGACGGCGGGCTTGAGGCCGTTGTTGGTCAGCAGCTTGTAGGCCTCGGCGTACCAGGGATCGCCCGGGAAGTTGTAGCCCAGCACCGCGCCGTTGCGCTTGGCCTCGTCCAGCAGGCCCAGGGTCAGATAGCTCTCAACCAGGCGATAGAGGGCCTCGGGGGTGTGCGAGGTGGTCTGGTGGCGGTCGATGACGGTGCGGAACCGGCCGATGGCGGCCAGGGTCTGGCCGTTGCGCAGGTAGTAGCGGCCGATGGTCATTTCCTTGCCGGCCAACTGGTCGCTGACCATGTCGATCTTCAGGCGGGCGTCCTGGGCGTATTCCGAGTTGGGATAGCGCTGGACCACGTCGCGCAGGGAGGCCATGGCCTGCTCGGTGGCGGCCTGGTCGCGGTTGACGTCGACGATCTGCTCGAAATAGCAGACGGCCTTCAGATAGTAGGCGTATGAGGCCGACGGGTTGCCCGGATACAGGCCGATGAAGCGGTCGGCGTCGGAGATCGCCTCGTTGTACTGGTTGCCCATGTAGTGGGCGTAGCCGGTCATCAGGATCGAGCGGCGCGACCATTCCGAATAGGGGTGCTGGCGCTCGACCTCGCGGAAATAGTCGACGGCCTCGTTCCAGCTGCCGCGGTCCAGGCGGTTGGCGCCGGTCGAATACAGCAGCTCCACCGGACGCTCTTCGTAAGCCAGGGTGGGCTTCTTGCGCTTGCCGGCGCAGGCGGAGACCGACAGGGCGACCAGCACGGCGGTCGCGACCATGGCCACCTTGCGTCCCGAGAAATTACGAAGCACGGACTTTATCACCCTCGAAGCAAACGTGCGCCCCTGCGCCGCCGTGCAAGGCTTCTACACCACGCCGATGCGGGCGCAAATGGAAGCCGAGCCGTGACGAGGATACGCCCCAAGACGCATCCCCCGGGGAATCCGCCCAAACGCTACAGACATCGGCTTTTTGACCAAATCAGGTCGAAGCGCGACGCCTGCGTATCAGTTTGTCAGACAGCCTCGGCCAATTCCACCGAATGGGCGCGCATCCGCCAGGCGGAAGGGTTGGCCATCAGGGCGCGGACGATGGCGTTGTTCAGGCCGTGACCGGCCAGCACGCCCTCGAAGCGGCCGATGATCGGCGCGCCCAGCACATAGAGGTCGCCCACCGCGTCCAGCGCCTTGTGGCGCACGAACTCGTCGGGACGGCGCAGGCCTTCGGGGTTCAGCACCCGGTCGCCGTCGATGACCACGGCGTTCTCCATCGTGCCGCCGCGGGCCAGGCCGATGGCGCGCAGGGCCTCGACGTCGCGGAGGAAGCCGAAGGTGCGGCAGTCGGACAGCTCGGCGCGGAACGAGTCCTCGTCCACCACCAGGTCGACGCGCTGGCGGCCGATGGCCTTGCTGGCGAAGGCGATCTCGAAGGCCACCTCGAAGCGGTCGCTCGGCGACAGGCTGGCGCGCTTGTCGCCGTCCTCGACCGCTACCGTCTTGAGGATCTCGATGTAGCGACGAGCGGCTTCCTGCTTGCGACGACCCGCGCGGTCGAGGATCTGGACGAAGGGCTCGGACGAGCCGTCCATGATCGGCACTTCCGGACCGTCCAGCTCGACGACGCAGTTGTCGATGGCCAGGGCCGCCAGGGCGGCCATCAGGTGCTCGATGGTCGAGACGCGCACGTCGGCGGCGTTGTTGATCACGGTGCCCAGCTGGGTCTGGCAGACGGCGTCCGGCTTGACCGGCACGCGGTTGTCGCGATCGTGGATATCGGTGCGTACGAAGACGACGCCGGCGTCGACCGGCGCGGGGCGCACGGCGACGCGCACGTGCGAGCCGGTGTGCAGGCCCACCCCGGCGAAGATGACCGGTCCGGCGACCGTATGCTGAAAATATGCCGAAGCCGACACGTGAGACCCTTACCTTGACCAGCGGGGCGGTTCATCGACCGCCTTCTCGCCCCGCCTAACATCTAGGGAAAATGCTGCGTCGCGGCAAAGCAAGTCCTGTTTCCGATTGTTACCTCTGTAGTCGTTTGTTTTTCATGGCTTTTTCGGACGATCAACGGTCATATTTTCGTCGCATTGCGAAGCTTGGCGCCTGAGAGGACGATCTTGCGCCCCTCCCCTGGCTTCGCTGGCATGTCCTCGCTAGGCTTGCGGCTCTTTCCGGCGCCAACGCCTCCTGGATACCGCTTCCATGACCAAGACCTTGCGCACAGCCGCTTCCGTCCTCGCCCTATCCATGGGGGCCCTGTCGGTCGCCGCCTTGGCCCCGGCGCCGGCCGCTTTCGCTGAAGGCCGCGGCTTCACCGCCAAGGACATGGTGCAGCTGGAGCGGATCAGCGATCCGCGCGTGTCGCCCGACGGCCGCTTCGTCGTCTACAGCGTGCGGACGATGGACTACGCGGCCAACAAGGCCTCGATGTCGCTGTGGATCGCCGACCTGAAGGCCAGGATGGCCCCGCGCCGGCTGGCGGTGTCCGACGGCGGGGCCAGCAGCCCCCGCTGGTCGCCCGACGGCAAGGCCCTGTATTTCGTCTCGGGACGGACCGGCGGTCTGGACCAGGTCTATCGCACCGACGCGGCCGGCGAGACCGCCGTCCAGGTGACCAAGGCTCCGTTCGACGTCGGCGCCTTCAAGATCGCGCCCGACGGCAAGACCATCGTCATCGCCCAGGCCGTGTTCCCCGACTGCGACACGCTGGAGTGCACCAAGGACAGGCTGGCGGCCAAGGGCGGGCAGAAGACCACCGGGGTGGTCTACGACAAGCTGTTCATCCGCCACTGGGACACCTGGGCGGACGGGACGCAGAATCACCTCTACGCCCTGAAGCTGGACGAGGCGGGCATCGCCACGGGCGCGCCGGTGGCGCTGATGAACGGCTTCAACGGCGACGCGCCGACCAAGCCGTTCGGCGGCGACGAGGACTTCGCCATCACGCCGGACGGCAAGACCGTGGTGTTCTCGGCCAAGCTGGCCGACCGCGAGGAATCGTGGAGCACCAACTACGACCTGTGGCGCGCGCCCCTGGATGGCTCAGCCAAGCCCGAGAACACGACGGAGGCCAACAAGGCCTGGGACGCCCAGCCCAGCGTCTCGCCCGATGGCAAGGTCCAGGCCTGGCTGGCCATGAAGCGCCCCGGCTTCGAGGCCGACCGCTTCGCCATCATGGTCCGCGAGGGCGACAAAATCCGCGAGCTCTCGCCCGCCTGGGACCGCTCGGCCCAGTCGATCGCCTGGAGCGCCGACGGCAAAGCCATCTACACGACCGCTGAGGACGTGGGCCAGACCAAGCTGTTCGCCGTCGACGTCAAGACCGGCAAGGTCACCGCCCTGACCGGCGAGGGCCATGTCAGCGGCTTCAGCGTCGGCCCGCAGTCGATCGTCTACGCCCAGGACAACCTGAAGGGCCCGGCCCAGCTCTACGCCCTGTCGACGGTCAAGAAGGGCGAGGCGCCCATCAAGCTGACCAACAACAACGCCGAGGCGCTGGCCGGCGTGGCCATGGGCGAGCCCGAGCAGTTCAGCTTCCCCGGCTGGAACGGCGAGACCGTGCACGGCTACCTGGTCAAGCCGGCCAATTTCGACCCGGCCAAGAAATACCCGGTCGCCTTCCTGATCCATGGCGGCCCGCAAGGCAGCTTCGGCAACCTCTTCCACTATCGTTGGAACGCCCAGACCTACGCCGGGGCCGGCTATGCGGTGGTGATGATCGATTTCCATGGCTCGACCGGCTACGGCCAGGCCTTCACCGACGCGATCAGCCAGCATTGGGGCGACCGCCCGCTGGAGGACCTGCAGAAGGGCTGGGCCTTCGCGACCGGCAAGTACGGCTTCCTCGACAAGGACCGCGCCTGCGCCCTGGGCGGCTCATACGGCGGCTTCATGATCAACTGGATCGCCAGCCAGTGGAAGGAGCCCTGGAAGTGCCTGGTCGACCACGACGGCATCTTCGACAGCCGGTTCATGGGCTATTCGACCGAAGAGCTGTGGTTCAGCGAATGGGAAAACGGCGGCCCGCCCTACCAGGCCGGCACGACCTATTCCAAGTTCAACCCCGCCGACCATGTGGACCAGTGGAGCGTGCCCGAACTGGTGGTCCAGGGCGGCCAGGACTTCCGCGTGCCGCTCGAGGAAGGCATCGGCACGTTCACGGCCCTGCAGCGCAAGGGCGTCCCCAGCAAGCTGCTGTATTTCCCCAACGAGAACCACTGGGTGCTGAAGGCCCAGAACTCGGTGCAGTGGCACGACGAGGTGCTGAAATGGCTCGACCAGTGGACCAAGGGCGAGCAGGTCAAGTAATACGCTTATAAGTTGCAGATCAGCGCCCCTTCCGTTAGTTTGGAGGCGGAAGGGGCGATCATGTTCCAGCTGTTCCGCGCGATCTCGAACCGCATCACGCTGCAATCTCGATTGGGCGGACGCTATGCCGAGGCCCGGGTGCTGGCCGCCGAGCTGGACCTGGATCTGACCGAGATCGCCCTGCGCCACGGCAGCCAGGGCCATGCCGAGGGCGGCACGACCGCCGACAATAGCCAGGCCGAGCGCGAGGAGAAGTTCAGGCGCCTGACCGAGGGCTTCAACAGCCCCTACCCCAGCGAACAGATCGCCGCGGCCGTCGACCTGCGCAAATGGATGGTGCGCGACTACGGCCTGGAGCGGCTGAGGTGGTTCGTGCCGCAGCTGCGCGAACGGTACATCCACGCGATCGGACCCAAGGCCGCCAAGCTGGAGCCGATCGTCTTCGCCCCCGAGGACGCCAACCGCGCCGAGCTGGAGGCCGAGGCCCTGAGCCTGCTGGAGCGCCTGAAGCTGCTCTACACCCTCAGCAGCGAGCGCGAGGTGCTGACGGGCCGAATGCGGCGCTGGGCCCTGGGCCTGCTGTGCTGGCTGTTCCTGGCGCTGATGATCACCCGCCTGCTGCCCAACATCAGCCCGCCCGGCGCCATTCGCGAGTCGGTGACGGTGATCGCCAACTTCTCGCTGATCGCCTTCGTTGGCGCGGCCGGAGCCATGGTCTCGGTCCTGAGGCGCACCGAGTCGGCCATGGCCTCGGCCTCGTCCGACATCGACCCCGTGCGCCAGGTCAGCGCGCTGAGCCAGGGCCTGACGGCCGTGTTCATCGCCGCCTTCGTGGGCATGTCGGTGTCCTTCGTGCTGGTGGCCTTCTTCGCCAGCGGGCTGGTGCGCGAGGGCGCGATCGTCGGGTCGGGGGCCGCGACGCTGTTCCCGCAGATCGTGCCCTGCCGCTACGACTGCCCGATCACCCTGGTCAATCGCGGCCTGATGTTCCCGGCCGCCGTCGACGCCGCCAAGATGATGGTCTGGGCCTTCATCGGCGGCTTTTCCGAACAGCTGGTGCCCGACGTGCTGGACCGTCTGACCAAGGCCGCTCGGCAGACGAAGAAACCGTCGGAGGCGGCGTAGGCCGGGGACATGCCCTTGCGGCGTGTCCCCAGTTTCAGGCGCCGCGCTTGCCGATGGGGACATGCCGCAAGGGCATGTTCCCAGCTTAGATCCGCCCCGTCGCCACCGCCCAGGTCAGCCGCAGGCGCTTCTCCAGCTCGCCCAGCTCCCGCGCGCCCAACTGCGCCATCGCCAGGGCCGCCGGCGCCGCGGCCGGAAAGGCGGCGATCGGCAAGGCCTTGAGCGCCACATTGGCCTTGGCGCGCGCCTCCCCCACCCGGCGGCGGACGTCGCCCTGCGTCCAGTCGGCCGGCAGGCGCTGGACCCCCGCCCGCTTCAGCCGCCACAGTCCCGCCAGGCCATAGGCCCGGGCGGCGTCCTGCACGGCGTGGGGATCGGCCTTGGGGTCCAGCCGCCAGGCGGCCAGCATCGCCGTCGCCCCGGCCGTGGCGTCGACATAGGCCAGGACCTGGCCCTTCGTCTCGAATGGCGTAGCGTCGAGATCGGCCATCCGGGCCTCGGCCATCTCGGCCAGGGCGCCCAGGGGATAGCCGGCGGCGGCCACGGCCTCGACCGTGGGGTGGCGGCGCGGCGGCTGGCCGGCGGCGATCTCCTCCATGGCCTCGCGCCACCAGGTCAGGCGGATCTCGCCCATCAGGGCGTTGCTAACCCCGCCGGCCACCCGGGCCAGCTCGTAGTTGAAGGCGTAGAGCGCGATCACGTCGGTCCGCGCCTTGGGATCGGCAATGAACCGGCTGGCCAGCCAACGGTCGGGATCGACCCGGCGCACCAGGGCGTCCAGATCGGTGTCCGGGGCGTCGTTGCGGTGGGCGATGTCCAGCGTGGTCTTCGGCGTCGTCATGGGCGCGGCTTATGCGCCGCCTAGCCCAAAAGAAAAAGGCCCACGGGTCCCGTGGGCCTTCCTCGTCCGTCCTGATCGGGCGATCAGTTGAACAGCGTCTGGTACATCGTCATCGTCGCCAGCATCGGGATGCTGAGCAGGGTGTTGATGCGCGAGAACAGCATGGCCATCTTGGCCGCCTTGGCCTTGGCGTCGGCGTCCACCTCGACGATGCCCAGGGCCCGCTTCTGGTTCGGCCAGATCACGCCCCAGACATTGATGAACATGATCGTCGCCAGCCACATGCCCAGGCCGATGAAGGTGAAGCCCATGTCGACGCCGCGCTCGTAGCCGCCCCACAGGCCGAAGGTCGCCGCCTCGGCCAGGTAGCCGCGACTGAACGCCAGGACCACGCCCATCAGCCAGGTGGCCAGCGCCGCCCAACGGAACCAGAACAGCGCCTCGGGGGCGATGTACTTGGACACCGCCGGCTTCAGCTCGGCCGGGATCTGCGGCATGACGCGGATCTGCACGAAGTTGAAATAGTACAGCAGCCCGATCCACAGGATGCCGAAGAACACGTGCAGCAGGCGGAACACCGCCTGGAAATAGGCCTCGTCGAAGCCGTGCGGGCTGTGGCCGAAGCCGAACGCGATCACCAGCGCCAGCAGGACGCTGACGATGATGGTGTTGCGGAAATTGGAAAGTAGTCCGGTCATGTCCAGGCCCCCTAATGCCCCTGTTGCAGGGTCAGGTATAGGGCGTCTGGCGGAGTCGGCAAATAGACGCGATTGGCCCCGCCCTAGACGGCGATCAGCGCCGCCGCCAGCCGCCGGCCTTCGCTGGCCAGGACGTTGTAGGTGCGCGCGGCGGCCTCGGTGCTCATGAACTCCAGACCAAGCCCCGCCGCCTTCAGGGCGTCACGCACCGGGCGCGGCGGCAGGGCGTTGACCAGGCCCACGCCCAGCAGCACGAACTCGACCGCCCCGCCCGCCGCGAAGACCTCGGCGAAGTCGTCCGGCGTCAAGGCGGCCAGGCTGGTGGCGCCCCAGGATCGCGGCTGGTCGTCGAGGATCAGCAGCGAACCTGGACGCCAGTCGCCGGAGACGCGGAACCCGCCGCCGCCCCAGGCGTCGATCGATGGCGGCTGGCGCAGCATCAGGGCCGTGTGCCGGCGCCGAGCTTGATCGGCGTGGCTTCTTCGTCGCCCCGCTTGACGCCCCAGACGAGGATCAGCGGCAGGGCGATATAGACCGACGAATAGGTGCCGATCAGGATGCCGAAGGTCATGGTGAAGACCAGCGGGAACAGCACCGGGCCGCCGAACACCATCGTGCCGCCCAGGGCCAGCAGGGCCGTGGAGCCGGTGATGATCGTCCGCGACAGACGCTCGTTCTCCGACAGGTCGATGATGTCGCGCAGCGGGGTGGTCTTGTACTTGCGCAGGTTCTCCTTGAGCCGGTCGAAGGTGATGACCTTCTCGTTCATGGAGTAGCCGATCACCGTCAGCAGGGCGGCGATCGAGGTCATCGAGAACTCGATCTGCAGCACCGATAACAGACCCAGTGTCAGGATGATGTCGTGGAACACGGCCACCACGGCGCCGACGCCGAACTGCCACTGGAACCGGAACCAGATGTAGCCCAGCATCAGCACCAGGGCGATGCCCAGGGCCTTGAAGCCCGACCCCAGCAGCTCGCCCGAGACCTTGGCGCCGATCACCGACGGGGCCGGCATGGTCATGGTCGGGAAGTGGGCGACCAGCTTCTGCTTGATCTCGGCCGCCTCGGCGTTGGCGTTCTGGCCCGCCTCCGGCAGAAAACGGATCATGGCGGAGTTGGGCGAGCCGAAGCCTTGGACCTGGGCGTCGTGAACGCCGATCCGACCCAGCTCGCCGCGAAGCTCGGCCAGCGGAACGGGCGTGGGCATGCGCGCTTCCATGGCGATGCCGCCCTTGAAGTCGATGCCCAGGTTCAGGCCCTGGGTGAAGAACGAGACGCACGAGCCGGCGATCAGCAGGGCGGAGATCGCCGCGGCGACCGGAGCCCACTTCACGAAGCGGAAGTGGGTCTGGCGGGGGATCAGGCGGATGAGGGGCCAAGCCATGATGGAAACCTAAGCGATCGGCAGCTTCTTCGGACGGGCGGTCTTGAACCACCAGCCGATGAGCACTTGAGTGATGATGATGGCGGTGAACACCGAGGTGAACACGCCGATCGACAGGGTCCAGGCGAAGCCCTTGATGGGGCCCGAGCCGAACCCGAACATGATCGCGGCGGAGATCAGGCTGGTGATGTTGGCGTCCATGATCGAGACCATGGCCCGGCGGAAGCCCGTGTCCGCCGCCGACATCGGCGATCGTCCCGCCGCGGCCTCGTCCCGCATCCGTTCGTAGATCAGCACGTTGGCGTCGACCGCCACCGCCAGGGTCAGGATCAGGCCGGCGATGCCGGGGAAGGTCAGGGTGGCCTGGGTCATCGACATGATGCCGACGATCAGCAGCACGTTGGCCACCAGGGCCAGGGCCGCGAACACCCCGAACAGGCCGTAGGCCAGGATGATGAACACGAACATCGCCGCCGCGCCGATGGCCAGGGAGATGGCCCCGGCCCGGACGGCGTCGGCGCCCAGCTCGGCTCCGACGGTGCGCTGCTCTTCCAGGTTCAGCTTGGCGGGCAAGGCGCCCGACCGCAGCAGCAGGGCCAGTTCGGCGGCGCTTTCCGGCGTGAAGTTGCCGGTGATGATGCCCGAACCGCCCGGCAGCGGCTGATTGATCCTGGGGGCCGAGATGTATTTGCCGTCCAGCACGATGGCGAAGCGCTTGCCGACGTTGCGGGTGGTGGCGTCACCGAACTTGCGGGCGCCGGAACCGCCGAAGCGGAAACCGACCGCGGGCGCGCCGTTCTGGTCGAACTCCTGGTTGGCGTTAACCAGGTCCTCGCCGGTCACCAAGGCGCGCTTGGCCACTGGGATCGGCGGCTCGCCGGGCTGGGTGCCCGGGATGACCACCACGCCAGGCGGGATGCGGCCAGCGACCATGTCTTCCTGGGTGACCGTCTCGTCGACCATCTGGAAGGTCAGCTTGGCGGTCTGGCCGATCACGGCCTGCAGGCGGGCGGGGTCGCTTTCGCCGGCCGCCTGGATGACGATCCGGTTGCTGCCCTGGCGGGTGATCGTCGGTTCCTTGGTGCCCAGGGCGTCGATCCGGCGTCGGATCGTCTCGATCGACTGGGTCACGGCCTTGGCGGCGTCCGCCTTGGCCGCTTCCGGCACGAAGGCAAGTTCCAGCTGGCCATCGCCATTATTGGTCACGGTCGTATCGCGCCCGGTAACCGTCCCTTGCAGCTGGCCGCCGATCGAGCGGCGCAGCAGGCTGACCGCCTGGTCCACCTTGGCCGGATCGGTGATGCGCACCCGCACGACGCCGCCCGCCTCGCCCAGTTCGCCGAACTCGATCTGGTCGTTGCGCAGGGTGGTGCGCACGTCCTCGACCATGTTGGTCAGGCGTTCGGCCCGCAGCGCATCGGTGTCGACCTCGTAGAGCAGGTACGAGCCGCCCTGCAGGTCGAGCCCCAGGTTGAGCTTCTGGTGGGGAACCCAGCCTGGAAGCGCGTCGAGCGTCTTCTGCGGCAGCACGTTGGGCAGGGAGAAGACGATGCCGAAGATCACCGACAGGATGACGGCGGTGACTTTCCAGCGGGAGAGGGTCAGCATGGATTACAGGCTCTGGACGACGCCCTTCGGCGTCAAGTTACGGGCGGCGCCTCGTGGTCGACGCGGAGTGGTGATCAGCTCTTGGGATCGTTGGCCGGGGCCGGTTCGCCCTTGGCGCGGATCTCGGCGATCATGCTCTTGACCACCTTGACGGTCACGCCCTGGGCGATCTCGACGCCGACCTCGGTCTCCTCGACCCGGACGACCTTGCCCAGCATGCCGTTCGACAGCACGACGTTGTCGCCGCGCTTGACGGCGGCGATGGCCGCGGCGTGCTGCTTGGCGCGCGTCTGCTGCGGGCGGATCAGCATGAAATAGAAGAGCACGACCATCAGGATGATGGGCGCGATCTGGATCAGTTGGGCTTGCAGTCCACCGGACATGTCGTCTCCAAGAAAGTCTGGTTAGCGTCCCCGCCCACATGGGGGGCCCGCCAAGTCGGCGGAAGCTATGCGTTCACCTCTCCTTTTGCAATGACAGCTGGGTGGGGCTAGGAGGCAACACATGAACGACGCCGCCCTGCCCCTGCTCGCCCGCATCGCCGACGCCCTGGAGCGCCTGGCCCCCGCGGCTCCCGCCGCGCCCGACTTCGGGGCCGGACGGCTGTTCCGGCACGAGCCGAAAGGCGACGGCTTCGTCCCCGCCCCCGACTATCCGATGCCGCTGGACCTGCTGATCGGCGTCGAGCGGCAGAAGGACCGGTTCGTCGAGAACCTCCGCCGCTTCGCCGTCGGCCTGCCCTGCAACCACGTGTTGCTGTGGGGCGTGCGCGGCACGGGCAAGAGCTCGCTGACCAAGGCCGCCTTCATGGGGATGGCCGCCGAGTATCCGGCCCTGAAGCTGATCGAGGTCGATCGCGACGAGGTCGCGGCGTTGCCGCCGCTATTTGATGTGCTGCGGTCGTGCGCGGAGCGCTTCGTGGTGCTGTGCGACGACCTGTCGTTCGAGGACGGGGCGGCGGCGGCCAAGGCGCTGAAATCGGCCCTGGAGGGCGGCGTGGCCGGCCCGCCGGAGAACGTGCTGTTCGTGGCCACCTCCAACCGCCGCCACCTGATGCCGCGCGACCATGTCGAGACGCAAGGCGCGATCGCCGCGGCCGAGAACGCCGAGGAGGAGATGAGCGTCTCCGACCGCTTCGGCCTGTGGATCGGCTTTCCGCCCATGGACCAGCCCACCTACCTGGCGGCGATCCACGGCTATGCCGAGCGCTTCGGGCTGCAGGTCGAGAACCTTGAGCGCCGGGCGCTGCAGTGGTCGCAGCTGCGCGGCGCCCGCTCGGGCCGGGTGGCCTACCAGTTCATCCGTGACCTGGCCGGGGAGCTGGGTGTAAACCTGCCCGCCTAAACCCCGCGGGAGGCCCGGATGGGCAAGCCCTGGTTTCGCGTGAAGCGCTACGGGTTCGGCGCCGGCCTGCCGTGCCGCTGGCAAGGCTGGGCGCTGCTGATCGGCTTCCTGGTCGTCATCGTCGCCAGCGGCGTGGTGTTCGCCGGACGAGACCCCATGCTCCATCTGGGCCTGGTGCTGGCCTCGACGGCGGTCGTGGTGATCGTCAGCTGGCGCAAGAGCGACGGCCCGTGGAAGTGGCGCTGGGGCGACGCGTAGCCGACGCCCGCGCTCCGCCCCCTATAGGGGCGGACAGACCGCGCAGCGGTCAGGTGGGGCAAGTTAGCGCCCCACCTCCCCGCCTTCTACTTCGGCAGCACCAGACCCGGATCCACCGGCCGCGCCTTGTCCTTGGGCGTGGGCGCGTAGCGGACCTCGAAGTGCAGCTTCGGCTCGCTGGCGCCGCCGGTCTGGCCGACCGAACCGAGCGTGGCCCCCTGGGCGACCTGCTGGCGCATCTTGACCTGGATGTCCGCGAGGTGGGCGTAGGCCGTCACCCAGCCGTCCGCATGCTTGACCAGCACCAGGTTGCCGAAGCCGGGCACCTGGTTGCCGGCATAGACCACCTCGCCCGCCGCGGCGGCGCGGACCGGCGTGCCGGCCGGCGCGCGGATATCGACGCCGTCGTTGCGCTGGCCGGCGCCCTTGGGGCCGAAGTCCGAGATCGTCTCGCCCTGCAGCGGCCACACGAAGCGGCCGCGACCGGCGGCGGTGATCTCGGCCTCGGTCGGCGGCGGGGTGCTGCCGATGATCTGGCCCGAGGACGGCGGCGGCGTCACCGGCTGGGCCGAGACCGGACCGGTGGGCGTGCGCGGATAGCTGGAACTGGGCGACGGCGTATAAGGGCGCGGTGACGACGGCAGCGAGGCCGGCGGCGTAGTGGCGGCCGGCGGGGTGTAGCTGGGGGTCGGCGTGACCGGGCGCGGGGTCGTGGGACGCGGCGCCGGCGGGGCGGTCGTTACCGTGGTCTTCAGCGGGCCCTTGTCGCGATAGCCGGACGGCAGGCGCAGTTTCTGGCCCTTCTTGATCGCCGCCGAGGTGCGCAGATTGTTCTCTTCGGCCAGGGCGGCCGGCTTGACGTTGAAGCGCTTGGCGACATTGGCCAGGGTGTCGCCGGTCTGGACCACATAGGCCTTGGCGGTGGTTTCCGGGCCCTTCAGCTTCTGGCCGGGATTGATGCGATACGGCGCCTTGAGGTCGTTGTCCTTGGCCAGGTCGGCGCGGGTGGTGTCCAGGGTGCGGGCGATGGCGTCGATATTGTCGCCCCGCTTGACGGTGTAGGCGCGGCGCGGGCCGGCGACCTCGACCACGGGCCCCGTGACGCTGACCGTCGTGGTGGTGACCGGACGGCCGGCGGGGACCTCCTCCTCCTCGACGTCGCGGGACGGAGCCGGCGCGGTCGCGTGGCTGGACGGCGAACCGATCGGCGGCAGGTCGCCGGACGACGGCGCGCCGCTGGCCGGGCCCTGGGCGACCGGCTGCATCACGGTGGTGCGGCTGGGACCCTTGTCCCTGTAGCCTTCCGGCAGGCGCAGCTTCTGGCCCTTGCGGATCGCCGAGCCGGTGCTCAGCTCGTTCTCCTCGGCCAGGGCCGCGGCCGGGACCGAGAAGCGCTTGGCGATGGCGAACATCGTGTCGCCTGTCTGGACGACGTAGGCCTTGGCGTCCTTGGTCTCCGGCCCCTGCAGCACCAGGCCCGGATGGATCCGGTACGGCGACTTCAGGTCGTTGTCCTTGGCCAGCTGGGCGCGGGTGGTGCCCAGGGTGCGGGCGATGGCGTCGATATTGTCGCCCGACTTGACCTTGTAGCTCTTGGGCGGGCCGGCGATCGTCACCACGGGGCCGCCGACGGTGGTGACCACCACCGGACGCGCGGCCGGCGCCGGGGCCGGACGGGCTTCAGCGACGGGAGGGGGCGGCGGAGGCGGCAGCGGCTGGGTGGTCGTGGCCGGGGCCAGAGGCTGGCTGGAGACGCCGACGCTGCCGGCGGGCGCGGAGAAGGTGGGTTGCGGCTCGTCGGGCGGGGTCGAGGGCCCCTCGGGCTGCTGGTTGGCCGGCGGGGCCTGGACGATCGGGAAGTTCGGAGTCGGAGCCTGGCTCCGGGTGGGATACTGCGCGCCGCCCGTGCTCTCGCAGGCCGCGAGCGTTCCAGCCGTCAGGGCGATCACCGCCGCGCGCGTCCACAACTGCCTCATAGCCTCTCCTCTACCTTGCATAGGCTCCAGTCGCCGCCGCAAGGGTAAACCAACCATTAAACATCTCGCGTCGTCCCGAGAACCCTGCGCAAGCACCCACAGGGAAAACCCGGCGACGCCGGCCCGCTATTCGCGGGCGACGCCGTCCAGGATCGGGACGAAACGCACGTCGCACAGGACTTCGACCGTGAAGCCCCCCTTCCCGTCGCCGGCATAGCGGCGAAGGCTCTGCACCGGCCCCTTGCCCACGGGCGCGACGAGCACGCCCTGCGGCTTGAGCTGCGAAAGCAGAGTTTCGGGTTCATCCTGCGCCGCCGCCGTGACCAGAATGCGGTCAAACGGCGCCTGTTTGGGCCAGCCCTCCCATCCATCCCCAAATTTCGTGATGACATTGGTCAGGCCCAGCACCGCGAAGCGGGCCTCGGCCTCCTTCATCAGGGTCCGATAGCGCTCGATCGTATAGACCAGGCGCGAGACGCGGCTGAGAACGGCGGTCTGGTAGCCCGAGCCTGTGCCGATCTCCAGCACCCGGCAGCGCGGCTCCAGGGTCAGGGCCTGGGTCATCAGGCCGACGATGAACGGCTGGCTGATGGTCTGGCCGCAGGCGATCGGCAGGGCCGAGTCCTCCCACGACCGCTCCTTGAACAGGTCGGGCGTGAACAGGTCGCGCGGGGTCTTCTCGATGGCGTTCAGCACGGCCGGGTCGGTGACCCCCTGGGCGCGCAGGGCCTTCATCAGCGCCTGCAGCCGGGCCTCGGGCGTGTCGGCCTTGGCTTGGGCCATCACGAAGCCGCCTCCAGCTTGGGAGGCGCGCCACCGAGCAGGCCCTTCAGCGCCGCCACGGTCGGGTTGTGGGTCAGGTCGATGTGCAGCGGCGTGACCGAGATCTTGCCTTCGTAGACGGCCTTCAGATCCGTACCCTCCGCCGGCTTGGACGGCTTGAGAACAAAGCCCGTCCAGTAATAGTCGCGACCGCGCAGGTCGGTCCGCTTTTCCATGCTCCGCATGTGCGAGTCGCGGAAGCCCTGGCGGGTGACTTCCACCTCGGTGACCGCTTCCGGGGCAAGGGCCGGGAAGTTGACGTTCATGATGACGTCCCTGGGCCAGCCGATCTCCAGCAGGCGGCGGACGACGCCCGGCCCGAAGTGCTCGGCCGTCTCCCAGTGGGCCACCACCTCGTCGTGGAAATAGGTCATGGCCTGCGACAGGGCGATCGACGGGATGCCCAGGGCCATGCCCTCGATGGCGCCGGCCACCGTGCCCGACAGGGTGACGTCCTCGGCCAGGTTCTGGCCGCGGTTGACGCCCGACAGCACCAGGTTCGGGGCTGGGCCCTCGATCAGCTGCTGCACGGCCATGGCCACGCAGTCTGTGGGCGTGCCCTCGACGGCGAAGCGGCGATCGTCGACCCGGCGCACGCGGATCGGGTCCGACAGGGTCAGGGCCCGGCCGGCCCCGGACTGCTCGTACTCCGGGGCGACGATCCAGATGTCGTCCGACAGCGTCCGGGCGATGCGCTCCAGGCTTTGCAGGCCCTCGGCGTGGATGCCGTCATCGTTGGTCAGGAGGATGCGCATCTAACGGGCGAGCCCCCTCCGCCCCTTCGGGCCACCTCCCCCAGAGGGGGAGGATCTGCACGGTGCGGCGGCCATTAGATGCTCCCCCTCTGGGGGAGCTGTCGCGGAGCGACTGAGGGGGTCACGCGGCGCCCCCGATATGCGTCACGCCGCCCATGTAGGGGACCAGCGCGGCGGGCACCGTGATCCGGCCGGTCTCGTCCTGGTAGTTCTCCAGCACGGCCACCAGGGTGCGGCCGACGGCCAGGCCCGAGCCGTTCAGGGTGTGGACGTAGTGCGTGCCCTTCTCGCCGGCCTTCTTGAAGCGGGCGTCCATGCGCCGGGCCTGGAAGTCGCCGCAGTTGGAGCACGAGCTGATCTCGCGATAGGTGTTCTGCGACGGCAGCCAGACCTCCAGGTCGTAGGTCTTGCGGGCGCCGAAGCCCATGTCGCCGGTGCACAGCAGCATGGTGCGGAACGGCAGCTCCAGGGCCTTCAGCACCGCCTCGGCGCACTGGACCATGCGCTCGTGCTCGGCTTCGGACTGGTCGGGCGTGGTGATCGAGACCAGCTCGACCTTGTAGAACTGGTGCTGGCGGATCATGCCGCGGGTGTCGCGGCCGCTGGCCCCGGCTTCCGAACGGAACGACGGCGTCAGGGCGGTCATTCGCAGGGGCAGCTCGGCCTCGTCGGTGATCTGCTCGCGCACGATGTTGGTCAGGGAGACTTCGGCGGTGGGGATGAGCCAGTGGTCGACCGTGGTCTTGAACAGGTCCTCGGCGAACTTCGGCAGCTGCCCGGTGCCGAACAGCGCCTCGTCCTTGACCAGCAGCGGCGGGCTGATCTCGACATAGCCGTTCTGGACAGTCTGCAGGTCCAACATGAACTGGCCCAGGGCCCGTTCCAGCCGGGCGACCTGGCCCTTGAGCACCACGAAGCGCGCGCCGCTCATCCGGGCGGCGGCTTCGAAGTCCATGCCGCCCAGGGCCGCGCCCAGGTCGACGTGGTCCTTGGGATTGTTCAGGCGGCCGGCCGGCAGCTTGGACGGATCGCCCCAGCGGCGGACCTCGACATTGCCCGCCTCGTCCTCGCCCTTGGGTACTTCCGGCGCGGGGATGTTGGGCAGGCTGGCCAGCAGGTCCTTCAGCTCGCCGCCGAACCGGTCCTCATCGACCAGGGCGTGGGCCATGTCGCCTTTCAGCGCCTCGACCTCGGCCATCAAGCGTTGGGCCTCGGCCTCGTCCTTCTTGGCCTTGGCCTGGCCGATCAGCTTGGAGCTTTCGTTGCGCCTGGCCTGGGCCTCCTGCAGCGCCGTCTGGGCGGCGCGCAGCTGGGCGTCCAGCCTGACCGCCTCGGCGGCCGCGCCCGAGCGGCCCTTGGCCGACCAGGCGGCTTCGAAGGCTTCGGGATTGTCGCGGATGGCCTTGATGTCGTGCATCGGAACGCTCGGAAGAGAAGTCGTTAAGAAGCGACCTCTCTAAGGCGCGTCGGCGGGGGCGCCAAGCGTGGTGTCTTGCCCCGCCCTCCCCAAACGACCGTCATCCCGGGCCTTGTGCCCGGGACCCCTTTATCGGCCGCAGGTGCGGAGGGATGGCGCGCTGGCGCGCCAAAGCGCTTCACCGTCGGCTGAACCAGGGGTCCCGGGCACAAGGCCCGGGATGACGGTTAAAAAGGGGTGGGTTTACCCGCCGCTAAACCGCCACCACGTCCTTGGTCTGCTCGGCCTCGTCCTTGGCCTTGCGGCGTTCGATCAGCCACACGCACCAGATCGAGATCTCGTAGAGCAGGCACATCGGGATCGCCAGGGTCATCTGGCTGATCGGGTCGGGCGGGGTCAGGATGGCGGCGGCGATGAACACCCCGACGATGGCGTAGCGGCGGCCGTCGCGCAGCATCTTGGAGCTGATGATACCGGCCATGCCCAGCAGCGAGACCACCACCGGGAGCTGGAAGCACAGGCCGAAGGCCAGCAGCAGCGAGGTCACCAGGGTCAGATAGTCGCTGACCTTGGGCAGAAGCTCGACCGAGATGCCCTGCCCGAAGATCTGCTGGTTCAGCGAGAACCAGACGATGAACGGCAGCATGATGTAATAGACCAGCGCCGCGCCCATCGCGAACAGCACCGGCGAGGCGATCAGGAACGGCAGGAAGGCGTTGCGCTCGTTCTTGTACAGGCCCGGCGCGACGAAGCGGTAGAGCTGCCAGGCCAGGACGGGGAAGGTCACGACGACCGCGCCGAACGCTGACAGCTTCAGCTTGGTGAAAAACTGCTCCAGCAGGGCCGTGAAGACGAACTTCTGGTGGCCGGCGGCGGCGGCCGGGACCTCCTTGAGGCCGACCAGGGTCATGATCAGGTCGAAAGGGCCGTGATGTCCGCCGGCCTTGCCGGCGGCGACCATGTTGGCGGCCACCTCGTAGGGGTGGATCAGGAACAGGAACAGCTGCTGCGAGAAGGCGAAGCAGACCCCGAAGCCGACGAACAGCGCTACCACGCAGATGATCAGCCGCCGGCGCAGCTCGATCAGGTGGTCCATCAGCGGCGCGCGCGAGGCTTCGATCTCGTCTTCCGGATCGTGTCCGATGGCGTTGGTCACGAGACGATGTCCGATTTGGTCGAGGGCTTGGCCGCGCGCTTGCGGACCGGCTTTGTGGGAACCGAGAGATCATCCTTGGCGGCCTTGGCCGCCTTCGGCTTGGAGACGATCTCGGCCGTCTTGGCGGCGGGCTTCTTGGCCGGCGCCCTGCGCTTCGGCTTGGGCTCCGAGACGATCTCGACGCCGGGCGCGGGCGCTTCCAGGGACGTGGCCGGCTGGTAGGCGTCGTGCGGCGAGACCTTGACCGCGCCGCTGTTGAGGCTGGCGTCGATGTCGGCGAACACCTGGTCGACGTGGCTGGCGTCGCTGGCCTGGGCCGCGGCGTCGCGCATCGGGGCGGTGTACTGCCCTTCACGCATGGCCTGGACCTCGCGGCGCAGCTCGTCCAGTTCCGACTGGCGGGCCATCTCGTCGAAGCTGGCGCGGAACTCGTTGGCCATGCCGCGGATCTTGGCGACGAACTGGCCGAGCTTGCGCAGCAGGACAGGCAGGTCCTTGGGCCCCACCACGATCAAGGCGACCGCGGCGATGACCAGGAGTTCCGTTCCGCCGATATCAGGGAGCATGGACGCGCCTTAGAGCGAACCGGCGCCGCCGGGTTCGCGAAGTGAAACGACAGTCGCGCCGGCCGAGCCGGCGCGACGAATCCCCTACGACTTGCGCAGGTCTTCCTTCTCGGCCTCGGTGCGCGGCAGGGCGCCCGTGGACTTGTTGGCCGCGACGTCGTCGGACGGATCGTCCTTCAGGCCGTCCTTGAACGCCTTGATGCCCTTGGCCGCGTCGCCCATGATGCCGGACAGCTTGCCGCGCCCGCCAAACAGCAGGGCCACGACCGCGATCACGATCACCCAGTGGATCCAGCTCATGCTACCCATGACGACGATGCTCCTTGCGACAGCGGCCCATTAGCCGCTGCGGCGTGCCGTTACAATATGCCAGCCGATATATAAGCGCATGCGGCGGTCCCCGCCACGGAGCGCTTTGACGCGCGCCCCGGAACTTCGGAACCAGGCGGCGAGCCCTATTCCTTTCGCTGGCTCGGCCATTCGATGGACGCCAGCACCCAGAGACCGATCAAATTCGCCAAGGGCGCCAGGGCCAGAAGCCCCCACCATCCCGAAAAACCCATTCTCTTCAAGATTTTGACGACTGGCAGCCCGATAAGCGCGACCGGAGCCAGCACGATCAACCAATGAACGATCGACATTGAACCCATAGTTTTCCCCCTTCGAGATCTCAGGCCTAGGACGCGTCCCCCAGGAAATCCTGTGCGAATTCCGGGGCCTCGTCGCCGTCCTCCAGCGGATCCTCGTCCTCGCCGGTTCGCAGGCCCATCGGGTCGGGCACGGTGAAGCCCGGCGGCAGGTCCAGGGCCAGCAGGCCGGCCGCGCGCATCTCGGCGATTCCCGGCAGGTCGCCCAGGGTCGCCAGGCCGTAGTGCTCGAGAAAGGCGTCGGTGGTGCCGAAGGTCACGGGGCGGCCGGGCGTGCGGCGGCGGCCGCGCATCTTGACCAGGCCCAACTCCAGCAGCACGTCCAGCGTGCCGCGGCTGGCCTGCACCCCGCGCACCGCCTCGATCTCGGCCCGGGTGACCGGCTGGTGGTAGGCGATGATCGCCAGGGTCTCCTGGGCGGCCTTGGACAGCCGCCGCGGCTCCTCGCGCTCCTCGGTCATCAGGAAGGCCAGGTCGGTCGCGGTCTGGAACCGCCAGCGGCCCGCCACCTGGACCAGCTCGATGCCGCGGCCGGCGTAGCGCGCGTACAGGTCGGCCAGACCCGCGCCGACGTCCGCCCCCTCGGGCAGGCGCTTGGCCAGGTCCTCGACGCTCAGCGGCTCGGCCGCGGCGAACAGCAGGGCCTCGATGCAGCGGGTGGTGAAGAGCGGGTCGATGGTCATGTTTTCGTGGGCCCGCCCTGGTCCTTCGACAAGCTCAGGATGAGGGCTATTGATGGATCGGCGCGCAAAAAATCCTCATCCTGAGCTTGTCGAAGGACGAGGATTTCCGTCCGGATCTGGCTCATACGATCGGCTCCAGCGGCTCGGCCCGCGTGCGCAGGTAGATGTCCGAGAAATGCTCCATCTGCCGCGCTTCGAGGATCCCTTCCTTCACCAGCTCCAGGCTGGCCGACAGGGTCGAGGCCAGATAGCTGGCGGGGCTCGGGCCGTCGGGGTCCTCCTCCCAGCGCTCGACCGGGGCGACGCCCGACAAGGTGGTCCAGTCCTTCATCTCCGGCAGCAGCTCGCGCAGGCGGTCGCGGGCGTCCTCCAGCGGATAGGCCTGCGGCGGGCGCGGGGCGTAGTGGCGGCCGTGCTCGCGCTTGCGCTGGGTGATGTAGGCGGTCATCAGGGCGTAGAGGTCGCCCTCGAAGCGGGTCGAGGAGACGATCTTCACCGCCTCCGGATCGCCGCGCATGAACACGTCGCGCTTGAGGATCGGACGCTCCTTCAGGGCCTCGACGGCCTTGCGCATCACGTCCAGCTTGGCCAGGCGGAAGGCCAGCTGGGCGGCCATCTCCTCGGCGGGCGGCTCCTCGGCCTTGGGGCGCTCGGGCTTGGGCAGCAGCAGGCGCGACTTCAGATAGGCCAGCCAGGCGGCCATCACCAGATAGTCGGCGGCCAGCGAGAAGCGCACGCGGCGGGCCTGCTGCACGAAGGCCAAGTACTGCTCGGCCAGCTTGGTGATCGACAGCTGCAGCAGGTCGACCTTCTGGCTGCGCGCCAGGGCCAGCAGCACGTGCAGCGGGCCCTCGTAGCCGTCGATGTCGATGACCAGCGCCGCGCCGTCCTCGGCCGCCTCGTTGGCGGCCTCGAAGTCGAGGGTGGGCTGGAAGCCCGTGCTCACGCAAAGCGTCCGTCGAAGGCCGCGTCGAAGCGGGCGCGGGCCTCGGCCACGTCCAGCGGCTCGGGAACCTTGACCAGCCGGCCCATGATCGCCTGGACCCGGCGGCGGGCCTCGCGCGACAGCTTGCCGACGCCCGACATCACCGCCTTCATCTCGGCCATGTCGCCGTTGCAGTGCAGGACCACGTCGCAGCCGGCGGCCAGGCTGTCCTTGGCGCGCTGCTTGAAGTCGCCCGACAGCGCCTTCATCGACAGGTCGTCGCTCATCAGAAGTCCGTCGAAGCCGATGGATTCCCGAATGATCTTCCTGATCGCCTTCTTCGACGTCGTGGCCGGACGGGACCGGTCGATGGCCGTGTAGACGACGTGGGCGGTCATTGCCATCGGCATGTCCGACAGCACGCGGAACGGCGCGAAGTCGCGGGCGTCCAGCTCGGCCAGCTTGGCCTTGACCACCGGCAGTTCCAGGTGGCTGTCGCTCATCGCGCGGCCGTGACCGGGGATGTGCTTGATGATCGGCAGAACGCCGCCGGCCAGCAGGCCCTCCGCCGCCGCGCGGCCCAGGGTCGCCACCTGCTGCGGCGTGTCGCCATAGGCGCGGTCGCCGATGATCTCGTGACCCTGCGGATCGGGCACGTCCAGCACCGGCACGCAGTCGACGTTGATGCCGAGATCCAGCAGGTCGTGGGCGATCAGCCGCGCGCCCAGGCGGGTGATCTCGCGGGCGACCAGCGGGTCGTTGGCCATCAGTTCGCCATAGGCGCGGCCGGGCGGGTAGGTCTTCCAGTGGGGCGCGCCCAGGCGGGCGACGCGGCCGCCCTCCTGGTCGATCAGGATCGGGGCGTCGGCGCGCCCGACCGTCGCCCGCAACGCCGCCGTCAGGGCCCGGACCTGATTGGGGTCGGCGATGTTGCGCTTGAACAGGATGAAGCCCCACGGCTTCACGTCGCGGAAGAACGCGACCTCTTCCGCCGTCAGGGTGGTCCCGGCGCAGCCGAGGATGGCGGCGGAGATGCTGGCCATGCGCCCTGCCCCTCTATTTCACGAAGCAGGACTTGCCGGCGGCGCTCAGGGCGTCGCAGAAGGCCTTGGCCTCGGCGCGGCTGGCGAAGCCGGTGACGGCCGTGCGGTAGAGGGTCGTGCCGTTCTTGTCGATCGCCTCGACCCGCTTGCCCTTGCCCGCCGCTAGACCCGGCGCGATGCGGGCGGCGTCAGACCAGGCCTTGTCGGCCAGGGCGGTGGAGGACAGGGCGCCGATCTGCACGCTGGCCGGGCCGCCGGCCGAGGCGGCGGGGACCGGCGCGGCGGCCGGTTTGGTCGCGGCCGGCGCGGTGGCGCGCGGCGAGACCGCGGCGGTGGCCAGGCCTTCGATGGTCTGGGCGGGCTTGGCGGCGGGCTTGGTGGCCGGGGCGGCCGAGACCGGTGCGGCGGGACCGGCCGGCGCCGGCTTGGCGGGCTGCAGGGTGGCGGTCTGGACCGGGGCGCTGGGCGGCGGCGGCGTGGGACGGGCCATCGGCGCTTCTGGCTGGGCGGCGAAGGTCGGCGAGGCCTCGGGGGTCTCGCTCTTGTAGATCTGCAGGCCGGAGGCCGGGTCAGCCGGTTGGGCGGCGTCGGCCGGCGGCGGGGCCTTCACCTGGGCGACAGGCTCGCCCACCGTGCGCGGCGGCTCATTGGGGCCGCGCACGCCGCCGCGATAGATCAGCAGCACCGCGACCACCAAGGTGGCCAGCACCACCGCGCTGATGATCAGGGTCATGGGCAAGGGCCGCGAGCCGCGAACCGGCTGACGCGCGTCGAACGAGAGCGGCGCATCGGTGGGCGGCGTATAGGCGCCGCGGTGGGGATCGGACATTCGCGTCGAGGCTCCAGACTTCCATGCGCGCGGGATCGCTCACAGCGAATCGGACGCGCGCCGACCTAGTTTATCGGAGCCCGGGCCCGCCCAGAACTACCCGTGAACATCGCCGCTCCGCTTTCGCGCGGGCTAGTTCCAGACATCCAGCTGGAACAGCTTGCGATGTTCCTCGATGGCGAACCGATCGGTCATGCCCGCGATGTAGTCGCAGACCACGCGCGCACGGCCGGCCTCGTCGCGGTTCTGCGACCGGGCGAACCATTCCGACGGCAGGACGTCGGGCTCGGCCAAGAAGAGGTTGAACATCTCGGCGAGAATGCGGCGCGCCTGGCTGCGCGTCCGGTTGACGCGCCAGTGGCGGTACATGCGGGTGTGCAGGAACTGACGCAGCCGGGCCAGGTCCTCGGCCATGTCCGGCGAGAAGGCGACCAGGGCGTGATCCAGGGCGCGGACGTCCTGCGCCGACTGCACGCCAGTGGCGGCGGCGCGCTGCAGGGTCTCGCCCATCACGTCGTCGACCATGGCGCCGATCATCCGCCGCACGGCTTCAAGCCGGGTCAGGCGCGGGTCCAGGTCCGGGCGCTCGCTGCGGACGGCGACCAGGATCGGGCCGATCAGCGGCACGTCCATCAGCTCGTCCAGGGTGAACAGCCCCGCCTCGACCCCGTCGTCGATGTCGTGGTTGTTGTAGGCGATGTCGTCGGCCAGGGCCGCGACCTGGGCCTCGGCCGACGCCCAGGTGTTCAGGCCCAGCTTGTACTCGCTGTCGTACTTGGAGATCGCCTTCCACGACGGCTTGCCCAGCTTTTCGGTCACCGGGCCGTTGTGCTTGATGATCCCCTCCAGCGTCTCCCAGGTCAGGTTCAGGCCGCTGAAGTCCGGATAGCGGCGCTCCAGCTCGGTGACGACGCGGAAGGTCTGGACGTTATGGTCGAAGCCGCCGTACGCCTTCATGCACGACTGCAGCTCGTCTTCGCCAGCGTGGCCGAACGGCGGGTGGCCGATGTCGTGCCCCAGGGCGATGGTCTCGGCCAGGTCGCTGTCCAACCCCAGCGCGGTCGCCAGCGAACGCGCCACCTGGGCCACCTCCAGCGAATGGGTCAGGCGGGTGCGGAAGTTGTCGCCCTCGTGGGCGACGAACACCTGGGTCTTTTCCTTCAGCCGCCGAAAGGCCGAGGTGTGGATGATGCGGTCGCGGTCGCGGGCGAACGGCGTGCGCGTGCGGCTCTCGTCTTCGGGGAAGCGGCGGCCCAGGGACCTGGCCGGATCCTCGGCATAGGGGGCGCGCTGGACGAAGAAGGGAGACGACGACATGGAAGGCCTTTGCTGATCGCCCCTTTCCCTGGGGCGCGCACGCCCTCATATAGGCGAAGTATGGATTTTCCACAGCCATGACCGACACAGCCGTAACGCTTTCTCCCAACGCCGCCCGCCGGCTGCATACGATCTCGGAGGCCGAGGGCCATCCGGTGATGCTGCGCGTCGCCGTCGATGGCGGCGGCTGCTCGGGCTTCCAGTATCGCTTCGACCTGGTCGACAGCGCCCAGCCCGACGACCTGAAGGTCGAGCGCGACGGAGCCGCGGCCCTGGTCGACGTGATCTCCCTGGCCCTGCTCAAGGGCTCGGAGATCGACTTCGTCGACGAACTGGCGGGCGCCGAGTTCCGCGTGCGCAACCCCAACGCCAAGTCCAGCTGCGGCTGCGGCGTCAGCTTCTCGATCTGAGGCGCCCTGCGTCCTTCGAGGCTCGGCTGCGCCTCGCACCTCAGGATGAGGGATTCAGAGCACCAAAGCTCCTCATCCTGAGGCGCCCGCGCAGCGGGCCTCGAAGGACGCAGGGTGCCCGACCTCACCAAATCCAAAGCCGCGACTTGAGCCCGTTCCCCATGCGCCCTAGCCTCCCGCCGCCGACTGGAGCCCTCGATGCGCATCGCCACCTGGAACGTCAATTCCGTCAACGCCCGCCTGGAACGAGTCCTGGAGTGGTTCGAATCGGCCGCGCCCGACGTGGCCGTGCTGCAGGAGATCAAATGCCTGGACGAGAAGTTCCCGACCGAGGCCTTCGAGCGCCTGGGCTACAACGTCGCCGTCCATGGCCAGAAGACCTACAACGGCGTGGCGATGCTCTCGAAGTTCCCGCTCGAGGACGTCCGGCGCGGCCTGCCCTTCCTGCATGACGACGAGGTCGACGAGCAGGCGCGCTATGTCGAGGCGGTGATCGCCGCCCCCACCCCGCTGCGGATGGTGGGCATCTACCTGCCCAACGGCAATCCGATCGGAACCGAGAAGTTCGCCTACAAGCTGGCCTGGATGAAGCGGCTTCACGCCCACGCCCAGGGCCTGTTGGCCCTGGAAGAGCCGCTGGTCATCGCCGGCGACTACAATGTCATCCCCGAAGCCGAGGATGTGGCCAATCCCGAGGCCTGGCTGGGCGACGCCCTGTTCCAGCCCGAGAGCCGGGCCGCGTTCCGGGCCCTGAAGAACCTGGGCTTCACCGACGCCTACATGCAGGCCGACGGCGCGCCGGGCGGCTACACCTTCTGGGATTACCAGGCCGGCGCCTGGCCGCGAAACCTGGGCATCCGCATCGACCACCTGCTGCTGTCGCCCCAGGCCGCCGACCATCTGGCCGGGGTGGTCATCCATCGCGACGAGCGGGACAAGGAAAAGCCCTCCGATCACGTTCCCGTGGTGGCCGAACTGTCGCTCTGAAACGGCGACTGTTCGTAAACCGGGACTCCCGCTAGCCTGATCCCATGAGCGAACTCTGGCGTCTTTTGCTGCTCGTGACCCTGTCGGCGTCCGCGGTGACCTTCGTGGGCAGCGCCGCCATCTGGTTCATGGACGAGGAGCGCCGGATCCGCCGCGCCCTGCGCCATGTGCTCAAGGGCGCGCCGGAGACCGTGATCGTCGCCAAGGGACGCGGCCGGGGCGCGGGCTTCAACTTCACCACCAACCAGGCCGCCGTGGCTTGGGACAGCGGCGCCTGGTGCCTGATCTACCGCATCGACGAACTGATGGGGGCGGAGCTGTCGGTCGACGGCCAGGTGATCGGCCGGGTGTTCCGCGGCGAGCCGCGCCGGGCCATCGACCAGATCGTTCAGCAGGCCGCCCAGGTCACCCTGAAGCTGATCTTCGACGATCCGCGCCATCCCGACTTCGAGCTGGACCTGTGGCTGGAGAGCGACCAGCAGCACCGCGAGAGCCGCTCGCCCGCCAACGCCATCCAGGAAGCCAACCGCTGGCTGCTGCGCGCCGACGCCATCGTTCGCCGCCCGCTGGCTCCGAAGGCCAAGGCCGCGCCATCGTCCGAGCCGGCCATCCAGGCCCGTCCGCCGGTGGTCGAGCCGCAGGTCGCCCGCGCGCCGCAGCCCTACACCCCGGCCCTGGAGGCCGTCAGCGCCGCGCCGCAGGCTCGTCCAGCCGCCACCGCCCCGCTGTTCGACGAGATCGACACCACCGCCGATCCGCTGGAGGCGCCCTGGGAGCCGGACGAGGACCTCGACGACGATCCGCCGCTGACCCTCGAAAAGACCTACAAGCCGGTCTCCAAGGCGGCGCGTCCGCCCAGGGACGACCAGGACGAGCTGCCATTCGACCTGGACGATTGATCCCGTTGACTCCTCGCGCGTTTGATCGCCCAAATGCCTTGCCTGCTCGTCTCGCGGGTCTTGCGGAGTCCCGATCGATGCGCCTGGTTCTCGCCGCCGCCCTCGCCGTCTGTTGCGCCACGCCGGCCCTGGCTGCGCCCCAGCCGTTGGCGTTGACGCCGGCCGACACCGATCGCGACGGCGTGGTCAGCACCGAGGAGGCCGCGGCCTGGCTGGACCGTGACCGCGGCGCCATTGTCCCCGTCAGGCTCGGCGCCCCGGCCCGCGCGGCGGCGGCGATGGAGCAGCGCCGCACGATGTTCGACCAGGGCCTGCTGCGGCCCAACGATTTCCGCGCCCCGGCCCCTGAGGACCGGCCGCCGGAAGACCTGTTCTACAAGGATTTCAAGAAGATCAAGAAGTAGGCCGGGCGGCGCTGGGCGCCGCTTTCATGCCCTGGGAGATTCGGATGTCCGTTTCGCGTCCCCTTGCAGTCCTGGCGCTCGGCGCAGCCCTGCTGGCGCCAGCCCTGGCCTTCGCCCAGCAGGTCCCGCGCCTCAGGCTTGACCTCGCCGACACCGATCATGACGGGCAGGTCAGTGACGCCGAGCGCGCGGCCAGCCTCGCCGAAATCGACGCCGAGCTCACGCCCGTCGCCGCGCCGGCCGCTCCCCGGCCCCATCGCGTAGCCTACGATCGTCCCCCAGGCCCCCTGGACATGGCTCGGCGGATCGTCCCGCCCAGCGAGTTCGAGGCCTTCCTGGAATATCGCTTCAACCGCGAGGTCGAGCGGCGCGGCAAGAGCAAGGATTGAAACGCCGGCGCGGGCGGTTCAAAGCGACCCGGCATGAGTCCGCCGGAGAGTCAGATGATGGAATCGCTTGTCGAAGCGCGGAGCCAACTTCGCCGCCTGGTCGGGATCTGGGACGGCGCTGGCAAGGTCCATCCCAATCCGTTCGGGCCAGACGGCCCGACCTCAGGCCGTTGGACATTCAGGATGGATCCCGACGACATAAGCCTGATCGGCGACTACGCCGAGGAACGCCCCGGCGGGCATCGCTTTCATGGCCATGGCGTCCTGACGATCGACCCTGAGCGCCTGGATGCGATCTGGTTCTGGTTCGACACCTATGGATTCCCGCCCATCGCGCCGGCCCGCGGCAGGTGGGAGGGTGATCAGCTGATCCTGGAGAAGACCACCCCACGCGGCGTCGGCCGGACCCTGTTCAGGGTGGACGGTGACCGGCTCCAGCACGAGGCGTCTGCCCGACTGGCCGGCGAGGAGACCTTCCGCCAGATCTCCTCGATGACCCTCGCGCGGATCAGCGCGGCGGGATAGGCCTTCAGATATCCGCGTAGACGTGGGTTTCCTTCGCCGCGCCCGGATGGGTGGTCGCGCCCAAATAGGCCGGTCCCACCAACTGGGCGAACTTCCAGATCGCGCCGCTGTTGTAGTCGTGCCCGCGCGGCTGCCAGTGCCGGCGGCGGTTTTCCAGCTCGATCGGGTCGACCTCCAGGTCGATCGTCCCCTGAATTGCGTCGATGCTGATGATGTCGCCGTCCTTGACCAGGGCGATCGGCCCGCCCACGGCGGCTTCCGGACCCACGTGGCCGATGCACAGGCCGCGCGTGGCGCCCGAGAAGCGGCCGTCGGTGATCAGGGCGATGTTCTCCACGCCCTGGCCGTAGATGGCGGCGGTGGTCGACAGCATCTCGCGCATGCCCGGTCCGCCCTTGGGGCCTTCGTAGCGGATGACCAGGACGTCGCCTTCCTTGTAGTCTCGGTTCGACACCGCCTCGAAGCAGGCCGCCTCGCCGTCGAACACCCGGGCCGGGCCGCGGTGCACCTGGTGCTTGAGGCCGGCCACCTTGACGATGCCGCCGTCGGGGGCCAGCGAGCCCCACAGGCCGACCACGCCGCCGGTCGGCGACAGCGGGTTGGAGACCGGGCGGATAACGTCCTGGTCGTCGCGCCAGACCACGTCGGCCAGGTTCTCGGCCAGGGTCTTGCCGGTCACGGTCATGCAGTCGCCGTGCAGCAGGCCGGCGTCCAGCAGGGTGCGCAGCAGCATCGGCACGCCGCCGGCCTCGCCCATGTCCTTGGCCACGTAGCGGCCGCCGGGCTTGAGGTCAGCGATATAGGGCGTGCGGGCGGCGATCTCGGCCACGTCCTTGAGGGTGAACTCGATGCCGCACTCGTGGGCCATGGCCGGCAGGTGCAGGGCGCCGTTGGTCGAGCCGCCGGTCGCGGCGACGACCACGGCGGCGTTCTCGAACGCCTTGCGGGTGCAGATGTCGCGCGGACGGATGTTCTGCTCGATCAGCCGCATCACCGCCTCGCCCGAGGCCACGGCGTACTGGTCGCGGTCCAGGTACGGGGCCGGCAGGGCCGACGACAGCGGCAAGGCCAGGCCGATGGCCTCGGACACGCAGGCCATGGTGTTGGCGGTGAACTGGCCGCCGCAGGCCCCGTCCGACGGACAGGCGTGCTGCTCCAGCTCGCACAGGGTCTTAGCGTCCATGGTCCCGGCCGCGTGGGCGCCGACGCCCTCGAACACGTCCATCACGGTGATGTCGCGGCCCTGGAAGCGGCCGGGCAGAATCGAGCCGCCGTACAGGAACACCGAGGGCACGTTCAGACGCAGCATGGCCATCATCATGCCCGGCAGGCTCTTGTCGCAGCCGGCGACGCCGACCAGGGCGTCATAGCCGTGGCCGCGCATGGTCAGTTCGACGGAGTCGGCGATCACGTCGCGGCTGACCAGCGAGCTGCGCATGCCCTCGTGGCCCATGGCGATGCCGTCGGTCACGGTGATGGTGCAGAACTCGCGCGGGGTGCCGCCGGCCGCCTTGACGCCCTTGGCCACGGCGTTGGCCTGGCGCATCAGGGCGGTGTTGCAGGGGGCCGCTTCGTTCCAGCACGAGGCCACGCCCACGAACGGTTGGGCGATCTCGCGGGTGCCAAGGCCCATGGCGTAGTAATACGAGCGGTGCGGCGCGCGGGCCGGCCCTTCGGTTACATGCCGGCTGGGGAGTTGCGACTTGTCCCACGTGCCGTCGGGTTTCTTGGTCATGATCTTAGCCTTCCAGATAGAGCGCCGTGGTTAGCTCAGCTGGCCGCGCGACGAAAGGGTCGGACGCCGAGTTTTTGCCGGCGATCGGCCGGCCGACGCGCGTTTCATTGCGAACGGTTCGCGGAAGCACGGCCGTCGCGCATGATCACACCCTTCCCGGCCGATTTTCGAACGGGCTATACGGCGCCCTCCGAATAATGGTACCGGTCCCACTGACATCGCCCCATCCACGAGGGCGGGCCACTGCAGGAAGGACCAGCCGCCATGACCCCCACCCTCACCAGGACCTTGCTCCGCAGCGCGATCCTGGCCTCGGCCATGGCCAGCCTTTTGGCGGGATCCGCCCTGGCCCAGGGCAAGCCGGCCGTCCGCCACATCGCCGTCGACGCCAAGGCCCCGACCACGCCGCGCGACCACTTCTACGACCTGTCGGTCGGCTCGGACTATCCCGGCACCCTGCTGCGCGACGACAGCCTGGGCCAGTTGAAGATCGCCCGCGACGAGCTCGGGTTCCGCTATGTCCGCTTCCACGCCATCTTCCACGACGTGCTGGGCACCTATCGCGTCGTCGACGGCAAGCCGGTCTATGACTGGACCAAGATCGACCAGCTGTACGACCGCCTGCTGAAGATGGGCGTCAAGCCGTTCGTCGAGCTGGGCTTCACCCCCGACGCGATGAAGACCTCGGAACAGACGGTCTTCTACTGGAAAGGCAATACCTCGCATCCCGATCCCAAGCAGTGGGCGGCCCTGGTCGACGCTTTCGTGCGACACTGCCAGCAGCGCTACGGCGAGGCCGAGGTGCGGTCCTGGTATTTCGAGGTCTGGAACGAGCCCAACCTGGACGGCTTCTGGGAAAAGGCCGACCAGAAGGCCTATTTCGAGCTCTATGACAACACCGCCCGGACCATCAAGGCGATCGACCCGGCCCTGAAGGTCGGCGGCCCCTCGACCGCCGGCGCGGCCTGGACGCCCGAATTCCTGAGCCACGTCCAGGCCTCGGGCGCGGGAGTCGACTTCGTCACCACCCACACCTACGGCGTCGACGGTGGCTTCCTGGACGAGAAGGGCCAGCAGGACACCAAGCTGTCGCCCTCGCCGGACGCCATCGTCGGCGACGTGCGCCGGGTGCGAAAGGAGATCGAGGCTTCGTTCAAGCCCGGCCTTCCGCTCTATTTCACTGAATGGAGCACCAGCTATACGCCGCGCGACCCGGTGCACGATTCCTATGTCAGCGCGCCCTACATCCTGTCCAAACTGAAGGCCAGCGAAGGCCTGCTGCAGGGCATGAGTTACTGGACCTACAGCGATCTGTTCGAGGAGCCGGGCGCGCCCACCGCGCCGTTCGAGGGCGGCTTTGGCCTGATGAACCCGCAAGGGATCCGCAAGCCGGCCTGGTTCGCCTACAAGTACCTGAACCAGCTGGGCGACAAGGCCGTCAAGGTCGCCGACGCGGAAAGCTGGGTCACCACGGACAAGGGGGGCGTCCAAGCCCTGGTCTGGGCCTTCCGCCAGCCCGTGCAGACGGTCAGCAACCGCCCCTACTACACCAAGGTCCAGCCCACCCATGACATCGAGCCGGTCAGCCTCGACCTGAAGGGCCTCAAGCCCGGCCGCTACGACGTCCAGATCTTCCGCACCGGCTTCAAGGCCAACGACGCCCACACGGCCTATCTGGAACTGGGCTCGCCCAAGACGCTGACCGACCAGCAGGTACGGGACCTGAACGCCCTGACCGTGGACAAGCCCGAGACCCGGGCCCTGACCGTCGGCAAATCGGGCGCGGCCAGCGTAGCGGTGACGATGCGGGCCAACGACGTGGTGCTGGTCAAGGTGGCGCCGAAATAGGCGAGCGGGCCGGCCGACGGTCTCCGCCGCCGCCGTCCTTCGCGACGGCGCTCAGGTCTTCGGGTGAGCGGTTCCCAACGCCTCGACCGGCGCGTCATCGTCGCTGTCGTCGCCGTCGGGCGTGACGATCTCGGCCGGCTCGTCCTGCCGGGCCAGGTCGCGGGCGCCCACGCCGCCGCCCTGCTGGATGTTGCGGTTGGCCTCGACCGTCGAAGGATCGTAGGCGTCGTCGGTCTCGTCGCCGTTGGTGACGTCGGGTTGGGCCATGGCGAGTCTCCGTCTCAAGTCTGGTCCCAAGCAACGACCGGGGAGCGGGCCCGTTCCCCCGCGCCGCCTCGCAGATTCCCTGCGGCGGCCGCCAGAATAAAATCAGAGCCTGTGGCAGTTGCGGTAGCGGCGCGGAGGACCAGATATGCGAGGCGCCGACGTGGGGTCGGCAAAACGCTGCAGGGACTGTTTCATGCCCACTCTGTTCGATCCGCTTCGTCTTGGCGATCTTGAGCTGCCCAACCGCGTCGTCATGGCGCCGCTGACCCGCCTGCGGGCCGGGCCCACCCAGATCCCCAACGCCCTGATGGCCGACTACTACGCCCAGCGGGCCTCGGCCGGCCTGCTGATCACCGAAGGCGTACCGGTCACGCCGCAGGGCGTCGGCTACCAGGGCGTGCCGGGCATCTGGTCCCAGGCGCAGGTCGAAGGCTGGAAGCAGGTCACCAAGGCCGTGCACGACAAGGGCGGCCGCATCTTCATGCAGATCTGGCACGTGGGCCGGGTGTCCGATCCGTCGTTCCACGGCGGCGAGCTTCCGGTCGGCCCCAGCGCCATCGCGGCCAAGGGCCATGTCAGCCTGCTGCGTCCTGAACGCCCCTACCCCACGCCCCGCCCCCTGACGACCGACGAGGTGGTCGGCGTGGTCGAGGCCTTCCGCAAGGGGGCCGAAAACGCCAAGGCCGCCGGCTTCGACGGGGTCGAGATCCACGGCGCCAACGGTTACCTGATCGACCAGTTCCTGCAGGACGGCTCCAACCAGCGGACCGACCGCTACGGCGGCTCGATCGAGAACCGCGCCCGGCTGATGCTGGAGGTCGCCGACGCCGCCGCCTCGGTGTTCGGCCCGGGCCGGGTCGGCATGCACCTGGCGCCGCGCGCCGACAGCCACTCCATGGGCGACAGTAACCTGGCCGCCACCTTCGGCTACGTGGCCAAGGAACTGGGCCAGCGCGGCATCGCCTTCCTGTGCGCCCGCGAATATGACGGCCCCGACAGCCTGGCCGCCGACCTGAAGAAGGCGTTCGGCGGCGTCTACATCGTCAACGAGAAGTTCACCGCCGCCACCGCCCAGGCGGCCCTGGACGCCGGAAAGGCCGACGCCGTGGCGTTCGGCAAGGTCTATATCGCCAATCCAGACCTGGTGGAGCGCCTGCGCGTCGGCGCGCCGCTGAACGATCCGGATCCGTCGACCTTCTACGGCGGCGACGGTCGCGGCTATACCGATTATCCCGCCTTGAGGACGCCCGTCCCGGCCGCGGCCGAATAGGCCGACACGGGATTTGACCTTAAGCCTGTATCCGCCGCGCCAATTGCCGCGTTGGGACTTCACCACGCGGCGCGTAGCGGATACAGGCTTAACCATGAGCGCGACCAACGATCACTGGAAGACCGTCCTGCAGCGCGGCGCCAACGCCCTGGCCTTCCACATCACCAGCCCGGCCAACGCCGCCAAGCCGACCATGGCGGCCGAGCCGGCGCCGCAGAAGCGCACCCTGCCCGTCATGGTCTTTCACGCCGTGGCCGCCTGCGCCCTGGTCGACGGCTGGGTGGCGGGCGGCGAAGGCGAGATCCTGATCGACCGGGCCGCCGTCCTGGCCCGCCAGAAGCTGGTCAACGCCAAGGCCGCCGAACCGCCCGGCAGCACGCCCTCTCCGTTCTCGGTCGGCTATGCCGCCGACTATCGGCAGGAACTGGCGCGCCTGGCCTGGCTGGCGATCATCGACGACCCAGCCGTCCGCCTGGAAGCCCTGGCGGCGGCGTACCAGCCCTCCGAGCCCAGGGTGAAGCTGGTCTGACCGGCGAACTCGAAGGTCCCGACGCTCTAGGAGTGGTTCTCCCGGAAGCGCTCAGCGCTTCCCCTGCGAAGCTTTCGAGGTAACGACGATCTGGCGGGCGGAGCGATCGTCCGCCCGTTACCAAGCCCCCGTGTTGGGCATCGAAACCCATGGCTCGGCCGGTTCCAGGCTGCCGTCCTGCAGCAGCTCGACCGAAATGTTGTCTGGCGAACGGACGAAGGCCATGTGGCCGTCGCGCGGCGGGCGGTTGATCGTCACGCCCATGTCCATCAGCCGCTGGCAGGTTTCGTAGATGTCGTCGACCCGGTAAGCCAGATGGCCGAAATTGCGCCCGCCCTGGTAGTCTTCGGGATCCCAGTTGTAGGTCAGCTCGACCAGCGGCGCCTTGCGCTCCCGAGCCAGCTCCACATCCTCCGGCGCGGCCAGGAACACCAGGGTGAAGCGGCCCCTCTCGTTCTCCGTCCGGTACATCTCGGTCAGGCCCAGGCCTTGGCAATAGAACCGCAGCGAGGCGTCGAGGTCCTTCACGCGGACCATGGTGTGCAGATAGCGCATGGCGGCTCCTGGGATCGGGTCGGCGTGGCGCAGGATATAGCCGCCCTCCGCCGCCGCACCCCACATTTATCGGCTGGAACGGTCTTGAAGGCCTATTCGCCGGCCCGCGCGGTCGGGCCTTGCAGCGCCTGCTGGGCGCGCTCGACGGCTTCCATCAGATGGCCCAGGGCCAGGCCCTCGGGGCTGTCGGCGCGGTAGATCTCGCGCAGGGCCGGCACCCGGTCCTTGCAGGCGGCCATTGCGTCCAGGGCCCGATCGATCTTTCGCGTCAGCATGACAGTCATCGCCGTTGATGTTCTACATTCGTTCTACAATGACGGTTTTCGGATATCAATCGACGACCGCCCCCGCTTCCACAGGTTTCTCCCGAGTCTGCCGCCGCCACAACGCCGCGTATTCGCCGCCGGCCTCCAAAAGCGCCGCGTGGGCGCCGCGCTCCACGACCTTTCCCCGGCGCAGCACGATGATCTCGTCGGCGTCGGCGATGGTCGACAGGCGGTGGGCCACTACCAGGGTCGTGCGGCCGGCCCGGGCCTTGCGCAGGGTGGCCTGGATGGCCGCCTCGGTGCGGCTGTCCAGGGCGCTGGTCGCCTCGTCCAGGATCAGCACGCGGGGGTCGGCCAGCAGCGCCCGGGCGATGCCCACGCGCTGGCGCTCGCCGCCCGACAGCTTCAGCCCGCGCTCGCCGACCTTGGTCTCCATGCCCTCGGGCAGGTTGCGGATGAACTCGCCCAGTTCCGCCGCCTCGGCCGCGGCCCAGACGTCCACCTCCGAGGCGTCCGGACGCGCGAAGGCGATGTTGGCCATCAGGGTGTCGTTGAACAGCGCCACGTCCTGCGGCACCAGGGCGACGGCCCGGCGCAGCGAGGCTTGTTTCAGCGCCTTCAGGTCGTGGCCGTCCAGGGTGACCCGGCCAGCCTGGGGGTCGATCATCCGCAGGGCCAGACGCACCAGGGTGGTCTTGCCCGCGCCCGAGGGGCCGACGATGGCGACGGTGGTCCCCGGCAGGGCGGCGAACGTCACGGCCTGCAGGCCTTCCGACCGCGCGCCGTGGCGGAACGACACGCCCTCGAAGGCCACCGCCCCGCCCCGCCGGTCGGCGGGCGGCGGCAGGTCGACGGCGTCGGCGGCGTCGGCCACGTCCGGCTGGGCCCGGCGCAGGTCGAGCATGGCCTCCATGTCGATGAACGACTGGCGGATCTCGCGATAGGCGAAGCCCAGGATGTTCAGCGGACCGTACAGGTTGACCAGGATCAGCACGGCGGCGGTGACGTCGCCAGGGCCGATCCGGCCCGCGGCCGCCTCGGCCCCGGCCAGGATCGCCATCACGCCCAGCCCCAGGCTCATCACCGCCGACTGCACGCTGTTGAGCAGGGTCAGGGAGTTGGTCGCCTTGATATTGGCCGCGCCATAGGCCGTCAGGGCGGCGTCGTAGCCGCCGACCGCCCGCTCCTCGGCCCCGAAGGCCTTGACCGTCTCGTAGTTCAGCAGCGCGTCGACAGCCCGCCCGGCGGCTTCGGCGTCGGCCTCGTTCATCACCCGCCGATGGCCGATCCGCCAATCCGAGATGGCGAAGGTCACCACGCCATAGATCACGACGGTGACCACCGCCGTCAGGGCGAAGCGCCAGTCATAGGCCTTGGCCAGCACGATGGCGGCCATGACCAGCTCGACCGCCGTCGGCGCGATGTTGAACACCAGGCCGCGCAGCAGGAAATCCATCGACCGCGCGCCCCGGTCGATCACCCGGGACAGCGAGCCCGTGCGCTTGGTCTGGTGGAAGTCGATCGACAGCGACAGGGCGTGGGCAAAGGTCTCGACGGCCGCGCGGGTCTGGGCCGCCTGGGCGACGGGCGTGAACACGGCGTCGCGCGCCTGGGGCGCGACGGCGGCGATGAAGCGGATCAGCGCCCAGCCGCCGGCCAGGGCGGCGAAGGTCAGGCCGACCTGCACCGCCGCCCCCTGCCCGGCGCTCAGCGCATTGACCGCCTTGCCCAGCAGCAGGGGCGCGATCACGCCCAGGAACTTGCCGGCGAAGGTGAAGACCAGGGCCAGGGTGACGCGCCAGCGCAGTCCGGGCGCCTTGGAACGCATCACCAGGCTGAACAGGTCGGCCAGGGCTTTCCAGCCGTTGGCCTTGACCTCAGGAGGCGCCACCGCGCCAGCCACGGCTCCGGATCGCGACGCCATGCCCCTCATCGGGCCGCGCCCAGCAATTGGGTGCTCTGCACGCCGCCGCCCGGGGTCATCCAGTCAACGCGCCAGCCCGCGGCGGTCAGGGTCGAGGACGCCGGTCCGCCCCGGGGCGGCGTGGGCGGAGCGACGTCGACGACCACCTGCTGCTCGCCGCCCTCGCCCGCGACCTGGATCACGTGGGTTCCACCGGCCAGCGGCTGGTCGAGCGAGATCGAGAAACGGCCGTCCTCGCCGACCTTGCCCTCGCCCCGTGTGACACGGTCGACGCGCACGCCCAGACCCGCGCCGGGCGCGCCGACGCCGGAGATCACGCCTCCGCCGCTGCGGTCATAGTCGATCGCCAGGATGCGGGGCGACGGCGAGCTCTGGCCCATCACCTCCGCGCCCGCCCCGGCCCGCAGCAGCACCGCCGCCCCGCTGGGCGCGACCATCAGATAGCCCTGGGCCTGGACGGTGCGTCCGTCCATGGTCATCGACAGGCCGTAGAGCCGGGGTTCGGCGGCCAGGGGCGCCACCAGCCGCCAGGCGCCCGCCGCATCGGCCTTGCCCAGCAGTGCCTCGCCGGTCGGCGCGCCCAGCCGCACGCTGGCCAGGGGCTCGGCCTGTCCCGACAACGCCACGGCGTCGCCCTGGCGGACCGCCGACACCAGGCTGGGCGGCTTCAGATAGCTGTCCCGCGACGAAACCTGCTCGATCTTGGCGGTCGCCGGATCGCGCCGCCAACCCTTGTCGTCGCGCCCGCAGGCGCCCAGCGCCAGCAGGGCCAGCACCGCGACGGCGCAGGTCGACTTGAAACCGATCTCGCGAATCCTGATCATGGCGTATCCAACGGCCGACGACGCCCCGACGGCCCGCTTCTTGGCTGTTCACGTGCGGCGCGCCGCCCTTGGAGACAAGGACCGGCGCGCTGTTTATTTTCTGGAGTGGACGACGATGACCGACCTGTCCAGCGGCCAAGCCGCCGTCGCGGAGCCCGCCGCGGCCGCCAAGGCCGTCTGCGTCTATTGCGGCTCGTCGAACACGGCCGACCCGGCGTTCCTGGAAGCGGCGTTCCAGATCGGCGGCGACTTCGCCAGGGCCGGCCTGAAACTGGTCTATGGCGGCGGCGGCGTGGGGCTGATGGGCGCGGCCGCGCGGGGCGCCCACGCGGCCGGCGGACGGGTGCTGGGCATCATCCCCAAGTTCCTGCGCGGCCGCGAGCAGCCGTTCGACGACGTCGAGACTGTGATCGTCACCTCGATGCATGAGCGCAAGATGATGATGTTCGAGCGATCGGACGCCTTCGTGGTGCTGCCCGGCGGCATCGGCACCCTGGAGGAGATCATCGAACTCCTGTCCTGGCGGCGCCTGGACCTGCACCGCAAGCCGATCGTCTTCCACAATCCCGGCGGCTTCTGGGACCCGCTGTTCGCCCTGCTGCGCCACACCATCGACCAGGGCCTGACTCCACCCTCCCTGGCGGACTGCTGGCGGGTGGCGGAGAAGGCGGGCGACATCACGCCGACTCTGCTTGCCTGGCTGGCGGAAACCGGCGGTGAAGACGCCGCGTCAAACGTTCGTTTGTTGACTTAGTTGCAAAACGCAACCAATTGTATCCGAAGCCGGCCTCCCAGTGTCGGCGTTAGGGGATTACAGGAAACAAGCATGCGTATCTTAATGACCGCGCTGGTCGCGGCCTCCGCCCTGTCCACTGCTGGTATGGCGACCAGCGCCTTCGCCGCCGAAGGCGCGGTTCTCAAGCTGAAGGCGCCCAGCAAGGCGCCCACCCTGATCCAGGACGGCGCCATGTGGCGCTGCAACGGCGACGTCTGCGCCGCCCCTCAGGTCAAGTCCCTGCCGATCGGCCGCGCCTGCCGCAAGGTCGCCGCCGAGCTCGGCCCGATCGTCAGCTTCAACTATCGCGGCCAGGACCTGGACGCCGCCGGCCTCGCCGACTGCAATACGGTCGCCAAGTCGTAAGCCAGCACGGCTGTTCCAAACGTGAGACAGGGGCGGACCGCCAAGCGCGGCCGCCCTTTTTTCTGCTCCAAATCTTTTCCTACGCATCGCTCTTGCGGAAACCGGTCTCCACGTTCCGCGCCAAGCTCTATTTCCGGCCGGACGGCTTGGGCTCGGCGACGGGCGGCTTCGGTGGGTGCCTTCCCCCGACCAGCATCCCGCCCATCAGGGCGAAGGACAGCATGGCGTGGCTCATTCTCGATACGTTCATCGGCGGCGTCTCCCGTCAGCGCGTCGAGACCAAGCATGCGCCGACGGAGGCTCGACGCAACAGGAACAGTCCGAACCCTGACGAAATCCGCACACGGACGAACCCGATCGCCTTGGCGTGCAAAGCCTTTGTCCGCCAAGAAAAAAGCGCCCGCGACGGCGTGTCGCGGGCGCTTTCGTCTTCGAGCGTCCCTCGTCCGTAGACGGTGTCAGGCCGCCTGGCTGCTCGCTGGTCCGAACGACAGCGATTCGTAGCGCTTCAGGTGGTGGTCGACCGATCCGAACAGGCCCTCGATGATCGAGGCGCGCTTGAAATAGTGGCCGATGGCCAGCTCGTCGGTCATGCCCATGCCGCCGTGGATCTGGATGGCGTTCTGGCCCACGAACTTGCAGGCCCGGCCGATGCGGACCTTGGCGGCCGAGACGGCCTTGGCGCGCTCGTCGTCGCTCTCGTCCAGCTTGATGGTGGCCATGTAGGTCATCGACACGGCCTGCTCGACCTCGATGAACATGTCGACCATCCGATGCTGCAGCACCTGGAAGTTGGAGATGGCCGTGCCGAACTGCTTGCGCTGCTTGGCGTAATCCAGCGTGCCCTCGTGCAGCTTGCGCAGCACGCCCACGGCCTCGGCCCCGACGGCGGCCGTGGCCTCGTCGATCACCTTGTCGACCAGCGGCAGGCCGCCCCCCTCTTCGCCGATCAGGGCGTCGGCCGGGATCGAGACGTTCTCGAAATAGACCTCCGAAGCGCGGCCGCCGTCGACCGTGGGATAGTCGCGGGTGACGACGCCCGGCAGGCTCTTGTCGATCAGGAACACCGAAACCCCGCCGGCGTCGCGTTGCGCGCCGCCCGTGCGGGCCGTGACCACCAGGTGGGTAGCGAACGGCGCGCCGACCACCACGGCCTTGTGGCCGTTCAGGACATAGCCCGCGCCATCCTTCCTGGCCGTGGTCTTCAGGTCGCGCCAGGTGTAGCGGGCCTGCGGCTCGGCATAGGCGAAGGCGATGGTCGTGGTCCCGCCGACGATGCCCTCGATCACCGACGCCGCGCCGGCGTAGCCCGAGTGCTTCATGAAGCCGCCGCCGATCACCACCGTGCCCAGATAGGGCTCGATGACCAGCGCCTTGCCGAACTCCTCCATGATGATCATGTTGTCGATCGCGCCGCCGCCCAGGCCGCCCAGTTCCTCGCTGAACGAGGCGCCCAGGATGCCGAGCTCCTCGGCGAAGGCCTTCCAGTAGTCGGCGCGCCATCCGCTCTCGGACGCCACGATCTTGCGGCGGGTCTCGAAGTCGTACTTGTCCTGCAGGAAGCTCGCGACCGTGTCGCGAACCATCGACTGCTCTTCGGTGAAGTTGAAGTCCATCCCAGGTTTCCTCTTATCGCTCCCCTCCCCCTTGCGGGGAGGGGTTGGGGGTGGGGGAGCCAGCGTCGAGGATCGAGATTACGCGCTGGACGGCGGTATGCGGGTCGTAGATGGCCAACTCGTTTGGAATACGGATGACCGTATAGCCACGCGATTCAAGCCAGGATTGGCGGTCGGCGTCACGGGACGCCACGTGGGGCAAGTCGTGAATTCCACCGTCCACCTCGATGATCACACGATGATGGTGGCAGACGAAGTCCACGACGTAGGGGCCCAGGGAAGACTGGCGGCGAAAGTGCGATCCAGGGATCTCGATCTTTCGCAACGCCTTCCAGAACAGCTTTTCGGCCAGGGTCGGCTCGCGACGCATTCGACGGGCTGCTCGATCGGCCCGCTCGGATGTGTGCAAAGGTCCTGGCGTTCGTGCTGACACCCCCACCCCCTACCCCTCCCCGCAAGGGGGAGGGGAACTGCAAATGCTCAGGCCTTCATCAAAGCCCCAGCACCATCTTGGCGATGATGTTGCGCTGGATCTCGTTGGAGCCGCCGTAGATCGAGGTCTTGCGGACGTTGAAATAGGTCGGGGCGGCGCGGTGAGCCCAGTCGGGACCGATCGGGTGGGCGTTGTCGCCGTCGTTCGGGAAGCCGCGGAAGTACGGCGCGCCATAGTGGCCGGCCGCCTCCAGCACCAGTTCGGTGATCCGCTGCTGGATCTCGGTGCCCTTGATCTTCAGGACCGAGGATTCCGGACCCGGCCCCTTGCCCGCCGCCTCGCCGGCGAGGGTGCGCAGTTCGGTGTATTCCAGGGCCGTCAGGTCGATTTCAAGATCCGCGACCTTGCGCTTGAAGGCCGGGTCGGCCAGCAGGGGCTGGCCGTCGTCGCCCAACTCGGTGGAGGCGATCTGGCGGATGCGCTCGATGCCGCGCTTGGAGCGGGCCACGCCGGCGATGCCGCTACGCTCGTGGGCCAGCAGGAACTTGGCGCAGGTCCAGCCCTTGTTCTCCTCGTAGATCCGGTTCTCGACCGGCACCTTGACGTTCTCCAGCCAGACCTCGTTGACCTCGTGCTCGCCGCCCAGGGTGATGATCGGCCGCACGGTCACACCCGGCGACTTCATGTCGATCAGCAGGAACGAGATGCCTTCCTGGATCTTGGCGTTAGGGTCGGTGCGGACCAGGCAGAAGATCCAGTCGCCGTGCTGGGCCAGGGTGGTCCAGGTCTTCTGGCCGTTGACCAGGTAGTATTCCTTGCCGTCGTCGCCGGTGAAACGCTCGGCCTTGGTCTTCAGGCTGGCCAGGTCCGACCCGGCGCCCGGCTCCGAATAGCCCTGGGCCCACCAGATGTCGCCCGACAGGGTCGGCGGCAGGAAGCGTTCCTTCTGCTCGGGGGTGGCGAAGGTGTAGATCACCGGCCCGACCATATTGATGCCGAACGGCAGGATCGGCACGCAGTCGGCGCGGGCGGTCTCTTCCGACCAGATGTAGCGCTGCACCGAGGTCCAGCCCGGGCCGCCGTACTTCTCCGGCCAGGCCGGCGCCACCCAGCCCTTCTTGGCCAGGACGCGGTGCCAGGACAGGAAATCCTCCTTGGCCATCTCCTCGCCCTCCTCCTGCTTCTCGCGCAGGCCGGCGGGGTAGTTCTCGGCGATGAAGGCGCGGACCTCGTCGCGGAACGCGACGTCTTCGGGCGAGAAATCGAGGTTCATGGCGGACTCCCGGAAACCGACCCTCTTCAAGGGGCCGTCTTTGGCTTTTCGGGAGTCACCTTAGAGTTCGAACGGGCGTTTGGAAAGATGACCTTAGCGTCAACGTAAACAATGTTCAGGTTGACGCTGGAACGGACGGGCCATGCGCCCTTCGAGGCCCGCTGCGCGGGCGCCTCAGGAAGAGGAATTCAGTGCGAAAGTGGTCCTCATCCTGAGGTGTGAGCCGAAGGCGAGCCTCGAAGGACGCAGGGGGTCACCGAACCTCGCAGGCCAGCCGCACCAGGGCCAGGGCCGTCACGCCGCCGACCCCCTCCTCCTCGGCGATGTCCAGGTTGATCAGCGGCCGCTTGCCCAACGCCTCCAGCAGGCGGGCGTGGCCCTTGGCGGTCCCGACATGGCTGGCCTGGCAGTGGGCGATCAGGGCCGGATCGATCGCGTGCAGCACCGCCGCGGCGGCGGCGGCGGCGTAGCCGTCCAGCAGGACGGGAATCTTCTGGACCCGGGCGGCCAGGATCGCCCCGACCAGGGCGGCGGTTTCGCGACCGCCCAGCTGGCGCAGGGCCTGCAGCGGGTCGGACAGGTTGTCCTCGCCGGCGGCGCGGGTCACGGCGGCGGCGACCGGTTCGGGCGCATCGCTCCAGTCCGAAGCCTCGCCGCCGACCAGGGCCAGGGCGATGGCGCCGGCGGCGCGGTCGGTCTCGGCGGCGATCACGCCGGGGATCAGCAGGTCGGGCTGCTTGGCCAGTGCCTCCATGCCGAAGGCCATGGTCGCGGCGCATTCCTTCTCGCTCATCGACGCCTTGGCGGCCGCGTCGGGCGTCGGACGGTCGATGGCCAGATCGAAGGCTTCCAGGCCTGCGCCCTGGACACCGGCGATGCGGCAGACATTGGCCCCGCCGGCGGCCACGGCTTCCAGGCGCTCGCGAGCGTAGCCGCGCGGCCCCACGCCCTGGCGCGCGCCGGCATACAGGGCGACGACCGGGCGGAGCACGACCGGCGGCGTCTTGCCGGTCCAGGCCGTCAGCCATGCGGAGATCTCGGCCAGACGATCACCGCCTTCGAAGGTCGAGGCCGGAGCGGCCGGCGCGTCGGCGGCCAGTTGGCGGATGTCGTCGAAGGGCGAAGCGGCGGGCGAGGAAGCGGTCATGGGCCGCGGGCTTAAGCCAGACCGCGCCCGATGCAAAGTCCGCTTCGATCCGGTCGGGGGCTTCAGGCCCCGGCGGGCGTTGCGACCGAGGCGGTCGACGACGTCTCCACCAGCGCCTTGCAGGCTCCGTCGCGCTCGGCGATCAACGACGCCTTGAGGGCGTCCTTGGCCTTGCCGGCCTGGGACTTGGCGGACCGCTCGGCGGCTTCGACCCGGTCCTGGACCAAGGGATCGCGGCCGCGGCCCTGGGTCTTGACAAAGGCCTGCAACGCCGTCGCGTCCGACGTCCCCAGGTTGGCGGCCTGGGCCAGGCCAAGGCAGCGCGAAGCCCGCACCAGTTCACTGTCGCTGACGCGATCGGCGGCGAAGGCCGGGGCGGCCGCCGAGGCGGCGAGCGCGGCGGCGATGGTAAGACCGAGAATACGCATGACGGCTCCTTGTTCTTGGAAGAGAGGTTACAGACGCGATCGACGCGCTGGCGCGCGCCGCGAGCCGCCCTTGCGCGGTCCGCCTGGAACGGCGACATACGGGACATGAGCTCGGCCACGCCCCCTAAAGCCCGTGACGAGGACGCCCTGAATTCGGCGCCCCGCCCGCCCCGTCCGATCGCCACGCCCTGCGTGAAGGTGTGCGCGGTGGATGGGCGGAGCGGCTTCTGCCTGGGTTGCCGGCGAACCCTTCCGGAGATCGCCGGCTGGGCTCGCTTGAGCGACGAGGAGCGGTCGGCGATCATGGCCGCCCTGCCCCACCGCCCTGACCCGATGGCCGACCTGATGGCCGGCCGGGGCTAGGCGGTCCCTAGTTCGCGGTGTTCATGGCCGCGCCGGTCGCGGCGCCGCCCAGCCACGCCGAGCAAGCCCCGGAACGTTCGGCCAGCAGCTTTTCCTTCTTGGCGCCGTCGGCCTTGTCGCCTTCCTTCTGCGCGCCCGAGATCTTGTTGTTGGCCGATACGCGGACCGGCAATTCGCGGGCGCCGGTTTCCTGCTTGAGGAACGCGTCGATGCCGGCGGTGTCCAGCTTGCCCAAGCCTTCCGAGGCGGCCAAGCCGCGGCATCGGGCGGCTTGCAGGAACTGGGTGTTGCTGACTTCGGCGGCCTGGGCCGCTCCGGCCAACGCGGAAAGCGCGACGGCGGCGGCGATGATGACCTTCTTCATGGCGTTGTTCCCTCAACAAGCACTGATTTGATGAACACCATATGCTGCCGCACCGCGCTGAATTGAAGTTAAATCGAAGTCATCTTGCACATTACTTGAATGTAACGTTAGCATTGATAAGTATTACAGCTTTTTAATTTTCCATTCGACCGGCAATTTGTTAACTTTACTGAACTGTGAACGCCGCGATTCACCGGTTGAAAACCCATTCGCGACTATGCTCCCCGCAACGGCCGTAGAAACGGTCAGCAAGCCGGTATGGCGGGGTGACTTCGATGTTCAAGTTCGCGGCCATCGCAATGGTAGGCGCACTCTCGGCGGTCGGGGCGGCGAAGGCCGTCGTGTCGCTGGACGACCTGCGCCAGCCGGACCTGCGCGGCCCCGCCCCGGCCGTGGCGACCGCCGATGACGGCGCCGCCCAGATCGTCAAGGCGGCCGACGGCCATTTCTGGGCCGAGGCCAAGGTCGATGGTCGCGCCGTGCGCTTCCTGATCGACACCGGAGCCACCGCCGTCGCCCTCAGCCAGACCGACGCCAAGCGGCTGGGCATCGACACCAAGGCGCTGGACTACAGCTACAAGGTCATGACCGCTTCGGGCCAGACCCGCGCCGCCTCGGTCAAGTTGGCCAGCGTGTCGGTGGCCGGCGCCCAGGTGCGCGACGTCGAGGCCCTGGTGGTGGAGAAGGGCCTGGAGACTTCGCTGCTGGGCATGAGCTATCTGGGCCGGCTGTCCAGCTTCCAGGCTACGCCGCGCGCCCTGGTGCTGCGCTCCTGAGCCGGGATCAGAACCGGTAGTTCAGCCCGACCTGGACGATCGGGAAGTACTTGAAGCCCTTGGCGTCGTCGCGGACGTCGTCCTCCTCCCGCCGAAGCTCGGCCTGGAAGAGCGGATCGCCGGCCAGCGTGCCGTCTGTGGCGGTCAGGTCGACCTTGGGCTTGTCGCTGAACGACACCCCGCCCAGCACCCGAAAGCCCCAGCGGCTGTTGCGCGTGAAGGTGTTGTCCCAGCCCAGACCCAGGAACGGCTGGGTCTTGGACATCTCGACGCCGCCGCGGATCGTGCCGATCTGCTCGGGGGTGAACGTCAGGTCGCCGATCTGGGTCGGCCCTGTCGGCCGGCCGTCCAGCCGCGCCTTGCGCTCGCCGAAATAGCCGCCGCCCGACAGGAAGAAGCCACCGCCGCCGGGGTGCCAGTCGACGAAGGCGCCGGCCGTGCCTGTCTTCAGTTTCGCCGAATAGTCGACGCCGCTGTAGGTGTGGTCGTGGTCGAAGCTCATCCAGTCGCCGCCGCCCCGGACGACGAAATGGTCATTGAGCTTGTACTGCAGTTCGGCGCCCAGGCCGGGCGTGCCGATATTGGCGCCGATGGCCAGACGGCCGTCCTGGGCCCGCGCCAGGGATGGAACGGCCGCGGCGGCGAGAAGCGCGGCGGTCAGAATGGAACGCAACATGTGGCGACCTCGCATCAGGGTTTCGCCCCGACCTCGAGGATCGTTAACCGTGCGCTCGCGTCCCTTGTTCCCGGGGCTTAGCTGGCGACGGCGTCCAGCGCCCGCGCCTCGCGCGCGTCGACCGCCTGGCGGACGGCGCTCAGGGCGCGGTCGACCACCTCCAGCCCCGCCCCGGCCTTCACGCCGTCGACGGTCAGGATGCGGCGCCAGGCGCGCGCGCCAGGCAAACCGTGGAACAGACCCAGCATGTGACGGCTCATCGCCGCCAGGTGCACGCCCGCCGCCAGCTGGGCGGCCATGTAGGGCTTGTAGAGCTCGACCGCCTCGAACGCATCGATATCGGCGACGTCCTCGCCGAACACCCGACGGTCGACCTGCCCCAGCAGGCCCGGCTCATGGTAGGCCGCCCGCCCCAGCATCGCCCCGTCCACGTGCTCCAGCTGGGCCAAAGCCACGTCGAGGTCAGGAATGCCGCCGTTGATCACGATCGTCAGGTCCGGGCGCTCGCGCTTCAGCCGGTGGACCAGCGGATAGTCCAGCGGCGGCACGTCGCGGTTTTCCTTCGGCGACAGCCCCTTCAGCCAGGCCTTGCGCGCATGGACCACGAAGGTGGTGACGCCGGCCTGGGCCGACAGGTCGACCAGCTCGAACAGGCTCTGTTCCGGGTCCTGGTCGTCGACGCCGATCCGGCACTTGACGGTCACCGGTACGGACACCGCCGCCGCCATGGCCGCCATGCAGTCCGCCACCAGCTGCGGCTCGCGCATCAGGCAGGCTCCGAACCGCCCGCTCTGCACGCGGTCGGACGGGCAGCCGACGTTCAGATTGATCTCGTCATAGCCCCAGTCCTCGCCGATCCTGGCGGCGGCGGCCAGGTCTGCGGGCTCGGATCCGCCCAGTTGCAGCGCCACCGGATGCTGGCCGGCGTCGAAGCCCAGCAGCTTCTCGCGATCGCCGTTCAGCACCGCCCCGCTGGTCACCATCTCGGAATACAGCAGCGTCCGGCGCGACAGCACCCGATGCAGCGACCGGCAGTGACGGTCGCTCCAATCCATCATCGGAGCCACGGAGAATTTCGTCATAAGCATCGAATTTTATTCAATAATTTCCACGCCAATCCCACATGAGGATTTGGACCGACAGAAAGCCAACCGAAGGATTTCAAGGGGTTATCCGATTTTCGCGCGTAAAAATACGCTCAAAACCGCCGCTCACTGTACATGCGACGGGTTCGATCACGTACAGCATTTATGCGTTTTCTGATCCGGCATAGGGACGCTCCGCGGGATCGAAACGCCTGACGCGCTTCGACGCCGCGCCTCGGCCGCCTCGTTTCCCAACAGCCAACAGTCAGCTGGGGCGTTCGCCCACGGCTTCACGAGGATCCCGGTCGGAGGGGGTGTCGCCCCCCCCAACTGGGGCTTGCCATCCAGGCCCGGAAGAGCAGCAAGTGTCGGCAGCCTTGGGCGCTGGAGCCCGGAGAGCCGCGGAACCTGTCGTGCGATTGATCAAGGCCGTCCTCATTGCGACGATGCTGTTGCACACCTCCGCGGCGTCCGCCGCCGAGCCGGTGCGTCGCCTGGCCCACTACACCCATCAGCGATGGACCGAAGAGGGCGAGGCTCCCGCCCCCGTGCTCGCCATGGACCAGGGCCGCGACGGCTATCTCTGGCTCGCGACGGGCGTAGGTCTTTTCCGATTCGACGGGATCAACTTCGAGCCGATCGACATCGAGCCCGGCCAGGGGCGGCAGGATCCGCCGAGCGCCGTGCTGGCGGCGCGCAACGGGGACATCTGGACCAGCCTCGGCGAGACACACCGCTTCGCCGTCTATCGCGACGGCGCCTTGCGCGCCTCGGCCCTGCCCGCCGCGCCCAATCGGGTCGTGGCGATGGCCGAGGGGAAGGACGGCGCGATCTGGGCCCTCACCGCCCGGTTCGACGCCGAACTGCTGCGACTTCGCGGCCATCGGTGGCGCGCCTTCAACGCCGCCCAAGGCCTGCCGCGCGACGACGCTCTCAGCTTGCTGGTGGCGGCTGACGGCGCGGTCTGGGTGTCGCTCAGCAATTCGGTCGCGCGCCTGCCGCCCGGCGCAGAGCGGTTCGAAGTCGTGCGCAGGACGCCGCGCGCCAATGGAATGCTGTCGCAGGACCCCCTTGGGCGCGTCTGGCTGTCGGCGCGAACCGGCAGCTATCCCCTCACCGGCCCGGGTGGGCATGGCCCGCCCCCTGCCGGCCCGCCCTATCGCACCGACGACGCCCAGATCCGTGGCGCGCCTCGGTTCGATCGCGCAGGAAACCTCTGGATCGCGACACGCTACGGCGGCGTGCAACGGGTCGCGGCGGCGGGCGCCTTCGGACGCTCGAGCCGCTTGATCGAAACCCTTGGCGATCGCGATGGCCTGTCCTCGGACCTGACCAATCAAGTCTTCGAGGACCGCGAGGGCAACATCTGGATCGGCTCGGAAAAGGGCTTGGACAAGCTGCGTCCGGCGACGCTCCGGTCCGAGCCTTTGCTGAACCATCCTGCCGCCTTCGGCGACAAGCTGCTCTCGGCGTCCGACGGCAGCGTGTATGTCGGGGAGGCCGACACGATCTACCGGATCGCGCCGGACGGCGCCCCGAAGCCCATACTGCGTGGCGTCCGCGAACCGCAGAGCCTCTGCGAGGCGCCGGACGGCGCGGTCTGGATCGCCTTCGCCACGCGCGTCGTGGTGTGGAAGGACGGTCGAACGCTCCGGACATTCAACCGCCCCGACACCGACAGCATCATCTATGACTGCGCGTTCGACAGGCGCGGCGACTTCTGGATTTCCGCCGCCGCGGGCGGACTGCTGCGCCATCACCAAGGGCGCTGGGAAGCGATGTTCGCTCAAGCCGACGGCGAGCGGTTTCACCCGATGACCATGGTTCGGGACGCCGACGGACGGCTGGTGCTGCAATGGGCGCTGCGCCGCCTGGCCTGGGTGGACTATCCCACCCGCACGTTCCAGGGCCTGGACCTCGGCCGCGACGCCACCGCCGTGACCCTCTATCCTGCCGCGAACGGCGATGTCCTGGCCGCGGGCGACTTCGGACTGTCGCGGTTTCGCGATGGACGGGTCGACACGATACGGGCCGGCGCGCTGCGCGGTCGGATCAGCGGGGTGGTCCAGACGCCGCAGGGCGACACCTGGCTAGCCTATCCCAGGGCCCTGGTTCGGCTCGGCGCCCAGGACCTTGAGCGCGCCTTCGCCCGCCACGCCTTTTCTCCCCCCGACCTCTCGCTGGGCTTTGGCGACGGCCTGACCAGCCGCCCCCACTCGCACACCCAGCGCGCGCTGGTCCAAGGCGGCGACGGGCGGATCTGGGTCGCGACCGAGACCGGAACCCTGTGGATGGATCCTCGACACATCGTTCGCACGCATCTTCCGCCCGATGTCTCGATCCGGTCGCTGGCCGCGGGCGACCACCTCTATCGGGACCCCGCAGACCTCAGGCTCAAGAAGGCGACGTCCAGCCTTGAGATCGACTACGCGGTGCTCAGCTTCGCCGATCCCCGTCAGGTCAGCGTCCGCTATAAGCTCGAAGGCTTCGATCGCGACTGGGTCGATCCAGGCGCGCGACGGCAGGCGTTCTACACCAATCTCAAGCCCGGCAAGTACCGCTTCCACGTGATCGCGGCCAGCAACGAGGGCGTCTGGAACCGGACCGGCGCGGCGGTCGCGTTCGACATCCCGCCGACCTTCCTGCAGTCGCGCTGGTTTTTGGCCCTGTGCATCGGCTTGACCCTGGCGCTGCTCTGGCTGTTCTACCGGCTCCGCCTGGCCCAGCTGGAGCAGCGTATCCATGTCGGCCACGAGGCGCGGCTCAGCGAGCGCGAGCGGATCGCGCGAGAACTGCACGACACGCTGCTGCAAAGCGTCCAGGGCCTGGTGCTGCGGTTCCAGTCGGTGGCCAACAAGATGCCGCCGGGCGACCAGTCCCGAGACCTGCTGGAATCTGCGCTCAAGCGTGCGGACGACGTCATCGTCGATGGCCGCAACCGGGTGCGCGACCTGAGGATGGCCGAAAGTCCCGGCGACCTCCCCGCGATCCTGGAAGAACGGGGGGCCGCGGCGGGGTTCGATCCGCCCATCCCCATCCACATCATCACCGAGGGCGTCGCGCGCACCGTGCATCCGCTGGTCGCCGCCGAGATCGGCCGCGTCGCGGGCGAGGCGCTGTTCAACATCGCACGCCACGCCAAGGCCCAGTCGGTCGAGGTCTCGATCGGCTTCACCGACCATCAGCTGAGCGTCCGGATCCGCGACGACGGCGTGGGCATCCCGCAAGAGGTCGTGGTCAAGGGCCACAAGCCCGGCCACTTCGGCCTCGTGGGCATGCGCGAGCGCGCCCAGCGGATCGGCGGCGCCCTGTCGATCGAGAGCCGGCCGGGCGCCGGCGCCGAGATCACCCTGAAACTACCCGCGCGACTGGCCTATGCCGACAAGGCTCCCGCGCGGTCGCGCCTGTCCAACTTCCTTCGTCGTTTTGGGAGAGCCCCCGTTGCCTGAGTCCAGTTCGCGTCCCATCCGCATCCTCGTGGTCGATGATCACCCGATCCTTCGCGAGGGCGTCGCCGCGATTCTGGAGGATCGCGACGATATGCTGCTGGTCGGCGAGGCGCGTGACGGCGTCGAGGCCATCGTCCAGTTCCGCGACCTGCGGCCTGACGTGACCCTGATGGACCTGCAGATGCCGGGCATGGGCGGGGTCGAGGCGATCAAGGCGATCCGCGCGGAACATCCCACCGCCTGCATCGTCGTGCTGACCACCTATGACGGCGACGTGCAGGCTGTCCGCGCGCTGAAGGCCGGCGCCATGGGCTACCTGCTGAAAAGCAGCCTGCGCACCGAGATGCTCGACGCGATCCACAGCGTCAGTCAGGGCCGCCGCTATCTGCATCGCAACATCGCCGACGAGATCGCCATGCACATCCTCGAAGACGGCCTCAGCGAGCGCGAAGTGACGGTTCTGCAGCTTGTCGCCGTCGGCAAGGCCAACAAGGAAATCGCCCGCGATCTGGGCATCTCCGAGGAGACGGTGAAGGGCTATCTGAAGGGCGTCTTCACCAAGCTCGGCGTGTCCGACCGCACCCACGCCGTCACGGTCGCAGCGCGCCGCGGGATCATCGAGCTCTGAGAAGGCCACATCGGGCGGCGATCGCGCCGCCCGATGTGGCTAGGGGCGTCTGCCCAGCCAGGCCGCGATGTTCAGGACGTAGCGGTGAGTGTCGGCCAGAGCCCCGGGCTCGCGCGCCATTCCGTGGCCAGGAACCTCGGAGACGAAGGTCGGACATCCGCGCGAGAGGTCCCAGTTGTAGTCGGCGAAGTGGTGGAAGGTGCTTTCGGCAATCGCCGGCCCGCCGTGTCCGTCACGCTCGAAGGCGACGGCGAGGTTGAAGTCGCGGCCTGTGGCCTGGCTGCGCCCCGTCATGATCGCGCGGGCGCCGCCAGGAGCGGCCACGGCGCCCTCGTGCGGGTGGGCGGGCAAGTAGCGCAGGACGCCGGTCGGCGAGGCGGGATCGATCAGCACCGGATGAACGGGCTCGATCGGCCGGATCAGCTGATAGTCGCCATTGGCTCCCGACCGATAATTCGGCCAGGAAATGGCCTGGGTCTCCTCGTCGTCGCGGACGTGCCGGCCCGGATCGGCCTCAGGATTGCGGCTGTGGAAATGATGCGCCGCGCCGACGCCGCCCAGGGTGCAGACCGACGAGCCCAGGTCCATGTGGTCGCGGGTGACCAGCATGCCGCCGCCGGCCTGGCGGAAGCGGGAGACTCCTTCGCAGTCCTGCTCGGTCAGCCCGTCGCCGACATCGACGGCCAGCAGCCAGAGTTGGTCGAAGTCGCTCTCGTCCAGGCGCGACAGCACCGGATCGGGCGCGCCGAGCGGACCACGGTCGCGCGCCTCCACGGTGTAGAGAGGCCTTCCCTCGGCGTCGACCGCGCCGGCCAGCAGTTGATGCAGCAAGCCAAAGCGCGCGATCGACCAGTCGTCGTCGGTCGGCGGAATGGTGGTCTGCAGAAGTATCCGGGTCGCGCCGTCACGCATGGGGCCTCTCTACAGGTTCGGATAGTTCGGTCCGTCGCCGCCTTGGCAGCGGCTTGAAGCGGATGGCGGCGGCGGGGCCGGAGGGGCCGGCCCCGACGACCACCATGTCATAGGCCATAGCTTCGCGGTCGGGCGTGTTGGCCCGCCCTGCGGGATAGCTCTCTCTCTCTCGGCTGCGGTCACGCTTCAGCGCGCCGAAGCGGCTTCCTCGATCAGGGCGACGATCTCGCCGGGATGCGACACCATCAGGGCGTGCGAGCCGCCCTCGACGGCGACAGTCTTACGGGCCTTGGCGCGGTCGGCCATGAACCGCTCGGCCTCCGCCGGAATGTTGCGGTCGGCGGTTCCATAGATCACGTACGACGGCAACTGCTTCCAGGTCGGCGCCGTCGCCATGTCGGACAACGCCCGTCCCGTCACCGGGCGCTGGGTCGCGGCCATGAGAGCCGCCGTCGCGGCCGGCGCGTCCGCGGCGAATTGCGCGTGGAACTTGGCGGGTTGGATGTAAAAATCCTCGTCGCCGTCCTGCAGCACGACCGGGGCCAGCGCGTGGGCCAGCGTGCTGCCCGGGAACTTTCCCGACAGCGAGAGCGCCGATTCACCAGCGTCCGGCAGGAAACCCGCGACATAGACCAAGGCGACGACATTGCCCTGACCCTTCGCGGCCTCGGTAATCACCTCGCCGCCGTAGGAGTGGCCCACCAGAACCACCGATCCGCCGATGGACCTGATCAGCGCTGAAAGGGACTCTGCGTCGGATTTCAAAGCCCTTAGTGGATTGGCGGCGGCGACCACCGGATAGCCGTCCTGGCTGAGCTTCGCGACCACGCCGTTCCAGCCCGAAGCGTCTGCGAAGGCGCCGTGTACCAGAACGATGGTCGGCTTGGCGGCAGGCTCGGCCGACTGGGCGACGCTCGCCGTCGCCAGCGCCGCGGTCAGGCCCATGATCTTGAGCAGAGTGCGCATCGATATCTCCGTGGGTTCCGGGGAGGCGTCCCGTCGACCACACGATGCGCCATCTCCGTCGGGGCCGCCCATCCCGCGGAAGGGCTTGGCCGCCCCCTCCCAAGGTCTAGGTCCCCCGGGGTTCGAGCCAAGTTCGGAGCAGGATCATGCCGCCCTCCATCGCCCCGCCGTCCTTCACGCTTCCGCCCGCCCAGGCTCCAAGGGCGCGGCTCTTCTCCGACCTTAGGCGGCGCTCGACCGGATCCTAGCCGCAGGTATGGGGTCGCTCCGTCCTTCCGCCAGATCGATCGCCCGCGCCGCCCTCCGTAACGTCCTCTCCATCGCTCACCGTCCGAGGGTCGTTGAGCCGGAACACAACGACGGAAGGCCGCCATGCCGCCAGGGACCGACTCCACCGAGACCGTCAACGGGCGCTCGTCCAGCCTGGCCGGACTGCTGGCCGACGCCCTGGGCGATCTCGCGCCGGAGCAGATCAGCGCCCGCGCCAAGATCGCCGCCGCGCTGTGGATGGTCGGCGGCGAACAGGCGCTTACGGCCCACACCGGCGGCTTCGCGCCCTGGCTGGTCAAGCGGCTAAGGGCGCATATCGAGACCAATATCGAAACGCCCCTGCGCCTCGAAGACGTCGCGGGCCTGGCGCGCGTTAGCCGCAGCCATTTCTCGCGAGCGTTCAAGAAGACCTTCGGCGAGCCCTTCTCGCGCTATGTCATGGGCGTGCGGTTGGAACGGGCCCGGCGACTGCTGATCGACACCAACCAATCGATCAGCGAGATCGCCCTGGCCTGCGGTCTCAGCGACCAGTCTCACCTGACCCGCCTGTTCCATCGCCGCTACGGCGCTCCGCCCCGCGCCTGGCGGCGCGTGCACGGCTGGCCGGTCGCCAGCGCCGCGGAGCAGCCGCTCGGGTTCAGGCGGCCGGGGGATCAAGCGGCAGCGCGATCGTGAAGATCGCCCCGCCGGCGTCGTGATTGGCCGCCGAGATCGCCCCGCCATGCTCGGTGATGATCGACTGGCAGATGGCCAGGCCGATGCCGATGCCGCCGTCCTTGGTGGTGAAGAACCCATCGAAGACGCTGGCCAGGTGCTCGGCGGCGATGCCCGGTCCGGTGTCGTGGATCGAAATCGTCACGCCGCCCGGAACCGGCGCCGCAGCCAGCCGGATCTCGCGGCGGTCGAGACCGTGGTGGTCGATGGCCTGGAGACTGTTGATCAGCAGGTTGACCACCACCTGCTGCAACTGGATCCGGTCGCCGTGAATGGCCGGGAGATCCCGATCCAGGGCCAGGCTTATGGTGATGGCCTTGGCTTCGATCTCGTGGCGCACGATCATCACGGCTTCCTCGATGGTCGCGCGCAAATCCAGCCGCGCATGCCGCGGCTGGCGCTTCATGGCCATTCCGCGCACCCGCTCGATGATCTCGCTGGCGCGGCCGGCGCTGGCGGCGATCCGTTCGGTCAGCATGCGAACCTTTTCGAGATTGGGCGGGTTCTGGGCTAGCCAGCGCAGGCTCGTGTCGGCGTTGGTGGCGATCGCCGAGAGCGGCTGATTGACCTCGTGCGCGATCGAGGCCGCCAGTTCCCCCAGGGTCGACAGGCGCGCCGCGTGGGCGAAGTTGGCCTGCAGGCGACGGAGCTCGCCCTCGGTCCACAGCCGTTCAGTGACGTCCTCGATGGTGATGAACGTGGTGTCCATGTACTCGGGCGGCGCGGGATAGGTCACCGAGAACACCACATCCAGAACCCGTCCGTCGAACGTGGCCATCTTGGCCTGTTCTACATAGTTGCGGCGGCCCTCGAAGTGGGCCTCCATCACCCGGTTGGCCATTTTCGGCGTGGCCGAGAACAGATAGCGCACCGACTGGATGAGCTCCGCGGCGTTGCGCGCCCCGAACAGTCGGACGGCGGCCTGGTTGACCTCGGTCACCACGACGACGTCCTTGGCCAGTTCGACCAATTCAGGGTGGTCGTCCAGAAAGTTGGCGATGTCGGTGACCCCCTGGGCCCGCAGCTTCTGAAACTCGTCGCCGGAGCGGCGGGAGTCGACATAGAGCAGCGGCGTGGGTGCGAAATGGATCAGCTTGCGGTAGCGGTCCTCGCTGGCCTGAAGCTCCCAGGCCGTGCGGTCGTCGCTGACTGCGCCGTTGACCATCAGGAACACCGCCTCGGCGCGGCCCGGCTCGGCCGACCGCCAGGCGGTCGCGGTCGCCCCGGCCAGCACGCCGTACAGTCCCAGCACCTGGACAAGGGGCGAGCCGACTGGCCGCTCGAGGGCGGCGGCCAGCAGCCCCGCTATGGCCTCCCGGCTCTCGGCCGGCCAGAAGTCGCCCAAGGGGCGCCCGATCGTCCGGTCGCGCTCGGCCGAACCCCCGAACAGTCGAACTGCGCGCACGTTGGCGTCGATGATCCGACAGTCGCCGAGCAGCGCGCCGCCGTCGGCCCCGGCGGCGCGAGCGGCGCGGGTCCCGACCACGTCCAGTTCCCAGCAGGCCGCGATCGTCCGCCGCAGCTCTGTCGGTCCGTCCAGGCCGCTCAGATGCGGACGCGAACGCGCCGCCTGTCCGTACTCGACCACGTCCCTCAACGAGCCGTCGGCGTTGCGCCTCAGGGTGCGACGCACGTGGGCGGCAACGGCGGGACCGGCCGCCCCGCTGCGGCGGATGTCGCCCTCCCAGGCGCCCTCGCGCAGCAACAGCGCCCATTCCTCGTCATGGAGCTGGGCGTCGGAAGCCAGTTCGCGCAGGTCCAGACCCACCATCGCCATGGCCGGCCAGCCGTAAAGACTCTCGGCCGCCGGGTTCCAGTAGCGGACGACGCCCGCAGGGTCGGTGACGACGACGGCCTCCATCGCGAGATCGGCCAGGTCACCGCAATCCCCTCGCCCCAAGGTGCGAAACAGCACGGTCATGACCGGCGCGCTCCGGTCGTGGCGGCAAGGCAGCGGCGTCGGGACTTCGTCATGATCCCGACATTACCGCGGTCGATCGCCCCGACCCTCACACGTTCGGGCCGGTCCGCTCCCCCCTCTTCCGCGTCAATGAAGACGGCCGGGGGTTTACCTCGCCCCCTCGTTTCCGCAGGCCCGACCATCGCCCTGGCTACCTATCCTTTGGTCTGGGGGCCATAGCGCCTTCTTGGGTGGCGGCCGGGAATTTCGGGGCCGCGGACGCCGCCCGCGGTTCGCCCACCGCATAGTTTCGGCCCCCCGACCCTGCGGCGACACTCCTGTCGAGCCGTGTCAATCGGACGCGGCAGGGATGGCGAACGCGAGATTTTTTCCGATTTCATCTCGCGACCAACGAAGCGGTAGGCGAGCGCCCAACCTGTCCGGCTCAACCCGAAACGAGGCGATCAGGCGAATGAAGCTTCGGCTCGCGCTTGATCGTCAGACCCCACAGGTGGACCCCATGATCACTTCCGAAACGGACCAAACCCCACGCATCCGCGGCGGCGTCCGCGCCCGCGCGCTGTTCGAAGGCCACGACATTGCCGACAGCCAGGACGTGGTCGTCGTGGAAGAGGCGGGCCATGCGCCGGCCTACTACTTCCCGCGTCACGATGTGTTCATGGTCTTCCTGCGCCAGACCGACAAGGTCACGCGCAACCCCGACAAGGGCGACGCCCGCCATTTCATGATCTATCGGGACCAGCATATCGTCGACGACCTGGCCTGGTCCTACGAGACCCCGCGTTCGGCCTTCGCCGCCATCGCCGGCCGCATCGCCTTCCATCCCGCCCACGTCGACTTCCAGATCGACGGGCAGCCGGCCGCATGGACCGGGGAAGACGACGACCCGGAGGTCGCGGCCGGCTGATTTGGGGGGCCGCGCCATGCCCTGTTCGGGTCTGGCCGCCCCACGGCGCGGGGCTCATAACGCGGACGAACCAGGGCCGGGTCATGACAAACCTTCCCGCCGAAGACTGCCCTCGCAAGTGCGTCGCCAGCCTCGGCGCGACCGCGCTCAGGAGGCTTTCGATGACTGAACCCCTACCCCTCGCGCGGGACGAGCGCGGTTTCGCCGGACTGTCCGCCAAGGTTCAGGCCGAGGCCAAACCGCTGGTCATCGTGGTCGATGACGACGAAGCGGTGCGGCTTTCGATCTGCGAGCTGCTGGAGTCGGTCGGCATCGACTCCGCGGCTTTTGGTTCCACCCGCGAGCTGCTCGAGGCGGATGTGCTGCATCGACCCGGCTGCATGATCCTGGACGTGCGCATGCCGGGCCTGAGCGGGCTGGACTTCCAGAGCCAGCTGGCCGCCCAGGGCATCCCGACGTCGATCATCTTCCTGACCGGTCACGGCGACATACCGATGACGGTCCAGGCGATGAAGGCCGGGGCCATCGAGTTCCTGACCAAGCCCGCCCGCGACCAGACCCTGCTGGACGCCGTCAACCGCGCCATCGCCGCCGACCAGGCCAAGCGCGGCGACGCCCAGACGGCGCGGGAGAACGCCACGCTCTACCAGAGCCTGACGCCACGCGAACGCCAGGTCATGCGCTCGGTGGTCCAAGGCGCGCTGAACAAGCAGATCGCCTATGAACTCGGCATCACGGAAGTGACGGTCAAGCTGCACCGTAGCAGCCTGATGAAGAAGATGCGCACCCCCTTCGTCACCCATCTGGTGCGCGCCTGGCAGTCCCTGCCCGCGCCCCTTCGAGACGAATTGCCCGTCTAGGCCGAGCATCGACGATGGCGACGCCTGTACGCGGGTATGGGGCGCCCTGGGCCTTTGGCCAAATCGCTCCGGATCGGCTCGGCGCGTAGCGTCTCCAGCACACCCATCGCCCGGAGATCCCGCATGAAACTCTACTACGCCATCGGCGCCTGCAGCCTCGCCGACAAGATCGCCCTGGCCGAGGCCGGCATTCCCTGCGACTTCGAACGCGTCGAGCTGCATACGCGGACCACCGAGACCGGGGCGGACTACGCGGCCATCAATCCCAAGGGCTACGTGCCGGCGCTGGTGCTCGACGGCGGCGAGATGATCACCGAGAACATCGCCATCCTGTCCTGGGTCGCCGAGCAGTCGCCAACCCTTCGTCCCGACGGCCCGTTGGGCTGGTTCCGACTGCTGGAGTCGCTGGCCTACATCTCGACCGAGGTCCACAAGAGCTTCCATACCTTCTTCATTCCGGATGTGACCGAGGAGGCCAAGGAGCAGGCTCGCGCCCTGGCGACCCTGCGGCTGGACTACCTGGCGGCCAGTCTCGGCGACGCCTACCTGCTGGGCCCGAAACTGACCGTCGCCGACCCGTACCTGTTCGTGATCATGACCTGGGCCAAGCCCAACGGCGTCGTCCTGCCCGCGCCCCTGGCGGCCTACTACGAGCGGATGAAGGCCCGCCCCGCGGTCGCCGCGGCGCTCGCCAGCGAAGGCTTGCAGGTCTGACCATCGGCGGGCGGCGCCTATGCGCCGGTATAGGTCCCGCACGCCCTTTCACCCAATCGATCCCATCCAGGTTCGCGCCCTAGGTTTTCCGTTCAGGCCGAGCCGCCAGAGTCGGGCGCCGGAGACGGAGGTGTTGAGATGAAGATCGTGGTGGTTGGCGGGAGCGGACGGATTGGCGAAAAGCTGGTCTACAATCTTCGCCAGGACGACTATCGCGTCCTTGAGGCCTCGCCCTCGTTCGGCGTGAACACGATCACGCGGGAAGGCCTCGATCGGGCGCTCGACGGCGCAACCGTCGTGGTCGACGTCACCCAGTCGCCGACGCTGGACGGCCCAGGGGCGCTGGCTTTCTTCGAGGCCTCGGGGCGCAACCTGCTGGCCGCCGGAAAAGCCGCGGGCGTGCGCCACCACATCGCGCTGTCGATCGTCGGCACAGACCGCTTGCAGGCCAGCGGCTATTTCCAGGCCAAGAAGATCCAGGAAGACCTGATCAAGGCTTCCGGCCTGCCCTTCTCGATCCTGCGCTCGACCCAGTTCTTCGAATTCATCAGCGGCGTCGTGCAGGACGGCACGGACCGCGACATCGTCATCTCGCCCGCCCGCGTGCAGCCGATCGCCGCCGAGGACGTGGCCGAGACCCTGGCCGATCTGGCCCTGGGCTCGCCGATCAACGGCGCCGTCGAGGTTGCGGGGCCCGAACGCTTCCGGCTCGACGCCCTGGCCGCGGAGGTCCTCACCGCCTTGGAGGATCCCCGCCAGGTCCAGCCAGATCCGGCCGTTCCCTATTTCGGCGCCCGGCTGGACGAGGCCTCCCTGCTGCCCGGCGCGACCGCCCGCATCGCGCCCACCCGCTTCCATGATTGGCTGAGCGCCAGCCTGCAGGCTCCGCCGATCGCCCCCCGAACCATGCGCGGGCAAGGATATGCACCATGAAGATCGTCGTCGCCGGCGGGACCGGTTGTGTCGGCGCCCGGCTCGCCGAGATCCTCCGCCGCCAGGGCCATGAGGTTCTCATCGCCGCCCGCGCGTCGGGCGTGGATGTGATCACCCGCCAGGGCCTGGACGAGGTCATGGTCGGCGCCGAGGTAGTGGTCGACGTCCTCAACTCGCCGTCGTTCGATGATGCGCCGGCCATGGCGTTCTTCCAGACCTCCAGCCGCAATCTCCTGGAGGCGGCTTCCGCGGAGGGCGTACGCCACTATCTGGCGCTCTCGATCGTCGGCTGCGAGCGGCTGCAGGGCAGCGGCTACTTCAGAGCCAAGCTGGCCCAGGAGAACCTGGTCCGCGACGGCGGCGTACCCTATTCGATCCTGCGCGCGACGCAGTTCTTCGAGTTCCTTGACCGCGTCGTGGACGATGGGCTGGACGGCGACGTGGTCCGCCTGGCCCCGGCTCGCGTGCAGTTCATCGCCGCCGAGGACGTCGCCGCCGCTCTGGCCGACATCGTCGATCGCGCCCCGGCCAACGACACGCTCGAGGTCGCGGGTCCCGACCCGTTCCGCCTCGATGACCTGGTCCAGCGCTTTATGACCGCCCGCCAGGACGAGCGCCCGGTCGTGGCCGAACCGACGGCGCTCTATTTCGGAACCCCGCTGGGCGACGAGACCCTGATCGCCGACGGAAATCCGCGCTTCGGCCATACCGAATTCGACCTCTGGCTGCAGCGCGCGAATAAGAGCGCGGACTGACGCAGGCGTCCGTAACGCAAGAGCGGGCGGTCCAGCCGGACCGCCCGCTTTCGCATGGCTGCAACGAAGTTGGTCAGGCCGCGGCCGGAACCACGTCCCTCAACCAGTCCTCGAACATGGTCCGGCCGAGAATGGGGGCCTCGCCCGGCGTCAGCGAGCGCTCCTGCAGCTTGACGCCGAAATAGAGCGCCGCCGGATCGGCGACGACCTTGCGGGGATCGCCCTTGGCCTGCAGATAGCGGGCGACGAACCTGTCCAGGCCGAAGGCCGAGGGTCCGGCGACCTCGACCAGCCCGTTCACCGGTTGGCCCAGCACGACGTCGGTCAAGGCGCCGGCGACATCGGGCGCGGCGATCGGCTGGACCAGGGCGGGCGACACGTGCACCTCGTCGCCGACCTGCCCCGCCTGGATGATGCCCTGGACGAACGGAAAGAACTGGGTCGAGCGCAGGATCGAATAGGGAATCGGCGAGGCCCGGATCAGGGCTTCCTGGACGATCTTGGCCCGGAAATAACCGCTCTCCTGCAGGCGCTCGGTCCCGACGACCGACAGGGCGACATGGTGCTTGATCCCGGCCTTCCGCCCAGCGGCCAAGAGGTTGCGGCCCGAGGTGACGAAGAAATCGAGCGCCGGGCCAGCCTCGAACTGTGGCGAGTTGGCGACGTCGACCACGATGTCGGCGCCCGCGAGCGCCGCGTCCAGCCCCTCGCCCGTCAAGGTGTTGACCCCAGTGTTCGGCGCGGCGGCGATGGCCTCGTGGCCCTGGCGGGCCAAATTGGCGACGACGCTGGAACCGATCAGGCCAGTCCCGCCGATGACGACGATTTTCATAGCGCTTCTCCTCGAATGGATCGTCCGGGAAACATGACGCAAGCGTGCGCGGACGCACGCGAGGCGATGGATCGGCCCGGCGCCCGTCCTGGGCGCGGTGGACCTCCGCCGAGGGCGTATCGGCGCACGCCCTCACCACACCACGCCTGGACCTTGGAACAGCTTGACGACGCCTCGGCGCCAAGACCGCCCCGCGGCCCCCGTCCCAAGGGCGTGTCGGTGAGCCCTGTGCGGATGATGGCGCTCATTCCGTTCGGGCGCGCATGTTGCGGCGTCTTCACCGTCAAAGAGGAACCGACGATGACCCAGTCCCCCCGCTTCGCCCCGTTCAAGCTCGCGCCCGACGTGACCAAGGCCATGCTCGCCGTCGAAGCCGCCCTGGGCGAGACCGGCATCGAGCGCGGCCTCGGCGAACTGGTCCGCCTGCGCGCCTCCCAGATCAACGGCTGCGCCGCCTGCATCTTCATGCATGTGCAGGACGCCCGCTCGCACGGCGAAACCGAGCTGCGCCTCCAGATGCTCAACGCGTGGCGCGAGTCTTCGCTGTTCACCGATCGCGAACGCGCCGCCCTGGCCTGGGCCGAGTCGCTGACCCGGATCACCAAAACCCACGCGCCCGACGCCGACTACGAAGTGGTCAAGGCCCAGTTCAGCGAGGCTGAAATCGCGGCCCTGACCATCATCATCAGCCAGATCAACGCCTGGAATCGGCTGCAGATCGCCGCCCGCGCGGCCCACCCGGCCCAGCCGGCCGCCGTCGCGGCCTGACCCGACGGCCCGCAGCCGCCCGGATCGCGTCGAAGCCCCCCAATGTTCGACGCGCGAAGGCGACCGGCCTCGAAAGGGCGACAGGTCGCCTTCGGTCGCGCCCCGGCCTCCCAGCGCGCCGGGGCGCGCCTCTTTCAACCCCCCCTCCGCGGCCGACAGGTCCCGGGGTCCTGGCGCAAGGAGATCGCCCTGATGAAATATACGTGCATCGGCCTAGCCGCCCTGCTTGGCGTGCTCGCCGTGGCCAATGGCCTGTTCATGCTGTTTTCGCCCGAAGGCTGGTACTTCGCCGTGCCCGGCGTGACCACGACGGGCCCGTACAATCAGCACTTCATCCGCGACATCGGCCTGATCTTCCTGCTGATCGGCGCGGCCTATCTGACCGGCGTCGCCCGGCCTGACCTGCGCTTGATCTTCTGGACGGGATCGACGATCTGGCTTTCGGGCCATGCCCTTTTCCATTTCTGGGAAGTGGCGGTCGGCATCTGCTCGGCCTCGGCGCTCGCCCGCGACTTCATGGCCGTCACCCTGCCCGCCATCCTCGGCTGGCTGATCACCGCCTGGGCGGCGCGACGCGGCGCCGCGAGCGCCAATCGCTGAGCCGCCCTCGGATCTCCTGAACGGCTAGACGATCGTATAGGTAGAAAGCGGCCTCTACAGCGTCGATATTTCAATCACACGGGGACCTTCGCCCGTGAAAGGACCAGTCGGTTGTCCACAGCGCCTCTCTTCGCGGTCGTCGACGACGACGTGGCCATGCGGGAAGCCTTGGCCGAGTTGCTGGAAGTCTTCGATTTCGATTGCCGTACCTATGAAGGAAGCGAGAGCTTCTGGGCCGACCACGCGCCTGGCCGGTTCGCGGGCCTGATCACCGACCTGAACCTGGTGGGGGAAAGCGGACTTCAGCTGCAGCAACGCCTGCGGCTGCTCGATCCCGCGCTGCCCGTGATCATCATCACGGCGCAGTCCGATCCCGCCACGCGCGCTCGGGTCATGGCCTCGGGGCCGATGGCCTGTCTGACCAAACCGATCGACGCCCAGGCGCTTCGCCGCCACCTGGACGACGCCCTGGCTCGCCACGCGGCGTCTCGCGACGCCGAATAGCCGCCGCACCGGGGTCTCGATGGAGCCGACGGACCCCGCCGCCCCTCCTCCCAGCCTCGCGGCGGCGCCCGCGACCTTCGGCCCGTTGAGGGCTCGGTTCCGTCTGACGTAAGGCTGGCGCGTCGCGCCGAGCGTTTTGAGCTTCGCCACCGCACCCTGCACGCCAAGGGGTGGTCAGCCGCCCTTGCCGACTTCGCGAACCACCTCCAGGAACGCCCGCAAGGCCAGGGGCGGCGCCCGATGCCCCGGATAATAGACCGCCACCGCTTCCGTCGCGGGGAGCCAGGACGCCAGGACTTCGCGCACCTGTCCCGCCGCCAGCGCCGCGGTCGCCGCCGGCTCGGCGACATAGGCCACGCCCAGCCCCTTGACGGCGGCCTCGACCATCAGGTCCTCGTCGTCGAGGACGATCGATCCTGCCGTGTCGATCGTCATGACCTGCCCGTCGCGTTCGAACTCCCAGCGGTAAAGCCGACCGCTCGGCAGGCGATGACCGATGCAGCGATGCGCCCCGAGGTCGTCGGGCGTGGTCGGTACGCCGGCGCGGTCAAGATAGGCGGGCGAGGCGACGCACAGGAACCGTAGCGGACGCGTCAGCGGAACGGCGATCATGTCGCGCGGGATCGACTCGACCAGCCGCACCCCGGCGTCGAATCCGCCCGCCACGATGTCGATCAGCGCTCCCTCGACGACAAGGTCCACGATCACGTCGGGATGGCGTTGCGACAGGAGCGGAAGGACGTCCCGGACGATCAGCGCCGCCGCCACGCGCGGCGCGTTGATGCGCACCACACCCGCCACGCCGCCGCGGAACGCCGCCACGCTCTCCAGAGCTTCGTCCAGCGAGGCGAGCGCCGGCTGCAGGCGGGCCAGCAACTGGAAACCGGCCTCGGTCGGCGAAACGCTGCGGGTCGTGCGGTTGAGCAGACGCATGCCCATGCGCGCCTCCAGGGCCCGCATCGTATGGCTCAAGGTGGACGGCGCCACCCCCAGCTCATCCGCCGCGCGACGGAAGCTCCGATGCGTGGCGACCACCACGAAGGCCGTCAGATCGTTGAGCGAGGGACGCGACATTGATGGTCTTTTTGCATCAGGTCATGCGCATTTCAAAGTCTTATCGAGCAATCGCTCGACCCTTATCTCGCGGATCGGCGGTTCTTCCGCCCAGCCCAGGAAAGGAACGAGACATGACCAAGCCCGAGGCCATCTTCCCCGCCGACCGTCACGCCCTCTACGCGGTTCACCAATACTCGGCCGCGATCCGCTCCGGGGATCTGCTCTTTGTTTCCGGACAGGTCGGAAGCCGCGCGGACGGCTCGCCGGAACCCGTTTTCGAGGATCAGGTCCGCCAGGCGTTCGCCAATCTCCGGGCGGTCCTGGCCGCCGCGGGCTGCGATCTCCGCGATGTGGTGGACGTCACCACCTTCCACACCGATCCGCAGGCGCAGATCGAGACGGTGCTGGCGGTTCGCGCCGAAGAGATCGGCGATCCGCCCTACCCCAACTGGACGGCCGTCGGCGTGACCTGGCTTGCCGGCTTCGATTTCGAGATCAAGGTCATCGCCCGCATTCCGCGGTGATGGGACTATATGCGCCGTCGTCCTCTTCCGGCGGCGCATCCGGAGACGGGGAGTTTCCAATCGTCGAATCCGGGGACCGTGCCGGGCCGATCATCGACCTTGGGACGCCTTCAGGGAGAAAAGGTTCGCGTCAGGTGCGGGTTGATCCTCGCTCCGATTTCCGCGCCCTCGATCAGGTTTCGACGGGGCGGCGCTTGCGCCAGGAGGTCTCGATGTGCTCGCGCATCGCCCGCGCCGCGCCCTCGGAATCGCCGGCCACGATGGCCTCGTAGACGCGCTTGTGCGCGTCGTGGGTGGCCCGGACGTGGTCGACGTCCAGCCGGCCGCTGTAGCTGTAGGTCTTCACCGCCTTGCCCTGGATGCTGTCGATGATCGCCTTGCTCAGGCGATCGCCGGACATCCGCATGATGATGTCGTGGAACAGCACGTCCTCGTGGACATAGGCCGCCGGCGTGTCGATCAGCCCCTCGAGCTTCTCGATCTGCCGGCCCAGCTGCGCGGCGGCTTCCGGGGTGATGTTGCGGGCGGCCTTGCCAGCCATGCTCGCCTCGAGCGAGGCCCGGATTTCAGACAGGTTGTCCAGATAACTCAGCCCGTCCTCGCGCCGGAAAAGCGCGCTGAGGATCATCGGGTCCAGCAGGTTCCAGGACGACGGGTCCTGGATGATCGTGCCCCGCCCCTGCTGAGACACCACCAGGCCCTTCTCCGTCAGGGCCGTCGTCGCCTCGCGCACCACCGTGCGGCTGACCTCGTACATGTCGCACAGGACGTTTTCCGGCGGCAGGGCCGAGCCTGGCGGGTAGAGTTCGGTGACGATCGCGTTGACCAGGTCCTCGACCACCGCGACGGCCAGCCGGGGGCGACGCGCGGCCCTCGGGCCCGGGACGTTCGTCGAAGCTGTCATGACCACGCTTATCTCGCTGTCCCGGCGTCCTGTCGGAAACCCGTATCGTATCACAATACGAGATTCGAGGCGCCCTGTGTCCCCTCGTGAGTTCGCGGCACGTTCTCAGTCAAGGGTTGCAATGCCTAAATTCATCATACATATTATGTGACCAAAAGCGTCGGCGCCCGCAGTTGGCGCGAAGAGACCTGGTCATGAAGATTACCGGCTACCGCAGCCTGACGACGATCCACGATTGGGGGCGGCCCGTGGGGGACGTGAACGGCGTGGTCGAGGCCGGGATCACGGAAACGCCGATCCTGCTGCTCGAGACCGATGGCGGCCTGACGGGGGTGGGCCTGGGACAGCACGCCGACATCGATCGCGTCTTCCCCGCCGTCGAGGGCGAGGACCCGCGTGCGGTCACCGCCCTGTACGACCGCATGCTGGCCCATGTGTTCAAAAGCGGCCACGCCGGCGCGACCTATGGGGCCGTCGCCGCCGTGGACATGGCGCTGTGGGACCTGAAGGCCAAGATGGCCGACGAGCCGCTGTGGCGCACGCTGGGCGCGCGCAGCCGCTTCGTTCCCGGCTACGCCTCGGGCCTGTGCTACGGCCTGGAGGACGAGGCGTTCCAGGCGCACTACGCCCTGTGGGCCGAGCGGGGCTTCACGGGAGCGAAGATCAAGGGCGGCCGCGACGTCACGCGCGACATCCGTCGCCTGACGATGGCGCGCGACCTCCTTCGCCGCAACGCCGAACGCCCTGCCCTGATGCTGGATGTCAACGAATGCTGGAGCCGCAAGCAGGCCGTGCGCCACGTCACCGAGATCGAAGCCCGCATCGACCTGACCTGGATCGAGGAGCCGCTGCGCCGCTGGGACGCTGAAGGCCACGCCATCGTCAGCCGGGCGGTGAAGGCCGCCGTCGCGACCGGCGAAAACCTGACCGGCCTCGACCAGTTCACGCCCCTGCTTGAGGCCCGCGCCGTCGACGTCGTCCAGGCCGGCAGCGTCTGGGGCGTCACCCATTTCAACCGCGTCGCGCTGGCGGCGCACGCGCACAACCTGCCGGTCTCGCCGGTCGGCTACGACGCCAATCCCATCGCCCACGCCGCGGCGGCGGCGCCGAACATGGTAGGCATCGAGATCCAGGACTTCGGCTTCCCGCTCGGCCTTGACGTCGACCAGCAGATCATGGACGGCGGTCTGGTCCTGGGCGATCGACCCGGCCTGGGGATCGAGGTGGACGAGGCGGCCATCGCCGCCAACCGGCTGAACGGAACCTGGTCCAGGCCAGGAGGACCCCACGTCCGGCCAAGGCACGCGGGGTTGGGGCTGGTGCCCAACGGCCGCGCCGACGCCGAACGATAGGCCGGGGCGGGGCGCGATCGAGGAACCGACCGGATGATCAGCAACAGGCTCGGCGCGGACGGCCCCCTTGTTTCGGTCCTGGCCCTGGGCGGCGCCGCGCTGGGCGGCGTCTATGACGAAGTCTCCCAAACCCAGGCGGACGCTGTGGTGGCCGCGGCCCTGGACGCCGGGGTCAATCTGATCGACGTGGCCCCCTACTACGGCGCGACGCGGGCCGAGACTGTGCTTGGCGCGGCGCTGCGTGGGGTCGCGCGAGACGACGTCGTGCTGATGACCAAGGTCGGGCGCCAGGGCGACAAGTCCTGGGACTTCACCCGCGACGCCGTTCTGCGCAGCCTGGACGAAAGCCGCGCGCGGCTGGGCGTCGACCGCATCGACGTTTTGCAATGCCACGACATCGAATATGGCGACCGCCGCCAATTGCTGGACGGAGCCCTGCCAGCCCTGCGCGACCTCAGGACCCAGGGCGTGGTCGGCCGGATCGGCGTCACCGGCTACGACCTGGACCTGCTGGAAACGATCGCCCTGACCGAGGGGATCGACACGGTGATGGCCTACTGCACCTACACCCTGCAGGACCAGCGCCTGGCGCCGGTCGCGCGGCGGCTGGCCGAGCGGGGCGTGGCCGTGTTCAACGCCTCGCCCCTGGGCATGGGCCTGCTCACGGTCCAAGGACCGCCCGACTGGCACCCCGCCCATGATCGGGTGCGGGACGCGGCGATGGAGGCGGCGCGGCGTTGCCGGACGCTGGGCGGGGACCTGTCGTTCGTCGCCTTGCAGTTCGCCCTGCAGACCGCGAGCGAGGCCGGCGTGGTCTCGACCATCGTAGGCATGTCGCAGACGGAGATCCTGCGCCGGAACATCTCCGCCCTGACCACCCCGATCGATCCCGAGATCCTGGCCGCCGCCCGGTCCGCCCTCGCGCCGGTGGAGAACCTCGGCTGGGACCTGCTGCCGGGCGGCGGCGGCAAGGCGGGCGCATGATCGACGCCCATCTGCACCTGTGGGATCCCGAGCGGCTGGACTACGGCTGGCTGAGCCACGTTCCCGCCATCGCCGGCTTGCATGGCCCGGAAGAATGGGCGGCGGCGGGACCCGGCGTGCGCCACGCGGTCTTCGTCCAGGCCGACTGCGCGCCCGCCCAGGCGCTGGACGAGGTCGACTGGATCGCCGGCCTGGCGCATCCCCACCTGGAGATCCTCGGCATCGTCGCCTTCGCGCCGCTTGAGCTGGGCGAGGCGGTCGCGTCGCATCTCGACGCCTTGCGTCAGCGCCCGAAGGTGCGCGGCATGCGGCGCTCGGTTCAGAACGAGCCGGACAGTTTCATCACCGATCCCCGGCACGTCGAGGGCCTCGTCGCCGCCGCCCGCCACGGCCTGACGATCGACCTCTGCGCCCGCGACCGCCAGTTGCCGCTGCTGATCGAGGTGCTCGGGAGACTGTTCGAGCGCCAGCCCGACGCCCGCGTGGTGCTCGACCATCTGGGCAAGCCCGACATCGCCGCCCACGCCGGCGACATCGACGGCGCCGGCTGGGCCGACAGCCTGCGGGTCCTGGCCGGCTTTCCGAACCTGTCGGCGAAGATCTCGGGCCTCACGACCCAGGACCGCTGGTCCGGCGGTCGGGACGAGACCTTGCGCCCCTACATTGACCATGCCCTGGCCTGCTTCGGCCCCGAGCGCCTGATGTTCGGCGGCGACTGGCCGGTCGTCGACCTGGCCGGCGGCTACGCCCGCTGGCGTGCGATCTTCCAAGCGACGACAGCCGCCCTCCCCTCGCCCGACCGGCGCCGGATCGAGTCCGGAACCGCGACCGCCTTCTACGCCCTGGCGCCGGAGCGCCCGCAGGAACTGCTCTCATGACGATCGACACCGCCGCTCCCGTCGCAACACCGGCCGGCGCCGGACGCCTGCGCCTGCAGTTGTCGCTGATGGTCAACTTCTTCCTGCTGATGGCGCTCTACAGCGGCGTGCTGGGCGTGCTGCTGCCCAACCAGATCGCCGCCCTGAACCCCGCCGAGAAGGCCAACAACCTGGCCCTGATGTTCGCCGTGACCTCGGTGTTCTCAACCCTGACCACCCCGATCGCCGGCGCCTTGTCTGACCGCACCCGCACGCGCTGGGGCCGGCGCTCGCCGTGGATCGCGATCGCCTCGCTGATCGGGTCGCTTTGCCTGTTCGGCGTCTCGTGGATGACCAGCCTCTGGTCGCTGATGGTCCTGTGGGTCATGGCGGCGGTCGCCTACAATTCGATGCAGCCGGCGATGACGACGGTGATCGCCGACCGGTTCCCGCCGCACACGCGCGGCGTGGTCTCGGGCGTCGTCGGCGCGGGCATGACCGCCGGCCTGACCGCGGGGACCGTGGTCGCCGGCTACCTGGCCGGGGCGCGGGTGCTGGCCTATGGGCTGTTCGCGGCGGCGATCGCCGTCTCGTGCCTGGCCTTCGTGCTGATCAATCGCGAGGACTCCAGCGCCGACTTCCCCGCACGCCCCTTCTCCTGGAAGGCCTTCGCCGCCAGCTTCTGGATCAGCCCCAGGGACCATCCGGACTTCGCCTGGGCCTTCGCCGGACGCTTCACGGTCTATATGGGCTACCAGGCGGTGGCGGCCTATCTGCTGTACATCCTGCGCGACTATATCGGCCTGTCGGACGCCCGCTCCAACCTCGCCATCGCGAACCTGGCGATCCTGACCCTGGTCTGCCTGATCGTCTCGTCCCTGGCCTCGGGCTTCCTGTCCGACCGCCTGCAGCGGCGCAAGCCTTTCGTCGTGGCGTCTAGCCTGATCATGGGCTGCGCCATGGTGGCGCCGCTGATCCTGCCGACCATGACGGGGATGTGGATCTACGCCGGCGCGATCGGCGTCGGCTACGGCATGTTCATGTCGATCGACATGGCCCTGATGACCCAGGTGCTGCCCAAGACCGCGGTCGGCGACGAGGGCAAGGACCTGGGCGTGCTGACCACGGCGGTGAACATCCCGCAGATCATCAGCCCGGTCATGGCGGCCGTGCTCCTGCACCTGTTCGACAACAACTACGCGGCCATCTTCGTCGCCGCGATCCTGTTCGTCTTCAGCTCGGCCTTTCTGGTCGCCCCGATCAGGTCGGTGCGCTGACCCAAGATTCATAAGATGTATGATGATAATTTGACATACATCCTGCCGGCGACTAACGTCGGGACAAGGCCGGTAAACCGGCCACCGGGGTAGAAACGACAGGATCCGAGGATGTCCACCAAGACCACTATGCTGGCCGCCACCGCGCTGGGGCTGATCGGGGCCTGGGCGCTTCCCACCTGGGCCGTGGCGCAGGACGCCCCGCCCGCTTCGGCGCCGAACGCCGACGCCGTGGAGGAAGTCGTGGTCACCGGCATTCGCGCCAGCCAGCAGCAGTCGATCGACATCAAGCGCCAAGCCGTCGGGGTGGTCGATTCCATCGCCTCGGAAGACCTGGGCAAGCTGCCCGACCAGAACGTGGCCGAGTCGCTGCAGCGCGTCGCCGGCGTGACCATCGAGCGCAACCGGGGCGAAGGCCGCTACGTGTCGGTGCGCGGCTTCGGCCCCAAGTTCAACGCCGTCACCGTCAACGGCCGCACCCTGGCCACCGACAACAACGGCCGCGAATTCTCGTTCGACGTCCTGCCGTCCGAGATCATCGCCGGCGCGGACGTCTACAAGTCGCCGCAGGCCAACATCAACGGCGCCTCGATCGGCGCGACCATCGACGTGCGCACCCTGCGCCCGCTGGAACAGCGCAAGCCCTTTAGCTTGGCCGGTTCCGTCGGCTCGACCTGGGCCGAGCTGCGCGACACCAACAATCCCGAGGCTTCGGGCGTGGTTAGCTGGCGCAACGCGGATCGCACCCTGGGCGCGGCCCTGTCGGTCTCCTATTCGAAACAGAAGGTGCGCGACGACGAGTTCACGATCGGCGCGGGCCACGTGCACCGCTCGAGCACGGACTCCTACTACAATCTGGCCGGCGTTCCCGGCGGCCGCATCGGCCCGGGCGTCGCGCCGTTCAGCAACGTCTCGATGCCATCGAACCTGTCGCCGTTCTTCTTCGAGCGCGACAAGAAGATGACCGGCCTGAACGGCGTCGTGCAGTACAAGCCGACCGATCGCCTGACAGTCAGCCTGGACGCCCTCTACGCCAAGGCCGACATCATCGAGCAACAGACCGGCCTGGCCTACGACTTCGCCGGCGGCACGCTGGTCGAGCAGGTCGTGCAGGGCGGCGAGGCGGTCTACCAGCGCTACCAGGGCGGCTTCGTCGACCAGATCATCCAGTACGACCACCGCAAGGTCACGACCGACCAGCTGGGCCTGAACGTCAAGTGGCAGGCCACCGACGACCTGACCGTCTCGTTCGACGCCTCGACCTCGAAAGCCGAACGCCGCGGCAAGGAGGACAACGACTTCACCACCATCCGGCGCAAGAATGTCGACACCTGGTTCGACCGCCGCGGCGGCGATCCGATGTATTCGTACGGCTTCACCAGCCCGAACTACGCCAACGCCGCGACCAATCCGCAGGGCGTGACCGCCCACTACTACATCTGGGGCGGCGGGTCGGACGTCGATGACGAGATCGAGGAATACAAGGTCGACGCCGCCTGGAAGCCGCCGGGCGCCGTCTCGGTCAGCGCCGGCTTCTCGGCCCAGAACCGCACCAAGACCATCACCTCCAACGAGATGCCGTTCGGCGAGCAGTGCGCCTATTGCGACTCCAACCAGCTGCTGCCCACGTCGTTGTTCCAGCCGACGAACCGCAATTTCTTCAATGGCCAGTACGGCGACAAGATCCTCCACGACTGGCTGATCTACGATCCCCGAGCGCTGATCCTGCAGGTCAAGGAGTACGCCACCCGCGACGGCAAGGCGTTCAACCAGGCCGTCTACTCCCCGTCGGGCTCGTCGGTGGTCGATGAGAAGGTGCTGCTGGGCTACCTGATGACCGACATTAAGACGGACCTGGGCTCGATGCCCCTGGCCATCAACCTGGGCGTCCGGATCGAGGACACCGACTACACCTCGTCGGGCGCCTCGCGGACGGTGACCAGCGCCAAGCCGAACGGCGCCGGCCAGAACATCATCACCGTCTCGCCTGTGGTCCCCGTCAGCTTCGACGGCCACTACACCGACATCCTGCCGTCGGTGAACGCCCGCCTGAACCTGACCGACGACCTGATCCTGCGCCTGGCCGCCTCGCGCGTGATGACCCGGCCGACCCTGTCGGACCTGTCGCCGCGCCAGTCCATCCAGACCAACCCCGGCAATGAGACGATCAAGCGTGGCAACCCCGACCTGCAGCCATTCCGCGCCACCCAGATCGAGGGCGGCCTGGAATGGTACTTCGACGACCTGTCGCTGCTGTCGTTCGCGGCCTTCTACAAGAACATCGACTCGTTCGTGACCCTGGTCACCACGCCCCAGAAGGTCGATCAGGTGACCTTCCAGGTCACCGTGCCCGACAATGGTGACGGCGCGGTGGTGAAGGGCTTCGAGCTGGGCTACCGCCAGGTGTTCGGCCGCCTGCCCGCGCCGGTCGACGGCCTGGGCGTGCAGACCAGCTTCACCTACGCGGAGTCCAACGCCAACTACACCAACACCGTCGCCAACGTGTCGTACGGGCTGGAGGGCCTGTCGAAGTACTCCTACAGCCTCGTCGGCTTCTACGAGAAGGGCCCCGTCCAGGCGCGCGTGGCCTATACCTGGCGCGACAAGTTCCTGCAGGTCGCCTCGGGCCGTAATGGCGAGCCGGAATATTTCGACAGCTACGGCCAGTTGGACGTCGGGGCGTCCTACAACGTCACCGATCACTTCACGGTGTTCATCGACGGCCTGAACCTGACCGACGAGGAAGAGTTCATCTATTCGGTCACGCCCGACCGGACCAAGGAGTTCCGCACCACCGGCCGGCGCGTCGCTGGCGGGGTCCGCGTGCGCTTCTAGATCCCCTTCCCTCCTGCCGATCAAGGCCGCCGCACCACGCTCGTCGTGGTGCGGTTTTTCTTTTGGGGCGTAGCGGCGGACGCCCTTGACGCCTAAGGCCGAGGCCGGTAGCAAACATAATACGTCTTATGTTTAGGTGGATTATGAGGCTCGCGGGCAAGACAGCGCTGGTGACGGCGGCGGCGCAGGGCATCGGCCGGGCGACGGCGGAGGCGTTCAGGCGCGAAGGCGCGAGCGTGATCGCCGCCGATATCCGCATCGAACCCCTGGCCGACGCCGAAGACCTGATCGTGCGCCGGCTGGACGTCACCGACCGCGAGGCCATCCGGGTGATCGCCGAGGAGTTCCCGCAGGTGGACGTGCTCTATAACTGCGCCGGCTTCGTCCACGCCGGCACGATCCTCGACTGCGACGAGGACGACTGGGCCTTCTCCAACGCCCTGAACGTCACCGCCCAGTACCGGATGATCCGCGCCTTCCTGCCGGGCATGATCCGGGGCGGCGGCGGATCGATCATCAACATGTCCTCGATCGCCTCGTCGATCAAAGGCGTGCCCAACCGCTTCGCCTACGGCGCGACCAAGGCGGCGGTGATCGGCCTGACCAAGGCCGTGGCCGCCGACTTCGTGGGCCGGGGCGTGCGCTGCAACGCCATCTGTCCCGGCACGGTCGAGACCCCGTCCCTGCTGCAACGCCTGCGCGACACCGGCGACTTCGACAAGGCCTATGCCGAGTTCACCGCCCGCCAGGCCATGGGGCGCTTCGGCCGCGTGGAGGAGCTGGCGGCCCTGGCGGTCTACCTGGCTTCGGACGAGTCCGCCTTTACAACGGGTACCGCTAACGTCATCGACGGCGGCTGGGTCAACTAGACCACGTCAAGAGGATATCCCATGAAACTGCTCCGCTTCGGCACGGCCGGCCAGGAACGGCCCGGCGCTCTCGACACCCAGGGCCGGGTGCGCGACCTCAGCGGCGTGGTGGCCGATATCGACGGCGCGACCCTGTCCGACGAGGCCCTGGCCAAACTGCGCGCCGTGGATCTGGACGCCCTGCCCCTGGCGCCGGCGGACGTCCGCTACGGCCCCTGCGTGGGCAAGGTCGGCAAGTTCCTGTGCATCGGCCTGAACTACGCCGACCACGCCGCCGAATCCGGACTGCCCATCCCCGAGGAGCCGGTGCTGTTCACCAAGGCCACCTCGGCGATCGTCGGTCCCAACGACACGGTGCTGAAGCCGCGCGGCTCGACCAAGCTGGATTGGGAGGTCGAGCTGGGCGTCGTCATCGGCAAGACCGCTTCCTATGTCGAGGAAGCGGACGCCGAGGCCCACATCGCTGGCTATTGCGTGATCAACGACGTCTCCGAGCGCGCCTTCCAGCTGGAGCGGGGCGGCACCTGGGATAAGGGCAAGGGCTGCGACACCTTCGGCCCGATCGGCCCCTGGCTGGTGACGCGCGACGAGGTCGCCGACCCGGCGAACCTGAAGATGTGGCTGAAGGTCAATGGCAAGACGTTCCAGGACGGCTCGACCGCCACGATGATCTTCAAGCCGGCCTTCATCGTCGCCTACCTGTCGCGGTTCATGACCCTGCAGCCTGGCGACGTCATCTCGACCGGCACCCCGCCCGGCGTCGGCCTGGGACAGCGGCCGGAGGTCTATCTGGACGTCGGCGACGTGATGGAGCTGGGCATCGAGGGGCTGGGCCAGCAACGGCAGGTCGTCGCCCAGGCCTGAGTTTCGCGGCGAAGGCCACCGAAGGAGCCGGCCAGAGAGCCGGCTCGTGACAAAATGCATTGGGGAGTTCGTGATGGTCAAAGCCTTCGTCATCCGCGGCGCCGCGGCCATCACGATCTCGACCTTCGCGCTCGTCTGGACCGCCACAGCCATGGCGGCCCAAACGGCGGTAATCCTGCATGTCTCTCCCCAGGGCGACGACCGCAATCCCGGCAGCGCCAGCCGCCCGGTCCGCACCCTGACCCGCGCCCAGGCCCTGGTGCGGGCCAGCAATCTCAAGGCCGACGTGACGGTCGAGATCGCCCCCGGCGCGTATCGGCTGGACAGTCCCCTGGTCTTCACCGCCGCCGACGGCGGCCAGGACGGCCATCGCGTGACCTGGCGCGGCGCGGCCGGGGCTCGCCCGCTGATCTCGGGCGGCTTCGACGTCACCGGCTTCAAGCCGTTCGACGAGAAGCGCCGCCTCTATGTCGCCGACATTCCCAAGGGCCTGGACACCCGCCAGGTCTGGGTCGACGACACGCTGGCTGAACGTCCCTGGCTGGAGATCAAGCCGTCGGACGTCCGGTTCAACGCCACCGGCTTCGAGATCGTCAATCCGGACCTGGCCTTCCTGTCGACCCTAAAGCATCCGGAGCGGCTGGAGGTCGAGGCGACGGGGTTCTTCACCGATCGCATCTCGCCCGTGGCCGCGATCGACGGCGCGCGGGTGACGATGCGCCAACCCGCCTGGGACAATAACACCTGGGGCTACGACACCCTCTCCAAGCCGATCTTCCCCGAGGATTCGCGCCTGTTCCTGGTCAACGCTCCCGAGCTGATCGGCAAGACCAACGATTGGCACGCCAAGCCCTACCAGTGGTTCGTCGATCCCGACGCCGGCAAGCTCTACCTGCGCATCGCCGAGGACGAGGACATCCGCAAGCTTCGCGTCACGGTCCCGGCCTTGCCCGTCCTGGCCTCGATCAGCGGTACGCCGCAGGCGCCGGTGCGCAACCTGACCTTCCAAGGTCTGCGCTTTTCGTACACGTCATGGATGGGACCGTCGGAGCCGACCGGCTACGCCAACCAGCAGAGCGGGGCCTTCTTGAAGGATCCCTCGCCGATCCGCCCGGCCGACGCCTGGGCCAAATGCGGCTGGGGCTGTCCCGAGTTCGAGTCGATGCGGCAGAAATGGAGCCAGATCCCCGCCGCGGTCCAGGTGGCGGCGGCGCGCGAAATCGTCTTCCAGGACAACCAGTTCTCGCAACTGGGCCAGGTCGCCCTGGGCGTTGGCAACGACCCCAACGCCAACCTCAGCGGCGCAGGCCTGGCCACGCGCGGCGTGCGCGTCCGCCGCAACCTGTTCGCCGTGCTGTCCGGCGGGGCCATCATGGCCGGCGGCGTGCGCGAGGACGCCCACCATCCCTCCACCTCGGATCTGATCAACACCGACCTGGAGATCGCCGACAACACCGTCGCCACCGTCAGCCAGGACTACAAGGACAACGCCGCCATCCTGACCACCTATGTCGACGGCGCCCGCATCCTGCACAACGAGATCTCGGACGCGCCCTATGACGGCGTCGCGGTCGGCTGGGGCTGGGGCTACAACGACGCCGGCGGCAACCCGAACTACGACGAGAACCAGAAGGGCTACCTGCACAACACCCGCTACACGACGCCGACGACGCTGCGGAACACGCTGGTCGAAGGCAACCGGATCCACGGGGTGAAGACCTGGTACATGGACGGCGGCGCCATCTACAACCTCTCGGCCAATCCCGGCGCGGTGATCCGCGGCAACCACGTCTTCGACATCGGCGACCGGATCGGCGTCTATCTGGACGAGGGCTCCAAGCACTTCCGGGTGACCGGCAACGTCATCGACACCCAGGGCAAGTGGCTGAACGTCAACACCGCCGGCAAGATGTACCGACGCAGGATCTCGACTGACAACGTCGCGACCGGCAATTGGCACAGCTCGCCGCGCACGGGCGGCCGCTGGCTGGCCGAGATCGGCAATGTCGCCGAGAACAACCTGCTGGTCGCGACCCGTGACTGGCCAGCCGAGGCGAGAATCGTGATCGACAAGGCTGGACCACGCCCCGAGACAGAGGCCCCCCGATGAGCGTTTCCCGCCGTGGATTGATGATGGGCGCGGGACTGGCCGGTGTCGCGGCCTCGGCCCCGACGCTGGCGGCCCAGGCGCTGCAGACCCCGGGCCTGGAGGTCGTCGACCTGAAGGCCGGCTCCATGACCGCGCCGCTGGGCGTCGACGACCAGGCCGTGCGGCTGTCCTGGCGCCTGGTCAGCCCCAATCCTGACGTCCGCCAGACCCGCTACGAGATCCAGGCCGCCAGTACGCGCGCCCTGCTCGAGGCCGGAACCCCCGACCTGTGGCATGCCGGCGAGGTGCTGACCGACCAGAGCATGGACGTCTCCTGGCTGGGCATCCCGCTGAAGTCGCGCCAGATCGTCTGGTGGCGCGTCCTGGTGCGCGACAACAAGGGTCGCCGCGCCACCAGCGCCGTGGCCAGCTTCGAAACCGGCCTGCTGGAGCCGGCCGACTGGCGCGCCAAGTGGATCGCCGCCGAGACCGAGTTGGCCCGCGCCGACCGCCAGGCCGGCCTGCTGTGGATGCGCGGCGACCGACCGGCCGACCGCTCCGCCCGCTCGTTCCGCCTGGCCTTCGACCTGCCGGCCGCCGCGACCGTGACCCTGTTCTCGATCGCCAACGCCGAGTCCGAGCTCTGGCTGGACGGCCAGCCCGTCCAGCGGCCGCCGCACTCGCCCATCGCCTACGGCGTCGCGCCGATCGCCGAGACGCGCCACACCCTCGCCGCCGGCCGCCATGTGATCGCCGTCCGCGTCAGGGACCCCTCGGGCTTCAACGAGCCCAAGCTGCACGAGATCGCCACCGCTGTGATGGTCCGCGCCGACCTGGCCGGCGGCAAGGTGCTGCGCCTGACCTCGCGCGGCATGAAGACGGCCCTGCACGCACCCGACAGCTGGACGGCTCCCGACTTCGACGACGCCCGCTGGGCGCCGGCCGAGGTCTCCAAGACCCAGACCCAGGCCTGGCCGGGCTACGGCGCATTCCTGCTGCGCAAGGCCTTCGCGGTCGACCGGCCGGTGGCCCGCGCCCGTCTCTACGCCACGGCCCTGGGGGCCTACGAGGCCCAGATCAACGGCCGGCGGGTCGGCGACGCCCTGCTGACGCCGGAGAGCACCGACTTCCGCAAGACCGCGCTCTATCGCGCCTATGACGTCACCGACCTGCTGGTCCCCGGCCACAACGCCATCGGGGCGATGGTCGGCGACGGCTGGTACGGCAGCTACGTCGCTCCCGCCGGCCGCTACGCGTTCGGCGACGCGCCCCTGCGCTTCCTGGGGCAGCTGGAGATCACCTATGCCGATGGGACGCGCGAGACGATCGTCAGCGACGAGTCCTGGCGCCTGGCCCCGGCTCCGGTGACCCGGGGGGAAATCTACTATGGCGAAGACTATGACGCGCGGCTGGAACAGGCCGGCTGGTCGACCGCGAGCTTCGACGCCGCCGCCTGGCGCGCGGTCGACATCGCCCCCACCCCGCCCTGCGCCCTCAAGGCCCAGATCAGCCCGCCGATCCGAAGGATCCAGACGCTGCGGGCCGTGTCCGTCACGGCGGTCGGCTCGCGCCATGTCTTCGACTTCGGCCAGAACTTCGCCGGCTGGGCGCGACTGAAGGTGCGCGGCCGCGCTGGCCAGGTGGTGACCTTGCGCTTCGCCGAGGTGCTGGCCGCAGACGGCCGCGCCGACCAGTCCAACCTGCGCGCCGCCCGGGCGGCCCTGGTCTACACCCTCAAGGGCGATCCGGCCGGCGAGACCTACGAGCCGCGCTTCACCTATTTCGGCTTCCGCTATGTCGAGGTCGAGGGTCTGGCCGAAGCCCTGGGCCAAGCGCCGAGCGCCGACGACGTCGAGGGCGTCGTCGTCTCCTCGAACCTGGCCGAGACCGGCCACCTGCGCATCGCCAATCCGGTGATCCAGCAGCTGTGGCGCAACAGCCTGTGGAGCCAGAGGTCCAACTTCTTCGGCCTGCCCACCGATTGCCCCCAGCGCGACGAGCGGCTGGGCTGGACCGGCGACGCCAACGTCTTCTGGGACGCCGCGGCCTTCAACATGGACGTGGCGGCCTTCACCGAGCGGTTCGGCCGGGACATCCGCGACGCCCAGGGATCGCGCGGCGAATTCCCGGACTATGCGCCGGCCGGCTGGGCGGACCTGGGCCTGGGCGCGTCGCCCGGCTGGGCCGACGCCGGCGTCATCCTGCCCTGGACCGTCTGGAAGCGCTACAACGACACGGCGATCGTCGACCAGAACTGGGCGGCGATGACCCGCTACCTGGCCTTCATTCTCAAGAACAATCCCGACCTGATCTGGCGCAAGGAACGCGGTTACGACTTCGGCGACTGGGTGGCTCTCGACGCCAAGAGCCCTGGCGACGAGACCACGCCCAAGGCGCTGATCGGCACCGCCATGTGGAAACGGTCGGTCGAGGCGATGGCCGAGATGGCGACGGGTTCCGGCCGTCGGCCCGACGCGGTCCGCTACCGCGATCTGGCCGCCCGCATCACCGACGCCTTCCAGCGCGAATTCATCCGGCCCGACGGCTCGATGGGTAACGGCTCGCAGGCCGGCTATATCCTGGCCCTGCGCTTCGGACTGGTTCCCGAAGGTCTGCGCGCCGCCGCCACCGGCCACCTGGTCGCCGACATCCGTCGGCGCGGCACGCTGCTGTCGACCGGCTTCCTGGGCACGCCGTTCAGCCTCGACGCCCTGGCCGACAACGACCAGCAGGCCCTGGTCTACGATCTGCTGCTGCGGACCGATTTCCCGTCCTGGGGCTACATGATCCGCAAGAACGCCACGACCATCTGGGAGCGATGGAACGGCGACGTCGGCGACGTGTCGATGAACTCCTACAACCACTACGCCCTTGGCGCGGTGACCGGCTTCATCTTCCGCCGCGTGGCCGGGATCGAGCCGATCCGGCCGGGCTTCCTGTTGTTCCGCTTCGATCCCGTGCTGGACCCGCGCGTGCCCCAGGGCGGCGGCGACTATGACAGCGTGCTAGGCCGGATCAGCACCGACTGGGCCTTGAAGCCGGACGGCGGTTTCGGACTGCATCTGGTGGCCCCCGCCAACAGCCGGGCCGAGGTCCATATCCCCGCCCGCGCCCCCGACGCGGTGCGTGTCAACGGCGTTCCCGCGGCCCAGGCCGCCGGCGTGACGGTGAAGGGCATGGAGCGCGGCCGGCTGGTGCTGGAGATCGGCTCGGGCGACCACCGCTTCGAGGCGCGGGCCTAGGGCTTAGTCCGGTCTCAGGGGCTGGGGACATGCTCTCACGGCAGGGAGGCGCAAATCGAACCCCGAGCTTGGGGTGAGTGCGTGTCCCCAATTCCAGCTATCGCCTTGGAAGCAAGTCAGCGGATCGGTTGGGGACACGCACTCACGGCCAGCCCTCTGCACTCCGGCCAACACGGGGCGTAAGAGCATGTCTCCGGCCCGCTCAGGGTCGCGTCCGATACGTCCACTGCACGCTGTCGCTCAGCGCCTTCCCTTCGACCTCGGCCGCCGCCTCGACCAGGTTCTCGCCCTCCGCCAGATCGATCTCCCATAGCGCGACATGGTCCTGGACCGGCACGGTGGTCCAGTCGCCGCCGTTCAGGCGCAGCCGCACCGACGGCTGGTTGGAATAGGCCTTCACCTTCACGTGCTTGGTCCGCTTGTTAACGTCGCGGCGGCTGGCGAGGTGCAGCATCGGGACCTCCGACCAGTTGGCCTGGTACCAGTAGTAGGCGTCCTTGCGCGTCAGCCGGTCCTCAGTGACCAACCCCTTGTCGTTGATGGCCGGCCGGTCGCCCTCGTTGCGCTTGAACGACGGGAAGTCGAAGCCGACCCAGATGAAGTTGGACCACAGGAACGGCCGCTGGCGCAGCTCGCGCCAGTGGGTCTCGTGGAAGACCGTCTGCCATTGCTCGGGATGCCAGTAACCGTCGGCGACCGGGCGGCGCAGCACGGGGTCCTCCTGGTGCAGGATGCTGGCCCCGGCCCCGTACTCGCTGACCCCGATCGGCCGCTTCGGCAGACGGGCGTGCAGGTCGTCGGCCCAGGGGCCGATGTCCTTGGCCTCGGTCCAGTACCAGCCGAAATAGCGGTTGTAGGAGACCGTATCGCTGTGCTGGGCGATCGGGTCGTCGTCCTTCAAGCAGCAATGGGCGTAGGTCGTGGGCCGCGTCGGATCCATGGCCTTGGCCGTCGATTGCAGCGCGGCCAGCAGCCGGTTGGCCGCCTCGCCCGAGGTCCGCAGCTCGTTGCCGATGCCCCACAGGGCGACCGACGGATGGTTGACGTTCTGGGCGATCAGCTCGCGCATCTGCTGCACCAGGTTGTCGCGGAACGCGTCGGACGGGTCCAGGTCGTCGATCAGCGGCACTTCGGTGGTCAGAAGGATGCCCAGCCGGTCGGCCTGGTCATAGACCCGCTGCGGATGCTGCATGTGGGCCAGCCGCAGGGCGGTGACGCCCATCTCGGCCATGATCCGCATGTCCTCGTCCATCTCGGCGTCGCTGACGACCGGCCCCTTGCCGAAGCGGGTCGGCAGTTGGATGTTCGCGCCGTAGAGGGCGTAGGGCTTGCCGTTCAGCAGGAAGCGCCCCTCCCCGTCCAGGCCCACCGTGCGCACGCCCAGCGGGACCTCGGCGGTGTCGACCAGCTTGCCCTGGACCCGCACCTCGCTGCGCAGGCGGTAGAGATAGGGCGAGCGCCGTCCCTCCCACAGCCGGGGCTTCTTCAGGACCAGGGTCTGCTCGACCGGCTGGGACTGGCCTGCGGCGATCCGGGCCACTCCACGCGCCTCGACGGTCACCGCGCCGTCCGCATCGAGGATCCGCGTCACCACCTGAACGCTCGCCGCCGTTGCGCGATCGTTGCGGACCAGGACCTTGGCCCCGATCGTCGCCCGGCCCGCCGCCAGGGCCTGGGTGCGGGCATAGACCCCCGGCCCGCTCCAGTCGCCCAGGTCCACGTGGATGTCCGAAGTCTCGACCAGCTTGACCGCGCGATAGAGGCCGCCGAACACGTTGAAGTCGCCGTTCAGCGGCGCGAACCGGGTGTTGCGCGCATTGTCGACCCGTACCGCCAGCAGATTCTTGCCCGGCCGGAGGGCGTCCGTGGCGTCGTAGCGAAAGGCGGCGTAGCCGCCTTCATGCGTCCCCAGCTTCCGGCCGTTCAGAAAGACCTCGGCCTTCAGCGCCGCGCCGTCGAACTGCAGGAAATAGCGCCGGCCGGCGCGCGGCGTATGGTCCAGCGACAGCCGATACCAGGCCGGGCCGCGGTAATAGGCGCCTTCCGGCTCGCCTCGGGCCTTGGCCCCGCCGAGGCCGGAGTCGGCGGCGTTGTAGGTGTGCGGCGTCGACACCGTCGCCCAGCCGGAGTCGTCAAAGGTCGCGGTTTCCGCTCCAGGCACGTCGGCGCGAGCGAAGCGCCAGCCGTCGCGCAGCGGCGTCACTTCGGCGGCCCGGGCCGCGCCGAACGCCCAGAGGGCGAGGCCGAGAACCAGCCACGGTCGCGCCAGCCGTAACGATGGGAACGTCATGAGGTCTCTCCGTCGTGTAGCGCGGGTCGTTGTTCAGGCCAGGCGCTCGACATTGCGGGCGTGGACGTCGCGGCTGCGCGCCGTGCGGACCGCCGCGCGCGGCGCCAGGCTGGACCGTACGCCGTCGATCGTCGCGCCCTGCACGTCGTCCAGCACGATCGCCGGCCGGGCGTCAGGCCTGTCCACCGAAAAGCTGACATCGCGTACGCTCACGTTGCGGGCGTGGCGCACCCACAGGCCGTGGGCCGGGAACGCGCCCATGAAGCTGGGCTCCAGCGACGACTTGGGCCGCTCCTCGATGTCCCGCGCGGCGTCTTGCCGCGAACCGCCGCCGGCCGAGCGCACGTGTATATCCGAGAAGCTGACGTCCTCGATGATCCCGCCGGGCAGGCCGACCACGCCGCTGGCGTAGGGCCCGGGCGCGCCCGAGACGTTGATGTTGGAGAAGCTCACCCGCCGCACCTGGGACGGTCCATTGCCTTCCGGCGCGCGGTTGCGCCCCGACAGGCGCACGAAGATCGGATGGTTGACCGGGTTGCGCAGCAGGATGTTGGAGAAGGTCACGTCCTCCAGCACCCCGCCGTCGATCGCGCCCAGCTGCAGGCCGCGGGTGTTCTCGCAGATGCAGTCCGACACCAGGATGTTGCGGAAACCTGCGACGGAATCGGTGCCCAGCTTGATCCGGCCCAGCACGCCGATGTCGTCCACCGACCTGTAGGGCGAGGGCTGGTAGGTTCCGTCGATCACCGTGCCCAACAGGTAGCCGCTGGTCTTGCAGCCGATCACGCTGACGTCCTCGCAGAAGCGCGGCGCCTTCAGGGCCATGCTGCTCTTCAGCACGATGGCGTCGTCCTTGGGCGCGTTGACCAGGCAGTTGGTGACCTTCACGTCGCGGCAGGCGTCGATGTCGATGCCGTCGCGGTCGGTGTCGACGGTCAGGCCGTCGATACGCACATTGGTCGAGCCCAGCACGTAGCAGGCGAAGTGGCCGCCCTGCAGGATGGTGAAGTCGCGCAGCAAGACGTTGCGACAGCCGGTCAGGCCGATGGCCTTGTTGCCCCGGCCCTCATAGGCCATCTCGCGCGGGATAGCCCGGCGAGCGGCGTCGGGGGTCAGCCCCTGTTCGGCGGGCGACGTCCAGCCGGCCATGCCATGCCAGCGCGGCGTCGGTCCCTCGCGGTCCAGGCCCAGGCCATGGATCAGCCCCTTGCCGATGATGGCGACGTCGTTGACCCCATCGCCATGGATCAGGCTGTTGTGGAAGTGACTGACGCCGTAGTCCTGGTACTGTTCCTCATAGACGTTCTCGGGCAGGTCATAGCGGCCGGCGTGCTTGCGGGGATCGGCCGCCTCGATCACCGAACCGTTCATCAGCACCAGGGTGACGAAGCTTTTCAGCCGGATCGAGAAGCACAGGTAGTGGCCGGCGGGGATCACCACCGTGCCGCCGCCGGCCGCGGAGGCCGCCTCGATGGCGCGGTTGACGGCGCCGGAGTCGATGGCGATCCCGTCACCGACGGCGCCGTAGTCGCGTACGTCGTGGAAGCCCGTCAGCGACCCCGTGGCCCGCACCAGCGACGGGCTGGCCGCCAGGGCCGCGCCCAGCCCAAGCGTCACGAAGCGACGGCTAAACTCCGCCTTCTCGCTGATCGCGCCTTGCGCCATGCGCTCCCTCCCTTCGTTTCGGAGAGCCGCATGTTGTATGACGTATTACTTTAGATCAACCCTCTAGACCCGCCCTCAGGCCTAGGCGACCCGGTCGAGCGGCGGCATGCCGTCGAAGAAGCGATCCAGATTGTCGGCCGCCCGCATGCCCATGGCCGTGCGGGTCTCCAGGGTCGCGCTGCCCAGGTGCGGCAGCAGCACGGTGTTGGGCGCCGCCAGCAGGACCGGATCGACCTTGGGCTCGCCCTGGTAGACGTCCAGGCCGGCGCCGGCGATCGTCCCGTCGGCCAGGGCCTGGGCCAGGTCGGCCTCGGCCACCACCGAACCGCGCGCGGTGTTGATCAGGATCGCCGTCGGCTTCATCCGCGCCAGCAGGGCGGCGTCGACGAGATGGTGGGTCTCGGGACCGCCCGGGGTGTGCAGCGACAGCACGTCGGCCGCCGCCGCGAGGCTCTCCAGCGTCTCGTGATAGGTCGCGCCGTCCTCGTCGTCCGCGCGCCGGCGGCTGTAATAGGCGATCTCCATTCCCAGGGCGGCGCGGGCCCGCCGGGCGGTGGCCCGGGCGATGCGGCCATAGCCGACCAGGCCCAGGGTCTTGCCCGCCAGCGACCGGCCCAGCAGGTGTGTGGGCCGCCAGCCGGTCCACTGGCCGGCCCGCAGCTCGCGTTCGCCCTCCGCCGCCCGGCGGCTGGTCATCAGCATCAGCAGCATCGCCAGTTCGGCGGTGGCGTCGGTCAGCACGTCGGGCGTGTTGGTCACCACCACCCCGGCCGCCCTGGCCGCCGCCAGGTCGATGTGCTCGTAGCCCGCGCCATAGTTGGCGATCATCTTCACCCGCGCATCGGGCGCGGCCAGGACCTCGGCCGTGACGCGATCCGAGACCGTCGGGCAAAGGGCGTCGTAGGCGCTCATCGCCGCGCGCAGTTGCTCGACGCCCATCGGCGCGTCGCCCTCGTTCAGCGTCACGTCATAGCGCTGGCGCAGCCGGGCCTCGACGACGTCAGGCCAGCGGCGGCTGATCAGGATCCTGGGCTTCATGTCCTCTCCGCATCGGTGGTCGGCCCTTCGTAGCCATCCTCGGCCGACGCGAACAGGCGGTTGTGGTCAGCGACGCCGGAACACGGGCGTCCGTTTCTCGGCGAACGCCGCCCGCCCCTCCGCCGCATCCGCCGTGGCGAAACAGATCGTCTGCAGGTCGCGCTCGTACTCGACCGCCTTTTCATAGGGCATGGCGTGGGCCGCCTTGAGGTTCAGCTTGGCGGTCTCGGCGGCGATCGGCGCACGCGAGGCGATGACCTCGGCGACGGCCCGGGCTCGCGTCAGCAACTCGCCGGGCGCGACCACCTCGCTGACCAGTCCCCATTGCCGGCAGGTCTCGGCGTCGATCGTGTCGCCGGTCAGGATCATCAGGGCCGCGTTCGAGGCGCCGATCGAATGGACCAGGCCGGCCGCCATGCCGCCACCGCCGATCCAGCCCAGCTTGATCTCGGGGGCGGCGAACCGGGCGTTGGCCGAGGCGATGCGGATGTCGCAGCTCATCGCCGTCTCCAGCCCGCCGCCGAGGGCATAGCCGTTGATCGCCGCGATCGTCGGCTTGCGGCACAGCCGCACGGCGTCGCAATAGTCCCCGCGGTTCCGGAACTCCCAGGGGGTCTGGTACTGGTCCAGGGTCGAGATGTCCGACCCGGCGCAGAAGGCCTTCTCCCCCGTCCCGGTGATCACCACGCAGCGGATGGTGTCGGAGGCGTCGACCTCTGCGATCGCCGCCTCGACCGCCTTGGCCATAGCCGGCGTCACCGCGTTCAGCTTGTGCGGCCGGTTCAGGGTGATGACGGCGACATGGCCCGTCACCTCGAACAGAAGCTCGTCGTCCTGGCTCATCGCCTGCTCCTCAAGTCTCAGCGCCGGCTGGGCGGTGGCGCACGAACAGCGCCTGCAGGTCGTCCAGCACCCGATCCGCGCCGTCGCCGATGTCGAGACCGGCGCGGACGCGCTGCGACGCCGCCGTCTGGAAGGCGATGGCGCCGTCGTGGCGCGGCCGCAGGCTGGCGCCGTCCAGCGTGGCGTAGGTGCTGGCGTAGAAGTCGCCCCATCGCGCGTTGACGGCCGGATCGCGCCAGGCGGCCTGCAGCGCGGGCTGCCCCTCATGGGCGGGGATGAAGCCGCGCTGCGTCGCATCGGCCATCAGCCAGCGCAGATGGTCCAGCAGTTGTGGCGTCACCGCGCAACGCCGCGACACCCCGATCCCGGTCCCGCCGAGGATCGAGCCCACGGGCCCGTCCGGCGTCACGCGCGGCGCGTCCGCGAAGCCCAGGGCGCCGTCGGGGGCGTAGTTCACATAGCCGTAGACCAGCGGGCAGAGGGCCACATCGTCATGGGCGCTCATGTGCTCCAGCAGGCCGATCGGGTTCAGCGGCCGCAAGGCTGGCGGGCTGTGCGCCGCCAGCCGCGACAGCAGGCTCCAGGCGGCGCGGCCGGCGGCGGGCTCCATGAAGGTTTCGCCGTCCGCCGCCGGCGACGCGCCATGGGCGGCGCAGATCGACTGGAACGTCAAGGCCGCGTGCGGGCCCGACAGCGACAGCACCACGCCGCCGGTCTCCGCCAGCCGCACGACCTCGTCCCACAGCGTCGGCGGCGCGTCGAGCCGATCCTTGCGCCAGGCCATGACCTGGGTCGCGGCGTCCAGCGGCAAAGCCCAGTGGCGACCGGCATAGCGGTAGCTGTCCAGGCAGCGCCCCATGACGGCGGCTTGCCAGGCGGCGATCTCCTCGTCCTCGAACAGGTCCTCCAGCGGGACGAGGCAGTCGGCGGCCACGGCCTCGCCGACATGCGGATGGTCCAGCACGACCAGGTCATACAGGGCGCACTGCTCGCCGATCGGCCGTTCCTCGAAACCTTCAAGCGAATGACGGTCCCAGCTCAGGGCCAGGCCGTCCCGGTCCGGATCCAGCCGGGAGGCGGCGGCCTCCAGCGCTCGATATCCTCGTGGATGGTCCCAGGTCAGGCCGTGATAGCGGGGCGCGGTCATGCCGACCGCACCACGCCGGCGCGGATCAGGGCCTCTATCTGCTCCGCGTCGCGGCCGGTCTCGGCCAGGATCTCGCGGGTGTGCTCCCCGACCAGCGGCGCGCCGCGTTCGATGGTCGACGGCGTCTTGGAGAAGCGGATCGGAAAGCCCGGGGCCTTCACCCGCCCCTCGGTCGGATGGTCGTATTCGACGAAGGTTCCGTTGTGCTGGATCTGCGGATCCTCGACGAGCTCGGCATAGCCGTAGACCGGGCCGCACCAGATGTCGTTCTGGCGGAACAGGGCCAGCCAGTGGGCGCTGGTCCGATGGACCAGTCGCCGACGCACGCAGGCGTAGATTTCGTCGCGATGGATCCAGCTGTCGGTCTCGTCGTCCAGGTCGGCGAAGAACGGCTCGTCGATCAGCCGGCCCAGGGTCTTCAGCGAAGCCATGGCGATCGAGATGTAGCCGTCCTGGGTCTGGAAGACGCCGTAGGGCGCCCGGATATAGCTGTGGGCGTGGGGCTCGGCCGAGCGGGTCTGCGGCTTGCCGCCGATGGTGAAGACCGACAGTTCCTGCATCTGGATGGTGGTGATGGCGTCCAGCATGTTGATCTGGACCAGCTGGCCCTCGCCCGTCCGCTCGCGATGGAACAGCGCCGCCAGAGCGCCCTCGAAGGCGGTGTAGGCGGTGATCGCGTCGACTAGGTACTGGCCGGCCGGCTGCGGCGGCTGGTCAGCCGCCCCCGACGACATCATCGCCCCCGACATGGCCTGCAGCAGCAGGTCTTGCCCCGGATAGTTCCGGTACGGACCGTCCTCGCCATAGCCGGACATCGACACGTAGATCAGCCGCGGATTGATCTTCGACAGGGTCTCGTAGTCGACGCCCAACCGCTGGGCGACACCGGGCCGGTAGTTCTGCAGGAAGACGTCGGCCGTCTTGACCATCTCCAACAGCAGCGCCTTGCCCTCGTCCGTCTTCAGGTCGACGGCCAGGGAGCGCTTGTTGCGGTTCAGCGACAGGAACGAGACGTTGATCTGGTTGCCGCGCGCGCCGCCGGCCGCGACGTGGCGCTGCCACTCGCCGGTGGTCGGCTCGACCTTGATCACGTCGGCGCCCAGGTCGCCCAGGCGCTGGGCGGCGAACGGGCCGGCCATGGCGATGGAACAGTCGAGAACGCGGATTCCGCTCAGTATGCCCATGGAGAAAAGACCTTCCGGCTGGTTCAGCTCATCACCCAGCCGCCGTTCACGTGCAGCGTCTGGCCGGTGATGAAGCCCGCCTCATCGGCGGCGAAGAATGCGATGGCGTGGGCGATGTCGCCGACATGACCCCGGCGCTTGACGGCCTGGCTGTCGAGCACATGACGGGCGTAGCCGTCCGGATCCGGATGGATCTTCTCGGCGTCGGTGGGAAAGGCCCCGGGGGCGATGGCGTTGACGGTGACGCCGTACGGTCCGAACTCCCGCGCCCAGGCGCGGGTCAGGCCGACCAGGGCCCCCTTGGAGGCGACATAGGGCGACAGGTTCGCCCACTGACCCGAGAGGGTGATGCTGGAGATGTTGATGATCCGGCCAAAGCCCCGCTCGCGCATGGCCGGCAGGGCCGCCTGAACGGCGACGATCGCGGCGTCGACATTGACCCGCTGGACCGCCTGGTGGTCCTGGATCGAATAGTCCTCGAACGGACGCGAGGGATAGATGGCGGCGTTGTTGATCACCACGTCGAAGGCGCCGACCTGCTCCAGCAGAGCCTTCAGCACGGTCCGGAAACCATCGAGATCGGACAGATCGGCAAGCGAGACGATGAGGCGCCCCGCCCCGACCCGGGCGGCCTCGGCTTCCAGCGCCGCGACCTTGGCCTGGTCGTTATCGACCGCCACGACGGTCGCGCCACGCCCCATCAGGGCCAGCGTCGTCTGAAGGCCCAGCCCGCCCGCCGCGCCCGTGTAGAGGACGACCCGGCCCTCGAGGTCCTGGGGAAGGGCCATTTCAGCGGCCGCCGATCAGCGGATAGGCGCCGGACGGGGCGGGATAGTCCTCAGCCGGCTGGCGAACCACGGCTTCGATCCGGCTGACCGCCTCCGTCACCGCGTCCGCGTCGGGCAGGATGCGGAAGACGCTGTCATAGCGGCGCTCCTCGCCGTGCTCCAACTGGATCAGTTCGCCCCGGTCACGGGCGAAGTCCTTGCCCAGAACGTGGTTGGTCGAGGGTTCGATCCCCAGGGCGTAGTGGCCGGCGTGCAGGTTCTGCCACTCATACGTGGCGGGGAACTGCGCCTTCAGCGTTTGGACCTCGAAGCCCAAGCCAATGGCCTCGTTGACCAGGGCGACATTGACCCGCCCGTCGGGGTCGGCGGCCATGTCGTGCTGCCAGACCTGTTCATGGAAATTGCGGATCGGGGCCGGCAGGGTGCGATAGCCGACGCCCTGCTTGCGATAGTCGTCGCCGGCGTGGGCGGCCCAGACCACGTCGCGGATCGGCGCCACGTAGCGCGATCCCTCGTCCAGAACCGGGTACCCGACATTGATGTGGTAGCAGTACATGTGCGGCGTCCGGTAGAAGCCGTGATTGACCACCCGGTCGTGCAGGCGGATCTCGTCGGTCCCGACGCTCGCCTCGATCCGCCGGACCAGGTGCAGGTCCTCGCCGAACACCGTCGACTGCTGCACCACGCCCTCGGCCCACAGGACGCAGTCGTCGCCGTCCCAGCGTTCGCCGTAGCCGGTCAGCCGGGCCGGGATCGTGCCGATCCGCCCGTGCAGCGACGAATTGACCGTCTTGCGGGGGCCATAGACGTAGTGGTCGGCCGGGTCGTCGTGCATGAACAGCACGTGGTCCAGGCCGCAGGTGACCATCAGGCCCGAGAACGACCGGAACCAGGACAGGCCGCCCTCCCCCTCGTACTCGTGCAGCGAAGGATTGCGAAAGCCCGATGGCGAATGCCATCCGACCGCGCGGCCGTTGTGCTCGCACTCGGCGATGTCCATCGCCCGGTCCACCAGCACCGTGAAGCGCAGGCCCGAGCCGGTGCGGAACTCCAGCTGCCGCACGCCGCGCTCGACGCCGTCGCCCAGGGTCGACAGGCGCACGCCGGCGAACTGCGACAGGGCGCCGGTCCGCTCGGCCAGGGCGCGGCGGCTCAGCGTCCGTCCATACAGCTGGGTCATGCTTGCCTCCCTACGGTGGGCGCAATAAGATAATACATATGATGTTTATAGATCCCATCGCAGCCGCGTCAACGACGATGTGGAGGCTGGCGTGAGCCGGACGATCCGCCGCTGTTTCGCGGTCGACCTGCATGACGATGCCGACCAGATCGCCCGCTATCGCGCTTGGCACCGGTCGGGCGGACCGCCTGCCGCGGTGACGGCCGCGATCCGCGCCGACGACGTGCGCGAGCTGGAGATCTGGCTGGTCGGCGACCGGCTGTTCATGATCCTGGAACAGGGCGACGGCTACGACGCCGAGGCCAAGGCGGCCAGGGACGCCGCCAATCCGGACGTGCAGGCCTGGGACGCCCTGATGCGGACCTTTCAGAAGCCGCTGCCGTTCGCGCCCGACCGAACCTGGGTCGAGATGGAGCAGATCTACGCCCTATCGGAACAGCCGTCCTCGGAGGGCGAAACGTCATTGGCCGATGGGGACCAGCCGCGCGCCTAGCTGGGCCGTCAGACAGGCCCCCGACGGGCTTCTACGTCATCCCTGGAGGCCGCGCCGAGGGCCTCAAACGCCTGAAGCGTCGCCTCAGCGCTCTTCTATCGCCCTATCGGGTCGCCCAGCCGCGACCGAGCTCGGCCAGCGGCACGCAGCCGTGGTAGGCGCCGGGGACGGGATCGTAACTCAAGGCCACCGTCGCGCCCGGTTCGGAGGTGAAGTAGCCGACCGTCACCAGATCCTCCAGCAGCGGGAAGAAATGGGGCTCGCCAGCCGTGTGCCCCTGGGCGGCGGCCGCCTCGCGGTCATAGCCGTTCAGGAGTTCGATCTGCTGCTCCGGCGTCAGCGCGACGAAAACGTCGCCATGGGCGGCGCGCGCGTCGGCGTCCATCCGGGCCAGCCCGGCCCTCAGGCGATCGGCCTGGGCCTTGTTGTAGTAGTCGGCCAGCGCGCGGTCGACGAATTGCGGCACGCCGGCTTCGCGCGCGCCCGGCGTGTCGGTCTTGGGGATGATCAGCTCAGCCACCACGTCGACCAGGCGGGCCTGGTCCGGCGTCAGCGCCGTGGGGGTCCAGCCCAGGGCGGGCGCGGCCGCCATGGCCCGTCCGGCGAACCCCGTCGCCGCGACGCCGAAGGTGAAGGTCAGGCCGCGTATCGCGTCGCGTCGGCTCAGCAGCATCACAGATCTCCCCGCTTGCGCGCCTGGACCGCGTGGTCGGCGGCCCGGGCTGTCAGGGCCATGTAGGTCAGGGACGGGTTCACGCACGACGCCGAGGTCATGGCCGCCCCATCGGTGACATAGACGTTCTTGCACTCGTGAACCTGGTTGTGGGCGTTGAGCACCGAGGTCTTTGGATCCCGGCCCATGCGGGCGGTGCCCATTTCGTGGATGCCCAGGCCGGGCGCGTAGCCCCCGTCCCGCCCCTCGACGTTCTTGAAGCCCGCCGCCTCCAGCATCTCGGCGGCCGCGGTCTGCATGTCGCGACGCATGGCCAGCTCGTTCTCGCGGATCGTGACGTTCATCGACAGGGTCGGCAGGCCGAACTCGTCGGTCTTGTCGCGATTCAGGGTAATCCGATTGTCTTCGTAGGGCAGGATCTCGCCGAAGCCGCCCAGCCCGATGATCCACGGCCCCGGCTGGCTCAGCGCGGCCTTGCGCGCCGCCCCGAAGCCCCGCGGACCGGAGGGGTCTTGTCCTGGCCGGGTCAGGTCGCGATCCCATCCGGGCCGCGAGGCGCCGCCCTGGTAGCCGAAGCCGCGCAGGTAGTCGCTCCGCTTGGTGGCCGCGTCGCCGAGGTTGCGGAAACGCGGCACATAGATCCCGTTCGGCCTGCGCCCCGAATAGTACATGTCGGCGAACTCGGGGGCCTCGCCGCTGGCCCCGACGCCCAGGTGGTGGTCCATGACGTTGCGGCCCAACTGGTCACTGCCGTTGCCGAAGCCGTTCGGGAACCGCGAACTGGTCGAGTTCATCATGATCCAGGCCGAGTTGAAGGCCGAGGCGCACAGGAACACGACGTCGGCGTAGAACTCCTCCTCCTGGCGCGTCGTCGCGTCGAGGATGCGCACGCCAGTCGCCTTGCCGGCCTTCTCGTCATAGATCAGCGAGGTGACGATCGAACCGGGGCGGATGACCAGGTTTCCGGTGCGCTCGGCCGCCACCAGCCCCCCGGAATTGGAGCTGTAGTAGCCGCCGAAGGGGCAGCCGCGGATGCACATGTTGCGGTACTGGCACTTGGTCCGGCCCAGCGCGAGCTGTTCCTCGGTCGGGTCGGTCAGGTGCGCGGTCCGGCCCATCGTGATCCGCCGTTCGGGGAACCGCGCCTCGGACTTGGCCTTGAAGGCCTTCTCGACGCAGTTCATTTCCATCGGCGGCTGGTACTGGCCGTCCGGCAGGTGCGGCAGGCCCTCCGCTTGGCCCGAGACGCCGATGAAGCGCTCCACATGGTCGTACCAGGGCGCGAGCTCCTCGTAGCGGATCGGCCAGTCGACGCCGATCCCCTCGCGGGCGTTGGCCTCGAAGTCGATCGGGCTGTGGCGATAGCTCTGGCGGCCCCAGGTCAGCGACCGGCCGCCGACATGATAGCCACGGATCCAGTCGTAGCGGCTTTCCTCGGTATAGGGGTTCTGGTCGTCGCGGACGAAGAAGTGCCGGGTATATTCCGTCAGGGTGTAGCCGGTACGCTTCTGGACCGGATACTTCGCATTGAGCTCGTCCGACGGCAGCTGCCCCTGCGGGTACTTCGTCTGCCAGGGATCCATCGTGGCGGTGGGATAGTCCTCCAGGTGGCGGACCATCGGCCCGCGCTCCAGCACCAGCGTCTTCAGGCCTTTCTGGGTCAGCTCCTTGGCCGCCCAGCCGCCGGTTATGCCGCTGCCGACGACGATGGCGTCGTAAGTGTTCTCCTGGCGCGCGCGACCGTTGAGATTGGCCATGTCTGCTCCCCGCTTGGCGCCTTTGATCGAATCGCGCCCGCTGCCCGGCAGCGCGGCGCGCCGACTTCGGCGAACCCGTTCATTGTTGCCTGGAAGCTTCCATGAAATGGGTTACATTGCAAGAAAGGTCGCGGTTTCTTACGAAAACCGCCGCGCCAGAGGGAGGAACAGGAAAATCATGATGAATCCGAGCCAGTCCGTTCGAAAGCGTCGCGTGTCGGCGCCTGGTCTCGCCGCCGGGGCTTTGTCCGCCTGCCTGGCGCTCTGCGCCGGCGCCCAGGCCGGGGCCGAGACGGTGAAGGCCGGGCCGTGGCGGCCGCTGTTCGACGGACGCACCCTGGAGGGTTGGACGCCCAAGGTCGCCAAGCACCCCGCCGGCGAGAACTATCACCAGACCTTCGTGGTCGACCACGGCGTGATCCGGGTCTCCTATGCCGGCTATGACAAGCTGGACGGACAGTTCGGCCACCTGTTCTACAAGACGCCGTTCAAGGCCTACCGCCTGCGCCTGACCTACCGCTTCCTGCCCGAGGGCGGCCTGCCCGACACCCCGACCTGGGCGCGGAGCAACAGCGGGATCATGTTCGACAGCCAGAGCCCGGAGAGCATGACCGTCGAGCAGCCTTTCCCGGTTTCGATCGAGTTCCAGCTGCTGGGCAAGGACGGCGACGCGCCCCGTCCCACCGGCGCGGTCTGCACGCCTGGAACCAACATCACCTTCGACGGCGTCACGGCCAAGGACCACTGCACGCCGCCGGCCAACGCCCCGACGGTGCCCAACGGAACCTGGGTCAAGGCCGAGCTGGAAGTCCTGCCCAACGGCGAGATCTCCCAGAAGATCAACGGCGTGGTCGTTCATCACTATGCGAACGTCACCCTGGACCCCGACGACACCGTCGCGGGCGGGGCCAAGCCCTACATCCTCGCTCGCGGCGCCCAGCCCGTGACCGGGGGCTACATCGCCCTGCAGAGCGAAGGCCACCCGATCGAGTTCAAGGATATCGAGATCCAGGAACTGACGGCGCGCTAGGCTCCGTAGACGACGTTTGGCGTCGAAGCGGCGCCCTCGTCCTTCGACAGGCTCAGGATGAGGGTTACGAGTAAGGCGGTTGAGTAGAATTCCTCATCCTGAGCTTGTCGAAGGACGAGGAATTCGGCTCAAGACCGTCAACTGTCCACTAACCTGATCCCGTCCTGAGCTCTCTCGGGCCTATTTCTTGAGGGAGCTCAGATACTGGATCACGGCGGCGCGCTGCTCGGCGTCCGGCGCGCCCAGCAGCATCTTGGTGCCGGGGACCGTCTTGCCCGGCGCCTTGACGAAGGCGTCCAGCTTGTCCGGCGTCCAGGTGATGTTCGAGGTCTTCAGCGCATTGCTGTAGGCGTAGCCGGCGACGGAGCCCGCCTTGCGGCCGGCCACCCCGGCCAGGGGCGGCCCCATCTTGCCCGGGGCGGGCTGCAGCGAATGGCAGACCGAGCAGCGCTGCTCGAACACCGCCTGTCCGGAGGGCGGGGCGGCGACGGCGCTGGTGGCCAAGGCGCTCAGACCGGCGGCAAGCATAAGCGGGAACTTCATTGCGTGAACTCCGTCAGGGTTTCTGCGTCGCCTCTAGAGGCCCAATAGGCGGCGATTGCGGCCGGCGTCGGGCGCGCTGCCCGCGAAGTCGTCGAACGCCTTGTCGGTGACCTGGATGATATGGTCGCGGATGAACGGCGCGCCTTCGCGGGCGCCCTGCTCGGGGTGCTTGAGGGCGCACTCCCATTCCAGCACCGCCCAGCCGGCATAGTCGTACTGGGCCAGCTTCGAGAAGATGGCCTTGAAGTCCACCTGGCCGTCGCCCAGCGAGCGGAAGCGGCCGGGCCGATCCACCCAGCCCTGGTAGCCGCCATAGACACCGGACCGGGCCGACGGCCGGAACTCGGCGTCCTTGACGTGGAAGGCGCGGATCCGCTCGTGATAGCGATCGATGTAGCCCAGATAGTCCAGCTGCTGCAGCACGAAGTGGCTGGGGTCGTAGAGGATGTTGGCGCGCGCGTGGCCGCCGACCTCGTCCAGGAACCGCTCGAACGTGGCGCCGTCGTGCAGGTCCTCGCCCGGATGGATCTCGTAGCAGACGTCGACTCCCTCGTCCTCGAAGGCGTCGAGGATCGGCTTCCAGCGACGGCCGAGTTCGGCGAAGGCCTCCTCGACCAGGCCCGCCGGCCGCTGCGGCCAGGGATAGAAGTAGGGCCAGGCCAGGGCGCCCGAGAAGGTGGCGTGGGCGTTCAGGCCCAGACGCCGGCTGGCGACCGCGGCGGCCTTCAGCTGCCCCACCGCCCAGACCTGGCGTTCCTTCGGCTTGCCGCGCAGTTCGGGCGGCGCGAAGCCGTCGAACAGCTCGTCATAGGCCGGGTGCACCGCGACCAGTTGGCCCTGCAAGTGGGTCGACAGCTCGGTGATCTGCAGGCCATGGCCGGCCAGCATCCCGGCGATGTCGTCGCAATAGGCCTGGCTTTCCGCCGCCAGGGCCAGGTCGAAGAACGAGTCCGCCCCGCCGGTCGGCATCTGCACGCCGACATAGCCGAGGTCGGCGGCCCAGGCGGCCATGGTCTCCAGCTTGTCGAAGGGCGGCTCGGCGCCGATGAACTGGGCCAGGAAGATGCCGGGCCCCTTGAGCGTCTTCATCGCCCCACTCCCTCTTGCGTGATCCCGCCCAGCGCCACCCAGCCGGCGTCGGCCCGGCTGGCGGCCACGGCGCGCTCGACGAAGGCCATGCCGCGCACGCCCTCGGCGATGTCGGGCACCAGCCGGCCGTCGCCCTGCCCGACGATCGCGTCGGCGAAGTCACGATAGATGTTGGCGAAGGCCTCGATGAAGCCTTCCGGATGTCCCGTCGGCAGGCGCGTGACCGCCCGGGCGCCCACGCCCAGATAGGCCGATCCGGCGTGCAGCACCTGGCTGGGCCCGTCCAGCCAGTCCAGGGTCAGGACGTTGGGGTCTTCGTGACCCCAGGTCAGGCCGCCGGTCTCGCCGTAGACGCTGATCCTCAGGCCGTTGCGCGCGCCGGCAGAGATCTGCGAGGCGATCAGCACGCCGCGTGCGCCGCCCTCGAACCGCAGCAGCACGTTGCAATCGTCGTCCAGGTCGCGCCCCGGAACCACGGCGGCGACGTCGGCGCACAGGCGCTCGACGCGCCTGCCCGTGATGAACTCGGCGATGTTGAAAGCGTGAACGCCGATGTCGCCGATGCAGCCGCCAACGCCCGATTTATTGGGGTCCGAGCGCCAGCTGGCCTGCTTGTTGTCCTCGCGCTCGAGCGGCCGCGACAGCCAGCCTTGCGAGTACTCCACCACGACCTTGCGCACCGCACCCAGGTCGCCGCGGGCCACGATCTCCCGCGCCTCGCGGACCATCGGATAGCCGGTATAGGTGTAGGTCAGGCCGTAGCGCTTGCCCGACGCCGCAACGATCTCGGCCAGGTCCCGGGCCTGGGCCAGATTCAGGGTCGCGGGCTTGTCGCTGATCACGTGCAACCCGCCCTTCAGGGCGGCGGCGGCGACGTCGAAGTGCAGGTGGTTGGGCGTCACGACGGAGACCAGGTCGACGCCGTCCGGCCGCGCGCCCTCGGCGGCGATCATTGCGTGATGGTCCGGATAGACCCGGTCCGGCGCGACGCCCCAGTCGGCGGCGGCCTGAGCGTTCTTGGCCGGATCGCGACTGAACACGCCGGCCGTCAGCCGGATGCGGCCGTCCAGCTCGGCGGCCATGCGGTGCACCGGGCCGATGAACGAGCCGGGACCGCCACCGACCATGGCCAGCCGCAGGGGCGCGCGTCCGCTCATCAGGCGACCACTTTCGCCAGGTAGTCGAAGCTGATCTTGGCCGACTCCAGCCGGCTGTGGGCGAACGGCGGCTCCTGCTCGACATAGAAGCCCCTGACGCCGGCGGCGTAGGCGGCGGGCAGCAGCCGCTTCCAGTCGATCATGCCGCTGCCGACCTCGGTCGGGTCCTGGCGCAGCTCGAAATTGGCCTTGGTCGTGGGCTTGATGTCCTTGACGTGCATCTGGGTGAAGCGGTGCGGATGCGCCTTCAGCAGGGCGAACGGGTCCTTGCCGGCGGCCGTCACCCAGCCGACGTCCATCTCGAAGGTGACAAGGTTCGGGTCCGTGCCCTTCAGCAGGATCTCCATGCCGGTGGTGTCGCCCAGCGGGGCGAATTCGAAATTGTGGTTGTGATAACCGCTGACGATGCCGGCCTTCTTGAGGACGGCGGCCTTCTCGTTCAGGAAATCGGCGTTCCATTTCCAGTCGTCGGCGGTCATCTGCGCGCCGGCCTGGCGCAGGTCGGCGCCGCCCAGGCGGTCGGGAATATAGAGGATCGGCATGATCGCCGCCTTCACCCCGATCACCTGCAGCTCGTCGGCTAGCTTGGCCAGGTCGCCGCTGAAGCTGGGGCCGCTAGCCGCTTTCGGCGCAATGTGGGCGCTGCGGCAAACCAGGCCGGCCTTGTCGAACGCGGCCCGCAGTTCGGCGGGGGTGCGGCCCAGATAGCCGGCCAGCTCCACCGACTTGAAGCCGATCTTGGCCACCGTGGCGAGCTGGGCGTCCAGGTCCTTCTGCAGGTCCGGCCCCAGGGTGTAGAGCTGGATGCCGACCGGCAGGTCGCGGCGCTGGAAGAACGGCTTTTCCGCCGCGTTGGCGAGACCGCCATAGGCCGCGCCCAAGGCGGCCGCGCCGGCGGCGAGCAGACCACGCCGCGAAAGATCGGCGGCCGAGGCCCGGGTGTCGCAAGCTGTTGAGCGCACGTGGCTTTCCTTTTTCTGGAGGAGCATTGGCTAGGGCTGGGCCGGGCTGGCGGCCGCGGCCGCGGCAGCCAGGGGCCCGTCCTCGTCCGCCTCGGCGACGGGGGACCGCGTCGGCGGCTTGAAGAACACGGCCAGCAGCAGCACGGCGACCAGGGCCATGCCGGTCGGGACCAGGAACAGGCTGGTATAGTCGACGCTCGCCACGCCATCGGCGCCGGCGTGGCTCAGGCGGCTGACCAGGGTGGGGAATAGGAAGCTGGCCACCACATTGCCGACGCCCAGGATCAGCAGGTTGAACAGCCCCTGGGCGCTGGACCGGACGTCCTTGGGGAACACGGCGTCGACGAAGATGTACACGGTGGCGAAGAAGAAGGCGTAGCAGATCCCGTGCAGCAGCTGCACGGCGACGATCACCGGGATGCTGTCGGCGAAGAAGGCGAACACCGCGAAGCGCGCGGCGTGACCCAGCACGCCGATGATCATGGTGACCTTCCAGCCCAGCCGCGCCAGCACGCGGCCCAGCAGGAACATGGTCAGGATCTCGGCCACCTGGCCCAGACTCAGCACCACCATGCTGAGATTGCCGGCGATCCCGACCCTGTTGGTCAGGAAGGCGTCGGCCATCACGAAGTAGCCGTTGTGGATCACCGAATCGATGAAGGTGACCAGGAACAGCACCAGCACGAACGGCGCGCCCAGCAGCTTCAGGGCCCGTCGCCAGGCCAGGTTGTCGATCCCTGGCGCGTCCTTGCGGGCCGGCGTGTGCGGCAGGGTCAGGGCGTAGCCGGCGAAGGCGAACGACAGGATCGCCGCGACCAGGAAGATCCACCGCACCTGCTCGGCGCCGGCGTGGGCGCCCAGCAGGAAGACGAAGGGCCAGCTGACCAGCACCCAGCCGACCGTCCCGCCCATGCGCACCGCGCCGAACTCACCGGCCGGGTCGCGCAGGTTGGCGAAGGCGATCGAGTTGGTCACCGACAGGGTCGGCACATAAACCAGGCTGAAGATCAGGTAGCAGGCGAAGAACGGCCAAAAGCTGGTCGACAGCGCCGTTCCCACCAAGGCCAGGCCGCCGATCAGGTGGCTGATCGCCAGGAAGCGCTCGGCGGCGAAATTGCGATCGGCGAACTGGTTGGAGAAGAAGATCCCGACCACGGCGGCCACACCCCAGGCGCTGCCGACCAGCGACTGCTGCCAGGGCGCGAAGCCCAGCATGCCCATGTAGGGGAAGATCTTCGGGGCCCAGGCGCCCCAGATCGCCAGCTGGAGCACCATCATCAGGAAGAGCCGCAGGCGCGTCGTCATGGTTCTGGCCTCCCCGACCAGCTTTTGGCGGCTAGGTTTCGGCCCGTCTGGACCGCTCCCGCGCTCATGTAATCGAAATCATCGATAACAGGGCTCCGTCAAGGCGGCAACCGTCCAGCTGTTGGCCAAGCCAGGAGAGCTGCGCCTTGCCAAGGGCCTGGCTTGCCGCCAGTGTCCCGCGAATGGCCACCATTCTAGATGTCGCGCAGGACGCAGGGGTCTCGACCGCGACGGTCTCGAGGGTTTTCAGCGCGCCCGAACTGGTGCTGGAAGCGACTCGCAAGAAGGTAATGGAGGCGGTCAACCGCCTCGGCTACGAGCCCAACTTCGCGGCCAAGAGCTTGCGGACCCTGCGGACCGAGAAGATCCTGGTCACCGTTCCGGACATCTCCAACCCCTTCTTCTCCCAGGTGATCCGCGGCGTGGAGGAAGCGGCTCTGGCGGCCGGCTATTCGGTGCTGCTGGGAGACACCCGGCACGAGGAGGCGCGCGAAGAGCAATATGCGGCGATGTTCCGGCGCAAGGAGGCCGACGGCCTGATCTTCCTGGGCCATCGCCTGCCGGACGTCCTGGCCGAGATGGTGGCCGCCAAGGGGCCGCGGACGCCGATCGTCAACGGCTGCGAGTTCCGCCCGGGCCTGGCGGTGTCCAGCGCCCATATCGACAACGAGGGCGCCGCCGCCGAGGTCATGGAGCACCTCTATGGCCTGGGGCATACGCGGATCGGCGTCGTGACCGGCCCGCTGGTCAGCCCGATCAGCGGCGACCGCCTGGCCGGCGTCCTCGCCGCCGCCCAGCGGCGGGGCCAAGCCAGCGCGCTGCGCATGGCCATCGGCGACTTCTCCATCGAATCCGGCGTGCGTCAGGCCGGCGAACTGCTGGACCAGCCCGGTCCGCCCACCGCCATCTTCTGCTTCAGTGACGAGATGGCGATGGGCGCGATCGAAGCCATTCGTCGGCGCGGCCTGGAATGCCCGCGAGACGTGTCGCTGGTCGGCTTCGACGATATCCGTTTCGCCCAGTACCTCAGTCCGCAGCTGACCACGGTCAGCCAGCCCATGGAGCGCATCGGCCACGAGGTGGTCCGGCTGCTGCTCGACATCCTGGCCGACCGCGCCAGCGCCCTGCAGAACGTCACCCTGCCCCACCGCCTGGTCGTGCGGTCGAGCACGGCGCCGCCGCCCGACCGACGCTAGGACCGCGGCGGCAGTTCTCGAACCCAGATGTTGCGGAAGCTGATCGGCGCGCTGGGGTCGCCGTGGGCCTGCAGCTTGATCGGCGCCGAGGTGAAGGGCCGGGACGGCGGCTTGCCGATATAGACCGTCTCGCCCGCGAACGCGGCGTTGTCCTGCACCAGCACGCCGTTGTGCAGCACGGTCGCGGTGGCCGGCGAGACCAGCGCTCCGTCGGGGCCGAACACAGGCGCCCGCCAGACCACGTCATAGACCTGCCATTCGCCCGGCTTGCGGCCGGCGTTCACCAGCGGCGGATGCTGCTTGTAGAGGCTGGCGGCCTGGCCGTTCACATAGGTGGGGTTCTGGTAGGGATCGAGGACCTGCAGCTCGTACCCGCGATCACCGGGCCCGGTGGACGCCAGGAAGACGCCGCTGTTGCCCCGCGCCTGGCCCGAGCCGGTGATGTCGGCCGGGATCCGCCATTCCAGGTGCAGCTGGTAGTCCCTGAAGCTTCGCCTGGTCTCGATGTTGCCGCGCGTCTTGTCGACGGTCAGCACGCCGTCCGCCACGGTCCAGCCCGCGGGCGACTTGTCCTGCGTCGCCACCCACTCCTTCAGGTCGCCGCCGTCGAACAGCATGATCGCGTCGGACGGGGCGCCGCCCGCTTCCTTGGCCGGGTTGACCACCGCCGGCACGGGCTTCCAGAGCTCGGTGTCCTCCGGCTTGGCCTGGGCCAGCGCCTGCGATCCGACGCAGAGCCCGCCAAGGCCCAGCATCACGGCGGTCAGAACGAGAGGCTTCGACTTCATTTCGGTTCGTCGCTCCACGGGAAAGGCGGCGACACCATAGACGTCCGGACCGAGTCCGCCAGAGGTGCAGGTCGTGCATGGCTTGGAAGACGCCGCGCTCAGCCCAGCGCCCGCTGACCAGACATTTCACGGGCATCGATTCGCCCCCCGCGCGTTGGAGGCGTGACCGTTTCAGCGCGATGAAACTTCACCATTGGACCATCATCCTCATAATCGGGCGCCATGCGCGAAAATGTGCCTTTGGCGCAGCATCTTGCGCCTCGATTTTCGCCGACAACGTTGTCATTGAAAACATTGGGCTTTTCCTGCCGAGCCGCGACGTTATGGTGCGCGCCAAGGCGAGCAACAGTCTCGCCAGCTTGCAGCAGGACGGAACATGCAGAACCAAGGGCTGGGCGCGAACGCGCCCCCGACGAAGCACGCGCGTCTATTGGCCTGGGTCGACGAGGTCGCCGCCCTGACCAAGCCGAAGGCCATCCATTGGTGCGACGGCTCCGACGAGGAATGGACCGCCCTGACCGACGAACTGGTCGCCGCCGGCACGCTCAAGCGCCTCAATCCAGACCTTCGTCCCAACTCGTTCTTCGCCGCCTCCGACCCGCGCGACGTCGCCCGCGTCGAAAGCCGCACCTTCATCTGCTCCGAAGACCAGGCCGACGCCGGCCCGACCAACAACTGGCGCGATCCGGTCGAGATGCGCGGGCTGCTTAACGACCTGTTCGACGGCTGCATGCGGGGCCGCACGATGTACGTCGTGCCCTTCTCGATGGGGCCGGTCGGATCAAAGATCAGCGCCCTGGGCGTGGAGATCACCGACAGCGCCTATGTCGCCGTCTCGATGCGGGTGATGACCCGCATGGGCCGGGCCGCCCTGGACGCCTTGGGCGAGGACGGGTTCTTCGTTCCGGCCCTGCACACCCTGGGCGCGCCCCTGGCCGAGGGCCAGCCGGACGTGGCGTGGCCCTGCAACGACGACAAGTACATCGTCCACTTCCCCGAAAGCCGCGAGATCTGGTCGTACGGCTCGGGCTACGGCGGCAACGCCCTGCTGGGCAAGAAGTGCTACGCCCTGCGCATCGCCTCGGTGATGGCACGCGACGAGGGCTGGCTGGCCGAGCACATGCTGATCCTCAAGCTGACCTCGCCGGCTGGCAAGGTGCGCTATGTGGCCGCCGCTTTCCCCAGCGCCTGCGGCAAGACCAACATGGCCATGCTGCAGCCCACCCTGCCCGGCTGGAAGGCCGAGACGATCGGCGACGACATCTGCTGGATGCGGTTCGGCGCCGACGGCCGCCTGTATGCGATCAATCCCGAGGCCGGCTTCTTCGGCGTGGCCCCGGGGACCGGCGTCAAGACCAACCGCAACGCCGTCGACACCCTGCATTCCAACTGCATCTACACCAACGTGGCCCTTACCGCCGACGGCGACGTCTGGTGGGAGGGCTTGACCGAACACCCGCCGCAGGGCCTGACCGACTGGAAGGGTCGTGCCTGGACGCCGGTGCTGGGCGAGCCCGCCGCCCATCCCAACGCCCGCTTCGCCGTCCCCGCCGGCCAGTGCCCGGTGATCGCCGGCGAATGGGAGGATCCGGCCGGCGTGCCGATCTCGGCGATCCTGTTCGGCGGCCGCCGCGCCTCGGCCGTGCCACTGGTCACCGAGGCCTTCGACTGGGAGCACGGGGTGTTCCTGGCCTCCAACGTCGCCTCGGAAGGCACCGCCGCGGCCGAGAACAGCATCGGCGAGCTGCGCCGCGATCCCTTCGCCATGCTGCCGTTCTGCGGCTACAACATGGGCGACTATTTCAATCACTGGCTGAAGGTCGGCGCCGCCGCCGATCCGGCCAGGCTGCCACGCATCTATTTCGTCAACTGGTTCCGCAAGGACGAGCGCGGCAAGTTCGTCTGGCCGGGCTACGGCGAGAACAGCCGCGTGCTCAAGTGGATCGTCGATCGCCTGGAGGGCGAGGCCGAGGCCGTCGACAGCCCGATCGGCCGCCTGCCGGTCCGCGACGGCCTGGACCTGACCGGCCTGGACCTCACCGACGCCCAGCTGGACCTGCTGCTGACCGTCGACCCGGAGATCTGGCGCGCCGAAGCCGCCCTGATCCCCGAGGCCTACGCCCGGTTCGGCGATCGCCTGCCCCCCGCCCTCTGGGCCCAGTTGGACGCCCTGGGCGAACGGCTGGCCCGCGTGGAGCGCCCCGCGCGAGTGCTGGAACAGGCCTGATCGACCCTCGCCCTTTCAAGAAACAAGCGCCGGCCGGCGCATGGAGACCGAATGCACGTTACGATGGAAAAGCCCGCCCGCAAGTTCGTGGTCGGAAACTGGAAGATGCACGGCAACCTGGCCGCCCTGCCCGTCCTGGGGGCCATCGACGCGGCGGCGCGCGAGACTCCCGCGGTCGACGTCGGCGTGGCGGTCCCCGCGACCCTGATCACCGCCGCCTGGCAGACCGCCAACGCTATCCACGTCGGCGCGCAGGACATCCACCCGGCCGACAAGGGCGCCCACACCGGCTGCCTGTCGGCGCCGATGGTCAAGGACGCCGGCGCGGCCTTCACCATCGTCGGCCACAGCGAGTGCCGGGCGGGCCGCCAGGAGAGCGACGACGAGGTGCGCGGCAAGGCGGAAGCCGCGCGGCGCCATGGCCTGTCGGTGATCCTCTGCGTGGGCGAACCCCTGGAGGTCCGCGAGGCGGGCCAGGCCGAGGCGGTGGTCCGCGCCCAGCTCGAGAACTGCCTGCCCGCCGACGCCGACGGCGCGTGGCTGTCCGTGGCCTACGAGCCGATCTGGGCGATCGGTACAGGCCGCTCGGCGACGCAGGACGACATCGCCGCCATGCACGCGGTGCTGCGTGAAACCTGCCGCGCAGCGCTCGGGCCGGCGGGCGACGGCGTCCGGCTCCTGTATGGCGGCTCGGTGACCCCGGCCAACGCCGCCGAGATCCTGGCCACGCCGAACGTCGACGGCGTGCTGGTGGGCGGCGCCAGCCTGACGGCGGAGACCTTCCTGCCGATCATCGCCCACGCCTGAGCGGGGCCATCGCCCCACTTAAGGGGGCGCCGGGCTGGTCGCGCAGGTTCTGGGCCACGCGCGGCCGGCTCGGCGAAGGACAGACGGTCGAAGCCGGGCCGCTCGCGCGAGCTTGCGACCACACCGACGCGGGGCTGGCGGCGGATCGGCTCAAGGTGGCCGGACGCTTTCCTCCGACATCTTCGCATCGACACCATGCAGCCGCAGGCCCATCTGGCCGACGGTCCAAAATCTGTCGATTTCCGACGGCGACGCCTCACTGGTAAGACCTGAGCGCGCCGATCATTTGTCCGACATTTTCCACTTAAAGATCAAACAGTCGTCGCCTTGCCAGGCATGAGGACGATACGTCCATGGCCCACTATCGGCCGCTGGATTGCCCCAAGGTATGACCTCGTTGACTTGCGAGGCCTTACCTCGTATCCCTTATCTGTGACCGCTACCATAGACACCCGCGCGCCGGCGAACTCGCCGCTGCGGGACGGCGCTGGCGGCGCGCAGAACGACAAGTGCGAAGAGCACCGAAATTTAGGGGAGAAACATGATCCAACCACGACACGCGTGCGCCCTTCGCCTGGCGCTGGCCGGCGCCAGTTGCCTGACTGGTCTGATCGCCGCTCCGGCCTTCGCTCAGCAGACGCCGTCGGCCCAAGCCGCTTCCACCGCCGACACCGTCGAGGAAGTGGTCGTCACCGGCTATCGCCGCAGCCTGGCGCAATCGACCGTCGCCAAGCGCGAGACGACCGGCTTCGCCGACTCGATCTTCGCCGAAGACATCGGCAAGTTCCCCGACTCCAACATCGCCGAGTCGTTCAACCGCATTCCCGGCATCACCATCACCCGCGACATCACGGGCGAGGGCACCAACGTCGCGATCCGCGGCCTGGGCAGCAACTTCACCAACGTCACGCTGAACGGCGCCTCGATCGCGGTCGCCTCGTCGGGCGCCACCGACGCCCAGGGCACCGACCGCTCGGTCGACCTCAGCTTCTTTCCGACCGACCTGTTCACCAAGCTGACGGTCAACAAGAGCTATTCGGCCAGCCTGCTGGAAGGCGGCGCGGCCGGCAATATCGACATGCGCTCGGCGCGGCCGTTCGACCGCCCCGGCCAGCACCTGACCATGAACGTTCAAGGCGTGAAGCCGGACGGCGCCGATTGGGGCGGCAAGGGCTCGCTGATCGCCAGCAAGACCTGGGACAATTTCGGCGTCCTGTTCGGGATCTCCGGCCAGCGGCTCAAGACCGACACCCGCGGCTACGAGACCATCGGCTTCACCAACCCGAACCTGTCGGCGGCCCAGTGCGGCGCGACGACGGGCTGCAACCCGACGGGCGGCGGCAACTGGACGATCCCGGGCACGGTGCCGGTCGGCGCGGGCGGCGGCCTGGTGGCCGGCCAGACCATCGACCAGGCTTTCCTGCTGGCGCACAATCCCGGCGCGACCATCCAGCAGATCGACAACGGCCTGCTGCCGCGCCTGGGTCGCCCCTCGGCCGAGTACGGTCGCCGCGACCGCTTCAACGCCGTGGCCAGCCTGGAATGGAAGCCGAACGACAACCTGAACTTCTATGTCGACGGCATGTACGGCTACAAGAACAACGACCTGATCCGCGAGGACATGGCGTGGATCGTGCGCAACGGCGCGATCATTCCGACCAACACCAAGTACGACAAGACCGACTGCTCGACCGGCTGCACGGTCACCCAGGGCACCTACGCCAATTCACAGTTCTTCCTGGAATTCCGTCCCTACCTCGAAAAGACCGAGCTTTGGGGCATCAATCCGGGCGGCGAGTGGCGCATCACCGACAATCTGAAGGTCGAGGGCCAGGTCAACTACACCAAGAGCACCTTCCATCGCGAAAGCCCGACCTTCGGCCCGGTGACCGCGCTGGGGGCCGGCACGACCGTCGACTACACCTACAACCCGAACGGCATTCCGACGATCAAGAGCAGCATCGACCTGAACAACCCGGCCAATTTCGTCTGGACCGGCGGCCGGCTGAACATGCAGGACGAGAAGCGCTGGTATGAGACCAAGGGCGCGCGCGCCGTCGTCACCTGGGGCGACGAGCAACTGAACCTGAAGGTCGGCGGCAACTACGACGACGTCTCGCGCACCATCCGCGGCTACGACAACACCACGCCGTGGCAGAACGCGACCTGCGGCAACAACCCGAGCATCAACCTGCCGTCGCCCAACGGCCAGCCGCCCTGCCAGGGCCTGAACCAGCCCGGCGCCGCGCCCGCGGGCTATCCGACCTACCCGGGCTACGGCACGGGCTCCACGGCCGGCCAGGCTGGGACGCTCACCTATGGCGGCTCGCTGATCCCGACCACCAGCCTGGCCAGCTACCTGAAGCCCGGCCCGGCCGGCTTCGTCACGGTCGACTGGGACGCGGTCAAGAAGGCCACAAACTACGACGCCCTGCACGCCGCCACGCCTGAATCGGGCGGCTCCAACACCGGCGCCAGCGGCGGCTCCATCAACGAGAAGAACAGCGCGGCCTATACCGAGCTGAACGGCGTCACCCAGGTGATGGACAGCGACCTGCGCTTCAATGTCGGCGTCCGCTACGTCCACACCAAGCAGACGATCGGCGGCCGCGTCTCGCTGGCGGACCCGCGCAACACCCTGGCCGGCGGCGCCCAGCTGCCGGACGGCTCGCGCTATCCAAACATCACCAACTTCGTCTATGTCGAGAACACCTATTCGAAGTGGCTGCCGGCCGCCAACATCGCCTATGACGTCGGCGAGCACGCCGTCGCCCGCGCGGCGGTGTCGGAGACCATGACTCGTCCGGACCCGGCCGCCCAGCTGCCCGGCGTCAGCTTCGGCGCGCCGTCGGCCGACCAGGCCACCATCGGCAACTCGGCCCTGAAGCCGTACTTCTCGAAGAACATCGACCTGGGCTTCGAGTTCTACACCGGCCAGGAAGGCGTGATCGCGGTCAACGCCTTCCGCAAGTCGCTGACCGGCTTCACGACCAACAACGTCGTGACCCAGCCGTTCTCGTACCTGGCCCAGTACGGCATCACCTACGACACCCTGAACGACACCCAGAAGACGGCGATCAACTCGCGCGGCGGCCCGACCGCGGCGTCGGTCCAGATCCAGTCGCAGATCAACGTGCCCAACAAGCTGACGATCAACGGCCTGGAATTCCAGTGGGTGCAACCGCTCGACTTCCTGACCAGCCGGTTCGGCGTCGAAGGGCTGGGCGTCAACGCCAACGCCACCATCGTCGACCAGACCAGCAACGGCGCGGCCGTCGCCTACGGCGTGGCCAAGTACACCTACAACCTGACAGGCTATTACGAGCACGACGGCGTCAGCCTGCGTCTGAGCCACGTCTATCGGAAGGGCTCGCAGTCCAGCGGCGCCAACCAGAACGGCGTCACCGCCGCGGCCCTGTTCGCGGACGACTACAAGCAGACCGACTTCTCCTCGAGCTTCGATCTGGAGAAGATCTTCGGCCTGGGCCACGTGCCGCAACTGACCTTCAACGTGACCAACATCACCAATGAAAAGCTGCGCTCGCACTTCCAGTACGACAACGCGACCTTCACCTACTACAAGCCCGGCCGCCAGATTCTCGTGGGCATGCGAGCGACCTTCTAAGCGCGAGACGGGAACGGACGGCGCAAACGCTGTCCGTTCCCGTCGGCGCGCCGCGCTCAGAATCATGGGAATCAACATCACCCAAGGAAAAGCAGCGTCAGGCCTTCCAGTACGACAACGCCGCGTTCACCTCTACGACCCGGGCGCCACCTATCTGATCGGCATCCGCGGCCCGTTCCAAGACCTGACGCGAAACTCCTTCCTTCGCGTTTCCCCAACGGCGTGTCTTCGGACACGCCGTTTTTTATGCCCAAGACCAGACACCATCATGGATTGACCGATCTCAAGTAGACGCGTCAAGATTGCATGTTGATCGAAGACTGAAGGAGGGGCGAGATGAGGCTGGGCATACCCGTCTATGAGGGCGTCGACCTGCTGGACGTCGCCGGACCGGCCGAGATGTTCTACTGGGCCGGCAAGGATCAGCCGCTCGAAACCCTGATCCTCTCGGAGGACGGCGGTCCGGTGACCGCCATGAACGGGATCCGTTTCGAGGTCCAGGCCAGCTTCGCGGACGTTTCCGCCCTCGACGTGCTGTGGGTCCCCGGCGGCGATCCAGAGGTGCTGGGCCAGATCATGAGCGATCCAGGCTCACCCTACCTCGCCTACTTGCGTCAGGTCGCCGAAGACGCGACGTGGGTGTGCTCGGTCTGCGAGGGCGCCTTGCTGCTGGCCCAGGCGGGGCTTCTGGACGGTCACAGGGCGACCACGCACTGGGCGTTCATCGCCTGCCTGCAGAGATTCTGCGAGATCGACGTCGACACCGGCAATCCGCGCTTCGTGGTGTCGGGCAACCGCCTGACCGGCGGCGGCATCTCGTCCGGTCTCGACGAGTCCTTTCAATTGATCCTGATGCTGTTCGGCCAGGAAGCGGCCGAGAGCGTCCAGGTCACGACCCAGTATTTCCCCGACCCGCCGGTGATGGGGACCCTTCCCCCAACCCCGGCCTGCCCGGTGACCTGGTCCTGACGCGCCGCTAGATGCCTGGCGCGTAGGGGAAGCTGAGCTTTTCGTAATACTCCAGCGAATGGGCGGGAGGCGCTTCGCCAGCCGGCAGCGGCAGGCCCGAGAAGGTCTGGAAGTAGGCGATCGAGGCGTCGCGCCACCACTGGGCCTCGTTGCGCTGGATGGCCAGGAAGTCGGCGACCTGGGCATGACGCTCGGGATCGACATAGGGCGCCAGGTCCGCCCAGGTCCGCCCCATGCCGTCGACATAGGAGACCCCGCGCGAATAGTGGGTCACCAGGCTGTCCCACAGGGTCTGGCCGGACCTGAGCCTGTAGGTCCACGGCAGGTGGTGGAACCACAGCAGATCCTTCTCGTCGACGGTCTTCAGGTCCGAGAACCGTTGGGCGACCACCGGGGCGTACTGGGCGACAGCGTTGCTGCCCGCGGCCGTGCGATCGAAGCCGATGCCGTCCTTGCCGGCCTTGGCGTAGTAGACGCTGGTCCAGTCGGCCCGCTCGCCGCCGCTGACCCACGGGCCGGGGCCGTAGTGATGGCTGCGCCCCATCTGATGATGCAGGCCCAGCGGCGTCATGTAGTCGACCGCCGCCTCGCGCGAGCCCATCATCATCGCTACCGCCGGCTGGACGAAACTCGGATCGGTCGAGAAGGTCATCTTCGCCCAGTCGGCGGCGATGCCCTTGGTGGAGGCTTCGGGGTCCCAGGCCAGGCGGCCGAAGACGTACCAGTTCGCCTGGTCGAACTGCGAGCCCGACCAGTTGCGGTCGCGGCCGATGTTGGAAACCCCGGCCATCAGCGTCTGGGACCGGCCGTCCAGCGCCCCGTCCACCACCTTGGCCACGGTCGAGCCTTGCCCCTTGGCGTAGGTGTCGGACTTCAGGGTCTCCTCGTAGAGCGGGCCCAGATAGACAAGATGCGTGGCGAAGCCGAGATATTCCTTGGTGATCTGGAACTCCATGCCGAGGTTGGTCTTCGGCATGGCCCCGAACAGCGGGTGGAACGGCTCGCGCGGCTGGAAGTCGATGGCCCCGTTCTTGACCTGGACGATGACGTTGTCGCGGAACTGGCCGTCGAACGGCTTGAACTCGCCGTAGCCCTGCTTGGCGCGGTCGTCCGGCTGCTCGTGCGAATAGACGAAGGCCCGCCACATCACGATCCCGCCGTGCGGCCCCACCGCGTCGGCCAGCATGTTGGCCCCGTCGACATGGGTGCGGCCATAGTCCTGCGGGCCGGGCTGTCCCTCCGAATTGGCCTTTACGAGAAAGCCGCCGAAGTCCGGGATGGCTTTGTAGATCTCGTCGGCCTTGGCCTTCCAGAAGGCGCGCACGGCCGGATCCAGGGGATCGGCGGTTTTCAGTCCGCCGATCTCGATCGGGGCCGAGAACCGCGCCGACAGATAAACCTTGATCCCGTAGGGCCGGAACACCTCGGCCAAGGCCGCGGCCTTGGCGATATAGGGCGCGGTCAGGCTGTCGGCCTTGGCGTTGACGTTGTTCAGAACCGCGCCGTTGATCCCGATCGAGGCGTTGGCCCGGGCGTAGTCCACGTAACGCGGATCCTTGTAGTCCGGCAGCTTCCACCAGTCCCAAAGCGAGGCTCCGGCATAGCCGCGCTCGACACTGCCATTGAGGTTGTCCCAGTGGTTCAGCAGGCGGTGCTTGACCTTCGGCGCCGAGAGGATGTCCAGCGTGTCGACGCCCTGCCCCGTCTGGACTAGGCGCAGGTAGTGGAAGACGCCGTACAGCACGCCGATGTCGCTATTGCCGGCGATGACCGTGGTCTTGCCGACGGTGCGGATCAGGTAGCCTTCGTCACCGGCCCCCTTCAGCGGCAGGTTCAGGGCGGCGACGGCCGGCGAGCCGGCGGGCGTGCCCAGCAGGATCGACGGGCTGTCCGGCGACGGCGCTCCGCCCACCAGGCCGCTCAGCCCGCGCTGGAGTTCGGTCCGCGCGATCTTCAGGGTCGGCGTGTCGGCGCCAGGCGCGATCGTCCGCGGCTCCGGGCGCTGAGCCGCCGGCAACGGCCGATAGCGCAGCCACAGGTCATAGCCGTCCTCGGCGCGGGCCGCCGAGCCCCCCAGGGTCGCCGAAACCAAACCGGCCGCCAGCCAAAGCCCACGCATGAAGGACGCAAGACGCATGTTTTCTCCCTGGCGAGACCTTGCCGCGCGACCCGAGGCGGCGCGACGGTCTTTGGTCCGTGATACCGCTACCTTGATCGAAGGTCGAGACACCAAATTCTGGTGGTCAGACCAATAGGTTGACAACCGGCTCGTCTGATTTAGACCGATACCGCTACCATCCGATCGGACGGTCGGATCAACGAAAGCGCCCCATGCCCAAGATCATCGCCGCCAAAGTCATCGTCACCTGCCCGGGGCGAAACTTCGTCACCCTGAAGATCGAGACCAGCGACGGGGTCCACGGCGTCGGCGACGCCACGCTGAACGGGCGCGAACTGGCGGTGGCCAGCTACCTGACCGACCACGTGATTCCCTGCCTGATCGGCCGCGACGCCCATCAGATCGAGGACATCTGGCAGTACCTGTACCGGGGCGCCTACTGGCGGCGCGGTCCGGTGACCATGGCGGCCATCGCCGCCGTCGACACGGCCCTGTGGGACATCAAGGCCAAGATCGCCGGCCTGCCGCTGTACCAGTTGCTGGGCGGCGCCTGCCGCACCGGCGTGATGGTCTATGGCCACGCCAACGGCGCGACCGTCGAGGAGACGCTGGAGAACGCCGCCATCTACGCCGCCCAGGGCTACAAGGCCATCCGCCTGCAGTCGGGCGTGCCCGGCCTCAAGGGCGTCTACGGCGTCTCCAAGGACAGGTTCTTCTACGAACCGGCCGACGGCGACCTGCCGACCGAGAGCCTGTGGTCGACCGAGAAGTACCTGCGCAGCGCGCCGGGACTGTTCGAGGCCGCCCGCGACGCCCTGGGCTGGGACGTGCACCTGCTGCACGACGTGCACCACCGGCTCACCCCGATCGAGGCCGGCCGCCTGGGCAAGGACCTGGAACCCTACCGGCCCTTCTGGATGGAGGACGCCGTCCCGGCCGAGAACCAGGCCAGCTTCCGCATCGTCCGCCAGCACACCACCACCCCGCTGGCCGTGGGCGAGGTGTTCAATTCGATCTGGGACTGCAAGCAGCTGATCGAGGAGCAGCTGATCGACTACATCCGCGCCACCGTGGTGCACGCCGGCGGCATCACCCACCTGCGCCGCATCGCCAGCTTCGCCGACCTGCACCATGTGCGCACCGGCTGCCACGGCGCCACCGACCTGTCGCCGGTCTGCATGGCCGCGGCCCTGCACTTCGACCTGTCGGTTCCCAATTTCGGGATCCAGGAATACATGCGCCACACCGAGGCGACGGACGCGGTGTTCCCCCACGCCTACAGTTTCGCGGACGGCATGCTGCATCCGGGCGAGGCGATCGGCCTGGGCGTCGACATCGACGAGGTCGAGGCCGCCAAGCATCCCTACAAGCGCGCCTACCTGCCGATCGCCCGCCGCGAGGACGGCTCGATGCACGATTGGTGAGGCCGCCGCGACGCGGTTGGCGACAATCGCCAAGCTTTGACGACGGACGCCAAAAATAGCCCGCGCGGCCCAGGTCGGCTATGCTATCGCGAGTTCGAAGAGGCCCCGCGGGGCCGTCGCCGAGAAACTGACGAAGACCCATGGCCGAGAACGTCAAGCTCTACCGCCGTATCGCCGACTCGGTCGCCGACGCCATCGAGGGCGGCCAATACAAGCTTGGCGACCGCCTGCCCACCGAACGCGAACTGGCCGAGCAGTACGGGGTCAGCCGCCCTACCCTGCGCGAAGCGATGATCGCCCTGGAAATGCTGGGCATGATCGAGGCCCGCCATGGCCTGGGCATCTATGTCACCGGCGACGTGCGTCCCATCGCCTCGGCCAGCGCCGAGCCCGCCTTCGAGATCGGCGCGTTCGAGCTGATCGAGGCCCGCCGCCTGTTCGAGGGCGAAGCCGCCGCCCTGGCCGCCACCGCCATCACCGACGACCAGATCCGCGAGCTGGAGGCGCTGATGGAGCGCATGGCCCGCGAGGACGAGATCCAGGGCGAGGACGCCGACCGCGAGTTCCACATGGTCATCGCCCGCGCCTCGGGCAACGGCGCGATCATCGCCACGATCGAGAACCTGTGGGACTGGCGCAACCGCTCGCCCCTGGCCCGCAACATCCTGACCCGGGCGCGCGGCATGGGGCTGGAGCCCCGCATCGTCGAGCACCGCCGGGTGTTCGAGGCGTTGAAGGCCCGCGACCCCGCGGCGGCTCGCCAGGCCATGCGCGACCACCTGGAGCGGGTCATCGATCACCTGCTGCACGCCACCGAGACCGAGGCCGTCGAACGGGCCCGGCAGGAAACCGGCGCCCGCCGCAGCGCCATCGCCAAGCGCGTGGCGATCTAGCGGGACCACCGCCCGCCTCGTGGCCGGCGCTCTGGTTCAGCCGGTGGACGACGCAAACGGTGAAAGCCGCCCCCGCTGCGCCCTGATCGCCGCGTTGCTCGCGTCTCGACCCATCGAGCTTGCGCGCGGTCCACTTGCGGCTGAGTAGCCAGCAGGCGCCGGCTTCGAGCCCCCTAGCCTTCGTCGCCGGGCGTTGGGTCAAGAGGCCATACCTCAACGACTCCTTGCGCCACCGCGCAGGGGCTCCGGGCGGCGATCTCGATCGCGGCCTCCAGGTTCGGGGCCTCGACCAGGGCAAAGCCGGCGACGGGCAGGTCGGCCGACAGGAACGGACCTTGCGTCACCCGCACCTCGGCGGCGTCATGATTGCGCACCTGAACGGGCGTGCCGGCGACGCCCATGACGTCGCCTTCACGCACCCGTTGGGCGTCGGCCGCGTGCGCCGCGTCTCGCACCGTCTTGGCGGTCCGATCGTAGCCGGACCTGTCGCCATAACCGATCGTGATGAACCTGGGCATGCCAGCCTGAACGCGAAGACCCGCCAGCGGTTCTCGGCGAACTTCCACTTTCGGCCCGTCGCGAACGAAAGGCTCAGCAGGTCATCAGTTGCGACAACACCGGTGATCGGCTGGCTGTACATTCAAAGGGGCAGCCGCCAAGTTCCGACTCTCAGGGTTGTGGAGATAGCGAATGCGGTTGGTGAGCCTACTGGCGATTGGCGCAACCTTGGTCGGCGTAGGCGCGGCGAACGCAGAAACTTCGGGACATTGCCCCGCCCGGGATTTTCAGGCCGCCGCCGGTAGAGCCATTGACGACCTCGACACCTCCCAGTCCTTCACTGGCGCGGTGCTGGTGGCGATCGACGGAAAACCTGTCCTGCGGCGCGCCGTGGGTGAGGCCAACCGCGAGTGGCATATCGCCAACACCGTCGATACCCGGTTCCGGATCGGTTCGGCGACCAAGACCTTTACGGCGGTGGCGGTCCTGCGTCTGGTCGACGAAGGCAAGATCGCTCTGGACGACCCCGTCGCTAAATACGTGCCAAACCTGCCCCAGGCCTGGACCGGTGTCACGATCAGAATGTTGCTCAGCCATACGTCCGGCGTGCCCGACTACGTCTTCGCCCCGACTTTCCGGGGTCGCGAGGCCCGCCTGATCCAGACGCCGGAGAGCCTGGTGGCCCTCGTGCGCGAGAAGCCGCTCGTCTTCGCGCCGGGAACGGGCTGGCGTTACAGCAACACCGGCTATGTCTTGCTGGGCATGGTGATCGAGAAGGTGTCCGAACGACCTTACGCCGACTACCTGCGCGAGGAGTTCTTCAAGCCTCTGGGCATGGCCGACACGGGCTACGAGACCGAGGACGCCGTCATGGCGCGGCGCGCCTCGGGCTATATGCGCACTCGTGACGGCTGGACGACAGGGCCATTCATGGCGCCCAGCGCCGCCTACGCGGCGGGTGCGCTGTACTCGACCGTGGGCGACCTGCTGAAGTGGGACCAGGCGCTTTACGGCGATCGACTGGTGTCCAAGGCCGGCCGCGACTTGATGTTCGCCGACTACCGCAACCACTACGGCCTGGGTTGGCAGGTCGACGAGACCTGGGGAACGAGGCGGCTTAGCCATGGCGGCGCCACGCCCGGCTTCCAAGCGTCGTTCCAGCGCTATCCCGATCGGCGGCTGACCGTGGCGGCGCTGTCGAACTCCGAGCTTGGCGTTGCGGAAAAGCTCGCCACGGACCTGGCGGGCTTGTGTCTTGGCGCTTCGGTCTATCCGGCCGAGGTCGCCTTGGCGCCTAGCGCCCTCGATGCCTTCGCGGGCGACTATCGCGATGCAAAGGGCGTCCCCGTGAAGGTGGTTCGCCAGGGCGCGCGACTGGTGGCCTATTTCGGCGACGAGCCCGCGGGGACGCTCTACGCCTCCGGGCCCACCGTCTTCTTCATGAAGGTCTCGGACGCGCAGGTATCATTCCGTGGTGAGGCAGGACGGACCAGGACTCTGGTCGTGCACCAGCACGGTAAGGACTATGTTTTCGATCAAGCGTCGGGACATTAGGTCAAAGCTCAGCTTCGGACTGACAAGGAGACAGGGCGCGCAGCCAGTCAGCCACGCGCCCGGGTCCCGAGACCTACCCTAAGAGCGCGCTCAGGGCGGACTGATGTGTGATCAGCCCGTGACCGTCAGGGTCGCCTTTTTCAGGTCCACCGAGTTCGGGCCCGCCAGCAGGGTGAACTGGCCCGGCTCGACCACGCGCTTCATCTCCAGGTTCCACAGCGACAGGTCCAGGGGCGAGACCTCGAAGGTCACGGTCTGCTTGGCGCCCGGAGCCAGGCTTACGCGCTTGAAGTGCTTCAGCTCCAGCAGCGGACGGGTCACCGAGGCGGCCTCGTCGTGGATGTAGAGCTGCACCACCTCGTCGCCGGCCACCTTGCCGGTGTTGGTCACGTCGACCTCGACCCTGACGCTCTCGTTCGCGCCGATCTGGGCCTCGGCCGGACGCGGCGCCGAGATGTCGAAGGTAGTGTAGGACAGGCCGAAGCCGAACGGATAGAGCGGCGAGGTGTCGCCCAGCAGGTAGCCGCGGCGGGCCGTGGGCTTGCGGTTGTAGTAGATCGGCAGTTGGCCGACGTCGCGGGCGATGCTGACCGGCAGCTTGCCGCCCGGATTGGCGCGGCCGAACAGGATGTCGGCGGCGGCGTTGCCGGTTTCCTGGCCCAGGTACCAGCCCTCGACCAGGGCGTCGGCGCGCTCGGCCAGCAGGTTCACCGACAGCGGCCGGCCATTGAGCAGGAACACCACGGTCGGCTTGCCCAGGTCGAAGATCGCCTTGGCCAGGTCGTTCTGCTGGCCGACGAGATCCAGGCTCTCGCGGTCGCCCAGGTGGGCGTCGGCCCAGGCCTCACGGCTGGTCTGCTCGTTGTCGCCCAGCACCATGACGACCACGTCGGCCTTGCGGGCCACCTCGACGGCCTCGGCGATCAGCTTGGCGTTGACGGCCGGGTCGACCAGCTTGACCTCGTCCTGCGCCCAGATCCGGGCCTCGGTGATCCGCACGGCCTCGGCGTAGTCCAGCGTAAAGCCGCTCTTCTTGGCTTCCGCCTGCAGGCCTTCGTAGATCGACACCACGTGGCGCGGCACATCGCTGTAACCGCCGATCGGGGTGTCCTTGGCGTGGGTGCCCAGCAGCGCCAGGCGCTTGAACTTCGACGGATCGAGCGGCAGCACGCCCTTGTCATTCTTCAGCAGCACCACCGCCTTGCGGGCCGCCTCGCGGGCCAGGGCGATCGCGTCGGGCGCTGCGGTCTTGGCGTCGGCCGTCTTCTCGTCGGCATAGGGGTTCTCGAACAGGCCGCCTTCGAACTTGACGGCCAGGACACGGGCCACGGCCTCGTCGACCGCCGCCTGCGACACGCGGCCCGACTTCACCAGCTCCGGCAGCAGGGCGTAGGCCTCGCCGTCAGGCAGCTCGACGTCGACCGTGGCGTTCATCGCCATCACGGCGGTCTCGGCCAGGCTGTCGGTCAGCTTGTGACGGTCGCGCAGTTCCTTGATGGCGAAATAGTCGCTCATCGTCACGCCCTTGAAGCCCCACTCGCCCCGCAGCACGTCGTGCAGCAGCCAGCGGTTGGCGTGCGAGGGCACCCCGTCGATCTCGTTGTAGGACGGCATGACCGAGCGCACCGGCAGCTCCTTCACCGCCCGCTCGAATGGCGGGAAGAAGTTCTCGCGCAGCGTCCGCTCGGCGATCTGGGCGGGGCCGACATTGGTCCCGTTCTCCGGCTGCCCGTGGCCGGTCATGTGCTTGAGGGTGACGAACACCTTGTCCTTGGCCAGCGGCAGGGTCTTGCCCTGGAAGCCGCGGATCGCCGCCAGGCCGATCTCGGCGCACAGGTGCGGATCCTCGCCGTAGGTCTCCTCGATGCGGCCCCAGCGCGGGTCGCGGGCCACGTCGACCACCGGGGCCAGGGCGATGTTCGAGCCGCGGGCCCGCATCTCGCGGGCGGCGACGGCGAAGCACTTCTCCACCGTGTCGGGATCGAAGGTCGAGGCCATGGCGATGGCCTGGGGGAAGCTGGTGGCGTCGCGCGCGACATAGCCGTGCAGGGCCTCGTCGTGCATCAGCATCGGGATGCCCAGGCGCGTCTGTTCCATGGCCCATTTCTGGGCGGCGTTGACGTAGCGGGCGGTCTCCTTGGCGTTGCGGTTGACCGAGCCGTCGTCGGCGCCGGCGGCGGCGTCGACCACCGCGGCCGGCTTCAGGCCCTTGCGGTCGGAGGGGCGCGAGATCTGGCCCAGGCCGTTGGGGAAGTTCTTGCTGGCCTCGGCGGGCGAGAACTCGCCCTCGGGGGTCTGGACCTTGGCCTTGGTCAGCCAGACGCCGATCAGTTGGGCCGCCTTCTCCTCCAGCGTCATGCGCGAGAGCAGATCGCGGACCCGCAGTTCGACAGGCTGAGCGGGATCCTTGTACAGCGGCTTGTCGCCCGCCTTCGGCGCGGCGGCGCGGGCGAGGGTCGTCGACGCGGCGGCCAGGGCGGCCAGGCTGACGCCGAGCGTGCGACGGGTGACGGTCTGGCGCATGATCTCTTCGTTTCCCCATAATGGAACAAACCGCCCAGGGACGGTGGCGGCGTTGCTCGCCGACGTTGAGGGGCACTATGGAAGCAGAGATCTGACCACTCAAGTTTTTTATGGTACCGGTCTCATTTCCTCGCCTAGGATCGAGGCCGAACAAGCAAGATCCCTCGTCGGAGGGGCTGGAGGAAGCCTTGGATATCGCAAGACGCACCCTGGTCGGGCTGGTGGCCGCGCTGTCGGTGGCCGCCTCCCCGCTCGCCCTCGCCCAGGCCGCGCCCGGCAAGGCGGCCAAGACGGAGCGCTGGGTGGCCTCCTGGGCTTCGGCCCAGATGGTCCCGGCGGCCAAGGACGCCCTTCCCGCCCCCGACGTCACCGACGGCACGCTGCGCCAGACCCTGCGGCTCAGCACCGGAGGCGGCAAGATCCGGGTGCGGCTGTCCAACGCCTTCGGGACCGAGCCGCTGAAGCTGTCGGGCGTCCACGTCGCCCTGGCCGCCGCCCCGGGCTCGGCCCGGATCGACCCGGCCAGCGACCGCGCCCTGGCCTTCTCCGGCCGCTCCGAGGTGACGATCCCCCCGGGCGCCGAATACCTGTCCGACCCGATCGGCTTCCCAGCCAAGCCCCTGGCGAACCTGGCCGTGACGCTCCGCTTCGACGGCGCGCCGCCCGCCCAGCAGACCAGCCACCCGGGCTCTCGCACCACCTCGTGGTTCGGGCCCGGCGACCAGCTGGCGGCCGCCGAGCTGACCGGCGGCAAGTCACTGGACCACTGGTTCCAGATCTCGGGCGTCGACGTGCAGCGCCCGGCCGGGGCCAGCCTGGTGACCTTCGGCGACTCGATCACCGACGGCTACGGCGTCACCACCAACGGTAACAATCGCTGGCCCGACCTCCTGGCTGCGCGCCTGCAGGCCGATCCGCGCACCCGGGGCGTGGGCGTGCTCAACGCCGGCATCGGCGGCAACCGCCTGCTGCTGGACGGCCTGGGGCCCAACGCCATGGCCCGTTTCGACCGCGACGTGCTGAACCAGGCCGGCGTGAAGTACGTCATCCTGCTGGAGGGCGTGAACGACCTGGGCGTCCTGACCCGCGACCAGCCCGCCAGCCCCGAAGCCCACGCCGCCCTGGTGGCGCGGATGACCGCCGCCTACGACCAGATGATCCGCCGCGCCCATGATCGCGGGATCAAGGTCTACGGCGCTACCGTCATGCCTTTCGGCGGCTCGGCCTACTACCATCCCGACGCGGCCAACGAGCAGGACCGCCAGGCGATCAACGCCTGGATCCGGACGCCCGGCCGCTTCGACGCGGTGATCGACTTCGACAGGCTGACGCGCGACCCGGCCCGTCCCAGCCGGCTGTCCTCCGCCTACGACTCCGGCGACGGCCTGCACCCCTCGCTGGCCGGCTACAAGGCCATGGCCGACGCCGTGCCGCTGGACCTGTTCACGCGCTGACGGCGGAAACGCGCGGCCGGAAACAAACGGGCGGAAACAAACCTGCAATGTCTTGACCCTAGACCAAGGTCTCGCTCGATTGACACCGGTTTCCATGAAAGACTGGACAGGGCGGATTCAGGGAGGGGGCGAATGGCCCGCGCAAGATATAACCTCAAGGCGGCGCTGCTGCTGTCGGCTGCGCTGACCGCCACGCCCGGGCTCGTCCACGCCGCCGCAGACCCTCAGGGCGACAGCGGCCTGCTGTTCCACCTGACCGGCGACAAGGGCCTGACCGCCGACCTCGCCGGCGGCGAGGCCGCCCCCAACTTCGCCGACAAGGTCAAGATCAAGACCGACCCCGTCCACGGGCCCTATATCGAGGCGGCCGGCGAGGAGACGCTCAGCTGGATGGCGCCGGGCAACCTCTACGCCCAGCGCGGGACGCTCAGCTTCTACTGGCGGGCCCGCGACCCGGTCGGGACCACGCCCTTCCCGCTGTTCCGAGTCGGCTATGCCGATCACACCAGCTGGGACATGGCCTGGCTGCGCATCGACTGGAACGGCAAGGGCTTCGACGCCTTCGTCACCGACAACAATCTCGCGCGGGTGCGGGTCAGCACGACGGCCGCGCCGCCCCGGCCCGACCAGTGGATCCTGGTCACCTTCACCTGGGACGAGGCCAAGGGGGTCGCCCTCTATATCGACGGCAAGCCCGTCGCCTCGAAGGCCCAGGCCGCCGCCCTGGACGCCGGCCTGGACCAGTTCGGTCCGCACAGCCGGGTGATCTCGCCCCACCAGGTGCAGAGCGCTTACCAGTTCGTCCGCGGCGGCGACGTCGACGACATCCGCATCTACGACCGTGCCCTGGACGCCGCCGCCGTCGCCGGCCTGGCCGCCGGCAAGGAGCCGGCCCCAGCCTTCGCCGCCACGGACGCCATGACCTGGCTCCACCGCTACGGCTGGGACCGTCCGACCGATCCGCCGCCCTACCTGGCCAACGCCACGACCACGATCCGCAAGGTCGAGTTCACCGACCAGTTCGACCTCAAGGAGCGCATGACCCTGGGTTCGGACGGCGTTGCCGAGACCACCTGGCCCGGCGTCTACAACCGCTCGAAACTGCCCGGCCGCCACGACTATTTCGAGCTGCCGGACTGGAACGTCTATGTCGAGGGCGGCAAGGCGATCACCTTTACCCTGCCCGACGAGCCCTATAACCGCCTGGAGGTCCAGGGTGCGGCCTACGGATCGCTGACCACGATCGACGCGGCTGGCCGTGAGACCCCGCTGGCCAAGCGCCCCAAGGGTGAACTGCGCACCTTCAACCAGTTCGCGGCCCTGAAGGGCGGCAAGCTGCGGTTCGACAACCTGGTGCAGGAAACCCCGATCCAGGAGCTGGCGGCCTACAACGTCACGGGCGCCGCCGAGCCTGACGAGTTCACCCTCAGCTACGTCGTGCGCCCCGGCGCCGACCCGGCCGCCTATCCGACGCTGGACGCGCTTTCGACCTTCGTGAAGGGCCGGTACGCGGCCGGCGAGCGGACCATCGTCGCCGCCCTGCCCGCCGCCGCCCCGACCAAGCCTCGCGCCGATACGACGGTCCTACCAGGCCAGCCGATCGCCCACGTGCTGATCCCGGCCGACTTCCGCCAGGCCCGCCCCGGCGGCCCGGTCGGCAAGTTCCAGTACGGCTGGCAGGGGATGGACGCGGGCCTGGACGGCCTGGCCATCGATCTCCCCGCCCTCAAGGTCAAGCCGACCCACGGCGAGCTGTTCGCGCTGAACATCAAGGTCAAGGACCCGCTGTGGCCGGGCCGCGACCTGATCGACGTCAACGTCTCGGTCAAGCCCGGCGAGGCCCGCACGGTGTTCCTCGACACCCGCGACCGCCTGCTGCCGGAAGGCCGGAGCCTCTACCTGACCATCGCCGGGGCCGGCGCCGACTTCGACGCCCGGCAGTTGGACGGCATGGCCGTGCGCCTGAAGTTCAAGCCCGCCGCCGACGCCAAGGCCGAGCACGTCGCCGACCGCCTGGCCCAGGCGCGCGACAACCTGGCCTTCCTGGTCGAGGAGCACGACGTCTCCAAGCGCCTGGCCCGCTACCAGCGGCTGGACCTGGAGCTGTCGGACCTGCTGCGCGTCGACCCGACCAACCTGCACGGCCGCGAGATGTGGGCCGAGCTCAATCCCGAGCAGCCCGGCGTCCCCGTCGCCCTGCCGACCGCCCCGGCCGGCGTCCCGAAGTGGGCGTTCCTGCAGGTCGAGGATCTCAAGCGGGTGCGCAAGTTCATCGAATGGTGGATCGACAACCGCCAGGTCCCATACGGCGACTTCGGCGGCGGCATCTCCGACGACGACGACCTGACCCAGCAGTGGCCGCCCCTGGCCCTGATGGGCGACATTCCCGACAAGACCACCGCCTCGCTGAACGCTCTGCTCGACGCGGCCTACAGGAACGACATGATCCCGAACGGTCTGTCGCGGATCAAGACCGACGAGCTGCATTCCTACGAAGAGGCGATCAACCTCAAGGCCGAGGCCATGTACACCGGCTATGGCGATCCCAAGGTCGTCGAGCGGATGATGGAGACCGCCCGGGCCTATCCGAGCGTCGCCAACAGGGGCGAGGACGGCCACGTCCACATCCTCAGCCGTTTCTTCTCGGCCACCGACGTGTCGCGCGACGGGCCCTGGGGCTGGTCACATCCCTATTCGTACCTGATCCTGCATCCGGGCATGCTGATCGCCGACTTCAACGGCGATCCGACGATGCGCAAGCTGATCGTCGACCTGGCCGACGGCCACCTGGCCCACGGCAAGCAGGATCCGGACGGGACCTGGCGCTATCCGGAGGACATCAACGCCGCCACCGGCGAGTCACGCGGCGAGCTGACCGGCAAGGGCCGCGGCAATGTCTCGGCCATGCAGCTGTTCTGGGCGGCCTGGCGCTGGACCGGCGACGACAAGTACCTGCGCCCGTTGAAGGGCGAGATCGCCCACCAGTCGGGCCGGGGCCTGGACGAGCTGAACAGCGACGTCATCGACATGCTGGGCCTGCGCGCCCAGGCCGCGCCGATGATCAAGGCCATGGTGAACAAGGGCTCGGACGATCCCTTCGTGCTGTACCAGGCCTGGCGCTCGACCGGCGACACCGCCTATCTCGAAAAGGTCTATGGCGACGAGATCACCACCGCCGAGCAGCGGATGTGGATGGTCACCGAGGCCCACTGGTGGTCGGACCGGGTGGAGCTGTTCAGCGACATCCTGCAGCGCTCCCGCCTCGGCGGCATGGCCCTGCGCCGCAACCAGATGTTCCCCGGCCACCTGGTCAGCTGGCGGTTCGATACGCCGACGGCCGCCGAGGACGTCGGCATCCTGGTCACCGGCGGACAGAAAAGCTTCAAGGTCACCGGCTACAACCTGACCAGCCAGCCGCTGCACGCGGTGATGACAGGGTGGGACGTCGCGGCCGGCCAGTGGTCGGTGACGCGGGCCGCCGACGGAGTCGCCGAGCCGGCGGCCTTGGTGGCTTTCGAGCGCACCACCGGCCTGGACGTGACCTTCGCGCCCGGCAAGACCACGACCTGGGAGTTCACCCTGCAGACCCCCGCCGCCACGCCCGTCACCGAACGCCCCGACCTCGGGATCAGCCGGGACGACGTCAAGGTCGGCCGGTCTGGCCTAACCGTCACGGTCCACAGCCTGGGCGCCAAGCCGGCCCCGGCCTCGGTCGTGCTGGTGGAGGACGCCTCGGGCAAGGAACTGGCGCGGGCGACCACGCCTATCCTGCCGCCGCCCCTCGACCTGAAGCCGAAAACCGCGAAGGTCGCGCTGAAGGCCGGCTGGAAAAGCGGCTACCGCGTGCGCATTCTCACCCCGGCCGGCGCGCCGGAAATCACTCAACTGAACAATATCGTTGTCGCCCCCTAATTTAGCTTGGAGACCCCGGAGCCGATCCGCTCCGGGGGCGTTGCTTCGCCCATGGCCGAAACCCTCACCGTACCCCGCGACCTCGTCCAGCGCCTGCGCGCCAGGCTGCCCGCCGTGACCCGCGAGCATCTGTTCGACTGCTACGCGATCAGCGAAACCACCTGGACCAAGCTGCGCGACGGCAAGCCGATCAAGCGCTCGACGCTTGAGCGGATCCTGCAGCGCTACGAACGCCTGCTGGCCCGCGCGGCCTGAGGCGGACGGGGCCGTCTCGCACCCTGATTCTCGGCGTCGCCGGCTTCTTTTCGCAACCGCACAACGAATTCGCACTTGCGCAAACCTTCGTCCGTCAGCGGACGGAAAAAGCGTCACGCCTTTATAATGGGTTGAAATAGCGAGAATTTTCCGCAAGTTGGCGCCTGTCAGCCCCCGCCGGAAAGGCGCGTTTACCCTCATTCTCATGATGAGGTGACAAAGCGCGTTTGGCCCGGCAGGGTTGGCTCTCTTTTGATTCCCAGCAGATGAGCTGATTTATGAACGTTTCGGATCTGGTCGACGCCGCCGTGGCCGCCGACGACAAGCTGACCAAGACTCAAGCCAAGGCCATCATCGACGGCGTCTTCAAGTCGCTGACCGAGGCCGCCGTGAAGGGCGAAGAAGTCTCGATCCCGGGCTTCGGCAAGTTCAAGGTCCAGGCCAAGCCGGCCCGCACCGGCCGCAACCCGTCGACGGGCGCCGCCATCGAGATCGCGGCCAGCAAGAAGGTCGCCTTCACGCCGGCCAAGCAACTGAAGGACGCCGTCAACGGCTAATCCCTCGGCGAGCGGCCGGTCTCACCACCGGCCGCTCATCCTGGCCGCCAAGCGCGGCCAGACATTTCCGGGCCACGCGCCCGATGCGGGCGCCTTCGCCCCTTCCCGACACTTCGACCTCTCGACGGCGTCTCGCCTCGTTTCCACGGTCGTGTCAGGGTCATTGCATGAAACACCTTCGACGGTTCACAGGGGTCTTCCTGACGTTCGCCTGCCTCTGCGCCGGCGCCCGCGCCCAGACCCTCGACCGCGCGCCGGGCGAAAGCGACTTGGCGTTCGCCACGCGCGCCCTCGGCCTGTCCAAGGACGCCGAGCCCCATACGACCCCGGCCGCCTGGAACGGCGTTCCCACCCTGTTTGTCGACTACAAGACCAGCGACGCTGATCCGGAGCGCCCGCTGGTCGCGCTCCAACGGCAGGCGGCCGGCGGCTATCGCACGATCCAGGTTACCCTCGGTGAACAGGAGGGTGGAACACCTGACATCCTCGCCATCGGTTTCGCCAACGCCGACCGCGATCCCGAGCGTGAGCTGATCGTCATCCTGGCTTGGCCGCAGGTTCACTATGATTTTTCCGGCACGCTCTACGAGGTCCGCCTGTTCGACGCCCCTAAACCCGGCCAGACCGAGCTGACCCTGCTGCCGGTCAGCGGCAAATTCGGGACGGGATGCGAGTGCGGCCGACGCGACGGCCCCGACGAACACTATCGCTTCAAGACCGTGGCGGCGGTCAAGGCCGAGCTGAAGCGGCTGGGTTACTAGCCACCAGGTCGACACAGCCGACGGACTGCGGCGGCGTGGCTACGGCCACTGGCGGCCGATCGCTCTGTTCGTGGCCCCTCCTGATCTCTCTCCGCCCCTGGCTGGCGCCGGTTTCCGGCCGGCCCGCCCGTTGCGCTCGCGCGAACCCTGTGGATACTGGGATCGTCGCCGCCGGGGGTTCGTCCGTCTTGCTCGTCTTCACGCCCACGGTTCGTGGATCCGGCGGGTTCACGGGCGCCTTCGCCAGCCCGGATGGCGCTATCCTGGCGATCGCCAGCGCCTTTCCGCTCCTGACCAACCCGCCCGCCCGCGCCGCCTATGGCGGACAATGGCTGCGATATCGCCTCGCGCTCCACCGGCGCGGCGAACCGGCGCCGTTCGCGGCGTTCGACGACCTGTCGCTGCCGATCACCGCCGTCGCCTTCCATCCCACCGACCCGGTTATCGGCATCGGGGCCGGCAGCTATGACGGCGGTTGGATGTTCGAGGGCGACCTGGTCTTCTGGGACTGGACCGCCGACCGCGCCTGGCGGCCCTTGACGCACACACCCGAGGTCGCGCGCTGCGCCTTCGACGCCAGCGGCGAACGGCTGGAGGTGATGGTCAGGCCCTGGGACGAGGAATGGGGCTGGGACGAGAATCCCACCGATCCCTTCGAACGCTTCTACCCGCTGGTCGTCGACTATCGCCCGGCCGACCACGGTACGGCGTCAGAAGCGCGCATCGGCCCGCTGACCGGCGTCGTCATCGCCCATCTGGACCTCGCCGAGGCCGCCGGCCGGATCGCGGACGACCAGCAGCTCGCCGACTGGTTCGCCGTGGCTTCGCCGGTCCGACGCGGCGCGATCTGGGACGTCGCCTGGCTGGATGACGGTCGCCTGGCGGCGGTGCACGACGACTGCCAGCTCGAAGTCCACGACCTCGCGCGCGGCGAGGTGCGGCGCTACGACGGCGAAGATTCAGGTGTGGCCATCCTCCGGGCCTCGCCGCCGATCATCCATGTCACGCCCTCCGGCCATGCGCGCGGCAACGCCCAGGCGCGGCTGATGGTCTTCGCGGACGACGCCCTGAGAGAGTGGCGCCGGTTCGATGGAATCTACGCCTTCTCGGCATCGACACGCGGGCAGGTGCTGGGACGGCTGGACCGGCGCTCCGAACCCGGCGCCCAGCGCGACCTGCTCCTCGATACGGTCACGGGCGACGTCCGCGAGATCGACCTGGGACACTACGACGTCTTCAACCACTATCTGGGCGTCGACGGCGCCCCGGACCTCTATTTCCTCCAGGGCGCGCCCCCATCGTCACACGAGCACAAGCGGATGTGCCGCCTTCGACCGGATAGCGAGGTGGAGCGCCTGTGGCCGCTGCTGCGGGCGGACGGCGGTCCGGCCAGCCATGCGATGGAATGCCTGGGTCACGCCGTCGAGGACGGTTTGGGCGCGGGCCTGATCGTCGCCGGTCGCCACTACGACCCCAACCCGTCTCAGGCGGCCCAGGGCTTCATCTATCGCAAGCCGCTGGACGCGGACCGCGAGATCTGGCGCCACGCGACCGCCGGCTCGGCCAGCGCGATCGCCCACCTGCCCGAGCTGGGCCTGGTGGCGGCCGCGTTCCTCGACGGCGCGCTGACCCTATTCGACGCGGCGACCGGCGCGATCCGGGCGACAGGCGCCGCGACGATCGACGGCTTTCCCACGGTGATCTTCGCGATGGATGCGAGGCGCGACGCCTTGGCGGTGGGGACCGTCGACGGCCGGATCGCCGTGTTGTCGGCCAGGGCGCTGATCCAGGACCACGCTGCGGGCGGGCCGATCGACCTCTCCAGCTAGGCCGCCGCGCCCTGCCGGAACTCCCGGGGCGACATCCCGTACTGGTCGCGGAACGCCCGGCTGAAGTGGGCCGAACCGTTGAAGCCCCAGCGGAAGCAGATCTCGGAGATCGACAGCCGCGCGTGCTGCGGGCTGGCCAGGTCGGTGCGGCAGCGCTCCAGCCGGCGGGTGCGCAGGTAGTGGCTGAAGGTCTCGTCGGCGCTGGCGAACAGCTTCTGGACGTAGCGCGGCGAGACCCCCTCCTCGTCGGCCACCCGGCGCAGCGACAGGTCGGGATCGGGCAGCAGGGTCTCGATGGTCTGGCACAGGCGCTGGAGGTGGGCGGTGGGCGCGCCGGCGTTGGCGCCCAGCACGTCGGTGGCCGTCCCGCCCTCGGCCAGGCAGATGGCCAGGAACTCGGTCAGGGCCAGCTCGACGGGTCGCAGCTGGTCGACGGTCAGGTCCTCAAGCCCCTCGGCCGTGGCCCGCAGCAGGCCCGACAGGATGTGGGTCACCCCGGTCGCCGCCTGCAGTCGTCCCACCCGCAGGCTGACCGGGGTGATCAGGCGGTGGTCGAGGGCCACGCGGGGCGCACGGACGAACATCAGCCGGCAGCGGGTCTCCAGCCGCAGGGCCGCGGCTTGGCCGGTCGGGCCGTAGGCGATGTCGCCGGGGACCAGCGCCTCGGCCAGGTCGTCGGTGACCAGGGTGGCCGCGCCGCCCAGCAGCACCGCCAGCCAGACAGCCGCCGGTTGGCCGCTGAGGCGTCCGGAGATCGCTTGGGCCCCCGCCTCGACCAGGGCGAACTCGATGCCCAGCGGTGAAGCCAGACAGACCACCGAGGCGCTGGCCGGCTCGGCGTCGGACAGGCCCTCGACCGGCAGGCCCAGCCGGTTCATCGCCTCGCGCCAGGCCTGCGCCCTGTCGGAACGTGGATGGCTGTCGGTGCTGAACGACCAGGCCTTCATGGCGCCCACTAGCCCTTCATCTGGGGAAAGATGTCGCGCGGGATGCGCACGTGGCAGCCCTGCTTGCCGTCCACCACCTGGGTGACGCCGAAGTCGCTGGCCACGCTCATCAGCGAATAGGCGTCGTTCCGCGACAGGCCGACATGGTCGGACAGCAGGGTCAGCATGTTCAGCGAGGCGTCCTTCATGGCCACGTTAAGATCCTCGTGGAAGCCATGGACGATCCACCACTTCGGCGTCTCAAGCAAAGGTCCGGGCGCGACGAAGTCCTTGCGCAGCACGATCTGCATCAGCACGTTCAGCGAGCTCTCGATGGCCGTGCCGGAGATCTCGCCGTCGCCCTGGCTGACGTGCGGATCGCCGATCGAGAACAGGCCGCCCTCGACCTGGACGGGGTAGTACATCGTCGCCCCCGCCCCGATCCGCCAGTTGTCGATATTGCCGCCGTGGGCGCCGGGCGGGATGGTGCTGACCCGGCCGTCGACGGCGGGCGCCACCCCGGCCGTGCCCAGATGCGGCCGCGCCGCCATCCGCACGCCGTTCAGGGCCGGCTGGCGGTCGCATTCGGGGCAGTTGGTGATCGTCCCCGGGATCAGGTACTTGCCCGGAAAGTCGTAGGCGTAGAGGGCGCTGGCGGTGTTGGTGTTCTGATCCAGTTCGTAGATCGTCACCCGCTCCTTCTCGCCGAACTCCTTGTAGAGATAGCCCCAGTTGGCGGCGAGGTTGGAGCCGTAGTTGTTGCGCGGGACCATGCGCAGGTAGCGCACCTCCAGCACGTCGCCGGGCTTGGCGTCCTCGACATGGATCGGACCGGTCATGATGTGGACGCCGGGATTGCGGTCGTTCTCGGGGATCTCGGTGAAGATGCGGGTGACCGCCTCGTCCATCATCAGCTCGGGCGCGTCGCCGGCGTGGTGGGTGATGGCCTCGGCGCTGACCAGGTCGCCGCTCTTGATGCGCAGGGCCGGCCTGATTGACGGGTCGAAATAGCCCCAGTGCACGGTGGCCGGCGTGGCGTTCAGGGTGTGCAGGGCGGTGGGCAGGACGTCGGGACGGGTCTGGCCGGGTTCGCAGATGAAGGGCATCGGTCTTCGATCCTCAGGCGGCCGAGAGCGTGACCGAGGTCATGCTCAGCGAGCCGTGCTCGATATGGTCGGGGGCGAAGCTGGCCACGTCGCCGGGCAGGCGCGCGCCCAGCACGTAGAGCAGCGGCCAGTAGTGGTCCGGCGTCGGAACCGAACGGGCGGCGTCCTGGCCTAGCGCGGCGAAGTTCACCGCCCGTTCGGGCGCGTCGTCGTCGATCGCCTGCTTGATGTGGTCGTTGAACCGCTGCGACCAGTCGTAGGGCGCGCAATGGCGCTCGCCCCAGTTCATGGCCGGCAGGTTGTGGACGATGTTGCCGGTGCCGACGATCAGCACCCCTTCGGCACGAAGAGGCGCAAGCCGCTTGGCCAGCTCGAAGTGCCACTCGGGCGGCTTGCCGGCGTCCATGCTGAGCTGCACCACCGGCACGTCCGCGTCCGGATAGACCTTGCTCAGTACCGACCAGGTCCCGTGGTCCAGGCCCCAGCCCTGCTGGTCCAGCGCCACCGGCTGCGGCGCCAGCAGGTCCCTGACCCGCGCGGCCAGTTCAGGCGAGCCGGGAGCCGGATACTGCATGTCGAACAAGGCCTTGGGGAACGAAGCTCCGAAGTCGTGGATGGTGCGCGGGGCGGTCATGGCGGTGACGGCGACCCCCTGGGTCAGCCAGTGGGCCGAGACGCACAGGATGGCCCTGGGCTTGCCGATCGCCGCGCCCATGGCCCTCCAGGTCTTGGTGGTGTCGTTGGTCTCCAGCGCGATCATCGGGCTGCCGTGACCGAAGAAGACGACGGGCATGCGGCTCATGCGGCGACCTCCGGCTGGCTCGCGGAGGTCTTCATCGCCGCCCAGGCCTTCTGGTAGCGGGGCGTGAGCCAGCGGTTGAACTGCACCTGCGCGCCCTCCTGCCAGGAGTAGCGCCCCCGCACCGCGAACCGCGAGCGCAGGCCCACCTGGACCAGTTCGTCGACATGCATGTCCTGGGCGATGATTTTGCCCGCCGAGGTCATGATCATCTCCAGCCGCTCCTCGAAGCCCGGCGTCTCGGTGGCCCCAGGCGCGACCAGCAGGCCGGTGTCCTGCTCCATGGTCTCCGGGCCGGTCGGCCGCAGGATCAGGTAGATGACCATGTCGCTGGTCATCACCAGCGACAGGGTCGGCGGGATGTTGGCGAAGGTGGCGCGGTTGCGGTCCTCGTCGGTCAGCCCGGGGAAGATCGGCAGGACCGCCTTCTGGGTCGGGTTGAAGCTGACGTCCGGATGGGTCGTGCCGTTGTAGCGCAGGAAGCCGGCGTCGCCCTCGGCGGCCTCTGGGAAGCTGCACAGCTCGCTGGGGATGAAGTCGTGCAACGGGCCGCGGTGCAGCTTGTTGGCGTGGTAGCCGTCGTTGTTGTTCTCGAACATCACCTTCCAGTTCCAGGCGAACTGGCCCGTCATCGGCGGGCTCAGGCCCTCGGCGTTGGCCAGGTCATAGCTGGCGATGGCGTCCTCGACCGCCTTCAGGCGCGGGGCCAGCGGCGGCGCCTCGGCGTCGAAATTGATGAAGATGAAGCCCAGCCAGACCTCGACCTTGAAGGCCGGCAACCGGACGGCCCTCTTGTCGAAGTCGCAGGCCCGCTCCATAGCCGGGGCGTTCACCAGGTCGCCGTTCAGCGAATAGACCCAGTGGTGGTAGGGGCAGACGAAGCCGCGGGTGTTACCCCGGCCCTCGGCCACCAGCATGGCGCGATGCTGGCACACCGCCGACATCGCCTTGATCTCGTCGGAGCGGTTCCTGGTGACGATGATCGGCTCGCCGATGATGGTGGTGGTGAAGTAGTCGCCCTGCTCCTTCACCCAGTCCACGCGGCCCACGCACAGCCATTCGTGGTTGAACAGCGCCTCCTTCTCGAAGGCGTAGAAGGCCGCGTCGGTGTAGCAGGCGGGCGGCAGGGTCTCGGCCGCGTCGACGTCGCGCATCGAGCGCGACAGGCCGTCGAAGAACGCGTCGTTCAGGTGAGAGCCTGGCAAATGGGATGCGGGCGTGGGGCCCATGGCGCATGCGCTCCTTCGAGAGATCGATACGAAGGCTAGGCGCGGCGCGCCCGTCGGTCTTGCACCAGCGCGCACGATAACTTGGCCGTCGCCCGATGCGCGGGCGGCGCCGCCGGGTTCTCGGGCGGAAATGAGCAAAAGACGCGCAAGGCGCGCGCATCGCCGACTTTGCGGTACGCGCACGGAAAGCGATCGGGCGCGCTGGGGAAAGACGCGCCTGACGACCATGCCTAGCCTCGGGTCCAGACAGCTTCCAGAGGACCACGCCCGTGGACATGACGCTCGCCGACGACCTGACGATCTCGGACCTGAAGCCCGGCTTCGGCGCACGGATCCACGACATCGACCTGCCGTCCGCCTCGGACGCCGAGCTCGACAAGGTGGTCGCCGCCTTCCACCGCCATGGGGCCGTGGTGGTGTCCGGCCAGACCATGGCGCCGGACGACCTGATGCGCTTCATCGCCCGGTTCGGCGAGCCCGAGGACCATACCCAGACCCGCTTCACCCTGCCCGGCTATCCGAAGATCTTCATCCTCAGCAACCGGGTGGTCGACGGCAAGCCGATCGGCGCCCACAACGACGGCGTGGGCTGGCACACCGACTACAGCTACAAGCCCGAGCCGGTGATGCTGACCATGCTCTACGCGGTCGAGGTCCCCGACGAGGGCTCCGACACCCTGCTGGCCGACGGCTGCGCCGCCTGGAACGCCCTGTCGCCGGAGAAGCAGGCGCAGTTGCTGCCGCTGAGCCTGCACCACAGCTACCGGCACTTCATGGCCACCCGTGAGTTCGGGGCGCAGGTCCTCTCGCCCGAGATGGCGGCGGCCAATCCCGACGTCGAGCACCCGCTGATCCGCACCCACCCCGCCGACGGCCGCAAGGCGCTGTGGCCCTCCACCGGCACGGTGACCGAGGTGATCGGCAAGCCCGGTCCCGAGGGCTTGGCCCTGATCGACGAACTGGTGGAATTCATGACTGGCGACGACTTCGTCTATCGCCACAAGTGGGCCAAGGGCGACCTTCTGATGTGGGACAACCGCTGCACCCTGCACACCGGCACGCTCTACGACGACACCAAGTACTTCCGGACCATGCACCGGCTATGGGTGAAGGGCGACAAGCCTTATTGATCGTGGTGCGAAATCCTCGTCCTTCGACAAGCTCAGGATGAGGATTTCGACTGAACCGCCGTTACATTCGCCCTCATGCTGAGCTTGTCGAAGGACAAGGGCGTCCCGCTGACCGACCGGAAGAGAAAATGACCCAGACCTGGCTGATCACCGGCGTCTCCGGCGGGCTCGGGCGCGAGATCGCCCTGGCGGCCATCGCGCGCGGCGACCTCGTGTTCGGCACGGTGCGCAAGGCCGAGGCCGCCGAAGCGTTTGAGCGGCTGGGCGGCCGCGCCCTGGTGCTGGACGTCACCGACGAGGCGGCCGTGCGCGCGGGCGTCGCCCAGGCCGAGGCGGCGGCGGGGCGGATCGACATCCTGGTCAACAACGCCGGCTACGGCCTGGTCGGGGCGGTGGAGGAGGCCTCGCTCGACGAGGTCCGCGCCCAGTTCGAGACCAACGTCATCGGCCCGCTGACCATGCTGAAGGCGGTGCTGCCGGCCATGCGCGCCCGCCGCGCCGGGCGGATCATCAACATCACCTCGGTCTCGGGCCTGGCGGTCTGGGCCGGCACCGGCGTCTACTGCGCCAGCAAATGGGCGCTGGAAGGCCTGACCCAGACCCTGGCCGCCGAGGTCGCCGAGCTGGGGATCAAGGTCACCAATGTCGCGCCCGGCGGCCTGCGCACCGCCTTCGCCGGCGGCTCCAAGGCCGTAGTGGCCGGCAAGATCGCCGACTATGACGGCCTGGCCCGCGACGCCGAGCGGATCATGGCCGACCACGCCGGCCACGAGCCCGGCGATCCGGCCAAGGCGGCCCAGGCTGTCCTCCAGATCGCCGATGCCGAGGCCCCGCCGATGCACCTGCTCCTGGGCCAAGACGCCCTCACCTACGCCGGCTACGCCGCCGCCAGCCTGAAGGCCGACATCGACACATGGAAGGACCTCTCCCTATCCGTCGGCTTCGATTGAGCCGCCAGACCCTCGTCCTTCGACAAGCTCAGGATGAGGGTCTGGACTGAACCGCCTTTGCATTCGCCCTCATCCTGAGCTTGTCGAAGGACGAGGGCGCTCCACAGACGCCGCCAAGGATTCTCAAATGACCAACACCCTGATCTTCGTCGACCTGGCCTCGGACGACCCCGACGCCGCCGGCCGGTTCTACGCGGAAGTGTTCGGCTGGGAAAACGACGCCCGGCCCAGGGGCGAGTACCACCGCATGGTGCCCGGCGGCTTCTTCAAGAAGAGCGACGGGACCGACAGCGAGATCGGCAACCTGCACCTGGGGATCTTCAAGGCCGCCAACGCCCGTCCCCATCCCGAGCCCGCCGGCGTCGAGCCGCGCGGTCTGAGCACCGACGGCCGCAAGCCGCGAATCTGGGTGCTGATCGGCGACGACGACAGCGCCGACCGGATCCTGGGCGCGGCCGCCGGGCTGGGCGCGGAGCTGCTGTGGCGCGACCACTACTGGGCCGAGTTCAACGGCTACAACCACGCTTTCCGCGACCCGTGGGGCAACGAGATCGTGCTGTGGGGCAAGGCGGGGGCCAGCCCGGAGATCCCCGAAAGCTTCACGCGGGAATAGGCCGGCTCACCGGAACTCCAGCACGTCGCCATCCAGCGGCGTCTGGTCGCGCCGGGCCGACGGCGGGCCGGACGAGACCTTCGTCGTTTGGTCGAGGGCGTCGCTGACGGGCTCGCGGCCCAGATAGTCGAAGCGGTCGATCACGAACGGTAGGCCCTCGGACTCCTCGAAGGTCGGCGCGTCGGTGACCTGGAAATGCAGGTGGGGCGCGTTGGCGGCGCCCGACTGGCCAAGGAGCCCGATCACCGCGCCGCGCTTGACCCGGTCGCCGGCCTTGACCGTCAGGCTGCCGGGTCGGAGGTGGGCGTAGGACACGAAGACCTTGGGCGCGATCTCCAGCACCACGAAATTGCCCATCAGCGAGCGGGTGGTCAGCTCGCTGGGCGAAGGCGGGCTGGTCATCGGCCTGTTGTCGGGGCTGCCGTCGCGGGCGTCGCGCACCACGCCGTCGGCCACGGCCAGCACCGGCGCGCCATAGCCCGCCCAGTCGGCGTTCGTCGACTCGGTCAGCTTGTCGAGCGCGGCGCGCACGGCGTGCCCCGCCCCGTCCAGCCCGAAGAAGTCGACGGCGTAGCGCTGCGGGATGGTCACCCGGCCATTGGCGACCGGGCTTCCCCAATGGTGGGACAGGTGATTGCCCGGGCCCTCATGGGCCAGCCACCGCCCGGTGCCCAACGGCGGGCCGATGACGATCGGCGGTGTCGTGTCGACGGCGGTGAGGACGCCATCGACCTGCTGCTCCGGGCCGGCCGGGGGTCGGAACTCCAGCTGATGGCGCAGCACCTTGGGCGGCCTGGCGCCGGCCGGCAGGTCGAGCCACAGGAACAGCACCACTCGCCCGCCGCCCTCCACCGGCACGCCGTCCCGCGCCACGTCGGCCGGATGGGCCAGCAGGTCGTTGACCTGGGCGTCGATGAAGCTGGTCAGCGGCGCGGCGTCGTCGTCGGCATAGACGCTCACCCGCCGGAGGATCAGCGTGCCGGTGTCCTTGTAGAAGTTAGTGACATGCAGCTCGTAGGCCAGGTGGGTCGCTCCGTCGGTGGCGACCGTCGGTCGAGGCGGTTGCGGAACCCTGACCTCGACCGGCGCCTGGGCGAAGGCCGGAACGGGCGGAGCGACCGTGGCTTGGGCTTGAGCTCCGGCCAGCCAGGCGACCAGCGCCAAGCCAGGGAGGTATCGACGCGACTTCACCAGGACGGCCTCCCACGCTCCGCCTGTTTGAGAACGCCCCGCCCTTCCCTGTCAAACATCAAACGTCTGGTCGGGCTTGGAAGGGTCGATCTTCAAGGTCGTGCGTGGTCCTCGTCCTTCGACAGGCTCAGGATGAGGACCCTTTACCGACCCGGCAGTAGAAACCTCATCCTGAGCCTGTCGAAGGACGAGGTTTCGGCCCCAAAGCTATGTCCTAGAACGGCCGGTCGCCCGCCACCGTCACGCGGTAGCCCGTGCGGGTGTCGGGGAAATAGTCCCAGATCGCCTGATGCCAGGTGCAGCGGTTGTCCCAGAAGGCCACCGAGTTCTTCTTCCAGCGGAAGCGCACCTGGAAGTCCGGATTGGAGGCGTGCTGGTAGAGATAGCTGAGGATGGCGTTGCTCTCGGCCTTGGATACGCCGGCGACATGGGTCGTGTAGGACGGGTTGACGAACAGGCTCTTCCTGCCGCTGACCGGATGGGTGCGGACGATGGGGTGGGTCGAGCAATTGTACTTGCGGTCGAGGTCCGGGAAGATCGCCTTGTAGACCGGATTGGCGTCGTGCACCGCCGACAGGCCCTCCAGATAGGCCTTCATCCTGTCCGACAGGGTCTCGTAGGCCGCGTACATGCTGGCGAAGCAGGTGTCGCCGCCGTCGTCGGGCAGGACCTTCATGTAGAGGATGCTGCCCAGGGGCGGTTCGGGGTCGCAGGTCAGGTCCGAGTGCCAGTTCTCGCCGGCCACGAACTTGGAGTTGGCGTCGGCGTGGATGGCGACGATCTCCGGGTGCTCGGGCAGGCCCGGGACGCCGGAATGGATCGCCAGGTTCCCGAACTTGCGACCCAGGTCCTTGTGGGCGTCGTGGTCCATCTGCTGGTCGCGGAAGAAGATCACCTGATGTTGGGTCAGGGCCCGGTGGATCTCCTCGAACTGGCGGTTGCTCAGCGGCTTGCCCAGGTCGACGCCGAAGATCTCCGCGCCAATCCGGCGGGTCATCGGCCTCACATCGAGCACGTCATAGGCCATGTGGCGCAACTCCAACTAAATGGTCAGGAAACCGCCGCGCACATAGACGAGCGGGGCCTTGGCTTCGTCGACCACGACGCGCAGGACGCGGCCGACCAAGATCTCGTGATCGCCGCCGTCGTGGGCGGCGTGCAGCTCGCATTCGACCGCCGCGACGGCGCCGGAGAGCAGCGGCGCGCCGCAAACCCCGGCCTTGACGGCCGTCAGGGCGAAGCGGTCGTCCGCCCCGCTTCGGGCAAAGCGATGGGCCAGGTCGCCCTGGTCGCTGGCCAGGATGTTGACGCAGAACGTCCTGGCCTGGCCCAGCGCCGCCAAGGTGCGGCTGTCGCGCTTGAGGCAGACCATGACCAGCGGCGGGTCCATCGACACTGAGCTGAAGGCGCTCACGGTCGTTCCCACCAGCCGGCCGTCATGACAGACGGTGACCACCGTCACCCCCGCCGCGAAGCTGCCCATGGCCTTGCGGAAGTCGTGCGGCTCGGGGGCCATGTCCCTGGCGACGGCGCTCATCCTTCGGGCCCGAACGGGTTGTCGGGATAGACCGCCGAGGCCGGGCGTTTCCCGCTGTCCTCGGGACTGGCCCGGCCACAGACCGCCAGGGCGGTCAGGGCGTAGACCAGGGCGCTGTCGACCAGGTCCTGCGGGGTCGGCCGCCAGCGCTTGAAGCCAGTGGTGATGGCTGGGATGCGGTGCATGTTGAACACGTTGTGGTCGCGCCACATGCTGGAATAGACCGGATTGGCCAGGGCCACCGGATGGCCCAGGCTCAGCCGGGTGGCGTCGTCGACGGCGGCGACCAGCGGGGCCACCTCGCGGGCGTCGGCCTCGAAGCCGTGGCGCACCACCACCGGCTCGATGTCGATGCGGCCCAGGCCGTTGTCGCGGACCATGGCCTCCAGCGCGTGCTGGACGTCGGCCACCCGCTGCTTTGGCGTCAGGCCCACCTCGAGATAGAGGTTCACCAGCTCGGTGCCGGCCCCGAAGGCGAACGGGATACCGCCCCGGATCGAGGCGATCTGCGACTTGGGCTGGGCCACGCCGCCAGGACTGTCGTAGCGACTGGCCTTCTCGTACGCCCCGCTCCAGGCGTGGATGGCCTCGGTCAGCTTGCCGATCTTGTAGATCGGGTTGGGGTGCTGGGCCGCCGTCTCCGGATGCTCCAGCAGCGGGGTGAACACCCCCTCCCCCCACACCTGGAAGCGGAACACCGCGTAGCCGCAGCCCACCCAGGTCAGGCCGAAGTCGCAGCCTTCGGCGGCGATGGCGTAGTCGGGGGCCACGCCGCCGTGGTGGAACAGGTAGTGGGCGCCGATGTCCTTGCCCATGTAGGCGACGCCGCGATGCTCCTCGATCGGCTCGGGGCCGATCTCGCCGGGACAGGCGGTCAGGTACATCTTGCCGGCCAGTTCGTAGCCGGCGGTCTTCAGCGCCTTGGCGGCGATCAGAAAGCAGCTCATCGGGCCGCGATCATTGGCGATCGGGTAGCCGTACAGCTTGCCGTCCTCCAGCCAGCACTTTTCCCATTCCGGATTGGCCAGGGTCTCGGGCGCGTACTTGTAGGCGTCGAGATCGGGGTTCCAGGTCGGCGCCTCGGTGTCGAGGTGGGCGGTGAACAGCAGGTTCTTGCCCACCCCCTTGCCGCCATGCGTGCCGATGATGTTCGGACGTTCCGGCGTCGCCCCGACCTTGCGCGGCGAGAAGCCCTCGCGCGCCATCCAGTCGTGGACGTAGGTGGCGACCTCCAGCTCCTTGCCCGAGGGCGCGGGGATGTTGCCCAGGGTCAGGGCCAGTTCGACCAGCTCGTCCTGGCTGATCGCCGCGGCGATGGCGGCGCGGTCCTCGTCGGTGACCTGGTAGGGCGCGGCGGCGCCCAGCGGCGGAAATCCGTCGGCCATGCTCAGGCGGCCCCTTTCCAGGCGTCGGCGATCGCGGCCGTGTCGGTCAGGATCGCGCTGTTCAGTTCCATCACCTTCAGCGACGCCTCGTGGAGGTCGACCTCGTAGGCGGCGCAGGCGTCGGCGGCGACGAACACGTGGTAGTCTAGGTCGAAGGCGTCGCGGACGGTGCTGTCGACGCAGCACTCGGTGGTCAGGCCCGCCACCACCAGGGTGTCGACGCCCATGGCCCGCAGGCGCTGGTCGAGGTCGGTGCCGACGAAGCCGCTGTAGCGGGTCTTGCGCACCACTTGTTCGCCTGACACCGGCTGGGGCCCGTAGAACTCGGATCCGGCCTGGCCGGCGCGGCACAGGGCGGCGTCGACGTCCGGGTTTCCCCCGCGCCGGCGCAGGCGCTCGTTCCAGGCGGCGGAGTCGGTCTCGGGCATGGTCCACAGGCCGACGAACACCACGGGCGTCCCGGCCGCGCGGGCGTCGGCGACCAGCTTTTCCGCGGCCGCCAGGGCGGGCTTGACCACGCCCATGTCGATGAACGCGCCCAGCACCCCGTCCGGCGAGGCGAAATCGACCTGCATGTCGACCACCAGCACCGCCGTGCGGTTTGGCGCGATCCAGGCGGCCAGATCGTCGGTCCCGCTCACGAATAGACCGCCCGCAGGCCCGGCAGGATGTCGGCCCCGAACATGGTCAGGCCCTCCACATAGTCCGGGAAGATCAGCATCAGCCCGTCCAGCTCGCAGTAGGTGACGAATTCCTCGATCTGGGCGGCGCAGCTTGGCGGAGAACCCACGACGGTATGGGTCATGAAGGCCCCCTGCTGCCTTGCCACCGTGTCCAGCTTCTCGGCCGGCACGCCCCAGCTGGCCAGCATGGCCAGGATCGCGCCCATGTCGGCGCCGTCCTTGTAGTGCTCGACCATGGCCGCGGCCTTGGCGTCGGTGTCGCCGTGGACGACCGTGCACATGGCGTAGGTCTTGATGGTCTTGCCCATCGCTTCGGCGGTCGTCTTGGCCCGCAGCGAGGCGTCGCGGCGCTCGTCGGGCGTGCGGCCGCCGATGAAGCAGGCGTCGGCCTCGCGCACCGAGAACTGGAAGCCGCGGTCGGACATGCCGGCGCAGACGATCTCGGGACGCGGCTTGGCCAATGGCTTGGGCTTGGACTGGCAGTCCTTCATCGTGAAGAACTTGCCGGCGAAGTCGACGCTGTCCTCGGCCCACAGGCGCTTGACGACGGTGGTCCATTCCTCGGTCAGGGCGTAGCGGTCGTCGTGGGACAGGCTGTCGTCCCACGCCCCCATCTGGTCGAACTCGCCCTTGTAGGCGCCGGCCACGATGTTCAGCCCCGCCCGGCCGCCGCTGATGTGGTCGAGCGTGGCGATCATCTTGGCGGCCACCGCCGGGTTCTGCAGCAGCGGGTGGATGGTGGCCCAGATCCGCACGTTCTTGGTGGCCTCGGCGATGCCGGCCATCATGGTCACCGACTCCAGGGCCGTGCCCCAGTGGTCGGTCTCGCCGCCGAAGCCGCGGAACTTGCCCATCGACATCACGAAGTCCATGCCGACCTGGTCGGCGGTGACCGCCGCGGCCCGGTTCTGCTGGTAGAGGCCGTCGAGGACCGGGGTGGTCTTGGAGATGATCCAGCCGCCGTTGGCGACCGGCAGGAAGACCCCGAAGTCCTTGTGCTTGGATGGACTATGGAACATGGCGGCTCCTCCTTACGCGGCGTCTTGAAGCATATCAGGGACCGGTTCGGCGACCGGCTCTTGTGCGATGGCTTTGCGCGGCGGCCGCATGAAACAGGCCGCCACGAAGATTACGCCGATAATGGCGGCGCACACCTGGAAGGTTGGCGTGAAGCTGCCCAGCCGGTCGCGCATCTCGCCGCCGACCACCGGGCCCAGGGCCGAGACCGCGCCCACCAGGCAGACCAGGGAGAAGATCTCCAGGTTGTTCTTGCGGCCATAGTAGTTGAGCAGAAGGATGCTGACGGCCAGCACGGTCAGGCCGAACCCGATGCCCACGCCCACGGCGAACAGCACCAGCAGCGGCCAGCTGGCGGCGTGGCCCAGGGCCACCAGGCCGACGGCCATCATCCCCTGGGCGCCGGCCAGCAGCCAGCGCGGGTCGACGCGGTCGCCCAGCAGGCCGCCGCCCATCCGGGCCGCCACCTGCATCAGGGATTCCAGGCTGATCGCCGCGATCGCCACGGCCGAGGCCACGTGAAGTTCGCTCAGATGGGTGGGCGCCAGGCTGACGGCGGTCACCCCGCCCAGCAGGTGGGCGAAATAGGCGGCCATGATCACCCAGAACTGCGGGGTGGCGACGGCTTCCTTCACCGTCCAGTCGACGGCGGTGCGATAGACCTTGGTGTTGGCGGGCGCGGCCTGGATGTCCTCGGCCAAGGCCTTGTCGGTCTGCACGGCGGCGGCTTCCAGCCAGGCGCGGCCGCCGACCAGGGCCGCGCACAGGGCGCCGACCACCACCGAGGCGGCGGCCTGGGCCCACCAGTAGGGCCGCCAGCCGCCATGGGCCGCGGCCATGCCCGTCACCACCATCCATGGACCGGCGACGCCGCCCAGCGAACCGATGGTGAAATAGATCCCGAACGGCAGGGCGCGCTTCTTGAACAGCATCGACAGCACGTGGGTGCCGGGGATCAGCGCCATCATCTGGTAGCCCGCGCCCAGCAACGCCGTGCCCAGCCAGTAGACCAGCAGCCCCGGCGACAGCGCCAGACAGGCGAAGCCCGCGACCATCACCGCCGAACCGGCCAGGATGGCGCCGCGCACCCCGATCTTACGGATCAGGATGGCGGGGAATTTCGACGACGCCCCGCAGAACGCGCCCAGCAGGGTGAACCCGAGAAAGCCGTGGAAGAAGCTCCAGCCGTTCTCCTTGATCATCGCCGGCAGCACCACGCCCAGCGACGAGAAGGTCGAGGCGGTGATCAGGAACAGCAGCAGGCTCAGCGCGCCGAGCAGCAGCCAGGACCTCCACGGGATCGTCGTCGACATGGGCCTTGGGCCTCCGTCCAAGCTGGATCCCGCGCCCCGCCCCATCCCTTGAGACGGGGGCGCGGGATGGGGAACTAGAACTTGCGCGACAGGGTCACGCGCCACTCGCGGCCCTTGCTGGGCAGCGCGCCGAGGTTGGCGTAACTGTCGGCGTCGGGCGTGAAGTAGAGCTTGTCGAACAGGTTATCGATGTTGGCCGTCACCGTGTACGGCCCGTATTCGTAATAGGCCGAGGCGTTGGCGACGGCGTAGGCCGGATAGGTCACGGCGTTCTGGACCGTGCCCGCGGTCTTGGTCACGTGGGTGACGCCCAGCGCGCCGCCCACCTTGCCCCAGTCGTGGTCGTCGCTGGTGTAGGCGCCGTACAGGCTGACCACCGATTTCGGGATCAGGGTGTAGTCGTAGTCGCCCGCCCGGCCCGGCAGGCCGCTGAACGCCCAGACCACATAGGTGCCGCCGAACGCCTGCGAGCCCGGGACGCCGGCGGTGTAGGCCGGGATGTACTGGAACGAGTTGTCCGGTCCCTTCACCGTGGTGTGTTGGCTGTTGCCCGAGAAGGTGAAGCTGAAGTTCTCGCTGGCCAGCCAGCGCACCTCCAGCTCCACGCCCTTGGCCCGGGTGCCGGTCGGCGTGCCCGTGATGCCGGTCAGCTGGGTGCGGTTCTGGCGATAGCCGGCCAGCGAGCCGACCAGCGTACCCTTCAGCCATTGGAACTTGACCCCGGCCTCGGCCAGGTCGCTGTTTGACAGCCAGGCGTCGCTGGCGTCGGCGACGAGGCTGGGCGCGACGTCGCCGGCCTGGCTCATCTCCAGCGCCGAGGCCTTGGCGTAGGTGATGTAGGGCATGACCCCGCCCGGCGCCTTGTAGGTGGCGCTGGTGGTGTAGGTGAACTTGTCCTTGCCCGCCTTCTGCTCGCCAGAGACCTGGTAGCTGAGCACGCCGGTGTCGTTCGACGTGACGTCGTAGTCGTCCCAGCGCCCGCCCAGCATCAGGTTCAGCTTCTCGCCGACCGTCACGTCGGTCATGAAGAACAGGCCCTTCTGGCTCCAGTCGGACCTGTTGTCGTTCTCCCAGGCCAGGCCCAGCACCCCGGGGCCGGTCTCGGTCGAGAACGGGCTGTCGATGATGTCGGTGGCCGTGGCGCCGAAGCTGATGTCGCGGCGGTCGAGCGCGATCACGCCGCTGTTGTAGCTCTCGCGCCGGCGGCCCGAGAAGTCGCGGTACGAGGCGCCGACGAACGACTTGGCCTTGACCGCGCCGTCCATGAATTCGTTGGCGAAGTCGTAGGTGACGCGGGCTTCCCAGACCGAGCTCTTGAACCAGGCCGGATAGCCGTAGGAGACGAAGCGCTTGTTCTCCTGGTCGTCGTAGAACAGCTGGGCCTTGATCGTGCTGTCGGGCGACAGGGCCTTGGCCAGGTCGAAATAGAGGGTGTTGGTGTTGGTCTTCGAGAAGTCGGCCGGGCTGATATAGACCGTGCGCGGCGACAGCTTCACCGTGCCGACGCCCGTGTCCAGGGTGTGGGCGGCGTCGGTGTTGTAGAAGCCGTAGTACGGGATGTAGAGCGGCTTGAACGCCGGGTCGTAATAGTAGGGATTGGCGCTGTTGCCGCTGATCTCGTTGAGGGTCATTCGGCCGTTGCCGTCGCTGTCGACCAGGCTGGTGTCGCGGCCGGTCGTGTAGGTCCGGTTGTCGATCAGGCCCTGGGTCAGGCGGTTCCAGCCGGGCGTCTGGACGTCGCCGTCCGAGTGGTACTTCATGCCGCCGAACGCCGTGGTCCAGCCATTGCCCAGGTCGAAGTCGGCCGAGACCTCGCCGGTCTGGCGGCGCGGATAGATCCCCTTGTAGAAGCTGTGGCTGTCCTCGACCTCGCCATAGGCGTAGACGCCGCCGGTCACCGGCCCCAGGTTCACCGGCAGGCCGATCTGGGCGGTGGCGTTCTTGCGGTTGTACGAGCCGTAGGTGGCGGTGACCTCGCCGGTCGGCTCGCTGAGATAGCCGCCCTCGTTCCGGCCCGACTTTGGGATGAAGTTGAGCATGCCGCCCACCTTGCCCGAGCCGTAGATCGGGGTCGGCGGGCCGCGCACGATCTGGATCTGGTCGGCCGCGCCGATCGGGGTGGAATAGGTGCCGCGGTTCTCGATGCGCTTGAAGCCGCGGAAGTAGTTCTCGGCCAGGGTGCCGCGGATGTTCAGCGCGCCGGGCACGCCGTAGAAGCTGGCGGTGTAGGTGCCCGGCGAGACGGCGGTCAGGCCGTCGATGGTCTCGATGCCGTAGCGCTGCAGAGTGGTGTCGCTGACGAAGCTGGCCGAGCGCGGGGTCTCCAGCAGCGGCTTGTCGAGGCCGAACACGGTGTTGTTGGGCTTGGTCTCCAGCAACCCCGCCTTGTCGCGCGCCTTGACCACGATCTCGTCGACCGCGGTCGGGGCGCCCGGATCCACCGCCGCATCGGCGGCGAAGGCGGGCGACGCGGCGACGGACAGAGCGAGCAGAACAGCGACGGAAGATCCCGCCATCAACAGCCGTTGGTTCGACATGACGTCCTCGTTCGAGGCCGTCGCGCCCATCACCCGCGGTGACTATCCCCAGGACGACGCCTCTTGAGGACCAGCATCACCCAGCCTCCGTCCCGCAACGGGATCGATCTCTGACATTTTGAAGGAAATGTCTCCAGCGCCCGGTTCTTGTTCAGGCGCCGCCCGCTTTCGCACGACGAAGGTCAAGAAACTTGATCCGCCGCGCACAAGGCGCCGCCAAACGCGCCAGGGCGCGACGCTCAGCGCGGGCTGGTGTCGACCCAGACGACGTCGCCCCGATCCCGGTCGTGGACCCAGGGCATGTGCCTGACGCCGTCCCAGCCGGCGGTGACCAGGCCGCAGGTGATGACGGTCAGGAAGGCAAGGCTGCGGAACGTGGCGAACGCGGACATTGGAAAGAGATCTCCTCGGCCGCGAGGATGCCGGGTCAGGATTGCCGGTTGGTTGACAGGCCGCGCGACCTGCCCGCACGCGCTCCCGGAGACGCCGGGCGATCATCCGTGGACGGACGCTGTCGCAAATCTGTCGCCAAACTGTGACAAATGACGGCGGCATAGGACGTAGACTTCGTTCACCCCTCCTTCTCGTCCCTCTCGAAAGTAGGAATGTCCCCGATGAAGACCCTGCTCGGAGCCACCGCGGCGCTCGGCCTGCTGGCTGGCGCGTCCAACGCCCACGCCGCCCGCGACTATGTCTGGGCCGCCGGCTCCTCGACCGTGTTCCCCTTCTCCACCCGCACCGCCGAGAACTTCGCCAAGAAGACCGGCAAGAAGTCGCCTAAGATCGAGAGCCTGGGCACCGGCGGCGGCATCAAGATGTTCTGCGGCGGCATGGGCGAGAAGTTCCCCGACATCGCCAACGCCTCGCGTCCGATGAAGAAGTCCGAGTTCGAGGCCTGCAAGGCCAAGGGCGTCAACAACATCGTCGAGCTGAAGATCGGCTTCGACGGCATCGTCGTGGCCATGGACAAGTCCGCGCCCGACTACAGCTTCAAGGTCGAGCACCTGTATCTGGGCCTGGGCCAGACCGTGCTGCGCGGCGGCCAGTTCGTGGCCAATCCCTACAAGACCTGGAAGGACGTCGGCGCCGGCCTGCCGGCCAACCGCATCCTGGTCTACGGTCCGCCGCCCACCTCGGGCACCCGCGACGCCTTCGTCGAGCTGGCCATCGAGGGCGGCGCCAAGAAGTTCCCCACCGCCAAGGCCCTGGCCGACAAGGACGAGAAGGGCTTCAAGGCCAAGGTCGATCCGCTGCGCACCGACGGCGGCTGGGTCGACGCCGGCGAGAACGACAACGCCATCGTCGGCACCATCGAGAAGACCCCCGGCGCCCTGGGCGTGTTCGGCTACAGCTTCCTTGAGGAAAACGCCAACCGCATCAAGGGCGCGGCCGTCAACGGCGTGAAGCCCTCGGCCCAGACGATCGCCAGCGGCCAGTACCCGCTGTCACGCTCGCTCTACATCTACGTCAAGAAGGACCAGGTCGGCGTGACCCCGGGCCTGAAGGAATTCGTCGCCGAGTTCGTGTCCGACGCCGCCACCGGCCGGGGCGGCTACCTCCAGGGCCGCGGCCTGATCCCCCTGCCCCCGACCCAGCACGAGGCTATGAAAGCCGCCGCCGGCAAGCTGCCGCCGATGGCCGCGCCGAAAGCGTAGGATTTCACCCGTCCGACGAGAAAGGGCCCCGGAGCGATCCGGGGCCCTTTTGCATTTCAGGTGCAAGCGCACAAAACTTGACCCGACGGGGTCGATGACGCTCGATAGACCCCCAGCCAGCGGAGGACGCCATGAAGGACATGATCGAAGAGCGCCTGCAGGACCTGGAACGCCTGGTCCTCAAACAGGGCGAGCGCATCGAGGCGCTGGAGGAGGCCCTGGCCTCCCTGCGCCGCGTCGCGGGACGGGATCTTCTGGCCAAGGCGAAGGATCCGTCCGAAAGCCAGGCGGCCTAGTTCGACGGGTGTTCCTGCTCGGCCCGGGACGTCATGCCGGCGGCGGCGGCGTCGTCGGCCATCTGGGCGTCGACGGGCGGCGGTTCGACCGCGGCGGCGGGGGCCGGGACGACAGCGACGGGCGGCGGCGCTTCGGGCTTGGGCGCGGCCGCGACGGGGGCGGGCTTGGCCGCGGTGGTCGCGACGGCGTCATCGGCGGCCGTGCGAATCTCGGCCGGCCCCGACCTGTAGCCCGCGCCGGTGTTCATCGAGGACGCCAGCAGCAGCACGCCGGCCGTGGCGATCACCCCGACCAGGGCTCCCAGAAGTATCCATCCGAACGGATTGCTATGACGTTCGGCCTTGGCCATCCGGGCTTCCTCTGGTTCTGCGGCCCCCTTACGAGCCGACCCAACGCCGGACGGGCCCGACGTCGACATGGACGAAATTGCTGACGGGGTAATAACCCACACCGCCGCGTCCGAGATCCAGGGCCGCGGCCCGCACACGATCCAGAGCGACGTCCTCCAGATAGACATCCATCGCCTTGCCGTCCATGTGCAGGCTGCGCTTGGCGACCTGGCCGCTGCGTTCGTGCAACATGGCGTTGGTGCGGGGCGAGCGGTAGCCGGAGATCACCTGGAAGTGCGACTTGGTCTCGGTCTTCTGGGCCAGGGCCGCCAGGATGTCGAACAGCTCCGGATGCATCGAATAGACGTCGCCGGTGCGATAGTCGCGCAGCACCTTGTCCAGGGCCTGGACGGCGTCGGGCACGTACTCGCCCTTCTCGAAATAGACCGCCTCGATCTTTTCCTGGGTGTGGATGTTGTGCAGCTTCAGCCAGCGCGGGGCGTGCGAGGCGGTGGAGGCCCGGACGACGGGCGACGCCGCCGGCGGGGCGGCGACGGCCGGAAGCCCTTCGGCCGGCAGGCCCTCGGCAAGGTCCGACTGGCTCTGGAGCAGGTCGCCGATCGGATCGGCCGCCCCCAGCTTCGATTGGGCGAAGGCCGCCATCGGCCCGACCGCGCTCGCGCCGAGCACGCCGAGGCCAAGCCCCAACAGCTTGCGTCGTTCGATCATGATACGCTTCCCCGGACTGACCCCGCGCGAGGCCGGAAGGCCGGATCGCTCCACTTGGCGACCCTCACGCGAGCACTAAAACGCCAGAGTCTTTACGAAACGGCCAAAGCCTTCCGAACGGAAGACCAGCCGAAACGAAAGCCTGCTGCCCGGGAAGAGGCCTTACGCGGCGCCCTGGGTCAAGCTGGGCCGGGGCCTCCTGCGGCGATACGCAGCACCAGCTCCTTATCCCAGCCATACGGGTCGTCGCGGAAGTTCATCTGCCCGTCCGGGGTCATATAGGCCGTCCAGTAGAGCAGAAATACGGCGATGGGCTGGGCCAGCGGCGCGCGCACCGTCTTGCCCGAGGCCAGGGTGGCGTCGACCACGTCCGGCTGCCAGTCGGGACTGGAGGCCAGCAGTTGCTTGGCCAGGGGGATCGGCTTTTCCAGCCGCACGCAGCCGTGGCTAGCCAGGCGGCTGAAGCTGGCGAACTTCGAGCGGCTGGGCGTGTCGTGCAGATAGACGCCGTAGGGATTGTCGAAGTCGAACTTGACCAGGCCCAGGGCGGCCTTCGGTCCGGCCTTCTGCTGCAGCCGCGAAGTCCCCTCGCCGGTCGAGATGATGACGAAGTCGTTGCGCTTCAGATAGCCGGGACTGGCCCGCTCCTTGGGCCACAGCTCCTTGGCGGCGATCGACGAGGGCACGTTCCACGGCGGATTGAGCACGATGGAGCGGATCGTCGACTGCAGCATCGGCGTCTCGTCGCCCGGACGACCGGTCACCGCCCGCATGGTCAGGTTCGGGGCGTCGTCATGGAAGACGCTCATCACCGCGGCGGCGATGTTGACCTGGATGCGGTCGGCCGGCAGCTGCTGGGGCAGCCAGCGCCAGCGCTCCATATTGGCCAGGATCTGGTCTATCCGCCGCTCGACCGGCACGTTCAGCGCCGCCAGGGTCATGGGCCCCAGCCCGCCGTCGGGATTGAGGCCGAAACGCTTCTGGGCCCGCATCAGGGCCTGCTGCAGGGCGGCGTCGAACACCGGCGCGCGGTCGACCGCCACGGTCGTGTCCTCGACCGCCAGCCGGGCTTCCAAGGCGGCGATGCGCGGATCGCCTGTGGCGCCCAGCTTCAGCGGCTCGCCCGACGCCACGGACTTCCAGCCGCCGGCCGCGGCGATGTCGCGATAGGTCGCCAGGCCCTTTCGCAGGGTCTGGTAGCCGGTATAGGGCGGCGGCAGGCTGTCCAGCCATGGGCCGAGGCGGTCCTGGGCGGCGGCCTGGATGAAGTCGGGCCCGGGATCATAGGGCGCGGGGCGCAGGCCCCACTCGCCGAGGAAGGCGTCCGGCGCCAGGCGGCCCGTGCGCACGGCCTTGGCGTAGCGCAGGGTCAGGCCGATCAGCTGGGCCTGCCCGGCCTGGCGGGCGGCCGCCTCGCGGGCGTTCAGCAGGGGCAGCACGGGCTCGGGCGAGAAGGCGGCCGGCTCGAAGCCGTGGGTGTAGGCCTGGGTCAGGACGCGGAGCAGCAGCTCAATCTGGTCGGAGCGCAGCACCACGCTGGTCGGCGGCGGCGAGGCCGGCTGCTGCGGGGCCCGCACCAGGGGCGGATTCTGGAGCTGGGCGGCCGCCGACGAAAGCGAGAAAAGCGAGACCGCGCCGCCGAGCAGCGCGTCACGTTTGGTCCAGGAGTTGATCACCGTCGAAAGGTCTCGCCGTACGCTTGCGCGCGGCCACTCCGCGCGCCCTCAAATGGCCGCCCCGATCCCGGCTCGTCAACGTGCGTATCCATCGAAGGCCAACGGTTCAGGCAGCTTATGGTTCTTTATTTTCGATGCGGAACCTTACAGCCACACTGGCGGTTTGGTTTGACGTCGGGGCGTGCGGTCGCGCCCTTTCAGCGTCAGGAATTCAGCCATGAGGATCGCCCAGGTTCCGCCCCTGTACGAAGCCGTTCCACCACGTCTCTACGGCGGCACAGAACGCGTCGTCGCACACCTTACGGACGCCCTGGTCGACCTGGGCCATGAGGTCACCCTCTTCGCTTCAGGCGACGCGCGGACCAAGGCGGAACTGGTGGTCGTGCGCGACCAGGCCATCCGCCTGGACCCCGCCCTGCTCAAGTCGGACCTGGCGGCCCACATGGCCATGCTGGCCGAGGTCCGCCGCCAAGCCCGCCGCTTCGACGTCATCCACTTCCATACCGACATGATCCACTTCCCGATGTTCGAGGACATGCCGGAACGAACCCTGACCACCCTGCACGGCCGACTGGACCTTAAGGACCTGCCGGGCGTCTATCGCCGCTGGCCCCAGTTCCCCCTGGTCTCGATCTCGGACGACCAGCGCCGCCCCCTGCCCTTCGCCAACTGGGCCGGCACGGTGCTGCACGGCATGGCCGAGGAGATCTACGATTTTCGTCCGAAATCCGAGGGTTACTTGGCCTTCCTCGGCCGCATCTCGCCCGAGAAGGGCCCTGACCGGGCCATCGCCATCGCCAAGCGCCTGGGCAAGAAACTCAAGATCGCCGCCAAGATCGACGCCGCTGATCGCGCCTATTTCCATGACGAGATCGAGCACCTGCTGGACCACCCGCTGATCGAGTTCATCGGCGAGATCGGCGACCACGAGAAGTCCGCCTTCCTGGGCGGCGCCGACGCCCTGCTGTTCCCGATCGCTTGGCCCGAGCCGTTCGGCCTGGTGATGATCGAGGCCATGGCCTGCGGCACGCCGGTCATCGCCTACGACTGCGGCTCGGTGCCCGAGGTGATCGAGCACGGCCTGACCGGCTTCATCGTCAAGAATGAAGACGAGGCGGTCGCCGCCGCCCAACGCCTGGGCGACCTGGACCGCCGGAAGATCCGCCGCCGGTTCGAGACTCGGTTCTCGGCGACCGCCATGGCCCGCCGCTACCTGGACCTCTATGATCGACTGGAAGAAGCGTCCGCGCCGCCGCGCCTGACGCTGGCCCAAAGCGCCTGACCCGACCTTCGCGCGGTCGCCGCGTCGGAGACACGATCAGGTTTTAGGAATCGGGAACCCGCCCGCCGCGCCCGCGCGGCGCGGCGGGTTTTCGAGGGACCTCAGCGCAAGGGGCCACACGGCATGGACGACCTCACACCCGGCCCGACTTCGGGCGCCGTCGAGCAGGGCGAGACGGGCGAACCGCGCGTCCCCTACCGGCTGTTCGCGCTGAAGGACAAGGATACCTTCCTGGTGGCCGACGCGTTCGGCGACGTGCTGGGCGCGGCCGACGGCCTGTTCCATGACGACACCCGCCTGCTGTCGCGGCTGCGCCTGCTGATCGGCAACCGGGCGCCGGCCCTGCTGAGCGCGGCGGTGTCGCAGGACAACGTGTTCTTCACCTCCCATTCGACCAACGAGCCCCTGCCCGCCCTGGGCGGAGCGGCGGCCCCGCATGGCGCGATCCATATCGAGCGCAAGCGGTTCCTGTGGGACCAGCGGCTGTACGAGCGCCTGCGCTTCGTCAACTACAGCCGCGACATGGTCATCTTGCCGGTCGGCCTGGAATACGACGCCGACTTCCACGACATGTTCGAGGTGCGCGGCTCCAAGCGTCCGGCCCGCGGCCGGGTGGCGCCCGCCCAGACGAACGGCCGCTCGGTGACCTACGCCTATGACGGCCTGGACGGCGTGCGGCGCACCAGCATCATCTCGTTCTCGGAGCCGCCCGGACGCCTGGGTCCGCAGCGCGCCGACTTCATGTTCATGCTGACGCCGGAGACCCATTTCGACCTCTATATCGAGGTGGGCGTCGAGCCGGGCCATCCGCCCACCCGCGAGCGATGGCGGGCGGCGGCGGCGCGGGCCCGGATCGACATGCGCAATCGCCGGCGGCGCGGGGCGCGGCTGCACAGCTCGGGCCGGCTGTTCAACGACTGGCTGGAGAAGTCGCGGGCCGATCTGGCCCTGCTGACCACTCAGTTCGCCACCGGCCCCTATCCCTATGCCGGAATCCCCTGGTTCTCGACCCCGTTTGGGCGCGACGCGATCATCACCGCCTGGCAGGTGCTGTGGATCGAGCCCGGCCTGGCCAAGGGGGTTCTGGGTTACCTGGCCGAGCACCAGGCCGAGGAGGTCAGCGCCTTCCGCGACAGCGCGCCCGGCAAGATCATGCACGAGACCCGCAAGGGCGAGATGACCGCCTTGGGCGAACTGCCGTTCGGCCGCTACTACGGCGGGGTCGACACCACGCCGCTGTTCGTGGCCCTGGCCTGCGCCTATGCCGAGCGCACCGGCGACCTGGCCTTCATCGACGGCCTGTGGGAGCCGCTGCTGAACGCCATCGCCTGGATCGAGCATTTCGGCGACAGCGACGGCGACGGCCTGATCGACTACGCCCGCGGCCTGGACTCCGGCCTGTCGAACCAGAACTGGAAGGACAGCGAGGACAGCGTCTTCCACGAGGATGGCAAGTTCCCCGACGGGCCCATCGCCGTCGTCGAGGTCCAGGGCTACGCCTTCGCCGCCTTCCGGGGCATGGCGGACCTGGCCCAGCGGCGCGGCGATCGCGCGAACGCCGACCGCTGGCGGGCCAAGGCCGAGCACCTGCGCCTGGAGGTCGAGACCAAGTTCTGGATGGAGGACAAGGGCTTCTACGCCATGGCCATCGACGGCCATGGCAAGCCTTGCCGGGTGCGCGGCTCCAATCCCGGCCACCTGCTGTTCTGCGGCCTGCCCTCGCCCGAACGCGCCGCCAAGGTGGCCGACGCCCTGCTGTCGGCGGCGTTCCACAACGGTTTTGGGGTGCGGACCCTGGCTCAGGGCGAGCCCCGCTTCAACCCGATGAGCTACCACAACGGTTCGGTCTGGCCGCACGACACGGCGATCTGCGCCATGGGCCTGGCTCGCTACGGCCATCGCGACGGGGTGGTGGAGATGACCTCGGGCCTGTTCGAGACCGCCGCCCACTACGAGATGCGCCTGCCCGAGCTGTTCTGCGGTTTCCCGCGCCAGCCGGGCGAGCCGCCGGTGGCCTATCCGGTGGCCTGCCTGCCCCAGGCCTGGGCGGCCGGATCGGCCTTCATGATGCTGCAGGCATGCCTGGGGATCACCATCGACGGCTGGCGGGGCGAGGTGCACCTGACCGACCCGCGCCTGCCGATCGGCATCGACCACCTGCAGGTCGACGGCCTGCGGATCGGCGAGGCGTGCGCCGACATCACCTTCGAGCACATCGGCGCCCATGTGGCGGCCCACACCAGCAAGTCGTCGCCGGTGCCGATCCTGATCCGGCGCTGACCGCCCCGCCACGCGAGAACTCGAACCTGAAAGACGAGCTGGACCAAACCATGCCGCAGAACCTCGACCTCTTCCCGATCGGCAACTGCGCCGTCAGCGCCCTGATCGACCGCGGCGGCCGTTTCGTCTGGGCCTGCGCGCCGCGCATCGATTCCGACCCGGTGTTCAGCGCGCTGCTGGGCGGGCTGGAGCCCGGCGACCCGGCCGCCAAGGGCGTCTGGGAGGTGGTCGTCGACGGCGCCACGACCGTGGAGCAGGACTATCTGCGCAACACTCCGATCCTGCGCACGGTGATCACCGACGCCGACGGAGCCAGCATCGAGATCATCGACTTCGCCCCCCGCTACCAGCAGTTCGGCCGCAGCTTCCGGCCGACGGCCTTCATCCGCCTGATCCGGCCGCTCACCAGCGTGGCGCGGATCACCATCCGCCTGCGCCCCACCGCCGACTGGGGCGCGCGGGCGGCCGAGCACACCCACGGCTCCAACCACATCCGCTACCTGTGCTCGGACATGACCCTGCGCCTGTCCACCGACGGGCCGGTGTCGCACGTGCTGGAGGAGCGGACCTTCCGGCTGGAGAAGTCGATCGCCATGTACCTGGGGGCCGACGAGGGCTTCAACGCCGACATCGGCGCCACCTGCAACCGCATGCTGCAGCAGACCCAGGAATACTGGATGGACTGGGTGCGCGGCTTGGCCGTGCCGCTGGACTACCAGACCGCGGTGATCCGCTCGGCCATCACCCTGAAGCTCTGCATGCACGAGGAGACCGGCGCGATCGTGGCGGCCATGACCACCTCGATCCCCGAGCACGCCGACAGCGGCCGCAACTGGGACTATCGCTACTGCTGGCTGCGCGACGCCTATTACGTGGTCCAGGCGCTGAACCGCCTGGGCGCGGTCGACATCCTGGAGAACTATCTGGGCTACCTGCGCAACATCGTCGACCGGGCCGCCGGCGGCCATATCCAGCCGCTGTTCGGGGTGGGGTTCGAGCCGCAACTGACCGAGCGCTTCGCCCCCGACCTGCCAGGCTATCGCGGCATGGGGCCGGTGCGGATCGGTAATCAGGCCTTCGAGCACCAGCAGCACGACGTCTACGGCCAGATCATCCTGTCGACCGTCCAGGCCTTCTTCGACGAGCGGCTGCTGCGGCCGGGCACGGTCGAGGACTTCCAGAACCTGGAGCCGGTGGGCGAGCGCGCCTTCCAGCTGCACGACCAGCCGGACGCCAGCCTGTGGGAGTTCCGCGGCCGGGCCAATGTCCACACCTATTCGGCGGTAATGTGCTGGGCGGCGTGCGACCGGCTGGGCAACGCCGCCGCGCGACTGGGCCTGGCCGACCGGGCCGAGTTCTGGAACGCCCGCGCCGCCAAGGTGCGCGAGACCATCGACAAGCGCGCCTGGAACGAGACCCTGGGCCGCTTCGCCGCCACCTTCGAGGGCGACGAGCTGGACGCCAGCCTGCTGCAGCTGGTCGACCTGCGGTTCATCGAGGCCAACGATCCGCGCAACACCGCCACGGTCGCGGCCATCGAAGCCGGCCTGCGCAAGGGCTCCTACCTGCTGCGCTACGCCATCCCCGACGACTTCGGCGCGCCGCAGACGGCGTTCAACATCTGCACCTTCTGGCTGGTGGAGGCCCTCTACCTGGCCGGCCGCATCGACGAGGCGCGCGAACTGTTCGAGGAGATGCTGGCCCGCCGCACCACCGCCGGCCTGCTGTCGGAGGACATCGGCTTCGCGGACGGCGAGCTGTGGGGCAACTATCCCCAGACCTATTCCCTGGTCGGCCTGATCAACTGCGCGGTGCTGCTGAGCCGGCCGTGGATCTCGGTGCGGTGACTTCACAAAAGCCACCGTCGCGCTTGGCGACGGTGGTCAGTGAGTATTCAAAGCATGTATCTCGATGTACGAGAGACGCAGGTCTACCAAACCAATTCGCGGTTCAGATTCGCGTAGACCCAATCCAGACCGATGCTGCGGAAGAACGGATGCCAATTGCGGTTGGCAATGAATGCCATCCGACCAGCCCCGTCTTCCCAAACGGGAACCACGGTGCCTCTCAAACCCGCCGAGTGGGAACGGGCCTGGAGTTCACTGACGATCTCGTGTTGGGCCCGGTCATTTTTATGGCCGAAGCTGCTATCGAGTGGGACGACGATCAAATCGACGCCCTGTTCGCGTACGTGCGCGATGCTCATTCTAGTCATAGTCCAAGGTCCTTTGGCGAGTGCCAGAAAAAGACCGAGGACTTGCAATTAGTAAGTCGGGAGCTATGCTCCGAACCGTTCACACCTATCTCGTGCGTCCCCGGCAACGGTTTGCACGAGGTCCGGAACTCTGGAACCGTCGGGCTCTGAACCCCGGCGGTTCTTTTGTTAACGGACCTGCAATAATAGGGATGAGGCGCCTCGGGCGTCGAGTCAAGGACACGCATCCAGCGATTCACGACCCCACTAATGGGGCTACGCCTAGCGGATTTGTCAAAATCTAGTCCTGCTAAGGTTTCTGTGCCGATTCCGCACTTGCCTCAATGATTCGATTTACCCGCAGGAAACGTCCTCGCTGCAGGTGCGAATTGAGAACTGCACCTGGCACACTTCCATACAACGGAGTCCGTTGAGTCTTGTGCCTGACTCCAATGCGCTCCCCCCTTGCGAAACCCGCCGCGATCCTGAAAGAACCGACGGGTGACGGAACACAGGACACGACGCCTCGCCGGCCTGGACGGCCTGCGAGCGGTGGCGGCGCTGGGGGTGCTGCTGTACCACGCGGCCGACTGGTCGGGACGGCCGGGCCGCTTCGCCCACGGCTACCTGGCCGTGGACTTCTTCTTCTGCCTCAGCGGCTTCGTCCTGGCCCACGCCTTCGAGCGGCGCGAGATCGGCTGGCCGGCCTATCTGTGGATCCGCGTGGTGCGGATCTGGCCGCTGCTGGTGCTGTCGACCCTGATCGGCGCGGTCCTGACCTCACGCCATAGCCCGCCCTTCTGGCCCAACCTGGCCCGCGGCTTGCTGCTGGTTCCCCGCCTGGGGCATCCGGCCGAATGGACCTTCCCCACCCTGTTCCCGTTCAACCCGCCCGCCTGGTCGCTGTGCCTGGAGGTGATCGTCAGCGCCCTGTGGTTCCCGCTGCGGCGCGCGCCCGACCTGGTGGTCGCCGCGATCGTCTTCTGCTGCGGGGTGGTGATGGCCTGGGCCGCCCTGGGCCTGAACGGGGTGGAGACCGGCTGGGACCAGGCGACGTTCTGGCTGGGCGTGGTGCGCGCCGCCTTCAGCTTCGGCCTGGGCTGGCTGGGCTGGCGCTACCGGGCCCTGGCGCCGCGCCCGCGGCTCGGCTTGGCGGCCGTCGTCCTGCTGACCGTGCTGGTCATGCCGCTGATGCCTGGCCGACCGTGGAACGGGCTCTACGACTTCGCCTGCGTGGCGGTGCTGTTTCCGCTGCTGGTGCTGATCGGCGCCAACGATCCCCAGGGCGTGGCGGGCGCGCTGTGCCGGGCGACGGGCGACCTTTCCTACCCGCTCTATGCGACCCACTGGGCGACCTGGGCGGTCATGCTGCGGCTCTATCCCGACGGCTGGAAGTCTCTGCTGCCGGTGTGGTTGCCGGCCCTGGCCGTGGTGCTGGCGCCTATCGTGGCGTGGGTCGCGTTCCGGCTCTACGATGCGCCCGTGCGCCGATGGCTGCGCGCCTGGAACCCCGCGACCCAGGCGATCAGCACCGGCTAGCGCCCATTTCCGGCCCTTGCCCATCCATCCAGTCGACCGCCTCGACCACACGGTCGCGCTGGCCGTCGAGGATGGCGGTGTGGCTGGCCTGGACGTCGATCACCACCGCGCGGCAAGCGCGCGCGGCCGGGGCGACCTGAGCGGCGCGCCAGGCGCGATCCAGGGGCTTGTCCGGGCTGCGGCTGGCGACGACCACGGCCACCGGAATGGCCGGACGCAGCGGCGGCAGGGCGTCGACCGCGGCCAGGCCGGGCAGGAAGGCCCGCTCCTCCTGCAGCGCGGCCTTGATGCTGCTGCGCCTGGTCCAGGCCCTGCGCCGACGTGCGGCCGCCTCGGCCGCGGGCGAGATGTCGTCGATCAGCGGGACCAGCCGGGTCAGGCCGACCGCGCGGGCGAACGGGGTAAAGCCCGCCAGCCGCGCCTCGCGCCGCAGGTCGACCATGGCCAGCGGCTGGTCCTTGGCGTCGGTCCCCACCGCGTCGACCAGCACCAGCCCCGCCGTCCGCTCGGGCCACAGACGGGCGAACGCCTCGACATAGAGCCCGCCGTTCGAATGGCCCGCCAGGATCACCGGCGCGTCGCCCTCCTCCGCCGCGACAAGGGCGCCCAGCCGCCGGGCGATGGCGACGGGAGAGCGGTCCAGGTCGTGCATCGCGGCCAGGCCTATGCCGTCGCGATCATAGGCGCAGACCTTGCCCTCGGCGGCCAGGTCCTGCGCCACCAGCGACCAGTCAGCCGCCCCGCCAAACGCCCCCGCCTCGAGGATCACGGTGGGACGGGCGGACCTGCGGCCCTGGCATTCCAGCCCGCCGCCGGCCGTCGGGAGCGGACCCACGGTGACGCAGCTGCTGGCCGCCAGGGCGACCAGGACCAGGGCGCACAGCCTGGCGCTGAAGTTCGGACGGAGTTTCGGAACGCGTCGTCTCACCGGCCGGCAAGAGCGGCCCATCGCGGGGGATGGCAAGCGCGAAGTCGTCGCCGATCCGCCTAGGAGGCCTTTTTGCGGGGCGCCGCGCGCTTCGTGGGCGCTTTTTCCGCGGCCTTCTTCGGCTTGGCCGTGGAGCGGGCCGTGGATTGGGCCGCGCCCGGCTTCTGCCCCAGGCTCTTGCGCAAGGCCTCCATCAGGTCGACGACATTGGTGTTGTCCGGCTCCTCGACCGTCACCTTGGCCTTGCCGCCCTTTTCCTTCTGCTTGATCAGGGCCCGCAGCGCGTCCTCGTAACGGTCCTTGAACTGGCTGGGATCGAACGGACCTTCCTGCTGCTCGATGATCTTCTCGGCGATGGCCACCATCTGTGGGTCGGCCTTCCGGTCGGGGATATCGTCGAACAGCTCGGCGGAATCGCGCACCTCGTCATGGCTGCGCAGGGTGTAGCAGATCAGGCCGTTATCGCGCGGCTCGATGGCCAGCAGCCGTTCACGGGTGTGCATCACCACCCGGCCCAGGGCGATCTTGCCCGCCCCGGCCATGGCGTCGCGGATCACGGTGTAGGCGTCCAGCGCCAGCTTGCCGTCGGGCACCAGGAAATAGGGATTGTCCCAGTAGAGCCGGTCGATGTCGGCGGCGTCGACGAAGCGCTCGATGTCGATGGTGCGGGTGCTTTCCAGCCGCACGCTTTCGATCTCCTCGGGCGTCAGGATCACATAGTGGTCCTTCTCGTACTCGTAGCCCTTGACCAGGTCCGAGCGGTTCACCGGCCCCAGGTCGGGGTCAGTGGCGATCATCTTGATGCGGTTATGGGTCTTGGGGTGGAGCAGGTTGAACCGCACCTCGCCGCCGGGACTGGTGGCCGTGTACATCGCCACCGGGCAGGTGACGAGCGACAGCCGCAGGTGGCCTTGCCAGCTGGGGCGGGCGGCCATGACTCAGGCCCTCCCGCCGGCGCGCAAGGCCAGGGCGGGCGGCGCCGTCAGGGCCAGCTTGGCTCCGCCGGCCTTGGCGCCGTCCTGCCGGGTCAGGGCCGGCGTCGGGGTGGGCTCGCGCAGCTGGGCCACGAAGTCGTCGCGCCAGGCCGTGACATCCTGGCGGGTGACGTTGTCCATCAGGCTCTCGAAGCGCCGCCGGCGCTCGTCGATGTCCATGTTCAGGGCCCGGGTCAGGGCGTCGGAGATCTCCTCGGGGCTGTTGGGATTAATGATCAGCGCCTCCTTCATCTGCCGCGCGGCGCCGGCGAAGCGCGACAGGATCAGCACGCCGGGATCGTAGGGCGTCTGAGAGGCCACGTACTCCTTGGCCACCAGATTCATGCCGTCCCGCAGCGGGGTGACCAGGGCGGCCTTGGACGCGCGATAGACGCCCGCCAGCTCGTCGCGGCGATAGCTGCGATTGAGGTAGCGGATCGGGTTGTAGTCCATGTCGGCATAGGCGCCGTTGATCCGGCCGATCAGGCCGTCCAGCCGCCCGCGCAGATCCTGATAGGCCTCGACCTCGTCGCGCGAGATCGGGGCGATCTGCAGCAGCATCACCTCGCGCCGCGCCTGTGGATTGTCGTGCAGGAAGCGCTCGAAGCCGATCAGCCGCTCCTCCAGCCCCTTGGAATAGTCCAGGCGGTCGACGCCCACGACCATCTTGCGGAATACGCTGTGGGCCATCAGACGATCATAGACGCGGGTCGCGCGCGGGCTTTCCTTGATGCGGGCGAAGTCCTCGGCGTCGATGCCGATCGGGAACGCCGCGGCCCGGGTGATCTGGCCAAAGGCGGTCAGCCGCCCGTCCTCGGTCCGCTCGCCGCCTACCTCGTTGAACACATAGCCCTCGAAGGCTTGGACGCTCTCCTCGGTCTGGAAGCCGACCAGATCATAGTGGAACAGCGCCTCGACCAGCGGCCGGTGGCGCGGCAGAGTCACCACCAGCTGGTGGGCCGGCCAGGGGATGTGCAGGAAAAAGCCGATGCGGTTGGTCACGCCCAGCCGCCGCAGCTCCCGCGCCATCGGGATCAGGTGGTAGTCGTGCACCCAGATGATGTCGTCCGGCTCGATCAGCGGCAGCAGGGTCTGGGCGAACCGCCGGTTGACCCGGTCATAACCCTCGCCGAACGAGCGGTCGTAGGCGGTCAGGTCGACCCGGTAGTGGAACAGCGGCCACAGGGTCTTGTTGGCGTAGCCGTTGTAGTATTCCTGGTAGTCGCCCTCCTCCAGGTCGACCGTGGCCACGGTGACGCCGTCGGCCTTCTGCATGTTCAGCTGACCGGTGAACTCGGTGGTGGTCTTGCCGCTCCATCCGAACCAGATGCCGGAATATTCCCGCAGGGCCGCGGCCAGGGCCATGGCCAGGCCGCCGACGCTTTCGTCGCCCTTGCCGGTGGGCGGATTGACGCGATTGGAAACGACGATCAGACGGCTCATGCAGCGGCCCTTCCGATTGAAGCGCTCAGCCAGTCGAGCACGGCGTTGAAATCGTTCAGGCGATAGGTCGCCTGGGTGGGGCGATGCGACGGACCGACCAGCACGCCATAGCCGCCCAGTCGGGCGGCGGCGGCGAAGCCGTCCTCGTCGGTCAAGTCGTCGCCGACGAACACCGGGGTCGCGCCGTCGAACGGCGCCTCGCGCAGGAAGGCGGTGACCGCCTTGCCCTTGTCCTGGCCGGGCGTGCGCAGCTCGGCCACCATGTCGCCCAGCTGGAGCACCAGCTCCGAGCCCCGGGCCAGGCGCTCGGCGGCCTCGATCACCGCGTCGGCGGCCGAGGGCACGTTGCGATAGTGCAAGGCGACGCTGAGGTCCTTGTCCTCGAACAGCAGGCCGCGATCCCCGCGCGCCAGATCGCGCAGCACGTCGCGGGCGTGGTGGAGGTCCGGGTGCGGCGGCAGGCGGTCGACGCCGTTCCCCCCGCGGCGCACCAGCCCGTGGACCGCGGCGACGAACCTCACCCGGCCTTCCAGGATACGGTCGACGTCCTCCAGCGCGCGGCCGCTGACGACGGCCAGCCGGCCTTCCAGCGCGCGCGACAGAGCGTCGAGCAGCGCGGCGCGCCGAGCGTCGGGCCCCACCTGCTCGGGGCGGGGCATGATGGGGGCCAGGGTTCCGTCAAGATCGAGAAACAACGCCGCGCGAGGCGGCAAGGCGAGTGGTGGTGGCGGCAAATCGCTCGGCGCATGCCGAACGACTGACCTGAACGCGGTCATGGCGAGAAGGCCCTCTCCGATGATTACAGGCCGTTGAAACGCGCGTTGGCGGGGTTTCGATCCCCCGAAGCCGACCTGAGCCGGGTCACGATGTGCTCACGCGGATGTGCGCGGCGTCGGCTTGCGCCCGAAATCTCAGAGGGCGGCGGCGTTCAAGACCGCCTTGCCGAGGCCGGCGTAGTCGCCGTCGAAATGGTGGCCGCCGTGCAGCCGGACCTGGCGGATGGTGGCGGCCGGCAGGGTCGGACAGATGTCCAGCCGCTCCTTGTCGCCATAGATGCAGGTCATCGGCAGGCCCTTCAGCGCCTCGACCGCTGGGGCCACGGGATAGGAGTCGGCTGTCGCGCGGTTCAGCCAGCTGGCGGGGTGGAAGGTCAGGTCGCCGTGCGGGCCGGCGCCGATCAGCACCAGTCCCTTGATCTGGCCGCGCAGGTCGGCCGGCAGCAGCGGCACGATGGCCGGCAGGGCGTCGGCGCCGAATGAATAGCCGACCAATACGATCTTGCGACGGCCCCACTGCGCCTCATGCCGGCGCAACTGGTCGGCCAGGTCGTCGGCCACCGCCTGGGCCGGGCGTCTGCCCAGGAAGTAGCGCAGCGAGTTGACACCCAGCACCGGCACGCCGTCGGCCGCCAGAACCTTGGCCACGCCCTCGTCCAGGCGGCCCCAGCCGCCGTCGCCTGAATAGAGCACGGCCAGGGTGTCGCCCGGCGCCGTGGCCGGCGTCTCGACCAGGCGCGGCGCGACCTTGGCCTCGGCGATCCCGGCGAAGGCCAGGCCGAGGACGGCGGCGACAGTCAGCAAGCGGGCGCGCGGGCTCATGCTCTTCCCATGCTCCTCAATCTTGACCGTGGCGGGGCGAAGGTGGGGCGACCGGGCGGCTTTCGACGTCCACCGCCCGGGTTACGGCGAATTCATTTCGCCCGCCGCATTGCGGACGTTATTCACTACATATGTAACGCTACAAATGTAACGTCGCCGAACGGCGGCGATTTTCAGGGAGGTCGCCGTGATCGAATCGCTGCCCCGACGCGAACGCGAGGTCTTCGAGACCCTGTGCCGTCTGGAGTCCTGCACCGCCGCCGGCGTCCGCGCGGGCCTGTCCGATCCGCTCAGCGACTCGGCCGTCCGCACCCTGCTCTCGCGGCTGGAGGCCAAGGGCCTGGTCGAGCGGGCGCCTGGCCCCGACGGCTTCCGCTACAGCCCCGTCCAGCGGACCGAGACCGTCGCCGCCGGGGCCCTGCGGCGGATGATCGACACCTTCTTCGCCGGCTCGGCGGCCAGCGCCGCCACCGCCCTGCTGGGCCTGGGCCAGCGGCTGACCCCGGAAGAGGCCGCCGCCCTGGAGCGGATGATCGACCAGGCCGTGGAGCGCAAGCCATGACCTGGACCCTGCTCGTCGCGCTACTGGTCAAGTCCAGCCTGGTGGCCGGCGCCGGCCTGGCCTGCGCGCGGTTCCTGACCCGGCGGCCGGTCGAGCGGGTGGACATCCTGCGCGCCACGGTCTGCCTGCTGCTGGCGCTGCCGGTGATCATGAACCTCCTGCCGGCCCTGGAAATGGCCCTGCTGCCGGCGTCGCCGCCGCCCGCGCCGCTCCCCGCTCCGACCGTTCTGGCGGCCGAGACCACCGCCAACATGGCGACGCCGAGCCCCTCGCCCTGGCCCTCGCTCGGCCTGGTTGGCGGCCTGTGGCTGCTGGGTTTCGCCGCCATCGCCGGCCGGCTGCTGCTGGGACTGCGCACCCTGAGCCGCTGGACCCGTCAGGGCCAGCCGGTGACCAGCGGCGACTGGCTGGCTCCGCTTGAAGGCCTGCCCCCCGAGGACCGCCCCGACCTGGTCTGCAGCGACCGCATCGTCAGCCCGCTCAGTTGGGGCGTCGCGCCTGGCTCCATCCTGGTCGACCCGGCCAGCCTGGCGCAACCCCGCACCGCTTCGGCCATCCTGGCGCACGAGATGGCCCACCTGCGGCGACACGACTGGATCTTCCTGGTCCTGTCGCGGCTGGCCCTGGCGATCTTCTGGTTCAACCCGCTGGTCTGGCGGCTGCACGCCGTCCTCGCCGAACGTTCGGAGGAGGCCGCCGACGCCGCCGCCGTCCAGACCGTCGACCGCGCCGCCTACGCCAAGGCCCTGATCGGCCTGGCCGCCCATCCCCGCCCCTCCGCCCGCCCCGTCCTGGGCGCCGCGACCGCCGTGGCCGCCGACGCCCGGACGCTGAAGACAAGGATCGCCTGCCTCATGACCGACACCTCCGCTCGCCGCCGGCCCCTGACAGTGGTCCTGGCCATCGCCGCCCTGGCCGTCGTAGCCACCCCGCTGGCCGCCCTGGCCGTCACCCGCCAGGACTGGGTCGCGCCGCCGCTCCCGCCCCCGCCGCCGCCGATTCCGGCGCTCGCTGTCCCGCCTGCGCCGTCGGTCCCGCCCGCGCCGCCCGCGCCGCCGCCTCCGCCGGTCGAAGCGATCGCCATGGCCGCCCTGGTCCCGCCGCCGCCTCCTCCTCCTCCTCCTCCTCCTCCTCCTCCGCCGCCTCCGCCGCCTCCTCCGCCTCCTCCTCCGCCTGCGCCGCCCGAAGCGCCGCCACCGCCTCCCCCGCCTCCGCCCGAGCCTCCGGCGGGTCCCGGCTACAGCTATTACCGGTCAGCGACGCCCGAGGAGGCCAAGGCCGCGATCGAGGCTCGCGCTCGCGCCGCCGAAGCCCGCGCCCAGGCCGCCGAGGCCCGGCGCCAGGGCCACGAGGCGCGGGACCAGGCCCACCGCGCCGCCGACCAGGCGCGTCTCCAGGCCGATCAAGCCCGGGCCGATGGTGAACAGGCCCGCAGGGTCGGCGAGCAGGCCCGCCAGGAGGCCGCGCGCCAGATGGTCAAGGCCCGCGCCCAGATGGCCCAGGGCGCCGTGCAGATGCGCCAGGGCGCCCAGCAGATGCGCGACGAAGCCGCCCGCCTGCGCGACCCCGCCTACCGCGCCCGGCAGATCCAGGACAATCGCGCCCGCGGCAACATCGTCACCGACGCCGAGCTGCGCGCGCTGATCGACAGCTTGCCGAAACAGGCCGACGACCTGGACCGCCAGGCCGACCACCTGGCCCAGGAGGCCCGCACGGCCAGCTAGGGGCCGATCAATATCCAGGACCGTGCGTGGTCCTCGTCCTTCGACAAGCTCAGGTGAGGACCAAGGCATGGGCCGAGCCGTAGAAAACCTCATCCTGAGCTTGTCGATGGGACGAGGTTTTCGGCGCCGAGAGCGGAACGCCCTCACCCCAGCCGCTTGATCGCCGCCTTCAGGGGCTTGGCGGAGTCGAAATAGTCCTCCCACGCCGTGCTCTTGGCGATCAGGGCCGGGACGGTGCGGATCGTGTACCGGGTCGGGTCCAGCCCCGCCTTCACCTGGGTCCAGTTCAGCGGCATCGATACAGTCCCCCCGGGCCTCGCCCGGGCGGATAGAGGCGCGACGGCGGTCGAGGTGCGGTCGTTGCGCAGATAGTCCAGGAAGATCCGCCCCTCCCGCGCCTTCTTGCTCATGGTGATCAGGTACCGGTCGGGGGCGTCGGCGGCCATGCGGGCGCAGACCTCGCGGGCGAAGGCCTTGGCGGCGTCCCACGGAACCTTATCGGACAATGGCGTAACCACGTGCAGCCCCTTGCCGCCGGTGGTCTTGCAGAAGCTGGCCAGGCCCAGCTCCTCCAGCCGGTCGCGGATCTCGCGGGCCCCGGCGATCACGTCCTCGAAGGTGACGCCCGGCGCGGGGTCAAGGTCGAACACCAGGCGGCCGGCGACCTCGGGATCGTTGGGCTGGCAGTTCCAGGGGTGGATCTCGACGGCGGCGATCTGGGCGGCGGCGATCAGCGCCTCGATCCGGTCGAACTGGATGTAGGGCTGGCGGTCGCCCCTGACCGACACCTGCTCGATCAGCGACGACATCCCGCGCATGGCGTGACGCTGGAAGAAGGTCTCGCCGCCGACCCCGTCCGGCACCCGGATGATCGAGGCCGGCCGGCCCTTGATATGCGGCAGCATCCATTCGCCCACCGCCGCCATGTAGCGGGCCAGGTCGATCTTGCTGGCCGGGGCGCCGTCGACATCGGGCCATAGCGGCTTGTCGGGCTTGGAGATCGTCACGCCCAGGACGATGCTGTCGGCCTTGGCCGTCGAGACCGTTGACACCTTGCCGTCCGCCTTGGCCGCGGCCTTCGGGGTCGGGGTCGCCAGCTCGGCCGTCTCGGCCTTGGCCGGAACCTCGGCCTCGACCTCGGTGGCCGGGATGTCCTCGCGCAGGCCCTTGAACGAGGCCTGGCGGATCGAGCCGTCGCCGGTGAAGCCGGCATATTCGATCTCGGCCACCAGCTGCGGCTTGACCCAGTGCATGTTGGCGGCCTTGCGCGGCGCGCCCTTGCCCTCAAACGGCGATGTGTCGGTCTCCAGCGCCTTGAGGCGCGGCAACAGCTTGGCGACCTTGTCGCGGCCAAAGCCGGTGCCGATCCGGCCGACATGGGTCAGCTTGCCGTCGCGCATCACACCGGCGATCAGCGAACGGAAGGCCGAGCCGGTCGTCGTATAGCCGCCGATCACCACGTCGTGCCCCGCCCGGCACTTGGCCTTGGTCCAGGTCTCGCTGCGGCCCGAGCGGTAGGGCGCGTCCAGCCGCTTGGAGATGATGCCCTCCAGCTCCAGCTTGCAGGCCGACAGCAGCACCGCGTCGCCCGCCGTCTCGAAATGGTCGACGAAGCGCAGCCGCGCCTCGTCCTCGCCCATCACCGCCTTCAGCCGCGCCTTGCGCTCGCGCAGCGGCAGGTCGCGCAGGTCCTCGCCGTCCACGGCCAGCAGGTCGAAGGCGAAGAAGATCAGGTCGCTGCTGTCGCCGTCCGACAAGGCCGCCTGCAGGCCGGCGAAGTCGGGCTGGCCGGCCGCGTCCAGGGCCACTACCTCGCCATCCAGGATGCTGTCGGGCAGGTCGGCGGCCGCCTCGGCGATCGCCGCGAACTTCTCGGTCCAGTCCAGGCCCTTGCGGGTGCGCAGGGTCGCCCGGCCGTCCTCGACGCGCAGTTGCACGCGGTAGCCGTCGAACTTGATCTCGTGCGCCCAGCCGGGGCCGGTGGGCGGTCGGTCCAGGGACTTGCACAGCTGGGGCTCGATGAAGTCGGGCAGGACGGCGGGCTTTCCTTTTTTACTCCGCTCATCCCGGCGAACGCCGGGACCCAAGCTGAGCTTGTTGCTTCGCGCAGCGCCGGAACCGCCACCGCCGCTTGGGTCCCGACTTTCGTCGGGATGAGTGGATTTGAAAGAGCGCGTCTCCAGCGCTTCCTTCTGCGCCGCCTCCCGCTCGGCCTGGGTGCGCGAGGTCCAGACCGCATCGCCCTTGCCCTTGGTCTTCAGGATGAACGGCGACGGCCCCCGGCCCCTGCCGGCGGCGATGTCGGCCATGGTCCGGCCCGAAGCGATCGAGGCGTCCTCCTCCAGGATCGCCGTCCCCTCGCCCGGTCGCGCGGCCTCGTCCTTGTGCTTGATCAGCAGCCAGTTGGAGCGTTTGCCCTTCCCGTCTTTCGCGCTGCGGTCCCAGTTCATCCGCACCAGCACCCACGAGCCGTGCAGCCGCTCGCCCTCCAGCACGAACTTCAGCTCGCCCTTCCTCAGGGCCTTTGCCACGTCCTCGAAGCCCGGTTCGGGCGACCAGTAGCCGCGGTCCCACAGCTGCACCGTGCCGCCGCCGTACTGGCCCTTGGGGATCGTGCCCTCGAAGTCGCCATAGTCCAGCGGATGGTCCTCGACCTCGACCGACAGCCGCTTGTCGGCCGGATCCAGCGACGGGCCCCTAGTCACCGCCCACGACTTCAGCACCCCGTCCACCTCCAACCGGAAGTCGTAGTGCAGGCGCGTGGCGTCATGCTTCTGGATGACGAACCGGGCCTGCGGCGCCGGCGCGACGGCCGTGTCGCCGCTGGGCTCGGCGGTCTTGTGGAAATCGCGCTTGCGGCGGTATTCGGCGAGCTGTCCCTGGGCCATGGCGAGGTTCCCTGTCTGCTAGGGGAAATCGCCGCCGGGGTTCGTGGTTCCGGATCGCTCGGCGTCGATCCGCTTGACCAGGGCCTTGGGCGCCAGGATTCGCCAGGCCTGGACCAGCAACCCCGCCAGTTCGGCCTCGTCGATCGCGTCCAGCCGCACCAGAACGGCGGGAAAGCCGCGATAGTGGTCGTCGTCGAAGAAGCGCTCGGGCGCGGTCTCCAGCAGCATCTCCTTGGTCTCGCGCCGGCAGCGCACGGCGATCACGCCCTCCACCAGTTCGCGGCGAGCCTTGGGATGGGCGCGGGCGAAATAGGACCAGGCGATTCCCTTGCCGTGTACATCGAACGCCAGCCGCGCCCCATCGGGGCTGGCTTCGACCTCGGGCAGGGCGAGGGCCAGACGGTGAAGAGCGGCGAGATCGACCATGATCGCCCATGAAAGCGCCCATGGCGCGGGCGCGGCAATCCCCTTGCCACCGGTGTCGCGTGGCCGATTGTCAATGACACCGGTTTCCATTATGCACGACCAAAGCCCGTCGAACGGGACTGTAGTGTGTTAGCGCGAGGGAGGATTCGCGGCGTGACCGTTTCCGAGGCCGAGAGCGAGGTGTTCGCACCGGCGTCCATCGCACCCCAGTTCGTCGAAGCACGCCTGAAGGGCGTCTCGGTTCCCGGCTATCCGGGCGGCGTCCTGCCCCAGTCCATGGCCGAAGGCTACGCGGTGCAGGACATCGCCATCGATCTCTGGCCGGACGAGCTGGTGGGCTGGAAGGTCGGCCTGGTCCCGCCGCAGCACCGCGAACGCCTGGGCGCCGAGCGCCTGGCCGGCTGCATCTTCAAGACCAAGGTCTGGGACGCGGGCGAGCAGCCCACGCCCTTCCGGTCGATCGCCGGCGGTTTCACCGCCGTCGAGGCCGAGTTTATCATCCGCCTGGGCAAGGACGCCCCGGCCGACAAGACCGAATGGACCGCGCAGGAAGCCGCCGACTATGTGGGCGAGCTGATCCTGGGCATCGAGATCGCCGGCAGCCCGCTGGCCACCATCAACCAGCTGGGCCCGCCGATCGTCGCCTCCGACTTCGGCAACAACGACGGCCAGATCCTGGGCCCGGTGGTCGAGAACTGGCGCGACATCGCCTGGGAAGACATGCCCGCCGAGACCTTCATCAACGGCGTGTCGGTCGGCAAGGGCGGCGCGGCCTCGATCCCGGGCTCGCCCCTGGCGGCCCTGGCGTTCCTGCTGGGCCACGTCGCCTCGCGCGGCCGTCCGCTGAAGAAGGGCATGCTGGTGACCACCGGCGCCAGCACCGGGATTCACGACATTGCCGCCGGCGATACGTCCCGCGTAGACTTCGGCCCGTTCGGAAGCGTCGCCTGCGTCGCCGTTCCGGCCTAGAAGAGATTCGCGAACCGGCGGGGGCGTCGGAATAACTACAAGCCTAAGGGTGAGGATGTGACGTCCATGGACGCTCCAACGATGCCGGCTCCGTCTGCGAAGATCGGGCGGTACAGGTGGGTGATTGTCGGCCTGCTGTTCCTGGCGATGGTGATCAACTATGTCGATCGCCAGACCATCGGCCTGCTGAAGCCTCAATTGTCGAAGGAATTCGGCTGGGACGAGGTCCACTACGCCGACCTGGTGTTCTATTTCCAGCTGGCCTACGCCGTCGCCTACCTGGCCTGGGGCAAGATCATGGACAAGATCGGGGCCCGCTGGGGCTTCGGCATCGCGTTCCTGATCTGGCAGATCGCCCATATCGGCCACGCCCTGGCGCGCGGCTTCGGCGGCTTCGCCATCGCCCGCATGGGCCTGGGCGTTGGTGAGGCCGGCGGCTTCCCGGGCGGCATCAAGGCCGTGGCCGAGTGGTTCCCCAAGAACGAGCGCGCCCTGGCCACCGGCATCTTCAACGCCGGCACCAACATCGGCGCCATCGTCACCCCGCTCGTCGTGCCGGGCATCGTCTTGGCCTTCGGCTGGCAGATGGCCTTCATCGTCACCGGCGTCATCGGCCTGCTGTGGCTGCCGCTGTGGCTGATCGTCTATCGCCGCCCGCGCGAGCAGAAGCGCCTGTCGGCCGCCGAACTGGCCCATATCGAGCAGGACCCGGCCGACCCGGTCGAAAAGATCGGCTGGGTCAAGCTGCTGGGCAAGAAGGAAACCTGGGCCTTCGCCCTGGGCAAGTTCCTGATCGACCCGATCTGGTGGATGTTCCTGTTCTGGCTGCCCGACTTCCTGGGCAAGCGCTACGGCCTGGACCTGAAGTCGTTCGGCCCGCCGCTGATCGCCATCTACCTGCTGTCGGACGTCGGCAGCGTGGGCGGCGGCTGGCTGTCGTCCAACTTCATGAAGATGGGCTGGAGCATCAACAAGGCCCGCAAGACCACCATGCTGATCTGCGCCCTGCTGGCCATGCCGGTGGTCTTCGCGGCCAATGTCGACAACCTGTGGGTCGCCGTCCTGATCATCGGCGTCGCCACCGCGGCCCACCAGGGCTTCTCCGCCAACCTCTACACCCTGCCGTCGGACGTGTTCCCGCGCGGCGCGGTGGGCTCGGTCGTCGGCATCGGCGGCATGCTGGGCGCCTTCGGCGGCATGGTGTTCTCCAAGTACATCGGCCAGGTGCTGGACAAGATCGGCACCTACACCCCGATCTTCATCGTCGCCGGCAGCGCCTATCTGGTGGCCCTGCTGGTGGTCCACCTGCTGACCCCCAAGATGGAGCCCGTGAAGGTCTAGCGGCCGTCAGGCGCGCCTGGAAAACCAGCCCCCGGTCGCGAGATCGGGGGCTTTTCTATGCGCCCTCTCCCGGAGGGGAGAGGGAGGGGCCCGCGCTCGAAGAGCGTGGGAGGGTGAGGGGTGACGCCCTCACCGGTTTCACACGACGCCCTGCCGGCACGCCGTCCAACGGTTTACCCCCTCACCCTCCCATGCTGCGCATGGGCCCCTCCCTCTCCCCATGGGAGAGGGCTATAAGATCCGCATGTCTTCCCCCCTCCCCTTCAAGGTCGCCCTGGTCGGCTACGGCTTCGTCGGCAAGACCTTCCACGCCCCTCTGATCGCCGCCACGCCCGGCCTGCTGCTGCACACGGTGGTGTCCAGCGACCCGGCCAAGGTCCTGGCCGACCACCCGGCCGTGAAGGTCGCGCCCGACCTCGACGCCGCCCTGGCCGACGCCGAGATCGACCTGGTGGTGATCGCCACCCCCGACCCACTGCACGCGCCCCAGGCCCACGCGGCGCTGGACGCCGGCAAGGCCGTGGTCATCGACAAACCGTTCGCCGCCGCCCTGGACGAGGCCCGCGCCCTGGTCGACCACGCCCAGCGGGCCGGCAAGCTGCTGAGCGTGTTCCACAACCGCCGCTGGGACAGCGACTTCCTGACCCTCCAGGCCCTGATCGCCGACGGGACGCTGGGCGAGGTCGTGCAGTACGAGAGCCATTTCGACCGCTTCCGCCCGGTGGTCCGCGACCGCTGGCGCGAAAAGCCGGGGGCCGGCGCCCTGCTGGACCTGGGCCCGCACCTGATCGACCAGGCCCTCCAGCTGTTCGGCCCGCCCCAGGCGATCCAGGCCGACCTGGCGGTGCAGAAGGACGGCGGCCAGGCCCCGGACTATTTCCACCTGGTCCTGCGCTATCCCCGCCTGCGGGTGCTGCTGCACGCCAGCCAGATGACGATCGACTCGCGCCTGCGGATGGCCGTGCACGGGACGAAGGGCAGCTTCGTCAAGCAGGGCCTGGACCAACAGGAGAACGCCCTGAAAGCCGGCGTCGTCCCTGGGTCGCAGGGCTGGGGCGCCGATCCTCAGCCCGGAACCCTGACCACCCCTGATGGCGACGGGACGGCCAGCCGCGAGGTCGAGGGCGTCCCAGGCGACTACCTGGCCTATTACGCCGCCATCCGCGACGCCCTGTCGGGCCACGGCCCCAATCCGGTCCCGCCGGACCAGGCCCTGGCGGTGATGACGCTGATCGACCTGGCCCAGCGCAGCGCCGCCGAAGGCCGGGAGCTGTCGCTGTGACCGACGCCGAGCGGTTGGCCGCCATCGCCGCCCAGGAAAAGGCCCTGGTGTTCCAGCGCTTCACGCTTGAGGACGCCTGGACCCTGGGGACCGCCCTGCGCGACGCCGCCCTGGCCCGCGCCGCGCCGGTGGCGATCGACATCAGCCTGCGCGACCGCCCGCTGTTCCACGCCGCCCTGCCGGGCGCGGGGCCGGATAACGCCGACTGGGTGCGCCGCAAGCGCAACACGGTCCTGGTCCTGGCGACCAGCACCCTGGCCGTGGGCCTGAAGCTGAAGGTCTCGGGCGAGACCCTGGAGCAGCGCTATGGCCTGTCGCTCAGGGACCACGCGGCCCACGGCGGCGGCTTTCCGCTGACCCTGGCGGGCCTGGGCTGCATCGGCGCGATCACGGTCTCGGGTCTGCCGCAGGTGGAGGATCATGCGCTGGTGGTGGAGGCGCTGGAGCGGATGCTCGGGTGACTGGGGACACGCCCTTGCGGCGTGTCCCCGCCCGCATCCACGACGCCAAGACTGGGGGACACGCCGCAAGGGCGTGTCCCCGGCCCGCTCAGCCCTCGCCTTCGATCCCCAGCGCATCCGCGGCGCCGACGTCCCCCTCCCCCTCGTCCGGCGCGTCGGGCAGCGGGGTCGGGCGCTCGATCCGCGCTCGGATCTCCGGGTCCTTCAGTAGGGCCACCCGCATCACCTCGCGGGCCCGCGGCGCGGCGGCGCTGGAGCCGAACTGGCCGCCGTGCTCGATGATCACCGACAGGGCGTAGCGGGGGGCGTCGTAGGGGGCGAAGGCGATGAACAGGTTGTGGTCCTTCAGCCGCCAGGTGATCCCCTGGTTGCTGCGCGAGGCCCCGGCCGCGTACTGGCGCACCTGGGCGGTGCCGGTCTTGCCAGCCATCTTCACGTCGCCCAGGCCCAGCTGGCTCTGCTTGAAGGCCCCGCCCGTCGGATCGTTGGCCACCGCCGCCATGCCGGCCCGCACGATCTCCAGGTGCGCCTGGCTGAACGGCAGGTCGGGCACCGCGTCGCCGTGCGGCTGCTCGACGCCGCCGACCGACTTGACCAGGCGCGGGTTGAGCGCCTTCTTCCCATTGGCCAGCCGCGCGGTCATCACCGCCAGCTGCAGGGCGTTGACGTTGATATAGCCCTGGCCGATGCCGTACGGCACGCTGTCGCCCGGATGCCAGACCGGGTCGCGCTTGAAGGCGGTTTTCTTCCAGTCGCGCGAGCCGACCAGGCCCTTCTTCTGGCCCGGTATGCCGATGTCGAAGGTCCCGCCATAGCCGAAGGCCTTGGCCGCGGCGGCGATCGGATCAGGGCCGATGCGCAGGGCCATCTGGTAGAAATAGACGTCGCAGCTGTTCTTGATGGCGGCGTGCATGTCCTGCACCCCGTGGCCGCCCTTCTTGTGGCAGTGCCAGACCCGGCCGCCGAACGCCCAGCCGCCGGTGCACAGCACCCGCTCGGTAGGGTCCACCCCGGCCGTCAGGGCCGCCATGGCCACGGTCGGCTTGAAGGTCGAGCCGGGCGGATAGGTGCCGGTCATCACCTTGTCCAGCAGCGGCTTGCGCTCGTACTCGGCCAGCGCCCGATACTCCGGCCCCGACAGGCCCTTGACGAAGCGGTTGGCGTCGAAGCTGGGGGCCGAGGCCATGGCCAGCAGGTCGCCGTTGCGGCAGTCCATGACCACGATGGCCCCGCTTTCGTCGCCCATCACCTCCAGGGCCCGGTTCTGGATGTCGGCGTCCAGGGTCAGGCGGATGTCGGCGCCGGGCTTGGCCGGGATGTCGCCCTCCGGGTCCAGGCGCACCGTGCGGCCCTGGGCGTCGACCTCGGCCTTGTTGGCGCCCGCATGGCCGCGCAAGGGGCCGTCGAAGGCCTTTTCCACGCCCAGCTTGCCGATCCGGAAGCCCGGATGGTGCAACAGGGCCTGGTCCTGGGTCGGGTCGTCCTTGGCCTTGTCGAGATCGCGGTCGGAGACCTTGGCGACATAGCCGATCACATGGGCGAAGGCCCCGCCGAACGGATAGACCCGCACCTCGCCCATGTCGGCGGTCACCCCCGGCAACTCCGGCGCCCGGATGTTGACCCGCGAGAACTCCTCCCAGGTCATGTCCTCCATCACCGCCACCGGCGCCTTCTTCGGCGCGTGGGCCAGGTCCTTGAGCAGCCGCCCGCGGCGGGCCGGATCGATGGGGACCAGCAAGGCCAACTCGTCCAGGGTCGCGGAGGCGTCGAAGCCCGTGTCCTTGGTCACCAGCAGGCGGAAGTTGGGGCGGTTGGAGGCCAGGACCACGCCGTTGCGATCATAGATCGCCCCGCGCGGCGGCGGCGTCAGGCGGTAGTTGAACTGGTTGCCGGCCGAAAGCTTCTGATAGCGCCGGGCCTCGACCAGCTGCAGCTGGGCCAGCCGACCGCTCAGCGCGAGCAGGCCGGTCGCCGCCAGTCCGCCCATCAGGAACGCGCGGCGGTGGAACATGCCCTGCCGTTCGTTGACCTCGGAGAAGAAGATCGCCGGCTCGCTCATCGCGCCACCCCCCAGGCGGGCAGGACGACAGGCTCAAGCAGCGTCGCTCGACAACGCGACGACGTCGCGGCGGCCAGGAGAATCATGGTGGTGGGATGGCCGCAGGCTAGGGTTGATCCGCCGCCAGAGTGGACCTGCGGGCCTCGCCGTCAATGGTCCGGCCTGGCCACGGCGAACAACATTTGCGTGAACGGCCCGCCGACCTGGAAGCGCGTTGGGGACAGGCCCATGGGCCTGTCCCCAACGGTTCAGGTTCCGCCGCCGACCTGCAGGCCGATGCCCCAGCCCTTCACCAGGCCGACGATCAGCAGGACGATCATCGCCACCCCGGCCACGGAGACCAGGACGGTGACGAAGGTGATCGGGGAAATCAGGATCCAGGGCAGCACGGCCACGGCCGCCGCGACGAGAAAACCCAGAATGTACAGGAAGATACGCATGAAACGCCCTTTCCTTGTTGCCGGCGAACCCTGACACAGAAGCAGTCGTTTCACAACTTTCATGAGAGCTTTATGCAAACTCTCCAAATCGGACACCTTCACCGACGCCGACGGCGGCGATCTCGGCCGTGATCCCCAAGGCCGTCGAGACCTGCCCGGCGAAGGCGATCGTCGTCAGATCCTCCAGGAACGGCCCGATGAACTGAGCCCCGATCGGCAGGCCGTCCCGCGTGCGGCCGATCGGGGCGGCGGTGGCCGGCAGGTGCGGCATGCCGGCGATCAATGGCCAGGCGGTCTGCGGCCGGAAAGGAACCTCGGCGCCATTGACCCGCAGCGTCCGGTTCGCCCCCGGCCACGGGTTCGACCCGGGGAACGGCGGAAAGGCCGCCGTGGCGTAGCAAGGCGCGATCACCACGTCGAAGGACCGGAAGAAGACGTCCCAGGCCCGCCGCAGCACCTCCTGGGCGACCAGGCAGTCGTGATAGTCCTTGATCGTCGCCCGAGGCTCGGGCGCGTCGGGGCTCATGCCGGTCTTGTAGGTCCAGGCGAATTTCTCGACCAGGGCCTGGGAGTCGGCCAGGGACGGCAGCAACACGCTGTGGCGCGACACCGACGCCCCGGCCGTCTCCAGCACTGTGGCCAGGTCGTCGATGGCGGCGACGATCTCGTCGTCGACCGCCGCGGTCGGGTGTTCGGTCAGGACGAAGACGCGATAGTCCGCGAGCCGGCCATGGCGAGGAGCAGGCAAGGCCAGGCGGTAGGCCGTGGCGTCGCGTCCTTCCGGCCCCGACAGCACCTTCAGCGCCAGGTCGAGGTCGGCGGCGGTGCGGGCCATCGGCCCGGCGGCGGCCCAGGCCCGCCCCACGATGATCCCGCCCCCCGGCGGTCCGTGGCCCTCCAGGGAGATCAGCGGAAACGACGACAGGTGCCCATAGACGCCGCAGAACGCCGCCGGGATGCGGATCGACCCGCCGGCGTCGCCACCCAGCTCCAGGGGCACCATGCCGGCGGCCAGGGCCGCGGCCGACCCGCCCGAGGACCCACCCGGCGATCGCGACAGGTCATGGGGATTGCCGGTGCGACCATAGATCGGATTGTCGACCTGGTAGTCGGCCAAGCCGGCCGCCACGTTGGTCTTGCCCAGGATGACCGCGCCCGCCGCCTTCAGGCGCCGGACCGCGACGGCGTCCTCGGTCGGCCGGTAGTTTCGCGCCGTCTCCAGGCCGAAGGTGGTCGGCAGGCCGGCGATGTTGAAGCACTCCTTCACGGTCATCGGCACGCCGGCCAGCGGCAGGTCGGCGCCATCCGCCAAGGCCTGGTCGACCTGCCGGGCCTGGTCGCGGGCGCGGTCGAAGTCGCGCACGACCACCGCGTTGATCGGTCCGTCCAGCGCCTCGATCCTGGCGATCGCCGCGTCGGCCAGCTCCAGGGCGCTGACGGACCTGGCGCGTACGGCGGCGGCGAGCTGCGTCGCGCTCGCCGTGGCGAGCGTGGTGTTCGATTGCGGCATGGCTTGGGGCCCTTTTCGGTTCAAGGGCTCTGAAAGCTACGCATAAAACGGCGTTCGCCAAGACTTGAACTCAAACCATTCGGCCCCAAATCCGAAGTGCGGAAGGATGGCTGACCGCCCGTCCGCCTACGGCGCCACCGCCTCGGCCCCGTTCACGGCGAAGCCGTGCTGCTGGAGCGTATAGGTGCAACTGGGGCAGATGGCCCGGTTGGCGACCACGGCCTTGAGCACGGCCCCCTGCCACACGCCGCCGCCCTGGACGGCCGAGGAGAACACCGCCAGCGCCTGCTGCTCGGCGTCGTTCATGTGCCAGGTGCCCTGGCCGGGCGTCGGCGAGGCGCCGCCCAGGACCGGGACGTGGAGCGCGGTCTCCATCTGGCTGAGCAGTGTGCCGGTTATGCCGCTGGCGCTGGCGCCCGCCTCGGTGACCAGCACCGCCCGGTTGCCGTTCTGCAGCTTGATCACGGCCGCGCAGTACGAGGTGTAGCTCAAGGTCCGCGCGGGGAGATAGCCGACGATGAAGTTCATCGCATTGCGCGCCAGGGTGAGAGACTTCACGCTTTCCTCCATGAAAGTCAGACGTTTGGGCCAAGGGTGGCCAGCGATCCGGATAAACATTAAGGCGAACAAAGTTCAGCCGAAAGCCTAGATTGCATCCGTGGGGAAACAAGCGCAGGACGCAGCGGCGCTCCGACGCGCCATCAAGAGCGCGTGGAGAAAGATGCTCCCATCGCTCACGGCGTGGTTCCTCAACGAATTCAACGCCCCAAACACACTTATCCTCCCTTTCCCACGCCGGCGCATAATCACTGCACCACAAGGCGATGGGGAGGGCGCTAAGGCCTGCGACCTTCGCGGCCTTGGGGTGCGGTCGAGCGGGCAGCGCTCGTCGGCGGCGGTTTGCTCCCAAGGCGGACCGCGACCTGCATCCCTCTGGAGCCGGCCGGGCCTGGAACACAAAAACGGCGTGGGGTGCTAGGGCTGGCGAGGGCGAAGGCGGGTGGTGACGCCCGCCGCACGGGACGGGGCTTCGTGGGCCTCGCCCTCCCGTCGGGGGCCAAGACCGGCGAGGTCCGAACAGGGCCGATCGCCGGACGCTCCCGGATAACGACCGCGCGGAGCGTTGGTCTGAGTCGAAACGGTATTTCTACAAAAGCTTCCGGGCCCAGCCCGGCGCTCCGCAGCCCTCCCCACACCTTCAGCGGCCTTCCGCGTGAGGCGGCCGGCCCGCGCCCCCAAGCCAGTGGAGACCCTGATGCCGAGAAGTCGAACCCGCGCCGCCGCTCGTAAGAACAACCCGGAGCGTCGCCCCCTAGATCCCGAATGGACACCGGTCCGCTTCGCCCAGCTCCGCCGCGCCGTCATGCGGAAGATCGCCAAGTTCAAGACGACGCGGGAATATGCCAGGATGGCGGAGCAAGCCGCGCAGGTGGCCGTCGCCCAGCAAAAAGCCCCCGATCTTGCGACCGGGGGCTCTGCTGGTTCCGACGACGAAGACGAAGACTAGCGGATGACCCGCGCGCCCTTGCCCTTCATCACGGCCTCGACCTCGGCCTGGCGCACCATCGAGGTGTCGCCCGGCGTGGTCATGGCCAGGGCGCCGTGAGCCGCGCCGTACTCGACGGCGGCCTGCGGGCCCTTGCCTTCCATGAAGCCGAAGGCCAGGCCCGAGGCGAAGCCGTCGCCGCCGCCGACCCGGTCGTAGATCTCGAGGTTCTCGCGCATCATCGAGGCGTAGAACTCACCGCCGGCGTAGAGGATCGCCGACCAGTCGTTGACCGAGGCGGTCTTGGCGTTGCGCAGGGTGGTGGCGGCGACCTTGAAGTTCGGGAACTCCTTCACCGCCGTCTGGATCATCTTCTTGAAGTTGGCCGGGTCGATCGAGCTGATGTGCTCGTCCAGGCCCTCGACTTCAAAGCCCAGGCAGGCGGTGAAGTCTTCTTCGTTGCCGATCATCACGTCCACGTACTGGGCGATGTGGCGGTTGACCTTCTGGGCCCCTTCCTTGCCGCCCTGCGACTTCCACAGGCTGGCGCGGTAGTTGAGGTCGTAGGAGATCACCGTGCCGTACTTGCGGGCCACCTCGACGGCCTCGATCACGGCTTCGGCGGTGTTGCTGGCCAGGGCCGCGAAGATGCCGCCGGTGTGGAACCAGCGCACGCCTTCTTCGCCAAACAGCTTTTCCCAGTTAACTTCGCCGGGACGGATCTGCGAGGCGGCCGAGTGACCCCGGTCGCTGCAGCCCAGAGCCGGACGAACGCCGAAGCCCTTTTCGGTGAAGTTCAGGCCGACGCGGGTGTTGCGGCCCAGGCCGTCGAAGTCGCGCCAGATGACGTGGGAGGTGTCGACGCCGCCCTGCATCATCAGATCCTCGACCAGCCAGCCCAGGTCGTTCACCGGCAGGGCGGTGACGGCGGTCGAGCGCTTGCCCCAGCACTTCTTGAAGGCGCGGGCGACGTTGTATTCGCCGCCGCCTTCCCAGACGTTGAACTGGCGAGCGTTGCGAACCCGGCCGAAGCCGGGGTCGAAGCGCAGCATCACTTCACCGAAGGACGCGCAATCCCACTTCGTTTCCGAAGCCGGGCGGATGTTGAGGATATTGTCGGTCATTTAGGCCTTCCCACGAACCTTCTTGATCAGATCAACCGTTTCGCGGACCTTCCTGGAGATGCCCGCATAGTCCTTGGCGTCCAGCATCTCAGGCGTGATCAGCTTGGAGCCCATGCCGGCGGCGACGATGCCCGCGCCGAACCACTTCTTGACCGAGGCCTCGTCCGGATCGACGCCGCCCGTCGGCATGATGCGGGTCCAGGGCATCGGGCCCAGCACCGCCTTGACGAAATCGGGACCGCCGACCGACGAGCCCGGGAACACCTTGACGATCTCGCAGCCCAGTTCCTCGGCGTAGGAGATTTCCGAGGCCGAGCCGCAGCCCGGCGAATACGGGATCTTGCGACGGTTGCAGACCTTGGCGACGTCGGCGTTGAGGATCGGGCCGACCACGAACTTGGCGCCGTTGGCGATGTAGATGCCGGCGGTCGGGGCGTCGACGATCGAGCCCACGCCCATGATCACGCGCGGATCGGCCTGGTCGAAGTGACGGGTGACTTCGTAGAAGACGTGGCTGGCGAAGTCGCCGCGATTGGTGAACTCGATGCAGGGGGCGCCGCCGTCGGCGCAGGCCTGGATCACGTTCTTACAGACCTCGACGTCCGGGTGATAGAAAACCGGGATGACGCCCTGGTCCATCAGCGCCGTCAGAACGGCCATGCGGTCTTTCACCATCAGTACTGCTCCTCAAAGGATCGATCTTGCGTGCGGCCCCGCGGGAGGGCCTCGGCGTGGAAGATTTCGCCGCGTCCGGCGCTGGGCGACCGTTTAGACCGCGTTGCGGGCGGACGCCACACTAGAGGGCTCCCCCAACGTCAATTCGTGTCCTGCCTGCTCGCTCGTCTGTCGTCCTTCGTTTCTATTCGCTCGCGCCTGGCGATTTCCCGATCGTCGCAGGCGCGGTCGAGCTCTCAAAATAAAGGGCGCCGGGCCGGAGCCCGACGCCCGAAAGTTTTGCGCAGGAGCGAACTCTGAAAGAGCCGCGGACGCCCGGGACCGGACAGGCCGGTCCAAAACGTCAGGTGAAACCGGCGGCAGATTGGCCAGGCCACTTTGCCACCGGTGTCATCGAGGAATCTACTCCGAAGCGACGCCTTGTGCAAGCGGCGTCAAAACGTTGTTTTCCATTTTGACGCGGGTAACAAAAATGGGGGCTGGGGACACGCCCTTGCGGCGTGTCCCCATCGAGCGCCGAGGATAGGGGACACGCCGCAAGGGCGTGTCCCCGGCGGCGCCTCACCCCGTGTTGCGCAGTCCCGCCGCGATGCCAGCCACGGTCAGCTGGATGGCCAGGCGCACGTTCTCGTCCTGGTCGCCGGCCCGGCGGCGGGCCAGGAGTTCGAGCTGCAGGTGGTTCAGCGGATCGACCGACAGCCCGGCCAGGGCCACCGACTCCGCCAGCTCCGGCTGGTTGTCCAGCAGGGCCGAGCCGCCGCGGATCGCCAGGGCGATCTGCCTGGCGCTGTCGTGCTCGCGCTGGATCGTGTCGAAGATCCGCTGGGCGTCGGCCTTGTTCGGGGAAAGGTCCTTGTACCGGGCCGCGATGCCCATGTGGCTCTGGGCCAGGGCCAGTTCCATGTTCGACAGCAGGGCCCCGAAGAAATCGAAGCCGCCGGCCAGGTCCTGCAGCTGTCCGGTCGACAGCCCGGCGCGCTCGACGCCCGACGCGAAGCCGTACCAGCCGGGCAGCATGAAGCGGGCCTGCGACCAGCTGAACACCCAGGGAATGGCCCGCAGGTCCTCGATCTTGCGGCTGGCGGTGCGGCTGGCCGGCCGGCTGCCGATGTTCAGCCCAACGATCTCGCCGATCGGGGTGGCCGACCAGAAGAAGTCCTCGAAGGCCGGATCGTCGTACACCAGGGCCCGGAAGCCGTGGAACGAGGCCTCGGCCAGGGCGGTCATCGCCGCCTCGACCTTGGGATCGGGACGATGAGCCTCGCGCTCGCTGGCCATCAGCACCGCGGCGGCCAGGCCGTCGAGATTGCGGCGGGCGGTGGGCTGATCGCCGAAGCGGCGGGCGATCATCTCGCCCTGCTCGGTCATGCGGATGCGGCCCTGGACGGTGCCGGCTGGTTGGGCCAGCACGGCCTCGGCGGCCGGCCCCCCGCCCCGCCCGACGCTGCCGCCGCGGCCGTGGAACAGTTGAAGCCCGACACCCATCCGCTCGGCCTCGAAGGCCAGGGCCGAGGCGCCGCGCGCCACGCCCCGACGGCTGGCCACGTAGCCGCCGTCCTTGTTGCTGTCGGAATAGCCGAGCATGATCTCCTGCACCGGCCGGTCGCCCAGGATGGTGCGGGAAAGCGGCAGCTCCAGCCACTGGCGCAGCACCCGCGGACCGTTCTCCAGGTCGCCGATGGTCTCGAACAGCGGACTGATCTTGACCGAGGCGCGCGGCGCCGCCCCGCCCCAGACCAGACCCACCTGCTTGAGCAGGACCAGCGGCTCCAGGATGTCCGACAGGGTCGCCGACTTGGAGATCACATAGGCGCCGATGCAGCCGTGGCCGTAGTCGCGGACCATCTGGGCGGCGGCCTCCATGGTGGCCAACTCCCGCGTCGTCTCCTCGCCATAGGCGGTGAAGGGCGAGACCAGGGGCCGCTGGTGCGACAGCTCGCTGATCAGCAGCTTGGACCGGGCCTCCTCGTCCAGGTCCAGGTACTTCACGCCGGTGCCCGCCCGCTGGAACAGCTCGTGCAGCGTCCGCTCGTGGACGTCGGCGTTCTGACGCAGGTCCAGGCTCATCAGGTGGAAGCCGCAGGCCTGGGCCACCTCGACCAGGGTGCGCAGCGCCGAGCCCACCAGCCGCTCGCCGCCGTTGCGCTCCAGGCTGTCGATGACGATCTTCAGGTCAGCGACGAAAGCGTCCGGATGAGTGTAGGGCTCGACATCGGTCCGGCTGGTGGCGAAAGCCACCCACTGATTGGTCAGCTTCTGGGACACCGCCGACAGACGATCGAAGATCAGCTCCAACGCCAGGCGATACGGCTCGTCGAGACGGTGAACGGACGGATCCCGGGTCTGCGCGGCCAGGGCGCGCAGTTCCTCAGAGACCGGCGTATAGGCTGTGGAGACCGCCAGGTTGGACCACAGCTTGCGGACCTCGCCCGCGTACCAGTCCAGGATCACCCGGGCCTGCGAGGCCAGGGCCAGCTTCAGGGTGTCCCCGTTGACGCCGGGATGGCCGTCGCGGTCGCCGCCCAGCCACGAGCCCATCTTCAGCAGCGGGGCCATCTGGCCGTGCTGGCCGATCTGCTGGGACCAGTCGGCATAGAGGTCGATGACCGCCGGCAAGATCGAGGTGCGGACGATCGACAGGGCGTTGCGGATCTCGTCCTTCACGGTGATCCGTTCGGGGCGATACAGCCGGGTTCGCCACATCAGGGCGATCTCGCGGAACAGGCGCTCGCGGATGTCGGCGTCCAGGTCCGGCGGCAGGTGGTGGCGGCGCAGGGCCATCAGGCGCGAGATCTCGGTCTCGCGGTCGACCATGCTGCGGCGGCGCACCTCGGTCGGGTGGGCGGTCAGCACCGGGACCACGTTCATGGCCGCGAAGGCCTTGGTCAGCTCGGCCGGCGACTTGCCCTCGGCCACCAGGGCCTTGACGGCGTCGACCAGGGTGCGGGGGCGCTCGTCGCCAGGCTTGGCGTCGCCCTCGGCGTGGCGGCGGCGACCGGCGACGTCCTCGCCGATATTGGCCAGCATCGAGTGGCTGGCCAGCGCCCGGGCCAGGAAGATGGCCTGGTCGCTGGAGAGGTCGGCGAACAGGTGATCCAGGCGCGGGGCCTCGCCGTCCGGCGTCTCCTGCGAGGCGGCGCTGCGGGCCGTGGCCACCAGCTTGGCCGCGTCCTCGCCGTCCAGATAGGCGATGGCCTCGTTCAGCAGGTCGCTGAGCAGGTTGGCGTTCTGTCGCACGTGGCGGCTGGTGGGCCGATCACCAGGCGACGACAGGTCCAGCGACAGGGGCATGCGCGAAACTCCGCGACCGGCGCGAAACCGCGACGGCTCAACAGGGAAAGAACGAACGAACCGCCAGGCGGATGTCGCACCCGCACTGCCGTAGCGGCGCCCTTACCGCGCTTTGCAGATCGCGAAAAGGCGGCCGGCGCAATGGTTCCGGTACCAAATTCGCTTTTGCGCAGATTCCTGCCTCTAGCGGGCCAGCCATCCACCGTCGACGGGCAAGGTAATGCCCTGGACATAGTCCGCGGCTTGGGAGGCCAGGAACACGGCGGCCCCGCCCAGGTCGCCCGGCTGGCCCCAGCGGCCGGCCGGGATGCGGGCCAGGATCGAGGCGTTGCGGTCGGCGTCGTTGCGCAGCGCCTCGGTGTTGTTGGTGTCGAAGTATCCCGGCGCGATGGCGTTGACGTTGATGCCCTTGGACGCCCACTCGTTGGCCAGGATCTTGGTCAGGCCCGCCAGGCCGCTCTTGCTGGCCGTATAGGACGGCACGCGGATGCCGCCCTGGAAGGACAGCAGGCTGGCGATGTTGATGATCTTTCCGATGCTGGCCGTGTCGCCGCCCTGCTTGAGGACCTGCTTGGCGAAGGCCTGGGTCAGGAAGAACACGACCTTCAGGTTGGTGTCCATCACGGCGTCCCAGTCGGCCTCGGAGAAGTCGATGCTGTCGGCGCGGCGGATGATGCCGGCGTTGTTGACCAGGATGTCGACCTTGCCGAAGGCGGCGACGGTCTCGTCGACCACCCGCTGGACCGGCTCGATCGAGCCGAAATCGGCCTTGATCGACAGGAACTTCCGGCCCGTGGCCTCCACGAGGCCTTGCGTCTCGGTCGGGGCGCTGCGGCCGGCGGCGGCGATGTCCGCGCCCGCTTCGGCGAGCGCCACGGCCACGGCCTGGCCGAGACCGGTGTTGGCGCCGGTGACGAGGGCGACCTTGCCTTCGAGGCTGAACGGATTGGCCATGGTGTGTGCTTCCTGATCCTGAACTTGTCACCCCGGATGGCTTCAAAGGCCGATCCAGGACCGCCACGAACGCGTGTGTTCGTAGCGGTCCCTGTTCGTTGCTTCGCTATGGCCGGAGTGACAGCCGAAAGGAAGCCGGACGGTCCCCGCCCCTATTTCAGCTGGCAGATGTCCAGCACGTTCATGTCGGTATAGTCGAGGTTCTCCCCGCCCATCGCCCAGATGAAGGTGTAGTTCGAGGTGCCCGAGCCCATGTGGATCGACCACGGCGGGCTCATCACGGCCTCTTCGTTGGCGATCACGATGTGACGCATCTCGTCCGGCTCGCCCATGTAGTGGAAGACCCGATCGTTCTCGCCCAGCCCGAAGTAGAAATAGGCTTCCGAGCGGCGGTCATGCAGGTGGGGCGGCATGGTGTTCCAGACGCTGCCCGGCTTCAGCACGGTCATGCCCAGCAGCAGTTGGGCCGACTTGCAGGTGGTCGGCACGATGTACTGGTAGATGGTGCGCTCGTTGGAGGTCTCCAGCGCGCCGCGCTCCATCGGGATGGCGTTGGCGAATTCGAGCTTCTTGGTCTCGAAGGCGGCGTGTGCCGGCAGGCTGGTGATGTAGAAGCGGGCCGGGTTGGCGGCGTCGAGGCTCTCGAACACCACCTCCTTGGCGCCCATGGTCACATAGATGCCGTCGCGCGGCTCGATGTCGTAGACGACGCCATCGACCGTGACCTTGCCCTTGCCGCCGCCGACATTGATCGCGCCCAGTTCGCGGCGCTCCAGGAACGGATGGCCGGCGGCCGAGGCGGGCTCGGTCTGGTCGGGCAGCTTCACGCCCTTGGACACCGGCGCGGCGCCGCCGATCACGAAGCGTTCAGCGTGGTTGTAGTGCAGCACGATGTCGTCGGCGGCGAACAGGCCGTCCATCAGGTAGCGATCGCGCAGGTCGTCGTTGCTGACCGCGTACATCATGTCCGGGTGGGTGGCGTGGTAGGTTTTGGTGAACATCAGGAGACTCCGGAAAATCTATTCGGCGGCGTGTTTGATCGGCTGGACAGGCCGCGCCCAGCTGGGACGCTGGTCGAGCTTGTAGGCCTTCTTAGGCAGGTTGTACGTCAGGTCGACGATCAGCTCGGCGGCCTCGACCTCGTCCATCCGGTGCTCGGCGACCATGCGGGCCAGGAAGGCGCTGTCGACGCGGCGGGCCACGTCGTGGCGGGCGGGGATCGACAGGAAGGCCCGCGTGTCGTCGTTGAAGCCGACGGTATTGTAGAAGCCGGCGGTCTCCGTGACCTGCTCGCGGAACCGCATCATGCCCTCGGGGCTGTCGTGGAACCACCAGGACGGGCCCAGCTTCAGCACCGGATAGTGGCCGGCCAACGGCGCCAGTTCGCGGCTGTAGACGGTCTCGTCCAGGGTGAACAGGATGATCGACAGGCGCGGATCATTGCCGAACTTGGTCAGCAGCGGCTTGAGCGCCTCGACATATTCGGTGCGCATCGGAATGTCGGCGCCCTTGTCGCGGCCATGCGACGCCAGAAGACCGACATTGTGGTTGCGGTGCGAGCCGGGGTGGATCTGCATGACCAGGCCATCGTCCAGACTCATGCGCGCCATCTCGGTCAGCATCTGGGCGCGGAACAGTTCGGCCTTGGCCGGGGTGACCTCGCCCTTCAGCAGGCTCTGGAACAGGGCTTCGGCGTCGGTTTCGGACAGGTCGGCGGTGGCGGCGGTCGGATGGCCGTGGTCGGACGAGGTGGCGCCGGCCGCGATGAAGGCCTGGCGGCGCACGCGGTGACCTTCCAGATAGCCCTTCCAGGTCGTGACGTCCTGGCCGGAGACCTCGGCGAAGCGCTCGAACGCGCGGCCGAAACGCTCGTCCTCGAAGTCGATCACCGCGTCCGGGCGATAGGCGGTGACCACGTGGCCGCCCCAGCCGCTCTCGCGAATGGCCTTGTGGTGCTCAAGCCTGTCCTGCGGGCCCTCGGTGGTGGCCAGGGTCTCGATGTTGAAGCGGTCGAACAGGGCGCGAGGACGGAAGGCCTCGGTGGCCAGCGCCTCGTTGATGGTGTCGAAGTAGAGGTCCGAGGTCTCGGCGCCCAGGAACACCTTCAGGCCGAACACCTGGCTGAACACGTGGTTGAGCCACAGCCACGATGGCGTGCCGCGGAACAGATGGAAGTTGCTGGCCAGCAGCCGCCAGGCCTCGCGCGGGTCGGTGTCGGGCACGCCGGCCTTGGACCGCACTTTCAGGGCGTCCAGGCTGACGCCCTGGCTGTAGAGCATGCGGAACAGGTAGTGGTCCGGCGCCAGCAGCAGGTCGGTGGCGTCCTCGAACGGGGCGTTGGTGGCGAACCAGGCCGGGTCGGTGTGACCGTGCGGACTGATGATCGGCAGGCCCTTGACCTGGCCGTACAGCGTCCGGGCGATACCGCGCGTGCGTTCGTCGGCCGGAAACAGGCGGTCGTCGGAAAATACCAGGGGCCGGGTCATGGCGCTTCTTACTCCCTACTCCGCCGACGGCTTTGGCAGGCCGTTTTCGACGCGCTTGGTAACCGGTGTCATGGCGCCTGGCAAGCCAAAGCGCTGTCGCTTCTACCCCGCCGGCGGGGCGCCCGACGACTCCCGGACGACCAGATAGGGGATGGTGTTGTTGGGATCGCGTTTCTCGCGAGCCTCCGCGCCGATCAGTTTCTCGGCGGCGATCCGGCCCACTTCGCGGGTCGGGATGTGGATCGTGGTCAGCGGCGGCCAGACGGCCTGGGCGATCTGGAAGTCGTCGAAGCCGACCACCGTCACGTCGGCGGGCACCTGCAGCCCGGCCCGGCGCGCGGCCTGCAGCACGCCGGCGGCCATTTCGTCGTTGCCGGCGAAGATCGCCGTGGGCCGCGGCGTCTTGGCCAGCAGCTGCTCGCCGCAGGCCAGGCCGGACTCGAAGGTATAGGCGCCCTGGACCACGTAGTCGGGCTTCAGCTGCAGGCCGGCCTTGTTCAGGGCGTCCTCGAAGCCCCCTCGCCGTTCGTGCGACGAGCGGAAGCTAGGCAGGCCGCTGATGAAGCCGATCTCGCGATGGCCCAGCTCGACCAGGTAAGCGCCCATCGCCTCGCTGCCCAGGCGGTCGTGGCCGACGATCATGTGCTCGGGCTTGTCCAGCTCGACCGAGGCGATGCGGATATATTCGCAGCCGATCTCGCGCAGCAGCTTGGCGACCCGCTCGTCCTCCGACACCGAGGGCGGCAGCACCACGCCGAACAGCTTCTGGCGCTCGACGAAGGTGCGGATGTCCTGCAGGAAGGTCGGACTGCTGCGGTCGCACGGGTGCACCACCAGCTCGAAGCCCGACCCGCGGATACCGTCCAGCAGGCCCAGCTGCATGTTGACGACATATTGCGGGTTGGGGTTGTCGTAGATCATGCCGATCAGGAACGAGCGGCGGAACGCCAAGCCCCGGGCCTGCGGATCGGGCGCATAGCCCCACTCGGCGATCACCGCCTCGATACGCTCGCGGGTCTCGTCGCGCACGAAGGGCGACTGGTTGATGACCCGCGAGACGGTCTTCTTCGACACGCCGGCCAGGCGGGCGATGTCGTTGATGGTCGCGCGCTTGCGGCCGCCCTCGAGGCCAGCCTCCAGGCCGGCGTCGATTTCCACGCCATCGGCGTCCGGCGAAGGGGTCTTGGACGAGGTCAAAGCGTTTCCATGCGGCGATCGTTGTCGGGTTTTGTCATACTCTACCGAGATCGGCGTCGCTACAAATGCACCACCGGACGCAATTGCCCTATGGTGACACCGGTTTCCCCGCCTTACAGACGGGGGATGGCAGCACGAAAAGGTTCAATGGCCAAGGCTTTGATAGGGGACATCACCTCCAGTCCCGCCGAATCGATCCACGGCGTCGATCCCCGCGATCACGTGGCGACGGCGTTGCGCGACCTCGTCGCCGGCGAGACGCTGAACCTGCACGGGCAGACGATCGCGGCTCGCGCCGACATCCCCAAGGGCCACAAGATCGCCGTGCGCGCCGTCGGCGAAGGCGAAGACGTGCTCAAATACGGCTGGCCCATCGGTCGCGCCACGGCCGATATCGCGGTCGGCGACCACGTGCACATCCACAACGTCGAAACCCGCCTGTCGGGCGTCGAGGATTTCGCCTACGCCAAAGTCCACCTGGAGCCGCACGCCCCGGCGCCGGCTGGAACCTTCCTGGGCTATCGCCGCAAGAACGGCCGGGTCGGCACGCGCAACGAGATCTGGGTGCTGTGCACCGTCGGTTGCGTGGCCAACACCGCCCGGCGCATCGCAGAGAAGGCCAACGCCCGCTTCGCCGGCCGCGTCGACGGCGTCTTCGCCTTTCCCCACCCCTTCGGCTGCTCGCAGCTGGGCGACGACCTCACCCACACCCGCAAGCTGATCGCGGGCCTGGCCGCCCACCCCAACGCCGGCGGCGTGCTGATCCTGGGCCTGGGCTGCGAGAACAACCAGTTGAAGGCGCTGCTGGACTCGGCCCCGGGCCTGGATCCGGAACGCCTGCGTTCGTTCACGACCCAGATGGTCGAGGACGAAATGGAGGACGGCCTGGACGCCGTGGAAGCCTTGGTCGCCATCGCCGAGCGCGACCGCCGCGAGCCCGCTCCTCTGTCGGACCTGGTGGTGGGCCTGAAATGCGGCGGCTCGGACGGCTTTTCGGGTGTCACCGCCAATCCCCTGGTGGGGCGCATCGCCGACAAGGTCTCCGACGCCGGCGGCACCCCGGTGCTGACCGAGATCCCTGAAGTGTTCGGCGCCGAAGGGGTGCTGCTGGCCCGCGCCGCCTCGCGGGAGGTCTTCGACGAGGCCGTTGAGGTCATTGACGACTTCAAGCGCTACTTCATCGACAACCACCAGCCGATCTACGAGAACCCCTCGCCGGGCAACATCGCCGGCGGCATCACGACCCTGGAGGAAAAGTCCCTGGGCGCGGTGCAGAAGGGCGGCCGCGCGCCGCTGGTCGAGGTGCTGCGCTACGGCGAGCAGGTCGGCCCGCATGGCCTGACCTTGCTGGAGGCGCCGGGCAACGACGCGGTCTCGTCCACCGCCCTGACGGCCGCCGGCGCGACGGTGATCCTGTTCACCACGGGCCGCGGCACCCCGCTTGGCTTCCCCGCCCCTACCCTGAAGATCGCCTCGAACTCGGCTCTCGCCGCCCGCAAGCCGGGCTGGATCGACTTCGACGCCGGAGTGGTGCTGGCCGGCCAGACCATGGACGCGGCGGCCGACTCCCTGATGGATCTGGTGGTGGCCACCGCCTCAGGCCAACCCACCAAGGCCGAACTCAACGGCGAGCGTGAAATCGCCATCTGGAAACAAGGCGTTACCCTTTGACCGACACCCTTTCCCGTCCGCTCCGCCTCAACGCCGTCAGCTATCCGGCCGCCGTCCCCGGCGTCGCCCTGCCCGCCTATGACCGCGACAAAGTCACGGTCGGCGTGGTGCATTTCGGCCCCGGCGCCTTCCACCGCGCCCACCAGGCGTTCTATTTCGACCAACTGCTGGCCCAGGATCCGCGCTGGGGCCTATGCGCCGTGTCGTTGAAGAGCCCGGGCGTCCGTGATGCCCTGCAGCCGCAGGACGGCCTCTACACCTTGGCCCAGTTGGACGCCGAGACCACCTTCCGCGTGGTCGGCTCGATCCTGGAGGTGTTGGTCGCGCCCGAGGATCCGCCGTCGGTCTTCGCCCGCCTGGCTGCTCCGACCACCCGCATGGTCACCCTGACGGTCACCGAGAAGGGCTACTGCCTGACCGGCGACGGCAAGCTGGACCTCGCCCACCCCGACATCGTCCACGACCTGGCCCATCCGCGCGAACCGATCAGCGCGGTCGGCTATATCGTCGAGGGCCTGCGCCGCCGCCACCAGGCCGGCCTGCCGCCCTACGCCGTCGTGGCCTGCGACAACCTCGCCGACAACGGCTGGCGGCTGAAGGCGGCGGTCGTCGCCTTCGCCGAGTCGATCGACCCCGCACTCGCCGCCTGGATCGAGGCCGAAGGCCGCTTCCCCCGCACCATGGTCGACAGCATCACCCCCGCCACCGACGACGCCCTGCGCGCCCGGGTCGAGACGGCCACGGGCCTGACCGACGCCTGGCCGATCCAGCGCGAGGCCTTCGCACAATGGGTGGTCGAGGACGTGCTGGGGCCGGACGCGCCGGACCTGGCCAGCGTCGGCGTCACCCTGACCGACGACGTGCGCGGCTTCGAGCGCGCCAAGCTGCGGCTCCTGAACGGCGTCCACTCGACCATCGCCTATGCCGGCCTGCTGAAAGGCCACGAGACGGTGTTCGAGGCGATCAGCGATCCGGACCTGGCCAAGCTCGCCGAGGACCTGATGGTCCAGGACATCATCCCGACCCTGACCGCGCCGCGCGGCCTGGATCTCCTCGCCTACGCCCAGGCTATCCTTGGCCGGTTCCGCAATCCCGAGATCCGCCACCTGCTGAGCCAGATCGCCTGGGACGGCTCGCAGAAGCTGCCGTTCCGCATCCTCGGCACGGTCGCCGACGCCTTGGAGGCTGGCCGCCCGGTCGATCGCCTGGCCCTGCCCCTGGCCGCCTGGATGCACTTCGTCCGCCGCCGCGCGGCCGAGGGCGTCAAGATCGTCGATCCGCTGGCCGATCGCCTGGTCGAAACCGCCGCCGCCTGCACCGGCGACGCCAGGGCGGACGTCGCCCAGTTCCTGAAGCTGGAGCCGGTGTTCAACCGCGACCTGACCGCCAACGCGACGTTCGTGGCGGCGCTGGAGAAGGCGTACGGCGAGCTGGCCTAGGAGCCCTGACAGGGGCAGGCGCCCGCGCCTGCCCCTGTCAGGGCCTAGCCCTTGTCACCGCGTCACGTCCTTGCCCGTGACCACCGGCAGCACGGTCGCGGCCAGGATCCTGAGGTCGAACCAGAACCCCTGGCGGCGCAGGTATTCGGCGTCCAGCGCCACCTTTTCGGGGATGGACACCTCGTCGCGGCCGTTGATCTGCGCCCAGCCGGTGACGCCGGGCCGCAGCGCCTCGACGCCCGCCGCCGTGCGCAGCGCCACCAGGTCGTCCTGGTTGAACAGCGCCGGCCGGGGCCCGACCAGGCTCATGTCGCCGACCAGGACGCTCCACAGCTGCGGCAGCTCGTCCAGGCTGGTCCGGCGCAGGAAGGCGCCGGGCGGCGTCAGCCAGCGGTCGGGGTTCTCCAGCAGATGGGTGGCGACCTGCGGGGCGTCGATCCGCATGGTGCGGAACTTGGGCATGGCGAACAGCACGTTGTGGCGGCCCACGCGTTGGGACCAGTGCAGGGCCGGTCCCGGCGAGGTCAGGCGCACCACCGCCGCCACGGTCAGCAACGGGATCGCCAGCAGCAACAGCGCCGCGCCGGACGCCGCCGCATCGAACAGGCGCTTCACGTCAGGCCCATTCTCTTAAGCCAGGTCCCCGAAAGCGGCGTCCAGCAGCAGGTAGGCGCGGCCGGCGTCCGACGACAGCAGGGCCGCCACCAGGAAGCCTTCGCGATCCTGCTCGGAAGCCTCGTCCATCATCCCGGCGTAGCGACGCAGGAAGCGTTCGGCCTCGGCCCGCAGCGGCGCGTCGGAGAACAGGCGACGCACCAGGCGTCGGATCGCGGCCGGGGCCAGTTTCTTGACCACCTCGCGCGCGCCGCTTTCGTCGTGGGTCTGGATCGTGGCGGCGATCTCGTCGATGCGGGCGCGCGGCAGCAGCGCGGTCGGATCGATGCCCATGGCGAGGATCTCGCCGGCCATCTTCTCGCCCAGGGCGGCGTCGCCCGGGGCCGCGCTTTCCAGGCCCGACAGCAGGTTGCGCCACGACAGGCCGCTCCCTTGGGCATGCGGTTCCGCCCTGTCGCCAGGGGGCGGCGCGGGCGCGGCCGTGCGGCCGCCGGCCGCGTCGAACACCGAGCGGAACTCGTCGTCCGTCGCTGTGGGTGTCAGGCGCAGGCGTGGACGCAGACTGGGCTCCTCGGCGCCGGGCTCGTTGGCCGGCTTGGGGGCCAGCGTGGGCGCCGGCGGCGGCACGGGCGGCGGCTGCGGTGGCGCGGCCTGCACTTGGCGGCTCAGCGGCGGCGGCGCGCGGGAGGGCGTCGCGGCGGAGGGGCCGGCGGGCGGGGCGGCGTTCATGCGCACGACCGCCTCGCTGAGCATGTCGTAGTTGCGGCGCACACGCTCCTGGAACGCCTGGTCGATCGCCGCGGTCTCCTCGGCCGTCCGCCGCGCCGCGCTCCGCAGGTCTTCGATGCCCTGCTCGATCTGGGCCCGGGCCTCGTTGGCGCGGGCCAGGGCCTCGGCCGGCAGGTCGGCGGTGCGACGGCCGACATCGGCCAGCATGGCCTCCATCTCGGCGATGGCGCCTCGCGCGGTCTCGACGCTTTCGGACAACTTCTGGGCCGTGCGGGCGCCGGCCTGCTCGACCACCTGGGCCGACTGCTCGATCAAGTCACGAGCCTCGTCCATCCGCGACTCGAACACCGTGTCGGCCTTCTGGCCGGCGGCGAAGGCGATCTCGTTGAGCTGGTCGACGCGGACGCGCGCGGCCTCGACGCGCTGCTCGACGCCTTCATTGGCTCTGCGAGCCGCCTCGGCCATGGCGTTCATGGCCTGGATCAGGGCTCCTTCCAGATCGGCGCGCTGGCCGCCGGCGGCGCTGGCCAAGGCGGCGATGGCGCTAGAGGTCTCGGCCGCCAGGGCCTCGCGTTCGGCGCGGGCCGTCTCGGCGACCTCGCGCAACTGCTGGGCCGCGGCGCCGATCAGGCCGCGCAGCACCTCCGCGCCCATGGCCGCCATGTCGCTCATCTCGGTCGCGCCGGCCCGGGTGTGGCCGATGAACTCGGTCAGTTGGGCGGTGCGGGTCTCGGTCTCGGCGGCGAAGTCCTCCTGGTCGGTGCGCAGCGACTGGCTGGCGGCGACCAGGGCGGCGCGCTGGGCCGCTAGGTTGCGCTCGACCGCGCTCATCTGGTCGCCGACGCCCTGGCCGGCGGTCTCCAGGCGGGCGATCTGGCGCGACAGATCCTCGGCCCCGACCCGCGCGGCGTCGGACGCTTCGGCGGCGGCTGCGGCCAGGTCGGCGGCGCGGGCGGCCAGGGCGGCCTCGGCCTCGCGAAGCTGGGTCTCGGCCAGATCGGACGCCTCGGCGACCATGCGCGCCTGGCTGCCGATGGCGTCGACCACGGCCGTGGACTGGGCGTCCAGCGTGGTGGACAGCGCGTGCATGGCCTGGCGCTCGTGACCCAAGCCTTCGGACAGCTGCTGGACCATCCGCGCCGACTCGCTGGTGGTCTGGGCCAGGGCGAGGGTCTCCTCGGCCAGGGCCTCCCGCAGTTCCTGGACCCGTACGCGCGCCGCCTCGGCGGCGACCGTCGCGGCGTCGATCTGTTCCCGGATGCCGCCGACCACGCCCTCGACGCCGGCGGCGGCCAGGGCCGCCGGACTGACCAGGCGGTCGGTCATGATCCGGGTGTGTTTCAGCTCGGCCGAGATCCCCATGGCCTGGCGCAGCATGTAGGCGCCCAGCAGGGTGAAGGCGGCCGGGCCCACAGCCAGGGCGGCGAACACCATCAGAGCGAACTGGTCGACCTTCAGGGCCGGTACGCCGGCGCCATAGCCCAGCGCGAAGGTGATCGGCCCCAGCGTCCAGAGCGCCGCGGCGGCGACCGCCAGGCTCCAGAACAGCGGCGCGGGCATCGGCTTCTTGCCTTCTCGGGCCGTGGACAACGGCGTGACGGGCGGAGGTTCGGGAGGCTTGGAGACCGCCGCCTCGAACCGCCTGGAGGCGGCGGGCGGCTCGGGTCCGACCACCGGGGCCGGTGGCTGAGCCGCCTGGGTCGCCACGGGCGCCGTCAGGAACGAGGGCAGCGGGGCCAGGGGTTCAGCCTCGATAGGCGCGCTGCGTCGACCACGGGCCGGCGCGAAGGGTGCGGGATCCGCCTCGGGCTCGGGCGGCTTGAAATTCGATTTGAGCGGCGACCCCGGCTGGATCACCGCTTCAGGTTCGGGGGTTGCGATATCGGCCTTTGGCGGTTCAACCGGCTCGAACGTCTCGGTGACCGGCTGGGGCGCGGACTTGGAGGCGCCGAAGAAGCCGCGCCTGGCGCTGACGCGAGGGGCTTCGGGAACCGGTTCGGGCAAGGGTTCCGGCGCGGGCTCGGGGCCAAGGTCCAGGGGACCGCGGCCCAGAATCGGCGGGGGCGACGCGTCGGGGACGGCGGCGATATCGAGATCGAGGTCCGGTTCGCTGACCGGCGCATCCGGATCGGGCTGAACTTCCGCCTGCGCCGGACGACCAGCGTCCTCGACCGGCGGCTCCATCGGAATGCCGGTGAAATCAAGCGGTTGGCGCTTCTTAGGCTTCATACGCAGCCATAGTCCCAGGGCGAAACGGCTCGGGGCCGGATGAACATCGCCGCGCGGACGCCCCTCTCGCACGCAACAAATAAACCTAGCGGTGAAAAGCCCGCGCGCATAGCGGCTTCCGCCGGATTTCCCATCCTGGGCAGGGGTTGGCGCGGTGAAAGCCTAGGCGTTGATCTCGGCCGTGCGTAGGCGGGGGCAATGCTCGACGGCCTGGACGGCCTGCTGACGCGGGCTCCGGGCGACGACCCGCTCGGCCTTGGGCGGCGACTTGGCCTGGTGCTCGACGGCCATGCCGAATTGGCAAAGCGCCATCGAGGAAAGCCAGAGCATGATCGCGGCGATGAATTCGGCCAGGGATGACATCGGGAAGCCCATTTTCCGATAGCAGCGTTATGCGCCGCTTCGCCACCCTGCGCGAATGAACTTTTGGTCATGAAACGGCGCCGCTCGCCACGCCAGGCGACAGGGGAGGCTCCACCGAAGCTCACAGCGCCTGCAGATTTCCCCGCCTTGCCCGCCGCCCCCGCGAGACCTAGGTCCAGGCTCAGGATCACCGCCCCGTCGACGCGCTTTCGTGCGTCGGCGGAGCTTTCCATTTGCGGATACGCGTTTTGCCCCCTACCCCAGTCGCCTCGCTGTCGCACGACGCCTTTGCGGACCCGTCCATGAACGCTCCCGCCAGCTCCCCCGCCCTGTCGGCTGCGCGTCTGACGCATTTGCAGCGACTGGAGGCGGAGAGCATCCACATTCTTCGGGAGGTGGCGGCCGAGTGCGAGAAGCCGGTGATGCTGTATTCGATCGGCAAGGACAGCGCGGTGATGCTGCACCTGGCGGCCAAGGCGTTCTATCCGTCCAAGCCGCCGTTCCCGCTGCTGCATGTGGACACCACCTGGAAGTTCCGGGCCATGTACGACCTGCGCGACACCATCGCCGCGCAGCTGGGCTTTGAGCTGCTGGTCCACAAGAACCCTGACGCGCTGGCGCGGGGGATCAACCCGTTCGACCACGGCAGCGCCCTGCACACGGATCTGTGGAAGACCGAGGGCCTCAAGCAGGCCCTGGCCAAGCATGGCTTCGACGCCGCGTTCGGCGGGGCGCGGCGCGACGAGGAGAAGAGCCGGGCCAAGGAGCGGGTGTTCAGCTTCCGCACCGCCGAGCAGCGCTGGGACCCCAAGGACCAGCGGCCCGAGCTGTGGAAGCTGTACAACACCCGCAAGCACCCGGGCGAGAGCCTGCGGGTGTTCCCGATCTCCAACTGGACCGAGCTGGATGTCTGGCAATACATCCACCTGGAGAACATCCCGATCGTGCCGCTGTACTTCGCCGCCGAGCGGCCGGTGGTCGAGCGCGACGGCTCGCTGATCATGGTCGACGACGAGCGCTTCCGGCTGCGCCCCGGCGAGGTCCCGCAGATGAAGAGCGTGCGGTTCCGCACCCTGGGCTGCTACCCGCTGACCGGGGCGGTGGAGAGCACCGCGGCCACCCTACCCGAAGTGATCCAGGAGATGCTGCTGACCACCACCAGCGAGCGCCAGGGCCGGGTCATCGACCATGACCAGTCCGCCTCGATGGAGAAGAAGAAGCAGGAAGGCTATTTCTAGATGACCGCCGCAGTTCAAAACACGGTCTACAAGCCCTCCGACCTGATCGCCGACGACATCGACGCCTATCTGGTCGCCCACCAGCACAAGTCGCTGCTGCGCTTCATCACCTGCGGGTCGGTGGACGACGGCAAGTCGACCCTGATCGGCCGGCTGCTCTACGACAGCAAGATGATCTTCGAGGACCAGATGGCCGCCCTCGAAGCCGACAGCCGGCGGGTGGGCACCCAAGGCGGGGCGATCGACTTCGCCCTGCTGGTCGACGGCCTGGCCGCCGAGCGCGAGCAGGGCATCACCATCGACGTGGCCTACCGCTTCTTTTCCACCGACAAGCGCAAGTTCATCGTCGCCGACACCCCCGGCCACGAGCAATATACCCGCAACATGGTCACCGGCGCCTCGACCGCCGACGCCGCGGTGATCCTGATCGATGCGCGCAAGGGCGTGCTGACCCAGACCCGCCGCCACTCCTATCTGGTCAAGCTGCTGGGCATCCGCCACGTGGTGCTGGCGGTCAACAAGATGGACCTGGTCGGCTGGGACCCGGCCCGGTTCGAGGCCATCGTCGCCGACTACCGCGCCTTCGCCGACCAGATCGGCCTGGAGGTGTTCACCCCGATCCCGATCTCGGGCCTGACCGGGGCCAACATGGCCAGCCGCGGCGAGGACTCGCCGTGGTATCAGGGGCCGATCCTGATGGACTGGCTGGAGGGGGTGCAGGTCGAGGACGACCTGCGCAGCCAATCGTTCCGCATGCCCGTGCAGTGGGTCAACCGGCCCAACCTCGACTTCCGCGGCTTCTCGGGCCAGATCGCCGCCGGGACCGTCAAGCCCGGCGACAAGGTCCGGTCCCTGCCGTCCGGCCGCCAGAGCACCGTGGCCCGCATCGTCACCAAGCCCGACGACCTGCCCGAGGCCTATGCCGGCCAGTCGGTGACGATCACCCTGGCCGACGAGATCGACGTCAGCCGCGGCGACATCCTGGTGGCCGCCGACGACCCGGTCGCCGTGTCCGGCCAGTTCGAGGCCACCGTGGTGTGGATGGACGACGAGCCCCTGCCGCCGGGCCGCGCCTACCTGCTGAAGATCGGAACCCGGATGGTCGGGGCCAGCGTCACGGAGATCAAGCACCGGGTGAACGTCAACACCCTGGAGCACCTGGCCGCCAAGAAGCTGGAGCTCAACGAGATCGGCCTGGTCAACCTGTCGCTGGACCAGGCCATCCCGTTCGAGCCCTACGCCCAAAACCGCGACCTGGGCGGGTTCATCCTGATCGACCGGATCAGCAACCGCACCGTCGGGGCGGGGCTGATCAACTTCGCCCTGCGCCGGGCCGACAACATCCACTGGCAGCACACCGACGTGGGCAAGGCCTCGCGGGCGGCCCTGAAGGGCCAGCGCGGCCGGGTGGTGTGGCTGACGGGCCTGTCGGGGGCGGGCAAGTCGACCATCGCCAACCTGGTGGAAAAGCGCCTGCACGCGCTTGGCCGCCACACCTACCTGCTGGACGGCGACAATGTCCGCCACGGCCTCAACCGCAACCTGGGCTTCACCGAGGAGGACCGGGTGGAGAACATCCGCCGGGTCGCCGAGGTCGCCAAGCTGATGGTCGACGCCGGCCTGATCGTCCTGACCGCCTTCATCTCGCCGTTCCGCGCCGAGCGCCGCCTGGCCCGCGAGATCCTCGACGACGGCGAGTTCGTCGAGGTCTTCGTCGACACCCCCCTGGCCGTCGCCGAGCAGCGCGACGTCAAGGGCCTCTACAAAAAGGCCCGCGCCGGACAGCTGAAGAACTTCACCGGCATCGACAGCCCCTACGAAGCCCCAGAGCACCCCGAACTGGTGATCGACACCACCAGGATGGACCCCGTCCAAGCCGCCGAACGCATCGTCGCCTGGCTCGAAGGCGAGATCGATTACGAGATCTGACGCGGCGAATTCGTCCTCATCCTGAGCTTGTCGAAGGACGAGGACGACCATTCAACGTGTCCGCCTTAGAAGCGTGATCGCCCCGATCAGCCCCAGGCCGCCCATCGCCGCCATGGCCAGGTAGCCCCGGGTCCCGAAGGCGTCGAACAGCGGGCCCGAGGCCAGGGTGCCGACGCCCAGCATGAAGCCGGCCGACAGGGCCGAGTTGATCGCCTGGGCGGCCGAGGCGCTTTGCGGCGGGGCCAGGCGCTCGATCAGCCGCAGCGAGGCCATGAAGCTGGCCGCGAAGGTCAGGGCGTGCAGGGCCTGCAGCGGGAACAGCAGCCACAGCGGCGGGGCGAAGGCGTAGGCGGTCCAGCGCAGCAAGGCCGCGCCGCCGCCGAGCACCAGCAGCTTCTCCGGTCCCATCTTGCGCCGCCACGGCTCGGCGAACCACATGAAGCCGACCTCGACGGCCACGCCGACGCCCCACAGCACGCCGATCATCGGGTCGGGCACGCCCTGCTTGCGCCAGAGCAAGGCCGAGAAGCCGTAGTAGAAGGCATGCGCGCCCTGGATCAGGCCTGCGGTGATCACGGCCAGCACGAAGGTGCGGTCGCGCAGCAGGCCGCCCAGGCCCTTCCAGCGTTCGGCCCGGCCGAGCTTGGCGACCCCCACCTCGAGGACGCGGTCGGGCGGCAGGACCAGCACCGAGACCAGGGCCACGCCGATCGCCGCCGCGGTGATCCAGGCGGCGATGACGCTGGGCGCCATGACCGCCAGGATCGCGCCCATGGCCAGGTTGGCGACGATGAAGGCGGCCGAGCCCGCGCCGCGCGGCACGCCGTAGTTGAAGCCGTCCAGCCGCGAGCGCCGCAGGGTGATCACGTCGATCAGTGGCGTCAGGGTGGTCAGACAGGTCATGCCGACCAGCCAGCAGGCCAGCAGACCCCAGAAGCCCGAGGCGAACGCCATGGCCAGGTAGCCGGCCGCCGCGCCCAGGGCCAGCAGCGCCAGGGGCGTGCGGCGCAGGGTGAAGCCGTCGGCCCACACCGCCAGTCCTGGTCCGAGGAAGGGCCTGGCCAGCAGGGGCACGGCCAGGACCGCCCCGATCTCGGCCCCGCTCAGGCCGCGCGAGCGGAAATAGGTGGCGATGTACGGCAGGCTGACGCCGGTGCCGAGATAAGAGACGACATAGAACAGGCCCAGGCGGGCCTGGGCGGACAGGAAGCGGGGGGAGACCTTCACCAGCGCTCCCTCCCCCGTCTTTCGCCTACTCCGCCCCGCCGAACCGCGCGGTCCAGTCGGCGATCTGCTCGTCCTCGATCTTCTTGAACAGCACCTCGGGCGCGCGAACCGGCAGGCCGACCGGCAGGCTCGACAGTTCGGCGGCGGCGTCGGTGGTCGGCCAGGCCGGCGGCCAGGCCAGCTGGAAGGCCTCGGCGATCTTCTCGGCGGCGAACGGGATGAACGGGGCGGAGATTCGGGCGTACAGGGCCGCCAGGTTCAGGGCGGTGCGGACGATCACGGCGGCGCGGTCGCGGTCGGTCTTGATCGCCGTCCACGGGGCGGCTTCCTGCAGGTATTCGTTGCCGACCACCCACAGCGCCCGCAGGGCCTGGGCGCTCTTGCGCACCTCGATGGCGTCCATCTGCTCGGCGAGATCGGCCAGGCGGGCCGAGACGTCGGCGTAGAGCTTCTCCTCCAGCGGACCGGGCGTCCCGCCCTCGGGGATCACCCCGTCGAACTTGCCTTCGGTGAACTTTAGGATGCGGTTGACGAAATTGCCCAGCACGTCGGCCAGGTCGCGGTTCACGGCGCTGGCGAACTGCTCCCAGGTGAAGGCGGTGTCGCTGCTCTCCGGCGAATTGGAGGTCAGGTACCAGCGCCACAGGTCCGGCGGCAGGATCTCCAGGGCCGCGTCCATGAACACGCCGCGTCGGTTCGAGGTCGAGAACTTGCCGCCGTACCAGTTGAGCCAGTTGAACGCCTTGAGCATGTCGACGCTCTTCCACGGCTCTTCCGAGCCGAGGATGGTGGCCGGGAAGCTGACGGTGTGGAAGGCGACGTTGTCCTTGCCCATGAACTGGACGTAGCGGACGTCGTCCGCGCCCGCGTCGGTGCGCCACCACGACTTCCAGTCGCGGCCGGGCCCGGCTTCGGCCCATTCCTGGGTGGCGGCGATATATTCGATCGGCGCGTCGAACCAGACGTAGAAGACTTTGTCCTCGAAACCCGGGCGCGGGAACTCGCCCTTGGTCACCGGGATGCCCCAGCTGAGGTCGCGGGTGATGCCGCGGTCGATCAGGCCCTCGTCCAGGTGCTTGTAGGCGATCGACTTGGCCAGCAGTTGCCAGTCGGGGTGGCCGTCGATCCACGCGCGGATGCGGTCGGCCATCCTGGTCTGCAGCAGGTAGAGATGGCGGGTGTCGCGCACCTCCAGGTTCCGCGAGCCGGAGATCACCGAATAGGGATCCTTCAGCTCGGTGGGGTCCAGCAGGTTGCCGCAGTTGTCGCACTGGTCGCCGCGCGCCTTGTCGAAGCCGCAGTGCGGGCAGGTGCCCTCGATGTAGCGGTCGGGCAGGAAGCGCTTGTCGTCGATGGAATAGACCATCTGGTCGACGCGTTCCTCGATCAGGCCGCGCTCTTCCAGCACCTCACAGAAGTGCTGGGTCAGGCGATGGTTCTGCGGCGAGGACGAGCGGCCGAAATGGTCCCATGACAGGCCGAAGGCGCGGCCGACGTCGTGCTGCAGCACGTGCTGCTCGGCGCAGTAGGCAGCCACGTCCTGGCCGGCGGCGGCGGCGGCCAGCTCGGCCGGGGTGCCGTGCTCGTCGGTGGCGCAGATGTAGAGGGTGTCATGGCCCCGGGCGCGCTGGAAGCGGGCATAGACGTCGGCCGGCAGCATCGATCCCGCCAGGTTGCCCAGGTGCTTGATGCCGTTGATGTACGGCAGGGCGGAGGTGATCAGGATGCGGGCCATGGGTCTTCCGGGGGAGTCGAGGAGCGGTTGGATATAGAAGGCCCGGGGCGGAAACGAAAGCGTGGTGCGGCGAACACTTGCCCCCTACGGGCCGCTTCGCGGTCGTCTTCCCCCAGAGAGGGAAGAGCGCTCCGGTGCGAAGGCTCCGCCCCCCTCTGGGGGCGGACAGACCGCGCAGCGGTCAGGTGGGGGCAAGTGTTCGCCGCCTCACGCGATCTCTCGCTGAAGGTATGGAAAGGGTCGCGGAGCGCCGGACATCGTCCGGAGTTTGAAAATGAATACCGTTTCGACGAAGCCCGATCGCTCCGCGCGGTCGTTATCCGGAAGCCCGCGGCGCTGAACCCTGTTCGGGCCTCGCCGCCTTGAAGCCTCCGACGGGCGGGCCAGGTCAACGAACCCCGGTCCCGGACCGCGAGCGCGTCACCGCCCGCCTGTTGCTCCGCCAGCCCTCGCGCCACGTCGTTTTTGTGTTCCAGGCCCGACCGGCTCCAGAGACGCGAGGTTTGGTCCAAAAGGACCGCCGACGGAGCTTCCCGCTCGATCGCCCCCCGCCGCCGCATCGGTCGCTGGCCATGCGCCCTTTCCCTGCGTCGAGGTGAGATCAGGATACGGGCGGTCTGGAGGGTGAGGATAAATTAGGTCGAGAAAGTTCAGGGCGTTGAAATCGCTCGTGTCTGTCGCCGATAGGCCAAGGATAAGCGCACGACTGGGGACGCGCCCTTGCGGCGTGTCCCCAACCGCAGGCCCTGTGCGAGACCTGGGGACACGCCGCAAGGGCATGTCCCCTACGGCGGCGACTTTGGAGAACCCGGACGAGCTCCTGACGTCAACGCACTCGGCGGGAGCCTCGGGGCGTCTCCCCTTGGGGCTGGGGACAGGCGACGCCGTGAGCGCTCTGAGGGATAAAGCGGCCGGGCCGTGTGGCGCGCCCGGCGCTCCCGCCACCTCCCCGAGGGGAGGATCTCATGGCCTAGCCGCCGATCGCCCGCAGGGCCCTGGCCTGCTCGCGCGACAGCTTGGACTGGACCTCGTCGCGGATGTCGATGCGGCAGGCGCGGGCTGACCAGCGGTCGAGCTTTTCGGCCCGGACGCGGGCGTCGCAGACCCTCTCGCCGGCCGCCTCGATCCGGGCCTGGAGCTGGCGGGCGTCGTCTGGGCGCGAAAGGTCCAGGTCGCCGACCCGGATCGTGGCCAGCACCGCAGGCCTGGCCGGCGCGGCGTGGGCGACTTGCGCCAGACCCAGGGCCGGCAAGGCCGCCAGGGCCAGAATTGCCGCCGTCGAAAGTCTGGCGATGAACCGGCTCATGTCCGCCTCCCCTGTCCTGGCGACGCCGTTCGCGCCGCTTTCGAGAGGTAGAATGACCGGGTTGTTCTGCGAATACGCGTTACGTCTGCTTCATGACGTCGTATTCATGGAGTGAACGACCTGTAATCTTTCCGCGCATATTATCGCGAAGAAGAGTTCAGCCGCGCTTCCTTGACCGGCGGACGTTCCAGCGCCTGGTAGACCACCGTGCGCGTCGTCGCGTCCAGGCCCGAGCCCACCCCGCCCAGGCGCTGGATCATGCCGATGAAGAACAGGTCGTTGCTGGGGTCGATCCAGAACCAGGTGCCGGCGCTGCCGCCCCAACTGATCGTGCCGGGCCCGACCGGGGCGCCGGACAGGCGGGGATCGACCGCCACGGCCACGTCCAGGCCGTAGCCCATGCCGGCGCTGAACGGAAACGGCTTCTGGTCGGGCCGCAGCACCCCGGCCGTGCCGTTGGTGGTGACCTGGAAGCTGGGCGGCAGGTGGTTGGACCGCATCAGGGCCACGGTCTCCGGCCGCAGGATGCGCACCCCGTCCAGTTCGCCGCCGTTGAGGATCATCTGGGCGAAGCGGGCGAAATCGCTGGCGGTGGACAGCAGGCCCCCGCCCCCGGACGGCGCCGGCGGCGGCCTGGAGACGTCGCGCCACGGCCCCTCGTTGGCCGGGATCAGCTTGCCCGTCGCCGGATCACCGTCATAGAGGGCGGCCAGGCGCGGCAGCTTCTCGGCCGGGGCCCAGAAGGCGGTGTCCTTCATCTTCAGGGGACGGAAGATCCGCTCCTCCATGAACACCGGCAGGGTCTGGCCCGTCAGGCGCTCGACGATCAGTCCCTGCAGGTCGGCGGCGACGCTGTAGCGCCACATCACCCCCGGTTGGGCGTACATCGGCAGCATGGCCACCTTGCGGACCATGTGGTCCAGGCTGTCGGACTGCAGCACGCCGGCCCGGTAATAGGCCTGGTCGGCCAAGCTGGCCGGATCGTCGGCCAGGCCGTAGGCGAAGCCGGCCGTGTGGGTCATCAGCTCGCGCATGGTCGGCGGGCGGCTGACCGGAGTCAGGATCGGCCGTCCCTGGGCGTCGACGCCCGAGGCCACGCGCAGGTCGGCCAGCTCCGGCAGATATTCGGTGACCGGATCGTCGAGCCGCCACCGGCCCTCCTGGTAAAGGATCAGCATCGCCACCCCGGTGACCGCCTTGGTCTCGGAGCGGATGCGGAAGATGGCGTCGGCGGGCATGGCCTCGCCGGTCTCCAGGCTGCGCTTGCCGAAGGCCTTCAGCGAGACGATCCGGCCGTGGCGCCCCAGCACCGTGACGCCGCCGGCGATCTGGCCCTGGTCGACCAGGGCCTGCATCGTCTCGTCCAGCTTGCGCAACCGCTCGGCCGAGAACCCGGCCGTCTCGGGCTTGGCCACCGGCAAGGCCGCGGCGCCCGCCGCTCCGGCGGCGGCCAGCCCCAGCAGGCCGGCCAGGGCGCTGGCGGTGCGCTTGAACACCGTGTTCATGTGATCAGATCGCGTCATCCCGGCGCAAGACTAGCGAAGATCCAGGACCGACCCAAGGCGCGACGCCTCCGGCGGGCCGGATGAATGCGCCGCGCGCGGGATGACGAACGAGGGAGGCATCACTTGGGCCGGAACCGCTTGGACGTCGGGAAGCCCTTGGGCGACAGCTTGCCGGCGCCGGCGCGGCGGCCGATCCAGTCCTTCCACTCGGTCCAGTCGCGGCGGCGACCGGCCGTGTCGATCCAGAAGGCGCCGCCGTCGGTGGTGAACGAGATCGCGTCGCGCAATCCCCCTTCACGGTACGACTGCAGCTTGACGCCCTTGCCGCGCGGCATTTCCGGCAGCTCCTCCAGCGGGAAGATCAGGATCTTGCCGTTGTCGCCGATCACCGCGATCTGGTCGCCGACCGCCTCCAGGCAGAAGGCGGCGCCGGCGGAGTCGACGGTCAGCACCTGCTTGCCCGCCTTGCGGTTGGCCAGGGCCTCTTCCTCCGGCATCAGGAAGCCATAGCCCTGTTTCGAGGCCAGGAAGCGTTTGCGCCCGGCCTTGAACGGGAACATGTCGATGATCTTCACCTTGTCGTCGAGCTCGATCATCATCCGCACGGGCTCGCCATGGCCCCGCGCCGACGGCAGGTTGGCGCAGCTGATCGTGAAGAACCGCCCGTCGCTGGTGAACAGCAACAGCTTGTCAGTGGTCTCGGCCGGGGCCAGGAACCCCAGCTTGTCGCCTTCCTTGAACTTCAGCTCGGACGGGTCGTCGATCTTGCCCTTGGCGGCGCGAATCCAGCCGCGATCCGAGAGGATGACGGTGATCGGCTCGCGCACGATCATCGCCTCCAGGGCGGCGTCGGCGTCGACCACCGGCGCGTCCGCGAAGATCGAACGGCCGATCACCCCGGTCGGGCGCGGCTTGTCGTGCGGATGCTGGATCTTGACCAGGATGGCGCGCACCTGGCGCAGGCCCGTGCCGACCAGGTCCCACTGCTTGCGGTCACTGGCCAGCATGCCCAGGATGCCGTCGCGCTCCTCCACCAGTTCGGCGTGCTCGCGGCGGATCTCCATCTCTTCCAGCTTGGCCAACTGGCGCAGGCGGGTGTTGAGGATGGCGTCGGCCTGGATCTCCGACAGGGCGAAGGCGGCGATCAGCTTCTGCTTGGGCTCGTCCTCGTAGCGGACGATGCGGATCACCTCGTCCAGATTGAGGTAGGCGATCAGCAGGCCGTCCAGGATGTGCAGGCGGGCTTCGATCTTGGCCAGGCGGTGGCGGGCCCGGCGGGTCAGCACCTCGCGGCGGTGGGCCAGGAAGGCCATCAGGCACTGCTTGATGCCCATCACGCCCGGCGTGCCCTTGGCGTCCAGCACGTTGATGTTGACCGGGAAGCGGCTTTCCAGCGCCGAGAGCTTGAACAGGCTCTCCATCAGCACTTCGGGCTCGACGTTCTTGGACTTGGGCTCGAGGACCAGGCGGATGTCCTCGGCGCTCTCGTCGCGCACGTCGCCCAGCAGGGCGGCCTTCTTGCTGTCGATCAGGTCGGCCAGCTGCTCGACCAGGTCGGACTTCTTCACCTGGTACGGGATCTCGGTGACGACGATCTGGTAGGTGCCGCGGCCGGTGTCCTCCTTCTCCCACCGGGCGCGAGTGCGCACCCCGCCGCGACCGGTCTCGTAGGTCTCCAGCAGGCTCTCGCGGGACTCGACGATCACACCGCCGGTCGGGAAGTCGGGGCCCGGCACGCGCTCCAGGATCTCGGCGGTGGTCGCCTCGGGCTTGCCCAGCAGCAGCAGGCAGGCGTCGATCAGCTCGGCCGGGTTGTGCGGCGGGATCGAGGTGGCCATGCCCACGGCGATGCCCGACGAGCCGTTGGCCAGCAGGTTGGGGAAGCCCGACGGCAGGACCACCGGCTCCTCGTCCTGGCCGTCGTAGGACGGCTTGAAGTCGACCGCGTCCTCGTCGATGCCGTCCAGCAGCAGCATGGCCGCGGCGGTCATCTTGCACTCGGTGTAGCGCATGGCGGCGGGGTTATCGCCGTCGATGTTGCCGAAGTTGCCCTGGCCGTCGACCAGCGGCACGCGCTGGGCGAAGTCCTGGGCCAGGCGGACCAGGGCGTCGTAGATCGACTGGTCGCCGTGCGGGTGGAAGTTACCCATCACCTCGCCGACCACCTTGGCGCACTTGCGCGCGGCGCCTTCGGGGTTGAGGCGCATGTTGTTCATCGCGTGCAGCACGCGGCGGTGCACGGGCTTCAAGCCATCGCGCACGTCGGGCAGGGCCCGCGAGCCGATCGTCGACAGCGCATAGGCCAGGTAGCGCTTGGACAGCGCCTCGCTCAGCGGTTCGTCGAGAATGCGGCCGTCTTCCGGGCCGCCGGGGGGAGGTAGGACTGGTTTGTTCATCGGGGAGATTCGTTACGCGTGAAAGGCACAGTAGCAGATGTGGCAGGCAGGCTTCGAGAGTTTGGGATACGGCTCACTTGCCCCCTACGGGTCGCTTCGCGACCGTCTTCCCCCGGAGGGGGAAGAGCCTAGGCGCGAAGGCTCCGCCCCCTCTGGGGGCGGACAGACCGCGCAGCGGTCAGGTGGGGGCAAGGGGGCGAACCCTCACAACCGCCCCGCCTCGCCCAGCCGGTCCAGCAGCCACACCCGGGCGGGGGGCAGCGGCTTGTTCAGCGGGTGGAACACGAACTGCTCGAGGAAGTGGCCGGTGATGTCGAGCCCGGCCTTGACGTCGCCGTCGACCAGCCCGCCCTGGGCCGACAGCATGAACGGCGGCAGCGGCAGCAGCTTGTCGTGGTACGGCGCGCCAGCCGCGCGGCTGACCGCCCGGCCGGTGCGCGGGCTGACATAGACCAGGTCGTCCAGCGCACCGGTGGCGGCGCATCGGGACAGGTCCAAGCCAAAGCCGAGGTCCTGCAGCAGCCCGGCCTCGAACCGCACATAGACCGCCGGCCAGATGGCCGGGACAGCCAGGGCGGCGATCAGGGCCTCCAGGGCGTGGAAGGCCCCCGGATGAGCCTCGCGCTCGGGCAGAGCCCCGGCGGCCACGGCGGCGGCGGCCGACAGCCCCGATAGGGCCAGGGGCTCGTCGAACAGCGACGAAGGCCCCTCGCCCATCGGCTCCAGACTGGCCGCGCCCAGCTGGTCGCTGACCCGGGCGCGATAGCGGGCGATGACCTTGGCCCCGGCCTGCAGGAACGGCTTCATCCGCCGCGAGGCCGCGCCCGAGACATGGGCGGCGAACTTGCCGCGATCCTGGGTCAAGAGCTCGACGATCGCCCCGGTCTCGCCATGGACCCGCGCCGACAGCACGAAGGCCTCGTCTTCCCACTCCATCTAGGCCTGGGTCCCCCAGCCCACGATCGTCTCGATCAGCGGCCGCCACGCCGGCTGGACCGGCAGGCCCAGCACGTCGCGCAGGGTCGTCTCCAGTTCGTCGGCCGACAGGTCGCGTTGCTCGACCAGGGCCCCGCCGGCGTCCCGCCAGGTCAGGCGGTTGTTCTTCAAGGCGTAGCGGGCGGTCGGCGTGGTGCGGCCGGCCGTCAGGCTGAAGGTGAAGTGCGAGCTGGGATGGGCGTAGGTGTAGAAGTTGGCCTGCTCGTAATCCTGATCGGCCCAGGCGCCGAGCGCCACCTGGTAGGTCGCCGCCCAGCGGCCCGAGAGGTTGGCCTGGACCTGCCGCTCGCCGCCCAGTTCGTCGATCGGCAGGATGCGGAAATCGCCGTTGGGCGTGGCCTGCACCGCGTCGGAGAACAACGCCAGCGGCCCGGTCAGCACGCAGCCGCCGAAGCCGACGTCGGCCAGCCAGGTCGTGTCGTCGCCTGGCGCCCGCACGGCCAGCACCATGTGCGAGCGCGGGCGCGGCGGCAGGTGGTCGGGGACCATCCACAGCACCCGCGCCATCAGCCCCGTGACCTCGAAGCCCAGGGCCGTCAGCACCCGCTTGAACAGGCCGTTCTGCTCGTAGCAATAGCCCCCTCGCCCGGCCGCGATCAGCTTGGCGTCGACCTCGGCCGGATCCAGGCTGATCGCCTTGCCCAGCAGCACGTCGAGGTTCTCGAAGGGAATCGCGTCGGGGTGCTTCTGGTGCAGGGCGCGCAGCACGCCGAGCGTCGGCTCGCGCGGGCCGTCATAGCCGATGCGGGCGAAATAGGCGTCCAGGTCAACGCTGGGCGAGGCCGCTTGGGCGGGCGCGATGTCAAGCTTGCTCACGGGCCGATATTCCCTGTCTGTTCTCAGGCCTACAGGTAACGCTTCGGCGCGGGATTGCCACCCCGCGCCGAACGCTAGCGCGCCCTAAACGTCGAAATCCAGGCCCATGTCGTTGAACAGGCCGCGCTCCTCGGCCCAGTTCTCCTTGACCTTGACGTGCAGGAACAGGTGGATCTTGCGGTCCAGGATGTCCTGCAGCTCTTCGCGGGACGCCTTGCCGATCCACTTGATCACCTCGCCGCCCTTGCCCAGCACGATGGCCCGCTGGCCGTCGCGCTCGACATAGATGGTCTGCTCGATGCGGGCGCTGCCGTCGGCGCGTTCCTCGAAGGCGGTCGTCTCCACCGAGGCGGCGTAGGGCAACTCCTCGTGGACGCGCAGATAGATCTTCTCGCGGGTGATCTCGGCGGCCAGCAGGCGGGCCGGCAGGTCGGCGGTCTGGTCTTCCGGATAGAGCCAGGGCCCCTCCGGCATAAGCGAGGCCAGCTTGGCCATCAGGTCGTCGACGCCTGCGCCGGTGCCGGCGCTGATCATGAACACCTCGGAATAGACCCCGGTGTCGTACAGGTCCTGGGTGACGGCCAGCAGGGTCTCGCGCTTGACGCCGTCGATCTTGTTCAGCGCCAGGATCACCTGGCGGCCGGCGGCCTTCAGACCCTCGATGATGGTCTGGACGTCCTGCACGGAACGGTGCTCGCCCGGGGTGGCGCGGCGCTCGCGCACGGCCAGTTCGGCCTGGACGTCGACCAGGTGGACGACGACTTCGCTGTCCTCGGCGCCGCTCCAGGCGGAGCGGACCATGGCGCGGTCCAGGCGGCGACGGGGGGTGAAGATGCCGGGGGTGTCGACCAGGACGATCTGGGTCTGGCCGGTCATGGCCACGCCGCGCACGGGAAAGCGCGTGGTCTGGACCTTCTGGGTGACGATCGAGACCTTGGCCCCGACCATGCGGTTGACCAGGGTGGACTTGCCGGCGTTCGGGGCGCCGATGATGGCGGCGAACCCGGCGCGGGTGTTTTGGTTTTGGGAGGTGGTGTCAGTCATTGCGGGTGCGTGTAGCACCGATGCGTCGAAAAAGCCCTCCCCCAGTTGGGCGGCCCTTCAGGCCAACGGGGCGAACGGGACGAGACCGAAGCGGCGCAGGCGTTCGTTCGCGGCGTCTGCGTAGCGATGGGCGAAGGCCTCACGTTCCTCGCGCGGCCGAGCAAAGAACGCAGCTGCCCGCGCGTCCCAGTCGTCCGGACTATCGGCCGGCGCGCGCGCCACCTTTTCCAGCCAATCGACATGGTGGCCAATCTCGTGCGGCAGGGTGCGATACAGTTGGGTGGCGCGAACCGCTTCCAGGCTGGGGCTCACGATCCAGCGTGATCCGGCCTGCTCGACCTCGTGCCCGTCTTCCGCCAGTCGCGCCAGTTCGGCCTGACCGTCCGGCCCTAGCGCGCCGGACCACTCGATTGGCCTGGTCGGGTCAACGGCCTCGATGAACACCATCGGTCCCGTGCAAAATGAGGATCGGCGCCGCAAGCCAAGATCGGCGCTGTAGGCGAAACGGCCCCAGACCGGCGACAAAAGCCGCGCTTTGCGCGTGGGTTGTCGCAGAACGATCGCCGCCAGGTCTTCCCAGTCGGTGCGCGGCAGGTTTTCCAGCACCCGCGCGATGTCGGCCACCGAACAGGCGTGGACGCAGCCACCGTGATTTTCCTCGACCACGAACAGCATTTCATAGCCGGCGATCGGGACCCGGATACGCTGGTGAGGGCCGAGCATGGCGTACCACACCCGCTCCTCGGACGTGGGCCAGGGGATGACCAGGCGATTGTCGACGCCATGCCCCTGTTTGGCCGTGCCGATATTGCGGTTGCGGCGAGTCGGGACGCGCACCTAAGCCCCGCCCGCCCCTTCCCGCTCCAGCAGCGCCTTGGCGGCGGCCTTCTCGGCCTCCTGCCGCGAGCGGCCTTCGGCATGGACCGGATCCAGCCCGGCCACCGTCACCTGCACGGTGAACACCGGCGCGTGGTCGGGGCCCTTGCGGTCCTTGACCGCATAGGTCGGCAGCGGCTTGCCCTTGCCCTGAGCCCATTCCTGCAGCGCGGTCTTGGGATCGCGGGGCTTGCCCTGGTTGGCGCGCTCGAACTCGTCGGCCCACAGGTCCAGGAACACCCGCCGGGCCGTTTCCAACCCGCCGTCGCGGTAGAGCGCCGCCATCAGCGCCTCGGCGGCGCCGGCCAGGATCGAGTCGGTCTCGCGGCCGCCGATCTTGCTGGACGAGGCCGACAGGCGCAGAGCTGGGCCGACATTGGCGGCCCGGGACACCCGGGCGCAGGTCTCGCGGCTGACCAGGGCGTTCAGGCGTGGGGCCAGCTCGCCTTCCTTGGCCTTGGGAAAACGTTCGGCCAGGGCCTCGGCGGCCAGCAGGCCCAGCACGCGGTCGCCGATGAACTCCAGCACCTCGTTGTCGCCGGCCTTCTTGGCCCCATCGCCCACGCTGGCGTGGGTCAGGGCCAGCTCCAGCAACTGGCGATCCTGGAACGTATGGCCGATCCGGCGCTCCAGGTCGCCGACGGCGACGGCGCGCCGATCGGTCATTTCAGGACGCGGAAGAAGCGGCTCGGCCGGGCCTCGGTGAACCAGGTCCACGGCTTGAACAGGTGGGCGTCGGCGTTCCAGGACAGCAGGATCAGCTGGGCGCGGCCCACCAGGTTCTCGGCCGGCACGAAGCCAACGCCTTCCTGCATCCCGATGTACTGGTCGTTAGCGTAGTCCCACTTGCACGTGCCGGGGCCGGTCTTGAAGGCCGAGACACCCGGATCAAAGCGGCTGTCCAGCGAGTTGTCGCGGTTGTCGCCCATGAAGAAGTAGCAGCCCTGCGGCACCACATAGACGCCCGTGTTGTCGGCGTCGCTATCGGGGCCGTAGTCCTGGGTGGCGTACTTGCGGCCTTCGGGATTGGTCTCCTCGAAGCGGCCGGCGCGGATGGTGCCGTAGCCGGTGTCGACCAGGGCCGAGGGCATCTCTCTGCGCGGCAGGGCCTTGCCGTTGATGTAGACCACGCCGCCGCGCACCTGCACCCGGTCGCCGGGCAGGCCGATCAGGCGCTTGATGTAGTCGACATTGGGGTCGCGCGGCAGCTTGAAGACGATGATGTCGCCGCGGGTGGGCGCCTTGCCCAGGATGCGGCCGTCGAACAGCGGCGGGCTGAACGGGATGGAGTGCTTGGACCAGCCGTAGCTGTACTTCGACACGATGATGTAGTCGCCCTGGTAGAGGTTGGGCTCCATCGACGCCGACGGGATCGTGAACGGCTGGAACAGCAGCACCCGCAGCACCAGGGCGATCGCCAGGGCGTAGGCGACCGTCTTGACGATCTCGATGAACTCCTTGACCGCCCCGGCCTTGTCGTCGGGCGTTTCGGTGTCGGCGGCTTCGGTCATGCGCTGCAGGGCTCTCGACGAAATGGACGGCGGGCGAACCCGACGCGCCTAGCTAGACGGGGTTTACGACGGGAGCAAGCGTGGCGCCCGTTAACTCGCCTTCATGGCGTGCGCGGCCCGACGTCGCGCCCCAAACCGGCGCGTGGTCCAGCTTGATCCCGGAGTCCGGGGTCAAAATGTGGCGAGGATCGCCAGCAGCACCAGGGCGAAGAAGCCCCAACTGACCACCAGCCAGGCCAGCGGCCGCGCCTGCCAGGGTTTCGGCTGCCTGCCACGCGCCGTCTTGCCGTCGGCATCGCTCCAGATGGCCATGTGCTTCCCCGTCCCAGAACGGCGCCGTAGGCGGCGCTTGGGAATGCTGGGTGCAAGGCAGGGGCCGCGCTTTTTAGGTCCTCCCCCGTGGGGGAGGCGGCCGAAGGCCGGTGGGGGGATGTTGCCGGGGGACGAAACACTCCCCCCCCTCCGTCGGCTGCGCCGACACCTCCCCCACAGGGGGAGGATCTATCTAGGTCGCAGGCACCGCCTCGATGATCACGAAGGCCTGGGCGTAGGGATGGTCGTCCGTGAGCGACAGGTGGACCACCGCGGTCATGCCCTCGGGAACCATCGCGGCCAGACGCTCGGCCGCGCCGCCGGTCAGGGCCATGGTCGGCTTGCCGGATGGCAGGTTGACCACCCCCATGCCCGCCAGGTGCACGCCGCGTTTCAGGCCGGTGCCCAGGGCCTTGGAGCAGGCCTCCTTGGCGGCGAAACGCTTGGCGTAGCTGGAGGCGCGGTCGGGCTTGCGCTCGGACCGCTTGCGCTCGATCTCGGTGAAGACCTTGTTCGTGAACCGGTCGCCGAAGCGTTCGAGGGACTTCTCGATCCGGCGGATGTCGCACAGGTCCGAGCCGATCCCGATGATCACGCGACCGTCTCCAGGCGGGCGGCGTCCATCAGGGCCCGCATGCGCTGCATGGCCTGGGGCAGGCCCACGAAGATCGCCTCGCCTATGAGAAAATGGCCGATGTTCAGCTCGGCGACCTGCGGGATGGCGGCGATCGGCTTGACCGTGGCGTAGTCGATGCCGTGGCCGGCATGGACCTCCAGGCCCAGGCTGGCGGCCAGTTCCGCCCCGGTCTTCAGCCGTTGCAGGATGGCGGCGGCGCGGTCGGCGTGACCCTCGCGGGCGGCGTCGCAATAGGCGCCGGTGTGCAGTTCGACCACCTGGGCGCCGGCCTCGGCCGAGGCGCGGATCTGGGCGGGGTCGGCCTCGATGAACAGCGACACCCGCGCGCCGACGGTCCGCAGGCGGGCGACAGCCTCGACGATACGGACCTTGCCGCGCACCACGTCCAGCCCGCCCTCGGTGGTGACCTCCTCGCGACGCTCGGGCACCAGGCAGGCGGCGTGCGGCCGGGCCTGAAGGGCGATGCCGACCATCTCGTCGGTGACCGCCATCTCGAAGTTCAGCGGCTTGCCACGCTTGAGGCAGAGATCGGTCAGCAGGACGATGTCGGCGTCGCTGATGTGGCGGCGGTCCTCGCGCAGGTGGGCGGTGATGCCGTCGGCGCCGGCCGCCAGGGCTAGCTCCGCGGCCCGCACCGGCTCAGGATAGCTGGCTCCGCGCGCGTTGCGGATCGTGGCCACGTGGTCGATGTTGACGCCGAGCCGCAGCATGCCGATCAGCCCTTCAGGCGCCGGCTGCCCGGATCCTCGATCGGCACGGCCGCCAGTTCCGGCGGCAGGGCGTCGGCCGGATAGGCCGGGACCTCCAGGCTGCACAACGACACCAGCGGCACGCCGACATCGACCTTGCCGCCCGAGCGGTCGACGATGCAGGCCGCGGCGATCACGTCGCCGCCGGCCGCCTGGATCGCGGCGATGCACTCGCGCGACGACAGGCCGGTGGTGACGATGTCCTCGACCATCACGACCTTCTGGCCGGGCTCCAGGTGGAAGCCGCGGCGGAACTTGAAGGCGCCGCCCTCGCGCTCGACATAGATCGAGGCGACGTTCAGCCAGCGGGCGGTCTCGTAGCCCGGGATGATGCCGCCCACGGCCGGCGAGACGGCCACGTCGGGCTGACCCACCGTGGCCACGATCTTCTCGGCCAGCGCCTTGCAGAGGCGCGCGCAGCGCTCGGGCCGCATGAACACCAGGTTCTTCTGCAGGAAGACGGGGCTGTGCAGGCCGGAGGACAGCACGAAGTGGCCTTCGCGCAGGGCGCCGGCGGCGCGGAATTCGTCGAGAACGTCATCGTTGGTCATGAGAGGGGGATATAGGCGGAGCGGCGCGAGTCTACAAACCGCGCGACGGCAAACTCGCGCCACGAGGGAACAATACCGCCGCTCAGCCGCTATGGTTTGGTCCCCACGTGTGTAAGGCGGACACGAGTCGTCCCGGGTCAGCGCTTCAAGGCCGCCCGTGAGTCGCGACGGCCACCCGCCGAAGTAAGGCGCGTGCGCGAAAACCTCCCGACGACCAGCCGATCCGCGACCGCGGACCTGTGAGCAACCCTGGAAGGTGGCTCCCCATGACTAACTATCTGATCGAGACCTCGGCGAGCCTGTTGAAGAAGGCGAACGACCTGGACCTGCTGGCCCGGCGCGCCAGCAAGCCCGGCCACGCCAGCATCTACCGCCGCGTGGCCGACACCAGCCGCGTGGCGGCCGCCTTCGCCAAGATCAACGAGACCCTGGACTGGCGCGACGCGCAGGCCGGTGTAGGGAAGGAGCCATGTCCGACGATTCCTTCCCCCCTCCCCGCCCCCGCGTAGGCTGCGGCGCGGCGATCCTCGACGCCCAGGGCCGGATCCTGCTGGTCCAGCGCCGCCGCCCGCCCGAGGCCGGCTGCTGGGGGCAGCCCGGCGGCAAGCTGGACTGGGGCGAGAACGGCCGCGCTTGCGCCGAGCGCGAGATCCTCGAGGAACTGGGAATCACCGTCGTCGCCGGCCCGGTGCTGTGCGTCACCGACATGATTGCCGAGGACAGCCACTGGGTGGCGGTGACCTATCGCGCCGACGGCTGCGTGGGCGAGCCGGCCATCCAGGAGCCGCAGGCCCTGGCCGACTGGGGCTGGTTCGCCCTGGACGCCCTGCCCTCGCCCCTGACCGCCGCGACCCTCGACGCGGTCGCCGCGCTTAAGGCATAAGCTCGCGCCAACCGCCGACCCAACCAGGAAGACCCGCCATGTCCGTCGTCACCCTCAAGCGCTGGAACATTTCGATGGGCGCCGGCCAGCCCCTGGCGGTGATCGCCGGCCTGAACGTGCTGGAGAACGTCGAACTGGCGCTGGAGGTCGGGCGCGAGCTGAAGGCGATCACCGCCGAGCTGGGCCTGCCCTATGTGTTCAAGGCCAGCTTCGACAAGGCCAACCGCTCGTCGATCACCAGCTATCGCGGCCCGGGCCTGAAGGACGGCCTGGCCATGCTGGCCGAGATCAAGGCCAAGCTGGACGTGCCGATCGCCACCGACATTCACGAGGTCGACCAGGCCGAGCCGGTGGCCGCCGTCGCCGACCTGGTGCAGATCCCCGCCTTCCTGTGCCGCCAGACCGACCTGATCGTCGCGGCCTCGCGAGCCACGGCGGCGGCCGGCGGCTGGCTGCACGTCAAGAAGGCCCAGTTCATTGCCCCTTGGGATTGCAAGAACATCGTCCACAAGGCCCGAGAGGCCGCACCGGACCTGCAGATCGTGCTGTGCGAGCGCGGCGCCTCGTTCGGCTACAACAACCTGGTGGTCGACATGCTGGGCATCGCGCAGATGCAGAGCTTGGGCGTGCCGGTGACCATCGACGCCACCCACGCTGTCCAGCTGCCCGGCGCCGACCCGCGCACCGCCGGCGGCTCGACCGGCGGCCGCCGCGAGGGCGTGCCGATCATCGCCAAGGCCGCCGTGGCGGCGGGCGCGGACGGGGTGTTCCTGGAGTTCCACCCCGAGCCCGACAAGGCCCTGTGCGACGGCCCCAGCTGCCTGCCGCTGAGCGACGCGGCGGGTTTGCTGCGGACCTTGAAGGCGCTGCACGGGGTGGTGCGGGCTTAGGGGCCAACACACCTCCCCTTTTAACCGTCATTCCGGGCCTTGTGCCCGGAACCCCTCGTTCAGCTGACGGTGAGATGCTTTGGCGCGCTGGCGCGCCACACCCCCGCACTTGCGGCGGACAAAGGGGTCCCGGGCACAAGGCCCGGGATGACGGAGCTAGTTGGAATGATGGGGAAGCCCCGGCCGCCCTATCCCCGCGTCCGGTCCACCGTCTCCACCGTCGGGCACGTCCGCAGCGCCGCCGAGATGTTGGTCAGGTGCTTGGCGTCGCGCACCTCGACGTCGATGTCGACGTCGAAGAAATCGCTCTGCCGGTGGTGCATGCGCAGGTTGACGATGTTGCCGCCGGCCTCGCCGATGATCGTGCAGACTTGGCCCAGCACGCCCGGCGCGTTGCCGATGGTGGCGTGCAGGCGGGCCAGGGACACCGTCTCGCGCTCGGCCTCGGCCGTCCAGTTCAGGTCGCGCCAGAGGTCCTCGCGGTCCTCGTATTCGGCCAGCTTGGGGCAATCGATGGTGTGAACGTCCAGCCCCTCGCCGTCCTCCCGCAGGATGCCGACGATGCGGTCGCCCGGCACCGGGCTGCAGCAGTGGGCGAAGTGCAGCGAGACGCCGGGGGTCAGGCCGCCGCCGCGCACATAGAGCCGCGCGGCCGTGCCGCCCTCGATCTTGCGCCGCGCCGTGGCTACGGCGACGTCCGTGTCCTTCATGCCCGGGAAGGCCGTCTCCAGCACCTGGCTGGGCGAGACGCGGCCGCGGCCGACGGCGTCGAACAGGGCTTCCTCGGTGTCCAGGGCGAAGCGCTCCAGGATCGGGCGCAGCGACACGTCCTTCAGCTTCTTGCCGGCCCGCTCGAACACCTGCTCCACCGAAGCCCGGCCCAGGCGCAGGAACTCTTCCTTCTCGGTCTGGCGGATATGCCGCCGGATGGCGGATCTTGCGCGGCCGGTCACCGTCAGCGAGCGCCAGTCCGGCGGCACCACGGGCTTTGAGCCCCGCACCACCTCGACCACGTCGCCGTTGTTGAGCAGGGTCCGCAGCGGCTTCAGCTCGCCGTTGATCTTCACCCCGATGCAGGTGTCGCCGACGCTGGTGTGGACCGCATAGGCGAAGTCCAGCGGCATGGCGCCCCGCGGCAGGCTGACCAGCTTGCCCTTGGGCGTGAACACGAACACCTGGTCGAGGAACATCTCCAGCTTGGCGTGCTCGACCAGTTCCTCGGCGTCGCCGCCGTGCTCCAGCACCTGGACCAGCTGGCGCAGGTTGGCCAGGGGATCGCGGCCGCCGGCCGCTTCCATGCCTTCCAGGTCCAAGCCGTAAGAGGCGTCCTTGTAGCGGAAGTGGGCGGCCACGCCCTCCTCGTTGACCCGGTCCATGGCCTCGGTGCGGATCTGCATCTCGATGCGCATGCCGCGCGGCCCCACCACCGTGGTGTGCAGCGAGCGGTAGTTGTTGCGCTTGGGGGTGGAGATGAAGTCCTTGAAGCGGTCGGGCACGCTGGACCAGGCGCGATGCACCACTCCGAGGGCCCGGTAGCAGTCCTCCTCGCTGTCGACGATCACGCGGAAGGCGTAGATGTCGGACATCTGCGAGAAGCCGATCGACTTGCGCTGCAGCTTGCGCCAGATCGAATAGGGCGACTTCTCGCGGCCGAACACCCGGGCCGGCAGGCCCGACGATTCCAGGCGGGCGGCGATCTCCTGGCTGACCAGGGCCACGGCCCCGCCCTGCTCGGCGCGCAGGGTGTCCAGCCGGCGGATGATCGCGTTGCGGGCCACCGGGTTGGTGTGCTCGAAGGACAGTTCCTCGAGCTCGGTGCAGATGCGGTGGCAGCCGATGTTGCGGGCCAGGGGCGCGTAGATGTCGCGCGTCTCGCGAGCGATGCGTTCGCGCTTGGCCTGGCTCTTGATGAAATGCAGCGTCCGCATGTTGTGCAGACGGTCGGCCAGCTTGACCAGCAGGACGCGAACGTCCTTGGAGATGGCCAGGATGAACTTGCGCAGGTTCTCGGCCTGGCGGGCGTGCTCGGCCTGGAGCTCCAGCTTCGACAGCTTGGTGACGCCCTCGACCAGCTCGCCGATCTCGTCGCCGAACAGCTTGGCGATCTCTTCCTTGGTGACCGGGGTGTCCTCGATCACGTCGTGCAGCAGGGCCGTGACGATGGTGGCGGTGTCCAGCCGGTATTCGGTCAGGATGCCGGCCACCTCGATCGGGTGGGCGTAGTAGGGGTCGCCGCTGGCCCGCGTCTGGCTGCCATGCATGCGCATGGCGTAGACATAGGCGCGGTTCAGCAGGGCTTCGTCGGCCGTCGGATCGTAGGCGTGGACACGCTCGATCAGCTCGTACTGGCGGAGGAACTTCTGGCGGGGCTTGGCGGCCGGGGCCGCGGGGGTCGCGTCGTTGGCGGCCGGTAGAGACGAAGACGCGCCCGATTCCTCTCCAGCAGATGGAGAGATCTCGGGCGCGCGGTCGGACGGAGCGGCGGCGGGCGCCGCTTCGAGAATGAGAGGGTCTGCGCCGTCGGGGCTCAGTACCGCTCCTCCTGACCGCCGTCGCGGTCGCTCTGCAGGGCGCGGACCAGTTCCAGTTCGCTCATCTGCATGTGGGTGGGATCGGCCAGCAGGGCGAGGGTTTCGGCCTCTTCCTCGGCTTCGGTGTGCTCGTCCACGCGCTGCAGCGTGGTGATCAGCTGTTCCTTCAGGCCCTCGTGGTCGACCACGTCGTCGGCGATCTCGCGCAGGGCGACGACGGGGTTCTTGTCGTTGTCGCGATCGACGAGCAGCGAGGCGCCGGCCGAGATGCCGCGCGCCCGGTGGGCGGACAGCAGGACCAGAGCGAAGCGGTTGGGAACCTTCTCGACGCAATCTTCGACGGTGACGCGGGCCATGAATTCCTCGGGCTATGAGCCTTGGTTATCGCAAAATAGGGTCTTGAGCGGCGTTACACAACGCCGCATCGGCAAAGTCCCGGCTTTCGCGAGGGGGCGCTTATGCCGGGTTTGGCCGGAGAAGTCCAGACTTCCATGCGCGCGCCGCCCCACGGCGGATGTTGGGTTGACCTAACATCTCGATCAATGTTAGGCAAACACAACTCGATGATGGGAGAACCCAACATGAACCCGACCTGGCCGACCAACTGGCGCTACACGCTCGGCGCCATCGCCGCGTGGATGCTGTTCCTGGCGTGCGTGATGGGCGTAACGGTTGGACGGGCCTCCGGTTGGCCGCTCGCCGTACTGATCGCGCTGGCGCTCGTCCCCGCCGTCACGGTGGCCTTGCAATTCCGCGCCGCCTACAGGCTGATCGCGGCTCAGGACGAGTTCGTCCGCGCCCTGACGCTGAGGCGAATGGTCGTCGCGGCCGCCGCCGCAATCGCGCTGGCCACAGCCTGGAGCGTGATGGAACTCATCGGGCTGCCCCGCCTGCCGGCCTGGCTGATCTATCCGCTATTCTGGGGCCTGTTCGGGATCGCGACCCCGCTGATCCGGGACACCCGCGCATGAAGAGCCGCCTGAAGGTGCTGCGGGCCGAGCGCGGCTGGACGCAGGAGCAGCTCAGCCAAGCGGTGGGCGTGTCGCGCTACGCCATCAACGCCCTGGAGACCGAGCGGCACGACCCGTCGCTCGATCTGGCGTTCCGGATCGCGGGCGCCTTCGGCCTGACGATCGAGGAGATCTTTCCCAATCCTCACGCCCAGAGGTCCCGCGACGTCGCCTGAGCGAGGTCTGGGAGCGGCCAGCGGTCGTCCCTCCCTTACCGGCTCTTCTGCGGATAGATCGTCTCGCCGCGCTCCAGCATCGCGACGAAGGTCTCGATCTTCTTCCTGCGCCCCGCCTCCGTCTTCATGTTGTGCACGCGGAAGGCCAGGGCGAAGCGGTTCTGTTCGGTGAGCTTGCCCAGCATCGCCTTGGCCTGTGGGCTGGCGTCGATCGCGGCCTGCAGATCGTCGGGGATCTTCAGGCTCTTGCCGCTGCCATAGGCGCGATCCCAGCGCCCGTCGGCCTTGGCCGCCTCCACTTCCCGGAGGCCGTGCGGGGTCATCCGCCCCTCGGCGACCAGGCGCGCGACATTGTCGACATTGATCTGGCTCCAGACGCTCTTGCGGCCGCGCGGCGTGTAGCGCTGCAGGAAGCTCTGGTCGTCGAAGCCCTTGCGCACCGCGTCGATCCAGCCCCAGCACAACACGACGTCGATCGCCTGCTTGGGGGTGATCGAGGGCAGGCCTGAGCCGACCTTGTGGATCTTGATCCAGACCTCGCTCTGCTTGTCATGATGACGCGAGAGCCAGTCGTGGAAGGCGTCGGCGTCGACGAATTCGTGGACGTGGTCGGGATTGACCTCGATGGCGGCCATCAGCGGGTTCTCGGCGAGCGTGACGTCCCGGGCGCGAGCCCGGGACGATGAAAGGCCTCCCCTACCAGACCTTCACGCGCTTTTCCGGCGGCAGGTACAGGGCGTCGCCCGGCTTGATGCCGAAAGCGGCGTACCAGGCGTCGAGATTACGCACGGTGTCGGCTCGGTACTGGTCGGGGGCATGGCCGTCGGTGACCAGTTGCTGGCGCTCGGCCTCCGGACGGCTGTAGCCGCGCCAGGACTGGGCGTAGGCCAGGAAGAACCGCTGGTCGCCAGTCAGGCCGTCGATCACCGGGGCTGGCTTGCCGCCCAGCGAGGCGTGGTAGGCGTCCAGGGCCGCGGCCAGGCCGGCGACGTCGGCGATGTTCTCGCTCAACGTCTGCTTGCCGTTCACGGCCAGGTCCGGGAACGGCTTGTAGCCGTCGAACTGGTCGGCCAGGGCCGCCCCGGCCTTCTGGAAGTGCTCCAGGTCGGTCGGGGTCCACCAGTTGCGCAGGCGCCCCTGGCTGTCGAACTGCGCGCCCTGGTCGTCGAAGCTGTGGCTGATCTCGTGGCCGATCGTGCCGCCGGTGCCGCCGTAATTGGCCGCCGCGTCAGCGTCGGCGTCGAAGTACGGCGCCTGCAGGATGGCGGCCGGGAAGTTCAGCCCGTTCAGCATCGGCAGGTTCACGGCGTTGACGGTCTGGGGCGTCATCACCCATTGGCCGCGATCGACCGGCTTGCCCAGCTGCCCGATCCAGTAGGCGGTCTCGAACTGCTCCGAGCGCTGGACGTTGCCGACCGGGTCGCCGCGCACGATCTGCAGGGCCGAATAGTCGCGCCACTTGTCGGGATAGCCGACGCCGACCTTCAGCACCTCGACCTTGCGGCGGGCCTCGGCCTTGGTCTCCGGGGCCATCCAGTCCAGACCCTGGATGCGGCGCTCGAACGCGGCCTTGATGGTGTCGACCATGGCCGACACCTCGGCCTTGGACCGGGCCGGGAAGTACTTTTCGACATAGAGCTTGCCGACCACCTCGCCCAGCACGGCGTTGGTCGAGTTGACGCCGCGCTTCCAGCGGGCCGACAGCTGCGGCGTGCCCTGCAGGGCCTGGCCGTAGAAGGCGAAGCGTTCGTCGACGAAGGCCTTGGGCAGCAGGTTCGAATAGTGGTCCAGATAGTGGAAGGCCAGGTAGTCCTTCCAGGTGTCCAGGCTCTCGTCGGCCGCGACCTTGCCCAGGCCCACGACCATGGTCGGATGCCAGACGATGAAACGCGGCTGGTCGGCCAGGCCGGCGGCGGCGAAGAAGGTCTTCCAGTCAAGGCCAGGCGCCTTCGAGACAAAGTCGGCCTGGCTCCAGCTGTTGTTGGCCTTCTGGACGTCGGCGCTGTCGGCCCGGCTGCCCGAGGCCTGGGCGATCTTCGTCTCCAGGGCCATGATCCGCGCGGCCTTGGCCTCGGCGTCGGCGATCCCGCCCAGGGTCAGGACCTTGGCGATGTGGGCGAGGTACTTGTCGCGCACGGTCTTCATCGCCGCCTTGTCCGACAGGTAGTATTCGCGGTCGGGCATGCCCAACCCGCCCTGCAGCAGGAACGGCGCGTACTTGCTGGTGTCGTCGAACGACGGCGAGGCCCACAGGCCCAGCACGTTGTCAGTGTAGAAGTCGGTGGCGTTCAGGGCGTCGACGTCGGCGCGGACGTTGCCGCCCAGCACGGTGGCGAGGTCGGTGCGGCTCTTGATCGCCGCGATCCGCGCCAAGCCCGCCTGCATCGACGCCAGCCCGGCCTTCTCGATGGCGGCTTCGTCCATGTAGCTGGCGTAGTAGTCGCCGACCTTCTTGGCGTCGGGCGAGCCGCCGTCCTTGGCCGCGGCCTGGATCAGGTCGACGGTGCGCTTGGCGGCCTGCTCGACCAGGATAGCGCCGACGCCGTAGCTGCTGCGGTCGGCAGGGATCGGGTTGGCCTTGATCGCCGCGCCGTTGGCGTAGGTCCAGAAGTCGTCGCCGGGCTTGGTCGCCGTGTCGAAGGCCGACTTGTCGACCCCGCTCTTCAGGTCGGCGGCGAAGGCGGGCGCGGAGGCCAGCAGCGCACAGGCGGCGGCGCAGGCGAGCAGGCGGCGGGTCAGGGTCATGCAGGAGGTCCCAAGGAGCGCGAGCGCGGCGGCGCTCAGCACGATTTTGGCGCGGACTATCCAGCCGCCTTGGCCAAGCGGCGAATTAAAGTTTGGCAATGTGGACCGCGTGTCCCGCTACGCCGCCGGCTTGGCGTCCATTCCCACTGTGGCGGCGGCCGCCAGCGCCGCCGCCGTCCGACCGTAGACCGGATGGCGCCAGCGGGGCGCGATCTGGGCCAGCGGCCCCATGACGAACAGCCGCTCATGGGCCCTTGGATGCGGCACCACCACCACCCCGTCCAGCACCGTCCGGCCGTGGGCGATCAGGTCCAGGTCGAGGGTGCGCGGCGCATTGGCCTTCGCTCGGACCCGGCCGAAGCGAGCCTCCACGCGATGCAGGGCCTCCAGGACCTCGCTCGCCGGCAACCGCGTCTCGACCAGGACGACCCCGTTGAGATAAGCTGGCGCGGCCGGGTCGGGCCAGGCCGCCGAGGTCCACCAGGCGGACCGTCCCGTCACGGCCAGGCCTTCCGACGCCAGCGCGTCGACGGCCGCTTCGAGCAAGACCTCGCGACTCGGGTATGCTCCGGGCAGGCTGCAGCCCAGGGCGACCACCACCGCCTGATCGAGCTCGTTTTGATCGCATCGATTTTTCAAGGAATTCCGATCACGTGACCTTTTACCCGACCGAGCGCCTGGCGCTGTTCATCGACGGGGCTAATTTCTTCTCCGCCGCCAAGGCGCTGGGCTTCGACATCGACTACCGCAAGCTGCTGGACGAGTTCCGCAAGCGCGGCGTGCTGGTGCGGGCCTATTACTACACCGCCATCGCCGAGAACGAGGAGTATTCCCCAATCCGGCCGCTGGTCGACTGGCTGGACTACAACGGCTTCACCCTGGTGACCAAGCCGGCCCGCGAGTTCACCGACAGCCAGGGCCGCAAGCGGTGGCGCGGCGACATGGACGTCGAGATCGCGGTCGATATGCTCGAAATGGCCCAGACCGTCGACCACCTGGTGCTGTTCTCGGGCGACGGCGACTTCCGGTCCCTGGTCGCGGCCGTGCAGCGCAAGGGCCGCCGTGTCACCGTGGTTTCGACGATGAAGAGCCAGCCGCCGATGACCAGCGACGACCTGCGCCGCCAAGCTGACAACTTCGTGGACCTGGCCGACCTGGGCAATATCATCGGTCGCCCGCAGCGCTCCAGCAGCCTGCCCCGCTTCGTCACCGACCCGGCCCGGGGCGCCGACCCGCAAGACGACGCCGACGAGGACTGAAACATGGGCCAGCCCTCCAACATCGTCGGCGAGGTCGTGCCCTCGCCCGCCGAACCGCCGCGCGACTGCTCGCGCTGCCCGCGGCTGGTGGCCTATCGCCGCGAGAACCAGACGCTCTATCCGGACTGGTTCAACGGCCCCGCCCCGTCGTTCGGCGATCACGAGGCGCGGCTGCTGGTCGTGGGCCTGGCGCCCGGCCGCAAGGGCGCCAACCGCACCGGTCGGCCGTTCACCGGCGACTATGCGGGGACCCTGCTCTACGACACCCTGGTCAAGTACGGCTTCGCCACCGGCAAGTTCGAGGCCCGGCCCGACGACTCCCTGAAGCTGGTCGGCAGCGCCGTGACCAACGCCGTCCGCTGCGCCCCGCCCGGCAACAAGCCCGAGACCTCGGAGGAGAACAACTGCCGGCCGTTCCTGACCGCGCGGCTGGAGATGTTTCCTAACCTGAAGGCCATCGTCACCCTGGGCGACGTCTCGCGCCGCAACCTGCTCAAGGCCCTGGGCCTGAAGGCCTCGGCCGGCCTGCCCGGCCATGGCACCGAGTTCCAGGCCGGGCCCTACCGGGTGTTCAACAGCTACCACTGCTCGCGGCTGAACACGAACACCGGGCGGCTGACCACGCCGATGTTCGAGGCGTTATTTGAGCGGGTGAAGGCCTATCTGGACGCCAATCCTTAGGGCATCGCGCGGCTTGCCTAGGGCGCGGCCTTCAGGCCCGCGATGAAGTCGCGCGCCATGGCGATGTTGCGCTCCATGAACGCGGCGATCAGCGCCAGGTCCTCGTCCGAATAGCGGGCGTTCAAGTCCTCGCTGGCGGCCTGCAGCGGAGCGTACAGCGCGTTCAGGGCGGTCAGGCTGTCGGGCCTCACCCGCACCACCACGCGGCGGCGATCGGCGGGATCGCTTTCGCGCGCCACGTAGCCGGCGCGTTCCAGCCGATCGATCAGCCCGGTGATCGCGCCGCTGGTCAGGCCCGTGGCCCTGGCCAGTTCGCCCGCGGTGCGAGGGCCCTGCAACTGCATCAGGTCCAGGCACTCCAGGTCGCTGGCGTTCAGCCCGGCCCGGTCGGCGATCGTCTGGCTGATCAGCACGCCTTGCGCGCTGGCTTCCCGCATCGCCGCCTGCAGTCGCCACAGCAAGGCCCGGCGACCGTCCTCGCAACCCGTTGACGTCTCCGCCATATTATCTTACTCACTAAGATATTCTGAAACTAAGATACCATCTTCGGAGGAATCGACCAATGGACATCGCCGTCGCCACGGCCTTCGCCGCCTTGATCCTGGTCGCCGGCAGCCTGGGCGGCGGCGTCTACGAGACCACGCTGATCGACCGGTTGTGGCCCGACAATCCCGCGCTGGTCCAGCCCAGCCGAGGCGGCATCAATCGCAAACGGTTCTGGATGCCGGCGCACTTCGCCTTCGAGGCCCTGCTGGGCGCGGCGCTGTGGAGCGCCTGGACCCGTCCCGATGCGCGCCGGTGGCTGCTGGCGGCCCTGGTCGCCCACGTGGCGATGCGGGCCTGGTCGTTCGCCTATTTCATTCCGCGCGCGATAGCGTTCGAGAAGGCCGGCGATTTCAACGCCGACCAGCATGCCCGCGCCATGACCTGGGTCCGCGCCAGCGGCTGGCGGCTGCTGCTGGACCTGGCCGCCGCCGCGTCGCTGTGCCTGGCGATCATCGCCCTGCTGGCGACCTGACCTCACCAGACCAGCCCGGTCGTCTTCAGCCGCACCCGCGCCAGGGTGTGGTTCGAAGCGAGGAACAGGGTGCGGCCGTCCTCGCCGAACGCGCAGTTGGCGATGGCCGTGCCCGTCTCGATCACCCCGATCAACTCGGCCTGCGACGTCAGCACCAGCACCCCGCCTGGGCCGGTGGCGTAGAGCCGGCCCTCGGTGTCCAGGCACAGGCCGTCCGGTAGGCCCGGGCCGCCGGCCGCCCGCAGCGGCATGGCGTCGAAGAACAAGGCCTTTGACGTGGGCAGGCCGTCCGCCCCCAGGTCGTAGACCACCAGCTTGGGATCGTCGGGATCCGAGACCGAAACATAGAGCCGGCTCTGGTCGGGCGACAGGGCGATCCCGTTCGGGAAGCTCAGTTCGGCGTCCAGCAGGTCCAAAGTTCCGTCCGGGCGCAGGCGATAGACGCCGTTGAAGTCCAGCTCGCGCAGCGGCGAGGCGTTGCGGCCCTTCAGGCCGTAGGTGGGATCGGTGAAATAGATCGCCCCCGTCTTCGCCACCGCCAGGTCGTTGGGGCTGTTGAACCGCTTGCCCTGCCAACGGTCGATTACGAAGGTCTTTTCGCGCGTCTTCAGGTCGATCCTGGCCAGGGCGCGGTTGCCGTGGTCGCAAGCCAGCAGATGACCCGTCGCGTCCAGCGCCATGCCGTTCTGGCCCGGCTCGGCGAAGGCGTCGGTGGGCGGGCCGTCATAGCCCGAGGGGTTCAGGACCTCGCTGACGCCGTCCGCCGCGCTCCAGCGGTACATGACGTTGCCCGGCACGTCGGAGAACACCAGGTAACCGCCGTCGCGCACCCAGACCGGGCCTTCAGCCCAGATGAAGCCGTCGGCCAGCTGCTGGATCTCGGCGTCCGGCGCGACGACGGCGTCGAGCTTGGACGAAAGCCGGTGGATCTGGCCGACGATCGGATAGGTCATGGCGGACGCCTCGCTCACGAACGCACCCGCGGCAACGCATCCAGCCAGCGGGCGTAGGCGGCCTCGCGGGTCACCGTGTCGAACGCCGGCGTCAGCACCTCCGCCTCCGGCCGCGCCTTCACCGCGTCCTCGACCGAGCCGTAGACCCCCGCCCCCACCCCGGCGAACAGAGCCGCGCCCAGGGCGGTGGTCTCCTGGTAGCTGGCCCGGTGCACGGGCAGGCCGGTCAGGTCGGCCAGGCGCTGGCTGAACCAGGCGCTCTTGGCCATGCCGCCGTCGATGCGCAGGGCCGCGTCTTCGAAGGCCGAAGGAGCGTCGGCCCGCATGGCCTCGATCAGGTCGCGGCCCTGGAAGACGCAGGAGTCGAAGGTGGCCTGGGCGATCTCGGCCAGGCCGGCGTCACGGGTCAGGCCGAACACCGCGCCGCGCGCCTCGGCGTCCCACCACGGCGCGCCCAGGCCGGTGAAGGCGGGCACCACCACCACCCCGTGGTCGCCGCGCGCCGTGCGGGCCAGGGCCTCGGCCCCGCGCGGTCCGCCCGTCACGCCCAGCCCCTCGTTCAGCCACTGGATCGCCGCCCCGGCCACGAAGATCGAGCCCTCCAGGGCATAGGTCGTCCGCCCGCCGACCCGCGCCGCCACAGTGGTCAGCAGTCGCGACGCCGAATGCGGCCGGGTCTCGCCGGTATTGACCAGCATGAAGCCGCCGGTGCCGTAGGTGACCTTCATCTCACCCGGATGGATGCAGCCCTGCCCCATCAGCGCCGCCTGCTGGTCGCCGGCCACGCCGCGGATCGGCAGGGGCCGGCCCAGGATGTCCGGCGTCACCCGGCCGTAGTCGGCGGCGCAGTCCAGCACCGCCGGCAGCAGGGCGCGCGGCACATCGAACAGGGCCAGCATCTCATCCGACCAGTCCTGGGCCTGGATGTCGAACAGCAGGGTGCGCGAGGCGTTGGTGGCGTCGGTGACGTGCGCCTCTTTTCCCGTCAGCCTCCAAATGACCCAACTGTCGATCGTGCCGCACAGCAGCTCGCCCGCCTCGGCCCGGCGGCGCGCGCCCGGGACCTTGTCGAGGATCCAGGCGATCTTGGTGCCCGAGAAATAGGGGTCCAGCAGCAGGCCGGTGGCGGCGGTGACCGCCGGCTCGTGGCCTTCGTCGCGCAGCCGGTCGCAGACCTCGGCGGTGCGCCGGTCCTGCCAGACGATGGCCGGATGGATCGGCCGGCCGGTGGCCTTGTCCCAGACCACCACGGTCTCGCGCTGGTTGGTGATCCCCAGGGCGACGATGTCGGCGCTGTCGCGGTCGCACTTTTCGACCGTGTCGCGCAGCACGCCCACGCAGGCGGCGTAGATCTCGTCGGCGTCGTGCTCGACCCAGCCGTCGCGCGGATAGCTCTGGCGCAGCGGTCGGCTAGCGTCGCACACCGGCTTGCCGTCGGCCTGGAACAGGATGGCCCGGGTGCTGGTGGTGCCCTGATCGAGCGCGAGGATCAGAGGTTGGCCCATGCGTCAGCGTCTCCCTGGCGATCTTTCTTCCGCGGCATCGCGACGCTTGTTGTCGTCCATGCGTGGATTCCCTTGTTTAAGCATGTTTTCATCTGACGCCGCCAAGGTCCCTCTTGGTTAAGCTCGGATTTCGAGGAGGCTGGTGAGCCCTTCCGCCCAGACCGCGCAGCTCCTGTCCCTGGCTCGCAGCCGCGAGCCGGCCGATCGCGAGCGCCTGCTCGTCGGCATCGTGGAGATGTGCGACGCCGGCCAGGCCGAGGGCCGCCCGACCGCGCCCGAGGTCCAGATCCTGCTCGACTCGATCTTCATGACGCTGGTGGTCGAGGCCGAGCGCGACATCCGCGCCCGGCTGGCCCAGAGCCTGGCCGACGCCGCCTGGGCCCCGCCGGCCCTGATCAACATCCTGGCCCTGGACGAGATCGAGATCGCCCGGCCGGTCATCGCCCGCAGCCCGATCCTGCAGGACCATGACCTGATCCGACTGCTGGTCCAGGCCACGCTGGAGCACCAGATCGAGATCGCCCGCCGCCCGCAGCTGTCGCCGGCGGTGGTTGAGGCGATCCTGGCCAAGGACGAGTCGGCCGTGCTGACCGCCCTGGCCTCCAACCCGACCGCCCAGATCTCGCCCGAAGGCCTGCGCCAGCTGGTCGACAAGGCCCGCGACGTGGTCGCCCTGCGCTCGCCCCTGGCCCGGCATCCCAATCTCTCCGGCGACCTGGCCGAGCAGCTTTACCTGTGGGTAGGCCGCGCCCTGCGCGACACTCTCACGGCGCGCTTCCAGCTGGACCCCGACCGGATGGCCAAGGCCGTCGAGGCCGCTCTGCGCGGCGCCCATTCCGGGGCCGAGGTCGTCGACAGCCGGCCGGGCGTCGAACAGGCCGAGGACCGCGAGGAGATGGAGGCGGCCCTGGTCGAGAAACTGGACGCCGCCGGCCAGCTGCGGCCCGGCTACCTGCTGCGGGTGCTGCGCGAACGCCGCCTGCCGCTGTTCCTGTTCGCCCTGGCCCGCCTGGGCCGCTTCGACGTGCGCCAGGTGCGGCGAGCGGTCGACAGCGACCGTCCCGAGCTGCTGGCCCTGGCCTGCTCGGCGGTGGGGATCGACCGCAGCGTCTTCCCGACCATCCTGGCCCATGTGCGCGAACTGAACGGCGGCCGTCCCGGCGGCGGCGCCGAAGCCGCCCGCAAGGCCAGCGGCGCCTTCGGCCCCTTCGCCCCCGACATCGCGGCCATGGCGTTCCGCCGGGCCGTCAGCGCGGCGTGAACCCAGGTTTGACAACCCCGCCCCGATCCAGCCTCTTGGCGGCATGTTCCAGCCCCTGCCCTTCGTGACTCGCCTGACCTTCAAGGCCAGTGACCGCCCCGAGGCGCAGGAGGCGCGCGAACGGCTGGCGGTGCGCTACGGTGACGCAGGCGAGGAGAACGCCCAGGTGATCGTGGCCCTGGGCGGCGATGGATTCATGCTGGAGACCCTGCATGACACCCTGCAACGCCAGACCCCGATCTATGGCATGAACCGTGGCTCGGTCGGCTTCCTGATGAACGAATACAGCGAGGACGACCTGCTGGAGCGGATCAACGTCGCGGAACGGGCCGTCATCCACCCGCTGGCCATGGTCGCCATCGACGCCAACCGCAAGCAGCACCGGGCCCTGGCCATCAACGAGGTGTCGCTGCTGCGCCAGACCCGGCAGACCGCCAAGCTGCGCATCAGCATCGACGGCAAGGTGCGGATGGGCGAGTTGGTCTGCGACGGCGCCCTGCTGGCCACCCCCGCCGGGTCGACGGCCTACAACCTGTCGGCCCACGGTCCGATCATTCCGATCGGCGCCCAGGTCCTGGCCCTCACCCCGATCAGCGCCTTCCGCCCTCGCCGCTGGCGTGGCGCGCTTTTGCCGCAGACCGCCAGGGTGACGTTCGAGGTGCTTGAGTGCGATAAAAGACCGGTAAGCGCCGTGGCCGACAATTTCGAGGTTCGCGACGTCGTCGAGGTTCACATCGCCGAGGACAGCAGCGCCAGCCTTTCCATGCTCTTCGACGCAGGTCGAAGCCTAGAAGAGCGGGTTCTGACGGAGCAGTTCTCGGCCTGACAACACGGAGCACTATTGGTCAGGGCGCCACCCGCCCATTGGTCTGATTAAAACGGGCGTCTCATCTAATGTTAACGCCTTGATCCTATATTCCAGACCGATGCCCAGGGAGAAGCGTCCGTGACCAACAAGTCCGCCGCGGAAGTGATTCAGGTGCCGAACATGCTCAAGCTCAAGGTTGGCGGACGAGGCGGGATCGACATGGCGGCGATCGCCAAGGCCGAGGCCGCCCTCAAGAGCCTGTCGGGCAACTTCGCCCAGTGGCTGGACGACGAGATCGTCAAGCTGGAGGCCGCCCGCCAGGAGGTTCGCGCCCAGGGCCTGACCCCCGAGACCGTCGAGACCCTCTACCTGCGCGCCCATGACCTGAAAGGCCTGGGAGCCACCTACGAATTCCCGCTGATCACCCGACTGGCCGGCTCGCTGTGCAAGCTGATCGACGATCCGGCGACGCGTCTCTCCGCCCCGATGTTCCTGGTCGACGCCCACATCGACGCCATCAAGGCCTGCGTGCGCGACGAGATCAAGGTCGACACCCACCCGGTGGGCAAGGTCCTGGCCGCAGAGCTGGAAGGCCGCGTGGCGGAATATCTGGCCGGCTGATCGGCCGCCCCCTGCATTGAAGATCTGAAAAGCCCTGGTCCGCGCCGGGGCTTTTTTCTTTGCGCCATAACTCGCGGCGGAGGGCCGCGTCCGGAGAGGCCCGCTACCCCGCGATCCCGTTCAGCCGCTTGGCGGCGCTGACGGTGTTGGCCAGCAGCATGGCGATGGTCATCGGCCCCACCCCGCCCGGAACGGGGGTGATGGCTCCGGCCACCCCCTTGGCCGCCTCGAAGTCGACATCCCCGACCAGGCGGGTCTTGCCGTCCTCCTTGGGGATGCGATTGATGCCGACGTCGATGACGGTCGCGCCCGGCTTGATCCAGTCACCCTTGACCATCTGCGGCCGGCCGACGGCGGCCACCAGGATGTCGGCCTCGCGGCAGACCGCGGCCAGGTCCTGGGTGCGCGAGTGGGCGATGGTCACGGTGCAGTCGGCGGCCAGCAGCAGCTGGGCCATCGGCTTGCCCATCAGGTTCGAACGCCCGACCACCACCGCGCGCTTGCCGCGCAAGTCGCCGACCACGTCCCTGAGCAGCACCATGCAGCCGGCCGGCGTGCAGGCGGTCAGGGCCGGCAGGCCGCTGGCCAGGCGGCCCGCGTTGGTCACGGTCAGGCCGTCGACGTCCTTGTCGGGCGAGATCGCCGCGACGATGGCCGCCTGGCTCATATGGTCCGGCACCGGGAACTGCACCAGCACGCCGTGGATGGCCGGATCGTCGTTCAGCCGCTCGACCAGCGACAGCAGCTCGGCCTGCGAGGTCTCGGCCGGCAGGCGGTGGGTCTCCGAATGCATGCCGGCGGCCAGGGTCTGCTCGCCCTTGCTGCGCACATAGACCTGGCTGGCGGGATCCTCGCCGACCAGCACCACCGCCAGACCCGGCGTCAGGTCGTGCTCGGCCTTCAGCCTGGCGACCTCGGCGGCGACCTGCTCGCGCAGTTGGGCGGCGAAGGCCTTGCCGTCGATGATTCTGGCTTGCGACATCGCCGTCTCCTGTTTGGCGTTGCCTAGCCCCTACCCTCGCGCCGCGCAATATCCGCCGCAACGCACAGGAAGTCGCTTGAGCTTCGCCCAATCATGCTAGAGCCGAGCGATGGTCTCCGCGCCTCCGACCCAACGCGCCGACGTCGTCCTGGTGGGCGGCGGTCTGGCCAACGGCCTGATCGCCCTGCGGCTGAAGAGCCTGCGGCCGCGGCTGCGCGTGATCCTGCTGGAACAGGGCCCGACCCTGGGCGGCGAGCACACCTGGTGCCACTTCGCCACCGACGTCGACGCGGTCGAGGCCGGCTGGCTGCGGCCGCTGATCGTCCATCGCTGGTCGGGCTACGAGGTTCGCTTTCCTGGCCACCAGCGACAGCTGCCGACCGACTACCTGGCCATCACCTCCGAGCGCCTGCACCAGGTGGTCGGCGCGGCCCTGGGCGCCGACGCCTGGCTGTCGGCCACCGTGGCGGACGTCAATCCGCACCAGGTGACCCTGGCCGACGGCCGGACCATCGCGGCCGGGGCGGTGATCGACGGGCGCGGCCCGCGCCGAAGCCCCAGCCTGGCCCTGGGCTACCAGAAGTTCGTCGGCCAAGGGGTGCGGCTGACCGCCCCCCACGGCCTGACCCGGCCGATCATCATGGACGCCACGGTCTCCCAGGAGGACGGCTACCGCTTCGTCTACGTCCTGCCGCTGGACGACATCCGCCTGCTGATCGAGGACACCCGCTACAGCGACGGCCCGGCCCTGGACCGGCCCGCCCTGCGCCGCGCCATCGCCGCCTATGCCGAAGCTCAAGGCTGGACCATCGCCGAGGTCGAGCGCGAGGAGGATGGGATCCTTCCCATCGCCCTGGGCGGGGACATCGAGGCCTACTGGCGCGAGGCTCCGCCCCAGCTCGCCGAGGTGGGCCTGCGCGCGGTCCTGTTCCAGCCGACCACCGGCTATTCCCTGCCCGACGCCGCCCGCCTGGCCGAGGCCGTGGCCGCCCTGCCGCGCGTCACCAGCGCCAGCGTCCGCGCCTGCGTCGAGGCCCGGTCCAAGACCGTCTGGCGGCAAAGGCGCTTCCTGCGGCTGTTGAACCGCATGCTGTTCCGGGCCTGTGCGCCGCAGGACCGCTACAAGGTGCTGGAGCGCTTCTACCGCCTGTCGCCCGGGCTTATCCAACGCTTCTACGCCGCGCGGCTGACCCGGTGGGACAAGGCGCGGATCCTAATCGGCAAGCCGCCCGTGCCGGTCTCGGCGGCCATCAAGTGCATCGACGAACGCTCGGTGTCCGGAGGACAAGACGCATGACGCAGACCAAGCCGAAGGCCGCCGTCATCGGCGCGGGGTTCGGGGGCCTGGCCCTGGCCGTCCGCCTGCAGTCCTCGGGCTTCGACGTCACCGTGTTCGAGGGCCGCGAGAAGCCGGGCGGCCGGGCCTATGTCTGGAACGACGAGGGCTTCACCTTCGACGCCGGCCCGACGGTGATCACCGATCCCGATTGTCTGAAAGAACTGTTCGCGCTAAGCGGCCGCAAGATCGAAGACTATGTCGAGCTGCTGCCGGTCGATCCCTTCTATCGCCTGGTCTGGGAGGACGGCGACGTCTTCGACTACGTCAACGACCAGGAGAAGCTGGACGCCCAGATCGCCGCCCGCAACCCGGCCGACGTCGAGGGCTACCGCCGCTTCCACGCCTATTCCGAGGAGCTGTACCAGAAGGGCTATGTCGAGCTGGGCGCCGTACCGTTCCTCGACTTCGGCGCCATGCTGGCCAACGCCCCGGCCCTGATGAAGCTGCAGGCCTGGCGCAGCGTCTATGACAAGGTCGCCGGCTTCGTGAAGGACGAGCACGTGCGCCAGGCGCTGTCGTTCCACAGCCTGCTGGTCGGCGGCAGCCCGTTCGCGACCTCGTCGATCTACGCCCTGATCCATGCGCTGGAGCGGCGCGGCGGCGTCTGGTTCCCGCGCGGCGGCACCCACGCCCTGATCCGGGCGCTGGTCAAATTGTTCCAGGACCTGGGCGGAACGATCCACCTGTCGGCGCCAATCCAGAAGATCACCACGAAGGCTGGCCGCGTCACCGGCGTGATCCGCGCCGACGGCCAGTTCGAGGCCTTCGACACGGTCGCCTCCAACGCCGACGTCATGCACACCTATCGCCATCTTCTGGCCGACGATCCCCGGGGTCAGAAGGTCGGCAAGGCGCTGGAGGCTAAGCGCTGGAGCCCGTCGCTGTTCGTGGTCTATTTCGGGCTGAAGACCACGCACCCTGAAATCCGTCACCACACCATCTGCTTCGGCAATCGCTATCGCGAGCTGATCGGCGAGATTTACGGTAAGGACGGCCTGGCCGACGACTTCTCGCTGTACCTGCACCACCCGACCGCCAGCGACCCGGCCATGGCGCCGGAGGGCTGCTCCAGCTTCTACGCCCTGTCGCCGGTGCCCAACCTGAAGACGGCCAACATCGACTGGTCGGTCGAGGGGCCGCGGTACCGCGACAAGATCCTGGCCTATCTGGAGAAGCACTACATCCCGGGCCTTACCGCCGATCTCGTCACCAGCCGCTTTATCACCCCGGACGACTTCGTGACCGACCTCAACGCCTGGAAGGGCGCGGCCTTCTCGCTGGAGCCGATCCTCACCCAGAGCGCCTTCTTCCGCACCCACAACCGCGACGACGTGATCCCCAACCTCTATTTCGTCGGGGCCGGAACACACCCGGGCGCCGGCATCCCCGGCGTGGTCGGCTCGGCCAAGGCGACGGCGGGGCTGATGATCGACGACTACCGGCCCGCATGAGCGACCTCGAGCAGCAAAGCCGCGAGGCGATCCAGAAGGGCAGCAAGAGCTTCGCCGCCGCCGCCGCCTTGTTCGACGCCCAGACCCGGGCCGACGCCGAGATGCTGTACGCCTGGTGCCGCCATTGCGACGACGTGATCGACGGCCAGACCCTGGGCCACGGCATGAGCCCGGTGGCCGACGCCCCGGCCCGGCTGGAGGCGCTGTACGCCCAGACCCGCGCGGCCATGGCCGGCGAAACCCCGACTGACCCGGTGTTCGCCGCCTTTCAGACCGTGGCCCTGCGGCGCGGCATCCCCGAGCGCTACGCCCTGGACATGATCGACGGCTTCGCCATGGACGTGACCGGTCGGCGCTACGCCAACCTGGACGAGCTTCTGGAATACTGCTGGGGCGTGGCCGGGGTGGTCGGGACGATGATGGCCCTGGTCATGGGCGTAAAGCCCGACGCCCTGTCCACCCTGCGCCGCGCCCAGGACCTGGGCCTGGCCTTCCAGCTGACCAACATCGCCCGCGACATCGTCGAGGACGCGCGCAACGGCCGGGTCTATGTGCCCGGCGACTGGCTGGCCGAGCTGGGCGTGCCCAAAGACGCCGTGGCCGATCCGACCCACCGCAGCGCCGTGGCGGTGCTGGCCAAGAGGTTGGTCGACGCCGCGGAGCCCTACTACGCCTCGGCCCGCTGGGGGTTGCGGGACCTGCCGATCCGCTGCGCCTGGGCGATCGGCGCGGCGCGCGGGGTCTATCGGCAGATCGGGCTGGACGTCGTGAAGGCCGGCCCCAGCGCCTGGGACGAACGCGTCGTGGTCAGCGGCCGGATGAAGGCCTGGCGGGCGCTGGAAGGCGGTGTCATGGCGCTGCGCTCGGCGACGCTGGACCGCTGGGGCCAAGCGCCGGAGCGACCGGCGATGTGGTCGCGGATCTAACGTTCAGGCGCAATCCACTTGCCCCCACCTGACCGCTTCGCGGTCTATCCGCCCCCAGAGGGGGCGGAGCCTTCGCGGAGCGCTCTTCCCCCTCCGGGGGAAGACGGTCGCGAAGCGACCCGTAGGGGGCAAGTGCTGGCCGCTCAGCGCCCTACCGCAGCACCCCGCGCCGCGTCATCCACCATGCGTATCCCGTGAAGACCGCCAGCAGCCCCGCGATGACCGCGCTCATGATCCCCATCTGCGGGCCCATGATCCTGCCCCCGTCCGTCAGCAGATAGGTGTAGGCCACGCTGAGCAGGAACGCCGCCAGCGACACGGCCAACACCGGCCAGGCCAGTCGGTGGCGCAGCAGGATCAGCACCGAGCCGGCCAAGGCGCCGAACACGCCGACGGCCCAGTCGATGGTCATCCAGGCGGGCAGGTGCTCGTAGTGGCCGATCTGCTCCGGCGTCATGCCCGCGCTCGCCATATAGGCCGCGCCCTGCGTCATGCTCATCACGAAGTCGAAGACGCCGATGGCGTTGAACAGCACGGCGATGACGCCCACCAGCCAGAGATGCCAAGGGGTTCTGGTCACTGTCTCGGTCATGGTTCCCTCCCCGAAACCGCCGACGGTTGATGGTCTACGGAAGCGCGCCGTCGGCGTCCCGCTCCCGAAGCTTCGCCTTCAGCTCCCGCACCGGCCGCGCCAGCAGGAAGCCGAACGACACCGCGCCATGCTTGGTGTGCACCGCGTGGTGGATCCGGTGGGCCTGGATCAGCTGCTTCCAGTAGCGTGACCGGCCCAGGGGCGCCTTGAACCTTTGGTGCACCATGCCGTCGTGGAACACGAAATAGATCGCGCCATAGGCGGTGATCCCCAGCCCGATCGGCAGCAGCCACGAAACCCCGTGGACGCCGAAATAGATCGCCACGATAGCCGGAACGGCGAACACCACCGCGAACAGGTCGTTGAGCTCGAACAGGCCGGTGCGCGGCTCGTGGTGCGAGCGGTGCCAGGCCCACAACCAGCCGTGCATCACGTAGCGGTGCATGACCCAGGCGAAGCCCTCCATGAAGGCCAAGGCCGCCAGGAACAGGGCCAGGTGCAGACCAAAGGTCGCCATCGTCGTCCCGTCTATCGCCGAATCCGGCGCGCCAACACGTGCGCCAGCACCAGGCCAGCCAGGCCGGCGGCGGTCAGCACGCACCAGGCCTTATACACCGCCCCGACCCCGCCGTCGCGCCAGAGGATCGCCTGATAGGCCTCGATGGCCCAGGCGTGCGGGGTCGCCCAGCCCACCGCCTGCAGCCACGGCGGCATCAGGAAGCGCGGCACCATGCTGCCGCCAATCGCCGCCAGGACCAGGATCACGAAGGTGGACAGCATCTGGGCCTGCTCGCGCGTGCGGCACACCGACACCAGCCCCAGGGCCACGCCCGCCGCGCAGGCGCTGGCCGCCAGGGTGGTCGGCAGCCACAGGGCCGCGTGCTGGACCGCCGCCACGCCGTAGACGATCTGGGCGGTGGCGAAGATCAGCAGCGCCTGGACCGTCCCCTGCCCGACCAGGAACAGGAACTTGCCGCTGACCACCGGTCCCATGCCCGCCGTTCCCGCCAGCAGGCGGTCGGCCACGCCCGTGCTCTGTTCGTCCATCAGGCCCAGCGCGCCCTGCATGGCCGAGAACAGCGCGAACAGGATCATCACCGCCCCGGCATAGTAGGCGATCACTCCGCCGCCGACCTTGGCGTCCTTGACCGCCTCACGCTCGAAGAAGCCGCCGTCGTCGTGGGTCGGGTCCTGGCGCATCAGGGCCGCGGCGCTGTCGGCGTTCTCGACCTGCTCGTCGGTGAAGCCGCCCAGGGCGGGCTCCAGCTGGGTGATCGTGCGGCGCAGGGTGACGTCCGGCAGGGCGTCGGCCAGCACCTGCTGCACCCGGGCCTGGGCCAGGGGCGCGGCGACCGCCCGGCTGGCGTCGGCGATGATCAGGAACGGCTTGTCGGCCGAGGCCGGATCGGCGCGGATCACCAGGCCGGCGTCGGCCTGGCCGGCCTTGACCCGTCGCCGCACCTCGGCCGCCGTCGGGGCGAGCTCGGCGCGGACCTCGGGCGAGCGGACCAGCGCCGCCGCCAGCCGGCCCGAGTCCGGCGTACGGGCCGTGTCGGCCACGGCCAGCTTCAGCTGGATGTCGTCGCCCGTCGTCCCGGCGAACACCGAGGCGAAGATCAGGAACACCAGCGGCGGCAGCAGGAAGGTCATCAGCAACGCGCCGCGGTCGCGCCACAGGTCCAGCGCCATCACCCGCACCATGGCGGCGATCTTCCGCAAGGCCCGCATCACGCCGCCGACGCCCGGCCCGCCACCCGGCTGAACAGCTGGGCCAGGGACGGCGCGCGCACCCGGATCTCGCGCGGGGCCAACCCCGCCTCGCGCAGGCGCTGGTCCAGCCGTCCAGCCGCCGCGTAGCCGTCGACCTCCAGCCGCGTCCACACCGTCGGCCGCGCCGTGCGCTCCAGCCCCTCGGCGACCAGGCGATCCTGGGCGGCGGCGTCGACCTCTTCGGCCAGGTGGACCTGGATCTCCATCCGCTCGCCGAACGCCTCGGCGACCAGGGCTTTCGGCCGCCCCTCGAGCACCAGTTCGCCCTCGCGGAGGAAGCCGACGCGATCGGCCAGGGCCGCGGCCTGGTCGAGGTCATGGGTGGTCATCAGCACGGCCACGCCGAGGTCGCGCAGGCCGCGGATCACCGCGTCCAGCGCCTCGCGGGCGTCCAGATCGACCCCGACGGTGGGCTCGTCCAGGATCAGCAGGCTCGGCTGGTGGACGATCGCCGCGGCGATGTTGGCCCGGCGCTGGTAGCCGCCCGACAGATGCTTGACCGGCACGCGGGCCCGGTCGGCCGTGCGGGTCAGGTCCAGGGCGCGGGCGACGGCCGAGGCCAGGCCGGCGCGCGGCACGTCGGCCAGGACGGCGAAGGTCTCGACGTTCTCGGACACCGTCAGGTTCGGATAGAGGGCGATCTCCTGGGGAACCAAGCCCAAGCCCGCCCGCGCGGCCGGAATGCGGGCGGGATCGCGGCCGTTCAGCCGCGCCGCGCCGCCGTCGGGCCGGATGCGGCCGCAGAGGACGCGGACCAGGGTGGTCTTGCCGGCTCCGTTCGGCCCCAGCAGGGCGTAGATCTCGCCCGGGCGCAGGCCCAGGTCGACGCCGCGCAGCACAGGCCGGCCGCCATAGGCGTGGACCGCGCCGCTAACCGTTGCGATGGGATCCCGCGAAACGGTCTGGGCGGTCACGCCGCCGCCTTGCGCCGGGCGAACAGCTCGCCGACATAGCGGCCCAGCAGCCCGTCGCACCCCGCCAGGGCCAGGGCGCCGGAGGCCTTGGCCAGGTGCGCTTCCATGGCTTGGCCGGCGCCGGCGAGACCCAGGGTCGAGGCCACCGTGGCCATCGCCGCGTCCTTGCCGACGTCCTTGCCCGCCGCTTCGACGGAGCCCTGGGCGTCGATCAGGTCGTCCCGGATCTGGAAGGCCAGGCCGATGTGGCGGGCGAAGACGCCCATCGCCTCGACCACCGCCGGGGACGCACCGGCCACCAGCGCCCCGCCCTGGGCGGCGGCGACGATCAGCACGCCGGTCTTCTCGTGATTGAGCCGCTCCAGGGCCGCCGGGTCGCGCAGTTGGTCGCGGTCGAACAGGTCGCGCGCTTGGCCGGCGATCAGGCCGGAAAAACCCACGGCCTGGGCCGCGCGGCCCGCCAACTCGGCTCGCAGGGACGCCGGCAGGCCCTGGTCGGCGGCGATCACGACATAGGCCTGGTTCAGCAGCCCGACCCCGGCCAGGATCGCCGTGGCCTCGTCGAAGGCCCGGTGGATGGTCGGCAGGCCGCGCCGAAGGCCCGCATCGTCCATCGAAGGCAGGTCGTCCAGGATCAGCGAGGCGGCGTGGATCATCTCGAACGCGCAGGCCACGTCCAGCGCCGCGCCTTCGGGCGCGCCCAGCTCGGCGGCGGCCAGCAGGGTGACCATCGGACGAAAGCGCTTGCCGGGCGCCAGCAGCGAATAGCGCACGGCCTCGACCAGGCGGTCGGGCGCCGAGCCCACGGCCGGCGCCAGTTCGGCCAGCCGTCGGTCCACCCCGGCGCGCAGGGCCTCGACTCTCTGGAGAAAGGCGGCGTGGTCGTCCATCTCGCGGGTCGCGACCTGCTGTCCACCCCGACGCGGGCGGGGGCATTTGAGGGGCGCCCCCGCCGGGCGTCAATCGAAAGCTCCTCGCCCCGGCCCGGGATGACGCGATGAGCGCCGGTCAGCCCCGGCAGAAGCCGAAGAAGCGCTTGATGTCGGCCCGTTCGGCTGGCGTGCGCGCATCCTGCGGATAGGCCCTGTCCTCGACCTGGCTGATCAGGCCGGTCTTCTCGAAGGCGGCCAGCACCGGGTCGGCCAGCGGAATCTGGCCGGTCGCGTCCAGGCCGTCGGCGATCTCCGATGGGATCAGCTTGGCGGCGTAGCGGCCCTGGACCTTGCCGGACCGGAAACGCACGCTCCCGGACCCGGGCTTGCCCTCGGCCAGGTTGGTGAGAAAGCCGACTCTGGTCGCCTTGCGTCGGCACGAGAAGATGATCCCGACCACGTCGCTGTCGGGCAGTCCGTAGGCCAGCCGCTGCTCGGCGTCGGGCGTGGCGAAGGCGTTCCACTTCATGCCGGCGGGCGCGGCCGCCGGTCCCGTCGGCGGGGCGGTCGTCGAGCACGCTCCCAGCACCGCGGCGCTCGCCGCCAACAACAGCCACGCCCCTTGAGGTTTCATGCGGTCTCCCGTTCAGCCGCCGTCGATCTAACCACGTTCGACCGATTTGGCGACGGGCCATCGCGCCGCCTCTCCATGGACGGTTCGCGCCGCGCAAGGCAGGGTGGAGCCAGCCGGGCGGGGGCGGCGTTCAGGAGGAATGTCCATGCCCTCGACCAAAGCCCGCCCCGTCGCCGTCCTCGGCCTGCTCGCCGCCCTGGGCGCCTGCGAGGGCAAGCCGGCCGCGCCGCCGCGAGCGCCGGCCGCCGTGTCGACCACCGCTCCGGCGCCCGCCGCGCCCGCCACATCCGCCGCCATGGCCCGCCCCCTGACCTTCGACCAGTCCGACGAAGCGGCCAAGGTCGCCCTGCGCCTGCCAGCCGAGATCGCCAGCCATCCCGCCCTGCACGCCCTGCTCTACGATCGCGAAACCGCCGGCCTGAAAACCTTCGCCGCCAAGGCCCAGGCCGACCGCAAGGCTTCGGACGGCAAGTTCCCCTGGCGACCCTACGCCCGCCAGAGCCAGTGGTTCCTGGCCGCCGACAGCGCGCCGCTGGTGGGCCTACGCGCCCTGTGGTTCGAGGACACCGGCGGCGCCCACCCCAACCACGGCGGCTCCAGCCTGATCTGGGACAACGTCGCCAAGCGCGACATCCAGCCCAGCGCCCTGTTCCGCCCGGAAGCCGACATGTCCGTGCTGGACAAGGCGATCTGCGACGCGGTGGCCCAGGCCAAGACCCACCGCGAGGGGGCCACGCCGCTGAACGCCATGTTCAGTTGCCCCAAGTGGAACCAGACCGTGCTGGTCCCAACCCCGTCGACGAGCCCGGGCAAGATCGGCGGGCTGACGGTGCTGATCGATCCCTATGTGGTCGGCCCCTACGCCGAGGGCGACTACGAAATCGTCGTCCCCGTCTCGGCCTTCCAGGCGCTGCTGGCTCCGGCCTACGCCAGCGCGTTCGGCGGCGCCCCGAGGTCGCCAGGCAACCCTGATGGGACGCTCAGCGTGAGGATGGACCTGAAATAACGCCAAGACCGTCCCGCCCGGCGCTCCCTAAAGCGGGATGTTGTCGTGTTTCTTCCACGGGTTCTGGAGCTGCTTGCCCTTGAGGCTCTTGAGGGCTCGGACGATGCGCTTGCGGGTGCCGTGGGGCATGATGACGTCGTCGATATAGCCGCGGGAGGCGGCCACGAACGGGTTGGCGAAGCGGTCCTTGTACTCGGCCTCGCGGGCGGCCAGGGCGGCGGGGTCCTTGGCCTCCTGGCGGAAGATGATCTCCACCGCCCCCTTGGCGCCCATGACCGCGATCTCGGCGGTGGGCCAAGCGTAGTTGAAGTCGCCGCGCAGGTGCTTGGAGCTCATCACGTCATAGGCCCCGCCATAGGCCTTGCGGGTGATCAGGGTGATCTTGGGCACGGTGGCCTCGGCATAGGCGAACAGCAGCTTGGCGCCGTGCTTGATCAGCCCGCCGTACTCCTGCTTGGTGCCGGGCATGAAGCCGGGCACGTCCACCAGGGTGAGGATGGGGATGTTGAAGGCGTCGCAGAACCGCACGAAGCGGGCGGCCTTCCTGGAGCTGTCGATGTCCAGCACCCCGGCCAGCACCTGCGGCTGGTTGGCCACCACCCCCACCGTCTCGCCGTCCATCCGCGCAAAGCCGCAGACGATGTTCCTGGCCCACTCGCTGGAGATCTCGAAGAAGTCGGCCTCGTCGACGATCTTCAGGATCAGCTCCTTGATGTCGTAGGGCTTGCCCGGGTCGGACGGGATCAGGCTGTCCAGGCTGGGCTCGGCGCGCCAGGGGTCGTCGAAGCTCTGGCGGGCGGGCGCGGTCTCGCGGTTGGACGAAGGCAGGAAGTCGACCAGGCGGCGCACCTGGGTCAGGGCCTCCAGGTCGTTGTCGAACGCCCCCTCGGCCACCCCGGACTTGGCCGCGTGCACCCGCGCCCCGCCCAGCTCCTCGGCCGTGACCACCTCGTTGGTCACCGTCTTGACCACGTCCGGCCCGGTGACGAACATGTAGCTGGTGTCGCGGACCATGAAGATGAAGTCGGTCATGGCCGGCGAATAGACGTCGCCGCCGGCGCAGGGGCCCATGATCACGCTGATCTGCGGGATCACGCCCGAGGCCATCACGTTCTCCAGGAAGATGTCGGCATAGCCGGCCAGGCTGTCGACGCCCTCCTGGATGCGCGCCCCGCCCGCGTCGAACAGGCCGATGATCGGCGCGCCCACCTTCATGGCCTGGCGCTGGACCTTGACGATCTTGGCCGCGTGCGCCCCGCTCAGCGAGCCGCCGAACACCGTGAAGTCCTTGGAGAAGACGTAGACCACCTTGCCGTTGATCGTGCCCCAGCCGGTGACCACCCCGTCGCCGGGCACCTTCTGCTCGGCCATGCCGAACTCCGTCCCCCGGTGCTCGACGAACATGTCGAACTCCTCGAACGAGCCCTCGTCCAGCAACAGGTCGATCCGCTCGCGCGCCGTCAGCTTGCCCTTGGCGTGCTGGGCCGCCACCCGCCCCTCGCCGCCCCCGCCCCGAGCCTGCGCGCGACGGCGATCCAGTTCCTCGAGTATGTGCTGCACGCGGATTGGCTCCCTGCTCTCTTACCTGGGCGGTTTTCCCACCTTATGGACCGAGGCCTAATGGTGCGAGCTTTCCGTGACAAGGCGCACCGGAGGGCCGCGCCGCGGCGACCGGCCTTGGGTCAAAGAAGTCGGGCCTCAGCGCCGCAGCGCCGCGAACCAGCGCTCCAGCACCTGCGCCTCGACGGCCAGGGCCTCGGCCCGGGCGACCGCTTCGGCGTCCTGCCCCCACGTTTGCGCCTGGAAGATCTCCTCCAGCCGTGACAGGTCCAGGGCCTTGCGGCCGGTGACCCTGCCCGCCCGCAGGGCCAGGGCCAGCACCGTCGAGCCGAACAAGCCCGCGCCATAGGCCACCCCCGCCAGGGTGAAGTCGTCCAAGGTCAGGGCCAGGGCCTCGACACTGGCCAGGGCGGCCGGCGACTGGGCCGTGTGGATCACGCCGGACACGGGGGTCAGGTGCACGTCCAGCTCGGCCCTGGCCCAGTCCAGCAGGGCGCCCCAGTCGCGCTTCTGGCGCTCGACCAGCGGCGTGGGGTGGTCGGCCCAGTAGCACAGCAGGTCCGAGCCGGCGTAGGCCGCGACCTCGCCGGCCACCTCGGCCCGGGTCTCGCGGATCCGGTCGATGGCGGTAAAGGCCAGGCGGGTGGCGGGCATGGCCGTGGAGTCGATCACCTCGACCTGGGCGTCCCATTCGGCGGCGACCAGCTGGGCCAGCGCCAGGGTCGGCAAGACCAGCGGCGACCGGGCCGGAGACTTGGGCGTGCGGCCGTCCAGCAGCACGGCGAAACCGCCGTCCACGGGGCCGGCCGCGGCGGCCTTGTAGAAGCGGCGGGGACGTTGCAGCAGGTCAGGCTTGTCGGCCAAGGCGAACTTCTTTTCAGTCCAGACATCAAAACAGCGGTTTCAAGCCGTTGAATGGGCAAACAACGCGCCCGAGGCAAGACTCGGTGACGCAAGGGAGAAAAACGGCGTGAGCCTGCCCTCCAGCGACCTGATGGCGGCCATCGCCGCGACCCGCTTCGGCCTGGGCGCGCGGCCCGGCGAGATCGACGCGGCGCGCGACGATCCGCGCGGCTTCCTGGCGGCCCAGATCCGTCCCGCGGGCGCCGACCAGCCGCAGGGCGGCGAAGACTCGGCCCAGCGCCTGGCCGAGGTCAGTGACTACCAGATGCAGAAGCGCGACGCCAAGGCGACGGGCGAGGCCAAGGGTCCGGTGGTCAAGGACCTCCAGAAGGACCTGAAGGACCAGGCGGGTGACGACTTCCTGGCCCGCGCCCGGCTCGGGGCCACCACCGACGCGGCGTTCCGCGAGCGCTGGGCGCTGTTCTGGGCCAACCATTTCACCGTCTCGGCCACCAGCCTGGCCGTCGGCTCGGTGGCGGGACCGTTCGAGCAGGAAGCCATCCGCCCGCACGTGTTCGGCCGCTTCGAGGACCTGCTGGTGGCCTCGTCCACCCATCCGGCCATGCTGCTCTATCTCGACCAGGCCCAGTCGGTGGGCCCCGACAGCCGGGCGGCGCAGTACCAGCGCAAGAGCGGCAAGAAGGCCGGCGGGCTGAACGAGAACCTGGCCCGCGAGATCCTGGAGCTGCACACGGTCGGAGTCGACGCCGGCTACAAGCAGGCCGACGTCACGGAATTCGCCCGGGCCATGACCGGGTTCAGCGTCGGCCGACCGAAGGACCCGAGCCCGCACCGGTTCCTGTTCCGCGACAACGCCCACGAGCCAGGCCCGCGGACGGTGATGGGGCGGCGCTATCCCCAGGAAGGCCAGGCCCAGGCCCTGGCGGTGATGCGCGACCTGGCGGCCAGCCCACACACCGCCCGCCACCTGGCGACCAAGCTGGCCGTCCACTTCGTCAGCGACACCCCGCCGCCCGCCCTCGTCGCCCGGCTGCAGAAGGCCTATCTCGACAGCGACGGTCGCCTGGACGAGGTGGCCCGCGCCCTGGTCGCCGCGCCCGAAGCCTGGGATCCCGTCGCCGCCAAGTTCAAGACTCCCTACGAGTTCGCCATCTCGACCTGGCGGTCCATCGACGCCCAGCCGTCGGGCATCGACAAGCTGGCCCCGGTGCTGACGGGGTTGGGCCAGAAGCCGTTCTCGGCCCCCTCGCCCAAGGGCTGGGCGGATGAGGCCCAGGTCTGGTGCGCGCCGGACGCCCTGATCAAGCGCCTGCGGTTCAGCGAGGGCTTCGCCGCCGTGGTCGCCGACCGCCTCGATCCCAGCCTGCTGGCCCAGACGGCCCTCGGCGCGCGCCTGACCCCGGCGGTCGCCAAGGCCATGGCCCGGGCCGAGACCCGCCGCGAGGCCATGGCCCTGCTGCTGATGAGTCCGGAGTTCCAACGCCGATGACCGCCCAAGCCTCCCCTCAAACGACCTCCCGTCGCTCGCTGCTGCTGCAGGCCGCCGGCCTGGGCGTTTCCGTCAGCTTCCTGGGCGGGTCGGCCTTCGCCGCCGCCGACGGCGCGATGGCCCGTCGCAAGCTGGTCGTGATCATCTGCCGGGGCGGCATGGACGGCCTAACCATCAGCCCACCGATCGGTGATCCCGACTACGCGGCCCTGCGCGGCGCGGTGGCGGTGGCGCCCGACCAGGCCTTGAAGCTGGACGGAACCTTCGGCCTGCACCCGGCGCTGCAATCGGTGCACGCCCTGGCCCTGAAGGGCCAGGCCCGCATCGCCCCGGCCATCGCCAGCCCCGACCGCGCCCGCTCACACTTCGAGGCCCAGGACGTGCTGGAGACCGGCGCCGCCCAGGTCTATGGCGTCAACACCGGCTGGCTGAACCGCACGCTGGAGGTGATGGGACCGTCGAAGGTCGAAGGCCTATCGGTGGGCGCCACCGCGCCGCTGATCCTGCGCGGCAAGGTCCAAGCCGCCAGCTGGTCGCCAGGCAAGGGCGTCGACGAGGCCGCCCGTCTGCCCACCCTGCTGCAGGACCTCTACAAGGCCGACCCGCTGATGGGGCCGGCCTTCGCGCGCGGCCTTGAGACCGAGACCATGGCCCAGGCGGCGATGACTGCGCTAAACCCCGCCCCCGCGCCGGTCTCGACCGACACGACGGCGATGAACACCTCCGGAATGACGCCCCAGGTCGCCGCGCCGCCGGCCGTGGCCCAGGCGATGGCTCCAACGGCGATGACCCAGGACGCCCGGGCCATCGCCGGCCAGCGCCAAGGCCGCGAGGCCGCCCGCAAGCTGGGCGCGACCCTGGCCGGCTTCATGGTGCAGGACGGCGGACCGCGCATCGCCGCCATCTCGCTGGACGGCTGGGACACCCATGCCGGCCAGGTCGGCCAGCTGAACACCCGCCTGTCCTATCTCGACGCCGTGCTCGACGGCCTGAACACCGGCCTGGGCGAGGAATGGCGCAACACCGTCGTCGTCGCCGCCACCGAGTTCGGCCGCACCGCCCGGGTCAACGGCACGGGCGGCACCGACCATGGCACCGGCTCGACCGCCCTGGTGCTGGGCGGCGGGCTCCGGAAGGGCGGCCTCATCGGCGACTGGCCGACGCTGAGGCCGGACGCCCTGTTCGAGAACCGCGACGTGCGCCCCACCCTCGACATGCGCGGCCTGTTCAAGGGCGTGCTGGCCGACCACATGGGCGTCGACCGCGCGGCCCTGGAAACCAGGGTCTTCCCCGACAGCGCTGACGCCAAGCCGGTGTCCGGACTGGTCTAGCTTTTAGTTTTCGCATCGCTTTTGCGGAAAAGCCGGCTCCACCTTTCCGCGCGACGCTCAGCCCCGCGTCGAGAAGGCGTCGATGAAGCCGGCCACCTCGGCGGCCGGCATGGGCCGGGCGAAGTGGTAGCCCTGGACCTGGTCGCAGCCGTACTGCGTCAGGGTCGCGACCTGGTCGGGCCGCTCGACCCCTTCGGCCACCACCTTCATGCCCATGCTGGAGCCGAGGTTGATCACCGCGCGGACGATGGCGTCGTCCTGGCTGTTCTGGACGAAGGACTTGTCGATCTTCAGGCGATCGATCGGGAATTGCCGCAGGTTCGCCAGCGACGCGTAGCCAGTGCCAAAGTCGTCCAGCGCGATCAGCACGCCGGCGTCGTGCAACTGCTTGACCGTATCGCTGACCACCTCGGCGCCCCAGCCCATATAGACGTTCTCGGTGACCTCGATGGTCAGACGGTCGGCCGGCACGTTCCAGCGCGCCAGCTTGGCGGCGATCTCGGCGGCTAGGCGTCCGGTGCGGAACTGGGCCGAGGAGATGTTGATCGCCACGCGGCCGAACTCCACGCCCTGGTCGAGCCAGGCGCGCATCTGGCCCAAGGCGCGCTCGAAGGCCACCTCGCCCAGCTGCAGCGACAGGTCGTTGTCCTCGAACGCGGCCATGAAGGCGGCTGGCGGCAGGACGCCTTGCTCCGGATGGTTCCAGCGCATCAGGGCCTCGAAGCCGGCCACGCTGTTGCCGGCCAGGTCGACGACCGGCTGGTAGAACAGGTCGAACTCGCCCTGGCTGATGGCCAACCGCACCTCCCGCAGCAGCTCGACGCGCTGCTCGACCTCCGTCCGCATCGCCGGCCGGAAGACGACGCTGCGATTGCGGCCGTCGTACTTGGCTTGATACAGCGCCACATCGGCGTTCTTGAGCAGGTGGGTGGGATCGGCGTCGGGATCGCCGTGAACCGCGGCGCCGATGCTGGCGCAGATGGTGAAGCTCTGGCCGCCATGTTCGATCGGCGTGCGCAGCAAGCCCTGCAGCACCTCGATCGGGCGGGTCATGTCGGCCTCGCTCTTGAGGTCGCGCAGCACGATGGCGAACTCGTCGCCGCCCAGGCGGGCCACGGTGTCGTTGCGCCGGAAAGCCCGCTTGAGCTGGCCGGCCAGCGCCTTCAGCAGGGCGTCGCCGGCGTCGTGGCCCAGGGTGTCGTTGACGTCCTTGAAGTGGTCGACGTCGAGCATGATCAGGCCGAACATCTCGCCCTGTTCGGCGGCGGCCACGGCGTCGTCATAGGCGCGCTGGAAGGCGGCCCGGTTGGGCAGGCCGGTCAGGGGATCGCGAAAGGCCAGGAACTCGATCTGGGCGGCGGCGCTGATCGACTCGGTGACGTCCTCGTGGGTGGCCACATAGCCGCCGTCCGCGGTGGGATTGTGGGTGATGCGGATGGTGCGCCCATCGGTCAGCTCCACGTCGCGCGTCGCCGCCGCGCCCCTCACAGCCGCCTCGACGGTCGCGGCGTAGAAGGCCGCGAAGCTGCGGGGCCCTTTGCCGATCGAGCAGCGATGCTCGAGGATGTCGTCCAGCCGCGTCCCGGGGACGCTGAGCGCGTCCGGCACGTCGTAAAGCCGGCGATAGGCGGTGTTGCACAGGATCAGCCGCTTCTCGGCGTCGAACATGCAGAGGCCGTGGGGCATGTTGCTCAGGGCCGCGTCGAAGCGCGCGTTCTGCTCGGCCAGGCGCTGGCCGGCGATCTCGGCTTCGCGCGCGGCCAGGACCGCCTCGGTCACTTCCCGCCCGACGACGACGAACCGGCTGTAGGCGGAGCCGCGCGGCCAGGGGCTGAACTCGAAGCTGAACCAGCGCGTGCAGCCTTCGGCGTCCGCGGGAATTTCGACGCGGCAGGTCTCCACCGCACCGGTTTCGAGACAGCGTCCCGCGGCGGCCGTGAACTCGGCGTTCGGCGCCAGCGGTTCGGCGTTCGGAGACTGCGAGGTTCGGGGCGTCACCGCCTGGTCCAGCCAACCTTGGCTGAACAGCACGGGTTTCAGGTCCAGGTCGAGCAGCACGATGGGGGTCGGCGAACCGCTCAACGTGATCCGCAGCGCCCTTTCAGCCGCGGATAGAGCGGCCGATCGGCGCTCCAGAAGATCCAGCGCGATAACCTGCGAACTCATGACGAACACCCTTTCCTGCCCTCGACGGCAGGGTCGGCGAACGTCGCTAATAAGTTGATGACGGAAGGCTCCGGCCACCTGTGGTGCAACGTCGCAGGGCGGCGTTACCCCACCCCGTTCAGCCTGCGCTCGACCGCCTCGACCGGTTCCTTGACGTCCTGGTGCTTGCCGTTCCTGAAGGCGATCCGCGTGCCGGCCTCAAGCGGCCCTCTCAGGGGGCCGTCGGTCGGCACAGGCGCGAAGCTGAGCACCTCGGCGGTATTGATCGACACCGGCGAGTCGTCCGGACGCGTGAAGCTCACGAAGGCCATGACGCATTCCCTCAGGTTGAGAGGGAACCTTGTCACAGCCCATGAGGGCGCTCAAGGCCGCCGCGCGCGCCTACCGACGCCTGGTCTGCCGCCGCGCGAACGGATCGTACTCGGCCTCGTCCTCCGAGAAGCCGAACTTGGCGAAGCCGGCCTTCATCTCCGGGCTCAGCGGCGCCTCGATGGCCAGGGTTCCGACCGTCGGGTGCGGCAGGATGATCGAGCGGGCGTGCAGTTGCAGCTTCAGGCCTTCCGACAGCGGCGTGGACTTGTCGTCGCTGTATTTGGGGTCGCCCAGGATCGGGTGGCCGATGGCCTTCATGTGGGCGCGCAGCTGATGGGTGCGGCCGGTGTGCGGACGCAGGGCCATCCAGGTGACACGTGGGCCGGCCCGGCTGATCGAGACGAATTCGGTCTCGGCCGGCTGGGCGTCCGGATCCTTCGGTTCGGCCGGCACCACCAGTTCGCGGTCGCCGACGCCCCGCTTGGCCAGATGCAGCTCGATCACCCCCTCGGTGGGATGCGGATTGCCGGCGACGATGGCCCAATAGGTTTTCTGGGCTCGGCGCTTGGCGAAGGCCCCGGACAGCCGCGCGGCCGCGCTCGGGGTCTTGCCCAGCAGCAGCACGCCGGAGGTGTCGCGGTCCAGGCGGTGGACCAGTTTGGGCCGATCGAGGCCCTCGCCCCAGGCGCTGAGCAGCTTGTCGATGTGGTGGGTGGTCTTGGTGCCGCCCTGCACGGCCAGGCCGGCCGGCTTGTTCAGGGCCAGGACCTCCTCGTCCTCGTACAGCACCAGCGACTTGGCGAAGGCGATGTCGCGCGGCGACAGCTTGCCCTTGTCGGCCGGATCGGGGGCGTCCGGCAGCGGCGGCACGCGGATCTGGCTGCCGGCCGCCAGCTTGGTGTCGGCCTTGGCGCGCGAGCCGTCGACCCGCACCTGGCCGGAGCGGAACAGCTTGTTCAGCTGGATATGGTTCAGGTGCGGCCAGCGGCGCTTGAACCAGCGGTCCAGGCGGACGCCGTCTTCGCCGGCGTCCACATAGATCGTACGTACTTCTTTCATGCCGAAAAGATCCTGCGGGCGATCAAGAGGCCCGCGAAAACGGCCGCCACGGACAGGATCACGCTGGCGGTCGTATAGGTAAAGGCCTGGGCGTAGGCGCGCTTCTCGATCATCAGCGCGGTCTCCAGCGAAAAGGCCGAAAAGGTGGTGAAGCCGCCCATGACGCCGACACCCAGCAACACTCTCCAGTGCTCCTGCTGCGCGCCGCCCCGCAGGGCCAGCCAAGCCGCCAGCAGCCCCATCAGCAGCCCGCCCGTCAGGTTGACGATGAAGGTGCCGTAGGGCCATCTGGCCCCGAACAGGCGCAGGGCCTGGATTCCCACGAAGTAGCGAGCGACGGAGCCCAAGGCGCCGCCGGCGGCGACAAGGAGGAGTTTGGTCATCGCGCCCTTATGCGCCGCGCGGCCGCGAACGCCAAGCCGCGCCTGAAAGCGGTTTCGCCAGCAAGTTCGGCGAAGGGTTAACGCCGATCCGCCGTCATCATGGTTTATGCTGCCTCGGAGAGCCTTAAAGCAGCCTTCGAAGACCGGCAAAAGGCCCGGGAAATGGGCATCTTAACGTTTGAGCGCGTTACGGTAACCTCGTTTGCACACCGTGTTCCTGCACTGACCGTTAAGGCTGTAAAATGCATCTTATGGGCTCCTCCCGCGCCAAGGCGAACATGCCCTTCGATTCGATGCAAAACGACGACCGGAACGAGCACCTGGCTCTCAGCGGCCCCGTACTCCAGCGGCTGGCGGGGTCGGAGTTGATCACCCGCGGCTCGGTCAACGTCATCAGCGTCAAGGCCATCCGTCGCTGGGCCGGCGACTGGTGGGACAAGAAGCGCGTCGACGTCTGGACCTATGTCGAGCGCAAGCTGGCCGAGCACCTGGACCGCAGCGACCTGCGCGCCCGCATCGGCGAGGAAGACTTCCTGATCGCCATGAACAACGACCAGGGCCTGGCGGCCCAGGTGACCAGCGTGCGCATCCTGGAAGACGTTCTGACCCACCTGCTGGGCGCGGCGGAACCCACGGACCTGGGCGTGCGCGCCGTGATCGGCGTCGAGGCCGGCGGCCTGGTCTGCCGTCCGGTCGACGCGTCGGTAATCCTGGCGGCCCGAGCGCGCCGCGACTCGACCCGCTCGCCCATCCGCTTCGACATCGATCCGCTGGAAGAGACCCGGCGCACACCCGTCGCCTTCACCACCGCCGGCGGGGCGGCCCTGCGCGTCGACTTCACGCTCGAGCACATGATCAGCCTCAAGCGCAACATCGCCACGGCGGTGCGCATCGAGCCGGTGGTCACCCACCTGGGCTCGGGCAAGCAGATCAGCGCCCGCGCCGTCTCGCGCCTGCCCGACCGCGACGCCGCCTTCATCGACGAGGCGGCCCTGAAATACGCCGCCGTCTTCGCCCGCGCCTCGCAGGGCCACGACCGACCCGACCTGATCGTGCCGGCCTCGTTCCGCACCCTGGGCACCCAGCGCGGCCGCGACATGCTGACCGGAACGTCCGGCCTGTCCCTGGCCCTGCTGCGCGGCGGGGTGATGATGGAGTTGGTCGACGTGACGCGCGGCACGCCCGCGGGCCGCCTGCTGGAAGTGGTCGGCCTGCTGAAGGCCCTGACCCGCGGCGTCATCGCCCGCGTGCCGCCAGAGAAGGAAGCCCTGCGCGTGCTCCGCGACGCCCGCCTGCAGGGGTTGACCTTGGACGCCAGCGACCTGACCGGGCCGGCCGAAAAGATCGCCGCCGACATCATGGCCTTCGGGCGCGAGGCGCGGGGCCTGGCCCCGATGGTCGCTCTACAGGGCCTGCCGGCCGAGGGCTATTTCGCGGCCGCCGAGACCGCCGGTCTGACCCACGCGGCCCTGCGGGCCGCCTACCCGGTCGCGGCGACCGGCACGAAGAAGGCGGCGGGTTAGACCGCCGCCCGTCCCTGCCCCACCGTGCGGACGATGGCGCGGGCGTCATAGACGTCGGCGTCGTGCGGCGGCTGGCCCTTGCCGAACACCACCTCCATCGAGCTGCTGACCGCCGGGCCGGGGCCGAGGTTGAAGCTGGTGCCGACGCCCAGCCCGACCCCGCTGCGTCGGCCGTAGCTGCCCGAGCCGCCGCCGATCGACAGGCTTGAGCCCCGGCCGGAACCGGTCTGCTGGGTCACCCGGTCAGCCACCCGGAACCAGTCGTAGCCGTCGCGCAGGGCCAGCTCGGCCGAGCGCAGCAGGGCGTAGTCCGAGACCTGGTTGACCGGGGCGCCGGGATTGCCCTGGAAGGTCACCCGGTAGCGGCCGGCCTCCAGGCGATACTCCGAATAGCCCGCCCCGCGCGGTCCGGTCTGCGGCCCGTAGAGCGTCGGCGAGGTGGCGCAGGCGGTCAGCAGGGCGGCGGAAAAGGCGAGCGCGATCAGCCCTTTCGTATTCTGACGCTTCATGGCGAAATCTCCTGCCAGGCTTAACGGTTTTCCGGCCGGCCCTGTTCCGGAGGGCCGCGCTCGGGAAGTTCAAGGCCCAGCTTATCCAAAACCGCGCGCATGTCGCCGGGGATCGGCGCGCCGATCCGCCGCTCGCCGCCTTCGGGATGCGGGAAGACCAGCTGGACGGCGTGCAACATCAGGCGCGGCACGGGCGCGCCGCCCAGCATCAGCGCCCCGCCATAGCGGCTGTCGCCGGCGATCGGCCGACCGATCGAGGCCATGTGGACCCGCAGCTGGTGCATGCGGCCGGTATCGGGGCTCAGCTCGACCAGGGCCGCGCCCTCGGTGGACGCCAGGGTGCGATACCGGCTGCGCGCGGCCTCGGCGTCGGGGTGGTCGGGCGCGCAGACCCGCATATAGGCCTCGCGACCGATGGACTCGCGGCGCAGGGCCGCGTCGATCTGGCCGCCGCGCGGCTCTGGCGCGCCCGGCGTGACGATGGCCAGGTAGGTCTTGCGGAACCGCTTGCCCATCAGGGCCTTGCCCAGGAAGGTGGCGGCCGGCTTGGTGCGGGCGGTCAGGATCACGCCCGAGGTGTCGCGGTCCAGGCGATGGATCAGGCGCGGCCGCGGGCGGTCCCGCCGGGCCAGGGCCCACAGCAGGTCGTCCAACGTATGGGCCTGGATGCGCCCGCCTTGGCTGGACAGGCCCGCCGGCTTGTTCAACACGAAGACGCTGTCGTCCTCGTGGATCACCAGCGACCGGGTGAAGGCGATTTCCTCCGGGGTCAGGACGACCGGCGTGTCGGACGCCTTGGGCTTGGCGACGCCGGGCGGGCGCCGGTCCGGCTTGCCGGGGGGCGGACGGCTCATGCGGCCTCTCCTTTCGGCGCGATCCACAGCGCCCGGCCGTTCAGGAACAGCCACAGCAGCATCAGCCCCGCCGGGGCCAGGGCCCAGCCGCCGCGCGAGGCGAAGCTGGTCAGCAGGAACACCGCGAAGGCCAGCGGCAGGGCGTAGACGGCGTTGGCCGCGATCGACGGCCAGTGCGGCGGTCGGGTGAAGACCAGCAGCGGCCCGCTGGCCCGGCGCCGGAAGATCAGCGGCGGCAGGACCAGCAGCAGGGTGATCGTCGCGATCGGGATCATCGCCACCAGCGCCCCGGCCAGCGGGATCTCCAGGGTGTCGGACCATTCGGGCAGCTGCTCGCGATAGAACCGGTGCAGCGGATCGGCCGCCAGCCCGGCCAGGGTGGCGATCAAGGCCAGCAGCGTCACGCCCAGCACGACCACCGCGTTCTTCTGCGTGCGCAGCAGCCGCGCCCCGAACCGCATCGTCAGGCCGGCGACCACGGCCGTGCAAGCGCCGAGGCTGAAGCTGGCGTAGGCCAGGTCGGCGTACAGCCACTTGCGGGTCGCGTACTGGGTCTGCAGGGCTCCGAACCGGACGGTGGCCGCCTTGAACGCCTCGGCGTCGGGCTGGCCGAAATAGAGCGTCGCGCGCAGCTTCCGGAGGTCGGCGAAATAGGCGCTGGAGTCGGTATGCCAGGGCGTCGTCGCCGCCAGCCACAGCAGCGCCGCGCCGGCCAGCAGCAGGACCAGGGCGATCGCGGCGGTCACGCGGACCGCGGGGGTAAGCTTCACTTGCCGTCTCTCCGCAGGCGGTTCCAGGCGTCGAGGCGTTCCTTGACCTTGGCCTCAGCCCCGACCGGCTTGGGCTCATAGAGGCTAGGCCGCTCGATTCCGTCCGGGAAATAGTTCTGGCCCGAGACCCCGCCCTCGACGTCATGGTCGTAGGCGTAGCCGTCGCCATAGCCCAGCGATTTCATCAGCTTGGTCGGGGCGTTGAGGATGTGGGCCGGCGGCGTCAGGCTGCCGGTTTCCTTGGCCAGGCGCCGGGCCGCCTTATAGGCGTTGTAGACGGCGTTGGACTTGGGCGCGCTGGCCATGTGCACCACGGCCTGGGCCAGGGCCAGTTCGCCCTCGGGGCTGCCGAGGAAGTCGTACGCGTCCTTGGCGGCGGTGGTCAGGAGCAGGCTCAGGGGATCGGCCGCGCCGATGTCCTCCGACGCCATGCGCACCAGGCGGCGGGCGATGAACAGCGGGTCCTCGCCGCCCTCCAGCATCCGCGCCAGCCAGTAGAGCGCCGCGTCCGGATCGCTGCCGCGCACCGATTTGTGCAGCGCCGAGATCAGGTTGTAGTGCTCCTCGCGGTTCTTGTCGTAGGCCGGGCGGCGCTTCTGCAGGAACTGGGTGAGCTGGGTGGGGTTCAGCGGCGTGTCCGTGCCGATCGCCAGCAGGGTCTCGGTCAGGGTCAGCAGGTAGCGGCCGTCGCCGTCGGCCATGGCGATCAGGGTCGAGCGGGCGTCGCCGTCCAGCGGCAGCTTGCGGTTCTCGGCGGCCTCGGCCTTGACCAGCAGGGCCTCCAGCGCGTCCTCGTCCAGCCGCTTGAGCACGAAGACCTGGCAGCGTGACAGCAGAGCGCCGTTCAACTCGAACGACGGGTTCTCGGTGGTGGCGCCCACCAGGGTGACGATCCCCTCCTCCACGAACGGCAGGAAACCGTCCTGCTGGGCGCGGTTGAAGCGATGGATCTCGTCGACGAACAACAGGGTGCTCTGGCCGGCCGAACGGCGCACGCGTGCCTGCTCGAACGCCTTCTTCAGGTCGGCGACGCCAGAGAACACCGCCGAGATCTGCATGAACTCGTAGCCGCCGGCCTTGGCCAGCAGGCGGGCGATGGTGGTCTTGCCGGTGCCGGGCGGCCCCCACAGGATCATCGAGGCCAGGCGGCGGGCGGCCGCCATGCGGCCGATGGGACCGTCGGGGCCCAGCAGGTGCTCCTGGCCCACCACCTCGTCGAGGGTCTGGGGACGCAGGCGGTCGGCCAGCGGCGACGGCGCATGGGGCGTCAGGCCGGCGGCTTGGAAAAGATCGGACATGGGCTAGGTTTACTTAATCACGGAGGGAACCACCATGACCAACGAAGGCGATCCCGCCCGGGGTCCGACGACCGGCGTCACCCCCTATCTTTCCGTCGTCGGCGGCAAGGCGGCCGTGGACTTCTACAAGCGCGCATTCGGCGCCGAGGAGGTGTTCCGCAACACCGCCGACGACGGCGAGCGCCTGCTGCATTCGCGGCTGCTGATCAATGGCGACTGGGTCATGCTGTCCGACCACTTCAGCGAGATGGCCCATGGCGACTATGTTCCGCCTTCGGCCGTCACGCTGCACCTGGAGGTCGACGACGCCGACGCCTGGTGGAAGCGGGCGGTCGAGGCCGGCGCGACCGTGCGCTTCGCGCTGGCCGACCAGTTCTGGGGCGACCGCTACGGCCAGCTCGTCGATCCGTTCGGCCACACCTGGTCGGTGGCCTCGAAGATCAAGGCATAGCCCGGTCCTATTCCGCCATCGTCTCGCCGGACCCGCCGAACTCGGCTGGAAAGTCCTTCAGCTTGGGCAGGCCGTCGCGCATCGGCAGCACGGTGTCGGCATAGTTGATGTGTACGCCCGGCGCGAAGACCAGGGTCGGGAGCGTCGCGGCGAATACGTCGACCAGCCCCAGGGTCGGGTGATCGGTCATCAGGTGACCGCCGCACTTGGCGCAATAGCGCCGCTGGCTGAACGCGGTCTTCTGGTAGGTCGCCAGTTCGTCGGAGCCCGAGGTGATCCGGACCGCCTCGGGCTTCCACAGGCTGAAGGCGTTGACCGGCCCGCCAGACCAGGCGCGGCACGAGCGGCAGTGGCAATAGCCCATGCCCTCCGGTTCGCCGTCGACCTCCAACTGCACCGTGCCGCAAAAGCAGCTTCCGACGTAGGTCATGACACGCTCCTGGGTTCGCGTGACCAGAAGCTGGACGGTACCGCTTTCGACGCGTGGCAACAAGCTTTGCCGACCGTCGCCCCCCTATGCCCGCAGCCGCGCCGTGATCCGCTGGCCGTTCCGCTCGATGGTCACCGTCCAGGTCGCGGCCCCGGCGTTGGAGACCGCCGCCAGGTCGGCGGTGGTGTTGATGGCCCGGCCGTTGACCTCGCGGACGAAGTCGCCCGGACGAAGGCCGGCGTTCAGCGCGAAGCCCTGGCCGATCTTGGTGACCAGCACGCCGCGGCCGGCGAACGGGTCGATGTTCAGGTCCTGGGCCACGGCCGGCGACAGGTTGACCACCGTGGCGCCGTCGAACGGGTTGCGACCCTTCAGCACCCGCTCGTCACGGGCCGGGCTTTCCGGGGCCGCCTCGGCGCGCAGGGTCAGGGTCTGTTCCTTGCCGTTGCGGTTGATCAGCACCTGGACCCGGTCGCCGATCTTGTGGGTGCCGATGGCGAAGGCGCCGCCGCCCTCGTCGTTGACCGCTTGGCCATCGATGGACAGGATCACGTCGCCGTCACGGATGCCGGCTCGCTCGGCCGAGCCGCCCGGATAGACGTCGGAGATCACCACCCCGCGCGGCGCAGCCAGGCCCAGGCTGCGGGCGATGTCGCCGGTGACCGGCTGGCCCTTCACGCCCAGCCAGGGCCGCACCACGCTGTGGCCGCCGCCCAGGGCGGTGTTGACCACCTGGCGCACCACGGCCGCGGGAATGGCGAAGCCGACGCCGCTGGACGAGCCCGAGCGCGAGATGATGAAGGTGTTCACCCCGATCAGGTCGCCGTCCATGTCGACCAGCGGGCCGCCGGAATTGCCCGGATTGATCGCCGCGTCGGTCTGGATGTAGCTGCCGAACTCGGCGGCGCCCACGTCGGTGCGGGCCAGGGCCGAGACGATGCCGTTGGTCACCGTCTGGCCGACCCCGAACGGGTTGCCCATGGCCAGAACCAGGTCGCCGACCTCCAACTGTTCCTGGTCGTCGATGGCGATCACCGGCAGGCGCTCGCCCTTGGTGTCGATCTTCAGCACCGCCAGGTCCGAGCGCGGATCGTCCAGCAGCACCTTGGCCGGGAACTCCCGGCGATCAGCCAGCTGGACGGTGACGTCGCTCATGCCTTCGATATTGTGGTGGTTGGTGATGATCACCCCATCGGCCCGGACGATGGCGCCCGAGCCGAGCGAGCCCTGCACCTGCTCGCGCGGCGCCCCGCCGCCGCCGCCCATGAAGAAGTCCCAGAACGGATCGGCCTGCTGGCGCACCACCCGCTTGCTGGCGACGTTGACGATGGCCGGGGCCGTCTTCTTCACCACCGGCGCGAACGAGGCCTTCATCGACCCGGGGTCGGTGGGCGCGCGGCGGGTCGGCTGGGCCAGGTCCGGGATCGTCTGGGCCTTCGACGGCCCCTGCGGCGAGCAGGCGGCCAGCAGGGCCAGGGCGGGAAGCACGACGCGATAGGACCGCATGGTTGTCAGGAAACTCCGTGAATTCCAGCCGGCGAGATCAGCCGAGCTTTCGGGCGCATTGATGGCGGCCAAGGTCCGGATTTCGGCGCATGGCCATTCCCGTCTCCGTTCAAAGACGGTCAGGCGACGCTGGGTTCCACCGCCAGGGGACGCGCCACGCGGATCGCCAGGATCGTGGCCGCCAGCAGCAGGGCCGCGGCGATCAGGGCCGGCAGGCCGGGCAGGTGCACGGTGGCGTCATGGCGGACCGCCCAGGAGAACGGCAGCAGGTACAGCGAGGGTCCGACAATGGCGGTGACGCCCATCATCGCCGAGTTCGCCCCCTGCAGCTGTCCCTGCTCCCAGGGCTGCACGCGGCGGGTCATGAGGCCTTGCAGACCGGGCTGGATCAGACCCGTGAAAGCGAAGATCGGCAGGCCGCACAGATAGAGCCAGCCCGTCGGCGCCAGGCCATAGATCATGAAGCCGACGCAGCCCGAGAACAGGCCGATCAGCAGCGCCCCGCGCTCGCCCACCCGCTTGACCACCGGACCGACCACGAAGCTCTGCAACAGGATGCCCGCAATGCCGCTGCCCATCAGGGTCAGGCCGATCACTGCCGTCGACCAGTGATAGCGGAAGCCCATGTACAGCACGAAGACGCTGGGCAGCACGTTGTGGGCCAGCTGGAACAGGAAGCCCACGCCGGCCAGGCCCAGCAGGTCCGGCTTGCTCCGGAGCAGATTCAGCGAGCCCAGCGGATTGGCCTTGCTCCAGTCGAAGCGATGGACGCGCTTCTCGGGCGGCAGCGATTCCGGCAGCACGAAGAAGCCGTACAGCCAGTTGCATAGGGCCAGGCCCGCGCAGACCAGGAACGGCAGCCGATGGTCGAACTGCCACAGCCAGCCGCCCAGGGCCGGGCCGAACGTGAAGCCCACCCCGAACGCCGCGCCCATCAGGCCGAAGCCCTTGGCCCGGTCTTCCGGCTTGGTGACGTCGGCGACATAGGCGCCGGCCGTCGAAAAGCTGGCCGCCGTCATGCCGTTGAACACCCGGCCGACGAACAGCCACCACAGGGTCGGGGCGAACGCCATGAACAGGAAATCCACCCCCAGGCCGAAGATCGAGGTCAGGATCACCGGGCGGCGGCCCCAGCGGTCGGACATCAGGCCCAGGATCGGCGAACAGAAGAACTGCATCACGCCCCAGGTGGTGGCGAACAGCACCACCCACAGCGCCGTGGAGGCGGTGTCGCCGCCGTTGAAGCGCTTCATCAGCTCGGGCAGCACGGGGATCATCACCCCCAGCGACAGCACGTCCAGGCAGGCGGTGATGAAGATGAAGCCCAGCGCGGCCTGTCGGTGGTTTCGGCTGATGGCCTTGGTCATGCGTCGCCCTCCCTGGCGCGTTCTTTTACGTCCATAGCCGCCCGGCTGGCGAGACTTGTCAGCAGCGCGCGCCACCATTCGGCATGGCGCTGCAGGAAGACGGCGTCCGGAAACCGATGGCGCGCCACGTGCTCGGTCGGCACCGTATCCCAGCCGCGATGCTCGACCGTGACCCGGGTCTCGTCTCCTGCCGGCTCGAAGCGGACCTCGACCTCGGTCTCCATGCCCGGCGCGAAGCTGGCCTGGCGCCAGCCGAACACCAGTCGCTCCCCGGGGTTCCAGATCCGGACGGCGCCGATCTCGAACACCTTGCCCGAGGGCAGGCGCTCGACTAGGCGGGCGCCCTGGCCGGTCCCCTCGAACGCCAGCACGCCGGGCGAGCGCGGGGTGAACGAGAACAGGGCGTTAGGCCTCCACCAGGCGCCGATGTCGGCGGTGAACGCCTCGAACACCCGCGACGGCGCGGCCTTGATGCGCAGGGCGACCAGGACCTTGGAGCTCACCCGCCCTCTCCCTCGACGTGGGCTTTCAGCGCCAGCAGCTGGTCGCTCCACAGACCCTCGGCCGCCTCGGCCCAGGCCTTGAGCTCGGCCATTGGTCCGGGCCGCAGGGCGTAGACCCGCACCCGGGCGTCGAACGGCGGGTGGGTCTCCTCCACCAGGCCGGCCAGGCGCAGGGTGCGCAGGTGGCGGCTCATGGCGGGGGCCGACAGGCCCGCGGCCTGGGCCAGCTCTCCCGCCCGGCGCGGTCCCTGGCGCAGCAGGTCGACGGTCGCCCGCCGATGCGGGTCGGCCAGGGCGGCCAGGGTGACGTCCAGCGAGGCGCTCATGCCGAGGTGGCCCTCCAAGCGGCGAAACTCGTCGGGAGTCACGCCCAGCCCTTCACCACTTTCAGGCCCGACTCCGCCTCGGCCTCTTCCACGCTGACGGCGCGGACCGGCGCGCCGACCGTCCAGAAATGGCCCTCTGGGTCGCGGCACCGATAGGTGCGATCGCCATAGAACTGGTCGGCCGGCTCCATCAGGATCTCGGCTCCGGCCGCCCGCGCCCGCTCGCAGTGGGCGTCGATGTCGCCTTCCAGATGGATGTGGACGCTCTGGGTGTTGAAGCCGTCGATCGAGGCCGGGCTCTTGTGCTGCGCGGTCCATTCATTGCCGATCATCACCAGGCTGTCGCCGAAGCTCATCTCGGCATGGGCCAGGTTTCCTTCGTTGTCCTCGATCAGCATCACCAGCTCGAAGCCGAACGCCGCCTCCAGGAAGTCCAGCGCAGCCTTAGGGTCGCGATAGCAGAGGGCCGAGGTCAGGGCGCTGCGGATCATGGCGAAGCTCCGATTTCCAATATCCGCAATATTTAACGCATATCGAAACTATCAGCGCAAGCGGGGTCATCACGAATTCGCCGTAGCTCACGAACCCCCGCACGACTTTAGGGAAGGCGGCCTGCGGCGTGGTCGCCATAGCCCTGACGTCGCCCCGAGGCCCTACCGCAGCGCCGCCTTCACCGGCCCCAGCGAACCGTCGCCCTTGTCGCCCTTCACGTCGATCAGCCGGGTCAGCAGCGGATAGACGTCGACATTGTCGAACACCGGCAGCACCACGCCCCGCCGGAAGGCCGGCCCGTGGGCGACGAAGACCGCCCGCATGGCGGGATCGAACGGATCGTAACCGTGGGCCCCGCCGTCGCGCGGGTGCTCTTCCAACCGCTTCTTCAGGGCGCTGGCGGTGACGAAGTACCAGCCCAAGTCGGCCAGGCAGACGATCGGCGGCACGCGCGGATTGGTCCCGTAGCCAAAATGAGCCGGGATCTTGTCTTTCTCCCAGCAGGTCAGGTGCGGATGGGCCTTCAGCATCGCCGCCGCGACCTCCGCTTCGAACCCCGGCAAGGCGCGCACGCCGACGATCGAACCGGTGCTGACGAACTTGACCTTGGCGGGGTCGACCAGGGTCGAGACCTCGACCAGGCCGCTCAGCGGCTGGGGCGCCATGCCGTGGTCGGCGACGACGACGAGGTTGGTGGCCCGGTACAGCCCCCTCGCCTTCAGCCCCGCCACCAGCCGGCCGATCGCGGCGTCGACCTCGGCGGCGGCGGCGTTCACCTCCGGCGAGTCCGGGCCGTAGTGGTGGCCCTCGGTGTCGGTGCGGTCGAAATAGAGGGTGGCGAAACCCAGCCGCGGGGTCTTGGCGTCGATCCACGACAGCAGGGTGTCGACCCGATCGTTGGACGAGACCTTCATGTCGAAGACCTTCCAGCGGCTGGGCCGCACCCCGTCGATCCGCGCTTCCGAGCCCGGCCAGAACAGGATGCCGGCGTGCACGCCCTGCTGCTCGGCGCTGACCCAGATCGGCTTGGCCTGGTCCCACCAGCGCCCGTCGCCGACCGCCTTGTGGTTGGACATGCTGAAGCTGTCGCCGGGGATGGCCTCGTCCTCCAGCGTGTTGTTGACCATGCCGTGGTGGTCGGGCCGCTTGCCGGTCACCAGGGTGTAGTGGTTCGGATAGGTCAAGGATGGGAACGACGGCCGCATGGCCCCGCGCGCGCCGTCGGCCGCCAGGGCGCTCAGGGTCGGGGTGTTCCCGCGGTCCAGGTAGTCGGGCCGAAAGCCGTCCAGCGAGATCAAGATGGTCAGCCCCGGCTTCGACGGCCTCTTGGCCGCCTCGGCCGGCGAACTCGCGGCGAAGGTCGTCAGCATCAGGGCCGCGACCAGGACCATCCACCGACACACAACGGCCATCACGCACACCTCGTACTGGGACGCTCGCCCTATAGCCCAGGCTTGTGACGGCTCGCCATGTCTGTCGGCGACTTAACTTGGCGTTGGAGGCCCGCCCGGCCATAGTCGCCGCAACTTTCAGGGAGTCGCCCCGCATGACCGCCGCCGGAACCTGTCGCGCATGAGCTTCGCCCTGGAGGCCGAGAGCCTCGTCAAGACCTATGGCGCGGTGCGCGCGCTGGATGGCCTGTCCCTACGCATCCCGGCCGGCGGGGTGTTCGGCGTGCTGGGTCCGAACGGCGCGGGCAAAAGCACCCTGTTCCGCATCGCCCTGGGGCTGGTGCGGCCGACCAGCGGCACGGCGCGGCTGTTCGGCGTCCCAGCCGGGCAGACCTCGTCCCTGCGCAGGGTCGGCGCGATGATCGAGACCCCGCGCTATCCGCCCTATCTGACCGCCCGCGACGTGCTGCGGATGCTGGCGATGGAAAGCGGCGCCGTCGGCTCGGCCGACGTCAACTACTGGCTCGAGCGGGTCGGGCTGGGCGGCGCAGCCGACCGCAAGGCCGGCACCTTCTCGGTGGGCATGAAGCAGCGCCTGGGCCTGGCCGCGGCCTTCTTCACCCGGCCCGAGCTGGTGATCCTGGACGAGCCGACCAGCGGCATGGACCCGGCCGGCATCCAGGAAATCCGCGCCCTGATCCGCGACCTGGCCGCCAAGGAGGGCGTGACGATCATTCTGGCCAGCCACCAGTTGGACGAGGTCCGCCGGGTCTGCGACCGGGTGGCGATCTTCTCCAAGGGCAAGCTGGCCGCCGAGGGCGACGTCGAGGCCCTGACCGGCGGCAAGCCGCGCCTGCGCCTGACCGTCTCGCCGGCCGACAAGGCCCTGGCGGTGCTGGGCGCCAAGGGCCAACCGGACGGCGCCAACGCGGTGCTGGCCGACGTGCTGCGCGCCGAGACCCCGGCCCTGATCCGCGCCCTGGTCGAGGCCGGGGTCGAGATCACCGAAGCGCGCTGGCGCGAGGGCGACCTGGAAAGCGCCTATCTCGGCGCGCTTGGCCCGCCCGACCAGAAGAATGGGGACCTCGCCAATGCTCGCTGACGCCATCGCCGCCGAGCGCTTCCGCCTGTCCCGCGACCGGACCGCCCTGTTCTGGGGCTTCGGCTTCGCGCCCCTGGTCGCCATGCTGTTCAGCATGGGGATCGACGTCTTCACCCGCGCGGCCCTGCACCGGACCATTCCCGGCGAAACGACCGACCTGGCCAACCGGGCCATGGGCGCGGTGGCCGGGGCCTCGGGCCCGTTCACCGCCCTGTTCCTGCTGATCGGCGCGGCGGCGATCTTTGCCGGCGACTATCGCTGGGAGACCTGGCGCCTGCTCACCCCGCGCAACAGCCGCGTCAACCTGCTGGCCGCCAAGCTGATCGTCTTCGCCGAGGTCGCGGCCTGGAGCCTGCTGTTGACCGCCCTGACGTCGGTCCTGGCGGGCCTGTTCGGCAGCGCCGTCAACCACGCCGCCTTGGTCGGTCCACCCAACGGCTCGGCCTTCCTTGGCCATTTCGCCGGCGTCTTCCTGATCACCTGGCTGGAGGTGATGCTGATCGGCGCCCTGGCCGGCCTGGTCGGCGTGCTCACCCGGTCGACGATGGGCGCGGTGATCGCCGGCCTCGTCGTGGTGTTCGTGCAATCGACCCTGGCCGCCACGATGCAGGCCACGACCTGGAAGAGCCTGGCGATCCCGGCCTATGCGGGCCGTATCCTCAAGGGCTTCATCGCCGCCCCCGACGAGGTGCGCCCCGAGGCGGGCCCCGCCGGCCTGGCCCTGGTGCTGCTGCTGGCCTGGCTGATCGTGCTGGCCGGCGGCGCGGTGGTGCTGTTCCGCCGCCAGGACCTGACGAAGGAATAGGAGCCCATGGCGTCGGTCAGACCCGTAGCCGCCTTCGCGGGCTTGAGCTGCGGTCTGTGGCTGTCGGCCTGCGCGACTCACGATCCCTCAGTTGTTCTTTCGGTGAAAGACCAGCGCAAGGCCGACGACATCGCGACGGGTGCGGATGTGGCGAGACTGGAGAAACAAGGCATCAGCCCGTTGATCCTGGCGGGTCCAGTCGCCCGCAAGCCAGCACGCTGCCTGCCCACGCGCCAGCCAGGCGTCTTCGTCTGCCGCCTGGTCAGCAAGCTCTACAAGAGTTCGCCGTGGGTCGCCCGCGATGCGCGGCTGCGGAATGAAGACGGCGTCTGGTTCTACGATTCAGGCCGGTATGATGCGCTTGACGGGCCTTATCGCTTGGCCGCCCTGGATGGTCCCACATCGACTGCGGTCTGCTACGACAGGCGCGTGGACTGCGTCGAGCGGATCCCTGGCGTCGTCTTCAGCTGGGGCTGGAACGCGGCCTACGTGGTCGCCGCGAGCCATCCCCGCGCGGCGACCGGCGAGATCGACAAGTCTCAGACGCGCTACTTCTACATCGTGCGAGCGGACGACCATCGTGACGCCGGCGCCGACTCCGTGCGAGGCCCCTTCACGGCCCGGGCCTATCAGGAAGAGCAGCGTCGCCTGGGACTTCCCGAGCTTGGCTCCTACTATCCCGACTTGAAGTAGCTCGCTCTCCTAGGCCGCCGCCCAGGCCTCCTGCCCGCTCGACACCTGGAAGTGCTCGACCTGGGCCTCCAGCCGCACGGCGTCGTCGGCCAGGCCGCGGCTGGCGGCGGTGGCCTGCTCGGCCATGGCGGCGTTCTGCTGGATAACCTGGTCCATCTGGCCGACCGCCTGATCGACCTCGGCCAAGCCCGCGGCCTGCTCGCGGCTGGACTGGGCGATCTGCTCCATCAGGCCGCCGATCAGCCCCACCCGTTCGACGATATCGCCGAGCGCCTCGCCCGCCTCGCCGACCAGGGTCACGCCGGAGCGGACATGGTCCGAGGACTCCGAGATCAGCCCCTTGATCTCCTTGGCCGCTTCGGCCGAGCGCTGGGCCAGGGCCCGCACCTCCTGGGCCACGACCGCGAAGCCTCGACCGGCGTCACCGGCGCGCGCCGCTTCAACGCCGGCGTTCAGGGCCAGAAGGTTGGTCTGGAAGGCGATCTCGTCGATCACGCCCAGAATCTGCGAGACCTTGGTCGACGAGCTTTCGATCTGGCTCATGGCCTGGGCCGCGCGGCCCACGACCTGGCTGGAACGGTCCGCGACCGCGCGGCTGTCGGTCACCGCGGCGTTGGCCTCGCTCGCGCCCTCGGCCGTGCGCCGGACGCTGGCGCTGACCTGGCCCAGGGCGGCGGCCGTCCTGGCCAGGTTGGCGGCCTGACGCTCGGTCCGCGTCGAGAGGTCCTCGATCGCGCGATTGATCTCGCCGACCCCCGCCCGCAGGCCGCCCGCGCCTTGGGCGACCTCCAGCATGGCCGCCTCGAGCCCGGCGATCGCCCGGTTGAAGTCGCCGCGCAGCCCTTCATAGGCGGCGGGGAAGGCCGTCCCCAAACGGGCCGTCAGGTCGCCGGCCTTCAGCCGGGCCACGGCCGCGCCCAGGGCTTCGACCACCTGCACCCGTCCCGCCTCTTCGGCCCGACGTTCGGCGTCGTGCCGGCTCTTGGCCGCCTCGGTCTCGTCGCGGTCGGCGGCGATGCGGTCCTCGGCGGCCTGACGCGCGACGATCGCCTCGCGGAACACGGCCACCGAATTGGCCATCTCGCCGATCTCGTCGCCGCGCCCGGCGAACGGCACGGCCCGGCCATAGTCGCCGGCCGCCAGCCGGCCCATGTAGCCGGTCATGGCTTGGATCGGGCGGACGATGCGACGGCTCATCAGGACGATGCCGCCACCGACCACCAGCAGCACCAGCGCCCCCGCCCCGGCCAGCAGGATGAAGGCCAGGCGGGTCTGGGCCACGGCCCGCGCCTCCACCGCGGCGGCGTCGCGATTGGCCATGACCACGACCTTGTCGATCACGGCGCGATGGGCCTCGTAGGCGACGTCGGCCCGGGCCAGGCCGCGCCGGGCCCGCTCCAGGTCGCCGGACCGGACGGCTGGCAGGATTTCCTGGTCGATCTGGTTCCAGAACGTCATGGCGGGAGCGGCGGACTGGTCGACCAGCAGCTCGCGCATGGCCGGGTCGATCGGCGCGGTCGTCCAATAGGCGCGGCGGGTGTCGTAGTCCTTGCGCAGCGCCGCCAGCTTGTCGGCGGCGGCGTCCACCGTCTCGGGATGGGCCACCAGCTTGGTGGCGACCAGGTCGGCCTCAACCACATAGAGCGGCGGCGGCAGGATGTCGGCGACGATGTCCTTGTTGTCGACGATCTGGCGGAACAGCGGACCGCCGACCCGCAGGCCTTCGATCGCGAACAGCGCCAGGCCGCCGGCCAGGACCACGCCGACTGCAAGCGCGCCGCCAAAGGCGCGCATGACGCCGGAGATCTTCATCTCCATCCCTCCCCCGGGGTTTCTTAACCACGAAGCATGCGGCGGCCAGGTGAACAAAACCTCTACCAAGGCCCAGCGGTGTATCGCCGCACCCGCCGCCGGGTCGCCGGACGCAAAAAGGGCCCCGGATCACTCCGGGGCCCCTTTCGTCAGCCGAGGCTGAAAATCCTTAGTCTTCCGAGTCGGCGGTGAACACCGGACCGGAGTCCTTGCCCTTGGCCGAGACGTCGCGGTCGACGAACTCGATGACGGCCAGCGGGGCGTTGTCGCCGTAGCGGAAGCCGGCCTTCAGGACGCGGATGTAGCCGCCCTGACGGTCCTTGTAGCGGGGACCGATGGTGGCGAACAGCTTGCCGACTTGCTCGACGTCGCGGACGGTCGAGATGGCCTGACGACGGGCGTGCAGGTCGCCGCGCTTGGCCAGGGTGACCAGCTTTTCGACGAACGGACGCAGTTCCTTGGCCTTGGGCAGGGTGGTGACGATCTGCTCGTGCTTGATCAGCGAGGCCGACATGTTGGCGAACATGGCGGTGCGGTGAGCGGACGTGCGACCGAGTTTACGGTGAGCCTTACCGTGACGCATTGTAGTGTCTCCTGGGCCGGGGCCCGCTGTCGCGCGAAGAAAAGCGCGGATTGTCACCAATCCCGGCGGCGTCCCGGCCGGGTTCAGAACGAAGCGCCGGGGCCCTCCACCGCTGTTGCGGCTTCAAAAGGCCCAGGCCGCCCTGCAAGAGAGCGGCCCGGATTAAGCGCGGTACTCAGTACGTTTAGATCTGGTCTTCGAACTTCTTGGCCAGGTCTTCGATGTTTTCCGGCGGCCAGTTCGGCACGTCCATGCCCAGGTGCAGGCCCATGCCGGCCAGCACTTCCTTGATCTCGTTCAAGGACTTGCGGCCGAAGTTCGGGGTGCGCAGCATCTCGGCTTCGGTCTTCTGGATCAGGTCGCCGATATAGACGATGTTGTCGTTCTTCAGGCAGTTGGCCGAGCGGACCGACAGTTCCAGTTCGTCCACCTTCTTCAGCAGGGCCGGGTTGAACGGCAGTTCCGGCTTGGCCTCGTCGGCGGTCTTGGCCTTAGGCTCTTCGAAGGTGATGAAGATCTGCAGCTGGTCTTGCAGGATGCGGGCGGCGTAGGCAACCGCGTCCACCGGCGTGACCGCGCCGTTGGTTTCCACTTCCAGGATCAGCTTGTCATAGTCCAGCGACTGGCCCTGGCGGGTCGGCTCGACGCGATAGGCGACGCGCTTGACCGGCGAGTACAGGGCGTCGACCGAGATCAGGCCAATCGGGGCGTCTTCCGGGCGGTTGCGGTCGGCCGGCACGTAGCCCTTGCCCGTGTTGACCGTGAACTCCATGCGCACCGAGGCGCCGTCGTCCAGCGTGCACAGCACGTGGTCGGGGTTCAGGATCTCGATGTCGGCCGGGGTTTCGATCTGACCCGCGGTGACCGGGCCGGGGCCCGTGGCGCGCAGGGTCATGCGCTTGGGGCCTTCGGCGTGCATGCGCACAGCCAGTTGCTTGATGTTCAGAACGATGTCGACGACGTCTTCGCGGACGCCTTCGAGCGAGGAGAATTCGTGTACGACGCCATCGATCTGGATGGCGGTGACGGCGGCGCCCTGAAGCGAGGAGAGCAGGACGCGGCGGAGAGCGTTGCCGAGCGTCACACCGAAGCCGCGTTCGAGCGGCTCAGCCACGATGCGAGCCTTGCGGGTCGCGTCGGCGCCAGTCTCGATTTGCGGCTTCTCAGGACGGATCAGCTCGTTCCAGTTTCTTTCGATCACGTGGTCGATCCCTTGAACGCGGCTCGCCGGCCGCGTTTGGCGCAGCCGGCGAAGGAGAATTGGGTCTAAAAAGTACTAGACGCGACGACGCTTGGGCGGACGGCAACCGTTGTGCGGGATCGGCGTCACGTCGCGGATGGTCGTGATGGTCATGCCGGCGGCCTGGAGGGCGCGCAGGGCCGACTCACGGCCCGAACCCGGACCCGACACGTTGACCTCAAGGGTCTTCACACCGTGCTCGGCGGCCTTCTTGCCCGCGTCTTCCGCAGCCATCTGAGCGGCGTACGGGGTCGACTTGCGCGAGCCCTTGAAGCCCATCATGCCGGCGCTCGACCAGGAGATGGTGTTCCCCTGGGCGTCGGTGATGGTGATCATGGTGTTGTTGAACGAGGCGTTCACGTGCGCCACGCCCGAGGTGATGTTCTTGCGTTCGCGCTTTTTAACGCGAGCCGGTTCCTTGGCCATCGTCAGGCTACCTTATTTCTTCTTGCCGGCGATCGGCTTGGCCGGACCCTTGCGGGTACGAGCATTCGTGTGCGTGCGCTGACCGCGGACCGGCAGGCCCTTACGGTGACGCAGGCCGCGATAGCAGGCCAGGTCCATCAGGCGCTTGATGTTCATCGAATTTTCGCGGCGCAGGTCGCCTTCGACGGTGAAGTCCTTGTCGATCGTTTCACGGATCGCGAGCACTTCGGCGTCGGTCAGCTGATTGACCCGGCGGGCGTCATCGATGCCCACCTTCGTGACGATGTCACGAGCGGACTTCTGGCCAATGCCATGAATGTACTGAAGCGCGATCAAAACGCGCTTGTTCGTCGGGATGTTGACGCCTGCAATACGGGCCACGTCTAATGTTCTCCTAGTCACGCACTAAAGACGCGAACGGCGCGCCCGGCCCGGTCTTTCGACCCAGTCCGGCGCGCACAGATCGCGCCCTTTCGCGGAAGCGCCCCGTTATAGGGATAGTTGCGCGTCCGTCAATGGCGGAATCCGCTCGATCGAGAGGATTCCAACGAAGTCTTAAGCCACGACCGAAAGCGCGGCGTCGATAGAGCTGGCCACCGCTTCCACGGTTCCCATGCCGTCGACCTCCGACAGCTTGCCCTGCTCCCGGTAGTACGGCAGCAGCGGCGCGGTGTCGGCGTTGTAGCGATCCAGGCGGTTCACGAAGGTTTCGGGATTGTCGTCCGACCGTCCCTGCTCGGCGTATCGCTTGGTGATCCGTTCGATCAGGGCGGGTTCGTCTACCTTGAGTCGGAGAACGGAGTCGATCTTCTGCCCTCGCTTGGCCAGCATGGAGTCCAGGGCCTGAGCCTGGGCCACCGTGCGCGGGAAGCCGTCGAAGATGGCGCCGCCGACCGCCTCGGCCTCGGCCAGGCGATCCTCGATCAGGGCGATGACGATCTCGTCGGTGACCAGGTCGCCGCGATCCAGCACGCCCTTCACCTTCTGGCCGAGCTCGGAACCCGAGGCGATGGCGGCGCGGAGCATGTCGCCGGTCGACAGCTGGACCATGCCCCGCTGCTCGACCAGACGCTTGGCCTGGGTGCCCTTCCCCGCGCCGGGCGGACCGAACAGGATCAAGTTCATCAATGCGCTTCCTGCGTTTCCGCGAGTCTAACGCCCGCGCCCCGCTCAGACCTAGAGTGGGTTCGATAAAAACGGAAGCCGGTTTGTGACAAACCGGCTTCCGCATTCTGGCCTTCCGTCGCGCGCAAAGGGGTTTAGCGTCCCTTGCCGCCGCGCAGCTTCGACTTCTTGATCAGGCCCTCGTACTGGTGCGCCAGCAGGTGGGACTGGATCTGCGCGACGGTGTCCATGGTCACCGTCACCACGATCAGGATCGAGGTGCCGCCCAGGGCGAACTTGGTCGGGCCCATGCTGCTCATCAGCAGTTCGGGCAGGATGCAGACGGCGGTGATGTAGGCCGCACCGATCACCGTCAGGCGGGTCAGGACGTAGTCCAGATATTCCGCCGTCCGCTTGCCTGGCCGGATGCCCGGCATGAAGCCGCCGTACTTGCGCAGGTTTTCGGCCGTCTCGTCGGGATTGAACACGACCGAGGTGTAGAAGAACGAGAAGAAGATGATCAGGGTCGCGTAGAGCACCATGAACAGCGGTTGGCCGTGCTGCAGGGCGCCGACCACGGTCGGCAGCCATTGCAGCCAGTTGGGCAGGTTGGCCGTCGCCAGGAAGCCCATGGCGGTGGTCGGCAGCAGCAGCAGGCTGGAGGCGAAGATCGGCGGGATGACGCCGGCGGTGTTCAGCTTCAGCGGGATGAACGAGGTGTCGCCGCCGATCATCCGATTGCCTTGCTGGCGCTTGGGATAGTGCACCAGCAACCGGCGCTGCGAGCGCTCGATGAAGACGATGAAGAAGATCACGGCCACGGCCAGCACGGCCACGGCGAACAGGGCGAAACCCGACATCGCGCCGGTCTGCACCTGGGTGAACATCTGCACCACGCCCAGCGGCAGGGCGGCCACGATGCCGGCGAAGATGATCAGCGACACGCCGTTGCCGACGCCCCGGCTGGTGATCTGCTCGCCCAGCCACATCAGGAACAGGGTGCCGCCCGTCAGAGCGACGACGGTCGAGATGATGAAGAACACCGGGGCGATGCCGCCGACGATCATGTTGGGCTGGCTCTGCAGGCCCACGGCGATCGAGAACGACTGCACGATGGCCAGGATGACCGCCAGGTAGCGGGTGTACTGGTTGAGGGTCTTGCGGCCGGCTTCGCCGCCTTCCTTCTTCAGCTTCTCCCACGGCGGATACACCGAGCCCATCAGTTGCACGATGATCGAGGCGCTGATGTAGGGCATCACGTTCAGCGAAAACACGGCCATGCGCTGCACGGCGCCGCCCGAGAACATGTTGAACATGCCCAGGATGCCCTTCGACTGCTGCGAGAACGCGGCGGCGAAGGCTTCCGGATTGATCCCCGGGATCGGCACATAGGTGCCGAGCCGGTAGACGATCAGGGCGATGAGCGTGAACCAGATGCGCTTGTGAAGTTCGGTGGCCTTCTGGAAGGACCCGAAGTTCATGTTGGCTGCGAGTTGTTCGGCGGCCGAGGCCATTCAAATCCCCACGTCGAGAGCGCGCGCCGCGTCCGCGGCCTTGGTCGCGCTCCAAGCATAAATCCGAGCCGGATCCGGATGGCGGTGAATCGCCGGGGCCGGATCAAGCCCGAGTACGGAGCCGTACATAGGTGAGGCTCGCCGCGATGTCACGGCGAGCCTCATTATTCTGTCATCCCGATGGGAACGGCGGTCCTGGCAAGGTCTCCCCTGCCCTGTCCGCGATCCCGGCGACGGCGCCAGGGGCGCCCTCCGGGATGACACTATGGCTTTAGGCTTCGGCTTGCGCCTTGGCCTTCTTGGTCACGGTCACCGAACCGCCGGCGGCTTCCACGGCCTTGATGGCCGCTTCGGTCGCCGAATAGACGGTCAGCTTCAGGGCGGTCTTGATCTCGCCCTTGCCCAGCAGCTTCACGCCGTCCAGTTCGCGGCGGATCACGCCGGCGGCGACCAGGTCAGCGGGGGCCAGCTCGGCGCCGGCCTTGAACTTGCCGGCGGCCACGGCCTGCTCCAGGCGCCACAGGTTCACTTCGGCGAACTCCAGGCGGAAGGGGTTGTTGAAGCCGCGCTTGGGCATGCGCATGTGCAGCGGCATCTGGCCGCCTTCGAAGCCGGCGATGGCGACGCCCGAGCGCGCCTTCTGGCCCTTCACGCCGCGACCACCGGTCTTGCCCTTGCCCGAACCTGGGCCGCGGCCGATGCGCATGCGGCCCTTGGTCGAGCCGGGCGCCGGAGCCAGTTCATTCAGCTTGGTCATGTGTGCCTCTCCTTGGAGATCTGCGCCTGGCCAGCGGCCAGACTCGGCTTTGGAAAACAAAGAAACTCAAAACGAAAACCACCCCGGCTTTCACCGGGGTGGCGATTTCGACGTCTCGTAGCAGACCTACTCGACGATTTCCAGCAGGTGCTGGACCTTGCGGATCATGCCGCGCACCGAGGGGGTGTCTTCCAGCTCGGACTCGCGGCCCAGCTTGTTGAGACCCAGGCCAGCGAGCGTGGCGCGCTGGACGGCGTTGCGGCGGATCGGGCTGCCGGTCTGGCGAACCTTCACGGTCTTGGTTTGCGTAGCCATGTCTTAGCCCTCGATGGCGTCCGGAGCCGAGGCTCCGTCGGCGCGGCGGCCGAGAATGTCGCCAACCTTCTTGCCGCGCTTGGCGGCGATCTGGCGAGGCGACGATTGAACCTTCAGGGCCTCGAACGTGGCGCGAACCATGTTGTACGGGTTCGAAGACCCCGTCGACTTGGCCACGACGTCCTGGACGCCCAGGGTTTCGAGAACCGCGCGCATCGGACCACCGGCGATGACGCCCGTGCCGGGAGGGGCGGCGCGCATCATGACCTTGCCAGCGCCCCAACGGCCGTAGCCGTCGTGGTGCAGGGTGCGCGACTCGCGGAGCGGGACGCGGACCATGGTCTTCTTGGCTTCTTCGGTCGCCTTGCGGATGGCTTCCGGCACTTCACGCGCCTTGCCATGACCGTAGCCGACGCGGCCCTTCTGGTCGCCGACGACCATCAGAGCGGCGAAGCTGAAGCGACGGCCGCCCTTAACGGTGGCGGCGACGCGGTTGATGTGGACGAGCTTTTCGACGATGTCGCTGTCGACCCGCTCCTCGGGGGCGTTGCGGTCGCGACGGTCCCGGCGTTGGCCGCCTTCACCGCGCTGTTGGTCACCACGAGCCATGATGTTTCCCTTAGAAGTTCAGGCCGGCTTCGCGCGCGGCGTCGGCCAGGGCTTTCACCCGTCCGTGGAAGATGTAGCCGCCGCGATCGAAGACGACGTCCTTGACGCCCTTTTCGATGGCGCGCTCGGCGACGAGCTTGCCGACCAGAGCGGCCGCGTCCTTGTCCGCGCCCTTGGCCGAACCTTCACCCTCGAGGGTGGAGGCCGAAGCCAGGGTCACGCCGCGTTCATCATCGATGACCTGGGCGTAGATGTTCTTGGACGAACGGAAGACCGACAGGCGCGGACGACCGTTGGACAGGGCCTTGAGGCGGGTGCGGGTGCGTTGGGCACGACGCACGGCGGATTCGCGAGGTGAGAGCGCCATGGCTTACTTCTTCTTGCCTTCCTTGCGGCGAACCTTCTCGCCAGCATACCGCACGCCCTTGCCCTTGTAGGGCTCCGGCGGACGAATGCGGCGGATCTTCGCGGCAATCTCGCCAACCGCCTGCTTGTCAGCGCCGGCGATCTTGATTTCGGTCTGCTTGGGCACCGCGAAGGTGACGCCGGCCGGAGCCTCGACGTCCACGTCGTGGGAGAAACCGAGCTGGATGGAGAGCGCGGTGCCCTTCATCGCGGCGCGGTAACCAACGCCCACCAGCTCGAGGGTTTCCTCGAAGCCCGTGGTGACGCCGTGCACCATGTTGGCGACCAGCGTGCGGGACAGACCCCACATCGACTTGGCGCGGGTGGATTCGTTCCGCGGGACCAGGGTCAGCTCTTCGCCTTCGACCTTGATCTCGATTTCTTCCGGAACCGTCCAGGAGAGTTGGCCCTTGGGCCCCTTCACCGACACCGTCTGGCCTTCGAGCGTCAGGGTGACGCCCTTGGGGATCGAGACGGCCTTCTTACCGATACGTGACATGCTCTTTCCCTCCCGCGCCTAGTAGACGCGGCAGAGGACTTCGCCACCGACATTAGCGTCGCGTGCGGCGGAGTCCGACATGACGCCCTTCGGCGTCGAAAGGATCGAGATGCCCAGGCCGTTCTTGATCGGCTTCAGGTCCTTGATCGACGAATAGACGCGACGGCCAGGCTTGGACACGCGGCTGATCTCGGCGATCACGGGCTCACCGTCAAAATACTTGAGCTCGATCTCGAATTCGGGGAACGCGCCGGGCTTCTCGACCAGCGAGTAGCCGCGGATGTAGCCTTCGTCGGCCAGCACGTCCAGGACGCGGGCGCGCAGCTTGGAAGCCGGCGTCGCGACCTTGGCGCGCTTGCGCGTGGCGGCGTTCTTGATGCGAGCGATCATATCGCTCAGGGGATCGTTCATCGACATCTGATCGTCCTCACCAGCTCGACTTGACGAGGCCGGGGATCTGCCCTTGCGAACCCAGTTCGCGCAGAGCAATCCGGCTCATCTTCAGCTTGCGATAGTAGGCGCGCGGGCGGCCGGTCACTTCGCAGCGGTTGCGAATGCGAACAGCCGACGAGCTGCGCGGAAGCTTCGCGAGCTTCAGGCGGGCTTCGAAGCGTTCTTCCAGCGGCAGGCTTTCGTCGTTGGCGATCGCCTTCAGCGCGGCGCGCTTGTCGGCGTATTGCTTGACGAGGGCCTTGACCGCGAGATTACGGTTAACGGCGCTTTTCTTGGCCATGGTGTGTTTCCCTGCCCGCTCTTAATTGGTGAACGGGAACTGGAATTCCTTCAGGAGAGCCTTGGCTTCCTGGTCGGTCTTCGCAGTGGTGCAGACGATGATGTCCATGCCCCAGATCTGTTCGATCTGGTCATAGTTGATTTCCGGGAACACCAGGTGCTCCTTCAGGCCCATGGCGTAGTTGCCACGGCCGTCGAAGCTCTTGCCGTTCAGGCCGCGGAAGTCCTTCACGCGCGGCAGCGCGATCGTGACCAGGCGGTCGAGGAATTCGTACATCCGGTCCTTGCGGAGGGTCACCTTGGCGCCGACCACCATGCCTTCGCGCAGCTTGAAGCCGGCGATCGACTTGCGGGCCTTCGTGGCGACCGGCTTCTGGCCAGCGATGGCCATCAGATCCTTCAGCGCGGTCTGGGCCTTCTTGGAGTCGGCCACGGCCTCGCCGATGCCCATGTTCAGGACGATCTTGTCCAGCTTGGGGATCTGCATTTCGTTGGTGTAGCCGAACTGCTCCTTCATCGCGGCGCGGATGCGCGCGCGATATTCGGACTTCAGTCGCGGCTCGTAAGCTTGATCAACCATTGATCACCTCGCCCGTCGTCTTGGCGACGCGCACCTTCTTGTCGCCTTCGATCTTGAAGCCGACGCGGGTGGGCTTGCCGTTGGAATCGACCAGAGCCACGTTCGAGACGTGCAGGGTCGCTTCCTTGCTCTTGATGCCGCCTTGCGGATCAGCCTGGGTGGCCTTGGTGTGGCGTTGAACCAGGTTCACGCCTTGCACCAGGACGCGGTTCTCCTTGGGGAGAACCTGGGTCACGGCGCCTTGCTTGCCCTTGTCCTTGCCGGCCAGGACGACAACGCGGTCGCCCTTCTTAATCTTGGCAGCCATTACAGCACCTCGGGGGCGAGGGAGATGATCTTCATGTGGTTCTTGGCGCGCAGTTCACGGGGAACCGGGCCGAAGATCCGCGTGCCGACCGGCTCGCTCTGCTTGTTGACGATGACCGCGGCGTTCTTGTCGAAACGGATCAGCGACCCGTCCTTACGCTTCATGCCTTGGTTCACGCGAACGACGACGGCGCGGAGCACGTCGCCCTTCTTCACGCGGCCGCGCGGAATGGCTTCCTTCACGGACACGACGATCACGTCACCGACGCTGGCGTAGCGACGACCTGCGCCACCCAGCACCTTGATGCACATGACCCGGCGAGCGCCGGAGTTGTCGGCGACTTCCAGGTTAGTTTGCATCTGGATCATGGTTCAAACCTTCCAGATTAAGCCGAAGCCTTGGGAAGGACTTCCCAGGTCTTCAGCTTGGACTTCGGAGCGCACTCGATGATACGGGCCACTTCGCCCGCCTTGTACGCATTGCTCTCATCATGCGCGTGGTACTTCTTGGACCGACGCACGATCTTCTTCAGCAGCGGGTGAACGATGGTCCGTTCAACCTTGACCACTACGGTCTTGTCGCCCTTATCGGAGACGACAACCCCTTCGAGGATACGCTTGGGCATATCGTTCTCCTTAAGCCGCGGCCTTGGCGCGCAGCACGGTCTTGATGCGGGCGATTTCCTTGCGGATCTCGCCGACGCGGTGGGTCTTTTCCACCTGACCGGTCGCCGCCTGGAAGCGCAGGTTGAACTGCTCCTTCTTCAGGTTGAGCAGCTGCTCGGCGAGTTGGTCGGGAGTCATGCCCCGGATGTCTTGGATCTTGGTCATGCCGCTTCGGCCTCCAGAGCCGCACCAGCGTCGATGCGGGTGACGACGCGGGTACGGATCGGCAGCTTGGCGGCGCCAAGGCGCAGGGCTTCGCGCGCGATATCGTCCGGCACGCCGTCGATTTCGAACATGATGCGGCCCGGAGCCACGCGAGCGGCCCAGTGGTCCACGGCGCCCTTGCCCTTACCCATCCGCACTTCAGCCGGCTTGCCGGTGACCGGCACGTCCGGGAAGATACGGATCCAGACGCGGCCTTGACGCTTCATCTGGCGGGTGATGGCGCGACGAGCAGCTTCGATCTGGCGAGCCGTGATGCGCTCCGGCTCGACGGCCTTCAGGCCGTACGAACCGAAGTTCAGCAGGGTGCCGCCCTTCGAGGTGCCGTGGATACGGCCCTTGAACTGCTTGCGATACTTGGTTTTTTTCGGTGACAGCATAGCGCTCTATCCTTAGCCCCGATCGCGACGGCCGCGGTCGCCCCGGTCGGGACGATCGCCGCGCTCGCGTCCGCCACCTTCGCCGGCGGGACCGGATTCAGTGGCCAGACGCTTGTCGAGCGCCATCGGGTCATGCTCCAGCACTTCGCCTTTGAAGATCCAGGTCTTCACGCCGATGATGCCGTAGGTGGTCTTGGCTTCCGCGAAACCATAGTCGATGTCGGCCCGCAGGGTGTGGAGCGGCACGCGACCTTCGCGATACCATTCCATCCGCGCGATTTCCGCGCCGCCGAGGCGGCCCGACACGTTGATGCGGATGCCCTTGGCGCCGAGACGGACGGCCGATTGGATCGACCGCTTCATGGCGCGACGGAACGCGATACGACGCTCGAGCTGCTGGGCGATGGACTCGGCCACCAGCTGCGCATCGGTTTCGGGCTTGCGGATCTCGACGATGTTCAGGTGAACCTCGCCTTCCGTCATCACCGACAGGTCCTTGCGGAGCTTGTCGATGTCAGCGCCCTTCTTGCCGATGATGACGCCCGGACGGGCGGCATAGATCGTGACGCGGCACTTCTTGTGGGGACGCTCGATGATGATGCGCGAGACGCCGGCTTGATACAGGCGCTTCTTCAGCATCGCACGGACCGCGAGGTCCTGGTGCAGGAGCTTGCCGTACTGCTCGCCGTCGGCGAACCAACGGCTGTCCCAGGTACGGTTGACGCCGAGCCGCAGCCCGACCGGATTGACTTTCTGACCCATCAGGCGGCCTCACCCAGTTCGCGGACCACGATGGTGATCTCGGAGAACGGCTTTTCAACGCGCGTGGCCCGACCGCGAGCACGCGGCGAGAAGCGCTTCATCACCAGGTTCTTGCCCACATAGGCCTCGGCGACGACCAGCGAGTCGATGTCGAGGTTGTGGTTGTTCTCGGCGTTGGAGATGGCCGAGTACAGCGCCTTGCGGACGTCCTGAGCGATACGCTTGTGGCTGAATTCGAGCTCGTTCAGAGCGCGCTGGACGTTCAGGCCACGGATGGACTGAGCGACCAGGTTCAGCTTGCGGGCGCTGGTGCGCAAGGTGCGAACCTTGCACATCGCTTCATTGGCCGGCAGGCGGCGAGGTTGTTTAGCTTGGCTCATGGCCTACTTCCTCTTCGCCTTCTTGTCGGCGGCGTGGCCGGGGAAGTTCCGGGTGGGCGCGAACTCACCGAACTTCATGCCGACCATGTCTTCCGACACGGAGACGGGAACGTGCTTTTGACCGTTGTGCACGCCGAACACCAGGCCGACGAACTGCGGCATGATGGTCGAGCGGCGCGACCAGGTCTTGATGACGTCCTTGCGGCCCGACGCGAGAGCGGCGTCGGCCTTCTTCAGGAGGTACCCGTCGACGAACGGGCCTTTCCAGACGGAGCGGGTCATGGCTTAGCGGCCCTTTTTCGCTTTGTGGCGCGAACGGATGATGAACTTATCCGTGGCCTTGTTGACGCGGGTCTTGGCGCCCTTGGTCGGCTTACCAGCCGGGGTCACCGGGTGACGGCCGCCCGAGGTGCGGCCTTCACCACCGCCGTGGGGGTGGTCGACCGGGTTCATGGCGACGCCGCGGACGTGAGGACGACGGCCCATGTGACGAACGCGCCCGGCCTTGCCGAGGTTTTCGTTCATGTGGTCCGGGTTCGACACGGCGCCGACGGTGGCCATGCAGCTGTCCAGCACCATGCGCAGCTCGCCCGAGTTCAGGCGGATCTGGGCGTAGCCGGCGTCACGACCCACCAGCTGGGCGTAGGCGCCAGCCGAACGCGCGATCTGACCACCCTTGGCGGGCTTCAGCTCGACGTTGTGGATGATCGTGCCGATCGGCAGGGTGCGCAGCGGCGAGGCGTTGCCCGGCTTCACGTCGACCTTGTCGGCGGTGACGACTTCGTCGCCGGCCTTCAGGCGTTGCGGGGCCAGGATGTAGGCCAGCTCGCCGTCCTGATACTTGATCAGGGCGATGAAGGCGGTCCGGTTGGGATCGTACTCAAGGCGGACGACCGTGGCCGTGCCTTGCTTACGACGCTTGAAGTCGACCAGGCGGTAGAGGCGCTTGGCGCCGCCGCCGCGGAAGCGGACCGCGATGCGGCCGTTGCCGCCGCGACCGCCCGACTTGGTCAGACCTTCGACCAGCTTCTTTTCCGGGCGGCCCTTGTGGAGCTCGCTGCGGTCGATCAGCACCAGGCCGCGCTGGCCGGGGCTGGTCGGGTTAAAGTGCTTCAAGGCCATGTCTTAGAGCCCCGTCGTGATGTCGATCGACTGGCCGTCGGCCAGGGTCACGATGGCTTTTTTGACGTCGGAGCGGCGTCCGACGATGCCACGGAAGCGCTTGGTCTTGCCCTTGGTGACCAGGGTGTTGACCTTGGTGACCTTGACCTTGAACAGCTCTTCGACGGCGGCGGCGATTTCGTCCTTCGACGCATCGGCGGCCACGCGGAAGACGACCTTGTTCTGCTCGCTGAGCAGGGTGGCCTTCTCGGTGATCACCGGCGACAGGATCGTGTCGTAGTGGCGGGCGGTTGCGGCCATCAGGCGGCTTCCTTCTCAGCGAAACGGGCCGAGATCGCCTCGATCGCGTCCTTGGTCAGGACGAGCGTTTGGCGACGCAGCACGTCATAGACGTTCAGGCCGGCGTTCGGCAGCACGTCGATGTTCGGAATGTTGCGGGCGGCGAGCTTGAAGTTGCCGTCCACTTCCGGACCCGCGATGACCAGCGCGTTCTTCAGGCCGATCTTCTCGAAGTTGGCGCGCAGAGCGGCCGTCTTCGGATCGGTCAGAACGGCGCTGTCCAGCACGACCAGCGAACCGGACTTGGCCTTCGACGACAGCGCGTGGCGCAGAGCCATGGCGCGGATCTTCTTGGGCAGATCGAACGCGTGGCTACGGACGACAGGGCCGTGGGCCTTGGCGCCGCCGACGAACTGGGCCGCACGGCGCGAACCGTGACGGGCCGAGCCGGTGCCCTTTTGCTTGTACATCTTCTTGCCCGTACGAGAGACCTCGTTGCGGACCTGAATCTTGTGGTTCCCGGAGCGGCGCTTGGCCAGCTGCCAGGTGACGACGCGCTGCAGGATGTCGCCGCGGATGTCGGCGATGCCAAAGATGGCGTCGTCGAGATCAACGGAACCGGCCTTGCCGCCGTCCAGTTTGATGACGTCGAGTTTCATTAGCCTTCGCCCTCTTCGGTCGTCGCCGCGGGGGCTTCCTCAGCGGGGGTTTCAGCGGCGGCGGCCGGAGCCTCGCCAGCCTTGCGGAAGGCGCCCGGACGCGGCAGGTCGGCCGGAGCGGCCTTCTTGATCGCGTCGCGAACCTTGACGTACGAGCCTTCCGAGCCAGGGACGGCGCCCTTGACCAGGATCAGGCCGCGCTCGACGTCCACTTTCCAAACGGTGACGTTCAGGGTGGTGACGGTTTCCTGACCCAGGTGACCGGCCATCTTCTTGCCCGGGAACGTACGGCCCGGATCCTGGCGGTTGCCGGTCGAGCCGTGCGAACGGTGCGAGACCGAGACGCCGTGGGTGGCGCGCAGACCGCCGAAGTTCCAGCGCTTCATGGCGCCGGCGAAACCCTTACCGACGGTGATGCCTTGGATGTCCACCTTCTGACCGGCGACATAGTGGTCGGCGGTGAATTCCGCGCCCACGTCGATCAGAGCCGACTCTTCGACGCGGAATTCGGCGACGATCCGCTTGGGCTCGACCGAGTTCTTGGCGAAGTGGCCACGCAGGGCCTTGGAGGTGTTCTTGGGCTTCTTGGCGCCGGCGCCGAGTTGCAGGGCGGTGTAACCGTCCTTCTCGACCGTGCGCTGGCCCGTGACCTGGCAACCATCCAGCGACAGGACGGTGACCGGGACGTGCTGTCCGGTTTCATCGAAGAAGCGGGTCATGCCCAGCTTCTTGGCGATCACGCCAGTACGATTAGCGGGGAGAGTCATCTGTTCGGCCCTCCTTACAGCTTGATTTCGACGTCGACGCCGGCCGACAGGTCGAGCTTCATCAGCGCGTCCACGGTCTGCGGAGTCGGATCAACGATGTCGAGGACGCGCTTGTGCGTACGGATCTCGAACTGCTCGCGCGACTTCTTGTCGACGTGCGGCGAGCGGTTGACGGTGAATTTCTCGATAAGCGTGGGCAGGGGGATCGGGCCCCGTACCGTCGCACCTGTGCGCTTGGCCGTATTGACGATCTCGCGCGTGGAATGATCCAACACGCGGTGATCGAAGGCCTTGAGCCGGATGCGGATGTTCTGACGATCCATATCGCTCGGTTTCCTAGTGGGCTGCGCCCGCGTCTCGAACCATTTCAAAGACCAACTCGGTCCCCGCGAGGGGTCCGAACGCAGCGTCCGCAAAACAAATAGGCCCCGGCGGTCACCCGCTAGGGCCGGTGACTGAAAACGACGCCCCAGAAGGCGCCGCCCGCAGTCGTTCGCGAACCGCGTTTAAGCCCGAAAGCTCACAGCCGGTCCAACAGAAGGGGGCTTTTACGTGTGTGAATCGGTTTCGTCAAGCGCTTCGGGGGCCGGTTTCGAAAGGGCTTCCACCGCCCCTCCCCCACCCCGCTTCTCCGTGCGTCACCGCGTCTCGGCTCCGGCCTGGTGTGCGGGTCGCATGTCGCCCCAGGGAGCAAGTCGCCCCCGGCAAGAGCTTGATGGCCAGCGACCGGAGGTCTTTGGGAAGTTAGTCTTCAATATAACAGTGTCGGGTGAAACAAGTTCGAACTATGGCGCATGAACATGAATGGGCGAGCGCGCGCGTTAGGCACGTTAAGCCGTCGGCGCAAGTGTCATAAAACTGCATCAATGCTCTAGCGACCGTTCCAACCGGTCTTGCCGCCTTGGGCGAAGCTCCATAGATCCGCCGCTCCTCGACGGACGAGCGGCCCTCCCCAAACGACCGCCCGCCGATCGAGGCCACACAGTAAGGGGATTACCCACTATGAAGACCCAACTCTTCGCCGCCGCCGCCGTCCTGGCGCTGGCCGTCTCGGCTCCCGCCTTCGCCCAGAACGTCGGTTCGATCGGCGCCGCGGTGAACTATGGCGACGTCAAGGCCACCGGCATCGACGCCGACGGCACCTCGGTGAAGGTCGACGGCAATGTCGCCATCCCGACCGGCGCCTGGACCGTCACCGTGAACGGCAACGTCTCGGTCAACGACAACGACATCAGCGACGAAACCGTCGCCTCGACCGCCGCTCACGCCACGACCCTGGTCGCCGGCGACACCGTGCGCGTCGGCGGCTTCGCCGCCCTGTCGCGTCCGTCGAACGACACCCTGTGGGCCGTCGGCGCCGAAGCCAGCAAGTACTTCGACAAGGTCACCCTGAACGGCCTGGTCGCCTATGGCCAGTCGAACGACCTGGACGCTGACCTGTACGCCGTGCGCGGCGAGGCCCGCTACTTCGTCTCGGACGACTTCCGTCTGGACGCCGGCGCCGGCTACTCCAAGCTGGACGCTGACGCCGGCCTGGAAGCCGACATCTGGGACGTCAATGTCGGCGGCGAATACAAGTTCGCCAACACCGGCTGGTCGACCTTCGGCAAGTACACCCACACCGAGTCCAAGGACCTGGCCGACCTGAACGCCGAAGCCGTGAAGGTCGGCTTCCGCTACACCTTCGGCGGCAGCCTGAAGACCCGCGACCGTTCGGGCGCCGACCTGATCGACGCCGACACCCTGTTCGGCTTCGGCGTCCGCTAACCCGCACGCCGTTCGCGATCAGCGGACAACGGAACGCCCCGGAGCTTCGGCTCCGGGGCGTTTCACTTTATATATATGCGCGAGCGCGGTTCGCCGAACCTCAGCGGGCGGGCGCGACCAGCCCCTGCTCCACCGGCGCCTCGCGATCCACCGACAGCACGCCGCCCGCCTCCTTCAGCTCCGCTGCCTGGATGACCGTCCGCTGGCCGTAATAGGGGTCGGCCTTGGCCTGCGGTTCGTGGGACTGGTGGACGAAATAATAGAGGAACGCCCTGCCCCCGCTGACCACCACGTCGGGGTGCTGGCCCATGCCGGTATCGGTGGCCTGGGTCCCCGGCTGCTCCAGCAGGCGGGTCGGTTGCAGGGTCCAGGTCGCGGCGTCGTCCGAGCGCAGCACGATCAGGCCCTTCCAGGCGTCGGCGACCATCCACCAGGCGTCCTTCCAGCGGAACACCTTGGGTCCCTCGGCGGCCATGTCGACCACGGGCTTGTCGCCGGCCGTCTTCCAATGGACGAGGTCAGGGCTTTCGACCGCCACGATCCGGCTGCCCCTGTGCTCGTCCTTGTACCAGAGGCGGTAGCGGTCGCCGACCTTGGCCACGCTGGCGTCGATCACCCGGTCCGAGCCCAGGTCCAGCCTGTCGCCGCAGGTCCAGGCCTTCAGGTCCTTGCTGGTCAGGTGGACGATCCGCGCGGTCGCCCCGGCCTCGCCCCAGCGATGGAAGACGCCGGGCACCACCGTCAGCCACATGTGGTAGACGCCGCCCTCGGCGTAGAGCTCCGGCGCCCACAGGGTCTGGCCGGTGCAGGCGGCGGGGATCTTCGCCACACCCTTGTAGGTCCAGGCCAAGCCGTCCCTGGACGTCGCCATGCCGATCGGCGTGGCGTGCACCCAGGCCACGTCCTTGGGGTCGGGGCTCTTCATCGTGGCCCGGCGATTGGTGTAGAACATCACCCATTCGCGATGGGCCTTGTCGAACACGATCGACACGTCGGCGGCGCCGTCGGTGACGGGATCGCGATAGAGCGGCTTGGGGGCCGCGGCTTGCGAAACAGCGGGCAGCGCCAATGCGCAAGCCAAGGCCAACACCTGCAGTTTCATGCCGCTCCCTCGATCCGAACACGGCCACGCCGCGAACGGTCAGAAAGAGCATTAACTCAGACTATTGTCATCCCGGAAGCCTCGCAGAGGCTGTCCGGGATCTCGAGGATCAGCGCGCCGGGCTCCTAGCGGCCGACGATCACCTGGCCCGAGCCGGCGACCGACTTCTGGATCGAGCCGTTGACCTTGGCGATGCGGACGTCGCCAGAGCCGGCGATGTGCGCATCGACCGTATCGGCCTCGCCGCCGAAATCGACGTTGCCCGAGCCCATGATGCTGACTTCGACCGAGCGCGAGCGGCCGCCGCTGATGGTCACGTCGCCGGAGCCGGCGATGTTGGCCTCAAGCTTGCCGGTGACGCTGGCGGCGGTGACGCCGCCCGAGCCGGCGATATTGACCTCCAGGTCGCCGCCGATCTCCTGGGTCTTCACGTCGCCCGAGCCGGCGATGTTGATCTCGGCCGAGCCGGCGCTGCCGGCCTTGGTGTCGCCCGAGCCGGCCTGATTCAGCTCGAATTTGCCCCTGACGTTGGCCACGGTCCAGTCGCCGCAGCCGGCGTTGGAGAGCTCCAGGTGGTCGGTGCGGCCGACGCTGCCGAACACCGCGCCGGCGGCCCCGACCTCGGCGTCCATCGGCACGCGAACCACGATCTGCGGGATGTCCTCCCACTTCACGTCGCCGACGCCGCGTACATGGATCACGGTCTTGCCCATCACCGTGTTGCAGCCGTTGATGCGGTTGCGGCGCAGGCCGCCGTCGACCGTCACGTCGGAGCCGTTCTTGCGGATGTCCAGCGGCAGACTCTTGTTGGTGGTCAGGAACTCGACCTTCACGTCGCCGCGCGCCTCGGGGACCACGACCACCCGGGCCACGGCGTCCTTGATCTTCACGGACGGATCGGCGGCGGCGGTTCCGGCGAAGCCCAGGGCGGCGGCCGCGGTGGCCAAGAGCAGAAGAGCGCGCATCGGTATTCCCTCGAAGCAAAGCGTTTGTTGAGGGAAGGCTAGCCGCGCCCTTATCGAGAAACGACTTAATTCGAGGTCATGACCCGATTGTCATGATCAGGCCGTAATCGAAGCGGCGCCGCTCGACCTCAGCCCGCGTGGGCCGCCAGCCGCACGGGAACCGACTTGTAAGCGGGCGTGCCGCTGCGGCGGTCGTGGTCCTCCAGCGCGACCAGCACATTGGCTTCGGGATAGTAGGCGGCCAGGCAGCCGCGCGGGATGTCGCGCTCGACAAGGGTGAAGCCGCGCACCGCCCGCCGCCCGGTGTCGTCGAACGCCGCGGTGAGGTCGATCCGGTCGCCGGCCTTCAGCCCTCGCGCGGCGATGTCGTCGGGATGGGCGAACACCACGTCGCGCCGGCCGAACACCCCCCGATAGCGGTCGTTCTGGCCATAGATGGTAGTATTGTACTGGTCGTGGCTGCGCAGGGTGGTCAGCAGCAGGACGTCGGCCTGGCCGCGCCTCGCGTCCTGCCCGTCGTGGCGATGGACCAGGAACTGGGCCTTGCCGCTGGGCGTCTTCCAGACCCGCTCGGACGGCGGGACCGGCAGGCGGAAGCCGCCCGGCTGGCGCACACGGGCGTTATAGTCAGCGAAGGCTTCGGGAAAGACCGCCTCGATCAGGTCGCGGATCTTGTCGTAATTGCCGGCTAGGCCCGGCCAGTCGACGACGTCGTCCGGGCCGAACAGCGCCGCCCCGATCCCTGCGATGATGGCGGGTTCGGACTTCAGCTGGTCCGAGGCCGGGGCGTTCAGCCCGCGCGAGGCGTGGACCATCGACATGGAGTCCTCGACCGTCACCGCCTGGCGGCCGCCGGCCTGGACGTCGATCTCGGTGCGCCCCAGGCACGGCAGCAGCAGGCTCTCGGCGCCGTGCAGCAGGTGCGTGCGGTTCAGCTTGGTAGCCACGTGGACGCTCAGCCCGACCTTCCGTATCGCCGCGAAGGTCCGGGTGGGGTCGGGCGCGGCGACCGCGAAATTGCCGCCCAGGCCGACGAACACCCGGATCTGGCCCGCCTCCATGGCGGCGATGGTCTCGACCACCGTGTGGCCGTGGTCGCGCGGCGACTTGAAGGCGAACACTCGGTCCATGGAGTCCAGGAAGGCCGCCGAGGGCTTCTCCCAGATCCCGACCGTCCGGTCGCCCTGGACGTTGGAATGGCCTCGCAGCGGGCAGATCCCCGCCCCGGGACGGCCGATATTGCCCTTCAGCAGCAGCAGGTTGACCAGCTGCTGCACGGTGCTGGACGAATTCCGGTGCTGGGTCAGGCCCATACCGTAACAGAGGATCGTGGCCTTGGCGCCGGCATAGGCGCGGGCCGCCTCCTCGATTCGCTCCCGGGACAGGCCCGAGCCAGCCTCGATCTCGTCCCAGGTCAGGCCCTCGACCACGGCCTTGACCATCTCGAAGCCCTCGGTGTGCTCGGCGATGAAGGCGCGGTCCAGAACCGTGCCTTGGCTTTCGGCGTCCAGGGCCAGCACAGCCTTCATGATCCCCTGCACGGCCAGGGCGTCGCCACCGATGGCGACCTGGTAGTAGGCCGAGGCGATCGGGGTCGAGGACAGGGTCGCCATCTCGACCGGATCCTGCGGCGCCGCGAACTTCTCCAGCGCCCGCTCCTTCAGCGGATTGAAAGCCAGGATGGTCGCCCCGCGCCGCGAGGCGTCGCGCAGGGTGGTCATCATCCGCGGATGGTTGGTGCCGGGATTGTGGCCGAAGCTGAGGATCAGGTCGGCATGATCGAAGTCCTCCAGGGTCACCGAGCCCTTGCCCATGCCGATCGAGTCCGGCAGGCCGACGCTGGTCGGCTCGTGGCACATGTTCGAGCAGTCGGGGAAATTGTTGGTCCCGACCCGCCGGCCCAGGAGCTGGAACAGGAACGCCGCCTCGTTCGAGGCCCGGCCCGAGGCGTAGAACTCCGCCTGGTCGGGATGGTCGAGCGTTCGCAGGGCGTCGGCCGTGCGCGCGAAGGCGTCGTCCCAGGCGATGGGCAGATAGCGGTCCGTCGCTTGGTCATAGGCCATCGGATGGGTCAGCCGGCCCAGGTCCTCCAGGGCGTGGTCGCTCCAGGTCAGGAGCTCGGTGACGGTGTGGGCGGCGAACACCTCCGGCGTGGCGCGCTTGGACGTCGCCTCCCAGGCCACCGCCTTGGCCCCGTTCTCGCAGAACTCGAACGACGAGGTGTGCTTGGGATCGGGCCAGGCGCAACCGGGGCAGTCGAAGCCCTCCGGCTGGTTGGCGCGCAGCAGGGTCTTGCCGCCCTCGATCACCGTGGCCTGGTCGCTCAGCGCCCCGGCCACCGCCTTCAGCGCCCCCCAGCCGCCGGCGGCGTTGTCGTAGCGATGGATGCCGGGCACGCCGACATTGGGTCTACGGTCGGCCATCACGCATACTCCGGCGCGGCGTCGAGCAAGCGCTCGGCATGGGCAAAAACGGTATGGCCGTCGGCGCGCGCCAGGGCCACCAGGGTCAGGCCCGACTCCTCGGCGCGGCGGATCGCCAGGTCGGTGGGCGCCGAGACCGCCACCAGGATCGAACAGCCCATCCGGACGGTCTTCTCGACCATCTCGAACGAGCAGCGGCTGGTGACCAGCACGAAGCCGCCTGATGCGTCGCGCCCCTGGCCCGCCATCGCCCCGGCCAACTTGTCCAGCGCGTTGTGACGGCCCACGTCCTCGCGGACCAAGATAAGCGCCCCCTCATCGTCCGCGAACGCCGCCGCGTGGGTGGCCCGGGTCAGGCGGCCCAGGGCCTGGACGTCGTCCAGGGCGTCGACCGCCCGCTGCACGGCCTGGTGCGACACCTTCGCCCCACCGTCCAGGCGCGGCAACGGCCGCACCGCATCGGCCAGGCGCTGCACGCCGCACAAGCCGCAGCTGGACCGTCCTTCCAGAGTGCGCGGCCGCGCCTTGCGCTGGAGCGTCCCGGGCTTGAGCCTGACGTCGGCCAGGACGCCAAGGTCGGTTTCGGTGACCTCGATCTCGAGAATATCCTCGGCGCGGGCCACCGCCTCCGTCAGGGTGAAGCCTCGCGCCAGGTCCGCGACGTCGTCGGGCGTGGCCATCAGCACGGTGTGCGGCCGGCCGTCGAACGACAGGCCCACGGCGACTTCCTGGGGCGTGGCGCGGGCGATGGTCTCGGACCCGGCCCCGACCCGCCATTGGACGGCGGAACGGCGTTGAGCGGCGGCTTTCGACATGGCCGAAGTCTACCGCCTGGCCATGCGCATCTCCAACCCTGATGCTTAGGAGAGGCTCACGACGGCAGGAACATTCAAAATCCGTCGCGCACGGCGGATGACCGCGCGACGATCCTGACGCACTCTAGGGCCATGGCCATCATCGACACCCGCCGCGACCAGATGTTTCCCATCCTTCAGCCGGAGGAGATCGACCGCATCCGCCGCTTCGGCGACATCGCCCACGCCAAGGCCGGCGCCGTGCTGGCCAAGGCCGGCGAGGTCTCGCCCGGAGTTATGGTGGTGCTGGAGGGCAGCGCCCGGGTCACCCGTCGCGACGCGATGGAGGAGACCCACCTGATCGCCGAGCACGGCCCCGGCGCCTTCATCGGGGAACTGGCCCAGCTGTCGAACCGTCCGTCGCTGGTCGACGTCCACGCCTTGACCGATCTGGAGGTGCTGCGGATCAAACCCGAGCGGCTGCGCGCGGTGCTGGTCGCCGAGGCCGAGCTGGGCGAGCGGATCATGCGGGCCCTGATCCTGCGCCGGGTCGGGCTGCTGGAAACCGGAGCCGGCGGCCCGGTGATCATCGGCCGGGCCGCCGACAGCGTGGTCATCCGCCTGTCCGGCTTCCTGGGTCGCAATGGCCATCCCTACCAGCATCTGGACCCCGACACCGTCGACTGCGCCAGGGTGCTGATCGAGCGGTTCTCGGTCGACGAGGCCGAGCTGCCGATCGTGCTCTGCCCCGGCGGCCAGCTGCTGCGCCACCCGTCCAACGCCGAGCTGGCCCGCTGCATCGGCATGGTCGGCGACCTGGATCCGGACCGCGTCTACGACGTGGCCGTGGTCGGCGCGGGCCCCGCGGGGCTGGCCACCGCGGTCTACGCCGCCTCCGAGGGCCTGTCGGTGCTGGTGCTCGACACGCGGGCGTTCGGCGGCCAGGCCGGGGCCTCGGCGCGGATCGAGAACTATCTGGGCTTCCCCACCGGCGTCTCCGGCATGGCCCTGATGGCCCGGGCCTACAACCAGGCCCAGAAGTTCGGCGCCAACCTGGCCATTCCCGATGAGGTGGCCAGCCTGGACTGCGACGGCAATGACGGCCTGAGCGGCTATCACCTGAAACTGGTCAGCGGCGAGACCACCCAGGCCAAGACCGTGGTGATCGCCAGCGGCGCCCGCTATCGGCGGCTGGACGTGCCCAATCTCGACGCGTTCGAGGGCAGCAGCGTCCACTACTGGGCCTCGCCGCTCGAGGCCAAGCTGTGCGCGGGCCAGGAGGTGGCGCTGGTCGGGGCGGGCAACTCGGCCGGCCAGGCCGCCGTCTACCTGGCCAGCCAGGTCAAGAAGGTCTGGCTGGTGATCCGCGGCAGGAGCCTGGACGCCAGCATGTCGCGCTACCTGATCGACCGCATCAAGAGCCTGCCCAACATCGAGATCGTCACCCGCAACGCGATCGTCGAGCTGGAAGGCGAGGACGGCCAGCTGCGAGCGATCCGCCACCGCGACCTCGACACCGGCGAGGAGGGTCGCTGCGAGATCAGCCACCTGTTCCTGTTCATCGGCGCCGCACCGAACACCACCTGGCTGAGCGAATGTCGGGTGGAGCTGGACAACCACGGCTTCGTGCGCACTGGCCAGGACCTGGCGCCGGGCCATCCGTCCCTGCAGACCAGCCGCCACGGCGTGTTCGCGATCGGCGACGTGCGGGCGGGTTCGGTCAAGCGCGTGGCGGCGGCGGTCGGCGAAGGCGCCCAGGTGGTGGCCGCCATCCACGCCTATCTGGCCGAACCGGTGACGACGGCCTGAGCCGAACCCTCTTCACAGGCCAGGATTACGCATCCTTAAATTGCGACCGGGCGCGCGAACGTCGATCGTCCAGCCGACAAGGGGATCGAACTGATGAAGTTGACGATAGCGCTCGGCGCGACCTGCCTGCTGGCCGCCTCTCCCGCCCTGGCCGCCGCGCCGGCTTGCGCCGTGCCGGACTACGCCAAGCAGGCGCAAGACCTGATCAGGCCCTACCTGGAGGCCGAAAGCTTCAGCGGGTCGATCCTGGTGGCCAAGGACGGCGCGCCGGTGTGGCGCGAGAGCTTCGGCGCGGCCAACCGCGAATGGGACGTGGCCAACACCGCCGACACCAAGTTCCGCCTCGGCTCGATCACCAAGCAGTTCACCGCCACGGCGATCCTGCAACTGGTCGACCAGGGCAAGCTGTCGGTCGACGATCCGATCTCGAAATACTACGCCGACGCCCCGGCCGCCTGGTCGAAGGTGACGATCAAACACCTGCTGACCCATACCTCGGGGATCCCCAGCTACACCGCCCTGCCCGGCTTCTTCGAGAAGAACTCCAAGCTGCCGCTGACCCCCGAGGAGATCGTCAAGCTGACTCGGGACCTGCCGCTCGAATTCGAGCCGGGCGCGAAGTACAACTACGACAACACCGGCTACATCCTGCTCGGCTATGTGATCGAGAAGGTCTCGGGCGAAACCTACGCCGACTACCTGGCCAAGCACATCTTCACGCCGCTGGGCATGAAGGATACCGGCTACGACGTCTCCGGCGTGATCCTGCGCCATCGGGCCTCGGGCTACCAGGGCTCCAAGGAGGGCTGGAGGAACGCCGACTATCTGGACATGACCCTGCCCTATGCGGCCGGCTCGCTCTATTCCACGACCGGCGACCTGCTGATCTGGGACCGGGCCCTGGCCGACGGCAAGATCCTGACCCCGGCTTCGCGGCAGGCGATGTTTACCGACTATGGCCACGAATACGGGTTCGGCTGGCGGGTCGACACCGATGACGGCCACGCACGGGTCGGCCACGGCGGCGGGATCAACGGTTTTTCGACGGGCATCGCGCGCTACCCCAAGGACGGCGTCGTCGCCATCGTCCTGGCCAACTACAACGCGTCTCCCTCCAGCAGCATCTCCGACAATCTGGCGGGGCTGTGCGTCGGAACCTATCAGCCGCCCAAGGCGATCGCCCTGCCGGTCGCGACCCTCGACCGCTATGTCGGCGACTATGTCCTGTCGCCGACCTTCACCCTGACGATCACTCGCCAGGGCGAGCAGTTGATCAGCCAGGGCACGAACCAAGGCCCTGTACCGATCTACGCCAGCGCCCCCGGCGAGTTCTTCGCCAAGACGGTCAACGCCAAGATCAGCTTCACCCAGTCTGGAGACGCTCCGGCCACGGCGCTGGTGCTGCACCAGGGCGGTCGGGACCGGACGGCGCCGAGGGTGGAGGTTAAGCCCTAGGATGCTGCAGCTCACGCCGGCGCCCCCCTACGGATCGCTTCGCGACCGTCTTCCCCCATAGGGGGAAGAGCCTCGCGCCTAAGGCTCCGCCCCCTCGCCGCGACAGACCGCGAAGCGGTCGGGGGGCAAGTGGGAGCCCCCAAAGCAAAAGGCCCCGGAGTCTTCTCCGGGGCCTTCGCATGTCTCAGCCGAAGCTGGATCGTTCGAGGTTACTCGACGATCTTGGCGCGCCAGAAACGCATGCGTTTCTGGCCACTAAGCATGGTCGAGAAAATCGTTATTCAACGATTTTCGCGACGACGCCGGCGCCGACGGTGCGGCCGCCTTCACGGATGGCGAAGCGCAGCTTCTCTTCCATGGCGATCGGGGTGATCAGCTCGACGTCCAGCTCGGCGTTGTCGCCCGGCATGATCATTTCCACGCCTTCGCGCAGCTTGATGATCCCGGTCACGTCCGTGGTGCGGAAGTAGAATTGCGGACGGTAGTTGGTGAAGAACGGGGTGTGACGGCCGCCCTCTTCCTTGGTCAGGATGTAGGCTTCGGCCACGAACTTGGTGTGCGGGGTGATCGAACCCGGCTTGCACAGCACCTGGCCGCGCTCGACGTCTTCGCGCTTGGTGCCGCGCAGCAGCACGCCGACGTTGTCGCCCGCTTGACCCTGGTCCAGCAGCTTGCGGAACATTTCGACGCCCGTGCAGGTCGTCTTCTGGACCGGACGGATGCCGACGATCTCGACTTCCTCGCCGACCTTGACGATGCCGCGCTCGACGCGACCGGTGACCACGGTGCCGCGGCCCGAGATCGAGAACACGTCTTCGACCGGCATCAGGAAGGGCAGGTCGACCGGACGGTCAGGCTGCGGGATGTAGGCGTCGACCGTCTTCATCAGCTCGAGGATCGAGCCTTCGCCGATCGTGGCGTCGCCGCCGTCGATGGCGACCTTGGCCGAGCCCTTGGTGATCGGGATGTCGTCGCCGGGGAAGTCGTACGACGAAAGCAGCTCGCGCACTTCCATCTCGACCAGTTCCAGCAGCTCGGCGTCGTCGACCAGGTCGACCTTGTTCATGTAGACGACCAGGGCCGGCACGCCGACCTGACGGGCCAGCAGGATGTGCTCGCGGGTCTGGGGCATCGGGCCGTCGGCGGCCGACACGACCAGGATCGCGCCGTCCATCTGGGCCGCGCCGGTGATCATGTTCTTCACATAGTCGGCGTGGCCGGGGCAGTCGACGTGGGCGTAGTGACGGTTGGCCGTCTCATATTCCACGTGCGCGGTGTTGATGGTGATGCCGCGGGCCTTTTCTTCCGGCGCGGCGTCGATGTCGGCGTAGTTCTTCGCCGTCGCGCCGCCGGACTTGGCCAGCGTGATGGTGATCGCAGCCGTCAACGTCGTCTTGCCGTGGTCAACGTGACCGATCGTGCCGATGTTGCAGTGCGGCTTAGTGCGTTCGAACTTTTCCTTGGCCATCGTCTCTACCTTCGCGCCGGCGGGCTTGTTTCAGGGAATTTCAGTATTGGGAGCTGGAGCGGGTAGCGGGAATCGAACCCGCATCCTCAGCTTGGAAGGCTGCTGCACTACCATTGTGCTATACCCGCCAAGCTAGCGGGGTCGCGATCGGCTCCCGGTCTGGCTTCTTTGGGGTCCAGGCCTCGTTGGAGCTCTCGTCGCGCGTGGTGGGGGAAGTAGGACTCGAACCTACGAAGGCGTACGCCAGGGGATTTACAGTCCCCCCCCTTTGCCACTCGGGACATTCCCCCAGCGCGCGACAGAGTTCCTTCAAAGCGGCCCTCCCCTCCTCGAAACCGGCGGCGGACCGCCCGTCACGAAAAAGGAACAAAAGCTTCCTCGAGACCGGTGAGACGGTGCTAAAGCAGCGCCGCCCTGGCTCTTGGAAACCCTCAGGGCCCCAAATCGGAGCGCGTCTTATAGTGTCCTCTCATTCCGAACGCAACGACCGGAAAAAGCCTTCTTCGCCCGGACGTGATTTTCGTTCCAAGCCTCGGGAAAACAACAAGTTTTCCAAGGGCCAGGGCGACGCCAAGGACTGGATCTGGGGGATTCACGCCGTCGAGGCCGCGCTTTCCAACCCCGCCAGGCCGGTTCCAAAACGCCTTCTGGCCACCCCCGATCGGGCCAAGCGACTCGCTCCGGCGCTCAGCCGCGCGCCCTTCCTGCAGATCATGGAGGGCGCCGACATCGCCCGCCAGCTGCCGGCCGGCGCGGTGCACCAGGGCCTGGCTCTGAAGATCGACGAGCCGGAGATGCTCAGCGTCCACGACCTGGGGACCCCGGCCCAGGGCCTGCTGGTGATGCTGGACCAGATCACCGACCCGCAAAACATCGGCGCGATCTTCCGCTCGGCCGCCGCCTTCGGGGCCAAGGGGGTGATTCTCCAGGACCGCCACGCCCCCGCCCTGACCGGCGTGCTGGCCAAGACCGCCGTCGGGGCGGTGGACAAGATCGCCCACGCGCGCGTGGTCAATCTCTCGCGGGCCCTGGAGGAACTGGCCGACCTGGGCTGGCGCGCCGTGGGGCTGGCCGGCGAGGCCGAGGGCACGCTGGACCAGGTGCTGGACGATCGTCCCACGGTGCTGGTGCTGGGATCCGAGGGCGAGGGCGTACGCAGGCTCGTCGCCGAGCACTGCGACGTAATGGGCAAGATCGCCATGCCCGGCGGCTTCGAGAGCCTGAATGTGTCCGCCGCTGCGGCAGTGGCGCTCTACGAGGCGTCCAAAGTTCGCGCCTGAGAAGAAACCGGTTCGTGAATCGCCGTTAACCGTTTTGATTTCAGGGCCACGACATGGTTTTCTCAAGCGGGGACGCGAGGCTCGGCTTGGCGCAGACATCAGACAGCAAATCGAGGGAGCCGATGGCGCCTAACACAGTTCGTTCGGCGGCGCTCCGTTCGGCGTTTCTGGCCGGCTGCGCCGCAAGCGTCCTGATGATCGCCGGCTGCGGCGCGCGCGCGCCGGTCGAGGCCCCGCCCGCCGCCCCGACGGCGTTCGGTTACGACACCCCGCAGGCCACCGACCCGAGGGATACGCCGGCCGACGGCCTGCTGGGCGGCCCGCCCAGCGCCGCGGACTCCCAGGTTCCCGTCGCCGCGACCGAGTCCCCCCTGAAGACCTGGCGGCGTCCCGACGGAACCCTGGTCACGGCCATGGAGCCGATCGCCGATCCGGAGGACTCGCCGTCCTCCGTCCGCGGGCCCGTGCGCCCCCATGTCCGCGCGGCCGCTCGCGCTCACGCCCGCGTCCGCGTCCGCCATGAGCGGTCCGCGCCGGTCGCGCCTGCCCGCCACGCCCATGTGGCGTCGGCGCCCGTCACGCCTGTCCGGGCCGCGCCTGTCCGGGCCGCCCCCCCGGTCGCCCGTGCCGTAGCCCGCCCTGCGTCCAAACCGGCGCCGGTCGCCGCGCCCGCGCCCAGGCCGGTGGCCGTGGCCCCCGCCCCGGCTCCGTTGAAGCCGATCGCCGCCGTCCAGCCGGCCAAGGTCCCGGCCCCGGCGCCGGTGGTCGCGCCGATCACCCCGGCCGCGCCAACCGGCACGCCGGAAGCGCCGCTGCAGGCGCTGCAGGCGGCCGTCGGGCCCGAAGCCGCCCGGGGCGCGACCCTGGCCGTGGCGCAAAGCCTGACCGCGGGCCAGGAAGGCCAGGTCACCCTGTCCCTGCCCGCCAACCTGGGCGACCGGATCAGGGCGGAGGCCGCCAGGCTGGGCCTGGCCCAGACGGCCCGGAAGATCAGCGCCCATGCCGATCTGCGGGGCCAGGGCTATGACATCGCGCCGAGCGGCCGCCAGACCGCCGTGGTCAAGCCCGGCCAGCCGGCCACCTTCGCCTGGCAGGTCAAGCCGACCGCCGCCGCCCAGGGCTCGCTGAAGGCCGAGTTCGGCGTGAGCTTGAGCGGCGCCAAGCCGGCCCAGGATCTCACCCTGGGCTCGATCGCCAGGCAGGTGGCGCCGATCGAGGACGCGGTGAAGGACAAGGCCGAGCGTCTCAAGGGCGCCTTGCCCGACCTGAGCCGCTACGCGACGGTGGACGTGCCGGGCGTGGGCAAGATCCCGGGCAAGTCGCTGCTGGGCGGCGCCCTGGTGCTGCTGGCCCTGCTGATCCTGGTGGTGATCTCGCGCAACGCCGCCGCGGCCCAGGCCAGGGCCCAGGCCGAACGCCGGCGCAGGGTCCGCACCCAGACCGACTACGGCCAGGACCACATGGTGTTCGACACCCCGAGGAGCCCGGCGACGCCGCCCCCGCACGGCGGTCCAGGCCGACCGGAGCATAACCCGTTCGAGACCCCCGCGTCCGATGCGCCCGGCCGCGACGGCGCCGCGCGCAAGGAACTCGAGTCGGTGGACTAACGGACGCTTGCCAGACCCGCCCGCCTGACGCATTGAGGCCGCATGTTTGACGCGCTCCTCGCCCAGGTGGGCGGACTGAACGGTCCGTTCGCGGCTTTCCTGTCCGTCCTGATGATCGACCTCGTCCTGGCTGGCGACAACGCCGTGGCCGTGGGCCTGGCCGCCGGCGGCCTGCCGGCCAAGGACCGCAAGAAGGTCATCCTCTACGGCTTGGGCGCGGCCGTGGTGTTGCGCATTAGCTTCGCCCTGATCACCACCTGGCTGCTGGGCGTGATCGGCCTGCTGCTGGCCGGCGGCGTGCTCTTGCTGTGGGTCTGCTGGAAGATGTGGCGCGAGCTGCGCGAGCAGATCACCCACGACCAGGAGGACGCCCGCGCCATCCTGGACAACAATCCGGCCACCGAACCGCGCGTCAAACCGGCCAAGAGCTTCAAGCAGGCCTTCCTGCAGGTGCTGATCGCCGACGTCTCGATGTCGCTGGACAACGTGCTGGCCGTGGCCGGCGCGGCCCGGGAGCATCCGGCCATCCTGGTATTCGGCCTGCTGCTGTCGATCATCCTGATGGGCGTGGCCGCCACCGCCATCGCTAACCTGCTGCACAAGCACCGCTGGATCGGCTTCATCGGCTTGGCCATCGTGCTGTACGTCGCCGTGCACATGATCTGGGAGGGCCATCGCAGCGTGGTCATCGACCTGCACAAGACCGACGCCTACAACGCCGCCGCCCCCTCGTTCCTCGACATCAAGCCGGACGAGCTGGCCGCCCACAACAAGCACAAGAAATGATGCTGGGCCCGGCCCTCGTCGTCCGCCTGGCCGCTCTCAGCGGCTTCCTGGGCGTGGCGTTCGGCGCCTTCGCCGCCCACGGCGCCAAGGACGCCCGGGCGGCCGAGCTGCTGCACACCGGATCGCTGTACCAGATGACCCACGCCCTGGCGGTGTTCGGCTGGCTGGCGGTGCGCCAAGCCGGCCAAGACGGGGCCGGCGGCAAGGTCGGCGTCGAGGTCCCTTCGCTGTTCCTGGCCGGAACCGTGCTGTTTTCGGGATCGCTGTACGCCCTGGCTTTCGGCGCGCCGCGCGCTCTGGGCATGGTCACGCCGTTCGGCGGCCTGTGCTTCCTGGCCGGCTGGCTGCTGCTGGCCTGGCGAGCGGGTACGATCGCGGATCGAAGGGCTTAAGCCGCCATCCTGCCGCGCCGGTCCTTGGGGACCGCCAGGCCGAAGATCGCCAGGCTGGAGCCCACCAGGCAGGCGAACATCACCGCCGCCACGGGCTTGGGCGTGCCGTCGTGCAGCAGGCCGCCCGCCCAAGAGGCCAGGGCTCCGGCCCCGAACGAGATGCCCCCCATCAGGGCCGAGGTCGAGCCCGCCCGGCTGGGATCGACGCTCAGCGCCCCGGCCATGGTGTTGCCGCTCATCAGGCCGTAGCTCGACAGCGCCGCGAACAGCAATGGCAGAACCGTGAACTGTCCGCCCAGGCCGCTCCAGGCCGCAGCCGCCAGCAGCAGGGCGGCGACGATCGAGGCGATGCTGGCCCGCACCAGCACCCGGTCGGGCGTCGAGCGGCGCAGCAGCAGGCGGTTGACCTGGCTGGCGCCGATGATGCCGACCGCGTTGAGGGCGAAGATGATGTTGAACACCAGCGGGGTGTGGCCGTAGGTCCCCATCACCAGGTCCGGCGCGGTCGAGATGTAGGTGAACAGGGTGGCGCCGTTCAGGGCCCCCGCGAGGCAGTAACCGACCAGCCGCCTCTGCCGCAGCAGGGCCAGGTAGGCGCGGAAAGGGTTCTCCGAGCGCGCCTGCACGGCCGTGGCCTCGGACCGCGACTCCGCGAGGCTCAGGCTGATCCACAGGCCGATCAGCAGGCCGAAGGCCACCAGCGTCCAGAACACGCCGCGCCAGCCGGCGAAGAACTGGACGACGCCGCCGAACTGCGGGGCCAGAACCGGGGCCAGGCCCATGATCAGGGTCATCAGCGACAGCACCCGCGCCGTGTCGGCGTGATTGAACTTGTCGCGCACCACCGCCCGGGCGATCACCGCGCCCGCGCAGCCGCCCAGAGCCTGGACGAAGCGCGCGGCGATCAGCACCTGGATCGAGGGCGCGGTGGCGCAGACCACCGAGGCGGCGATGAAGATGCCGATCCCCAGCAACAACGGCAGGCGGCGTCCGAACCGGTCCGAGGCGGGTCCGTAGAGGAACTGGCCGATCGCCATGCCGGCGAAGAACGCCGCCAGGGTGGCCTGAACGTCCTCGGCCCCCGCGTGCAGGGTCCGGCCGATGTCAGGCATGCTGGACAGGTACATGTCGATCGACATCGGCGCGAAGGCCGTCAGGGCGCCCAACATCAGGACGAGCCGCCAGGGGGTGGCGGCGGGCGCGGGCGGTGCGTTGTCGGTCATGGGGGCGCTTTTACGCTTGTTTTCCCCAGGGGTAAGTCCTTGACCGTAGGAATCGCGGCCTTGCCCGGCGCGACGCCCGCCGGCAAAGTGATCAACAATAACATACAGCAGGAAACGCCATGGCCCAGCTCGCGCCGCCGATGCCCGAACCTTCGTTCGCGCAGATCAACGGGATCCGCATGGCCTATTATGAGGCCGGGCCGCGGACGGGCGTCCCCATCGTCCTATGTCACGGCTTCCCGGAGTTCTCCTATTCCTGGCGCTGGCAGATCGCGGCCCTGGCGGCGGCGGGACGCTGGGTGATCGTTCCCGACCAGCGCGGCTACGGCCTGACTGATCGTCCCGAGGCGGTCGAGGACTACGACATGGCCCACCTGACCGGCGACCTGGTCGGGCTGCTGGAGCACCTGGGCGTCGAGAAGGCGGTGTTCTGCGGTCACGACTGGGGCGGTCTGGTGGTCTGGCAGCTGCCGCTGATGCATCCGGACCGCGTGGCCGGGATCGTCGGCCTCAACACCCCGTTCCTGCCACGCCTGCCTATCGAGCCGATCACCATGTTCCGCCACGCGTTCGGCGAGGACATGTACATCGTCCACTTCCAGAAGCCCGGCGTGGCCGACGCCCAGCTGGCCGCCGACGTCGACAGGACCATGCGCTATTTCATGCGCAAGCCGACGGGCGTGCAGGCCGCCTTCACCAGCGGCGAGACCAGCGGCCGGTCCTTGGCCCTGCAGGACGGTCTGGCCCGCTACGACGTCGCCGACGACTCCAGCCAACTGCTGGCGCCCGAGGAGCTGAAGGTGTTCGTCGAGACCTTCCAGCGCACCGGCTTCACCGGCGGGATCAACTGGTACCGAAACTTCGTGCGCAACTGGGAGCGGGCCGAACACCTGCCCACCCGGATCGACGGGATCCCCTGCCTGATGATCATGGCGGAGCACGACGTGGTGCTGCCGCCGTCCCTGGCCGACCGCATGGGCGACCAGATCTCGGACCTGGAGAAGGTGCTGGTCGAAGGCAGCGGCCACTGGACCCAGCAGGAAAAGCCCGACGAGGTGAACGCCATCCTGATCGACTGGCTGGGGCGACGATTTCCGAACTGACCGTGGTGGCCGCACCCCGACCTGTTCGAGCCTTCAGTTCGCCGACCTTGAACGACAGCGGAAGAAATCCTCGTCCTGAGTCTGTCGAAGGATGAGGGCGTTTCTCGGTATTCGCCGCGAGGCTGGGCCGTTTGCCTGGGCCCCCTACCCCTTCGCCGCCGCCAGGATCTCCGCGCGCCGTCGCATCGCCGCGGCCATCTGCAACATGGCCAGGGCCGAGGTCTCATCGCGCTCGGCGGCGCGCACGGTGTAGAGCTGGGCCATCACCTGCAGCGAGATGACCTTGTCCAGGCCCTCGGGGCCCATCATCTCGGCGATCGCACGGTCCAGCTCGGCCAGCTGGCGCGGAGTCAGCATCTCCAGCAGTTCGTCGTCGCTGAGGTCTTCGGGGTTGTTCATGACTCGGGAGAATACGGAAAAGCGGCGCGGGTTGCGACGGTCCGGGCCCGGTTTGTTGGGCGGCGACGCCGGGCGCACGACCGGCGTGGGCAAATGAGCCCGTCGCGCGTTCCCTCCCGGCCCGAAACCGGTTTAGGGTTGCGCCATGGATCGTAACGCTTCCGCCTCGCCCATGTCCGTCAACGGTCGCCGCGGCCTGTTTCGCGATATCGAACCCTTCTCGTTCGGTTGGCTGGGCGCCGACGCTCCCCATGAAATCTACTATGAGGAATGCGGCGCCCCGCACGGCAAGCCGGCGGTGATCCTGCACGGCGGCCCCGGCGGGGCGGTCAATCCGACCATGCGGCGGTTCTTCGACCCCACTCGGTGGCGCATGGCCCTGTTCGACCAGCGCGGCTGCGGCCGCTCGCGCCCCAACGCCAGCCTCGAGGACAACACCACCTGGAGCCTGATCGCCGACATCGAGCGGCTGCGCGTGCACCTGGGGATCGAGAAGTGGACCGTGTTCGGCGGCTCGTGGGGCTCGACCCTGGCCCTGGCCTACGCCATCACCCATCCCGAACGGGTCGAGGCCCTGGTGCTACGCGGCATCTTCCTGCTGACCCAGAAGGAACTGCGCTGGTTCTACCAGGACGGCGCCTCGATGCTTTTCCCCGACGCCTGGGAGCGGTTCCTGGCCCCAATCCCGGTCGAGGAGCGCGGCGACCTGATCACCGCCTACCACAAGCGCCTGACCCATGCCGACCGCCGCGTCCAGGCCCAGGCGGCCGGCGCCTGGAGCCAATGGGAGGGCGACACGATCTCGCTGCGCGGCCCCGAGGCGCGGCCCCCGAAGTTCAATGAAGAGGACTTCGCCATCGCCTTCGCCCGGATCGAGTGCCACTTCTTCGCCAATGGCGGGTTCTTCGAGGAAGACGGCTGGATCCTGAAGAACATCGACCGGATCCGGCACATCCCGGCCTGGATCGTCCAGGGCCGCTTCGACGTGGTCACGCCGCTGGACAGCGCCTGGTCCGTGCACCGCGCCTGGCCGGAAGCCCGTTTCGAGATCGTCTGGGACGCGGGCCACGCCTCGACCGAGCCGGGCGTCATCGACGGCCTGGTGCGGGCCACGAACGCGGCGCTAAACGTCTAGGCGCCGAGCGTTCGAGCGCCGGACCAGCCCCTCGCGCACCGACACGCCCAGCAGCACCGCCGTCGTGGCGATCGACAGGACCAGCGGTCCGACCGCCAGGCTGAGCGGCGCCAGGGCCGCCAGCGCCGCCAGACCCACCACCTGGGCCCTCGGCCAGGAGCGGAACATAGCGCGCTTGAACAGCACCCCGCCCAGCAGGAACAGGAACGGTCCGCCGATCACCGCCAGCGCTGTCTTCAGGTCCGTGTGGCCCAGCGGATGGTGGATCGTCCACTCGTCGCCCACGGCGGTGACGATGACGCCGGCGATCGGCAGCAGGTGGATGTAGGTATAGGCCTCGCGCGCCACCCGGCCGGGGTCTTTGGCGTGGCTGATCGCCTCGCTGGCGGCCTCGGCCGTGAACGAGAAATAGATCCACCACATGGCCAGGCTGCCGGCGAACGCGGCCAGGAAGGCGGCCATCACCAGCGGCGTCCAGGCCAGGGTCGCGGTGGTCGCGCCCATGACCAGGATCGACTCGCCCAGGGCGATGATCGTGAACAGGGCGCAGCGCTCGGCCAGGTGGCCGCCCTCGACGTCCCACTCCTCGGCGCGGGCCCGGCCCAGGCCGGGGGCCCAGAACCCCAGGGCCGGCGAGACGTATTCCAGGGCCAGCGCCCCGCCCCAGAGGGCCAGCCGCGCCCCGCCCTCTGCCAGGCCGCCGGTGATCCACAGCACGCCCGAGGTCGCGAACCAGACGGAGATCCGGATGAAGTTGCGGCTCTGGAAAGGATGATCCCGCATCGCCCAGGCGGTGAACAGGCTGCGGCCCAGTTGGATCGCCACGAAGGCCAGGGCGAAGACCAGGCCGCGATCGCCGAACGCCTTGGGGATCGACATGGTCATGACCATGCCCACCACCATGGCCACGAACAGCATGATCCGCACGGGCGCCCGCTCGGGGTCCAGCCAGTTGGTGACCCAGGCGGTGAAGATCCAGGCCCACCAGACGGCCATCAGCAACAGGCCGGTCTCGACCACGCCCAGCAGGGTGGGATGGGCCATCAGCCCGTGCGACAGCTGGGTGACCGCGAACACAAACACCAGGTCGAAGAACAGCTCGACATAGGTGACCCGCGCATGGCCGCCCGAGGCGCGGTCGCGGAGCATGTGACGGCGGGACATGGCGGTTTTCCTCTGGTGAGTCGCGAGCCTAGAGCGTGACAGCCGAAAGGACAGGCCGGTTTCGTCAAGCATCCCGGGCGCTCTTCGCACGGTCGCGATCGAACGTTTTGTCGTCCGGTGCGCTTTTGTCGGCATGGATGCTTCGGTTCTCCTCCCCCACCGCGCCGCCCTGACCGGCGCCGCCGTCGCCCTGACGATCGGGCTGACGGGCGGCCTGATCCTGCGGACGGGTTCCCAGACGGCGCCGCAGATCGAGGCCGCTTTCATATCCGGGCCCGCCGGCGACGCGGTCCAGCCGATCACCTGGCCCAGCGGCAAGGTCCCCGACTATGTGGTCGGCACCGATTTCCTCCCTGGCCGGCAACCGGAACAGCCGCCCGTGGTCGTCGCCTCGTACGAAGTCCCCGAATACGTTCCGGCCGCCTGGTCAGAACCGGAGCCGGAGAGCCAGATCGAAGCCCAGCCTGTCCGGCCCACGGAGCCCGCCACCCGAAGCTGGCCGTCGACCGCCGGCGACATCCTGGACACCCGCCTGCCCGAGGACGCCCCGCAGGCGCCCGAACCTCCGCCGGCGATCGCCGCGCCGGAAGCTCCCACCGCGCCGCTGGCGGTCGCGGCGGCCTATTAGTCCCGGACCGCCCGAGCCGGACCCAAGGTCAAGCTCGGCCCCGCCCTTGCTGCCAATCGCTCCAACCCACGGCGCTTGTCCCATTTCGCGCCAGGACCTGGATCGAAATGGCGGACACGCAACAGCAGCACGACCAACCGCCCGACCTCTGGCGCAAGCTGGAAGCGCTGGCCTGCGGCTTCGTGCTGTTCATGCTGTCCAACGCCCTGATCGGTCCGTTGCTGGATCCGCTGCAGGCGGGCGGCGAGAACATTCCCGTCCTGCGGCTGATGTGGCTGCCGGTCTACGCCCTGACCCTGGGCCTGGCCGCCTGGCGCGCGCCGCGCCTGATGCGGTTCTGGCTGCCCGCCGTGCTGCTGAGCCTGCTGGTCTTCTGGGTGTACGCCTCGGCGTCGTGGTCGCTGAACCCCGGGACGACCAACCGCCGAGCGATGGCGGCGGCGTTCACCACCCTGTTCGGCTTCTATTTCGCCGCCAGCTTCGACGGTCGGCGGATGGCCGAGATCATCGCCGACACCTTCCTGCTGCTGGCCGCCGCCGGTCTCCTGGCCGCCGTCGCCTATCCGAAAATGGGGGTGCAGCACGACATCAACGCCGGCGACTGGCGCGGCCTCTGGTACGAGAAGAACCAGATGGGGGCAATGATGGTCTATGGCGCCCTGGCCGCCATGGCCGCGCTGCTGGCCGGCTCGCCCCGGCGCAAGCAGATGGTCTTCACCATCGTGCTGTGCGCGGCGATGCTGCTGATGAGCAAGTCCAAGACCTCGCTGCTGGCCCTGATGATCGGCCTGTGCGGCTCGATGCTGCTGGCGGCCATGCGACGCGGTCCGGCCACGGCGGTGATCGTCGTCTGGCTGGGCGTCACGGTCGCCGTGACCGCCGCCATGGTCATGTGGCTGGCCCCCGAACTGCTGTTCAAGGCCCTGGGCAAGGATCCGTCCCTGACCGGCCGCACCGACATCTGGGCCGCCCTGCTTCGGCAGTCGGCCAAGCATCCGCTGACCGGCTTTGGCTACGGGGTGTTCTGGACCCTGGACTCCGTCCCCGCCAACTGGATCCGCAAGGAGACCGGCTGGCTGGTGCCCAGCGCCCACAACGGCTGGCTGGACATCCTGGCCCAACTGGGCTGGATCGGGGTGGGCCTGTGCGCCCTGGTGCTGGGCGGGCCGCTGCTGGTCGCCCTGTTCCGGTTTCGCCAGGTGCAGGACGGCTACTGGGCCACCCTGTTCCTGGCCATCTTCCTGATGACCACCTTCTCCGAGAGCTTCATCCTGGAGCGCAACGGCATCGTCTGGTCCCTGGCCTGCGCGGCGGTGACCCGCCTGCTGGGACCTGTATGGGCCGATCCCAGGCGCCGGACGCCGGACATGCCTCCGCTGGACGCCGCTCCGGCCCTGGCCTGGAGCCTGGCCCAGCTGGAGCCTGCGCCCCAGCCTGAGCCCGAGATCTGGACGCCCGCGCTGGCGCGCCGTCCAGACCCCGCGCCGATATTTGGCAAGCGCGCGGTCTCGCCTTTCGGCGCTTAGCCCGCTACTGGAGCGCCATGACCGACTACACGCCCCAGCAGATCGTCGCCCGCGGCGCGCGCGCCGACGCCGAAGCCGCCGCCGACGCCATCGACAACCATCCAGGCCTCGAGGGCGCGACCTATTCGATCCTGGAAGAGGACGAGGACAAGGGCGTCTGGCGCATCGACGCCTTCCCGACCACCGACGAGGAAGACGCGGGCCTGCTGGAGGTCCTGGCCGGCTATCCGCTGAAGGTGCTGCGCGAGCAGCTGGCCGACGCCGACTGGCTGGCCATGGCGCTGTCGGGCCTGCCGCCGGTGCGCGCCGGCCGGTTCTTCGTCTACGGCATGCACGACCGCGGCCGCCTGCCGGCCAGCACGGTCAACCTGCGCATCGAGGCCGGCGCGGCCTTCGGCACAGGCCACCACGGCACCACCGTCGGCTGCCTGCTGGCCTATGACCGGCTGATCAAGGCGCGCAAGTTCAACAAGGTGCTCGACGTCGGGGCCGGCACCGGGCTCCTCGCCATCGCCGCCGCGCGGACGGGATCGAAGATCGCCGTCGGCACCGACATCGACAAGCCCAGCGTGCGGATCTCCAAGGAGAACGCCAAGGTCAACCGGGCGAACGCCCGCTTCGTCCACGCCTCGGGGTTGTCCAACCGCCTGGTGGCCGACAACGCCCCCTACGACCTGGTGTTCGCCAACATCCTGGCCCGGCCGTTGGTCAGCCTGGCCCAGGACATCAAGACCGCCCTGGTCCCCGGCGGCACGGTGATCCTGTCGGGCCTGCTGCGCACCCAGGAGCGCATGGTCAAGGCCGCCTACGTCTCGCGCGGCTTCAAGGTGGTCAATCGCATCCACCGCGACGCCTGGGCGGCGCTGGTGCTGCAGCGACCGTAGAATAACACCCTCTCCCTTGGGAGAGGGAGGGGCCCGCGCTCGAAGAGCGTGGGAGGGAGAGGGATTACGCCGCCAGAAATGGCGGTTACTTCCCTTGCGCCTCGACGCCAGACGGCCAAGCTGCCGCCATGGATCGGACCGCCAACGCGCGTCGGCTACGCAGCAACCAGACCATGGCGGAAGCCAAGCTCTGGGCCATCGTCCGCGCTGGCCGCCTCCAAGGCTTCAAGTTCAAGCGCCAGGTTCCGATCGATCGATACTTCGTCGATTTCCTGTGTAGCGAAAGGCGTCTTGTCATCGAACTCGATGGCAAGGCGCACGAGGGGCGCGAACTCTACGACCTCGAGCGAACCGAAGTGCTGGAAGGCTGCGGGTTTCTCGTCATGCGGTTTCCGAACGAGCACGTCCTGAGCGATCCCGGCGGCGTCGCCGATGCGATCCTGGCGGCGCTCAGAACGGCGAGGCCCTAAACCCTCTCCCTCCCATGGCTGCGCCATGGGTCCCTCCCTCTCCCAAGGGAGAGGGTTTTCGAATGCGGAACACCTCCGCCTCCACCCACGTTTCTCCAGGCGGGACACTCTCGCTCCAGGAGCAACGTCATGACCTATGTCGATCCCCAAGCCCCGCCGCCCGAACGCGTCGTGCATGTCCGCCGCGAGGGCGGCGCCACCGGCTGGTTCGTGGCCGGGGCCGTGGCCATCGTCGCGGTGGTCGCCATCGCCTTCATGCTGACGGTCGGGGCGCGTACGCCCAGCGACGACCAGATCGCCCAGGCCCAGGACCAGGGCCGCGCCGCCGCCGTGGCCGAAAACGCCCAGACCGGGGCCGCACAGGCCACGATCGTCGCCCAGCAAGCGGCCCGCGACGCGAGCGCCGCCGCCGACAGCGCTCGCCGCTCGACCGAGAACACGGCCGCCAACGCCGCCCAGGCCGCCCACGACGCCGCCGCCCGCGCCGCCTCGTCGCGCGACGACACCCTGGCCCCGTCGGCCGACCCGAACGTCCAAGCCCCGCCGGCCCAGCAATCGCAGCCGGTGAACTAGACTGCCGATCGCAACCCGCCCCTTCCCAGCGCGGAGGGGCGGGACTAAATCGGAGGCATGCGCCAGACCTTCGATGAATCCACCGATCCGGGCTTCGGTCCCCGCCACGTTCCCCTGATCCGCGCCGCCATGGCCCGCCAGGGCCTGGACGGCTTCCTCGTGCCGCACGAGGACGAGCACCAAAACGAGTACCTGCCCGCCGCCAACGACCGCCTGGCCTGGGCCAGCGGCTTCACCGGTTCGGCCGGGGCCGGGGTAATCCTCAAGGACCGGGCCGCCGTGTTCGTCGATGGCCGCTACACCCTGCAGGTGCGCGACCAGGTCGACCAAGGCGTGTTCGAGATCCGCGACTTGGTCGAGGGCGGCGTGCCCGCCTATCTGGAGACCGCGCCGAAGGGCGCGGTGATCGGCTATGACGCCCGCCTGCACAGCCCCCAGGCGCTGGACGGCCTGAAGGCGGCGGCCGCCCGGGCCGGCGCGGCGCTAAGGCCCGTGGCCGTCAACCCGATCGACGAGGCCTGGGGCGCCGAGCGTCCCTCCCAGCCCGCCGCGCCGGTCGTGCCGCATCCGGTGCAGTACGCCGGCGAGGAGTCCGCCTCCAAGCGCGCCCGCGTCGGCTCGGCCGTCGCGGCCCTGGGCGCGGACGCCGCCGTGATCACCGCCCCCGCCTCGATCGCCTGGCTGTTCAACATCCGCGGCGGCGACGTCATCCGCTCGCCCCTGCCGCTGTCCCAGGCGGTGCTGCGCGCCGACGGCACGGCGCGGCTGTTCCTCGACCCCGCCAAGGTCACTGATGACCTGCCCGCCTGGCTGGGCAACCAGGTGTCGCTGGAAGCGCCCGAAGCGCTCGACGCCGCTCTGGCCGACCTCGCGGGCCAGAAGGTGCTCGTCGACCCGGCTCAATCGTCGGCCTGGTATTTCGACACCCTGGCCGCCGCCGGCGCCGCGGTGGTCCGCGCCATGGACCCCTGCACCCTGCCCCGAGCCTGCAAGAACGCGGTCGAGATCGCCGGCACGATCGAGGCCCACAAGCGGGACGGCGCGGCCCTGACCCGGTTCCTGCACTGGCTGGCCACCGAGGGCCAGGTCAGTCCGCCGGACGAGAAGGAGGCCGTGGCCAAGCTGGAGGCGTTCCGCGAGGCGACCGGCGTGCTGAAGGACCTCAGCTTCGACACCATCGGCGCAGCTAACGGCCACGGCGCCCTGCCCCACTACCGCCCGACCGAGCGCAGCAACGAACGGGCGGCCATGGGCTCGTTGCTGCTGGTCGACAGCGGCGGCCAGTACCTGGACGGCACCACCGACGTCACCCGCACGGTCGCCATCGGCGAACCGACCGCCGAGATGGTCACCCGCAACACTCTGGTCCTGAAGGGCCACCTGGCCATCGCCCGCCTGCGCTTCCCGGCCGGCACCACGGGCTCGGCCATCGACGCCTTCGCCCGCGCCGCCCTGTGGAGCCACGGCCTGGACTACGACCACGGCACCGGCCACGGGGTCGGCGTCTATCTGGGCGTGCATGAAGGCCCGCAGCGGATCAGCAAGGCGCCCAACACCATCGCCCTGCAGCCAGGCATGATCGTTTCCAACGAGCCGGGCTATTACAAGGACGGCGAATACGGCATCCGCATCGAGAACCTCGAAGTGGTGATGCCGGCGGAAGCCGTCGGGACAGGCGACCGCCCGATGCACCGGTTCCACGCCCTGACTCTGGCCCCGATCGACCGGCGCCTGGTGGACAAGAGCTTGCTGAGTCCCGAGGAGATCGCCCAGTTCGACGCCTATCACGCGCGGGTCGTGCGCGAGATCGGTCCGCTGGTGGACGGCGAGATTCGCGCCTGGCTGGAAGCGGTCTGCGCGCCGCTCTGACCGCCTCGCCGACCCCGCCCTTCGCTGGAGCGGGGTCGGCGACGGTCGTCGCTATTTGGCGGAGGACGAGCTGATCCCCGCCTCCTTGAGCATTTCCTCGAACTTTTTTTCGTCCATGGATTTGCCCAGTCCAGCCATGCCTTCGGTCACCTTGGGATCGCTCATCAGACCACGCATGGCCGCTTGGCCGAGCACGCCGAACGCCTGGCCGATGGAGCCCGTACCCTCGTACTTCAGCGCATCAACGGTCTCCTTGCGGCAGTCGACCAGCATCAGGCGCTGCATCAGGGCGCCCGCCTTCTGGACGGCGGCGTCGCGCTGGGCGTCGGTCAGGTTGGTCATCGGCTTCACCGACGGGTGCGAGCTGATCGCCGCGAAGAGCCAACCCACCAGCTGGGCCTGGTCGGCATCGGTGGTCGAGCGCACCAGGCATTTGGACATGTCGTCGGCATAGACGCCGGCGCAAGCCATGCCCGGCGCAAGGAGCGCGCCCGCCAGGGCGGCGCTAGTGATCAATCGACGCAATGGTAGTCCCCCGAAAAGCGGCGACTCTGCCGCAGGCGCAGTGATGCAACTTCCCCGGCCATGGACAAGCTTTATCGCCGACCTTAAGTGCCCCGAGGCTTGGCCCGCGTCGTCGGCGCCGTCGTCGCCGGGTCGTCCGGCCAGACGTGGCGCGGATAGCGGCCCTTCATCTCCGTCTTCACCTCGCGCCAAGAGCCCTTCCAGAACCCCGGCAGGTCCTTGGTGATCTGGATCGGCTTGTGGCCCGGCGACAGCAGGGCCAGCACCAGGGGCGCGCCGCCGACGGTCGGATGGGCCGTCAGGCCGAACAGCTCCTGCACCCGCACGTCGACGCGCGGACCGCCGTCGGCGGCGTAGTCGATGGCGAAGCTGGAGCCGGTCGGCGCCGTGAACCGGGCTGGAGCGTCGGCGTCGAGCCGGCGGTGCAGGTCCCAGGGGACTAGGGTCCGGATGGCGTCGGCCAAGGCCCCGTCGCCCAGCTGGCTCAGGGCCGAGCGACCGGCCAGCAGCGGCTCCAGCCATTCGTCCAGCCGCCCAAGCAAGGCCGTGTCCGACAGATCCGGCCAAGTCTCGGCGTCGCGTTCGCGCAGGAAGGCCACGCGGCGACGCAGGGCCTGAGCGCCCTCGCCCAGCGGCACGGCGGACAGTCCCTCGCGCGCGACCTGGTCCAGCAGCGCCTTGGCGACCAAGCCCGGATCGACCTTGTCCAGCAGCCGCTCCTCGACCACCAGCTTTCCCAGGCGCAGCAGGCGGCGGGCACGGACCTTGCCCTTGGCGTCCGGCTCCAGCCTGTCCTCGGCCACCAGCCGGTCGGCGAAGGCCTCGCGCAGGCTGGCCTCGTCCAGCGGCGCGGCCAGCAGGATGCGGTCGCGGGCCTCGCCGCCGCCCAGTTCGCCGACGGCCAGCCAGGTCTCGCGGGCCAGGGCGTCGGTGGCCTCCAGATAGACCCCGCGCCCGCCGGCCAGCTGGTATTCCCCTGGCTTGCCGCGGGCTCGGGCCACCCGTTCCGGATAGGCCTCGGCCAGCATCAGGGCGTCGTCCAGCGTCGCGGCGCCCGAGGCTCGGCCGGCCGAGCGGGCCCAGCGTTCCGACAAGATCCGGGCGTCGCGGGCCCTGGGCGAACGGTCGCGATCGAAGCTTTCCAGCCGGTGGCGCAGGTCGACGTCTCGGCCGCCCAGGCCCTGCTCGCTGAGTACGGCGGCGACCTTGGCCCCCCGCTCGGCTTGGCCGGAGGCGGCGGCGCGCACGACCATGTGGGCCAGGCGCGGGGCCAGCGGCATGTCGGCCAGGGCCCGGCCGTGGGCGGTCAGGCCGCCCTGCCCGTCCAGGGCTTGCAGGCGGTTGAGCAAGATCCGCGCCTCGTTGAACGCGGCGGCCGGCGGCTTGTCGAGGAAGGCCAGGTCGCCCACGTCCCGCGCCCCCCAACGGGCCAGGTTCAGGGCCAGGTTCGACAGGTCGGCCTCGAGGATTTCCGGGCGGGCGAAGGCCGGCAGGGCCCGGGTCTCCGGCTCGTCCCACAGACGATAGCAGACGCCCGGCTCGGTGCGGCCGGCGCGGCCCCGGCGCTGGTCGGCGGCGGCGCGGCTGACGCGCACGGTCTCCAGCCGGGTCAGGCCGCTGGACGGGTCGAAGCGCGGCACGCGGGCCAGGCCGCAATCGATCACCACCCGCACGCCCTCGATGGTCAGGCTGGTCTCGGCGATCGAGGTGGCCAGGACCACCTTGCGCCGGCCCGGCGCGGCGGGGGCGACGGCCCGATCCTGCTCGGCCGGCTCCAGCGCGCCGTACAGCGGCGTGACGTCAACCTCGGGCCGCCGCAACCGCTCGCGCAGCAGGGTCTCGGTCCGGCGGATCTCGCCCTGGCCGGGCAGGAAGACCAGCAGGCCGCCGCCCTCCTCCGCCAAGGCGCGTTCGACGGCGCGAACCACCCGCTCCTCCAGGCGCATTCCTGTTGCTTGGGGGCGCTCGTCGCGGCCCAGATAGCGGGTGTCGACCGGAAACATCCGTCCCTGGCTCTCGACCACTGGCGCGTCGCCCAGCAGGGCCGAGATCCGCGCCCCGTCCAAGGTGGCCGACATCAACAGGATCTTCAGGTCCTCGCGCACCAGGCCCTGGGCGTCGCGGGCCAGGGCTAGGCCGAGGTCGGCGTCGAGGCTGCGCTCGTGGAACTCGTCGAAGATCACCGCCGCCACGCCCTCAAGGCCCGGATCGTCGAGAATCATTCGGGTGAAGACGCCCTCGGTCACCACCTCGACCCGGGTCCGGGCCGAGACCTTGGACTGCAGCCGGACGCGGAACCCCACGGTCTCGCCAACGCCTTCGCCCAGGCTCTGGGCCATACGGGAGGCGGCGGCGCGGGCGGCCAGGCGGCGCGGCTCCAGCATGACGATCTTGCCGCCGGCGACCCAAGGCTCGTCCAACAGGGCCAGCGGCACGACCGTGGTCTTGCCCGCGCCGGGCGGCGCGACCAGCACGGCGGCTTCGCGCCCGGCAAGCGCGGATTTCAAGGCCGGCAAGGCTTCGTGGATGGGAAGGGTCACGCGGCGTGGTTTAAGGGCGCGGGCTGAAATCACCAAGCACCGGCCGCCGCGCCCTGGTCTTTCTCCGATCGCCCAACCCGAAGGCAACCCAGGCCAAGAAGCGTGCTGCAACGCAACATCGCCTCGGCAGAGCATGGCTCATATTGCGCACAGCGGGGCGAACAATTACGCACGCCCTCCGCTTTACCTTGACCGCGTCCCGCTAACCGGGCCACGGTCCGCAAAATTTATCTACGCGGCCCCCGGGGGTGGCCGCGGGTCTCTGGAGGAAATATGTGGCGCGTTAAGTCACTGGATGCGATTCTAGCAACGGCCAAGAAGAAGTCGCTGCATCGCTCGCTCGGCCCCATTCAGCTGACCCTGCTGGGCGTGGGCGCGATCATCGGCACGGGGATCTTCGTGCTGACCGCCGCCGCCGCCCAGAAGGCCGGCCCGGGCATGATGTGGAGCTTCGTGATCGCCGGCGCCGTCTGCGCCATCGCCGCGCTCTGCTACTCGGAACTGGCGTCGATGCTGCCCGTCTCGGGCTCGGCCTACACCTATACCTACGCCGTGATGGGCGAACTGCTGGCCTGGATGGTCGGCTGGGCGCTGATCCTGGAATATGCGGTCGCCGCCAGCGCCGTCTCGGTCGGATGGTCCGGCTATTTCCTCGGATTGATCGAGAACGCCCTCCACTTCCACTGGCCCGACGCGTTGCGATCCGGCCCCGCCTGGTCGATGAACGGCTTCATCCCGGTGGCCGACTTCAGCGCCGGCGTCGTCAACATCCCGGCCATCCTGGTGGCCCTGACCGTGACCGCCCTGCTGGTTCGCGGCACGACCGAGAGCGCCCGCGTCAACGCCATCCTGGTGGTGATCAAGGTGACGGCCCTGACCGCCTTCGTCATCCTGACCCTGCCGGTGATCAAGACCGGCAACTTCTCGCCCTTCACCCCCAACGGCTGGTTCGGCCCGCACGGGACGACGGGCATGGGCGTGGTCGGGGCGGCCGCCTCGATCTTCTTCGCCTATGTCGGCTTCGACGCGGTCTCCACCGCGGCGGAGGAAACCAAGAACCCGCAGCGCAATGTGCCGATCGGCCTGATCGGCAGCCTGGGGATCTGCACCATCTTCTACCTGCTGGTCGCCGCCGGCGCGGTCGGCGCGATCGGCGCCCAACCCGTGCTGGCCCTCGACGGCTCCGTCGTCCAGCCCGGCTCGGCCGCCTTCCAGGCCGCCTGCGCCACCGCCGCCAACGCCGACCGCCTGGTCTGCTCCAACGAGGCCCTCGCCCACGTGCTGCGCGAGATCAACTGGCCCGTCGTCGGCAACCTGCTGGGCCTGGCGGCCAACCTGGCCCTGCCTTCGGTCATCCTGATGATGATCTACGGCCAGACCCGCATCTTCTTCGTCATGGCCCGCGACGGCCTGCTGCCGCAAAGCCTGGCCAACATCCACCCGAAGTGGAAGACGCCGTACATCGTGACGATCTTCACGGGGGTCTGCGTCGCGATCGCCGCGGCCTTCTTCCCGGTGGGCCAACTGGCCGACATCTCCAACTCCGGCACCCTGTTCGCCTTCTTCATGGTGGCGATCGCGGTGATGGTGCTGCGGGTGAAGGATCCGAACCGTCCGCGTCCGTTCAAGACGCCGGCCGTCTGGATCGTGGCCCCTGTGGCCATGGTCGGTTGCGCGGGCCTCTACTTCAACCTGCCGCTGGAATCGATGCTGGTGCTGCCGATCTGGGGCGCCCTGGGCCTGGTGGTCTATTTCGCCTACGGCTATCGCAAGAGCCACGTCGGTCGCGGCATCACCGACGAGGTCCACGAGTTGGACCCCGACGCGCCGCCGACCGGCGTGCCCGGCGTGGACTGAGATTAGGACTTGAACAGGCGTCCATAACGCTTAGTTCGGACGGGCGGAGACCCTCGGGTCTCCGCCCGTTTTCGTTTGGAGCCGTCCCGCAATGGCCGACATGCCGATCCGCGCCGTCATCGCGCCGGTCACGCCGCTGCAGCAGAACTGCACGATCGTCTGGTGCGCCAAGACCCTGAAGGCCGCGGTGATCGATCCCGGCGGCGAGATCCCGCGCCTGATGAAGGCCATCGAGGACCAGGGCCTGACCTTGGAGAAGATCTGGATCACCCACGGCCACATGGACCACGCCGGCGGCGCGGCCGAGCTCAAGCGCCTGACCGGCGTTCCGATCGAGGGTCCGCACAAGGACGACCAGTTCTGGATCGACCGCATCCAGGAGAGCGGCGAGATGTATGGGATCCCCGAGGCGCGGATCTTCGTCACCGACCGCTGGCTTGACGACGGCGACGTGGTCACCCTGGGCGAGACCCAGTTCGAGGTGTTGCACTGCCCCGGGCATACGCCCGGTCACGTGATCTTCTTCCACCGCCAGGCGCGCTTCGCCCAGGTGGGGGACGTGCTGTTCAAGGGCTCGATCGGCCGCACCGACTTCCCGCGCGGCAGCCATCAGGACCTGTTGGACGCCATCACCGGCAAGCTTTGGCCGCTGGGCGACGACGTCCAGTTCGTGCCGGGCCATGGCCCGATGTCGACCTTCGGGGCCGAGCGGCGGTCCAACCCGTTTGTCGGAGACCGGGCGATCGAGGCGATGGCCCTCCAGGGCAAGGCCTACGAGACGCCGGTCAACCGCTCGCCGGGCTAGCGCGATCGCTAGTTCGGCGGTCCGCGCCGGGCGAGCAGCTCGGCTTGGCTGAGCTCGCCGTTCTTGTCCGTGTCGAGCGCGGCGAAGCGGGCCTTGGCGGCGGCCAGGGCCTCGGCCTCGGTGATCTTGCCGTCGTGGTCGGCGTCCATGGCGCTCAAGGCGGCGCTCCCGCCGCCGCCCTTGCCCGCCTCCGGATGCTCGGCGCGACGCGCCTCCATCCGCTGCTGGATCGCGGCCAGCTCCTGTGCGTCGATCACGCCGTCATGGTTGGCGTCCAGGCGCTGGAACCGCGCCTTGGCGGCGTCCTCGAACTCCTGGGCGCTGACCACGCCGTCGCCATTGGCGTCCTGACCGCCACGCGGTCCCTGGGCGTGGGCCAGACTCGCGGCGGCGATGAAGGAAAGGGCGGCCAGGGCCGTCGGCGATAGGCGGGGCATGGGCTGTCTCCAGGCGACAATTCGGGAAGATTGGTCGCATGGCCGGGTTGCGTCCCTGTTGCAGGCGTGAAATCTGCTGGAGACAGGGGCGTGGAAAGAGCAAGTCATGGAAAGTTCGCAAGATCCCGCGACGACCTCGGTCGCCGCCTCCCCGACCGGCCAGAACGCGCATGGCCAAAACACCGATCCAGCGCGCGGCGCCCGCGTCCTGATCGTCGACGACGATCCGGGCATCCGCGACGTCGTGGCCGACTTCCTGGGCCGACACGGCTACACCATCGACACCGCGTCGGACTCGCGGACCATGGAGCAGGCCCTGGCCCGCGGCCCGGTCGACCTGGTGGTTCTGGACGTCATGCTGCCGGGCGAGGACGGCCTGGCCATCTGCCGCCGCCTGTCGGCCGCCGACGGCCCGGCCATCATCATGCTTTCGGCCATGGGCGAGGAAACCGACCGCATCGTCGGCCTTGAGCTGGGGGCCGACGACTACCTGCCCAAGCCGTGCAATCCGCGCGAACTGCTGGCCCGCATCCGGGCCGTGCTGCGCCGCCGACAGGAGCCCCGCACGGTCGACGACGGCATGGGCGCGGCCTGCGAGTTCGCCGGCTGGCGCCTGGACCTGGTGCGCCGCGAACTGCGCTCCCCACAGTCGGTGGTCGTCAACCTGTCCAGCGGCGAATTCTCGCTGCTGCGCGCCTTCGTCGAGCGGCCGCAGCGGGTGCTCACCCGCGACCAGCTGCTGGACCTGGCTCGGGGCCGCGAAAGCGACGCCTACGACCGCGCCATCGACGTCCAGATCAGCCGCCTGCGCCGCAAGCTCGACGACGGCGGCGGCGGCGAGCTGATCCGCACCATCCGCAGCGAAGGCTACATGTTCACCTCGAAGGTGACCCGCACGCCATGACCGAACCCGTGCGGGTGAAGGGTCCAGGCAGCGCGCCGCTGTTCGTCCAGGCCCTGGGCCTGGTCATCGCAACCCTGGTGGCGGCGCAGCTGATCGCCATCGCCGTGGTCTTCAACCTGCCGCCGCCCCCGCCCGAGGTCTACCGGCTGAGCGAGATCGTCCGCGTCGTCAAGGGCGGCGCCACGGTCCAGCCGCGCGATGGTCGCGCCCTGCTGATCCGTCGCCACGCCGGCCCCATCCGGGGCCTGGTCGACAACCGCCGCCGCGCCGAGTTCAAGACCGCTCTGGCCCGCGAGCTGGGGGTCGATCCGGCTCGGATCGAGATGGACATCGACACCGGCCCGCGTTTCTTCGTCCGCGCCCAGAAGCGCACCTTCGTCCAGGATCTGCCGCGGGAGCGCCGGCCACGGGACGGACTGGGCGGACCCGGCGGTCCGCGCGGCGACAACGATCCAGGCCGCCCCGGCGGCCCCGGTGGTCCCCCCGACGGCTTCGGCGGCCCGCCCCGCGCGCAGCGGCCCGACGGTCCGCGCGACGAGCCATTCATCGTCGGCGACTTCAAGCTGGCCATTCACCAGGACAATGGACGCTGGACGGTCGTCGAACCCAAGCCCGCCATTCGCTTCGACAGCTGGCAGCAGCGGATCCTGCTGATCCTGGTCCTGTCGATGCTGTGCGTTTCGCCCCTGGCCTGGCTGTTCGCCCGCCGCCTGTCAGGTCCGATCAGCGCCTTCGCCGGCGCCGCCGAGCGGCTGGGTCGCGACCCCCGCGCCGCGCCGCTGGAGCTGAAGGGTTCAGCCGAGGTGATCGCCGCCGCCAACGCCTTCAACATGATGCAGGAGCGCCTGCGCCGCTACGTCGAGGACCGCACCGCGATGATCGGCGCGGTGGCGCACGACCTGCGCACGCCGCTGACCCGCCTGCGCTTCCGGATCGAGGCCGTGCCGGACGATGTCCGCGCCAAGCTGGCCTCCGACATCGACCAGATGGAGGCGATGATCGCCGCCACCATGGCCTTCGTGCGCGACACCACTCGCCCGGCCGAACGGACCCGACTGGAACTGGCCTCGCTGCTGGAAAGCATCATCGACGAGGCGGCCGAGACCGGTGGCCAGGCTTCGGTGGAATTGGGCGAGAAGATCGTCATCGACGGGGACCCGGTCGCACTTCGCCGCCTGCTGACCAACCTGGTCGAGAACGGCCTGAAGTATGGCGGCGCCGTGCAGGCGCGGGTCCGCGCCGAGGGTCGCCTCGCGGTGATCGAGATCGACGACAACGGCCCCGGCATCGTCCCAGCCGAGCTGGACCGCGTTTTCGAGCCGTTCTTCCGCAGCGAACCGTCGCGCAACCGCGAGACGGGCGGGATCGGGCTGGGCCTGGCCGTCGTCCGCTCGGTGGCCCGCGCCCACGGCGGCGACGCCACCCTGCACAATCGCCCGGAAGGTGGGTTGCGCGCCCGGGTCGAGCTGCCGTTCTAGCGCCAGCTAGATCTCGGATACGCTATGGACAAGCAAGTCGCCGGTTTGTTGCGGGTCCGCAAAAGCTGCGCCATACGCACGACATGTCCGCGGGTTTGATCAAGGCATGCAAACCTTCAGCCGCCTCCGCGCCACCTGCATCCTGATGTTCGCCGCCCTGTGCCTGGGCGCCTGTGCTTCCGGCCCGCCGCAGGACGGCCCGCGCGGCGACTGGGGCAAGGCGCCGCGTCCGCGCGTGTCCGGCGAAGGCGAGCCGGGCGGACCGCCACACCAGCCGCGCCGCAGCCTGTTCATCAGCCCGGCGGGCGAGCCGTTCCGCGCCGAGCCCGGCGCGCCCTACCCCGTCGCCGTCTGGTTCGCCGGCGCCGACGCCGATCACGACGGCGCCCTGACCCGTGACGAGTTCGTCGCCGACTCCCTGCGGTTCTTCGACAGGATCGACGGCGACCATAACGGCGTCATCGACGGCTTCGAGGTCTCGACCTACGAGACCCAGGTCGCGCCCGAGATCCTGCAAGGTTTCCAGGGCGGCGGAGAGGGTCCGAGCGCACAGGGCCGGGGCGGCCCGCGTGGCGAGGGTGGCGGCCACCGCGGCGGGCGACATCGCGGTGGCGGTCCTCCCGGCGGCGGTGGTGGCGGCCCACGCGGCGGCGGCGGCCTGATGGGCGGCATGCTGCAGGGCGCGACGCCCTACAGCCTGCTGGCCGAGCCGGAGCCGGTCATGGCGTCCGACGGCGACTTCGACCGTCGCATCACCCGGGCCGAAGCGACCAAGGCCGCCAAGGCCCGCTTCGGCCTGCTCGACAAGGACGGCGACGGCAAGCTGCGCCTGGCCGAGCTGCCCCAGACCCCGCTGCAGGCCCGCCTGGAAGGCCCGCGCGCGGACCGCCGCTAGCTGCCCACCAGGCTGGCGATGATATTGATCCCCAACGCCAGGACCGCGGTGTTGTAGAAATAGGCGCAGACCGCCTGGGCGGTGACGAGGTTGCGCAGCTTGGTCGTCAGGACATTGTTGTCCGACACCTGGAACGTCGCCCCGATGCTGAAGGCCAGATAGACGAAGTCCAGATAGGTGCTGGCGGGCTCGCCCGGGAACAGAAAGCCGGGCTTGTCCGTTCCGTCGCCGAAGTGGCGATGGGCGTAGTGCAACGTGAACACAGAATGCAGAACCACCCAGGACAGCACCAGGGTGACGCCCGCACAGGCGGCGGTGACGGCCTTGATCTCCGGCCCGGCCGTTCGCGCGTTCAGCATCGCGACCACCACCGCCACGAGGCTGGACAGGATGGCCGCCAGCACCAGCAGCAGGATTCCCGACGGCTTTTCATCCTCCGCCGCCGCCCGGCGACGCACTTCGGCCTCGTCCGCCGTCAGGAAGAGGCGCCAGGTCGTGACAACGTAAACAAGGGCGCAGGCGTCCCAGCCGATCAGGATATGGCTGCTGACCGGCGCATTTAAATGACGGGCCGCCAGCCATCCCAGAAGCCCGGCCACGCCGGCGGCCACCAGCCGCCAATGTCGTGATATTGCTGCGCTTTCAGGTTTTTTCATGCGAGCTTTGGTCATGTCGTTCACCTTGCTCCAGCAGGGTTAACACCAAACTCTGCAATTTTGTCTCGCCTGTCGGGTGAACCGAACGCGACTTCACTGGTTACTTCACCGGAACTCGTGAAAGACGCCATGACCGACCCCGACGCCCCGCCGCCGATCGAGCCGACGCAACCCGACTACGACCCGGGCTCCGTGCCCGACGAGGAGCCGATGCGCCAGCCGCCGGTGCAACCGGGCGACGACAGGCCTTATGACCGCTCCGCCACGCCGTTCCCCCCCGTGACCAGTCCCGATTAGGAGCAACCTATGGACCTCGACACCGAACGGCCGCGCGGCCGCCGAGGCTTCGCCGCCATGGACCCCGAACGCCGCCGCGAGATTGCGCGTAAAGGGGGGGCCAGTGTTCCCAGTGAAAAGCGCAGCTTCGCCAAGGACCGCGACCTCGCGGCCAATGCGGGCCGCAAGGGCGGCTCCTCGTCGCGCGGCGGCGGGCGGATCCCGGGCCGCGACGCGTGACCTGACGCGCGCCGTCCCCCGGGGCGGCGCGCGTTTCGGCCATGACGAGGATCGCCCGCCTCAGCCGGCCAGGGCGAAGACGCCGAAGCTCGGGCTGTCGCTGACCCAGCGCGCCGCGACCTTCCAGCCTGCACGGCGGGCCAGTTCCACGAACATCTCCGGCGCGTACTTGTACGAATTCTCGGTGTGGATCGTCTCGCCGGCGTTGAAGCGGATTTCCCGCCCGGCCAGATGCGCCGTCTGGTCGACGCGGCTGACCAAGTGCATTTCCATGCGGCTTTCCTCGGCGTTCCAGACCGCGCGGTGATCGAAAGCGTCCAGGTCGAAGTCGCCGCCCAGTTCGCTGTTGATGCGCACCAGAACGTTCCTGTTGAACGCCGCCGTCACACCCTGAGCGTCGTCATAGGCCGGCACCAGCACGTCCGGACTCTTGGCGATGTCGACCCCGACCACGAACATCGCGCCATCGCCCAGCAGGCCATGCGCACCACGCAGGAAGTCCTCGGCCTCGGCTGGCGCGAAATTGCCGATCGTCGAGCCGGGGAAAAAGCCGGTCACGGGTCGTCCTCGCGCCGCCGCCGGCAACCGGACCGCGCGCGTGAAGTCGTCGACCAGGGGGGCGACGACCAGGCCGGGATAGTCTCGCCGTAGCGCCTCGCTGGCCTCATCCAGCGCCGATCGGCTGATGTCGATCGGGACATAGACCGCCAGCTGCGGCATGGCGTCGAGCAGGATCCGGGTCTTGGTGCTGGCTCCGCTGCCGAACTCGACGAGGGCCGCGCCCTCCATCACCCGGGCGGCGATCTCCGGCGCGATCCGTCGCAACAACGCCGTCTCGGTGCGGGTGGGATAATATTCGGGCAGATCGCAGATCGCCTCGAACAGGCGAGAGCCTTCCGCGTCGTAGAAGTACTTGGCCGGCAGGGTCTTGCGATCCGCGGTCAGGCCCGCCAGGGCGTCCTCGAGGAAGGTCGCGGCGGGCGTCGCCGTCTCGCGATCCAGCGCGCTCATGTCGTCGGCCAAGCGGACCCCCGTGAAAGCCCAGCGCTGGGCTGGGTGGAAGAAGTTGCGATAGGACGGTCGCGTGTGGCCGGGCGGCGTCTCGGCCGCCCCGCCCCGCAGGACCATTTGGTTGACCATGAACTTGCCGTTGTACTCGCCCAGCGCGCCCGCCCCCGGCTTGAAGCCCGGATAGGCGCCATAGGGGCTGGCGGTCCATTGCCAGGCCTCGTCGGACGTCTGGCGCAGCCCCTGCCCTTCCGGAGCCCTGACCGCGGCCTCCCACTCCGCCTCGGTCGGCAGCCGGCGGCCCGACCAGGCGGCGAAGGCCGCGGCCTCGTAATAGCTGACATGGCCCACCGGCGCGTGGGGATCGACGGGACGCCGGCCCGACAGGGTCATAACGGTCCAGGCGCCGTTCTCTTCCCGCCGCCAGTAGAGCGGCGCGTCCCAACCCTGCTCGTTGATGGCGGCCCAGCCGTCGGAAAGCCAGAGGTCCGGCCGGCGGTAGCCGCCGTCCTCGATGAAGGCCAGCCATTCGCCGTTGGTGACCAGGCGATCGGCCAGACGATAGGGCTCTAGATAGACCTTGTGACGCGGGCGCTCGTTGTCGAAGGCGAATCCGGGACCGTCGTCGCCGATCTCGATCAGGCCCCCCTCGAAAGCGAGGTAACGGAGGCCAGTCGCGGCCGAACGATCCGGCGGAGAGGTCTCGCGATAGGCCGGCTCCAGCGGCGACTGAGCGAACAGGTGAAGCAGGTCCATCAGGATCAGCTCCTGATGCTGCTCCTCGTGGGCCAGGCCGAGGTCCAGGCGCTCGATGACCTCGGCGGTCGGCGAGGTGGTCAGCAAGCGGACCATGGCCGCGTCGACGTGGGTCCGATAGGCGCCGACCTCTTCGGCCGACGGGCGGGTGATCAGGCCGCGCAAGGGCCGCGGCTGGCGAGGTCCGACCGCCTCGTAATAGGAGTTGAACAGATAGGCGAACGCCGGGTCGAACACCCGATAGCCTGGCAGGAAGGGCGTCAGCAGAAAGGTCTCGAAAAACCAGGCGGTATGGGCCCTGTGCCATTTGACGGGACTGGCGTCCGGCATCGACTGCGCGCCCTGGTCCTCGGGCGAGAGCGGCCTGGCCAGAGACTCGGTCCGTCGCCGGACCGCCAGATAGCGATCGGCGAGGGCGATGGCGCGGGCCTCTGAGGCCTCGCGCGAGGGGGTGTCGTCGGGACTCATGCGCTCTCCTGCCGCCCTGCGTCGGGAGCTTGCCGCCGCCCGATGAGCTCAACGAATAAGCAACTTGAGTGTTCCCCCCGCCAGGTTCAAGCGGCGTCGAGAATAAAAAGTGAACATGGCGCGGAGACTATCGCCGCCGTTACCTTCAGAGCAGGAACGGCTGAGGCCCATCGTCGATGGGGGGCGGGACAGGCGGCGGGGCTTCGGCCGGCGCCGGAGCCTTGGCGGGCCGGCTCGGCGCGCGGCGCAAGAGTCGGCCGACTCTCTGCAGCAGTTGGTCGTCCCGAAACGGCTTGGCCAGGAAGTCGCGCGCGCCCAAAGTGATGGCCTGCCTGACATCGTCGGGCTGGTTGCGGGCCGTCAGCACCATGGTCGGAACGTTCAGTCCCTCCTGACGCATCTTGCGCAGCAGGCCGAAGCCGTCGAGGCGCGGCATGTTGAGGTCCAACACCAGGGCCGATGGCCGCAGTTCGTGCAGGCGCTTGAGGCCTTCGAAGCCGTCGCGGGCGAAATAGGTGTCGTAGCCGGCGATATCGAGACGGGTGGTGATCAGGTCGAGGATGATCTGGTCGTCCTCGACGACCAGGACGCGCGTCCGCCCCACCTTACGCTTCCGCGCGGTCGAGAGGATCGCCGTCGTCGACGGCGCCGTCCCAGCGCGTGCAGCGATCCACGGCGTCGACAAGATCCGCCGCCCTGATCGGCTTGGAGACCAGGCCGTCGAACCCATGGTCGACGCCAAGCAGCCCCAGGTCCGAATCCGCGGTGAAGGCCAGAACCGGCACGTCCTGGTTGGGACCCGACCGATTCCGGATCTCGCCCAGGGCGTCGACGCCAGAAACGCCGGGCATGCGCAGGTCCATCAGGATGCAGTCGAACGGCGTGACGGCGGCGCTCTCGATCGCCGCACGGCCACCGCCGGCCTCGGCGACTTCGGCGCCCATCTGTTCCAGCACGGTGCGCGCCAGCTCGCGGTTGACGGGATTGTCGTCGACCACCAGCACTCGAACCCCATCCAGGTTGCGGCCGGCGGTTTCGGGGGCCACGGCGACCAGCTCGTCGTTCGAACCGACAGCGACCTTGGCCGCGATATGAAAGCTGAACACCGTGCCCTGGCCAGGAACGCTGCTCACCGCGATGCCGCCGTCCATGGCTTCGGTCAGGCCCTTGCAGATCGCCAGGCCCAGGCCGGTTCCACCATGCTTGCGCGTCGACGAGGCGTCGACCTGCGAGAAGCGCTGGAACAGCTTGGTCTGCTGCTCGGCGCTCATGCCCGCGCCCGTATCCTCGACCCGCATGCGCAGCCTCGCCGCCTCAGGATCGTAGCCGACGAACAGCCGCACCGCGCCCCGCTCGGTGAACTTGATCGCATTGCCCACCAGATTGAGCAGCACTTGCCGGACGCGATCCGGATCGATCATGACCCGTTCGGGCAGCTCGCCGTCGGCCTGGCACTCCAGCCACAATCTCTTGGCGTCGGCCTGGGGCGCGAACAGAGCCAGGGCGTCCTGGGCCACGGCCAGGGGCGAGACGGCGCGCGGCGCGATCTCGACCTGGCCGGCCTCGAGCTTGGAGAAGTCCAGCACGTCATTGACGATCGCCAGCAGCGCCTGACCCGCGCTCGACACCCGCTGGACGTAGCGCTGCGAAATCTCGTCCAGCTCGGGACGCTGGGCCAGCAGTCCCGAGAAGCCGATCACGGCCGTCAGGGGGGTGCGGATCTCGTGGCTCATATTGGCCATGAACTCGCCCTTCACCGCCGCCGCCGCCTCGGCTTCGGCGCGAGCGGCCGCCAGGGCCTCCTCCTGACTGACCTGGGCGGTCACGTCGCGGATCACGTCGAGGAACCCGACCGCGGCCTCGGTCGCCGGGTCGCGCAGCAGGGACGGGTTGGATTCCAGCCAGACGTCGCGCTTGCCCGACCTATGCGGCACACGCCAGCGCACCCGTTCGGGCCGCTTGCCCTTGGTCAGGTTGCGATAGACCCGCCTGACCCTCAGGCGATCCTCGGGATAGGCCAGCTCCAGCGCGCTGCGGCCCATGATCTCGTCCGGCGTGTAGCCCAGCAAGGCGCGGGACGACGCGGCGCAGAACGTGACCTTTCCGCCCAGGTCGGCGGTCAGGATCATGTCGGTGGTGTTTTCGGCCATCAGCCGATAGCGGGCCTCGCTGTCCTTCAGTGCGGTTTCGGCCGCCCGCCGGGCGGTCAGGTCCTCGATCTGCGAGATGAAATAGCGCGGCGAGCCGTCGGGATTGTCGACCCGAGAGACCGCCAGCTGGCTCCAGACGATCGAGCCATCCTTGCGGATATATCGCTTGTCCATCCGGTAGGTCGAGATCCGGCCATTGTAGAGATCGGCCAGCAGGCCAAGGTCGGCGTCCAGGTCGTCGGGATGGGTGATGGCCTGGAAGTTCAGGCCCAGAAGTTCCTCGTGGCTGTAGCCGACCATCCTGCAGAGCGTGGGATTGACCTTCAGGAACGCCCCGTCGAGTCCGACCAGGCACTTGCCGATCGGCGCGTGGGCAAAAGCGGTCTCGAACAGCTCCTGCTGTTCCTTGCGCTTGCTGATGTCCTGCATCAGCGCGGTCAATTCCCAGCCGGCCGCATCGCGCACCGCGCTGACCGCCAGTTCGATCGGGATCTCGACTCCGTCCTTGCGTCGGGCGGTGGTCTCGATGCGCTGGTCGATCTCGTCACCGAAGCCCCCGCCCAGGAACGCCGACACGCCGGCCTTACCCGAGGGCAGGATCATCGCCAGAGGAGCGCCGATCGTCTCGTCAGCCGTCCAGCCGAAGGTCAGCTCGGCGTGGCGATTCCAGCCGGTGATCCGGCCGGCCTCATCGGCGGTGACGATGGCTTGGTGCGCATTGGCGATCAGTTTGCGCGCCCGGTCCTCGCTGGCCCGCAGCGACTGTTCGAGATTGCGCACCTCGGTGACGTCCCAGTTGACGCCCACCATCCGCATCGGCGCGCCCGCGACGTCGCGCACCACCGTCGCCTGGGCGCGAACGTGCCGCACGGTCCCATCGGGGCGCACGATCCTGAACTCGGTGTCGTAACGCTTGTCGCCGGACAAGGTGGTCCGGGCCTGGGCCTGCTCCTCCGCGCGGTCGTCGGGGTGAACGCAGGCATAGAACCGATCGGCGGTCAGGGCTTCGCCGGGGACTAGGCCATAGAGAGCGTACATTCGGTCGTCCCAAGCCAGGGCGCCGGTCTGGACGTTCCATTCCCAGACGGCGATCTGGCCGGCCTGAGTGGCCAGGAGCACGCGCTCGGACATGGTCCGATAGCGTGCTTCGTCCTCCGCGCGCGAAGCCTCGGCCAGGACCTGGGCCGTGACGTCCATTACCGTGCCGAACAGCGCGACCACCTGGCCGGCCTCGTCGCGTTCGCAATTGCCGTGACCTTCGAGATAGCGCAGCTGCCCGTCCGGCAAGATGATCCGGGTGACGGCCAGCTTCCAATCGAGCCCGTCGTGCCGCGCCGCTTCCAGCCGCGCGCGCAGAGCCGATTGATCATCGGGGTGAACGGCGTCGACGAACTGCTCCAGTCGAAGGTCGAGGCCGGGGTCCAGGCCGTACAGAACAGCGACGTGCGGCGACCAGGTCGTTTCCCCCGTCCGCACGTCGACCCGCCAGTAGCCGATGCCCGCGACCTCCTCGGCCAGGGCGGTCATGCGGGCCATGCGCTCGGCGCGCTCCTGCAACTCCCGCCGCTCGGTGACGTCCCGAAAGACGTTGACGATCTCGGTCGCCCTCCCCTCGGCGTCGCGGACGAGCTGGGGATTGCCCTCGAACCAGACCCAGCGTCCGTCGCCGGTGCGATAACGATGCTGCCGATTGGCGGCCGGATCGGGCGTTTGGCCGGCATAGAGTTGGGCGCTATTGGCGACGAAACGCTCGCGATCGTCCGGATGAACCAGGCGATCGGCTCGGGTGCCGACCAAGTCCTCGGGCTCGTAGCCCATCGCCCGGCAGGCGGGTGACACGTAGAGCAGCGTCCCGTCGAGCCCGCAGCGGACGATGACGTCGGACGTGTTTTCGGCCAGCAGGCGATAGCGGGCCTCGCTGGCGCTCAGGTTCTCGAAACTGCGGACCTGATCGGTGACGTCCTGGAACAGGCCGATCAGGGCGACCACCTCGCCACGCTCGTCCAGTTCGCAACCGGCCTTTGATTGGACCACCCGGAGCTCGCCATCAGACCGGACCATCCGCGCCTGGAAGCTGATCGTTGTCTTCATCGCGATCGCCTGATCCATCAGGCTGGAAATTCCGTCGCGGTCGTCAGGGTGGAAGGACTCGAGCCCCGCTCGATAGGTCGGAACATGGGTTCGACGATCGGCGCCCCAGATCTCGTAGAGCAGGTCCGACCAGTAGACATGGCCCGTTACGACGTCGTAGCGCCAGTGCGCCACGCCTGACATGGTCTCGGCCAACTTCAACAGGCGGGCCTGTTCCCAGCGCACGCGGTCGAGCCGCGTCCGCTCCAGTTCGTCCAGGACGATGCGCGCCAGGGCGCGGAGGCGGTTCAGCTCGCGATCCGTCGGACGGGCGCGAGGCTGGGTGTCGATGACGCAGAGCGTGCCGAGATTGTGCCCCTCCGGCGAAGTCAGGACCGCGCCGGCGTAGAAGCGGATTCCCTGCTCGCCGATCACCAGCGGATTGGCGAAGAACCTGGGATCGAGGGTCGCGTCCTCGACGACCATCACCGCGTCGGGACCCAGCTCGATTGCATGGCTGCAGAACGCGTCTTCCCGCGCCGTCGAGCAGAGGTCCAGGCCCTGGCGCGACTTGAACCATTGCCGGGTCTCGTCGATCAACGACACCAGGGCGACAGGCGCATCGAACAGATCGGCGGCCAATTGGGTCACCCGATCGAACGCGGCGTCCGGCGAGGTGTCGAGGACGCCGTAGGCCCGCAACGCCCGAATTCGCCTCACTTCGCTGTCGTTCATCTGGACCTCCAAGCCGCCAGCATAGGCCGCAAGGTCCGCAAAACGGGTTAAGGCGGGCCGCGACAATCGCGCGCGGGTAGACCTGCGCCGCCCGAGCGGACCGACAAAGCGGGTCGGGACCCGGCGTGGGCGGCGGAGCGCGGCTTCAAGGGCGTTTGGGAATCTCCAGGCCACGCTGCACCGCCGGGCGGGCCAGGCCACGCCCCAGCCAGGCCGGCACGTGCTTGAGGCTGGCGTAGTCGACCAGATCGCCGGCGCCGTAAAAGCCGACCAGGTTCCGCACCCAGCCCAGGGTGGCGATGTCGGCGATCGTATAGTCTTCGCCCATGATCCAGTCGCGGTCCGCCAGTCGGCTCTCCAGCACGCCCAGCAAGCGCTTGGATTCAGCGACATAGCGATCGCGCGGGCGCTTGTCCTCGTACTCGCGGCCGGCGAACTTGTGGAAGAACCCCACCTGGCCGAACATCGGCCCGACCGCGGCCATCTGGAAGAACACCCAGGCCAGGGTCTCGTAGCGTCGGGCCGGATCCTTGGGCAGGAACTTGCCGGTCTTCTCGGCCAGGTAGACCAGGATCGCGCCGGACTCGAACAGGCCGAACGGCTTCCCGTCCGGACCGTCGGGATCGATGATCGCGGGGATCTTGCCGTTGGGGTTCAGCGACAGGAACTCCGGCGTCCAGGTCTCGTTCTGGCCGATGTCGATCATGTGCGGCTCGTAAGCCAGGCCGATCTCCTCGAGCATGATCGACACCTTGACCCCGTTGGGGGTCGGCAAGCTGTACAACTGCAGCCGGTCGGGGTGCTGGGCGGGCCAGCGCTGGGTGATCGGGAAGGCTGAAAGATCGGTCATGGACGGCTCCGAAAGTAGGAGGCCGCCCCCGCCGGCGCGGCCCAGCTTGTCAGATGGCGCCGGTCGCGCGGCGACAAGGCGCGCTTCGACAGAAATCGTCTCTCCTAGCCCTGCCTTAGCTTGGGCTCTTCCGTGGCGAGGGCGTCGGCGTCCAGCACGGCGCGGATCTTGGCCGCCAGGGCCGGGCCCAGATAGGGCTTGTCGATCATCGGAAACTCGTTGGCCCAGGACGCAGCCTCGTCCCCCACATAGCCGGAGGTCAGCAAGACCTTGAGCCCAGGCCGTTCCTGCAGCGCCAGGTGGGCCAGCTGGACGCCGTTGACGCCGCCAGGCATGACCACGTCGGAGAACAGCAGTTCGAAGGTCTTGCGCCCCTTCAGGCGCTTCAGGGCGGCCGCGGCCGTATCCGCCGTGGTGACTTGGTAGCCCAGGCCTTCCAGCGTCTCGACCGCCATGGCCAGCACCGCCGGGTCGTCCTCGACCACCAGCACCCGCTCGGAGCCGCCCACGGCCTCCCCAGGCTCCCCGCCGAGGCCGCGCGGACCGGGCGCCGACAGGCTCCGGGGCAGAGAGATTTCAAAAATCGCGCCCTGGCCCGGCGAGCTTCTTACCGAAACCTCGCCGCCCGACTGCCGCACGAAACCGTAGACCTGCGACAGACCCAACCCCGAGCCCTTGCCGATCTCCTTGGTCGTGAAGAAGGGCTCGAAGATGCGCGAGGCGACATCGGCGTCCATGCCCTGGCCCGTGTCGCGGACGGTCACCAGGATCCTGGGGGCGTCCCCGTCGACGGTTCTGGTGGCGATGGACAACACGCCGCCGCCCTCCATGGCGTCGCGGGCGTTAACCGCCAGATTTAGCAGGGCGCTCTCGAACTGGGCTGGGTCGAGGTGAGCTGGAAGCGGTTCGGTGGCCAGATTCAGGTCGATGCTCACCGCCTCGCCGACCGCCTGCCGCAGCAGCGGCGCGAAGTCGGCGATCAACCCGTTGAGATCGACGGTCAGAGGATTCAGGCGCTGGCGGCGCGAGAAGGCCAGCAGCTGACGGGTCAGGGCCCCGCCCTTCTCGGCCGCCAGCCGCACCGCCTCGATCTGACGGGCGAGTTCGTGCTGCTCGCCGGTTCGCCGCTTGATCAGCTCGATATTGCCTAGCACCACGGTCAGCAGGTTGTTGAAGTCGTGGGCGACGCCGCCGGTCAGCTGGCCGACCGCCTCCATCTTGCGGGCATGGCTCAGTTGCTCCTCCAGCCCTCGGCGTTCGGTGTTGTCGAGCAAAGTGCCGAACACCACTGCACGCCCGCTCTCCTCGTCCTGGGCCAGAACGCCCTGGTCGATCAGCGAACGGTACGAGCCGTCGGCGCACCGCCAACGGTATTCGCAGGCATAGGCGCCGGACTTGCGAGCCTCGGCCTGGGCCCGGGCCACGATATCGACGTCGTCGGGATGGACCCGGCTGATGCCGAAGTCGGCGGTGGCCAGGAAGTCCTCCGCCGAAAAGCCGGTCAGTTCCATGACATTGCCGCCGACGAACAGCGGCTCGTAGGGCGCGTCGGCGGTGCGCGAGTGGAAGACCACCGGCAGCGCCCGAAGGATCGCCTCCTGGCGCTCCTGGGTGCGGCGAAGGGCCCGTTCCGCCGCCAGCTTCTCGGCATGGATGCGGGCGTTTTCCTCGATCAACAGGCGCCGGCTCTCCGACTGTTGCTCGAGTTCAAGCGTCTTGATGTGCAGGTCCACCAGCACTTGCACCTTGGAGCGCAGGATGAACGGGTCCACCGGCTTGAACACCACGTCGACAGCCCCGGCGGAATAGGCCTTGAAGATGTGGGCCTCGTCCCGGAACACCGCCGTCAGGAAGACGATGGGCACGTCGCGGTTGCGGCGGCGCTGACGGATCAGCTCGGCCGTCTCGTAGCCGTCCATGCCGGGCATGTGCAGGTCCAGCAGGATCACCGCGAAGTCGTCGGTCAGCAGATGACGCAAGGCCTCCTCGCCCGAACGGGCGACCACCAGCTCCTGGCCTAAGGTTTCCAAGGCCTGTATGGCCGCGAAAGCATTGCGCTCATCGTCGTCGACAATGAGAATCCGGGTCCTGAGCCGGTCTTCGGGCGGCGTGACCGCCTGATGCTTGACCGCGGGTACGCTCATTGCGCTGCGGCGCTATGGATGGTGACGACATTGTCGCCGGCCAGGCGCTGGGCGTCCGTGCGCTGGACCGAGACGCGCAGCACCGAGATCAGCTGGTCAATGTCGACCGGCTTGGACACATAGTCCGAGGCGCCCGCCTGGATGCACTTCTGGCGGTCGCCCTTCATCGCCTTGGCGGTGACGGCGATCACCGGCAGGTCGGAGAAGCGTGGCCGGGCCCGGATCTCGCGCATGGTCTCGTAGCCGTCCATGTCGGGCATCATGATGTCGACCAGCACCATATCCACCTCGGGCAGGCTGTCGAGCAGCTCCAGCCCTTCACGGCCGCTTTCGGCGTAGCGCAGCTCGATGCCGTACTCCTCCAGCGCGCTGGCCAGCGAGAAGATGTTGCGGATGTCGTCGTCGATCACCACCGCGGTCAGGCCGGTCAGGACGGCGTCGGCGTGGCGACTGTGGGCGATCATCGCCTTGGCCGGCGTCGACAGGCGATCCAGCGGCGCGTGCAGCGACATGGTGACGTGGTCGATCAGTTGCTCGGGCGTACGGGCCAGGCGCGCAAGTCCGGAGAACACCGCAAGCCGCAGCCGGCGATCCTCCTCGGGATCCAGCTCCTCGGGGGCGTAGAGCACCGCCACGCCCGAAGTCGCGCCGCGCTGCTTGAGGGTGTCGATGAACGGCCCGACCGGGCCCGCCCCCACATCGATCACCAGGCAATCCCCCTCGTCGGTGAAGGCCTCGTCGGGCAACTCCGACAGCGTGGCCACCACCTTCACCGCGCCGATGGCGTGACGCAGCGTGTCGGCCGCCTGACCTGCTCCGCCGACCAGGATCGGGGCGCGACCGGTCTCGGCGACCAGCTTCTTGACCTTCTCCAGCGTCGAGGCGACCGCCTCGCGTTCCACCGGCTTGCTGGTGAAACCGAAGGCGCCCATCGATAGGCCCAGCCCACCGTGGTCGTCGGCTGAGATCACCTGGACCGGTATATGCCGGGTGTCCGGCGTGCGCTTGAGCAGGTCCAGCAGGGCCAGGCCGTCCATGTCGGGCAGGCCGATGTCCAGCATGATCGCGTCGGGGCTGAACCGGCGAGCCAGCGACGGCACGGCTGAGCCCTCCCCGGTGACGACGCCCTTGAAACCGCTGTCGCGCACCAGAGACAGCAGGATCGAGGCGAAGCGGGTGTCGTCCTCGACGATCAGCACCACGGCGTCGCCGGGCTCGATCTGCTCGCGGTCGTCGACGACGGTCTCGGCCGGTTCGACCGATCCGGCCTCGGTCGTCGAGAGGCGGAAGGTCTGGACCGGCGAGGTGGCGGGACGAAGCGGCTGGGTCATCTGCGGTTGGGCGGCCGGACTGAAGTTCAGCGGCAGATAGAGGGTGAAGGTGCTGCCCTGCCCCGGCGTCGAGACGACCCGCAGCTCGCCGCCCAGCAGGCGGGTGATCTCACGGCTGATCGACAGGCCCAGACCCGTGCCGCCGTACTTGCGGCTAGTGGTGCCGTCGGCCTGTTGGAAGGCCTCGAAAATGATCCGCTGCTTGTCCTCGGGAATGCCGATGCCCGTGTCCTCGACCGAGAAGGCCAGCACCTGGCCGGCCTTGTTCAGGTGATCGTTGCCGCTGGCCCAGCCGTCTTCCGCCCGCGCGATGGTCAGGCGCACCGAACCCGTCTGGGTGAACTTGAAGGCGTTGGACAGCAGGTTCTTGATCACCTGCTGCAGGCGCTTGTCGTCGGTGTACATCGAGCGGGGCAGCGCCGGATCGATGTTGATGAAGAAGTCCAGCTTCTTGTCCTGGGCCAGCTGGGAGAAGGTGCGGTCGGTCTGGTCGCGCAGCGACGCGAACGACATCTCGCCGATGTCGAGTGTGACCGTGCCGCTCTCGATCTTCGACAGGTCCAGGATGTCGTTGATCAGCCCCAGCAGGTCTGCGCCGGCGCTGTGGATGTTGCGGGCGAACTCCACCTGTTTAGCGCTCAGGTTCCCTTGCGCGTTCTCGCTGAGCATCTTGGACAGGATCAGCAGGCTGTTGAGCGGCGTCCGCAGCTCGTGGCTCATATTGGCCAGGAACTCGGACTTGTACTTGGAGGTCAAGGCCAGCTGCTCGGCCTTTTCCTCCAGCGCCGCCTTGGCCTGCTCGACCTCGGTGTTCTTGGCCTCCACCTGCTTGTTCTGGGCCGACAGCAGGACCGCCTTGTCCTCCAGCTCGGCGTTGGTCTGCTGCAGTTCGTCCTGCTTGGACCGCAGCAGCTCCTCGGATTGCCGCAGCGACGCGGCCTGCTGCTCGAGGCGGTCGTTGGTCTTCTTCAGTTCTTCCTGCTGGGCCTGGAGTTCGGCGGTCAACAGCTGCGACTGCTCGAGCAGGCCTTCGGTCCGCATGTTGGCGGCGATGGTCGACAGCACGATGCCGATGGATTCCATCAGCTGGTCGAGGAAGGCCTGCTGGGTCTCGTTGAAGGTCCCGAAGGTGGCCAGCTCGATCACCGCCTTCAGCTCGCCTTCGAACAGGGCGGGCAGGACGATGATGTTCTGCGGCGCGGCCTCGCCCAGGCCCGAGCTGATCTTGATGTACTCGGACGGAACATTGGTCAGCAGGATCCGCTGGCGCTCGGCCGCGCACTGGCCGATCAGGCCTTCGCGCTGGCGCAGCCGCGCCGGCGGCCGGTCGCCCGGATTGGCGGCGTAGCTGGCGGCGAGGTTCAGCACCGGTTCGCCGTTCACGTCGTGGTCGGAAACGTAGAACACCCCGTGCTGGGCGTTGATCAGCGGCGCCAGTTCCGACAGCACCAGGTTCGACACGGTCGACAGGTCGCGCTCGCCCTGCAACATGCGGCTGAACCGGGCCAGGTTGGTCTTCAGCCAGTCCTGCTCGGTGTTCTTCAACGTCTGATCCTTCAGGTTGCGGATCATCTCGTTGATGTTGTCCTTCAGGGCCGCGACTTCCCCCGACGCTTCGACGGTGATCGACCGCGTCAGGTCGCCCTTGGTCACGGCGGTGGACACCTCGGCGATGGCGCGGACCTGGGTGGTCAGGTTGGCGGCCAGTTCGTTGACGTTGTCGGTCAGGTCGCGCCAGAGGCCCGCGGCGCCAGGCACCCGGGCCTGGCCGCCCAGCTTGCCTTCCGAACCCACTTCGCGGGCCACGTTGGTCACCTGGTCGGCGAAAGTGGCCAGGGTCTCGATCATGCCGTTGATGGTGTCGGCCAGCGAAGCGATCTCGCCCTTGGCGTCCAGGGTCAGCTTGCGCTTGAGGTTGCCCTGGGCCACGGCGGTGACGACATCGGCGATGTTCCGCACCTGACCGGTCAGGTTGGCGGCCATCATGTTGACGTTGTCGGTCAGGTCCTTCCAGGTGCCGGCCACGCCGGGCACCTGGGCCTGGCCGCCCAGCTTGCCCTCGGTGCCCACTTCCCGCGCCACCCGCGTCACTTCCGAGGCGAAACCGTTCAGTTGGTCCACCATGACGTTGATGGTCGACTTCAGTTCCAGGATCTCGCCCTTCACGTCGACGGTGATCTTCTTGGAGAGGTCGCCCTTGGCGACGGCGGTGGTCACGTCGGCGATGTTTCGGACCTGGCCGGTCAGGTTGGCGGCCATGAAGTTGACGTTGTCGGTGAGGTCCTTCCAGGTGCCGGCGACGCCCTTCACCTGGGCCTGGCCGCCCAGCTTGCCCTCGGTGCCCACTTCCCGCGCCACCCGCGTCACTTCCGAGCTGAACGAGTTCAGCTGATCGACCATGACGTTGATGGTGTTCTTCAGCTCCAGGATCTCGCCGCGCACGTCCACGGTGATCTTCTTACTGAGATCGCCCATGGCCACCGCGGTGGTGACCTCGGCGATGTTGCGGACCTGACCGGTCAGGTTGGCGGCCATCAGGTTGACGTTGTCGGTCAGGTCCTTCCAGGTCCCGGCCACGCCCTTCACCTGGGCCTGGCCGCCCAGCTTGCCCTCGGTGCCGACTTCCCGCGCCACCCGGGTCACTTCCGAGGCGAAACCGTTCAGTTGGTCCACCATGACGTTGATGGTGTTCTTCAGCTCCAGGATCTCGCCGCGCACGTCCACGGTGATCTTCTTGGAAAGGTCGCCGTTAGCGACGGCGGTGGTGACCTCGGCGATGTTGCGGACCTGGCCGGTCAGGTTGCCGGCCATGAAGTTGACGTTGTCGGTCAGATCCTTCCAGGTGCCCGCCACGCCCTTCACCTGGGCCTGGCCGCCCAGCTTGCCTTCGGTGCCCACTTCCCGCGCCACCCGGGTCACTTCGGACGAGAACGAGTTCAGCTGGTCCACCATGGTGTTGATGGTGTTCTTCAGCTCCAGGATTTCGCCGCGCACGTCGACGGTGATCTTCTTGGAGAGATCGCCCATGGCGACGGCGGTGGTCACCTCGGCGATGTTGCGGACCTGGCCGGTCAGGTTGCCCGCCATCAGGTTGACGTTGTCGGTCAGCTCCTTCCAGGTGCCGCCGACGCCGGTGACGTTCGCCTGGCCGCCCAGCTTGCCTTCCGTGCCGACTTCCCGCGCCACCCGGGTCACTTCCGAGGCGAAGGCGTTCAGCTGGTCCACCATGACGTTGATGGTGTTCTTCAGCTCCAGCACCTCGCCCTTCACGTCGACGGTGATCTTCTTGCTGAGATCGCCCATGGCGACGGCGGTGGTCACCTCGGCGATGTTACGGACCTGGCCGGTCAGGTTGCCGGCCATCAGGTTGACGTTGTCGGTCAGGTCCTTCCAGGTGCCGGCCACGCCTTCCACCCGAGCCTGGCCGCCCAGCTTGCCCTCGGTGCCGACTTCCCGCGCCACCCGCGTGACTTCCGAGGCGAAGCTGTTGAGCTGGTCCACCATGGTGTTGATGGTGTTCTTCAGCTCCAGCACCTCGCCCTTCACGTCGACGGTGATCTTGCGCGAGAGGTCGCCGCGGGCCACGGCGGTGGTGACCTCGGCGATGTTGCGGACCTGGCCGGTCAGATTGCCGGCCATCAGGTTGACGTTGTCGGTCAGCTCCTTCCAGGTGCCGGCGACGCCCTTCACGTTGGCTTGGCCGCCCAGCTTGCCTTCCGTGCCGACTTCCCGCGCCACCCGCGTGACTTCCGAGGCGAAGCTGTTGAGCTGGTCCACCATGGTGTTGATGGTGTTCTTCAGCTCCAGCACCTCGCCCTTCACATCGACGGTGATCTTGCGCGAGAGGTCGCCGTTCGCGACGGCCGTGGTGACTTCGGCGATGTTACGGACCTGACCGGTCAGGTTGGCGGCCATCAGGTTGACGTTGTCGGTCAGGTCCTTCCAGGTTCCGGCCACGCCCTTCACCTGAGCCTGGCCGCCCAGCTTGCCCTCGGTGCCGACTTCCCGCGCCACCCGGGTCACTTCCGAGGCGAACGACCCCAGCTGGCCCACCATGGTGTTGACCACCTTGCCGATGCGCAGGAACTCGCCGCGCAGCGGGCGCTCCTCGTTCTCCAGGTCCATGGTCTGGGAAAGGTCGCCCTTGGCGGTGGCTCCGATCACCCGGGCCATTTCGGCGGTCGGGTGAACCATGTCTGTGATCAGGTTGTTGACGGCGTCGACGCTGGCGGCCCACGAGCCGGTGGCCCCCGGCAGGCGAGCGCGATGGTTGATCTTGCCCTGTTTGCCGACGACGTCGCCGAGACGCTCGAACTCTTTCGACATTTGATCGTTAAGATTGACGGCATCGTTGAACGCCTCGGCCAGTTCACCATCCAGGCCGGATAGGTCCGTCGGCAAGCGCACCGAGAAGTCCCCGCGCCGGAAGGCTCGCAAGGCGGCCAGAAGCTGGTGGTTGTCGAGCCCGCGCTGCTGCGCCTTGGACTGTGCCGCCGGCATAGAAATACTCCACGTCGAAATCGTTCGATCTACGTGGGCGGCGCTGTTGGGAAAGCCGGTCCCGGCGTTTGGAAGCGCTTTCCCGCTTCGACGACCCGCACCGAAATCCCCATGCCCTCCCCGAAACGGTCCAACGCAGGGAAAATTCTTTGGTTCCGCTTACACGGTGAAGCTCTTCACCGAACGCGGTCTACGGTCGCTATCGCGCCATTTTCGCGCGGGCTGACGCCTCGACCTGCTCGACGCCGCGCAGAGCGTCGCCCGAGGCCTCCAGTTGGCCCTTGAAGGCGTGCAGGTCCCGGGTGTCGATGCGGCGGACTTTCTTGTCGCGCGCCCATTCCAGCCCGATCATCTGTCCCAGCCGGCAGGCCTTGGGCAACAGAGCGGCCTGCTCGGCCGGACCGCCGCGAACCAGCAGCTTGCCGACGATGCTGTTCCAGTTCGGCGAGCCGGGAATGCAGAGCGGCAGGTGATCGCAATCGCCGGTCCAGAACCGCCTGTACCAGCGCTGGTGCAGCGACGTGTCGAACCGCAGCGAGCTTGGGTCGAGTTGAGCCCGACAGTCGGCGCGGACGTAATCCTGTGCCTGGACCGTCCCGGCCAGACCGCAACCCAGCGCCAGCGCCAGAAGCGCCGTTCTCGCCCTTTCCGCCTTCATGCCTAGACCGTGCTGGCCATCGGACCGTCCGCCCGCCCATCGACGAACTGGCGCACATAGGGATTGTCGGTGCGGTCAAGCTCTGCGGGGGCTCCGCGCCAGACGATCTTGCCAGCGTGCAGCATGGCGATCTCGTCGCCGATCGTCCGGGCCGACGCCAGGTCGTGGGTGATCGACACGGCGGTGCAGCCCAGCCCCTTTACCTGGTCGACGATCAGTTCGTTAATCGCCGCCGAGGTGATCGGGTCCAGTCCGGTGGTCGGTTCGTCGAAGAAGATGATCTCCGGATTGGCCACCACCGCGCGGGCCAGACCGACCCGCTTCTGCATGCCGCCCGACAACTCGGACGGATAGGAATCGGCGACATGGACGCCCAGGTGGACGCGACCGAGGGCCTCGACCGCCCGCGCCTTGGCCTCCTTCCGCGGCACGCCGTCGGCGTTGATCAGGCGGAAGGCGACGTTCTCCCAGACGCTGAGGCTATCGAACAGCGCTGCGCCCTGGAACAGCACGCCGATGCGTTCGAACAGCTTGCGACGCGACGCGCCGCTGACGCCGACCAGGTCCTCGCCGTCGACCAGCACCTGGCCGGCGTCGGGGCGCACAAGACCCATGGCCACCTTGATGGTCACCGACTTGCCCTGGCCGGACCCGCCGATAATGACCAGCGACCGTCCCGCCGCGACGCTGAGATCCAGCCCGTCCAGGACCGGTCCGTCGAAGCGCTTGCTGACGCCCTTCCACTCGAGTTTCGGGATGTCGGTCATGCGTGCGTGAACAGCGTTGTGAGGAAATAGTCGGACGCGAAGATCAGGATCGCCGAGGACACCACCGCGTGCGTCGTCGCCCGGCCCACGCCGCGCGCCCCGCCCTTGGCGTTGTAGCCATGGTAGCAGCCCATCAGCGCGACGATGAAGCCGAACACCCCCGCCTTGATCAGCCCGGAGCCGACGTCCCACCCCTGGATGAAGTTCATGGTGTTGCGGACATAGATCGTCGAATTGAAGTCCAGGATCCGCACCGCCACCAGCCAGCCGCCGGCCACGCCGATGATGTCGGCCACCAGGGTTAGCAGCGGCAGCACCAGGGTCGCGGCCAGCAGGCGCGGCGCGACCAGGTAGCGGAACGGGTCGGTCGACAGCGTGCGCATGGCGTCGATCTGCTCGGTGGCGCGCATGGCGCCGATCTCGGCGGCGATGGCGGCCGAGACCCGCCCCGCCAGCATCAGGGCCGCCAGCACCGGGCCCAGCTCCCGGGTGATGCCCAGGGCGACGATCTGCGGCATCACCTGCTCGGCGTTGAACCGCCCGCCGCCGGTATAGATGTTCAACCCCAGGGCCGCGCCGGTGAAGATCGCCGTCAGCCCGACGACCGGCAGCGAGAAGAAGCCGATGGCGACCAGCTGGCGAAGCAGCTGGATGGGAAACCACGGGGGGCTGAACACCGAGATCACGCCGCGCAGGGCGAACATCCCGACCCCGCCGACCATGCGCAAGGCGCCCAGAGTGGAACGACCGATGGCGCGCACCGGCTTGAATATCGCGGGCGGCGCCGCGTCGGCCGCGGCCATCTCAGTAGCTGTCCGGAGCCGTGGCGGCCGGGTTCGCCGCAGGCGCGGCGCCGGCCGCCGGCGCGGCGTCGCCTTGCGGCCGCATCACCGAGCCGATCAGGCCGAACAGGTCGACCGCGCCCTGGGTGTTGTCGATCTCGCCGCCCGGCTTGATGTCGTCGGCCGCGCCGCCCGGCGCGATCGCCACGTGGACGCCGCCCAACAGGCTGTCGCTGGTGATCTTGGCGGTGGAGTCGGAAGGCAGTTTGACGTCCGGGTCGAGGCTGAGCTTGGTGACCGCCAGGTAGGTCTTGGGATCCAGCCTGATGTCCGAAACAGTGCCCACCTTCACGCCCGCGACGCTGACCGCCGCGCCCGGCGCCAGGGAGCCGACCTGCCCGAACTTGGCCGTCACCTCATAGCCGCCGGGCTGGCCGCCGACGCCGCCAACGGTCAGCGAATAGACCAGGAAACCCGCCGCCAGGACGAGAACGAGGAACCCCATCAGGGTCTCGGCCCATTGTTCGCGCAAGCCCTTTATCCTTTCGAAGCCCTGCGAGGCGCGCCGCCCGAACGGCCGCCTCGTCCTTTTGTGTTACCGCGAGGCGGGACGCTGGGCGTCTCGCTGCAATTGGCTGATCAACACGTCGATATTGCCGCCGGCGTTATCGATGGTCGAAACGAAGTCCTGTTGCTGGGTGATCGCCAGCCACACGCCCTTGAACTGGACGTCGACAACCTTCCACGAGGTCCCGCCGCCCAGCACCCGCCACGCCACCGGCAGCGGCTGACCAATCTGGCCGCCCGAAATCGTGGTGTTGACGATGACGTCGCCCGGCTTGCGAACCGTCGATCCCGTCACCTTCAGAACTTCGCCGTGATAATCGCTGATCCGATTCTGGTACACGCTTTCGGCGTAGACGCGGAACGCGGCCGCGAACCGCTGGCGTTGGTCGGGCGTAACGGTGCGGGCGTACTTGCCGAGCACGAAATTGGTGATCTTCGGCACGTCGGCCAACTGATCGATCGCCTGGTGGAAGGTCGCCTTCTTCTGGGCGATGCTCTGGTTCTTGTCGGCCAGGACTGTGATCACCCGCTGGGCGCGGCTCTGCACGAACTGCTCGGCCTGGGGATCACGCGCCGCCTGGGCCAAGGCGGGACGGGCTTGGCTCAAAGCGCCCAGGCCAATCAGGGCGACCAGGGCCAGCTGTGCGAAACGGCGGGTGGGACGAGCGTCAATCATGGTCGTTTCCGGTGAAGTCATTGCGTTGTGCTCGGAGCGGTCGTCGCCTCGGGCGGCGCGGACGCAGGCTCGGCGGCGGGGTCGGCCGGGTAGTCGTTGTCGAAGTCCGGCAAGGTCTGCACCTCCCCGGTGGCTTCCCGGATGAAGGCCTCGCGGTACTGACCATAGGCCGACCGGGCGGTCACATAGGGATCGGTGGCGTCGTCCAGCGCACGGAAGGCGGTGTCGGCCCGTGCGCGGGTGTCGACCGTCTGCACGCCCAGGCGGGTGGCGCCGAAGGTGGTCGTGTAGCCGCCGCCGACGATGCCGACCGGGTCGGTAAAGAAGTCCAGCACCCGGCCGACGCCGTCGCGGAAGTTCGACGGACCGATCACCGGCACGTAGAGATAGGGGCCGGGCCGGACGCCATAGCGGCCGAAGGTCTGGCCGAAATCGGCGTCATGGGCTTTCAGCCCCATGCCCGTGGCCACGTCCCAGATGCCCAGGACGCCGATCGTGGAATTGATCAGGAACCGCGCCGAAGAACGGCCGGCCCGCTTGGGCTTGCCCTGCAGGATGTCGTTCACCGTCGTGCTGGGCTCGCCCAGATTGTAGACCACGGCGCTGACGCGGCGGCGCAGCGGGCTGGGCGTCACGGCCATGTAGCCGTGGGCGACGGGGCGAAGTACGGCATGGTCCAGGGCCATGCTGAGGCCGTAGCTGCCGCGATTGAAGCCTTGCAGCGGATCATAGGCCGTATCGACCGAATCGCTGCTTGCGGCCGGCGCGGCCACCAACGGCGGCTCGCCGCCGGCGTTCTGGGCGTGAGCGCTCGCCGCGCTCACCGCCAGACCGCCGGCGGCGATCAGCGCCAGGGTCCGCGTACGCACGCGCGGTGTCTTCGTCAAAGTTCTGTTTGGCGCGCCGTTCATTCCAGCCTCCTGCCGGGTCCCGGCGTCAGGCATGTAGGCGCCTGCAAAAGCTAAGCAAGGTCTGACACACCTATTGGATGTCATCCGCGTACGGAAGCGCCCTCTCCGTTCAAGGCTAGGCGTTTTCCGTCAAGCCCAGGGGACTGGGGCTTTGGAAGTCGGTTGGCGTCAAGCGAGCGCGGCTTCACCGCTCAGAAAAAACAACAACCCAGGCGCTCATGAGCGCACAACCTTTCGGGCAAAATCAACACTTCTTGTCGCCCAGGTAGAGATCGGGCAAGGTTGCGCATCAACGCGGGGTGCCTCCCATGGACCGTTTGCGCGCACCGTTCTTCTGGCTGGCCGGCTTTGTCCTGCTGGTGGCCCTGCTCGTGGAGTGCGCCTCGGCCTTCGTTCTGGACGCCGTTCATCAGGCCGGCCTCGAGGCTTCGACGCCAGGGCTGGGCATTCGCTACCTGCCGGTGCTGGACGGCCTGCTGCTCTATACCGTCCTGCTGATGGGCCTGGGCATCTTGCTGTCGCGCAGCGTGATCGGGCGGGTGCAGGGGATCGTCACCCTGGTGATCGCCTTCTTCGGCCTGCTGGGCGCGATCGTGATGGCCCTGGCGGCGCTGGGCCTGTTGATCCTGATGATCACCCTGCTGGTGGCCGTGCCGTTCGGCACCATCGCCTATTTCGTCGCCTTCGCCGATTTTCCGACCGGGGCGGCGACGGCCACTCTGGGTCTGATCCTGATCCTGAAGATCGCCTTCTGCATCCTGCTGATCCTGGCCCACGAGCGGTTCCTGCAGAACAAGGGCATCGTCATCCTCAGCGCGGTCTCGGTCGGCGCCACCCTGCTGTTGGCGTTCCTGATCGACTTTCCTCCGGGATTCCTGGCCAGCATCACCGACGCCATCGGCGCGCTGATCATCGCCATCGTCGGCGCGATCTGGCTGCTGATCTTGCTGATCGGATCGCTGCTGGCGATGATCTCGGCGGTCCGCACCGTCAGGGTGTGATCACCGGATCGACACCGTGGCGGCGCTTTCCCCCATCGGCGTCACCTGGATCACCCCGCCCCGTCCATAGATGACGGCCGAGACGTCGTCGTCATTCCTCTTACAGCTGAACTTGTCGTCGCCGATCGCCCGGGCTTTTCGCCAGGACTCCGTGCAGGCCTCGACCTGGTCGTCCTCCAGCACGGTGTTCTCATGGCATAGGCACACGACCTGATCGCAGGTCTCCCCCTTCCCCGCGGGCGCGCACAGGTAGGTCGCGACCGCGCCGCGCCCCTCGACCAGGCGAAGACGGGCGACGCGCATTTTCTTGTCGGACGCGGCGATCGGCAGTTCGCCGGGCTTGTCGCCGGCCAGACCCGAGCCGGGCTGACCCGAAATCTCGACGGTCTTCTTCAGCAGCTTCGGCGCGAACGGCCGTGACAGCTTGCCCAGGAGCTCGGCCATAGGGGGCGGCCCCCAGGTTTCGAGCGCGTCCTCGTCGATCTCGCCGTTGCTCGTCGTCGGCGGTCCGTGCGCCGCCGGGGGCGCGGGCGGCGTGGTCGCACGATAGACGGCGACGCCGATCGCCACGACGAAGCCGATCACGACCAGGACCAGGATGATGATGGCGGCCTTCATCGACGCGGCTCAGCCATAGCCGGCCACTAGGATCGCCACGAAGGCCGCGCCGAGACCCACCACCCCGACCGCCGAAAGGACGATGGCCAGGGGCCAGGGCCAGCAGACCCAGCCGGTCACTGTTCCACCGCCGCTCATGAACACCTGTCCCGTCCGATCCGAGGGGTTGGCGATGCCGTAGGCCATCACCTCCCAAGGATTGTCGAAATAGGTCCACCAGGTGATGGCGTCGCCGATCCGGCGACCGGAATCGATCAGGCCGGCGATCAGAGCGGGGATGATGGTCAGCGCCATCCAGCCCACATACGAGAACCAGAAGAACGGTCCCAGCACCCGGTTCTGCCAGATGTGGATCGTTTCGTGCTTGAATAGGTCGGAGGTCGGCGTCCAAGTGTCGGTGTTGCTCATCACCGCGCCCTGGGTGAAGGCGAAGCCCGAGCGAACGGCGAAGCCTTTCACATAGCGGTGGGCGTCGTGGCGGTTCTCGGTCGGGCCGTCGCCATGGTCGCCCCAGGCGAAATTGATCAGGTGCATCAGCACGCCGTTGGTGTTGCCGCCCAACCCCCAGGTGACGTCGAGCAGGAACGCCGGAACGCCCAGCCCCGCCCACTTGTGGGTGGCCCAGAGGCCGTCAAACAGACCCACCAGCCCCCCGACGACCAGAGCGATCCACAGCAGGGCCTCGACGCCGATCACGGGATGGCCGAACCCCAGCGAGACGAGGTTCACCACGCCCGGCCAGATGAAGAACAGCAGGCTGGTCACCGTCACGGCCGCGTCGGAGTCGCCCCCGACGCTCAGCATGATGCTGATGAAGGTTCGCGCCAGGAAGGCCCCGAACGTCGCGGTCAGGAAGGTCTCAAGCGCTCGCCAGAGCGACGCGGCGCCGTCGCCCTTCGCCAGCCGGACGATCAGGGCCAGCACCGCCCCCAGGACGCCGAAAGCCAGCGACCCGAGGATGGCCTCCAGAGAGAAAATCCGCTCCATATCTCAGTCTCCTTGCAGCCCGCCAAGCCGGCAGGCCTGTTCGAGGTGGAGTTCAACGCGAAGGCAGTGTGATCTTCGGACGGGTGGTAGGGCGCGGAATGGCGATCTTCGGCCGGCAGGCCCGATAGCGCGACGATCCTGCCGCGTTCTCCTGGGCCACAACCGTGCGCCGCTCGACGGTCACGCAGACGTGGTCGTTGGCGAAGCCATCGCGCCAGACATAGCCTTGGAGGCAGGTGTCCGGACCGTAAGGGCCGCCGTTCGGATTGCGACGCGCGCCGGCCTGACCGTTTTCAAGGCTGGCCAGGTAACGCGACTCGGGGGTGACGCAGACTCGGTCGTCGGGACTAGCGGCGCGCCAAACGAAGCCCTCTATGCAGGCGCCGACCGCCGGGTCGCAATTGGCCTCGGCCGGCTGCTCGATCGGCGGCTCGTCCTTGGGCTCGTCCGGCGCGACCACCGGCATGGGCACAGCGACCGTCAGCAGGACCGCCTCGGTCTTCTTGGCCTTGGCCTCCGCGGCCGGCGTCTGGTCGAGCACGACCTCGGGCGGTTTCTCGCCCGTCGCCTTGTCGGTCCGCTTGACCGTCTTGTAGCCTGCCTTTTCCAGCGCCTTGACCGCCTCGGCATAGGGTTGGCCGACGACGTTCGGGACCTTGGCTCCGCCGCTCATCGCCACGATGGCGATGATCGCGCCGATCACCAGCACCAGCACGCCGCCGACCACCGCCAGGATCCACCAGGGGAACGGCTTCTTGATCGGCCGCGCAGCCGTCTCGGCGGCAGGGACGGTGACCGTCGCCGCCGCGCTGTCGGTGCTGTCGTTGTCGGGGTCGTTGACATTGATCGCCCGCAACTTGATTCGGTGCTGACCCGGCGGAGTCGCGACGGGGATCTTGCCGACCACGGTCACGGTCTGGTTCTCGCCAGCCGCGACGGTGCGTTCCGTTTCCCCCTGGACCTGGTACCACTCGGCCTTGCCGTCGCCCTGGACCTGAATGCTGAAGCGCGCGGTCAGCCCCTCCCCCGTCTTGTTGGTCACGCCGAAGACGGCGGTGCCCTTGTGAAAGGCGCCCTCCTTCTTCAGGGCGATGGCCGTTGGCCCGTCCGGGATCTCAAAACTCGGCATATATCGTGATCCTTGTGTTCGCCAGGCGTCGCGAGCCCCGCGCTCGCGACGCGATAAGTCGTCACTTCGGCTGGAAGGCTCTCGTATTGGGCGATAGCGCGTTGACGCCTCGCACCTGGTTGCCGAAATTCTGGGTCTTGAGGTCCACGACCGCGTTGCAGAGCCTGAAGGCGGTGGGGCTCGCCGTCGCGCTGGCGACCGTGATGTCCACCCGCGTACCCAGGGCGACCTTGGTCTTCGCCGCGATGCTCTGCCCCACGACCATGTTGGGCGCGCCGCGACAGCTGGAGCTGATGGTCCCGATGTCGAGGCCGGCGTTCTTCAGCGCCTGGATGCCGGCGATCCCGTTGACTGGAGGGCTGAGCAGATCGGGCACGGCCACGCCGGGATCGACGGTCAGCGTCACGACGCCCCCCTTCGCGGCCTTTACGTCTCCCGCCGGGTTCTGGGTCAGAACGACGTCGGGCTTCTGGCCAGAGGCTTTTCCCACCACGGCCGGCGCGACGCTGAACCCGCGATCCTCCAGCAGGGCTTGGGCCGCGACGAAGGGCTTGCCCGTGACGACGGGCACCGTCACGGTCTCGCCCACAGCCACGGTCAACTTCACTTCGACCGTCTTCGGATCGGCCTGGGCGTCGGCCGCGGGCTCCTGCTTGAACACGAGGCCCAGGCTGTTTTCAGGCGAAACCTCCTCGATGGCCGGACCGACCTTGAAGCCGCTCTTTTCGAACACGGCGACGGCGGCCGGATAGTCCAACCCAATCACGCTCGGCGTCGCGACGGTGGGGACCCCCGCGACGGTCAGCTTGACCTGCACTGTCTTGGGATCGGCCTTCTCGCCGCCTTCAGGGTCCTGCTTGAAAACCTTGCCTAAGGGCTTGTCGGGAGCCGGCTCGTTGATTTCCGGCGCGGCGGCGTAGCCCTTCTCTTTCAGCTTGGCGACGGCGGCGGGGTAGTCCAGCCCGATGACCTTCGGGACCTTGGGGCCGCCGGTCAGCAAGACGACGGCGATGATCGCGCCGATCACCAGGACCAGGACGCCAGCCGCCACCGCGATAATCCACCACGGGAACGGCTTCTTCTTGGTCGGCGGCTTGGCGACGGCCGGGATCGTGACGGTCGCCACGGCGCTGTCGGTGCTGTCGTTGTCGGGATCGTTGACATTGGTCGCCCGCAACTTGATCCGATGCTGGCCTGGGGGCGTCGCGGCGGGGATCTTCGCCACCACCGTCACCGTCTGGGTCTCGCCAGCCGCGACGGGCCGCTCCGGTTCGCCCTGAATCGAATACCATTCCGCCTTTCCGCCGCCCTGGATCTGCACGCTGAAGCGGGCGGTCAGCCCCTCCCCCGTCTTGTTGGTGACGCCGAACACGGCGTTGGCCTTGTGGAAACCGGCCTCCGTCTTCAGGGCCACGCTCGTCGGGCCGTCCGGGATCTCGAAACTCGGCATGGGTGTTCGTCCTCGTTTTCGCGGTCAGGCTGGAAGAAATTCAATGTCGTAAGTCGTGTAAGCGGGACGCTCTTCGTCGACGATGCGACGCACTAAGTCAGCCAAAGGCCGGGCCGCCGCCGGAGCGACGACTCGCAGGTGGAAGCTGCTCTCGACGCCCTTCGGCCCCGGCGGATTTTCCTCCACCGTGAAGCCTGACAGGCCCGTGCCGACGGTCAGGATGCGCTCCAGAGTCCTGCGGGTGCCGCGCCAGCGCGCCAGCTCGGCCGCTTCCAGGCACAGCAATCGCAACCGGCCGAGGCCCGCGGCGTAGCGCGGCGCGCCCTCGCCGGGGCGTCCCCCGGTCCAGTCCAGATAACGATCCAGGTCCAGCCAGCGCGCCAGCATCAGGGCGAAGCTCGGTGGCGCGCGCATCGGATCGATATGGGAGTCGAGGGTCGCCAAGGCGTTCTCGGCCGGCGCTTGGAGCACCTCCATCACCTCCAGCACCGCGGCCAGAGGCCTCTTCGGCGTCGCGCCATCGGGAACCGAGGGGTTCTCCGGCGGAATGGCGGCCTGGTAGGTTTCCGGCAAGAGCCGTGCGATGCGGGCGCGATCCACGGTCAGCCCCCCGTATCGTCGTCAATCACCACGGAGAGGTGGTGCTGGTCGGCGCAGTAGAGCCAGTTGGGGGGCAGCGGGATGCGGTCGGTGAACACCGTGGCCGAGGCGGTGGCGAAATGCAGGGCCCCGTCGAGGCTGCGGTAGACGCCCATGGGGCCGCCGGCGAACACCATCGGGGCTCCGCCCGCCGCGGGCGCGGCGGCGACGCAGGAGACCACGTGGAGCAGCCGTTCGGTGTCCCGGATCGGCAGGCCGGCGTCCAAAGGCGCGGCGCGCCAGGCCGGCGCGGCGACCGTGGTGTCCAGGGCCAGCACGCCGCCCCGGTTCGAACCCGCGAACACCCACTGGTCGGCGAACGCCAGGCCCTCGCAGGAGCCACCCTGCCAGCCGACATTGAACGGCTTGAAGCCCTCAGGATCGTCGGCGCCGCCGGAACGCAGCTCCACCCGGAAGGCGCCGGACCCCTGCTGGCCGGCCTCGGCCGCGGCGGCCGCCCAGAGGAAGTCGCGGGCGTTGAAACGTTGCACTGTCAGGCTGCGGATGTCCTGGCCGACCAGCCCCACCGAGTGGAAACTGTCCGACACCCCGCCCATGGCCGACAGGTAGACCCCGCCCTTGGCCCGGGCCGCCACCGCCACCTGGACCACGCCCGCCGACGACACCGAGGTCGTCACGGCGTAGAAGCCCTTGGTGTCGCGGGCCTTGTCGACCACCACCGGCGCGGGTCCAGCGTCGCCGAACGGCTTGAGCTGGCGCAGGCCTTCCGCGGTAGCGATCAGCAGCAGGGGCGAACCTTCCCGGTCGACCCAGTCGGCGTCGGACACCTCGCTGTTGAATACCGCCGCCTCGGTCTTCCAGGTCTCGCCGCAGTCGCGCGACACGTGGATGGCGCCGCCGGCCTTGCGCACGACCCCCAGGGCGACCAGGCCGGGCCGGTCGCGATGCCGGCGCACGAACAGCGGGCGGTCGCCGTCAGCCTTGAACACCACCGACCACGTGCCGCCGTCGTCCAGGCTGCGATGCAGACCCTGGTTGGTGGCGGCGAACCAGGTGCGCGCCTGGTGCGGATCGCGCAGCAGGTCCGACACGTCGCGGTCAGGCGCCTCGCCGATGGTCAGGCGAAGCTGGTCGGCATAGCGAACGCTGGGATCGGCCAGCATGGCTTCATAGACGTCGGAGGCCCGGAGAACCTGGCCGAACGGCTCGTCGCGCAGTGGTGAAAACAGCTTGTTGAGCCGGGTGCGGAGTCGCGCCTCCACGGCCGGCGCGTCCTCCTCGCGGCTGACCACCACCCGCGCCGCCACCGACACCGGCCGCACCCTGGCCCAGCCCACCGCCGTCTGCACGCCCAGCGGCCGCCGCTGGTCGACCGCCTTCTGGACCCGCGCCCGCAGTTCCTCACTTCGGCTTTGGATCACGGCCTGGGCGGTGACCCCCGCGTCGGGCAGCTTCTCCGCATCGACGGCCGGCACCAGCAGGATCTCGACCACGCCTGGCGCGGCATGGGCCCAGACCTGGGATTGGGCGTAGGCCTTGGCCCGAGCCACCGCGCCGACGCCCAAGGCCACCCGCTCGAAGTCGCGGGCGGTGACGGCGCAGCGCATGGAGGTCAGCTCCAGAGGCCCGCGCCTCATCGCCGCCTGCACGCTCTCGGCGTCGGCCCCACCGGCGGCCTGCGCGAGATTGGTGACCGCCAGATCGGCAATCGGGGTCTTGAACACCGTCAGGGCGCCGGGAACCACGTTGCCCGCCCGGCCGCCGCCGCCCCGGTACCAGACCCGAATGTCACGTCCCAGGGCGGGCACGCTGGCCAGGGGCGTGGAGCCTTCGCCCGCCAGGGCCGGGGCGAACTGGATGCGCCCAGCGGCCCGATCCACGCTGTAGACGCAATCCGTCGGCGCAGCGTCGGCGAAGCTGACGACCTCACGCCAGATCCGGTAGCTCTTGTCGCCCAGGGTGCGCGACACCGCGCCCTCGGCCAGCTCGGCGCTGTCGGCCTCGACGCCCACGATCAGGTCCAGCCCGTCGCCGGACGGCGCTATAATGGGCGGCCGCTTGATCTGCACGCTCTGGCCCGGCGCGCCCGTCCCAAGCCCGGCCGCCTCGGCCTCGGTCGTGTCGCAGTGCAGGGCCGGCGCCTCTACGCTCTTCTGGTCGGCCGCCAAGGTCGCGGCCTGGGTGACGACGAAGGTCACCGAGCCGTCGCTGGTGGCGATGCGCGCCCCGGCGGGAATGATGATCCGCGCATTGCCCGTCGTGCGCGTGAACGTCAGGGTGGCGGCCGCGGCGGCCGGCGGCCGGACCTGCGCGCCGACCAGGTTCAGCAGACTGACATACAGCTTCTCCGGCACGCGATTGAGCCGGTACAGCATGGTGTCGGTCAGGTAGGCGAAGGCCTCCAACAGGGTGATGCCGGGATCGCTGGGATTGCGATCGGTCCATTCCGGGCACGAACGGTCGATGACCTTGATGGCGTCGGCCATGAGGTCGTTGAAGGAGCGGTCATCCAACTTGGGGGTGGGCAGCGGCATCAGGCGGCTTCCCCCTGCAGGTCGAGCCCGAACTGCAACTGGCCGGGCTGATTGCTGCTGCGCACCCGGTAGTCCAGCGAGACCGTCAGTTGGCTGGGCGCGGCGGGATCGACGCCGGCGTCCAGCCGCACGATCTCGATCCTCGGCTCCCAGCGCTTGATCGACTGGCGCACGTAATGAATGGCCAGGCCGGCGGTCGTAGCGTCATTGGGCGCGAACATCAGCCGATGCAGCGGGCAGCCATAGCTGGGCCGCATCACCCGCTCGCCGGGTATGGTGGTCAGCAGCAGGACGATCGCCTGACGCACGGCGTCGTGACCGCTGACCTCGGCCAGTCGTCCTGTGGGCGACAGGATCAGCCCCGCCGGCCGCCGCAGCTCGGACGTGGCGCCGCCCAGCTCCGCGCCTTCGAACCGGATGCCCCGAACCGTCTTCATGCTCAACTCCCGGCCGCCACGAGACGCTGGCCGGGATCGACCACGCGGTAGTTGACCGTGCCGGGGGGCGACCCGTCCGTAAGCCCCGTCACCGTGTCCAGGCACACAGCCCGACCGCCGATGGTGACGAAGGTCGAATAGCCCTGCTTGACCACGAGGGTCGTCAGGCAGGGCCGCAGGCCGATGACCGGATTGGCGTTCGGACAGGTTGAGATCGGCCGTGACTGCGGATTGGGATTCACCAGCGCCAGTCGGTTCTTGATCCGCACCAGGGTCTGGGTCGGGGCGATGCCCACCCGCCCCCCATGATCGCAGACCAGCGTCGCGTCCTGGGTCAACCACAACATGCTCACCCCTCCTCGAAGGCGACGGCGGCGGCGCGGATCGTCAAGCGGCGCCCCGGCGCCTCGATGACGAGGTCGCCGCTGGCGCGCAGGCGCGAGCCGTTCGGGCCGAGTTCGAAGATCCCGCCCGCGCGGGTCTCCAGCCGCGCCAGGGCGTCGACGCTGTCCAGGGTCAGGACCTGGCCGCCCGGCGTCCGCACCGTGAAGGCTCGGGCGCCGGCCGTGCCCGCGCCGCGCGGCCCTGGCGCGGTGCGCTCGCCATAGAGGCCGCCCAGGACCACCCCTCGGGCCGGGTCGCCGTCGGGAAACAGCACCAGCACGTCGTCCTCAGGCTCGGGCAGGATGGCCACCCCCTTCTCGGCGCCGGCGCCCAGCAGCAACACCGACATCCAGCCCGTCTCGACATCGCCCAGCACCGGCAGGCGGGCCCGGACCCGCGCCAGGCCGTCGGGATCGTCGGCGTCGGTTACCTTGCCCAGAGTAAAGGCCGGAATGCGTGGGCGATCGGGCCGGGCCGGCGGCTCGGTCGAGATCTCCACGACATAGCCGCGCGCCTCCTCGAAGCGGTGCAGGGCGCGGGTGACCACGCAGCGTCCATCGACCAGGTCGCCGACGCCTTCCAGAGTCACCGGCCGCCCGGGACGCAGGCGGGTGTCGCCCTCGACCACCGCCTCCAGCACAACCGCGCGGGCCACGGCCCGGTCGAGATCGGCCTGGGCCAGGCTCTCGGCCTCGGCGGCGTCGGCGGCCAGGCGGTTGAACAGGGTCCGACCGCCCAGGTCTGGAAAGGCCGTCAGCCCGCCGTCCCGCAGCTCCTCGGCGTCTTGGCGCGCGAGCCCGGCGCGCGCATTGGCCGCGACGGCGCGGGCGGGGTCCCACGACTGGGCGCCGGTCCAGGGACGCAGGGAGTCGGCGCCGGCCGTCGCGCGGACCTGAATGATCTCGTGGCGCATCCGCAGTGGGATCGGCTCGCCTTCGCCGGCCAGGCTGACCAGCCGCAGACGGTCGGCCTCCAGCTGCAGGTAGAGGCCGGCGTCGCGCGCCAGGTCGACCACCAGATCGAAGTCGTTCTGGTCGTGCTGGACGATCAAAGCGCGGGTCGGCGGATGCTCGGCGCAACTGAACGTCAGGCCAAGGTCGCCCGCCATCTGCTCGGCCAGATCTGCGACCGTTGTGCTGGCCAGGGCCCGGGCCCGCTGGCGCAGCCGCGCCCTGTGCAGCTTGTCGAGCGCCCGCAGGCGCACCACTCGCCCCTGGGCGGCGTCCTGCTCATATTCGACCGCCGTGACCTCGCCATCGAACAGATCGCCGGAACCATCCACCGAAAAGGCCAGGCCGGCGCCGAGGCGCAGGCCCGTCAGGGTCTCCGTCGGCGGGTCGGCGAAGACCAGCTCGGCCATCGCCGGTGCGTTGAGAGCCTGGCGCACGAACGCGGAGACGGCGTGACGTCCCAGGTCGGGATCCAGCGGCGCGTTCTCAAGGCGGACCCGCAAGGGGCGGTTGGCGAAAATCGAGGTCACGCGCGCGCCCCCAATAGAACCGCCAGGGACGGCAACACGATGGTCGTGCCCTCCGGGACATTGAGGGGATCGTCGACCCCATTGTAGGCCGCCAAATCGGCCCACAGGGTGGGGTCGCCATAGCCGTCGTCGGCGACCTGATCGAAGCGCTTCAGCGGCAGGCCGTCATTGTCGACCGGCATGTCGACGGCGGAGGCCTGGTCGACGGACTCGCCGTCGAGTTCGGACGGCGCCTCGAACTGCGGCGTGACCGGTCGGCCGGGGGCCGGGCGCGGCTCGGAATCCTCGACGCGACGCAGGCGCAGGCTGAGCCATGATCGCCGGGGCGCGCCGTCGGCGTTGAACCGCTCAAGGCGCTCGGAGACGTGCAGCACCACGCCCGGAATGTTCCAGGACTTGCCCCAGATGAACCGAACCGTGGGCGGAGCGGCGAATCCGTCGGCCGCCACGGCGTTCTCGGTCAGGTCCCACAGCGGTCGGGTCAGGGCGCGAACGTCGTCGTCCTCGGCCGGTCCTCGGCCGTCCTCCGCAGCCGTCGGCGAGCGGCCCTCGCGGGCGACCTCGACGTCGAACAGCAGGTTCAGGTCGTATTCGGTGACCCCGCCGCCGGTGGCGATCAGCGGATCCTCCGAGCGCGCGACGCCGGTCAGGAAGCCGCCGCCGGCCAACCGCGTCCGCACCCCGGCCGTGCGCCGCGCCTCAAGGTTCTCTGGATTGAGCAGACACGAGATCCGCTCGCCGGACCGCTCCAGCAGGAAGGCTACACGTTCCATCGACCCTCCTCCTGTTCACGGGCCAGGTCCTCCCAGCGCGGCGGCGAAGCGGCGACGCCCTGCGGCGACGCGAAGGTCGCCGGCGGCAGCGAGGGCCAACGGTCTTCCGGCGGCGAATTGGCCAACCCGTGCGTGAAGCCCTTTGGCGAAGCTGCACCGGATGGGGTGAAGGTCGGTCGTTTGACCCGCTCGGTCGTCTGGCCATTCAAGGCAAGGGCGGTGCGTTCGACGGCGGCCCCCTCATGGCCCACCCGCCGCGTCCTGGGCTGGGCCGTGCGCACAGGGGCTGTCGACTCGCCGTGGCCTCGGCGCGGAACAGCCGGCGCGGGACGGGCGGGAACAGGCGCCATTGGCGGTTCCGAACCCGCCGAAGACGCCCGCCAGGGCGCATCGACAGACGTCAAGCCGGCCGTCGGCGGCGTTGACCTCACAGTCGGATCGGCGGCCGGAACGCGCTTGGCGCGGGATCGCGCCTGGACGGCGGCGAGCGCTCGAAAGATCAGGCCTGGCGGGTGGGGCAAGGAGGCGTGCACCGCACTGGGCGTGAGGTCCCGTATTGCCCGCGGGGAGCTCGGCGAGGGTCCTGCAACGCGGGCCGCGGATCCGTGCTCCACGGCGCCTCCCCGGTCGACGGTCCAGGCGTCTGCGGCCTCAGCCCGCTTCACGGGCTTCGGACGGGGCGCAAGGAACCGCGCGACACGCACCGGCCTCTGCACGACCCTTCCCAAAGTCGACGGTCTGGGATCGCGGGATAGGATCGTCGGCCGGGTCCGGTCAGCATGGGCTCCGGGGTCACGGATCGCTCGCTTCTCAGCGCCCGTCCGGACGCTGGGATCCGCCCCCATTGACGGCGTCCTGATGGGCCGGACCGGAGCCGTCCCCGGACCCTCGACGAGGTTGCGTGGCGCATCCGCCCACGCGGCCTGTCGCACGATCTCTTCGGGAGGCGCGGTCGCTTCGGAACCCGTCGCCCGCGACGTCTCCGAGGTCGGTCGAGACGGCATGTCAGCCCTGACCGACAGCGGCGAGCGTGGACGGCGGACGGCGTCGGCGTTCGGCCCAGGCGCAGCATGGGCCGAGGGTTCGGACCTGACGGTCGAAACCGGAGACGCGAACACCGGCCTTGATCGCCGCTTCGGCGCGAGGTCGGGCCGTCGCCATGTCTCGGAGGGTCGCTCACGCAGCGCCGCCAGGGTCGGAACGGCCGCCTCGCGGCGGGACGACGGCCCGGTCGGGGCCGGATCGCGTGAGACCGGCGCGCGGGCCATCGTCTCGACCGGCGGCGGCGAGGCCTGGGGTTGGGTCGGCGGCCAGGTCGCCGGGTCACTGTTCAGGGACAACGGGACCTCGCCGGCCTCGGCCAGTTGGGACGTCCGCTCGGCGACGTACGCCAGCCAGTGGGCCGGCGCGCCCGGATACCGTTCGGCCAGGGCGTCCATGACCGGGTTCGGCGCCGGCGCGGAACGATCCTCGGCGGCGTGCTCCAGGGCCTGAGCGACAGAACGGGCCAGGGCGGCCAGGGCGCCCAGCCAACCCGAAAACAGGCGGCGAAGGGCCATGGCTTACGCCCGGGTCAGGGTGTCGAAGGACAGCTTAAGCTCCTCGATCGCCACCTCGCGGCCGAGGGCGTCGAACGACACCCCGCTCCATTCACAGGGCCAGGCGTTGTCCAGATTCCAGCGCAGGACCTCGGCCGTGCCCTTCACGTCCATCATCGCGATCGAGATGTTGCGGCGAGGCGTGCCCCCGGCCAGCACCTCCTTGAGCCAGTCCCAGAGCGCCGGGGTCTTGGTCAGGCCGTATCGCAGCGTGACCTCGGCGTATTCCACCGGTCCGGGCAGGGTCCGGACGATCTGGCCGCTGCCGGATTCTCGGTAGCGGATCGGATGAATCCGCACGCCCAGCCCGAAACACTCAGTGAACCGGACATCACCCATCTCGCGGGACGAAAGCATGAAGTTATAGTTGCGATAGACGTCGGGGAGCGCGCCGACCTTGGGCGCCGCCGCTGCTTCATCAGGCTTGTTGGCCATGACGGATCCTCTTCAAGGTTTGGGGGTCAGGCGGTCTCGACGGTGGATCCGACCGCCGTCTGGCCGATGCGGAAGATGACGAACTCGGCGGGCTTCACCGGCGCGATGCCGATGACCACCACCACCTGGCCGGCGTCGACCACCTCGGGCGGGTTGGTCTCGGCGTCGCACTTGACGAAGAAGGCGTCCTCGGGCCGCGCTCCCGCCAGGGCGCCCTGCCGCCAGAGCAAGGTCAGGAAGGCGCCGACATCGCGCTGGATGTCCTTCCACAGCGGACCGGCGTTGGGCTCGAACACCACCCAGCGGGTGCTGATGGCGATCGATTCCTCGATCATGTTGAACAGCCGCCGGACGTTCAGGTAGCGCCAGTTGCTGGCGCTGGGCGCCAGGGTCCGGGCGCCCCAGACGCGAACGCCTTCGCGGGTGAAGAAGCGGATGCAGTTGACGCCGACCGGGTTGAGCACGTCCTGCTCGGCCCGCGACAGCATCTGGGTGAGCCCCTCGACGCCGCGGATCGTGACATTGGCCGGAGCCTTGTGCACCCCGCGCTCGCTGTCGGTGCGGGCATAGATGCCGGCCATGTGGCCCGAAGGCGGGATCTGGGCCAGGCTGTCCGGATCGACAGCGTCGCGGCCCCGAAGCCAGGGGAAGTAGCAGGCGCCGTAGCCGCCGTCGGAATCCCGGGGGCGCAGGCCCGGCTTGGGGCCCCGTCCGCGCGGCGCAGCCGGGGCCGCATCGCCCTCGACGGCGGGCGTCGGGGATGGAGCCGCGCTCCCGTCGGCCGCGCGGGTCAGCACCTCGACATCGTCGACGCGAGGCGGGGCGTCCAGGATCGCCACGCGATCCTTCAGCGACTCCGCCGCATCGAGCAAGGCCCCGTGCGAGGCCGGGTCCGTGCGACCGGGGGCGGCAATGATGGCGATCTCATCGATCGCCGCCAGGGCGTCCAGCCCCCGCCCCTTGCCAGCGATCGCCCCGTCGGCCTTGGTGTTGACGACATAGCAGCGGGAGCCGCCGTTCAGGAAGAAGCCGTAGACGGCGTTGGCCAGGTCGGTGCCCTTGTCGCCGTCGCGCACGTAACGTCGCCTGAACTCGCTCCAATTGTTGATCGCCACCGCCTCGTCGATGAAGGCGTCGGGATTCGGCGCGGTCCCGACGAAGCCGGCCGTCGATGTTCCCACCGCCTCGATCGGGCGAGTTCCAGAGTCGATCTCCTCGACGTAGACGCCGGGGCTCAAATAGGACGGCATGTCAAATCTCCAGCGGTAGACGAAGGATCACGGGGCTGCCGGTCTCGACCTCGCGGTCGATCTCGATCCCGCGGGCGCGAACATTGAGGCGTATCGGCGCGCCCTTGCCGCCGACCGGTCCGTGAAGGCGAAAGCGGCCGAACGCATCGGTCTGGGCGGTGCGATCCACGCCCTCGACGCGCACCACGGCGCCGGCGACCGGCGTGTCGTCGGGTCCCAGGACCGAGCCCTGGAGCAGGCCAAGCTCGCCGGAGTCGATCCGGAGCGGAAAGCGAACCAGGGCGGCCCGGGCGACGGCCCGCCGCCGCGCGATCGAGACCGTGGCCCGCAGCACGAAACCGGGCCCCGGCGGCAGGTCCAAGTCGGCGCAGAGCTTCAGCGCGTCGCGGTCCAGCGCCACCTCGGCCTCATCGTGCTCCATGGCCGCGAACATCAAGGCGATGACGCCGGTCTGTTCGATGATGGGATCGGCGGCGCGCACCGTGACCAAATAGTCGGCGGTCAGGGTCAGCGGCGGCGCAGCCGCACGGGGCGTTGCCTGGGGGGCCAGGCCGATCAGGCGGAGGTCGACCCCTTCACCGCAATCGCGATCGCTGAGGGACCGGGCCACCACGGCTCGCCCCGGCAAGACCGCCTGGGTCCAGCCGATCAGATCCCGCGTCGTTTCCTCCAGCCCCTCGGTCATTTCCGGCCACCCCTCGGGTACAACCCAAAGACGTCAATCCATACTTAGGCCCAATTACGCGCAAATGGGAAGCTCGGATTTCAACGTTTTTTTTGAGTAGATATATTTGCCGGAAGAATTTTCTCCAAATATCACGACGTTTAGTTAAGCGAAAAACGCAATGCATGAGGCATCGATGAGCGATGACTACTTATCACCACCGCCTTATTAAATTAGATTTTCAGACAAACGCAAACTTTATCAAAAATAGTAGAGATATCCCCACTTTAGTTACAATTCGCACTGTGTTCTGGCGCGACAAAAAGCGCCTTTATTTGCTTTTTTTAAAACGGAAAACGAACGCACAAGTTGTAGAAAGGCGCATTGGGTGCCGGTCTGAAGCCCGGCGCGAGATCATTGGGCGGCGGCCCCTATCATGGCAAAGCCTTGCGACGCCCTAGAGCCGCCCTTCCGACGCGAAGACCACGACCAGGCCCACGGGCGCCGAAGTCGTGCTCATGTTCGATTCTCCTCTCGCCAATAGAAGTAGAGCAGCACCGCCATCGCACCGGCCAACGGGTGCCAGAGCATGCCGTGCGGCTGGAAGAAGTCCTTGGGGTGGCACATTGGCTCGCCGGTCTGGGACAGCGCCCAGAACACGGTCGCGGCGATGATACAGCCCACGGCCAGCCACCAGAGCAGAATGGTCAGCCACCTGCCCTGCCACGGCTTGCCCTCCCGCACGCAGGCGACGATCTCCAGCGCCAGATACGCCGCCACCAAGGCGATGATCAGGATTAGCGACTTGAACTCCCACTGCCAAAGGGCGTGGATGATCAGGAAGACCACGACGGTGATCGGATAGAAAACCCAGAACACCCAGTCTGCAGAAACCAGGCGGCGCAAGGTGTAGAACACCAAGAAGGCCGCATAGACATACATCGACAGACCGTCGAAGTTTCCCGCCCAGCCAACGATGGACGCGTGGAACCACATGCTGCCCAGCCCCAGGAACAGCACCGCGAAGACGTAGAGGTCGGCGATGAAGTTGTCGGACCGCATCACGTTCTCGCCGCGCGCGCCATCCTTGCGATCCAGATAGATCATGAAGGCCACCAGGCCGGCGGTCAGGATCGAGTAGAGATTGAACCAGGTGTTGACCGGTTGCCGGACGCCTCGGGCGTGGGCGATAACGTCGGCCGGGTCGAAGGCCTCGCAGAAGCAGGTGTTGGGCGTCGCGGCCATGCAACTGTCCGGGCTGCCCGGCCAGCCGGCGGCGACGAAGATCAGGAACGGCAACAGGACCAGGACGACCCCGGCCCCCAACACGATGAAACCGCGATAGGCGCTCATGGCCCCTCCTTGAGAACTCAGGTGACGCGGAACTCTCCCGGACAGTTCGGGTACGCAGGTCGATCAATGGCCGATGTCGACCGGGATCGAGAACGACAGTTCCTCACCGACGCGGCCTTCGCGCCGCGCCGCGCCGCAGATTCCGCAACTTCGGGATCTCGGCCTACAGTCAAGGTTACGCGGATTGGGAGATCAATTCGCCCACTGAACTTATAGGTGGAGTTTAGCAGCCCATCGCGATCCGTCCAGACGCCATTTCTCCAGACCACAAGGCGCGGCGACCGTCTGCGAACGGTGCTGTTTCCGGCCTCCAACTTCGGTAGAGTTCACCGGAGATTCCCGTCGAAAGCGGTCGCATGGCGCAGAACACCAAGACCAAGGTCGTCATCCTCGCCGGCGGCAAGGGCACGCGGATCGCCGAAGAAACCCAGGTGCGTCCCAAGCCGATGGTGGAGATCGGCGGCCGGCCGATCATCTGGCACATCATGAAGTCCTACAGCGCCCATGGCCTGAACGACTTCGTCATCTGTTGCGGTTACCTGGGCGACAAGGTCCGCGAGTACTTCCTCAACTACGCCTACCAGAACGCCGACCTGACGATCTCGCCCAATGGCCAGGTCGAGGTTCACCAGCATCATGCCGAGCCCTGGACCGTCACCCTGGTCGACACGGGGGACGAGACCATGACCGGAGGGCGGATCAAGCGGGTGGGCCGCTACGTGGCCGATTCCCCCTATTTTTGCCTGACCTACGGCGACGGCCTGTCGGATGTGGACATCGGCGCCCTGGTCCGCTTCCACGAGGCGCACGGCGCCCAGGCGACGATCACGGCGGTCAGCCCCCTCGCCCGCTTCGGCGCCCTGAAGATCAAGGGCGACACCGTCGAGCGGTTCGTCGAGAAGCCCTCGGCGGAGGGCGGGCGGATCAACGGCGGGTTCTTCGTGCTGTCACCCAAGGTGCTGGACCTGATCGAAGGCGACGAGACGGTGTTCGAACAAGCTCCGCTGGAGCGCCTGGCCCGGAGGGGACAGTTGCGGGCCTTCCGTCATGACGGATTCTGGCAGCCCATGGATACGCTGCGCGAGAAGCTCCACCTCGAAGACCTGTGGCTCCGGGGCGCGCCGTGGAAATCCTGGTAGCCCCGGCCAGGCCTTAGGTCGCGTCTCCCGACCAGTAGCGCAGTTTCTCGGCGACCGACGCCTCCCCGGGCGTGATGCGCTTTTCGCCGTCGCCCAGCCATTCGCGAAGGTCGCGCAGGCGCGAGACCAGCACCTTCAGTTCATTCGGCTCCAGGGAGGCCGACTGATCCGAGCCGTACATCGTCCGATCCAGGGTGATGTGGCGTTCGATGGCCACAGCGCCCAGCATGGCGGCCACCAGGCTGGGCTCCACCGAAGCCTCGTGACCGCTGTAGCCGACCGGCGCGCCATAGCGGCGACGCAGGGTGTCGATCGCCATCAGGTTCAGGTCGGCGGGCGGGGTCGGATAGGTGGAGACCGTATGCATGAGCACGAACGGGCAGGCCGCCGCGCGCAGGATCTCCACCGCCGAGTCGATCTGTTCGAAGGTGCACATGCCGGTAGAGGCGAACACCAGCTTGCCCTCGGCGGCGACCGCCTCGACCAGCGGACGATGAGTCAGCATGGCCGAGGCCAGCTTGTTGTAGGGCAGGTCGTACTTGGCCAGGAACGACTGGCTGGGCACGTCCCAGGCCGAGGCGAACCAGGCCAGGCCCAGTTCACGGCAATAGGCGTCGATGGCGTCGTACTCGGCCTCGCCGAACTCCAGGCCCTCCTTCTGGGCGCGCTGGGTTTCGCCCCAGGGGCTCTGGCGCGGCGCGGCAAGCACCTCGGGCGTGTAGACGATGTCGATCGTCCGCTTCTGGAACTTCACCGCGTCGCACCCGGCCTCCTTGGCGGCTCGGATCAGGGCCTTGGCGACCTCGAGATCGCCGTTATGATTGATGCCGATCTCGGCGATCACGAAGGGACGGTCCGCCAGCGGCCACGGGATCGAAGCCAGACGCTCCGTGGCCATGTTCTCCACGGAAAGCGCCTTGTTTATCGAGGCGTCGACGGTCTGCATGGTCCGGGTCCTGTTGTACGGAGAACGACGTCCGGGACATCGCCTTCGGAAGCGCGGAAGCCGCCGCGAGGGCTCTTGGCTCCAGCGCGGGCTGGTATATCTATCGCGGCCGATCCTGCTGCGGCCTTGATCTAAGTTCCCTTGTCTAGAATGGAGTCGGCGATAATGCCTAGGTGCAAGTTCGCCGCATGGTTAGCGCGCCCCTCCAGTTGCGTGGCGATCGTCGGGGCGTCCGGCTGGATCGGGATGGCGCTGACCGACCATGTTCTGGCGGTCTGTCCGGACCTTCCGCCCGATCGCCTGCGGCTGTTCGGCTCATCCCGTCGTCCCCTGCAACTTCGGGATCAGCGGCCCCTGATCGAACCGCTGGACGCCTTGTCTGGCCTCGGAAACGGCGAATGGCTGATCCTCCACGCCGCCATCGTCGGCGGCGACCGGGTCGACGGCGGCGATCTACAGGAAATGCGACGTCGCAACGACGCCCTGCTGGGCCGGGTTCTGGCCCTGGCTGATATGGCCGACACGCGACGACTGGTCACAGTCTCGTCGGGCGCCGTCGGCCGCCCTGATATGGGTCCGCCGGATCGCGTGGCCTATACCGCCATGAAACGCGAGCATGAGGCGGTCGTTGCGGATTGGGCCCGCCGGACCGGCAAATCCGTCCTGGTTCCACGCGTGTTCAACCTCGGCGGCCCCTTCATCAACCACACCGAGGCCTACGCCCTGGGGGCGTTCATCCTGGCCCTCGCACGGCGGGGCCGGATCACCATAGGCGCCGCCGATCCGGTGTTCAGGAGCTTCGTCCACGTCTCGGAAATGGCGCGGGTGATCCTCGACATGGCGGTGGACGAGGCGCAGTCGGCCGAGCCGTTCGATGTGGGCGGCGCTGAGGTCGTCGAATTGGGCGCGCTAGCAAGGGCGGTCGGCCAGGCCCTGGGTCGAAGTGATCCGCCGATCGAACGCCAGGAGCCTGGTGACGGTCCAGGCGACTGGTACGTCGGCGACGGCCGACGCTATCAAGGCGCCCTCTTCCGCCGTGGCGAGCATCCGACACCGCTGGCGCGGACCGTGGCCGACACGGTCGCTTACCTGGCGGCGACGGGCGCGTTAGACGAAACGTAGCGATCGATCTGCGCCAGAGTCGTCTCGCGCAGGTCGCCACCGGCCAGGGCCTCGCGCCACCAGTCGATCGTCAGGGCGACGGATTGCTCAAGGTCCAGGCGCGGCCTCCAGCCCAGCTCAGCCTTGGCCAAGTCGGAATTCAAGGTCAGCAGGCCCGCCTCGTGGGGCGCGGAAGGGTCGATCCGCTCGACCAGCCGCGCGTCCCCGCTCCACATTTCCGCAGCGATCCGAGCCACGTCGCCGACTGGACGGGCGCCATCCGCGTCGGGACCGAAGTTCCAGGCCCGCAGCCCGCTCGCCGGCGAGGCGGCCAGGGTCTGGACCGCCAGGAGATAGCCTTGCAATGGCTCCAGCACGTGCTGCCACGGGCGCACGGCCGCAGGATTGCGCAGCACCGCCGCCTCGCCCCGCGCAAAGGCCGATAGGACATCCGGCAACAACCGGTCGCGCGCCCAGTCACCGCCGCCGATCACATTCCCCGCCCGCGCGACTCCCACCGCCGCGCCGACACCTTCCAGGAAGGAGGCGAAATAGGCCCTCACCGCCAGTTCGGCGCAGGCCTTGCTGGCGCTGTAGGGATCTCGGCCGCCGAGACGATCGTCCTCCCGATAGGCTTGGCCATGCTCAAGGTTCTCATACACCTTGTCGGTGGTGACGATCAGCGTCACGGCCGGACGCGGCTGGCGACGCACGGCGTCCAGCAGGTTGACCGTGCCCATCAGATTGGTGGCGAAGGTCTCCCGAGGCGCCTCGTAGCCGCGACGCACCAGAGGTTGGGCGGCCATGTGGATCACCACCGAGGGCGCGAAATCCAGAACGGCGGCGTCCATCGCATCGGGATCGCGCACGTCGGCGATCATGCTGTCCAGCGCCTCGGCGACGCGCGCCGCCTCGAACAGGTTCGGCTGGCTGTCGGGGAGCAGCGCCACGCCGCGCACCGTCGCGCCCAGCCGCTCCAGCCAAAGGCTCATCCAGCCGCCCTTGAAGCCGGTATGGCCGGTCAACAGCACTCGCCGCCCGCGCCAGAAGTCCTCGTCGATGCCGATGGTCATGACGTCCCCAAAGCCGATCGGGATTCCCACCGAGCGCGCACGGCAGTTTGACGCGCCGCCCCTGGACCGAATCGGCGATAATCATCGTCTCCGCCCGAGCGGAGCAGCAAGGTCGTCGATCGCTGGCGGATCGGAGAGCGCGTCATCTCGTTTCAGGAACCTTCGGAGGAAACCGCGGCGCTTCGCGGCAGGATTCTCGCCCTGGTCGAGGAGTATCACGCGCTGGCCCATAGGCCGAAGCCGTTCGAGGCGGGCGCATCGCCCGTCCCGGTGTCTGGCCGGATCTACGACGCCTCGGACATGCGCAGCCTGGTCGATTCCGCCCTGGATTTCTGGCTGACCACCGGCCGTTTCAACGACGCGTTCGAGGCCAGGCTGGCTCAACGCCTGGGCGCGCGGTTCGCCTTGACCGTCAACTCCGGTTCGTCGGCCAATCTGGTGGCGCTGTCGGCCCTGACCTCGCCCAAGCTGAAGGCCCGCCAGCTCAAGCCCGGCGACGAAGTGATCACCGCCGCCACCGGCTTTCCGACCACGGTAAACCCGCTGCTGGGCGCGGGTCTGGTCCCGGTGTTCGTCGACATGCTGCCGACCACCTACAACTTCGACCCCGACAAGGTCGCGGCCGCCATCGGCCCCAAGACCAGGGCGATCATGGCGGCCCACACCCTGGGCAACCCATTCGACCTGGCCGCCATCCGCAAGCTCTGCGACGATCACGGCCTGTGGCTGGTCGAGGACTGCTGCGACGCCCTGGGTTCGACCTATGATGGCCGGCAGGTCGGCACGTTCGGCGACTTGGCCACGCTCAGCTTCTATCCCGCCCACCACATCACCACGGGCGAAGGCGGGGCGGTATTCACCAACGACGAGTTCCTGCGCCGGCTGGCGGAGTCGTTTCGCGACTGGGGCCGGGACTGCTTCTGCGCGCCGGGTCAGGACAACACCTGCGGCAAGCGGTTCGGCTGGAAGATGGGCGATCTGCCGCGCGGCTATGACCACAAGTATATCTACGGTCACCTCGGCTATAACCTGAAGATGACGGACATGCAGGCCTCGGTGGGCCTGACGCAGTTGGACCACCTGGACAGCTTCATCGCCGCGCGCAGGCGCAATTTCGCCGCCCTGAAGGCCGGCCTTGCCGACCTGCAGGCATTCCTGGTGCTGCCGGAGGCGACACCGAACAGCGATCCGGCCTGGTTCGGTTTTCCCATCACCGTCAGGCCCGAAGCGCCGTTCACGCGCAACGAGCTGACCCGCCGCCTCGAGGACGCCCGCATCGGCACGCGCCTGCTGTTCGGTGGCAACCTGGTGCGCCAGCCCTATATGGCCGGCCGCAATTTCCGGATCGCCGGCGAGCTGACCGTGGCCGACGCGATCATGGAGCGGACCTTCTGGATCGGGGTCTATCCCGGCCTCGGCGCCGACCACATCGCCTACATGCTCGGCATCATCCACGACTTCTGCCGCAGCCGCGCGCCGGCGTCCGCCTGATCTCCAGCGAGAGAGCCCATGCCCGAACTCAAGTGCGCCCTTGCAGACAGCCAGACCCGACCGTTCGCGCCGCAACCGACCCTTCGGAGCATCGCCGCCCTGTTGAAGAGCGGGCTGAACGCCTCGGAGACGTGCACCCGCTCTACGGCGCCGTGAGGTCATGGCCCTGACACCGCCCTGCCCGATCTGCGGTCGCGAGGCCAGCAGCGCGATCGCCGGGCTGTGCTTCGGCGACAAGCCGCACCTGCCAAGCGCCATCACCCTGCATGGCTGCGCGGACTGCGACTTCGCCTTCACCTGGCCGCGCGATCCCTTCGGCTATCGCGACTACTATGCCGCCGTCGCCAATGACACAGCCCAGCGGCACGGCCAGTATCGCAATCATCCCCAGGCCGACATCCTGGCGAACCTGATCGGCTCGCGGCCGATCCGCTCGGTGTTGGACTTTGGTTGTGGCGGTGGCGGGCTGCTACACGTCCTGGCCGAGCGCTTTCCGCAGGTCCGGTTCCTGGGTTTCGACGTAAACGCCAACTTCCCCTCGGACCTGCCGAACCTGAGGTTCACCGACCAGTTTCCGCAAGACGGCCACGACCTGGTGATCCTCAGTCATGTCATCGAGCACATGGCCGACATCAGCCAGATCAAAGCGTTGTTCGATCTGGTCGGCGAAGACGGCCTTGTCCACATTGAGATGCCGGACCCCAAGCACTACATCAGCGTCCCACAGCCGCATTTCGGCTATTATGTCGACAGGCTGCACATCAACCACTTCTCGCAGCGCGCGCTGCTGAAGATCGCGCCCCAAGGATTCGATGTCCTTATCGGCGGGACGTATCGCATGCCCTACGCCTTGGGGGATGTCTATCCCGCTCAATACGTCGTGCTGCAGAACCGGCGACACGAACAAGCCGTCCCTGAAGCGATCGACGCCTATCTCCAGGCCGAAGCGCAGCGCTGGGCCGACATCCGCGCGCAACTCCACGGCCGGAGATTCTTCATCTACGGCTTCGGCGATAATTTCCATCGCAGCCTCTCGCCGGGCGGGCCGCTGCATGGCCTGGAAGGCAACATCATCGCCGTGATCGATCGCAACGCGGCGACCCTGGCGACCAGCAGCCGGAGCGCGTTCCAATTCATGGATCCGAGCGAGATCGCCCGGATCGACGGAGCCCTGATCGTCTGCACCGTCTCGCAGTTTTCGGACCTGGCGGAGGGCTTTCGGCAAGCCTACCCCAACAGTGAGGTTCAGTACCTCTAGGCCCGCCGGCAAAGCACGCAGAATTGCCGGCCCAGGCGGCCGTAGATTTGGGTTTCGATGACTTCGAGATGAACGACGACGAGACCTCGGCGCGAGATCAAGGTCCGAAGGGCCGTCTCGGTGAAAAAATTTACGTGCTCGTGCCAGTGCTTCTTGCCGGCGGCCAAATTCTCGACGCCGAGATTCTCGGCCACATAGGCCTCCAACGGAACCTCCAGATAAAGCAGCGTCCGCGATGTCATCACCGCGCCGATCTCGTCCAACAGGTCGGCCGGACTGGGCACGTGCTCCAGGACGTTGCTGCAGACCACCAGGTCGAAATCCGATCGCGCCAAGTCCGCGCGGGTCAATGGCTTGACCCCCTCGGCCGTAGCCAAACCCGAGATATCGAAGACCGACACGCTGGCGGCGTCGTCGCGGAACGGTGTATTCAGCCCCGTATCGCCGCCCCAGTCCAGTACATGCGGCGGGCCCGCCAGATAGGGCGCAATGATCGCCTCGACCTGGGAAAGATAGGCCGCGCGTTCCATCAGAAGATTGTTGCGGGCGGCATAACCCGGTTCGAACCGCTCGCGCGTTGCCGTGTATTCGGGTCCGCGATAACCGCTGTAGAGCCGGTCCATCTCGGCGTCGCTGAACCGCATGTCGAGAAACAGCGCCCCGCAAACCTCGCACTGCAGCGAGTTGCACAGGGCGTAAGCCATGCCCAAGCTCAGCGTCTGCATACCCCAGTCAGGTGTGATCTCGACCGGTTCCCAGCCGAATACCCGGTTGGCGACAAACGGCATCAACACCGCGGGCGATCGATGCAGCCGATCACCGTCACAGCAGATGCAGCGCTCGGCAATGTTCACAGCACGGTCCGCCCGCCGTCGATCAGGATGTTCTGGCCGGTCATGTAGCTGGAGGCGGGCGAGCACAGGAACTGCACGGCCGACCGGTACTCCGAGGCCCCCGCCATGCGGCCCATCGGGATCAGTTGGCTCAGCCGCCCGACGAAGTCGTCGGGATGGTCGTTGAACACGCCGCCCGGCGACAGGGCGTTGACCCGCACCCCCTGCCCCGCCCAGTAGCCGGCGAGGTAGCGGGTCAGGCCCACCAGTCCGGCCTTGACCACCGAATAGGTCACCGGCTTGACCGGCTGATCGCCCTCGGCGACCCCAACCTTGCGGTACAGGCGCTGGTCCGGCGCGATCACCGACAGGTCCGAAGCTATGTTGAGGATCACCCCGCCGCCCCGCCGCGCCATCTGGGCCCCCATCACCCGGGCGCAGAGGAAGGCGCCGGTCAGGCCGACGGCGATCTGGAAATCCCAACTTTCCAGCGGAAAGTGCTCCAGGCGGCTCAGTTCCGGCCCGCCGGCGGCGGTGACCTTCGGGTCGACGGCGGCGTTGTTGACCAGCACGTCGATCGGACCCTGCGCTTCGAGCACGGCGCGGATGGAGTCTTCGGACGTGACATCCAAGGCGGCGGCGACGACGCGGTCGCCGTGAGTCCCGCGGAGCGATGCGGCGGCGGCCTGCGCCGCGGCTAGGTCAAGATCGGTCAGGATCACCGTGGCGCCGATCTCCGCCAAGGCGGCGACGTGCTCCCGACCCAGCAGCCCGCCGGCGCCGGTCACCAGGGCGGTCTTGCCGGTCAGGTCGAAGGCGGCGAGGCCGACGGGTTGCGTCATTGCAGGCTCCTCACGTCCGCGTTTGGCCGCCATCGACCACCAGCACAGCGCCCGTGACGAAGCCGGCGCGTGGCGAGGCCAGAAAGGCCACAGCGTCGGCTACGTCTTCGGGCCGGCCTAGAACGCCCTGCGGCACGTCGCGGGCCAGCATGGCCGCGACCGCTTCGGGATTTTCAGCCGACTTGCGGTCCCAGGTCCCGCCTGGAAACAGGATGTTGCCCGGCGCGACGCCGTTGATGCGGATCCCTTCGGCGGCGAACGGACGCGACAGGCCGTTGATAGTGGCGTCCAGCGCGGCTTTGGCGGCGGAATAGGTCACGGGTGCGCCGAGCGCCTCGCGACCGCAGATCGACGAAACGCAGACGATCGCCCCGCCTCCCTCTCGCGCCAGCAGGGGCCTCGCCGCGCCGATCAGGTTGGTGGCCGTGAACAGGTTCAGTTCCATCACCCGCCGCCATTCGTCCGGCGTTTCGCGACCCGGCGCCACGGAGGCTCCGGAGCCGGCGTTGGCGACAAGGACGTCCAGCCGCCCGAGCCGGGCCTGGACGGCGGCGACCAGGCGCTCGCAATCCTCCGGGTCGGAGAGATCGGCGGCGTGGCCCCAGGCTGCGCGCCCGACCTCGATCACGGCCGCATCGAGACCCTCCTGCCCCCGGGCTGACAGGACCACCGTGCAGCCCTCCGCGGCTAGAGTCTTGGCGATGGCCAGGCCGATGCCGCGACTGGCGCCGCCGACCAGGGCGACCTTGCCGTCGAGCCGCAGCTTCATGACCCCACCGCCAGGCTCAGGACGAGATCGCGATAGGTCCGCGCCGCGCCCAGGTGGTCCCCGTCGGCGGCCCGGGCGGTCTGCAGGATGAGAAAGCCGTCGTAGCCGACCTCGTCCAGCAGCCTGAAGACCGCCGGCAGGTCGGCGTCGCCCTCGCCCAGGGCCACGGTCGTGCCGCCCAGCACCCGGTCCTTGACGTGCACATTGATCAGCCGGGGCGCGAGCAGCGGAATTTCCTCGGCCGGCGCCCAACCCAGGCTGGCGCTGTTGCCGATGTCGAAATTGATCCCGAAGGCGTCGGCGGGAAAGCCCGCGATGAACTGCGCCAAGCGGGCTGGCGGATAGTCGCATTCGAAGGCGATCCGTACGCCCAGTTCACGCAGCAACGGCGTCAGTTGGGCCAAGCCCTCGGCCAGGGCCGCTTCCTCGGCCGGCGTCGCCACCGAGCCATTGTCGACCAGCGGCACGACCACGATCGAGGCGCCGACCGCCGCGCCAGCCCGGATCACGCGCGCCATCTCCTCGACCAGCGCCGTCCGGGTCGCGCCCGCAGCCTTCCAGAACGGCGCCTGCATGAAGCAGTCGCCGGTGATCGACGAAACGGCGACGCCGTGGGTGGTCGACAGGGCGACGATTTCGGCCCGGCCTTCGGCGGTCATCAGCGGATTGGCGGCCAGGTCGTCGTGATCCAGCGTCCACTCCAGCCGCGCGAAGCCCAAGTCCCGGGCCAACGCGAACTCGTCACGCCAATAAGGCCAGGGAAAGGCCTGGATCTTGCCGTCGATCTGCGGCGACAGCCGACCTTGCATGAAGCCGATGCGGCGGGCCCGGTCGCTCATGTCAGCCCCTTGGCGGTCCAGCCGCCGTCGATCACCAGGTCCTGCCCGGTCATGTAGCGCGACGCGTCCGACGCCAGGAAGATCGCCGCCCCGACCAGGTCCTCGACCTCGCCCCAGCGACCCAGGCAGGTGTGGCGGGCGCGGGCGGCGTGACGTTCGGGATCGGCGAAGCTGGCGGCGGTCATGTCGGTGTGGATATAGCCGGGGGCGAGCGCGTTGACCCGGATGCCGCGCGGCCCCAGATCGACCGCCAGGGCCTTGGTCAGCAGCCGCAAGCCGCCCTTGGCCGCCACGTAGCCCGGGTTGCCGGGAAAGCCGACGAGGCTGTTGATGCTGGTGACGTTGACGATGGATCCGCCCCCCTCTTCGCCTTGGGCCGCCATGTGCGGCGCCACCGCCAGGCAGGCGGCGTAGGCGGCGCGGAGATTGACGTCCAGCGTCGTGTCGAACGCGGCGAGGGCCTGATCCGGCGCGGCCGAAACGCTGACCCCTGCGGCGTTGACCAGCACGTCGATGCGACCGTGCTCGGCGACGATCCCGGCGACCAGCGCATCCAGCCCCGCGGCCACGTCGGCTGACACATAGCGGACCGGCTGGCGAAACGGATCGCGCGGCGCCGGCGAGCGCGCCACGCCGACAACGCGGGCGCCGGCGCCGGCGAGGCCGTCGGCCAAGGCCGCGCCGATGCCCCGCGACGCGCCGGTCACCAGGGCGACCTTGCCCTCCAGCGAGAACAGCCGGGCCAGCGTGGGGCCTACCATTGGATGTCGGACAGCGGCGTCGAGGACAGCTTGCCGTCGGGCGAGATCACCGTCTTGACCGTCGGGCCCCGAGATTCGGCGCGATCGATGATCAGGTCCACGAAGATCGGCGCGGCCTCGGCGTCGAGGGCCGGCAGCAGGGCGTCCAGGGCGGCCAGGCTGTCGACACGGGCGTAGCGCAGGCCGAAGGCCGGGGCGACCTGGCCATAGTCGGGAATGAACACGCCGGACTCGCGGCCCGCCCCGCCCACCGCGCCGAAGTGGCGGTTCTGCGACGCGTGGATCGAGGTGTAGCCGTCGTTGTTCAGGACGAAGAGTACGAAGCCCTTTGGCGCGTAGTGGCTCAGGGTCGCCAGTTCCTGGATGTTGAGCATCAGCCCGCCATCGGCCTCGACACAGACCACCCGACGGTCGGTGGCGAAGGCCGCGCCGATCGCTTGCGGCAGGCCCAAGCCCATGGCGCCCAGCGAGGCGCCGAAGAAGCAGCGGCTGTCCTCGCCCGGAGCGAAAAAGCGGATGAAGGCTTCGATCGCCGAGCCCGAGCCGGTGGGCACGAACACCTTGCCCGCCGACCAGGCCGACAGGCGCTGAGCCACGCCGAAGACGTTGAGGCTATCGACGGTCAGGCGCTGGCGCTCGTCAGCCAGATATTCGGCGCGGCGGGCCTCGCACCAGGCGCGCCAGTCGGCGGCCATGGCGCTGGCCGCCGCCGAGGTGGCCTGGACGGCGGCCGGAAGGGTGGACAGGTCGGCCTTCAGCGCGCGGGTATCGGGCAGGCCCGCGAACTTGGCCAGTTCGCCGGCGTCGACGTCGACCATCAGCCGCTCGGCCTGGGCTCCGAAGTCGTGACGTTGAAAGGCCGTGGTGCCCAGGTCCAGCCGCGCGCCCAGGAACAACACGCGGTCGGCCTGGTAGAGGATCTGGTTGGCCGAAAGCGGCGCCAGGCCGCCCGGCGCGCCAAAGTTCAGCGGATGGTGCGTGGGCAACTGATCGGCCGACAGCCAAGAGAACACCGCCGGAACGCCGTGCGCCTCCAGGAAGGCGCGCACCACTTGGCCGACCCCGGCCACGCGGCAGCCATTGCCGACATAAACCAGCGGCCGGCGGCCGCCCAGCAGCCAGGTCAGGGCTTCGGCCAGCGAGGCGGCGTCGGACGGGTCGGCGTCGCCGGCGATCCGGTCGCGTACCGCCTGGGCGGCCGCCAGTACATCTTCGGCCACATAGTCGATCACCAGGTTCTGGACGTCGAGCGGCAGTTCGACGAACACCGGTCCCGGCCGGCCGGTGAAGGCCTCGGCGAAGGTCTCGACCAGTTCATCGCGAAAGCCTTCCGCAGTGACGCGGACGAAGCGCTTGACGCAGGGGCTGACCAAGTCGCGGGAACGGACTTCCTGGGCGCCGTGGGTGCGCGTGCCGAAGCTGTCGATGTCGGCCGTCTTGACCTGGCCGGCCAGGACGATGACCGGGGCGCTGTCGCCATAGGCCGAGCACAGGCTGGTGATGGTGTTGGTCACGCCCGGCCCCGCCGTGACCACCGCCAGACCGGCGACCCGATAGTCGGTCGCCTTGGCGTAGCCTTCAGCCGCGCCGGCGCAGGCCTGCTCATGCTGGTTGTAGATAGCGGTCAGTCCGGAATGGGTCGAGACCGCCCGGTTCAAGTACATGGCCATCCCGCCCGTCAGGGTAAAGGCTGCGCGGACGCCCAGCGCCGCGGCCAGGTCCACCGCATACGAAGCGATATTACGCTCGGCCGCTGGCCGGATCGGGGGACGAGAAGGACTCATGATGCAACCAAGCCGAAAACACCTGCATAGGCGGCGGACGGCGGCGCGATCAAGGTCGCCGTTTCAAAGCGGAAGACTTCGATCGAAACGCCCTAGGCGTCCGATTGATCGAGATAGCGCAGAAGCGCCGCTTCGGCGCCGTCCGGATCGCGGGCCTTGATGCTGTTGACGATCGCGGCGTGCGCCTGAAGCGCCAGGCGCCTTTGGGCGATTGTCGCGCTGGGCTCGACCTGGTGATCGCGCAGCCACCCCAGCATGGCCTCGGAGACCGCGTCGAAGATGGCGTTGCGCGAGATGGCGGCGATCTTGCCGTGGAAGCGCCGGTCGGCGGCGATGAAGGCCTCGGCGTCACCGACAACAGCCGCCTGCTCCTCGACCAGCTGGCCGAGCTCCTCAATGTCGGCCGAATCGGCTTTCTGGGCCGCCTCCCGGACCATGCCGCGTTCGAAGAACCGGCGGGCGTCCTTGAGATTCTCCAGCATGGTCGGCGAAGCCGACAGCATCAGCTGGGCGACGAGGTCGATTTGGCCGACCGCGGCCTTGGCCGACAGCGGCCGCACCCGGGCCCGCTCGCCGTGCTTGATGGTGATCAGCCCCATATTGGCCAGGGCCTGCATGGCCTCGCGGATCGCCGGTCGGCCGACGCCGTAGCTGGCCATCAGCTCGCGTTCCGATGGCAAGGCATGCCCCGGAGGATACTCTCCCGAGGTGATCATCGCCTTGAGGCGGTCGAGGACATGGTCGGACAGCTTGCGCTTGACGATCGGCGCGGCGACCAGCCCTTCGTTTGACTTGCGAAGCGCCATGTCCGGAAACTGGAGCAAGGCGGGCTCGAAGTCCAGATCGTGGATTTGGACATGGCCGCGCGCCCTAAAGGGCGCGCGAACACCCCACGCGCCAGCCTCCCCACGCCTCGCCCGCGTCAGGCGCCGCTCCACCCCGCGCGAGAGGCGAAGGCTGCGGCTGAGCCGGGCGCTCATGTCTTGGGCTCCACGGTGATGATCGCTCGCCGATAGGCGTAGAGCGCCGGTGTTCCGGCGTCCTTGGCCTCGAGAATTACGTGAAAGCGGGTGCGTTCGCTGACTTGCGGAACGGTGAAGCGCGTGTGCATCGGGTCCCCGCGCTGAAGCGCCAGTTCGGGCGAGCGGTTCAGCGCCTCGGATTCCCGGTACTGCCACCAGCTGTAGACGACCTTGTCGCCGTCAGGATCACGCGAGCCTTCGGCGTTCAGCTCGACCCGCTCGCCGGGCTTGGCGACGATCTCGACCGCCTCGCGGCCGCCCACGCCGTTCAGCACCAGTTGCGGATTGTGGTTCGCGCCCTTGTACGACTCCTGCAGCGTCCACTGGATGCGGGCGGCGAAATCGTTCTGGTAGGCCTCGCGCCAGCGCCAGATCGTGGCCTTGTTGTCCTGGTGCGGCTTGCCCTGGGCGTCAATCACGAAGTCGCTGGTGTCGGCCCAAAGTCCGTCCCATTCCGACACCTTGCCGTAACGGCCGCCCCAGCTACCGTAATCGGGATGTTCGGGCGAGCCCAGGCCGTTGGGGATCAGGTAGAGGAAGCTGGGCGTATCGCCTTCCATGATGAATTCGGGCAGCGGATACAGCGCCCCCAGCGGTCCCTTGCGGACGTTCTCCCGAGCCCACTCCCGCGACACCAGGCCAAAGTCGGGACCGTCGAAATAATAGAACCGGTCGCCGGACATGCCGCCCCAGGTCGACAGGTTGTAATGACGATGGGCGTGGATGCTGGTGATCCAGAACAGGTCCGGAAAGTAGCGGCGGATCCAGCCGCCGGCGTTATCCTGGTCGGAGATCGAATAGACGCGCAGCTTGCTGACGAAGGCCGCGGTATCGGCCGCGGAGCGGGTGTTGCGGACGGTCCACAGCGCCTGCGCCAAGTCGACCGCGCCGCCCCATAGCGACAGATAGACCGGACGCGGATCGGGCTTGTCGACCACCGTGATGATCCAGCGCGAGGCTTCCGTATCCTTGCCTTCGCCGACCCCGGCCATGCCGAACGCGCTGCTGCCGGCCTTGATCCGGTCCATCAGGAACTGGGTGTCGGGATAGTCCCTCGACTGGGCCCGCAGGTTCGGCAGCACTTGACCATAGGCGGCCACGCGAGCGCGGATCTGTTCGGGCTGGACGCCGGTGCGCAGGTGCCGCGAACTGACCGCCAGCAGGCCCTCGACATCGAATTCGTTGGCGTAGAGCAGGAAGCGGACCATCGATTCCTGGTCGTCGGGATCGCCGCCGATATCGGTCAGCATCATCACCCGGCTCTTGGGCGCGGCGGGCGCCGGAGCCGGCGCGGCGGCCTTCCGGGCGGGCGCAGCCTGGGTCGAAACGGCGCCGAGACCCAGCAGGACCATCGCCGCAGCGGCCGTCAGAAGTGAAAGGGAGCGGGTCATCGGCGGGTTTCCAGGAGAACGGTCATGCGGCGGTTCGAGCGTCGAGGCGAACGCCCTGGACACCCGCCCAGGAGTCGCCGGCGCATCGTCAGTAGGACGAGTACAGCGCGGCCTGGGCCAGGCGCAGGGCCTCCAGGGCGTCCTGCCGGTCCTGGGCGGCCTGCAGGGCCTCGAAATCCAGCTTGTCCAGCGCCCGGTCGATCACCTTGAGGAAGTCGATGGCCATGCGGGCCGCCGTGACGCTGTCCTCTCGGAAGGGGAACTGGTCCAGCTGCCAGACGCCGTCCCACTTGTTTTTACGCAGCACGTGGAAGAACTCGAACAGCTCGATCGGGTGGACCGTGCCGGCCACCATGTCGTCGTCCCAGCCGCGCATGTTGTCGTTGACGTCCATGCCGAACAGCCGGCCGTGGTCGATGGCCAGTTGGGCGGCGTCCGCCGGCGACTCGCCGCCGTACAGCGAGTGGCCGAAGTCGAGCAGGATGCCGATGTTGGGCAGGCCGATCTTCTCGATGCCCAACAAGGTGCGGGCCACCGAATCGTAGCTCATGTGCACGCGGGGCTCGCGCGGCTTGTACTCGATGACGAACTTCAGGTCGGGGTTCTGGCTGGCCAGCTCGCCGACGCCGTCCATCGACATCCGCCACAGCTTGTGATGATCGACCTGGAATGGATAATCCCAGCCGTCCTGGCCCGGCCACAGCTTGACATAGTCGGCCCCGAACCGGCGCACGACATTGGCCGCGTCGTTGATCAGTTCATTGGCCCGGCGCCGCACGCCCGGATCGGGATTGGTGAAGGCCCCCTTGGCGAATTCGCGGGTATAGATCTCGGGGGTGATCCCGATGACCCCCAGATTGTTGCGCTTCAGCGCGACCTCGACCTCATCGAGGCTGAGCTTGGGATCGACGAACGGGTAGTTCAGGTCGACCACCGACAGCTCGCCCACCTGCCCGGCCTTGTCGATCGCCTCGATCAGGCTGACCGGCGGACCGTAGCCGTCTGTGGCGTAGCGGTCGACATAGGTCGCGAAGTGCCAGATGCCGGCCCCGAACCTTGGCTTGCTCATGATCGCGTTACTCCAGACTGGACCCACCGCGCCAGGGCCGAGGCGGCTATCGACGGACGAGATTGAAATTGTCGAGGTCGGCGGCGTTGGCCGAGGTGATCAGGAAGCAGTCCATCAACTGCTTCTCGGGCTGGCCGGTCTTGCCGGTCTTCAGGTAGCGATCGGCCAGTTCCACAGCGTACTGGGCCTGGCGGTAGGCGGGCTGCAGCACGGTGGCGTGCAGCTTGCCGGCGCGGATGCCGTCGCGGGCGTCGTTGGAGCCGTCGAAGCCGACCACCACGACGTCGGAGCGCCCAACGCTTTCCAGCGCCGCCACTGCCCCCAGGGCCATGGTGTCGTTGCCGGCGATCACGCCCTTCACCTCGGGATGGGCCTGCAGGATCGACTGGGTCTTGGCGAAAGCCTCCGACTGGCTCCAGTTGGCGGTCTGGCGGCTGATCAGCTTCAAGTCCGGATACTGGTCGATGACCTCGTGGAAGCCCTTGGAGCGGATCATGGCGTTGGTGTCGGACTCCTTGCCGACCAGCTCGACATAGGCGCCCTTCTCACCCATGGCCTGGATGAAAGCCTCGGCTCCCAGGGCCGCACCCTGGTAGTTGTTGGAAACGATCTGGGCGGTGGCCAGGCCACGGGTGTTGATCTCGCGGTCGATCAGGAACACCGGCACGCCCGCCGCCTTGGCCTTGGCCACGGCCGCCGCGCTGGCGTCGGCGCCGGCGTTGTCCAGGATGATCGCCCCGGCGTTGCGGGCGATGGCCGTGTCGACCAGCTGGCTCTGCTTGAAGGCGTCGTCGTCGTGCGAGAACTTCAGGGTCTGGTAGCCGAGGGCCTTGGCCCGCGCCTCCGCGCCAAGAGCCTCCTGGCCGAAGAACGGGTTGTCCATCGACGGGGTGATGATGACGATCAGGTTCGACCGTCCCTTGGGCGCCAGCCAAGCGACCGCCAGCACGACCGCGACGGCGGCGGCGATGGCGATGGCGACGATCAGGTGGCTGCGCTTCATGCGGCGGACGCTCCTCGTCAGGCGACCAGGACGTGGATGCCGCGCGCCTCGAAGGCGCGACGATCCTCGTCGCGGATGGCCTGGTCGGTGATCAGGGTGTTGACGATCTCGACCCCGCCCAGCGACGAGAACGAGGTGCGGCCGATCTTGGTGGAATCGGCCACCAGGTAGACCCGGGAGGCCGCGGCGATCATCGCCCGCTTCACATAGAGGTCGGCCAGGGACGGATAGGTCAGCCCCGCCTCGAACGAGACGGCGGCCGTCGCCAGGAAGGCCTTTTCGGCATAGAGCCCCTCGAAGAACGCCGCCGACCGCTCGCCGCTCAGCGACAGGGTCGGCGCCTTGAATTGGCCGCCCGGCATATGCACCGAGCACGAGGGCAAAGCCCCCAGGGCCAGAGCAATGTTCAGGGCGTTGGTGACGACGTTGAGGTTCTGCCGTTCCAGCAGGTTCATCGCCACCTCGGTGGTGGTCGAGCCGGAGTCCAGGATAATGGTCTCGCCGTCGCTGACGAGCGAGGCGGCCAGCCGGCCGATCCGCCGCTTGGCGTCCATGTTGACCATGTGCTGCAGCGCCATGGCCCGCACCTGCTGAGGCACGGAACGCAGATAGGCGCCGCCATGCTCGCGCGTGATCTGGCCCTCGCTTTCCAGCCGTTCCAGGTCCTGGCGGATGGTGGCTTCCGACACTGAGAAGGCGTCGGAAAGGTCGCGCACCCGGGCGCTGCCCTCCTCCTGCAGCCACTCCAGGATTCTCATCCGGCGCGGTTCGGCCAGCAGACCCGCCCCGGCCTCGATGGCGCGCTGCCGGGCCGACTTCTCGGCGGGCGGCGGAACGGACGTCCTTGGTCCCTTGGGGCCAGACTTGGCCATGGCTTTCTTGCTCCTTCGCGGGGCGACGCCGGCGACCATGTCAGGCCCTCCCCGCGGCCGTCAGACGCCCCTGGAGCTGGTCGAGCACGACCGCGGCGATAATCACAAGCCCCTTGATGACCATCTGCCAGAACTCGCTGACGCCCATCATCACCAGGCCGTCGCCCAGCACCCCGATCACGCAGGCGCCGATCAATGCGCCGCCCACGCTTCCCCGACCGCCCGACAGCGACGCCCCGCCCAGGACGACGGCCGCGATGGCGCTGAGTTCGAAGGTCTCGCCGCTGGCGGGATGAGCCGCCACCAGCTCTGAGGCGACGATCATCCCGACCAGGGCCGCGCAGACGCCGGAGATCACATAGACCGCGATCTTCACCCGGTCGACGCGCACGCCCGACAGCAAGGCGGCGCGCTCGTTGCCGCCCACGGCGTAGACCCAGCGGCCGAACGGCGTATCGCGCGCCACGAAGCCGGCCAGCAGGGCAAGGGCCGCCAGCAGCAGCACCGTGACCGGCAGGCCCAGCACGCTGGCCGACCCCAGCCACGGAAAGCCTTCGTTGCCCAGGCCGGTCCGGCCGACCAGGTTGGGGAAGGTCGCGCCGTCCGATAGCAGCAGGGCCGCGCCCCGCGCCACGTACAGCATGCCCAGGGTGGCGATGAACGGCGCGACGCGAAACCGGGCCACCAGCACGCCATTGAGGAAGCCGGCGAAACCGCCCAGCAGCAGCACGATCGCGATCACCAACGGCACGCCCGGATAAACCACCACGCCCAGGGGCTGCAGCGTCACGCCGTTCAGGATCAGGGCCCCGGCCGCCATGCCGCCCAGCCCCGCGATCGACCCTACCGACAGGTCGATGCCGCCGGTCAGGATCACGTAGGTCATGCCGATCGCCAGGATCGCCGTGATGGCGATATGCTTGAACATGATCAGGAAGTTGGACGCCGACAGGAAGTTTGGCGCCGCGACGGAGAAGAAGGCGACCACCACCGCCAGGGCGATCAGCGCCCGCAGCTTCAGCAGCAAAGCCGGGACGCCGCGAGTTTGCGGGACGACGGGAGCTTGGACGGCGAAAATCTCGGTCGCCATCAACCCGCGAGCTCCATAGAGCTGGACGAGGTATCCCCCACGCCGTTCGACGCCGCGACCAGGGCCGCTTCGTCGGCCTGATCAATCGGCAGATCGGCCGTCAGCTGGCCGCCGGCCATCACCAGCACCCGGTCGGCGACGGCGCGGGCCTCCGCCAGGTCGGACGTGGCGAACACCACGGCCAGGCCCTGCTCCGCCAGACCTCGCATAGTCTCGAACAATTCGCCCCGCGCCCCGACGTCGACGCCGCGGCTGGGTTCGTCCAGCAGCAGCACCAGGGGCGCGGTCATCAGGCAGCGCCCGATCACCACCTTCTGCTGGTTGCCTCCGGACAACGTCCCGATCGGCGCCCCGGCCGAGGCGGCTTTGACGCCCAGCCGGGCCATCATGGCGTCGATCGCCGAGCGTTCACGCGGACCGCCGATCACGCCGCTCCGCGCGAAGGCCCACAGGCTGGAGAGCCCCAGATTGCCGCCCACCGAAAGATTGTGAAACAGTGCGTCGCGCTGGCGGTCCTCCGGCGCGAAGCGCAGACGCCGCGCGCATCGGTCGGCCAGGCTCAGGTCCGAGATGTCCTCGCCGGCCAGCACGATCGAACCCTGGGCTGGTCGAGCGCCGCACAGGCCTTCCAGCAGCTCCGTGCGCCCCGAACCCAGCAAGCCGTAGAGCGCGGTCACCTCGCCGGCCCGGACCCGCGTCGTGACCCCGTCCACCAGCCAGCCGCCGCCCGGGCGCGGAACCCGCAGCTCCTCGATCGCCAACACCACCTGGCCGGCCGAAGGGCCCGAACGACGGGGCTGGTCACGACTCTTGTCGCCCAGCATCTGCTCGACGATCCAGCCCACCGACGCGTCCGAGGCGGGCCTGGAGGCCTGAAGTCGCCCGTCGCGCAGCACGGTGACATGGTCGCCGATGCGCATCAGCTCTTCCAGCCGATGCGAGATGTAGATCACCGCCACGCCGGACTGCTTCAGCTCCCCGATCACGCCGAACAACACCTCGACCTCGGCGGCGCTTAGCGCCGAGGTCGGCTCATCCAGAATCAGCACCCGGGCGTCGTCGATCAGGGCCTTGGCGATCTCGACGATCTGCTGCTCGCCAACTCGCAGGTCGCCGACCAGGGCGTCAGGGTCGATGGCGTGGGCCAGGCGCGACAGTACGGCGCGAGCGCGCGCCTGCTCGCCGGCGTGGTCCAGGACGCCCGGCGTCGTGGTCAGGCCGCGGCCGAGGAAGATGTTCTGCGTCACCGTCAGGTTGGGACAGAGGTTCAATTCCTGGAACACGATCCCGACGCCGGCCGCGGCGGCCTCGCGCACCGAGGAAAAGCGCACCGGCTCGCCGTCCAGCAGCAGCCGCCCCGCCGTCGGCTGCTCGACCCCGGCCAGGATCTTCATCAGGGTCGACTTGCCTGCGCCGTTCTCACCGATCAGCACGTTGACCGCGCCGGCGTGGACGTCGAAGTCGACCCCGTCCAGAGCGGCCACGCCGTTATAGGCCTTGCTGATCTTCTCCGCCCGCAACACCGCCACCGTTCAACGCTCCGGCGGGGCGCGCTCGAGGCGCACGGGCGTGAGCACGATGGGATCATCGGCCTTGGACAGGGCGAAGGCGCCGACAAAGGCCACGGGATCGCCGACTTTCAGCCCCTGGGCGACGGGGCGGGCCTGGGCGACGGCACGGCGGGCCATCGCGCCGCCAACTTCGGCATAGGCGATCTGATTGGAGAAGTCGTTGAAGGTGACGAACGGCAGGCTGTCACGCAGCGTCGAGCCCGACACCACCGGGCCGACCTGGATCTGGACATCGCGGGCCTGACCACGAGCGGCGGGCATGGCGACGATCACCCGACCGGCCCGCGCCGTGGTGTCGACGCCGGCGACCACGCCTCGCCCCTTGGCCACGAACGTCCAGGGCGAACCGTCCCCGGCCCGGCGACCGTTGCGAGCGCCCGCCGCATCGAGATCTTGATCAATGGCGGCGGCCAGTTCCGGAAGCGGTGCGGCGACCTTGGTCCAGTAGGGCGCGGCCTGGGCGTCCCAGAGGGCGTCAACATAACGGCCGGCGTCGAAGGCGCCCGCCAGGCGTTCGCGGGCTGCGCGATCGACGGCGAGGGGCACGACCTTGCACCCGGCCAGAACAGGCAACACGACCAGCGCCAGTCCGACCCGGCGCCGGGCGATCGAGTCGCGCGCTGCCTTGCCTCGTTGCGCCAAGACTCCAGCCCTCCCGCCGCGCCGATTGCAGCGCTTACCTTCGAATAATTTCGAATTTACGCCAAACGGTGTCACGGCGCGATTTTCCTGTCAATCACACGTCTCACATTGAAGATTTTGGTTTCATATTTTGGTCATTTCTCGATATTTCCCAACTATTTCCGGCATTCCGCTCAAAGCGGCATTCGCTACGCCGAACTGCTGACCCGAGTCAAAACGATAAAATTCGAAGATATTACGCATAAATCGCATTGCACGATCATTGACCCCACGGCTAGTTTGGACTTGAGGGCGGCGAAAACGCCAGGCGAATGGATCCTTCCGGTCCCGGCGCGCCGACCTCCTTGGCGCCCAGCGAGAAGGTCGAGGATGAGCGAAGCAAGCCAGCGACTGGAGAACCGCGCCGCCCGCGTGGCCGAACGCGCCAACTGGATCCGCCGCAGCGCCCTGAAGATGACGTTCGACGCCGGGCAAGGACATCCGGGGGGCGACCTTTCCGCCGCCGACATCCTGGCGGCGCTGTACTTCGATATCCTGCGCCACGACCCGGCCCGGCCGGACGCACCGGATCGCGACCGGTTCGTGATGAGCAAGGGCCACTGTACCGGCGCCTTCTATTCGGTGCTGGCCGCCGCCGGCTTCTTCCCGCAGGCCGAGCTTTCGACCTATCTTCAGCCGCTGTCGCGGCTGAACGGCCATCCCAGCCGCGCCGCATTGCCCGGTGTCGAGACCAGCACCGGTCCGCTGGGGCACGGCCTTCCGGTGGCCGTGGGGATCGCCATCGCCGGCCAGATCGACGCGGCCGGCTATCGGGTCTTCGTGCTGACCGGCGACGGGGAGTTGCAGGAGGGCAGTTGCTGGGAAGCGGCCATGACCGCCGGCCACCGCAAGCTGGACAACCTGACCCTGATCGTCGACCGCAACCGGCTGCAGCAGGGCGCCCTCACCGAGGACACCGTCGCCCTCGCCCCCCTGGCCGACAAGTGGCGCGCCTTCGGCTGGGACGTCGTCGAGGTCGACGGCCACGATCCGGCCGCCCTGCTCGCTGCGCTGGAGCATCCCGGATCCAGGCCGCTGTGCGTGATCGCCGCGACCATCAAGGGCAAGGGAGTCTCGTACATGGAGAACCAGGCGGGCTGGCATCATGGCTGCCCCACCCCCGACCAGTACGCCCAGGCGCTGCGGGAGCTGGCGGCATGAGCGAGGCCGCGTCGACCGCCGGCCTGTTCGACTGCCGCGACGCCTACGCCCAGACCCTCCTGGCCTTGGCGGAAAGCGACCCGCGGATCGTGGCCGTGGTCAATGACAGCGTCGGTTCCAGCAAGCTGAACGGTTTCAGGACGCGCTTTCCCGAACGCCTGATCAATGTCGGCATCGCCGAACAGACCCTGGTCGGCGTCGGGGCGGGTCTCGCCAACGGCGGCAAGATCCCGTTCGTCAGCGGCGCCGCATGCTTCCTGACCGCCCGGGCCCTGGAGCAGATCAAGGCCGACATCGCCTATTCCCGGGCCAATGTGAAGCTGTGCGGCATCTCCAGCGGCGTCGCCTACGGCGAGCTGGGACCCACCCACCATTCGATCGAGGACCTGGCCTGGCTGCGGCCGATGGCCAACCTGACCGTGATCGTGCCGTCCGACCCCTGGGAGACGGCCGAGGCGATCAAGGCCGCGGCCGCCCTCGACGGGCCCGTATTCGTCCGCATCAGCCGCATGCCGACGCCGGCGCTCGAGCGGGCCACGCCCCGCTTCGAGATCGGCAAGGCCGAGATCCTGCGGACCGGCCACGACGTGGCCCTGATCGCCAACGGCGTGATGGTCCATCGCGCCCTCGTCGCCGCCGAGGCCCTGGCCAGGGACGGGATCGAGGCGCGGGTGGTCAATCTGTCGACCCTGACGCCGCTGGATGAATCGGCCATCCTGGAGGCGGCCGCGACCGGCGCGATCGTCACAGTCGAGGAGCACTCGGTGCGCGGCGGCCTGGGCGGCGCCGTCGCCGAGGTGGTCGCGACCCGGGCTCCCTGTCCGATGCGGATCCTGGGCTTTCCGGGCTTCCTGCCCACCGGTTCGGCGGAGTGGCTGATGGAACATCATGGACTGACGGCCGACGGGATCGCCCAGGCGGCCCGCGGCCTGCTCGCCGGGCGCGGCTAGGGCATGGCGGGCGCGATCCTCGCCATCGACCAGGGGACGAGCAACACCAAGGCCCTGCTGGTGGCGCCGGACGGCGAGATCCTGGCGCGGGCCTCGCGCCCCATGGAGACGTCCTATCCCCGTCCGGGCTGGGCCGAGCAGTCGGCGCGCGGCCTCTGGGCCAGCGTCCTGGCGGTCATCGACGAGGTCGTGGCCGCCGGTCACGCGGTCGCCGGGATCGGCCTGTCGAACCAGCGCGAGTCCGCCGTGATCTGGGACACGGCCAGCGGCGAGCCCCTGGGTCCGTGCGTCCTGTGGCAATGCTGTCGCTCGGCCAGCCGGTGCGAGGCGCTGAAGGCCCAAGGCCATGAGGCCGAGGTGGTCGCCCGCACCGGCCTGGCCCTCAACCCGATGTTCTCGGCCGGCAAGCTGGCCTGGCTGCTGGACCAGGATCCGACGCTGCGGGAGCGGGCCGGGCGCGGCGAGGTCAAGGCCGGCACGGTCGACGCCTGGCTGCTGTGGAAGCTGACCGGGGGCCGCCGCCACGCCACCGACCACAGCAACGCCTCGCGCACCCAGCTGATGAACTTGCAGACCCTGGCCTGGGATCCGGAAATGGCGCGGCTGTTCGATGTGCCGCTGACGGTCCTGCCCGAGATCGCCCCCTCGGACAGCCTGTTCGGCCAGACGGCGGCGGGCGCCACGGCCCTGCCGGCCGGCGTGCCGATCCATGCGATCCTCGGCGATTCCCACGCCGCCCTCTACGGCCATGGCGTGGAGAGTCCGGGCAGGGTCAAGGCCACCTGCGGCACCGGCTCGTCGCTGATGACGGTCACCGGGGCCCGCGTCCGGTCGGCCCATGGCCTGTCCAGCACGATCGCCTGGAGCCGGTCGTCCGGCGTCCTGCACGCCCTGGAAGGCAACATCTCGGTCTCCGGCCAGGCGTTCGCCTTCGTGGGCCAGCTGTTGGGCCTGGAGGACGAGGCGGCCCTGACCGCCTTGGCCGCCTCGGTTCCCGACAGCGGCGGCGTTTGCGTCGTTCCGGCCCTGGCCGGCCTGGGCGCTCCGCACTGGAACGACGCCGCCCGGGGCCTGGTCAGCGGCCTGAGCCTGGGCTCCACGCCGGCCCATCTGGCCCGGGCGGCCTTGGAGGCCGTCGCCCTGCAGATCCACGACGTGTTCATGGCCATGCAGGCCGACCTGGGCGGCGTCCTGCCCGAACTGAACGTCGATGGCGGCGCCGCGCGCAACGACCTGCTGATGCAACTGCTGGCGGACCTGATCGACCGCCCCGTGCGCCGCCCCGACACCGCCGAGGTCAGCGCCCTGGGCGCGGCCCGGCTGGCGGCCCGGGGCCTGGGGTTCGACCTGGCGCTGGGCGACGGCGCGGGTCGGGTGTTCACGCCCGCCATGACGTCGCAGGTCCGCGAGCATATCCTGGCGGGGTGGCGAGACGCCCTGCGGCGGGCGATGCTTTAGCTGGCGGCCCAGGCCCTTGCCCCCTACGGACCGCTTCGCTGTCGTCTTCCCCCAGAGGGGGAAGAGCGCTGAGCCTGGCGCCGTGCGGCTCCGCCCCCTCTGGGGGCGGACAGACCGCGAAGCGGTCAGGTGGGGGCAAGTGGGTGTGATCTCACGCGATCTCTCGCTGAGCTTGATGGGAAGGGTGCGAAGCGCCCGGGCCTCGCCCGGAGTAGCTTTGATGTTTGTACCGTTTCGACGAAGTGCAGGCGCTTCGCGTGGAACCGTTATCCGGAAGCCTTCGGGTCGCGGATTTTTAACCCGCTCCGATGGAGGCCCCCGACGGGCGGAGCATTGGCGTGCTCCGGACCGCCCGGGCGATTTCAGCCCGGGCCTGCTGGCTCTATCCGCCTATCCGGGCGCCGGAGTTTCGTCGCGACTGAGGCGAACCTGCTCCGAACCGACCTGGACGCTTCCGAAGAAGCACGACGGACAAGGCCTTCCCGCTCGTCCACCCCCGAAAGCCGCATCGGTCGCCGTACGTGCGCCCTCCCCGTGCTCTCAGGTGGGAGCATTATGGGGGTGGTTCTGGAGGCGGAGGACAAATCGGGGTCGAAAAAGTTCACACCGTTGAAATCACTCAACTTCGAACGCCATGCGCCGAGGATGGAGCTCCCTTGCAAGATCTCCTTTCCGGAAGGGCGGCGCCCAAAGAAAAACGGCGGGCTCCGAGGAGCCCGCCGCCATTCTGGTGCTTGTATTCGAACCGGCTCTAGAAGGCCAAGTCGAAACCGAAGCGGACGTAACGCGGCGCTTGGTACGCGATCGGCGAACCATAGTCCGGGTTCACGGCGCCGTTGTCGGTGTCGCCAGTTTCCTCGAACGAGTTCACGCCGTCGGCGTTGAACACGTTGAAGATGTCGGCGCGCAGGACGAGGTTGCCATCCAGCGGGATGATCTTGTCCGGAACCGTATAGCGGACCGACAGATCGAGGGTGTTGATCCAGTCAGTCTTCAGACCCACGCCACGCGGCGCCGGTTTGCCTTGGCAGTAACGCGCCGAGGCGCCGTAGTCGCCCGACGGATCGTTCGGATCCGGGTAGAGACCCAAGCAGCCCTGGTGACGCGGCGAAAGCAGGCTGTAGTTGGCGCCGAACATCAGGTTGTCCGTGACGGCATAGGTGCCGAACACCTTGAACTGATGCGCACGATGGTTCGGCAGCAGACCATATTGGTTGTCAGCAAGGTGCTGGAAGTCGAATAGGATCGTGCTGCCGGCGTCGGTCTGAGCGTTGTCGGACAGGACGGTGCCTTCGTAGTTGCCCTTGGATTCGGACAGCACGTACGAGCCTTGCAGGCCCCACTTGCCGTCGAAGGCGCGTTCGAAGTTCAGTTCCAGGCCGATGTACTCGCGCTTCACGGTCGGGAAGCCAAGTTCCTGCTTGGTGAACGTCAGGGTCTTGGGCAGACCGCTGGCGGCCAGATCGGCGATCGTCGTGGCGGAGTGAACTGCGGCGTTTGCCGGACGCAGGTTGATGGTCAGGTCTTCACCCGGGTTGAAGACGATGTACTGCCAGGAGTTGTTGTACACCGTATTACAGGCCGTCAGGCCCGCGCCGGTAAGGTGAGCGGCGCAGTAGGAGCGGACGTACGGGTCCAGCGTCATGTCTTCCGACACCCGATGCAGCGACCGGTAGGTCAGCGAGGCGCCGACCTTCCACAGCGAGTTGATCTGGCGTTGATAGCCAATCACGAACTCGTCTTCGTAGGTCGCCTTCAGGCCCACGGCCGTCTTGGAAGCGGCCGGCTCAGCCACGCCCACGCCGAACGACACGCTACAGCCCACGACGCCGGCGGCGCCGGCCACGGGGTTGTTGAGCGGGCAGTAAGTGAAGCCGCCCGCCGGGTTGGTGGTCTTGGTGATTTGCGTGCCAAGACCAGCCGGCACGCCAGTGGCCGGGTTGATGTTGAAGCCACCGGCCGGAGCGTTGAAGAACGCGCTATAGCCAAGGTCGGCGCCGCGGTAGCTGAGGTTCGAGGCCGGCGGGATGAAGTAGCGACCGTACGAAGCAAAGACCTTGTCCTTGCCTTCGCCGGTCGGATCCCAGGTGATGCCGGCGCGCGGACCCCAGTTGTTCTTCAGGTCGAGAACGCGTTCGCCGACTAGGTTGTCCAGGGTGAACTTATCGTTGCGGATGCCCAGCTGCAGGCTGACGTTCGGCGTGATGTCCCAGGCGTCCTGCACATAGTATGAGGTGTTGCCGCCGTGCACCGGGGCGCCGCCCAGGCGTTGGGTCGAGACTTCGACATAGTCGACGCCCGGCGCGACGCCGCGACGGTCGGTCGCCGAACCACGGTGATAGAAGTAGCCAATGCCTCCGGTGCTGACGGTGCTGTGGTTCAGCGTCGTCTTCTCGTGGTCATAGCCGGTACGGACGTGGTGCGAGCCCAGAAGGTTGAAGTACAGGTCGCCGTCGAAGCGGTAGAATTCGCGCGTCGTGTCCAGGGTAGCGAACGAGGCGGACTTCTGCTGGCTGATCGTCAGCGTGGTGCCGGAACGGTCGTCGCGAACGCGCGGGTTCTTGGTGTCTTCCGGCAGGGTGTTGTTCCGGTCCTTGCTCTTGCCGTAAGCGGCCGAGAGCGTGAACCAGTCAGTGAAGGTGCCGGTATAGCGGCCGACCCAGTTCTCACCGCCCAGTTCGTACTGGGTCGACGGCAGCCGCGCGCCGATCTCGTCAGCATCCGGATCGTAACGATTGGCCGTGCGCTGGGTCGTGCGCGTGGTGTCGAAATAGGTGAATTCCAGGCGATGCTTGTCGGTGATGTAGCCGTCGAGCTTCAGGCCGTAGAAGGGGTCGTTGGTGACGTCGCGGACGTATTGGCCGTTGGTGCTCTGGGCGGTCTTGACCACTTCCTGCTGGCTCTGAGCCAAGCCGTAGAAGAACAGGTGGTCCTTGATGATCGGACCGCTGAGCTCGACCGTGCCGCTGTTGTTCGAGCGACCGCCGCGATGGTTCGCGTACTCGTAGGTGTCCGGCGAGTCCTGACGCAGGCTGTCGGACTCGAAGTTGCCGTGCAGAACAACCTTGAAGTCGTTAGAGCCCGACTTGGTGACGGCGTTGATCACGCCGCCGGTGGCGCGACCGAACTCGGCGGGGTAGCCGCCGGTCTTCACCTCGATCGACTTGTAAAAGTCGAACGGAACGGCGGCGCCGCCCACATAGGTGTTGAAGTTGGTGATGTTCAGGCCGTTCACGTAGAACGCGTTTTCAGCGATCGACGATCCGCCGATCGACGCCTGGGTGCTGAAGTCCGGGGTCGCCGGCGAGGTCGAGACGACGCTGGTGCTGCCCGTCAGGGCGCCGGGCGCCAGTTGGACCACGGCGGTCAGCGAGCGGCCGACCGGCGCCTGCTTAGTCAGGGTTTCCATGTCGACGGTCAGACCCTTGGTGGTCTGGGCGAAGTCGAGCTGCGGATTGGCCGTCGCGGTGACAACCACTTCGCTGACCGAAGCGTCGGCCGAAGCCAGGGTGAACGAGTAGGCGGTCTGGCCGCCCAGGCCGACGCGGACGTTGCCGTCGCTGGTCGGCTGGTAGCCTTCCTTGGCGATCGCGACCGAGTAGCCGCCGATCGGGATCAGGGGAACGCGGAACTGGCCATTGCCGTCGGTGGTGACGGAGCGGGTGAAGCCTTGGTCGAGCGACTTAACCGTGACGGTCGCGTCCGGGACGGTGACGCCGGCCGAATCCTTGACGGTGCCGATCAGCGAACCGGAGCTGTAGTCCTGGGCGCTGGCCAGGGTCGGGATCGCCGTGGCGACCGCGGTCAGGGCCAGCGGCGCGGCGACGCTGGCCAGGCCGGCCAGCAGCGTCGACGTCAAGAGACGCGCCCGCGCGCCGCCCTTGGTGGAAATCATCTTCATAGTATCCCCTCTTGCATGGCGAAGCATCCCGACCGCCCGCACGCGCCCGTTTCGGGGACGTTACGTTCGGCCTGTCTGGAATTTTTGCCCCAACTCCACCACGAGAACTTAGGTGTCCCGGAAAACATTTCCCCGGTTGCACGGACGTTAGGAGGCGTGCCGCGCGCCGGTCAATTCCCATTACCGATCCGTAATAACATCGCCTTAGGCTGTCGCATTATCGCAACACGATCGCCTCATTTCCGACGAACGCCGCTCAGATCTTCCACAAACTGGCGGATAACGCGGGTCTCATCCCCCGTATCCTGTTGGGCTGAAAGGCAAATTCCACCCGCGACGGGCGGGCGGCGGCAAGCGCCGGGCGGAGGGACGACCTGGCGGTAAGAACACCCCAGGCGAGGTTGACTTTCGAGAAAAAGCCCCACGAAACTGCTTCGGTAACGGTATCGAATGCCGAACACTGACGATGCTTGGGAGATTTTCCCGCTGCATCGCTCAAATTTCCGACACATTTCGCCGCGACCGACCGTTGCATGGGCGCCCGAGTGTCGGGATGATGCGCCGTCGTTTCGGCGACGTCCATGCCACCCTCCACGAGTGACCAAACCCATGACCGCATTTCGACGCGTAACCGACTCGCTTTCGGTCAGTCCCCAGATCGCGGTCGACGACCTGGACCGCGCCGCCGGCGAAGGCTTCGTGCTGGTGATCAACAACCGCCCCGACGACGAGGAGCCGGGCCAGCCGTCGAGCGCCCAGATCGAGGCGGCGGCCCGGGCGGCGGGCCTGGACTATCTGCATGTTCCGGTGCGCGGCGGACCGACTCCCGACCAGGTCGAGGCGGTGCGGCGGGCGGTCGAGGACGCGGAAGGGCCGGTCCTGGCCTTCTGCCGTTCGGGCACGCGCTCGATCGTCACCTGGTCCCTGGGCCAGGCGGCCTCGGGCGCGGCCGATCGCGCCACCCTGATGCGCCAGGGCGCGGAAGCCGGCTACGACCTGTCGGGCGTGCTTGGGGCCTAGGGCGGGCCGTGCGCCTGCCGGGCCGCTAGTAGCGATGGCTCAGGGCGACCCGGGCCGCCATCGGCGACGGCTCGGGCTCGCAGCTGGCCAGCACGAACTGGGCCGCGATGAGACACAGGATGGCGAACGCCGGGCGCTGGAGCCGTTTTGAGACAAAAATCGCTGCGTCGGCGGTCATGATCCGTACTCCGGGAGATTAACGGGTCGTTTACCGCAAATCCGGCGCCGCGTTTCTCCCCGCCATCCTCCCAGGAAGCCGCCATGATCCCCTTCGTCCGCGAGATCGAGTTCGAATATGGCCGCTGCGACCAGGTCTCGCCGTCCATCCGCCGGGTGATCGCCGACAATCCGGGGCCCTTCACCTATGTCGGCACTGGAACCTACATCGTCGGCCGCGGGACCGTGGCGGTGATCGATCCGGGTCCGGACCTCGACAGCCACCTCCAGGCGCTGCTGGCGGCGCTGGAGGGCGAGACGGTCAGCCATATCCTGGTCACCCACCACCACAGCGACCATTCGCCCCTCGCCCGCCCGCTGCAGAGGGCGACGGGGGCGACGGTCCACGGCCGCCGCGCGCCGCACCTGGCCGAGCTGGCGCCGGGCCTGGCGCTGGAGGCCGGCGAGGACGAGGGCTTCCGGCCCGACGTCGAGATCGCCGACGGCGACCTGTTCGAAGGCCCTGGCTGGACGCTGCGGGCGGTGACCACCCCGGGCCACACCTCCAACCACGTCTGCTTCGCCCTGAAGGAGGAGAACGCCCTGTTCTCCGGCGACCACGTGATGGGCTGGTCGACCACGGTGATCACTCCGCCCGACGGCGACATGGGCGACTACTTCGCCAGCCTGGAGAAGGTGCGGGCCGAGGGCTTCGACACCCTGTGGCCCACCCACGGTTCGCCGGTCCGCGAGGCAGCGCCGTTCCTGGAGGCCTATGCCGACCACCGCCGGGCGCGCGAGGCCCAGGTGCTGGCCGCCCTGGCCCAGGGTCCGACCACGATCAAGGCCATGGTGCCGACGCTCTACGCGGCCGTCGATCCGCGGCTGCACCCGGCCGCGGCCATGTCGGTGCTGGCCCACATGCTGCTGCTGGTGAAGCAGGGCCGGGTGACGTGCGAGGGCGTGGCGGGGCTGGACAGCGCTTATCGGCTGGCCTGACCGCGCCACGGAACGCCCTCCCCGTCAGCCCGTCGGCGCGCCGCCCAGTAGATTGGCCGCGGCCATCAGGCCCAGGGTAGCGATGGTGATCGCCACGGCCAGCAGCGCCTTCTTCCAGAAGCGCGGAACACCGCCGAACGCGGCGACGAACAGGCCCAGCACGCCGGTGACGACGCCCAGCACGGCGGCCTTGGGGGCCCAGTCCAGGGTCATCCGGTCGTGGCCGAGCGCTGGCGGGAGGATCCCGAGCTTCACGCCCAGCATCCCGACCGCCACCAGCACGGCCGGAACCACGGCCACCACCAGCGCCAGGTCGAGCAGGGCCGAGGCTCCGCCGCCCCTGTCCGCCTGCGCCTTGGCCTTCCTGTCCTCTTGCGGGGCGGCGGACGGCATGGCCTGCGGCGGCGACTCGGCGACGAACACCGGCTCGGCGTGGAAGGCCTCCTCCGGCACGGGCTCGAGCGGCGGCGCGGGACCCGCGGCGTCCAGCGGCTCCAGGGGAAAGCCGTCCGCCTTACCCTCGCCTTCGACGGGCGGTTCGCCGTCCGCCTGGGCCAGGGCCTGGACGACCTGCGGCTCGGGCAGCGGCGGAGCCTCCGACAGCGGCGCCTCGGGCTCGGGCGCATAGATCCGCGCCGCCGGGGCCCCGTCGGCGGCGGCCAGGGCGGCGGCCGGCGGCTCAGGCTCGGGTTCGGGCTCCGGCTCCGCCGCGCCCTCCGCGACGCTCGCCGCGGAGAGGGCCGGCAGCACATAGTCCTTCATGCGCTGGCGGATCAGCTTCTTGTCGATCTTGCCGGTCGCGCCCAGCGGGATGTCGTCGACGAAGACCACGTCGTCGGGCGTCCACCACTTGGCGATCTTGCCATGCAGGAACGTCAGGAACTCTTCCTTGGTCGCGGTCTCGCCGTCCTTCAGCTTGACCAGCAGGATCGGCCGTTCGTCCCACTTGGGGTGCGGCACGCCGATCACCGCCGTCATCGCCGCCTTGGGATGGCCCAGGGCGATGTTCTCGATGTCGATCGTGCTGATCCACTCGCCGCCCGACTTGACCACGTCCTTGGCCCGGTCGGTGATCTGCATGAAGCCATGGTCGTCGATCGTGGCCACGTCGCCGGTGTCGAAGAAGCCCTCGTCGTCGAGGATCCTGCCGCCGGCGCCGCGGAAGTATTCGGCGGCGATGATCGGGCCCTTGATCTTCAGGTTGCCGAAGCTCTTGCCGTCGTGCGGCAGGCGCCGGCCGGCGTCGTCGGTCAGCTTCAGCTCCACGCCCAGCGGCGGCCGGCCCTGCTTGAGCCGATAGGGCATCTGCTGGTCGTAGGGCAGCTTTTCCAGTTCGTCGGTCATGACCGACAGCGTGCCCACCGGCGAGGTCTCGGTCATGCCCCAGGCGTGGACCACCTCGACGTCGTAATCGTCGTGGAAGGCGCGGATGATGTGCTCGGGACAGGCCGCCCCGCCGATCACCACCTTCTTCAGCACGGGCAGCTTGGCCCCCGTCTCCTTCAGGTGCTGCAGCAGCATCTGCCAGACCGTCGGCACGGCGGCCGAGAAGGTGACGCCCTCGCCGTCCAGCAGCTCGAAGATCGAGGCGCCGTCCATCTTCGCGCCCGGCATGACCATCTTGGCGCCGGTTCCGGGCGCCGAAAACGCCACGCCCCAGGCGTTGGCGTGGAACATCGGCACCACCGGCAGGATCACGTCCTTCTGCGACAGGCCCATCACGTCGGGCTGCAGGGTGATCAGGGTGTGCAGGACGTTGGAGCGGTGCGAATAGAGCACGCCCTTGGGGTCGCCCGTCGTGCCCGACGTGTAGCAGAGCCCGGCCGCCGTGCCCTCGTCGAACCCGCCCCAGGCGCAGTCGGCATGGTGCAGCTCGACCAGGTCCTCGAAGCACAGCAGGCCCTTGAAGTTCGGCGTCTCGCCGGTCGGGCGGAAGTCGGCGGGCATGTGGTCGCGATCGGTGAACAGCACCACGTGCTCGACGCTGGGCAGGTGCTGCAGGACGCCCGTGATGATCGGCAGGAAGGTCAGGTCGACGAAGATCACGCGGTCGCCGGCGTGGTTGGCGATCCAGGCGATCTGCTCGGGAAACAGGCGGGGGTTCAAGGTGTGGCACACCGCGCCGATCCCCATGATCCCGTACCAGGCCTCCATGTGGCGACCGGTGTTCCAGGCCAGGGTGCCCACCCGGTCGCCCGGCTTGATCCCCAGGGCCAGCAGGGCGTTGGACACCCGCTTGGCGCGCGCGTGGATCGCGGCGTAGGTGGTGCGGACGATCGGGCCCTCGACCGAGCGGGTGACCACCTCACGCGCGCCGTGCCACTGGGCGGCGTGGTCGATGATCTTGTCGACCGTCAAGGCCCCGTGCTGCATCAAGCCCTGCATCGCCGCGCGCTCCCGATCCGTTATCGTTGTTCAGGCGAGGCTAGCGGGGCCGCGTTCGCCGCGCAACGCGCCGCGCCCGGGACGCGAACCTCCCGGAGCTTGTCAGGCCGCGATGATCGGCCGCAGGTTGCGTTCACCCGAAGACCGCGCGCGATGGTTACCATGTCGCCTGGCCGACATAGCGGCGGACGAGCTGGAATCGGGTGCACAGGTTCGCCATATGGGCCGACGACCGGCTGGACGAGGTGGCGCTGGACACCCATCGCCTGCTGCCGTCACGCCTGATCCCGGCCGCCTTGACCACCGTGGCGGTGATCTTCGCCGTCGGGGCGCCCTTCGCCCTGGGCTGGCTGGCCGCCCTGGCCTGGGCCGAGGGCCTGGCCCGGCTGGCGACCCGCCGGTTCAGGCCCGGCGTGCGCGCCTCGCCCGGACTGCGGGCGGGCTTCGTTCTGGCGGCCTTGCCGATCAACCTGATCTGGTCGGCGCTGGGCGCCTTGCTGTGGTTCGCGCCCGGCCCCGAGCTGAAGATGGCGGCCGTCGCCATCTGGGCCGGCCAGATCGTCTACACCCAGAACTTCCGGCACCAGCCCGTCGCCCTGCTGGCGGTCAGCGCCATGGCGCCGATGACGAGCCTGATCGCGTTTCCGCTCTTCTTCTACGACGCCCACGGCGTGGCGGCCAATGTCGCGCGCTGGAGCCTGATCGCGGTGGTGCTGACGGCGATCAACGTGATGGCGGCCAATCGCGCCGCCGCCAACCGGCTGGACGCCCTGACCCAGAACCTGCGCGAAGAGCGCGAGCGCGCGCTGGAGGCCAATCGCGCCAAGTCCACCTTCGTGGCGGTCACCAGCCACGAGTTGCGCACGCCGATGAACGGCCTGCTGGGCATGGCCCACGCCTTGGACCGCTCCAATCTCGACGACGCCCAGCGTCGCCATGTGCGGCTGATGATCAAGTCGGGCGACAGCCTGATGCAGGTGCTCAACGACGTGCTGGACCTGTCGAAGATCGAGGCGGGCCGGGTCGACCTGGACCAGGCGGCCGTCAACCTGCACGACCTGGTCCACGCCGCGGGCGACGCCTGGCGGGACGCCGCCGCCGCGAAGGGCCTGGAATTGCGCACGGAGATCGATCCCTCGGCCCCAGCCTGGATCCTGGCCGACCCCCAGCGGATCCGCCAGGTGCTGATGAACCTGATCTCCAACGGCCTGAAGTTCACCAGCCAGGGCGGCCTCACGATCCAGTTGTCGGCGTCGGAGCCGGGCCTGGCGGACGAGGCGCGGGAGGTTCGGCTGAGAGTGGTCGACACGGGAGCCGGGATCGACGCCCAGGTCCACGACCGCATCTTCGAAAGCTTCACCCAGGCGGACAACGCCGTCTCGCGCAGCCACGGCGGCACCGGCCTGGGCCTGACCATCTCCCGCGCCCTGGCCCGCCAGATGGGCGGTGACCTGGTCCTGGAAAGCGGCGTCGGCGGCGCGGCGTTCCTCTTCACCCTGCGCGCGGTCCCCATCGCCGCTCCCGCCGCGCCGCCCGAGGCCGCCGAAGACCAGGACGGGCCAGATCTCGGCGACCTGCGGATCCTGATGGCCGAGGACAACGCCATCAACCAGGTCGTCGTCCGCACCATGCTGGAGGCCACGGGCGTGGTCCTGACCATCGTGGACGACGGCCAGGCGGCGCTGGACGCCCTGAAGGTCGAGACGTTCGACGCGGTGCTGATGGACATCAACATGCCGGTGATGGACGGCATCACCGCCCTGGCCGCCATCCGGGCCGGCCAGGGCGGCGACCCCGCGATCCCGGTCATCGCCCTGACCGCCTCGGCCATGTCCGGCGACCGCGAGCGCTTCCTGGCCATGGGTTTCGACGACCACCTGGGCAAGCCTGTGCGGCCGATCGATCTGCTGTCGTCGATCTGCGCAGCGGTGCGGGACGAGACCGGGCGGCGCACAGAGGCGGCGCGGTCGTAGGGTTTGCTCCCCACCCGCCCCTGCCAACGCAGGGTGTCTAGACCTTGGGTCCCGGCGTTCGCCGGGATGAACGGACCAAGATGGGCGCGGCCCCATCCGCCGGGCGGATGCGGCCTTCGACAAGCAGACCCGCCGAGAGTCGCAAGCGGTGGTTGGCGGACCTCAGCTGTCCGGACTCGACAGGGGCTGAATGTACCCACCATTCTTCAGCCGGGTTAGAAACATAGCCGTCCACTCATTATCGGTGTCGGTCAAAGCGGTCCAAATCGGCCAACTCGGCGCAGCTTCAATCCTATGAAGGATTGTCCAATTCAGCCCAAAGGCAGTGTCGCCTGATGGCGGCAAAAGCGACAACAGTGCTCTGACATCGTCTTCAGAGAGTGGTTGAAGGAGCTGATCGAGAAGATCCGCCGCCGCTTTGAGAGGATCTTCGTCCAGGCTGTCATCGAGCGTTGGTGCGATGGCTACGAGCTGTCTAACTGCATCCTGCATCGCAAATCCTCACGCGCCTTTTTCTGGAGAACTTAGTCCGCGGGAGATCATCGGCAAGCGTACCTTCCGCGTGTCCGAGACGGGTGGATGTCGGACCCAAGGCGCTCCCAACTCACGTCGGGAGCGCCCGGTCGTTTATCTCGGGGGGCGAAGCCGTAGTAACGCCCGCTTTAGGACGCGACGCTCGCTTTATAGCAGATTTAGCGAGCTTCGGAGATGGGTGGATTGCAGAAGTAGGGGTTTCAAGAGACTACCAACGCCGGCTTCAATCTCCGTAGAGTTTGCGACGCAAGTCTGGGTAACGTTCACCTATATGGTAGGTGATCTCCCCGAGCATCTCGCCTCGGATAGCGCCGATGCCGAGCCTATAGGCTTTCCACTCATCTTCAGGAATGCGATCCCGGAGCCTGATAAGAGAATCGTTCAGTTCTTGAGCGATTTTCTGCATCAACTCTAAGACCTCGGTTGCCACTTCATGCTCTGAAAACATCGGCCCTCCAAATCCCAGCTGCGAAATCAAAAGTGAGCGAGACGCACTTAAGGGGCGGCTAAAGTCCGACTAGGGTCGATCCTTGCCACTAGCGCCTGCGCGGAAGGCGGACCTTGGGGCGCGCTGCGGATCTAGGCGAGCAGAGCCACGGCGGTCGCGGCGCCGCCGATGATCAGCGCCCATGCCGAGCAGAACGCCAGCGTCGGGTGGATCTGCCACCATTGGGGGCGACGTACGCCCTTGGCCGTTTTCAGCGTCATGCCTGGTCTCCGTAATTGACCTTTAGACAACTCGGGATCGGCGGGATGGTTCGCTAGGCGGGCGAGGCCGCGCCAGGACGCACAATGGCGATGTCGATGGTGGCGACCAGGTCCTTCTGCTCGTCCAGGATCTCGACCTTCAAGATGCCGTCGCGCAGGAAGGTGTCCGGGTTGTCGCGTAACCACTCCGCGGCGATCAGGGCCGCTTCGCGTTCGGCCGCGGCCGTGTCCGAGATGTCGACGCCCTGGTTGTCGTCGTAGATCTCACCGTCCGTCAGCTTGAAGAAGTACCGCATGTCCTACCCTCCGAGCGAGTGTAGGTAGCCAAAGACCGAACGCGATAATCCGGTTCCCCGTGCGCGGGGAGTTGCGAGCTGTCCGCCCTTCAGTCGCTTGCCTCGCATGCGAGGCGCGCCGAGGGTTTCGTGATGTGACGCACGGCGGAACCGAGAGGCGCTGCATCACGCGCGTCTGCTCATCACCTCCAGCTGACATATGAAAACGTCCGCTTTTCGCGCTAGCTGTCGGCGCTATCCTCGCCGTCGTTTTCAGCTTCACGGAGTACGGCGGTAAGCTCGGATAGGAGCTGATCGAGATCGACGGGCTCGCCATCCACCGTAGCGGCCACGTTTCCACTGGCGTCTATCGCAATGACCACTGGCTTGGGGTGTTCCGGCTCAGAGGGCGGCTTGCTCATCCGACGACCATACTCGCCCGTGGTCCTCGCCGCCACGGCGGTACGGAAGCCCCAAGTGGGCGTCGCCAACGTCTGACTGGCTCGAAATTCACCCTACTCTTCACGCCAACGAGCCGACCTTCAGGATCACGGCGCCCGAATTTCGCCGGGCCCGCGGAGAACGCCGGCGGCGATGACGCCGCCGTCCCTACCCCATCGTCTCCGCCAGCGCCCGCGCCTCGTCCTCGAAGGCGCTGACCGTGTCGACGCGGCGCCAGGTGATCTCGCCGGTGTCGCGGGTCAGCTGGCTTTCCAGCACGGCCACGTCGGCGTCGGAGGCGTCGTTGACGCGGGCGGCGACGCGGGCGCGCAGCACTTCGGGCGGGGCTTCCAGCCAGACGCCCTGGAACGCCACGTCGGCCTGCTTGGCCAGGGCCTCGGCGCGGGCCCGCTGCTCGGGCTTGAGGAACACCGCGTCGACCACCACCGAGCGGCCCGAGGCCAGGGTCAGGGCGGCGTCGCGGAACAGCTCGCCATAGACCCGCTCGCTCATCTCCGGCGTATAGGCCTCCTTGGGCAGGCGCTGCAGCGAGGGCACGCCGCACAGGCGCTTGCGGATCTCGTCGGTGCGCAGGACCACCGCCCCGGGGGCCGTCCCCAGGCCGGGCGCGCAAACCCGGGCGAAGGTCGACTTGCCCGAGCCCGAGAAGCCGCCGGTGGCCACCAGGCTGACCGGCCGGGGGGCCAGGTGCTCCAGCGCGGTGGCCAGGTAGGCCCGCGCCGCCTCGTCGTCATTGCTGTAGGCCCAGACGTGGGTGCGCACCGCGGCGCGGACGCTGAGCATCAGCGGCAGGGCCGCGAGGCCCGTCCACAGGCCCTCGCCGAACGTGCGGGCGGCCTCGTCCAGATAGGCGTTCAGCACCCGGCCGGCGGCGTCCCGGCGACGGCGGAAGTCCAGGTCCATCAGCAGGAAGGCCAGGTCGTACTGGATGTCGATGTCCGACAGCGAGTCGTTGAACTCGATGCAGTCGAACAGGATCGGCTTGCCGTCCTCCACCAGGATGTTGCCCAGGTGCAGGTCGCCGTGGCAGTGGCGGGCGAAGCCCTGCCCGGCCCGTTCGTTCAGCAGCGGGCCCAGGCGCTCCAGCGCCAGGTCGGTCTCGGCGATCAGCCGCTCGACGGCCTGGGCGCCGAGCCGCGGGGCCAGGCCGCGCAGCAGGTTGGCGTTGGAGGCGATGGTGTAGCCCAGGGCCCCTACCCCGCCGCCTTGCGGCCGCAGCGGCGCGCCGGCGTGGAACTGGGCGATGGTGCGGCCCAGCGATTCCTCCAGCGCGTCGTCGATGGCCCAGGGCTGAACAGCCAACACGCCCTGCTCGTCGAAGCGGCGCATCTCCAACAGGTACTCGACGATCTCGCCGGGACCGTCCATCTCGACCCCGCCGTCCTGGGTGCGGGTCAGGCGGCGCACGGCGCGATAGATGTCGGGCGCGGCGGCGCGATTGAAGCTCAGCTCGCGCTCCAGCGACCAGCGGCGCAGCTCCAGGGTGGAGTAATCCAGAAAGCCGAAATTGACCGGGCGCTTGACCTTCCACGCGGCCTCGCCGACCAGAAACACGCGGGCGCAGGAGGTCTCGATCACCCGATCGGCCCGCTCGCCCATCCAGGCGGCCACTTCCTGCTCGCGAACCGTCTCCGCGTCCTTGATCACGCCCAAACCCCGTCAACGGCGCCCGATGTCCGGGCGCGGGCGTCCCCATAGCGGAAAGTTCCAGCCGCGTCGCGTGCGGCGGCTTGCTTGCTCTTTGGTTGAGCGCCTATGGTTGCTTGAACCTTGACTAGAGTCGCACCCATGCTGATCGGCGCCGTCGTCAATCGATCCGAACGCAAGAAGACCGAGATCCTGGCGGCCGCGCGCGGGGTGTTCCTTCGGGAAGGCTATGCCGCCGCCGGCATGGAGGCGGTGGCGCGGATGGCGGGGGTGTCCACCGCCACCCTCTACGCCTACTTCCCCAGCAAGGCCAAGCTGTTCGAAATCATCGTCCACGACGCCGTCCAGCACATGGCCGAGCCCGTTCGGGCCAGCGCCCGGGCGAAGGGCGACGCCCGCGTCCGCCTGACCAGCCTGGCCCTGGCCTACGCCGCCTTGATGTCGCAGCCCGCCACGCGGGCGATGTTCCGGATGATCGCCAGCGAACGCCGGCGCTTCGAGGCGTTGGCCGACCACGCTCTCCAGGGCGCACACAAGGCCTTGGGCGGCACGGCGATCGCGCTGATCGAAGACCTGGTGGCGTCCGGCGAACTGGCGACGGATCGCCCCGCCGGGGCCGCTGGCCAGCTGCTTGGCATGCTGGACCACGCCACCCTGATGCTGGGCCTGGCGGCCGGCGACGAGGTCCGGCCGGCCCGGCCGCTGCCGGATATCGCGAACGAGGCGGTCGAGACGTTCCTGGCGCGGTACGGCGTCTAGGGGAACAGCCGCTTCGTCGCCCAGCCCTCGCCGGCCCGTTCGTAGACCAGGCGCTCGTGCAGGCGGAACGGCCGGTCGCGCCAGAACTCGATGACCTGGGGAACGACGCGATAGCCCGACCAGTGAGGCGGGCGCGGCACCTTGCCGATGCCGAACTTCAGCGCCATCTCGGCCACCCGGCGCTCCAGGGCCAGGCGGTCGGGCAGCGGCCGCGACTGGTCGCTGGCCCAGGCGCCCAGCTGGCTGTGGCGGGCGCGGCTGGCGAAGTAGGCGTCGGCCTCGGCTTCGCTGACCGGCTCGACCGCGCCGCGCACCCGCACCTGGCGGCGCAAAGACTTCCAGTGGAAGAGCAGCGCGGCCTTGGGCTGGCCCGACAGCTCCACGCCCTTGGCGCTGTGGGTGTTGGTGTAGAAGACGAAGCCCCGGGCGTCGACGCTCTTGAGCAGCACCATGCGCGAGTCCGGCAGGCCGTCGGCGTCGACGGTCGACACGGCCACGGCGTTGGGATCGTTCGGCTCGCCCTTGCCGGCCTCGGCCAGCCAGTCCTCGAACAGGCGGATGGGGTCGCCCTCCGGCAGCAGCGGCGGCGGCGTGGCCTCGGTCACCTGGCGGACATAGTCGTCCTCGGACGGCGAGGCGGGGATCAGGGGCGCGTCGGTCATGGGATGGATATAGGACACAGCGGAGCGGCGGGCCACGCTTGACGCGGATGGCCGGTCGCGCGCATCTGCCGCGCGACATGAAGGACACCCCATGAAACTCGGCACGCGGGCGCGACTGACCTGGCTTCCCCTGGCGCTGTGGTGCGCGGCCGGCCTGTGGATCGGCTATGTCGAGGCGGTCAAGTGGAAGGGCGACGACGTCCAGGACTGGATCGTCCTGGCGGCCGGCGGCCTGTTCCTGTTCGCGGCCGGGGCCTGGAACCTGTGGCGGCTGCGCGCCAAGGCGGCCGAGCGGGCGCGGGTCGAGGGAACCGAGGTCGACGAGCCGGTCACCTGGCACCGCAGGAGCGGCTCGTGGGCGGTAATCGTCTTCGTGGCCGGGGTGTTCGGCGTGTTCGGCCTGGTCTGGCTGCTGAGCGGCCAGATTCGTTAACTTAACGCCCCGTTGACCAAACGGCGGCAGGGTCGGCGGCATGATCGCCGGCTCGTCTTCCGTTCTCAGCCTCCAGGCCGCCCGGGCCATCCTCGGCGTGGCGCCCGGCGCGGATGAGCGCGAGTTGCGGGCCGCCTATCGCGAGGCCGCCAAGCGCGCCCACCCCGACCGTCCCGGCGGCGACGCGGCCCTGTTCCGCGACGTGCTGGCCGCCTATCGCCTGCTGCAGGACGCCCCGGCCCGCCCGATCCACTTCCCGCCCGCGGTCGCCGAACCGGCCCGGGTCGAGCAGGCGACCTTGCAGGTCGACGCCGCCCTGGCCTTCGCCGGCGGCTGCCTGGACCTGGCGCTGGACGCCCGCAAGCTGCGCCTGACCCTGCCCGCCGGCCTGCGCGACGGCGACAAGGTGCGGGTCGAGAACGTCACCTTCCGCGTCGTGCACAAGCATGATCCCGACGCCCTGGTGCGCGGCGACGACCTGTGGCTGACCGCGCGGCTGGACGCCCGCGCCCTGGCCGAAGGCGGCCGGATCGAGGTCACCACCGCCCTGGGCCCGCGTCTGGTGTGGATCTCGACCAAGGCCGCCGCCCGCGGCCTGGTGCGCCTGCCCGGCCAAGGCCTCCCGGCCCGCGGCCCGCACCGGGCCGGCGACCTGTTCCTGCGCCTGGAAGCTCTCGGCGACAGCGCCGAAAGCGCCGCCCGCTCGCAGCTGAAGCGCTTCGCGGCCGCCTGGGCGGCGTAGAGGCTTCCCAAGCCGGGGCCTGACGGTTCTACTGTCTTCGACGCCGCCGAAGAGCGACGGGAGGAGCGATCATGACCCAGGACGAACTGCGCGCCCGGCGCGAGACGATCGTGCGCGAGCACATGGCCGACGAGATCGACCACGCCTGGGACAGGGTGTTGGCGACCTTCCCCCACCCCCACTACGAGATCATCGCCACCGGCGCAGTCCACGACGGCCGGCCTGAGGTCGAGCGCTATTACAGAAGCTCACGCCAGACCTTTCCCGACCAGCGCAACACCCTGCTCTCCCTGCGTCATATCGACGACGGGATCGTGGTGGAATTCATCCTCGAAGGCACGCAGTTGGGTCCCCTCGGCCCCCTGCCCGCCACCGGCCGCCCGTTCAGTTGCCAGATGGCCGCCTTCTTCCTGTTCGAAGGCGAGACCCTGGTCTGCGAACGGATCTATTCCGACACGCTGAGCATCGTGCGGCAGTTGCTCGGCGACCTCACGACGATGGAGGCGCTGGGGGCGTTGGTCAGCGCCGCGAAGGCTCCAGCCGGGTAGCGCGGCCAATCCGATAGATCGCGCGCGATAAAAAACTTCACTGCGCCCCTTGTGATTATATCGTGCACGATTAAATCGTTCACATCGAATAACGCCAAGGAGGCATCCGATGTCCACTCTCTATCAAACCCGCGCCACGGCCACCGGCGGCCGCGAAGGCAAGGCCCGCAGCGACGACGGCCTGCTGGATGTGCAGCTGGCCCTGCCCAAGGCGCTGGGCGGCAACGGCCAGGGGACCAATCCCGAGCAGCTGTTCGCGGCCGGCTACGCCGCCTGCTTCCAAAGCGCCATGGCCTTCGTGGCCCGCCAGCAGAAGATCGGCCTGACCGGCTCGACCGTGACCGGCGTCGTCGGTCTGGCCCCGCTGGAGGTCGGTTTCAAGCTGGAGGTCGCGCTGGAGGTCGAAACCCAGGGCCTGACCCAGGACGAGGCTGAAGCCCTGGTTGCGACGGCGCACAAGGTCTGTCCCTATTCCAACGCCACGCGCGGCAATGTCGACGTCGCGATCACCACAAGGGCCGCATGAGCGCCAAGACCGACAAGACGAGCGGCGAACCGGTCGAGGCCCTGCGCCTCGACCGCCAGCTGTGCTTCGCCCTCTACGGGGCCGCCAACCGGGTGACCCGGCTCTACCGGCCGATGCTGGAGGCCCTGGGCCTGACCTATCCGCAGTACCTGGCCATGCTGGTGCTGTGGGAGGCCAGCCCTCGCACCGTCGGCGCCCTGGGCGAGGCGCTGGACCTGGAGTCCAGCACCCTGACCCCGCTGCTCAAGCGCCTGGAGGCCCAGGGCCTGGTGGCGCGGACCCGCGATCCTGAGGACGAGCGCCGGGTGGTCGTCACCCTCACCGAGGCCGGGGCCGCCCTGCGCGACAAGGCCAGGGCCGTGCCCGAGCAGCTGTTCTGCAAGCTGAACCTCCAGCTGGATGAGCTGGGCGACCTGCGCGAGCGGCTCAAGGCGCTGGCGGTCTAGGGTCTGGGGGCCGTTAGGCGTTCGACGCCGGGGCGCCGCCCTCGTCCTTCGACAGGCTCAGGATGAGGGCTATTGGCAAGGCGGTTGAGCGGAATTCCTCATCCTGAGCTTGTCGAAGGACGAGGAATTCGGCCCAAGAACCGGCAACTGTCAAAAGACCCTAATCCTCGTCCCTGGCGACGAAGCCGTAAGGCTCGGCCGGCGGCAGGCAGGTGACCAGGATCCGCGCCGTCAGGCCCGGCTCGGCGACGACCGGCGGCTGCTCGCCGAACACGGCTTCCCATAGCTTGGCCAGTTCCTGATATGCAGCGTCGGGCAATCGGCGGTCTCCTCGACGCAACACAATGCCGCCGCCCGCCAAGGGTTGCTGGTTAACGGCGCGCCCTCGCCGACCGACAAGCTCGGGATGAGGTTTTCTACACACCGTGCCTAAAGCACGGTCATCCCGAGGTTTGTCGCAGACCAAGGACCAGGGATGGCCGAGCTCGATCCGCTCTACGGCGTGATCGCCAGTTCGAACGGCGTCGCCGGCAGGCCGGTCGCGCCATAGAGGTTGAGGATCGGGCTGTCGGCCCAGGCGAAGCGGACCTTGACCGGCGCGAAACCGGCCGGGATCGCCAGCGAGACCTGGTCGCCGGCCAGGACCGCGTCGGCGAAGCGGCAGACGCCGCCCGCGTCGCACAGCTCGAACCCGACCGGCCGGACGTCAGCCTGCACCACCGCCGGCTGGTCCAGCCGCACGACCACCGCCGCGCCGGTCCGCATGGCCGACAGCGGCGCAGGCCCTGCGGCGACCAGGGTCGTCTCGCCATAGGCCAGCTTTCGCGCCTGCAGGGCCAGGCGATGGCCGACCTGCTGCTTGTTGGCCGGATGGATGTCGTAGATGTCGCCGATGTCGACGGCCGAGGCGAGGCCGACCTTGGGATCGGCGGCGGCCACGCGGCGCTCGGCGTCGCGCACCCCGGCCCAGCCCGATTCCACCGGACGGGTCTGACGCGGCCCGAAATCGGCCAACTGCACCACAAGGAACGGCAGGTCCGGCCCGCCGAACGACTGGCGCCAGTCGCCGACCAGGGCGGCCAGCAGGCGCCGGTAGTTCTGGGGCTCGGCGACGTTGGCCTCGCCCTGATACCAGGCGAAGCCTTTCAGGCCGTACGGCGCGAGCGGCGCGATCATGCCGTTGCGCAGGGTCGACAGGCCGCTGGCCCCCACCCACGGCGGCGTCGGCGGCACGCCGCTCTGGGCGACGGTGGACGAGACCTTGTAGCGCCAGCGGGCGCCCAGGGGCGCGAACGACCCGTCGTCGAACCTCAACCCCTTCTCGGCGGCCGGGCCCCACGCCCCGCCGCCGCCGCCGGTGTCGATGGCCCGCACCGCGACCACATTGGGTCCCGCCTTCAGCACGCCCGGCGCGATCTTGTACGCCCGCGGCTTGTCCCAGCCCTGGGTCGAGCCCACCTGGCGCCCGTTGACGAACGTGATGTCGAGGTCGTCGACCGGCCCCAGGGCCAGGACAGCGCCCTGCTTGGCCTGCTTGGCGGTCAGGACGATCGTGGCCCGCAGCCAGATCGTTCCGTCGAAGCTCTCCAGCCCGGGATTGGTTTCCCAGAGCTTTTCGGCCGGCATGGTCTTCCAGTCGCGGTCGTCGAAGTCCGGCCGGCTCCAGGCCGCGGCCTGCGGCTCGGCCTTGGCGGCCCAGCGGTCGAACTGGGCGATCCAGCGGGCCATGCCGGCTTCCGGCGACTTGGCGTAATCGGCCAGGATGGCCAACCCCTCTTCATAGTCGCCCAGGGCGTGCAGGCCGTCGCGGCTGATCCAGTCCTGGATCACCGATCCGCCCCAGGTGGCGTCGATCAGGCCGACCGGAACCCCGGTGGTCTTCTTGATCTCGCGCCCCATGAAGAAGCAGGCGGCGCTGAAGTTGTTGGCCGATTCCGGCGTGGCCGGACGCCAGGCCGCCTCCCTGGGCAGGGCCGTCGTCGGCTCGGGCAGGCTGACCCGGCCGGTCTGCAGCAGGCGGATGTTCGGGTCGGCCGAATTGGCCGCCTCGGCCTCGCCGCCCAGGGACCGGCGCAGCGGGTATTCCATGTTCGACTGGCCCGAGCACAGCCAGACGTCGCCGACCAGCAGGTCCGAGATCGTCTGGCGCTCGCCGCCGGCCTGGACCGTCAGGGTCAGGGGCTCGCCCGGCTCCCGGGCCGGCAGGGTCGCGGACCAGCGCCCCTGGGCGTCGGCCGTGGCGCTGGCCTGGGCCTCGCCCAGCGTCAGCTCGACCGCCTCGCCGGCCTTGGCCGCGCCCCACACCCGGATGGGCTGGCCGCGCTGCAGGACGGCGTGGTCGGTGAACACCGGGGCCAGCAGCGGGGCGGCCGCAGCGGCCCCGGCCATGGTCGTCAGGGCGGTGGCGGCCAGCAGGCCAAGGATCTTCGAGCGCATGGATTCCAACCCTAAAGTCCGCTCATCCCGGCTTTCGCCGGGACGAACGGCGTTGTTATTGAGCCTTGGCCGGACAGACCGCGCCGGCCGGATCCGTCGTCAGCTTCACGCCCTGCAGCGAGACCACCAGCTTGCCGGCGGTCGACAGCTCGAACGGCGCGGTGACCTTGGTCACGTCGGTTCCCGCCGCCTGGAAGCACTTGAGCGACACCTTCAGGCTCTTCCACTCACCGACCGGCGAGGCTTCCAGCACCGGGGTGACGTCCAGCTTGCCCGCACCAATCGACAGGGCCACCGGCCCGGTCGGCTTAGCGTCGACGCGATAGTCGATCAGCAGATCGATGTCGGCGTTGGCCTGGAACGACAGGTCGAAGGCCTTGTCGGCCGCGAGGGCCGCGGTGGCCGCGGTGTCGCCGGAGAAGGTCAGCTGACGGCCGGCCTCCTGCACATTGCCGGCGTCCACGAGACGGATCTGCACACCCGTGGTCGGGGTCAGCCGGAACTCGAATGGGGCCGGCGTCTTGCCGCCGACGAAGTAGTTGCTGACATTGTCGGTGGCGATCGTGAAGCCCGGCTTCTCCGACAGCGTCCCGACCCGCACCTTGGAGGCGTAGGTCAGGCCGTAGCCGTAGGCGAACTGCGGATCGTAGTTCTTGTCGCCGCGGTTCAGGGTGAACTGGCCGGCGGTCTTAGGCCAGCTGAACGACAGCTTGCCGTGGAAGTCGGTGCGCGGCTTGCCCGCTTTGTCGCCGATCAGGACATCGGCGATCCCGCCGCCTTCCGAACCCGGCAGCCAGGCCGCCACGAACGCGTCCGACGCGTTGATCTCGGGATTGACCCACAGCGGACGGCCCGACAGGAACACGCCCACCACCGGCACGCCGGCGGCCTTGAGCTTCCTCAGCAGGGCCAGGTCGGTCTTGTTCCCGGGCTGGTATTCCAGCGTCTTGATGTCGCCCACGCCCTCGGCGTAGGGCGTCTCGCCGAACACCACGATGGCGACGTCGGGCTTCCTGTCGAACGAACCGTCGACACTGAGCGTCGCCGAGCCGCCCGAGGCCTCGACCGTCTCCTTCAGGCCCGAATAGATCGACTGGGCGTTCGGGAAGTCGGCCTTGGTGTTGCCGGTGCCCTGCCACGACAGGGTCCAGCCGCCGGCCTGCTGGCCGATGTCATCGGCGCCGGAGCCGGCCACCAGGATGTTGGCCGAGGCCTTCACCGGCAGCACGCCGTTGTTCTTCAGCAGCACCAGCGACTCGCGCACGGCCTGCCGGGCGATGGCGCGGTGCTCGGCCGAGGCCATCACCGCTTCCTTGCCTTCCAGCGGACGCGCCTGCTGGAACAGGCCCAGCTTGGCCTTCACGCGCAGGATGCGGCGCACGGCGTCGTCGATGCGGGCCATCGGGATCTCGCCCGACTTCGCCTGGGCCAGGGTGTTGGCGTACAGGTCCTTCCAGCTGTCGGGCGCCATGTACATGTCCAGGCCGGCATTGGCGGCCTGGGGGCAGTTCTTGGGCGTGCAGCCGGCCACCTGGCCGTGGCCGTTCCAGTCGCCGACCACGAAGCCGTCGAAGCCCATCCTGCCCTTCAGCACGTCGGTCAGCAGGCTCTTGTTGCCGTGCATCTTCTCGCCGTTCCAGCTGTTGAACGACGCCATGATGGTCATGGTCCCGGCGTTGATGGCCGGCACATAGCCCTGGACGTGCAGGCGGATCAGCTCGGCCTCCGAGACCTGGGTGTCGCCCTGGTCCTTGCCCAAGTGGGTGCCGCCGTCGCCGAGGAAGTGCTTGGCGCTGGCCGCCACGTGGCCCTGCTGGATCACGCCGCCCTGAGACACCGCGCCCTGCAGGCCCAGGATCATCTGGCCGGCATAGCCGCGAACGATCTGCGGATCTTCCGAATAGCCCTCGTAGGCCCGGCCCCAGCGGTCGTCGCGCGGCACGGTCAGGGTCGGGCCGAACGCCCAGTCGAAGCCGCTGGCGGCGGTTTCCTGGGCCGTGGCCGCGCCGATCTTGCGGATCAGCTCGGGGTCCCTGGTGGCGCCCAGCGCGCTGTTGTGCGGAAAGAGCGTGGCGCCGACGGCGTTGCCGTGGCCGTGCACCGAGTCGATGCCGAACATCAGCGGCACCTGCGTGCCGCCCTGGCGCTGGGCGGCGGCGTCGCGGAAGGCCTCGACCGACTTGACCCACGGCCCGATCGGCGAGCGGTCGGGGGCGCCCAGCGGCGGCGAGCTGCCGCCGGCCAGGATCGAGCCCAGGGGATAGGTCTTCAGGTCTTCCGGCTTGATCGAGGCGATGTCGGCCTGGATCATCTGGCCGATCTTTTCCTCGAGGGTCAGCTTGGCCAGCACGGAGTCGACAAAGGCCTCGGTCTGGGGATCGACCAGACCCTGGCTCTTTGCCGCGGGCCATAGGGCCGGATGAGCGGTGCTCTGGCTCTCGGCGGCCGAGGCCGCGCCGGTCAGGAGGGTGGTCGCCAGCAGCGCTGCGCAAAAGGCCTTGGTGTTCATAACTCCCCGCATCATTTATCGTTGGAACTCCGACAACGCTGTCAATTACATGTTGACGCGTTTCGGGCAATCCGGTCACTGACCGGTGGTACCGGTATCTTAAAGCTCGACGGCGATCCATACACCGTCTAATTTGTGTGACAAATAGAAACGCCCAACAGGCGATGATGGGGAGAGACGACATGGGGGGATTTACGATGGGCTTGAGGGCCGGAAGCGCCTTGGCGCTCGTTGCGGACGCCTTCGCCTGACCCCCGCCCCTTGAGACGGAAGCCCCGCATGTTCTCGTTCAAACGTGGCTTCGCCTTGGCGGTCGCCGCCGGGGCGTTGGCGCTCGCCGCGCCCGCCCTTGCCGCTCCGCCGGCCGTGCAACCCTATAGCTGGAAGAGCGTCGAGGTGCTGGGCGGCGGCTTCGTCAGCGGCGTGGTCTATCACCCGACCGAGAAGGGGCTGGTCTATATCCGCACCGACATCGGCGGGGCCTATCGCCTGGACCGGGCGACCAACCGCTGGGTGGCGCTGAACGACGACCTCAAGCGCGCCGACGGCCAGCTGGCCGGCGCCCTGAGCCTGGCCGTCGATCCGCAGGATCCCAACCGGCTCTACATGGCGGCCGGCGAATACACGGGCCTGTACGCCCGTGGCGGCGCCCTGCTGCGCTCCACCGACCGCGGCGCGACCTGGGCCAAGACCGAGCTGCCGGTCAAGATCGGCGGCAACGAGGACGGCCGCAACACCGGCGAGCGGCTGATGGTCGACCCGGCCAATGGCGCGGTGCTGTTCCTGGGCGCCAAGGACGGCCTCTACCGCAGCGCCGACCATGGCGCGACGTGGGCGCGGGTCGAGGCCTTTCCGAAGGTCCACGTCACCCTGGTGGCCTTCGATCCGGTGGAGAAGACCAAGGCCGGCGAGACAGCGATCGTCTATGCCGGTTTCGCCACGGCGAGGGGCGGCGGCCTGCTGGTCAGCACCGACGCCGGCGCGACCTGGGGCCTGGTCGACGGCCAGCCGAAGGGCCTGGTCCCCCATCACCTGGCGCTGGACGCCAAGGGCGTCCTGTACGTCGCCTACGGCAACGGCCTGGGCCCGAACGGCGTGACCGACGGGGCGGTCTGGACGTTCGATCCCGACAGTGGCGCCTGGACCGACATCACGCCGGTCAAGCCGAACGGGCCGGACGCGTTCGGCTATGGCGGCCTCAGCCTCGACCCGGCCCACCCGGGCGTGGTCGTGGTCTCCACCCTCGACCGCTGGGGCCGGGGCGACGACCTGTTCCGCAGCACGGACGGCGGCAAGACCTGGAGGGGTCTGCGCGAGAAATCCGAGCACGACACCGGCGGCGCCCCCTGGGTGCGCGGCCTGGAGGGCAAGGACGGCCGCGCCATGGGCCACTGGATCGGCGACGTCGACATCGACCCGACCAATCCCGACGAGGCGATCTATGTCACCGGCTACGGCCTGTGGCGGACCAAGAACCTGACCGAAGCCGATCGTTCGGGGCGCACCAACTGGCGGTTCGACGACGAGGGGTTGGAGGAGACGGCCGCCCTGGGACTGGTCTCACCGCCCAACGGGACCTCGGGCGGCGCCCCGCTGGTCAGCACGATCGGCGACATCGGCGGCTTCCGGCATGACGATCTCGATAGCGCTCGGGGCAGCCGTTATTTCGCCCCGCACGGCGGCACCAATCGCGGCCTGGACTACGCCGAGCTGGCGCCCGACGTTCTGGTCCGGACCAGCGACCCGACGTCCACAGGCGGCTTTCGCTCCGTCGACGGCGGCAGGACCTGGACCGCCTTCGCCAGTTCGCCGCCGCGCGGTTCCAACCTCGACACCGGCCGCATCGCCCTGTCGGCGGACGGCCAGCGCATGGTCTGGGCCCTCCGCGACGCGCCGCCCTACGTCTCCAGCGACGACGGCAAGACCTGGCGGCCGGTCCAGGGGGTGGAAAAAGCTGACCGGGCCGACTTCGCCCCCGCCTCGGACCGCGTAAACCCGGCGCGCTTCTACCTCTACGACGCCGCTCAGGGCGCGGTGCTGGCCAGCGCCGACGGCGGCGAGACCTTCAAGGTCACGGCCCGCAACCTGCCGAACGGCCGGCCGCTGAAGGCCGTCCCGGGAATCGAGGGCGAGCTGTGGCTGCCCACCGCCCAGGGGCTGATGCGCTCGACCAACGGCGGCGACAGCTTCAAGGCGGTCGGCGGCGTCGACGAGGCCGGCCTGGTCGGCTTTGGCAAGGCCGCCCCCGGCCAGAGCCATCCGGCGGTGTTCGTCTGGGGCAAGGTCGGCGGCGTCGAGGGCGTGTTCCGCTCCGACGACGTCGGCAGGACCTGGATCAAGCTGCACGACGAGCGCTGGGGCTTTGCGGGGCTAAGCGCTCTGACCGGCGATCCCAACCGCTTCGGCCGCGTCTATCTTGCCGTCCACGGCCGGGGCATCCTCTATGGCGACCCGCCGACCAACGCCGCGGCGCCGGCCAAGAACTAGGGACCGTACATGAGCCTCAATCGCCGCGACCTGCTGAACCTTGGCGCGGGCCTGGCCGCCGCCTCGGCGGCGCCCGCCCTGGCCGCGCCCCGCAAGGGCGGCTTCCAGCCCAGCTGGGAATCGCTGGCCCAGGGCTACAAGGTCCCCGACTGGTTCCGTGACGCCAAGCTCGGCATCTGGTCGCACTGGGGCCCGCAGTGCGTGCCCGAATATGGCGACTGGTACGGTCGGCAGATGTATATCCAGGGCAACGGGGTCTACGAACACCACGTCAAGACCTACGGCCACCCGACGACGTTCGGCTTCATGGAGTTCATTCCGCGCTGGAAGGCCCAGAACTGGGATCCGGACGGGCTGATGAAGAAGTACCAGGCCGCCGGGGCCAAGTACTTCATGTCGATGGCCAACCACCACGACAACCTCGACATGTTCGCCAGCCGCCACCACGCCTGGAACACGCTGCGGGTAGGCCCCGGGCGCGACATCGTCGGGACCTGGGAGCAGGTCGCCCGCCGGCATGGCATGCGGTTCGGCGTCTCCAACCACTCGGCCCATGCCTGGCACTGGTGGCAGACCGCCTACGGCTACGACGCCGAGGGCCCGCTGAAGGGCCGGCGCTACGACGCCTTCCGGCTGACCAAGGCCGACGGCAAGGGCAAGTGGTGGCAGGGACTGGATCCGCAACAGCTCTATACCGGCCGCAACATGCTGATCCCCGACGGGATCGACAGCATCGCCGCCGCCAACGCCTGGCACGACAAGTACGACGGCGAGTGGCTGGAGACCCCGCCGCCGAACAATCCCGGGTTTGTTCAAAGCTGGCTGGCGCGCCAGAACGACCTGGTCGACCGCTACCGGCCCGACATGGTCTATTTCGACAACTACACCCTGCCGCTGGGCCAGGCCGGTCTGGCGGCGACGGCCCACTACTACAACCAGGCCCTGGCGGCGCGCGGCGCGACCGACGTGGTGGTCACCGGCAAGAAGCTCAGCCCCCTGCAGCGGCGCGGCATCGTCGAGGACGTCGAGCGCGGCTTCTCCGATCGGCTACGGCCCGAGCCCTGGCAGACCGACACCTGCATCGGCAACTGGCATTACGACCGCGGCCTCTACGACCGCGATGGCTACAAGAGCGCCAGGGACGTGATCCAGCGGCTGATCGACGTGGTCAGCAAGAACGGCTGCCTGATGGTCTCCATCCCGCAGCGCGGCGACGGTACGATCGACGACAAGGAAGAAAAAGTGCTGGAGGGCATGGCCGGCTGGATCGCCGTCAACGGCCCGGCGATCTACGCCTCGCGGCCCTGGCGGATCTATGGCGAGGGCCCGACCAAGCTGGTCGAGGGCATGCAGAACGAGGGCGACGCCAAGCCGTTCGAGGCCGCCGACATCCGCTTCACCACCAAGGGCGGCGACCTGTTCGCCCTGCCCATGGCCTGGCCGACCGGCGAGCTGGTGATCCAGAGCCTGGCCGCCTCGGGCCCGACCAGCGCCGGCCAGGTGCGGCGGGTGGAGCTGCTGGGCGGCGGCGAGCTGGCGTTCCAGCGCGACGACAAGGGCCTGCACGTGGCCCTGCCCGAGGCCCGGCCGGCCTTTACGCCGGTGGTCAGGATCTCGGGGCCGGGACTGGCCTAGGCGGCGCCTTTACGAAGGTTGCGGCTCAATTTTCGGACTCTTTGCGCCCCAGCCCGTCCAAAACCAACGACGGCGCCCCGCAGCGACGCTAATTGTCTGACAAAAGTTCTTGTGGGCACGACCTCAGATGCGGTAGCAAGGCCAAAAAGGGGAAGCGTCATGCGGCATGGATCGAAATCGTCCGGACTTGTCGTGTCCAGTCTGGCGGCCTTAGCGGTGATCCTAGGCGCGGCGCCGGCGTCCGCGCTGTCTCCGGAGGCGAGCGCATCCAAAGGCCTGTCTACCGCGACCTGGACGCCGGACAACGGCGACGGCACCTTTACCAACCCCTTGTTCTATGATGAGTTTTCCGATCCAGACCTGATCCGCGTCGGCGACTGGTTCTATCTGACCGGCACCACCATGCACACCATGCCGGGCCTGCCGATCCTGCGTTCGAAGGACCTGGTCAACTGGGAGTTCGTCGCCTACGCCCTGGACAAGCTCGACCTCGGCCCGGCCTTCCGGCTGGAGGACGGCAAGAATATCTATGGTCAGGGTATTTGGGCGCCGTCCTTCCGCTACCATGACGGCAAGTTCTACATCTTCTCGAACGTGAACGGCCAGACGACCCAGATATTCACGGCTGCCGATCCGAAGGGGCCGTGGACGCGCACGTCGATGAAGCGCAGCTTTCACGACCTGTCCGTCCTGTTCGACGACGACGGCAAGGCCTATGTCGTCTGGGATCACCAGACGATGCACCTGGCCCAGCTGACGGACGACCTGACCGACATCGTTCCGGGCACCGAACGCGTCCTGTTCGCCAAGGACGCCGGCATGGGCGAGGGCGCGCATTTCTACAAGATCGACGGCAAGTACTACATCATCAGCGCCAACTATGCCGGCGGCTTCCGCATGCCGGCGGCGCGGGCGAACCACGTGCTGGGCCCCTACGAGGTCAATCAAGCGATCAGCCTGCACGAGGACTTCGGCATGGCGTCGAGCAAGCGCACGGGCGCGCCCAAGCCGCCGTTCACGTTCTGGGGGCCTACCCCCGTCGCCAAACATGACCTGGCGTTGCACCAAGGCGGCGTCGTCCAGACCCCCGCTGGCGAATGGTGGGGCTTTTCGATGATGGATTTCAATTCCGTCGGTCGCCTGCTCGGCCTGTCACCGATCACCTGGAAGGACGGCTGGCCCTATTTCGGCCTGCCGGGCAACCTGACGCGCACGCCGCGGACCTGGGTCAAGCCGAAGACCGCCACGCCGCAGCCGGTGCGCGTCCCCTTCCGGCGCAGCGATGACTTCTCAGCGCCGAAGCTCCAGCCCCTTTGGCAGTGGAACCATGTTCCGGTCGACGGCAAGTGGTCGTTGTCGGAACGGCCGGGTTTCCTGCGCCTTCACGCCCTGCCGGCGACCACCTTCTACGACGCGCGCAACACCCTGACCCAGCGGGCGATCGGGCCGATGTCGACGCCGACCGTCCTGCTCGACGCGTCGAACCTGAAGCCGGGCGACACGGCCGGCCTGGGGCTGCTCAACCTGCCCTACGCGACCCTGGGCGTCGAAAAGCGCGCCGAGGGGCTCGACGTCGTCCTCTATGACCAGCACCCCGACAAGACGGTGCGGGTGAAGATGACCGGGACGCGCGTCTGGCTTCGGGCCAACTGCGATTTCCTCACCGAACGGGCGCGCTTCAGCTACTCGTTCGACGGCGTCACCTTCACGCCGATCGGCGACGAGGTCGAACTGTTCTACCAGACCTTCACCTTCCAGGGCGTTCGGTACGGGCTGTTCAACTACAACACGACCGGCGCCGAGGGCGGCTTCGCCGATTTCGACAGCATCGACGTCCATCAGCCGCATACCCACGGCCTGATGCGGCCCATTCCCTATGGCCGATCTATCCGGCTGACCTCGTTCCACGCGACGACCGGACTTGCGGCCGGCGGTGGGGCCAGCCTGGCTTCGAGCGCCCCGACGCGGTTCGAGGTCGTCGACCGCCGGCTGGGCCGCGTCGCCCTGCGATCGGGCGGACGCTATGTCACGGTCGGCGCGGATGGCGGGGTGACGGTTGCGGCCGGCCCGTCCGGCAAGGCGCAAGACTTCCAGTGGATCGAAACGCCGACGGGCGAACTGGTGCTGATGTCCTTGGCCACCAACCGCTTCCTGCGCATCGATCCGCAGACCGGCGACATCCGGGCCGACAGCCCCGGCCCGATGCCGGACAACAGCGACGGCGCGCGCTTCATCTGGTCGGAATAGAAGGCCAGATCACCGCGCCGGACCGAACCGCGCCACCAGGTCGTAGGCCTCGCCGGGGAACAGCTGGCGCACCCAGGTGACCGGCTGGCCCGCCCGCCAGGTGCGCCGCTCGACGGCCAGCAGCGCCGCGCCCGCGTCCAAGGCCAGCAGGTCGGCCACGGCCGCATCGGCCCCGACGGCGCTGATGCGGTTCTCGGCCTCGGTCCAGGGGACATGATGCAGCAGCCAGGCCCCCGGCGACTCCTCGGCGAAATCCAGTTCGGCCGCCTCGGGCACGGCGGCCAGGCTGATCAGGCGGTCCTCCAGGGCGAACGGCCGGTCGCCGGCGATATGCAGACCGCGCAGCGCCAGCATCTCGCCGCCGGCCGCCAGGGCGATCTCGTCGGCGTCGCCCGCCCTGGCTTTGCGGCGCCGTCGGTCCAGCAGGTCGAAGCGGTAGGCCTCGCCGCGCGCCACGATCTCCGCCTGGATGTCGGGGATGTCGAGTACGGTGGAGTGCACGCGGGGCCGGGCCACGAACGAGCCGGCGCGACGACGGCGAACGATCAGCCCCTCGTCCGCCAGGGCCGACATCGCCTTGTTGACCGTCATCCGCGAGCAGCCGAACCGCGCCATCAGTTCGAGCTCGGATGGAACCTTGCGGCCGGGCGACCAGGCGCCCGAGCGGATCAGGTCCTCGATCTCGCCCCGTATGCGCTGGGACAGCGTCCCCTCGTTCCCGCTCAAGCCAGCACGCTCCCCAAGGCCGCCCGATAGCGGGCCAGGATGGCCTCGCGCGCGTCGTGGCGACCGCTGCTGACCACCTGGCGACCGCCGCGCCAGACGCCGTCGATCGCCCCGTGCCGTCCCGCGAACACGAGGCTGTCCAGCAAGGCGTCGCCGTCGCGGCCGATCATCGCCGGATGCGCGCGGTCCAGGGTCACGAAGTCGGCCGGACGCCCGCGCCGCAAGCCGCCGACGACGCCGAGCGCCTGAGCCCCGCCGCTCACGGCCGCTTTGAACAACGCGCCGCCGGTCGAGCCGCCGGGCGCCTTGGCCAGCACGTTGCGGGCCCGCCGGGTCAGGCGCTGGCCGTATTCCAGGGTCCGCAGCTCCTCGGCCGCGTCGATCAGCACGTTGCTGTCCGAGCCGATCCCGAACGCCCCGCCGGCCGCCAGGTAGTCGTGGGCCGGAAAGACGCCGTCGCCGAGGTTGGCCTCGGTGATCGGGCACAGGCCGGCGACCGCGCCGCTCTTGGCCAGGCGCTCGGTCTCCATGGCGTTCAGGTGGGTGGCGTGCACCAGGCACCAGCGCTTGTCGACCGGTGCGTTGTTCATCAGCCAGCGCACCGGCCGCGCGCCCGTGGCGGCCAGGCAGTCGTCGACCTCCTTCGTCTGCTCGGCGATGTGGATGTGGATCGGTCCAGCGCCCGCCAGGGGCAGGATCGCGGTCAGCTCCTCGCCCGTCACCGCCCGCAGGCTGTGCGGAGCGATGCCGACCACCGCGTCGGGCAGGCCGGCCACCGCCGCGCGGCTGGCCTCGATCAGTCGGCCGTAGCCGTCGACGTCGTGCACGAACCGCCGCTGGCCTTCGCCCGGCGCGACGCCGCCGAAGCCGGCATGGGCGTAGAACACCGGCAGCAGGGTCAGGCCGATCCCCGTCTCGTCGGCCGCCGCCGCGATCCGCCCCGCCATTTCGGCGAGGTCGCCATAGGGCGAGCCGTCCTTGTCGTGGTGCAGGTAGTGGAACTCTCCGACCCGGGTCGAGCCGGTCTCCAGCATCTCCATATAGGCCAGGGCGGCGATGGCCTGGACCTCGTCGGGACCCAGGCGGTCGACGAAGCGGTACATCAGCTCGCGCCAGGTCCAGAAGCTGTCGCCTGTAGGGCCCCGGGTCTCGGTCAGGCCCGCCATGGCCCGCTGGAAGGCGTGGCTGTGCAGGTTGGGCAGACCGGGCAGGCAGGGCCCGTGGGCGACCTCGCCGGCCTGGCGGGCGACGCCGGTGTCGACGCGGCCGATCACGCCGTCGGCGATCGTGAACCGCACGTCCCTGGCCCAGCCGTCGGTAAGCAGGGCCTGCTCGAACCATAGCGTCTGGGGGTCAGTGGGTTGCGCACGCTCGGGTTCACCCGCGGCCTCGACCTCGTGCGGCGGCGTGTAGATCGGCGGGTCGGCCTCGGGCCCGGCTTCGGATTCTGGCGGAAACGCGTCGTCGGTCACTGGACAATCCTCGTGTCGAGCGAATATGTCTATACATATTGAAGCCGTCGGCAAGAGACCGGACCGGCGTCGGGAGATCCCAGGCCATGCGCTGCGATCGGGTGTGGAGCAAGGCCCGCCTGGCCACTTTCGCCGTCGATCAGCCCGGCATGGGCGTGGTCGAGGACGGCGTCGTGGCGTCCCTGGACGGCCGCATCGCCTATGCCGGTCCGGCCGCCGAGGCTCCGGCCTTCGAGGCGGCCAAGACCATCGACTGCGAAGGCCGCTGGATCACGCCCGGCCTGATCGATCCCCACACCCACCTGGTGTTCGGCGGCGACCGCGCCCACGAGTTCGAGCTGCGGCTGGCCGGCGCGTCGTACGAGGAGATCGCCCGGGCGGGCGGCGGCATCGTCTCGACCATGAAGGCCACCCGCGCCGCCTCGCAGGCGGAGCTGGTCGCCGGCGCCCTGCCCCGCCTGGACGCCCTGATCGCCGAGGGCCTGACGACGATCGAGATCAAGTCCGGCTACGGCCTGTCGCTGGACGACGAGCTCAAGAGCCTGCGGGCCGCCCGCGCCCTGGCCGACGCCCGCCCCGTGTCGGTGACCACCACCTTCCTCGGCGCCCACGCCCTGCCGCCCGAGTATGCTGACGCGCCCGACGACTATATCGACCATGTCTGCTTCCAGATGATCCCGGCCGTCGCCGCCGAGGGGCTGGCCGATGCGGTGGACGCCTTCTGCGAGGGCATCGGCTTCACGCCGGCCCAGACCCGCCGGGTGTTCGAGGCGGCGCGCGAGCATGGCCTGCCGGTCAAGCTGCACGCCGAGCAGTTGTCGAACCAGAACGGCGCGGCCCTGGCCGCCGCGTTCGGAGCGCTGTCGGCCGATCACCTGGAACATCTGGACGCGGCGGGGATCGCCGCCATGGCCGGCGCCGGCACGACGGCGGTGCTGCTGCCCGGGGCCTTCTACTTCGTCCGCGAAACCAAGCTTCCGCCGATCCAGGCCCTGCGTGACGCCGGCGTGCCACTGGCCCTGGCCACCGACTGCAACCCCGGCACCTCGCCCCTGACCAGCCTGCTGCTGACCATGAACATGGCCGCCACCCTGTTCCGGATGACCGTCGACGAATGCCTGGCCGGCGTCACGCGCGAGGCCGCGCGGGCGCTGGGCCGCCTCGACGGCGTCGGCACGCTGGAGGCCGGCAAGGCCTGCGACCTGGCCGTCTGGGACATCGAGCGTCCGGCCGAACTTGTCTACCGCATGGGCTTCAATCCGCTCCATGCGCGCGTCTGGAAGGGTGAAATCGCGTGACCGAAGTCGTTCTCAACCCCGGTGAGGTCAGCCTCGCCGACTGGAAGGCCGTCTATCGCGGCGCGCCGGCGCGTTTGCCAGGAAGCGCCGCCGCGCGGATCGCCGAGAGCGCCGCCGCCGTCGAGCGCATCCTGGCCAAGGGCGCGCCGGTCTACGGGATCAATACCGGCTTCGGGAAGCTGGCCAGCGTCCGCATCGGCGACGCCGACCTGGAGGCTCTGCAGCGCAACATCGTGCTGTCGCACGCCGCCGGCACGGGCGCGCCGTCACCGATCCCGGTGATCCGGCTGATGATGGCCCTGAAGCTGGCCAGCCTGGCCCAGGGCGCCTCGGGCGTGCGGCCGGCGACCACCGACCTGCTGGAGGCCATGCTGGTCCAGGGCCTGACGCCCGTCGTACCGTGCCAGGGTTCCGTCGGCGCCTCGGGCGACCTGGCGCCGCTGGCCCACATGGCCGCGACCCTGATCGGGGTCGGCGAGATCTTCGTCGGCGACCAGCGCCTGCCGGCCGTCCAGGCCCTGATGGAAGCGGGCCTCAAGCCCCTGACCCTGGGCCCGAAGGAAGGCCTGGCCCTGCTGAACGGCACCCAGTTCTCGACCGCCAACGCCCTGGCCGCCCTGTTCGACGCCCAGCGTCTGTTCCAGTCGGCCCTGGTGACCGGCGCCCTCTCCACCGAGGCGGCCAAGGGCTCAGACACCCCGTTCGACCCGCGCATCCACACGCTGCGCCGCCAGCCTGGCCAGATCGAGACCGCCGCCGCCCTGCGCGCCCTGATGGCCGGCTCGGCGATCCGCGACTCGCACCGCGAGGGCGACGCGCGCGTGCAGGACCCCTACTGCCTGCGCTGCCAGCCGCAGGTGATGGGGGCGGCCCTGGACGTGCTGCGCCAGGCGGCGGTCACCCTGTCCACCGAGGCCAACGGCGTCTCGGACAATCCGCTGATCTTCCCGGAGAGCGACGAGGCCCTGTCCGGCGGCAACTTCCACGCCGAACCCGTGGCCTTCGCCGCCGACATGATCGCCCTGGCGGTCTGCGAGATCGGCTCGATCGCCGAGCGCCGCATCGCCATGCTGGTCGACCCCGCCTGCTCAGGCCTGCCGGCCTTCCTGACGCCAAAGCCGGGCCTGAACTCCGGCTTCATGATCCCGCAGGTCACGGCCGCCGCCCTGGTCTCGGAGAACAAGCAGAAGGCCTATCCGGCCAGCGTCGACTCGATCCCGACCTCGGCCAACCAGGAGGACCACGTCTCGATGGCCGCCCACGGCGCCCGGCGGTTGTTGGCCATGGTCGAGGCGGCCGAGGCCGTGATCGGCATCGAACTGCTGGCGGCGGTGCAAGGCTGCGACTTCCACGCGCCGCTGGCCTCGAGCGCCCCGCTGGAGGCCGTGCGCAGCCTGCTGCGCGCCCAGGTGCCGCACTTGTCGGACGACCGCCACTTCCACCCGGACATGGAGGCCGCCAACGCCCTGGTGCGGTCGGGGGCGGTGATCGCCGCCGCTTCGGCCATCGTGTTGCCGGGGGTGGAGGCGTGAGCACTCAAGCGCGGTGCGTCCTTCGAGGCCCGCTGCGCGGGCGCCTCAGGATGAGGAGCTTTGACGCCACTGAATTCCTCTTCCTGAGGTGCGAGCCGCAGGCGAGCCTCGAAGGACGCAGGGCGGTTGCGGAGGCGGCGGCATGAACCAGGCCGACTGGCTCCACGTCACCCGCCGCGAGGCCCCTCTGGTCGTCAGCATCCCTCACGCCGGGACGATCATCCCGGCCGACATCGAGGCGCGGCTGGTCTCACCCTGGCTGGCGCGCAAGGACGCCGACTGGTGGCTCGAACAACTCTACGCCTTCGCCGACGGCCTGGGCGCCACCGTGGTCCGCACCGGCGTCTCGCGCACGGTGATCGACGTCAACCGCGACCCGTCAGGCGTGTCGCTGTATCCCGGCCAGGCCACCACCGGCCTGTGCCCGGTCGACACCTTCGACGGCGAACCGCTGTATCGCCCTAGCCAGGACCCGGACGCCGCCGAGATCGCCGCGCGCCGCGACAGCTTCTTCGATCCGTACCACGCCAGCCTCCAGGCCGAGCTCGACCGGCTGGTCGCGCGCCACGGCAAGGTGGTGCTCTATGACGCCCACTCGATCCGCTCGCGCGCCCCGCGCCTGTTCGACGGTGAGCTGCCGCAGTTCAACATCGGCACCAATAGCGGCGCGGCCTGCGATCCGGGCCTGACCCGCGCGGTCGAAGCCGCCTGCGACACCACCGGCCTGTCGCGCGTCACGAATGGCCGGTTCAAGGGCGGCTGGATCACCCGTCATTACGGCCAGCCCGAGCGGGGCGTCCACGCCGTGCAGATGGAGCTGGCCTGCCACGGCTACATCGACGAGCCGGCGGAACTGACGCCGGACACCTGGCCCACGCCGTTCCAGGTCGCCCGCGCCGCGCCGCTGCGCACCGCCCTCGCCGACGTGCTGAAGGCGTGCCTGGCGTTCGCGAACAGCGCCTGACCACAACGAAACCTCGTCCTTCGACAAGCTCGGGGTGAGGTTCCGAATGATGCCTTCAATAGCCCCCATCCTGAGCGTGTCGAAGGACGGGGGCGGCCCCAACCGAGACCTCACCATGACCCGCCTCGACAACACCCGCGTCATCCGCCCCGCCACCGGGACCGAGCTCACCGCCAAATCCTGGCTGACCGAGGCGCCGCTGCGGATGCTGATGAACAACCTGCATCCCGACGTCGCCGAGCGGCCCGAGGAGCTGGTGGTCTATGGCGGCATCGGCCGCGCCGCGCGTGATTGGGAGAGCTACGACAAGATCGTCGAGACCCTGCGCCGGCTGGAGGACGACGAGACCCTGCTGGTCCAGTCGGGCAAGCCGGTGGGGGTGTTCAGGACCCATGCCGACGCGCCCCGCGTGCTGATCGCCAACTCCAACCTGGTGCCCCGCTGGGCCACCTGGGAGCACTTCAACGAACTGGATCGCAAGGGCCTGGCCATGTACGGCCAGATGACCGCCGGCTCGTGGATCTATATCGGCGCCCAGGGCATCGTTCAGGGCACCTACGAGACCTTCGTCGAGATGGGTCGCCAGCACCATGGCGGCGACCTTTCGGGCAAGTGGCTGCTGACGGCGGGCCTGGGCGGCATGGGCGGAGCCCAGCCCCTGGCGGCGGTGATGGCCGGGGCTTCATGCCTGGCCATCGAATGCCAGCCCTCGCGGATCGAGATGCGCCTGCGCACCGGCTATCTGGACAAGGCGACCGAAAGCCTCGACGAGGCCCTGGCCTGGATCGAGGAGTCCTGTCGAAACAAGACTCCGACGTCAGTGGGCCTGGTGGGCAACGCCGCCGAGCTGCTGCCCTTGATGTTCGCGCGCGGGATCCGCCCGGACCTGCTGACCGACCAGACCAGCGCCCACGACCCGATCAACGGCTACCTGCCGGCCGGCTGGACCCTGGACCAGTGGACGGCGGCCAAGGAGCGCGAGCCTTCGAGCGTCAACCGCGCCGCCCGGGCCTCGATGGCCGTGCACGTCAGGGCGATGCTCGACTTCCAGGCGGCCGGCGTGCCCACCGTCGACTACGGCAACAACATCCGCCAGATGGCTCTGGAGGAAGGCGTGACCAACGCCTTCGACTTCCCCGGCTTCGTGCCGGCCTATATCCGCCCGCTGTTCTGCCGGGGGATCGGGCCGTTCCGCTGGGCGGCGCTGTCGGGCGATCCGGAGGACATCGCCAAGACCGACGCCAAGGTCAAGGAACTGATCCCCGACAATCCGCACCTGCACCACTGGCTGGACATGGCCGCCGAGAAGATCAAGTTCCAGGGTCTTCCGGCCCGGATCTGCTGGGTCGGGCTGGGCGACCGCCACCGGCTGGGCCTGGCGTTCAACGCCATGGTCGCCAGCGGCGAGCTGAAGGCCCCGGTGGTGATCGGCCGCGACCACCTGGACTCCGGCTCGGTGGCCTCGCCCAACCGCGAGACCGAAGGGATGGTGGATGGGTCGGACGCGGTGTCGGACTGGCCGCTACTGAACGCCCTGCTCAACACCGCCTCCGGCGCCACCTGGGTGTCGCTGCACCACGGCGGCGGGGTGGGCATGGGTTTCTCGCAGCACGCCGGCATGGTCATCGTCTGCGACGGCACCGACGCCGCGGCCAGGCGGATCGCGCGGGTGCTGTGGAACGACCCGGCCAGCGGCGTCATGCGCCATGCCGACGCTGGCTACGAGATCGCCCGGGACTGCGCCCGCGAGCATGGGCTGGACCTGCCCGGAATCCTCTAGTGCGCCTCCTCCGCGCCGCCGACCGGATCGCCACGCCGTGGAGGAACGGCGGCGGCGTCACCCGCGAGGTCGCCGCCTGGCCGCCCGGCGCCGGCCTGGACGCCTTCGACTGGCGAGTCAGCCTGGCCGACGTTGCGGCCGACGGGCCGTTCTCGGCCTTTCCGGGCGTCGACCGGGTGTTGACGGTGATCGCGGGCGACGGCCTGGTGCTGCAGATCGACGGCCGGCCTGTGCGCCTGGCGCCCAGCGCGCCCTTGGTCTTTCCAGGCGAGGCCGTTGTCGAGGCGCGCCTGACGGCCGGCCCTATCCGCGACCTCAATGTCATGGTCCGCCGCGGCGTCTGGACCGCGCGGGTCGAGCCCTGGCGGGGAGATCCCGTCCCGATCGCCGACGGACCGACATTGGTCGTGCTGCTGGAGGACGTCGAAGACTTCGCCCAACTGGACGTGGTGCTTATCGACGCAGGCGAGACTGCGGCGCTTGATCTTACCGCCCAAACCAGAGCATTGAGCGTCGCTCTGCGGGCTACGCATCCGACTACTTGCTGACAACGTTCAGTAGAGCTTCAAGCATAGCCATGGACGCGCGCGACCGCACGCCGCACTTGGCTTGCCATGTCTTCGCCTTATCTGGCGATTAACCAACCTCAACGCCTACCCCGCCAAAACGATCCCACCAACAACTTCAGGACGATTTAATGCAAGCACCGGCTGCGAAGAAGCTCGCCCCGCACAAACTCGCCCCCTGGGCGCGCGGCGCGTTGGGCCTGGCCCTGGTCTTCGCTCCGATGGTGGTGGCGGCGATGGAGAACCCGCACAAGACCGCGCGGGGACCGTCGCCCATGGTCCAGCGCCTGCTGGCCGACATGGCCGCCAAGCCGCAGAAGCCGGTTCGCAAGGAGCTGGTCTGGAGCGGGTCGGACATCGACGGCGACGGCGCGCCCGACTTCGCCAATCCGACCGGCGGCGTTCCGCGCGGCCACGACGAGTTCGGCGACGGCCAGTTCGGCGCCCGCCGCGACGGCGGCTCGCGCAGCCACGAAGGCGTCGACTACGTGGCCACGGCCGGCCAGGACGTGAAGGCCCCGATGTCCGGCTATGTGACCAAGATCGGCTACGCCTATGGCGGCGACAACAGCCTGACCTTCGTCGAGATCACCAATCCGGCGCTGGGTTACGTCGCCCGCGCCTTCTACGTGAAGCCCAGCGTCGAGGTGGGCCAGACGGTGCGCCTGGGCGAGACGATCGGCGCCGACCAGAGCCTGCAGGGCCACTATCCCGGCATCACCGACCACGTGCACCTAGAGGTGATGCAGCCCGGCGGTGAACGCGTCAACGCGGCCGAGCTGATCACGCGCAAGCTGGTGGTTCAGGCTTAAGGCAAGCGGTCGTCGTCATCCGGCTCGGCGCCGCCGGGCCGCGACATGATCTGGTCGAAGGCGGCGAAATCAGCCTTCGATCGCCGCTCGGCGAAGAAAGCCGCGGTGTTCATGACCGCCAACTTCTCCGCCACGGCCGTCGCCACGAACTGGTTGACACTCGTGCCTTCAGCCTTGGCCCGGCGTTCGACCTCGGCCCGCACCGACGTCGGAAGACGAAGGGGATAGGTGCTTTGGCGCGCCTTCATGGCGTGAGTCTCCTCAAGGCTTCGAGCGGCTTCCAGACCTCGACTCCGAACCGCTGGGGCGCGGCGCCGAAGTCTCGGACATTGAATGTGACGATGGCGTCGGCCTGACCATTGACCGCCGCCTCCAGCACGAATTCATCGGCGGGATCACGCAACTGCGGCCGCCAGAAGAAATGGCTCTCGACCGGTTCGGCCATCGCGATCACGGCGGCCAGGAAGACATCCACTTGGTCCTCCGTCAGCCCCGCGACCCACCGATGCTCGTCGAGGCCGCAGATCGCCTCGCACTCAAGCGCCAGGGCGACATTGGCCAACAGCCGCAGCTCACCGCGGCGCGCCACGCGCAACAGCGCCGCCGACGCTCCACTCGGACTGCGCATGGCGGCGACCACGACATTGGTGTCGAGCACACATCTCACATCACAGATGATATCATACTTGCGCGCATGTGCACATGGGGGCGAAAGCCCCGGCCCTCTTGGGACCGGGGCTTCGAGACGCTTGGATCGAACGCCCTACTTCTTCCGCGTCACCACCACCGGTTGGCCGCTGTAGGCCACGGTTTCGTCCACGGCGTCGAAGTCGACCGGCTTGGCGCCGGAACCGATGAAGCGAACCTTGATCGTTCGGTTCTCAACCATGCCCTTGAACGATCCCGAGCGCGCGCCGATCGTCAGACGGCCGGTGGCGTTATCGAAGCTCATCGGGATCCGGCTCCAGGCGCCACGGGCGTAGCCGTTGCTGAGGCCGTCGTCCTCGTAGAGCTCGAACTTGCCGTCGGCCCCGGTGTAGACCACCACCGTCAGCGGGGCGTCGGGCTGCTCGCCGACATATTGCTGGACCACCGTGGTCGGCACGATCGAGCCGGCCTTCACAAACAGCGGCATGCGCGACAGCGGGGCGTCGGCCTTGATGGCCTGGCCGCCCTTGAACGCCTTGCCGGTCTCGAAGTCGTACCAGCTCGCCCCCGCCGGCAGGTAGACCGACCGCGAGCGCGCCTTGAACTGCGTCACCGGGGCGACCAGGAACGCCTTGCCGAACAGGTACTCGTCATTGACGGCGCGCGCGGTGGTGTCGGATGGGAAGTCCATCACCAGCCCGCGCATCATGATCCCGTCGCGCTGATAGGTGTCGGCGGCCAGGGTGTAGACATAGGGCATCAGCCGGTAGCGGAGCTCGTCGTACCAGGCCAGCGCCTTGTAGATGTCGGTGCCCTCGTCGGCGAGGTTGTAGATCTCGCGGTACGGGAACTCGCCGTGGCTGCGGAACAGCGGGCTAAAGGCGCCGAACTGGAACCAGCGCAGGTTCAGCTCCTGCCATTCGGCCCAGTGCGCCGGGTCCTTGTTGGTGTAGCGATCCTCGACCGAGAAGCCGCCGATGTCGGTGGTCCAGTTGGGAACGCCCGACATCGACAGGTTCACCCCGGCCGAGATCTGGTCCTTCAGGTCGTCCCAGCGCGCGACCACGTCGCCGCTCCACAGGGCCACGCCGTTGCGCTGGATGCCGCCGAAGCCCGAGCGCGACAGGATGAAGCTGCGCTTGTCGGGGTCCAGCGCGCGCTCGCCCTCGAACACGCCCTGGGTATGGATCAGCGGATAGGAGTTGTAGAACTCCGCGCCCGGCCCGATCGCCGTGGGCCCCATGCGCAGGGTGCGCTCGGGGATGTCGAGGTTGGAGTGCATGTCCGGCTCGTCGCTGTCCATCCACCAGGCGTCGATGCCGAAGCCTTTGAGGCTCTCCTTGACCTGGCGCCAGTAGATGTCGCGCGCCTCCTTGGCGTAGGGGTCATAGAACGAGTTCAGATAGCCCGGCCCCACCCAGTCCAGCGCGCCCTGCTCGATGTTGCGCTTGTACATGAAGCCCTTGGCGTCCAGCTCCTTGAAGTGCTCCGTCGTCGGATAGAACTTCGGCCAGATCGAGATCATGATGTGGCCGTTCATCCCGTGGATGTCGTCGACCATCTTCTTGGGGTCGGCGAAGCGGGTCTCGTCGAACTTGTGGCTGCCCCAGGCGTCGTCCTTCCAGTAGCGCCAGTCCATGACCACGTTGTCGATCGGCAGCTTGCGGTCGCGGTATTCCTTGAGGACCCCGACGATCTGGTCCTGGGTCTCGTAGCGCTGGCGGCTCTGCCAGAAGCCGTAGGCCCAGCGCGGCAGGGCCACGGCCTTGCCGGTCAGGTCGCGATAGCCGCTCACCACCTGGTCCAGGTCGCCGCCCGCCACGAAGTAGTAGTCCACCGCATGGGCGACGTCCGAGGTCATGGTCAGCGACTGCTGGTCGGCCGCCGGGATCGGGTTGTTGTGCAGCAGGCCGATATAGCCCTCGTTGGGATCCCACTCGACGCGGATCTTGTGGCGGGTCCCGGCCTTCATGGGGGCGGTGAAGTTGTGGAACCATGGGTTCCAGTTCTGCCGCCACCGGTCGATCGTCAGCTTGCCGTCGACATAGACCTTGGCGTAGCTGGACGAGTAGAGCTTGAACTTCTGGACGCCGCTGACCGAGGGCTCGACCGAGCCTTCCCAGACCACGGTGGCGCCCTTGACCGGCTTCTTGTCCGGACCGGTCAGTTCGGCCGGCCAGTTGGGCAGGTCCTTCAGGAAGCGGTAGTCGATGTCCTTTTCCGTCCGGGTCAGCTTCAGCGCGCCGTTGACGTAGTACTTGGCCGTGAAGCCGCCCGCCTTGCCGGCCGCGTCGAAGATCTTCAGGTCGCGCGAGGCCACGTCATAGGGCGTCGGATCGCCGAACCGGGTGATGCCGTTGTTCTCCCACAACAGGCCGTAGTTGCGGGTCGACAGCACGAACGGCACGGCGATGTCGCGGTTGTACTGGGCCAATTCGACGTCCTGGCCATTGTAGTTCATCTGGCCGTTCTGGTGCTGGCCCAGGCCGTAGAAGGCCTCGTCCGTGCCCGGATTGAACTGCTGACTGACGCTGTAGAAGGTCTTGCCGTCGATGGTTTCGGTCTTGAACGGACGCCGACCGTTCTCGGCCAGGACCAGCTTGCCGGCCGCGTCGCGGAAGCTGACCTGGCCGTCGGCCAGCGAGACCTCGGCCGAGGCCTTGCCGGCCTTAACCACCACCTTGCCGCCCGCCTCCGTCACGGTGAACGCGCCGCCCGGCTTGGCCGTCACCATCAGGCTCGGCGGCGTGTCGAGGCTTTCGGTCGGCGTCGCCGTGACGTGGATGATGCGCTCGCCCATCACCTGCAGCCGCACCTTCTTGGCGGGCCCCGAGGCGGGGGTCACGACCACCCCGTCGGCGGTCTTCTCGAAGGCGCCGTCCAGCGCGAACGCGCTGGTCGAGGCCAGGAGGGTGAGCGTGAGGCCGGCGAACAGGGCCTTGGGCAGCATGCGCATCGTTCTTCCCCTAGAATCTTTGATTTTTATCGCCGCCGATCCGGGTGGATCCCGGGATCGGCGTTTGAGTGACGGACGTCAGTAGGTGGCCAGCTTGACCTTCAGCACCTGCGGCAGGGTGGTGAGGTTCAGGCCGTAGTCGCTCTGGTCGCCGTTCCACACGCGGTCGAACACCCACTGGCCGTTCTCGAAGTGACCTTCCTCGACCCGGGCCAGCATGAACCGCTCGTCCTTGGCCGAGCCGAAGGTGACGCGGGCGCGATAGCCGGTGACCAGGAACTCGTTGGCCGACAGCCGGGCGATCAGGGCGCCGCCGTCCGGGATCTCGCGGTTCGGCTGCTTCTCGGCCTTGGACATCCAGGGGGCCTCGATCGAGCCGAACTGCCATTCGCCGTACGAGACCGTGGCGGTCCAGCGGTCCCCCAGCTTCAGGGTCTCGGCCTTGCGGTCGTCGGCCTCGCCCACGCCCCAGACGTCGCTGGTGAACGACAGCCTGGCCCATTCGCGGGCCATGGGCGCCAGCAGACGATAGTGGACGCCGAAGTTCTCCAGCGTCTCGGCGTCTACCTGCTTGGCGCCGAGCGGGTAATTGGAATAGCCGGTGTAGTCGAGGCCGAACGGCGAGAAGCCGATCCCGTGGCGGCCCAGCACGTCGTAGACATAGCGGGCATAGGCCTTGTCGCTGCCGATCTCGGGCACGAACAGGGCGTTGTCGGCCCGACCGTACTGCTCCAGCGTCTTCCGGACGCTAGCGCTCTCGCGCATGTAGATGTCGGGGGCCAAGGCGTCGATCGACGGCGCGGCGGCCTTCCAGACCTCCAGCACGTTCCAGGTCGGCCCGCCTGACGAATAGGTGAACGGGTCCTGGTACTTGAAGGGGTCGCGCAGGGCGGCATTGACGTACATCGGCAGCGGCAGCTCGCGCTTGCCGGCCGCGGCGACCTCGTCAACGAACCGGCCGATCGACCAGGCGTGGAAGAACTCGTCGGCGTCCTTGCCGAACACCGCCTGCCAGGTTCCCGGCGTCTTGCCCATGGCCTTGACCAGCTGGGCGGGCACGGGGCCTTCGAACAGCTTCTGGGCGGTGGGGGAATAGTCGCGGATCGCGCTGTAGGTGCCGGTCTCGTTCTCGGGCTGGATCATGATCACCGTATGATCCGGATCGGCCGCCTTCAGGTGGCGCATCAGGGCGACGAAGGCCTTCTTGTCGGCCTCCAGCGTGGCGGGGAAGTGCGGCGACAGCGAGTTCTTGACCTCGCCCTTGGCGTTGACAACCCGCGGGAAGCGCTTGTTGTCCAGCTTGACCCATTCAGGCGCGTATTGCGGGCCGTTGTTCTTCCAGGTCCCGAACCACAGCAGCACCAGCTTCACGTCGTTGTCGCGGGCCTGCTTGAGCAACACGTCCACATAGGAGAAGTCGAACTTGCCCTCGGTCGGCTCGATCTGCTCCCAAGCGACCGGAATCTCCAAGGTGTTGGCGTGCATCGCCTTTACGGCCGGCCACACCTTGGGCAGTTGCGAGGGATAGTTGGCGGCGTTGTTGGCCTGGACGCCCAGCATCAGGAACGGCGCGCCGTCGACCATCAGGGCGTGGCGGCCGTCCTTCTCGACCAGCCTGGGCAGGTCGGCGGCGCCAGCGGGCGGGCCGGCCAGGACCAGGAACGCCATCGCACCGGCCGCTCCAAGCCGCAGCCGATCAAAATTCCAGATCCGTCTGGCCAAATGTCACCTCCCGCGTCGTCAGCGTTCCAGAGGTCGGGACCTCGTCGCAGACCTGTTGTTAGCGCTATCATTCGTATAAGTAGGACAATTCCCTAGCAAGGCTTTCCTGACGCCGGGAGTCATTTCTACCGTGGCGAAAGGTCCGGCGCCGCGCAATGAGCGCCGATGAAATCCCGGTGCGACGGCATGGCCTCCGCGGCCTGGCGCATCGCGATTCTCATCGCCCTGAGGTTCTTTTCCACCACGCCCGCGTCCATCAGGTCGACGAGGGGATCGTACGCCCGCGGCATCACGTTCTGGCCGATCAGCACGGCCAGCCAGCTGGGCTCCTGGAACAGGTCCTGCCCCATGGACGCCAGCCGTCCGGTCTCCCGGAACAGTTCCATCTTGTGCGCCAGGCTGTCGGGGATCGGCATTTCGCGCACCTGCCGCCAGAGCGGCGAGTCGGTGCGCTCGTTGGCATGGTAGTGCAGCACCAGGAAGTCCCGGATCTTCTCGTATTCCTGGTCGGTCAGGCGGTTGTACTCGTCCAGCAGCACGGGGCTGAAGCTCCGGTCCGGGAACAGCTGGATCAGCTTGGTGATCCCCGTCTGGATCAGGTGGATGCTGGTCGATTCCAGCGGCTCCATGAACCCGCTGGCCAGCCCCAGGGCGACACAGTTCTTGTTCCAGTACCGGCGCCGGCGCCCGGCGGTGAACCTCAGGAAGCGGGGATCGACGCAGGGCTCGCCGTCCAGCCCGCGCAGCAGGGTCGCGGCGGCCTCGTCGTCGCTGATGAACGGACTGGAATAGACATAGCCGTTGCCGACGCGGTGCTGCAGCGGGATGCGCCACTGCCAGCCGGCGGGATGGGCGGTGGCGCGGGTGAAGGGCGTCAGGTCCTCGACGCTCTCGCTCTGGACCGCCACCGCCCGGTCGCACGGCAGCCAGTTGGACCAGTCGTCATAGCCGCTCTTCAGGGCCTGTTCGATCAGCAGCCCCCGGAAGCCCGAGCAGTCGATGAACAGGTCGCCGTCCACCACCCGGCCGTCGGCCAGGGTGACCGACTGAATGAAGCCGTCGCCGCCACGCAGGGCGACGTCGACGATCTTGCCCTCCACGCGCTGGACGCCCCGCGCCTCGGCGTATCCGCGCAGGAACCTGGCGTAGAGCCCGGCGTCGAAATGGAACGCGTAGGAATAGGTCGACATGATCGACGCCGAGTTCGCCGTCGGCCGATCGAAGCGGCGCAGTCCCGCAGCCAGGGTCGGCAGCGAATAGTCGCCAAAATCGCTGGGATCGCCCAGGCTTCTCAGCTTCAGCCAGTAGTGATGAAAGGCGCTGCTGGCGAGGTCGGCGCCATAGCGGCCGAACGGGTGGAGGTAGCGATGGTTCAGCCGGGTCCAGTCGACGAACTCGATGCCCAGCTTGAAGGTCGCCTGGGTGGCGCGGACGAACTCGTCCTCGTTCACCCCGAGGAACTGGTTGAACAGGATCAGGGGCGGAATGGTCGCCTCCCCTACCCCGACCGTGCCGATCTCTTCAGACTCGATCAGCTGGATCTCGACCTTGAGCGGTTGGGGCTGATGCTCGCGCAGCACGCGCGACAGGCCCGCCGCCGCCATCCAGCCGGCCGTGCCGCCGCCCACGATGACGATCTTGCGGATGCGATTGTCGGTCACGCGGACTTGTCCTTTGCTCAGGCGGCCGGGAGCTCGGCCCGGCAGAACTTGTCGATGAAGGCTTGCTGGCCCGGCATGGCCTCGGCGGCCCGCAGGATGGCAGCGCGCCGAGCGTCCAGCACCGCGCGGATCTCCTCCACGCTCATCCGGTCGACCAGCGGATCATAGCGATCCGGCACGACCTTAAGGCCGTGGAAAATCGCCAGCCAGCTGGGCGGCGCGAAGCCGTCGTCGTCATGGGTCACTAGGCGGCCCGTGCGCTGGAACAGTGCGAGCCTGTGGGCCAGCTCGTCGGGGATCGCCATGGCGCGGCAATAGTCCCACAGCCCGCTGTCCGTGCGCTCGGTCAGCTTGTAGTGCAGGATGATGAAGTCGCGGACGTGCTCCATCTCCTGCTGCGACAGGCGATTGAACTCGTCGATCAGGACCGGGTCGAAGTCCTTGTTCGGGAAGAAGTCCAGGAGCCGGCCGATCGCCGTCTGGATGAGGTTGATCGAGGTCGATTCCAGGGGCTCGATGAAGCCGCTGGCCAGGCCCATGGCGACGCAGTTCCTGCTCCAGGCCTTGAGTCGGCGGCCCGGCGTGAAACGGATGGTCTGGGGCTGGCCGATCAGCGGGCCGTCGAGACTGGACAGCAGGTCGGCGACCGCCTCGTCCTCGCTGACGAACTGGCTGCAGTGGACATAGCCGTTGCCGGTGCGGTGCTGCAACGGGATGCGCCAGCGCCAGCCCGCCGGGCGGGCGGTCGTGCGGGTGTAGGGCGTCAGGCCGTCGCCGCCCGAACCGCAACCCGCCGCGATCGCGCGGTCGCAGGGCAGCCAATGGGACCAGTCTTCATAGCCGGTCTCCAGCGCGCCTTCGATCAGCAGCCCGCGGAACCCCGAGCAGTCGATGAACAGGTCGCCCTCGACGCGGGCGCCGCCCTCCAGGACCACGGCCTCGATGAAGCCGTCGGTCCCGCGCAGCTGGACGTCGACGATGCGTCCCTCGATCCGCGTGACGCCTCGCTCCTGCGCGTACCCCCTCAGGTAGCGAGCGTACAGCGCGGCGTCGAACTGAAAGGCGTAGGCGTAGTCATGCATCACCGACCGAGGGTCGGGATTGGGCGGCACGAACTTGTTGCGGTAGGCCGCCTGGGTCGGCATCGACAGGTCTTCGAGCGCAAACCGCTCGCCCTGCTCCTGCAGCTTGCGCCAGTAATGGTGCGCGCCGATCGCCTCGATGTCGGCCCCGAAGTCGCCGAAGGCGTGAAAAAAGCGGTGGCCGATCGTTCCCCAGTCCTGGAACTCGATCCCGAGCTTGAAGGTGGCCTGGGTCTGGCGAACGAAGTCGACCTCGTCCAGGCCCAGCCTTTCATTGAAATGCCGGATGGGCGGGATAGTGGCCTCGCCCACGCCGACCGTGGCGATCTGATCGGACTCGATCAGCACGGTTTCGACGAAATCCTTGCCCAGCAGCTTGCTGAACGCCGCCGCCGCCATCCAGCCGGCGGTTCCGCCGCCGACGATGACGATCTTGCGAATGCGATTGTCCAAGCCACGCCCTCCCACTGCCACGCCGGACTATGCAACGCCCGGCGCCGGACGCCCAGAACGTCGAACGCCTCCCCCGCGATCTTCCCGTGACAGGAGGATCGCGAAGGAGGCGCCGGAACGTCTCAGTCCTAGAAGCTGGCGCGCAGGAGCACCGCGACGCGGCGATCGGTGTCAGTCCAGCTATAGCGCGGGGCCAGGTTCGCACCGCCCACGTCCAGATAGGTCCGGGCGTTGAGGATGTTGGTCGCCTGGATGCCGATCTTGTACTGCGGGGTGAGCGAGTAGAGGACCGACCCGTCCAGCTGACCGTAGTCTTCCGACCAGACCGGCCGCTGGATGTTGGCCGCCGAGGTGGTCAGCAGGTAACGCTCGCGCCAGTTGTAGGCCAGCCGCGCCGAGACGCCGTACTTTTCATATAGCAGCGTCACGTTGTAGCTGGTCTTGGACAGGCCCTCGAGCGGCAGGGTCTGGTCCGCGGCGCCGGCCACCTGCGCCGACTCGTTGAGGTTGACCGCGGTGTTCTTGCCGCCGTTGCTGTCCACATAGGTGAAGTTGGCCTGCAGGCCCAGGCCGCTGAGCGGCCCTGGCAGGAAGTCGTAGAACTGGGTGTAGGCCAGCTCGAAGCCTTTGATCGTGCCGCTGGAGCCGTTCATGTTGCGGCTGACCAGGAACGAATAGGTCTGGCCGCCCGAGGTGTAGCTCTCGGTCGCGTTGCCCATGAAGATATAGTTCGAGATGTCCTTGTAGAACGTCGCAAACGTCAGGCTGCCCGCCGGGTTGAAGTACCACTCCAGGCTGGCGTCGAACTGGTTCGACTTGGTCGGCTTCAGCAGCGGGTTGCCGCCGCTGCCGCTCCGCGGATCGATGGCCTTCGGCGTGAAACCATCCGCTTCGAAGTTGAAGCTAAGGTTCGTGTAGGACTGCATCTGGCTGAAGGTCGGCCGGACGATCGCCTTGGCCGCGGCCAGACGGAACTGGAGGTCATCCTTCAGGAAGAACCGCACGTTGGCGCTGGGCAGCACGTCCGTATAGCTGTTCGACGACGAACCGCCGGCGATCGAGCCGCCCTGGGTGAAGGCGTAGGCGTTGTTAAAGGCCGTGCACGAGATGGCCGGGGTCACCGCGGCGCAGGCGCCCGGGGTCCCTTGAAGAGAGGCGACCTTGATAATCTGGTCGCCGCCGTTCACTTCGGTCTTCACCACGCGGACGCCGACATTGCCGTCCATGCGGCCCAGCGGCGTTTCGTCATGGCCAAAGCGCAGCAAGGCGTAGATGGCCTTGGTCTTTTCGCCCTGACTGTTGGTGCCGCCATTGGGGTTGTCGCCGGCCGGCGAGGAATTGGCGTAGCTGGCCTCGGTCAGAGGCGCCCAGCCCCAGCCGGCGCTCTGGGTGTTCTGCAGATAGCCATAGGCGTGGGCCGCGCCATTGCTGACCAGACCTTCGGCCGGGAACCAGCCAACGCCGGGCAGCTGCACCTTGCCGCGGAAGAAGTCGTTGTAGTTGACCAGCTCGGACTGCAGCGGCAGGTTCGGGCTCTGGTGCGTGGCGTCATAGCCCGTCCCGTTCAGATAGACGGTGTTGGCGTTGTTGAGCCAGAATTGGTTGCTCAGCAGACCCCAGTTCCAGCCCGTCTGACGGGTGAGCGAGGTCTTGTCCGTGCCGCGCACGCCGAAGCGGAACGACTTCAGCCAGCTGTCGTCCTCGAAAGTATATTCGGCGTCGGCGCGCAGGGCCTTGGAGTCGGCGCTGTTGTCCTCGATGTGGTCCATCGCCGCCGCCCACCAGTAGGCGGCTTGGGTCCGCGTGGTGTCGGTGGCCTGGTTCAGCTTCAGGACAGGATCGTCGCCTGAGATGTCGAACGTCAGGCTGGACGGCACCGTCGGGTCCATCTGCGTGAACGCCGTCATGCTCAGGACCGAGGCGTGCGACTTGACGTACTGGGCGTCGGCGCTGAAGGCCCAGCGGTCGTTCGGCGTGAACTTCAGGTTGAAGCCGTAGTCTTCGGTCTTCTTGTGCTGTTCGCCGTACCGGGTGTCGGCGGTCAGGTGGAAGTTGTTGATCGTGCCGTTGGTGATCGAGCCCTGGCTGTCGTACTTGAAGCCTGGGCCCGTGGCGGCGTAACCGCCATCGGTGTCGCCCAGGGCGCGCTCGATGTCGTGCGGGTCGGCCTTGGCGGTCAGCATCTGGAAGGTGGCTTCCCACTGGTCGTTCGGACGCCATTGCAGGGCGCCGGCGAAGGCCGTGCGCTTCTGCTGCCAGTCGATCCGGCGCCAGCCGATCGAGTTGGGGATGTAAACCTTGTCGCCCACGGACTTGCCCACCGCGGCGGGATTGTCATTGGCGGTCAGCGTGCGCTCTTCAAAGCGGCCGGTCTGGATGCTGTCGGTGCGGTTGCCGATATTGCCGATGCTGCCTGACAGCAGCAGGCCGATCTCGCCGATATTGGTGCTCCAACGGTCGCTATAGAGCACGTTGCCGGACGCGAAGCCCTTGTCGCGCAGGTCGGCGTAGTTGTAGTCGGCCGAGAAGGCCAGCAGGCGCTTGTTGGAGTCGAAGGGCTTGCGGGTGCGCAGGTTGACGATGCCGCCGATGCCGCCTTCGATCAGTTCCGCCGACGGGTTCTTGTACACGTCGACGCCGGCCAGCAGGTCGGCGGACACGTCTTCGAACGAGAGGGCGCGGCCATTGTTGGCTGAGAAGATGTCGCGGCCGTTGGTTTCGCTGCGGACCCACGAGAGGCCGCGGATGAACACGCCGCCGCCTTCCGAGGCCAGGCGGGCCGGGTCGCGGTTTTCGTTGGTGCGCTGGAGCGTGACGCCCGGGATGCGCTGCAGGGCTTCGGAGACGCTGCGGTCGGGCAGAGCGCCGATGTCCTGGGCGGTGATCGAGTCGACGATCTGCTCGGAGTTGCGCTTGATTTCCTGCGCCGACTTCAGGCTGGCGCGGATGCCGGTGACCACGACCTCTTCGACCGTGTCCACGCCCTGCGCGGGAGCGGCGGCCGTCTGAGCGGCGGCGATGGCGGGCAGAGCCCCACAGATGACGAGCGCTGACGCGCCCATGAGCATGGCGTTACGACGGGTATTGCGAGACGACATTCCGGTTTCCTTCCCCCAGATGAGATCCGTCCCGACGCTCTCGAAGGCGTCGGTGACGTGCGCTGCACCAGGCAGTCACACGATCTGTTTTGGACCTTTAGTCATATAATTCAGACTGACAAGCTGAAATTGATAGCGCTATCATTTCGGCAAGCCAGGGCGACTTTTGGGCCACAGGCCTTGCAGCAAACCCGCGTACCGCTTGGAGAATCACAGCCTCAGGTCGTTCTGCGCAATGCGTCACAGCGTCCCAGGCGTTTGCGATCATCATTATAATACTATAAATGAGCGAACCAATTTCGGGCGGCTCGGCCGCGGCGTTAGGGCGGGTCATGAGTCAGGGAAACGGGGGCGGCCGATTCCGTAGCGGCCACAGCTATGGAAAGCTGGATCGCGACGGGTTCATCCATCGCAGCTGGATGAAGAGCCAGGGCCTGCCGGACGATGTGTTCGACGGCCGACCGGTGATCGGCATCTGCAACACCTGGTCGGAGATCACCCCTTGCAACGCCGGCCTGCGCGACCTGGCCGAACACGTGAAGCGCGGCGTGTGGGAAGCGGGCGGCCTGCCGCTGGAATTCCCCGCGATGTCGCTGGGCGAGACCCAGATGCGGCCGACGGCGATGCTGTTCCGCAACCTGCTGGCCATGGACGTCGAGGAGTCGATTCGCGGCAATCCGATCGACGGCGTCGTGCTGCTGGGCGGCTGCGACAAGACCACGCCGGGCCAGATGATGGGCGCGGCCAGCGTCGACCTGCCCACCATCGTCGTCTCGACCGGCCCGATGCTGAACGGCAAGTTCCGCGGCAAGGACATCGGTTCGGGCACCGACGTTTGGAAGTTCTCCGAGGCCGTGCGGGCCGGCGAGATGACCCTGCCGGAGTTCATGTCGGCCGAGAGCGGCATGAGCCGCTCGCCCGGCACCTGCATGACCATGGGCACCGCCTCGACCATGGCGGCCATCGTGGAAGCCATGGGCATGTGCCTGCCCTACAACGCTTCCATTCCCGCCGTGGACGCCCGGCGGGCGGCCATGGCCCACCACACCGGCCGCACCATCGTGCGCATGGTGCATGACGGCCTGACCATGTCGCAGGTGGCCACCCGCGCCGCCTTCGAGAACGCCCTGCGCGTGCATGCCGCCATCGGCGGCTCGACCAACGCCGTGGTCCACCTGCTGGCCCTGGCCGGCCGGCTGGGCGTCGAGCTGAGCCTCGAGGACTTCGACAACCTGTCGCGCGACGTGCCGCTGCTGGTCGACCTGCAGCCGTCGGGCCGCTTCCTGATGGAAGACCTGCACTACGCCGGCGGCCTGCCGGCGGTAATGAAGCAGATGGCCCCGTTCCTGAATCCCGAGGCCCTTACCGTCTCGGGCGTGCGGATCGGCGAGCAGTACGAGAAGGCCGAGGTGTTCAACGCCGAGGTCATCCGCAGCGTCGAGGCGCCGGTGAAGCCCGACAGCGGCATCTGGGTGCTGCGCGGCAACCTGGCCCCCGGCGGCGCGGTGATGAAGCCCAGCGCCGCCAGCCCCGAGCTGTGCAGCCACAGGGGCAAGGCCGTGGTCTTCGAGACCATCGAGGACTTCCGCGCCCGCATCGACGATCCGACGCTGGACGTCGACGCCAGCTCGATCCTGGTGCTCAAGGGCTGCGGCCCGAAGGGCTATCCGGGCATGCCGGAAGTGGGCAACATGCCCCTGCCGACCAAGCTGCTGGAGAAGGGCGTCAAGGACATGGTCCGCATCAGCGACGCGCGGATGAGCGGCACCGCGTTCGGCACGGTGATCCTGCACGTCTCGCCGGAATCCGACGCCGGCGGCCCGCTGGCCGTGGTGCGCAATGGCGACGAGATCGCATTGGACGGCCCTTCCCGGTCGCTGAACCTGCTGATTTCCGACGAGGAGTTGGCCAGCCGTCTGGCCGTCTGGCGCGCCAATCCGCCGGCGCCCAAGGCGACCCGGGGCTACGCCAAGCTCTACATCGACCACGTGCTGGGCGCCGACAAGGGCGCGGACCTGGACTTCCTGGTCGGCGCCAGCGGCTCGGTCGTCACCCGCGAGTCGCACTAGATGAACCCCATGGACAGTTCGATCACGATCTTCGGCGACTGGGGCACCTCGCGCCTGCGGCTCTATCTGCGCCAGGGCAAGAGCGTGCTGGACCGCCGCGACGGGCCGGGCATCGGCGCGCTCAAGGCCTCGCCCCGCGAGACCTTCCTGGAGCTGGTCGGCGACTGGCGCGAGGCCAAGCCTTCGATGGCCCTGCTGTGCGGCATGGTCGGCTCGCGCAACGGCTGGCAGGAAGCCGCCTACGCCCCCTGCCCCGCCAACGCCGCCGACATCCGCCAGCGGCTGCTGCATATCGACGCCGACGGCCTGTCGGTCGCCATCGTGCCGGGCCTGTCGTGCCGCAACGCCCTGGGCGGGCCGGACGTGATGCGCGGCGAGGAGACCCAAATCCTGGGCGCCCTGGCCTTGAACCCGGACCTGGCCAAGGGCCGCCATCTGCTGGCCCTGCCCGGCACCCACACCAAGTGGGTCGTGGTCGAGGACGGCGCGATCACCAGCTTCCTGACCGCCCCGGTCGGCGAGCTGTACGCCCTGCTGCGCGAGCACTCGATCCTCGCCAAGGCCGCCCCCGGAGACGGCCCCGAATCGCCGGAAGGGTTCGCCCGCGGCGTCGCCCGGATCATCGAACAGGGCCCCGCGCGCCTAGCGCACCTGATCTTCGAGACCCGCAGCCGGCAACTTCTGGACAACCTGCCCAAGGACGAAGCCATGGGCTTCCTGTCGGGCTTGCTGATCGGAAGCGACGTCGCGGCCACCGCCAGCTGGTTCGGCGACCTGGGCCAGGTATCGCTGATCGGAGCCCCGGCCCTCGGCGCTCTCTACGCCCAGGCCATCGCCGCCCATGGCGGTTCCTGCGTAGCCGTCGACGGCGATTCCGCCGTCCTGGCCGGTCTTTCAACCTTGTCGCCAGCCCAGAACAGTGGAGTTCACGTCCTTGCCTAACACCACCCCCAAGGCGACTCCGCCGATCGTCGCAATCCTGCGCGGCGTCAAGCACGACGAAATCCTCGACATCGCCGCGGCCCTGGTCGAGGCCGGGATCGAGGCCATCGAGGTGCCGCTGAACTCGCCCGACCCACTGGTGACCATAGGCAAGCTGTGCGCCGCGTTCGGTGACCAGGTGCTCTGCGGCGCGGGGACGGTCCTGTCGCCGGAAGCGGTCGACCAGGTGGCGGGCGTCGGCGGCAAGCTGATCGTCACCCCCAACACCGACGCCGCGGTCATCTCGCACGCCGTGGGCCTGGGCCTGACCGTCATGCCCGGCTTCGCCACGCCCAGCGAGGCCTTCGTCGCCGTCAAGGCCGGGGCCCGCGCGCTGAAGCTCTATCCGGCCGGCACCTACGGCTTCGGTCACATCAAGGCGGTGCGCGACGTGCTGCCCAAGGACATCGCGGTCTACGCCGTCGGCGGAGTCGGCGCGGCCAATCTGAAGCCGTGGATCGAGGCCGGCGTGGCCGGCATCGGCGTCGGCGGCGAACTCTATCGCCCGGGCTACACGGCCGAGGAGGTTGGCCAGCGGGCCAGGACCCTGGTCGCGGCCTGGGCAGAACAGACCGCGCGGTAACGGACGCGCAGCAACGATAAAGAAGCCGGCCCTAAAGGGGGGACCCCAGTGAGAACCATCGATTTCGTCATCCTGGCGATCTACGCCGTCGCCATCTTCGGCCTGGCCCAGTGGGTCAGCCGCGACAAGGGCGGCCACCAGAAGGACTCCACCGACTACTTCCTGGCCGGCAAGGCCCTGCCCTGGTGGGCGATCGGCGCTTCGCTGATCGCCGCCAACATCTCGGCTGAGCAGATCATCGGCATGAGCGGCTCGGGCTACGCCCTGGGCCTGGCGATCGCCTCCTACGAATGGATGGCGGCCCTGACCCTGCTGATCGTCGGCAAGTTCTTCCTGCCGATCTTCCTGAAGAACAACATCAGCACCATGCCGCAGTTCCTGGAGCAGCGGTACGGACCCAGCGTCCGCAACGTGATGGCCGTGTTCTGGCTGGTGCTCTACATCTTCGTGAACCTGACCTCGATCCTGTGGCTGGGCTCGATCGCCATCCACACCGTGGCGGGCATCGACCAGATGCAGGCCCTGGTGATCATCGGCGTGTTCGCCCTGGCCTATCAGCTGTGGGGCGGGCTGAAGGCCGTGGCTCTGACCGACATCGTCCAGGTGGCCCTTCTGATCACCGGCGGCCTGATCATCGTCTTCCTGTCGCTGACCAAGATCGGCCACGGCGACCTGCTGGCCGGCTTCAACCACCTGACCACCCAGTTCCCTGACAAGTTCGACATGATCCTCAGCAAGGACAACCCGCACTACAAGGACCTGCCGGGCCTCTCGGTGCTGTTCGGCGGCCTGTGGGTGATGAACGTCTCGTACTGGGGCTTCAACCAGTACATCATCCAGCGCGCCCTGGGCGCCAAGGACATCGCCGAGGCCCAGAAAGGCATCGCCCTGGCCGCCTATCTGAAGCTGCTGATGCCGGTGATCGTGGTGCTGCCGGGCATCGCCGCCCTGGTGCTGGCGCCGGGCCTGGCCAAGCCCGACCAGGCCTATCCCGAGATGATGAAGCTGCTGCCGCCCGGCGTGCTGGGCGTCGTGTTCTCGGCCCTGGTCGCCGCGATCGTCGCGTCGCTGGCCGCCAAGATCAACTCGATCGCCACGATCTTCACTCTGGACGTCTACGCCAAGGTCAGGACCGGCTCCAGCGAGCGCCACCTGGTCACCGTGGGCCGGATCACCGCCGTCGTCGCGGTGATCGTCGGCATCGTCATGGCCAAGCCGCTGCTGGGCAAGGCCGAGCAGGCTTTCCAGTTCATCCAGGACTTCACCGGCTTCTTCACCCCCGGCATCGTGGTGATCTTCATGCTGGGCCTGTTCTGGAAGCGCGCCACCACCGCCTCGGCCCTGGTGGCCGCGATCGGCGGCGCGGCCCTGTCGGGCGCCTTCTTCGTGGCCGACAAGGCGGGCGTTTTCGTGATCCCGTTCATGAACCGCGTGGGCCTGGTCTTCCTGCTGACCCTGGCCGCGGCGATCATCGTCTCGCTGGTCGCGCCCCAGAAGAAGGAGGTCAATGTCGTGTCGCTGGAAGGCGTCAGCTACAAGACCACCACCGGCTTCAACATCGCGGGCCTGGGCGTGATCGTCATCCTGATCGTCCTCTACGCTCTTTGGTGGTGAGGATTTCGGCGGTGTTTCGGCTGAAGGCCGCCCAGACCTGAGCCCGAAGGCCTCGCCACGGTTGTCGTGGCGAGGCTTTCATCTTTGACATGATTGTTCCGGGCGTGGACGAAGCACGCTACACAAGGTCAGACCTATTCCGACGACCGGTTCGAGAAGCGTTTTGGGGGCGATAACTTGGTGATCCGTACGCAGCCAGGCCTCAGTCTGACCTATGGACTCGTCGAGTCCCTGGGACAGGCCATCGTCACGGGGGAATACGCTCAAGTCGGCTTCCCGACCGAGGGCGAGTTGTCAAAGCAGTTCGGCGCCAGCCGGACGGTCACGCGCGAAGCGGTCAAGATGCTGACCGCCAAGGGCCTGCTCAGCGCCCGCCCCCGCCACGGCACGGTGGTCGAGCCCGAGAACGAGTGGAACCTGCTGGATCCTGACGTCCTGCGCTGGATGCTGGAGCGCAAGTTCTCCCTGCGCCTGCTGGCCGAGTTCACCGAGATGCGCCTGGGCATCGAGCCCGCCGCCGCAGGCCTCGCCGCTCGCAACGCCGACGAGGCGGGGCTGAACGGCATCCGCAAGGCGCTGGATCGCATGAAGACCGCGGCCGAGGGCGAGGACGACCCGCTGACGGCCGACATCGCCTTCCACGTGGCGATCCTCAACGCCACCAAGAACCCGTTCTATCGCGACCTGCACGAGCTGGTGAACACCGCCCTGCGGATCTCGATCCGCTTCACCAACCGCATCAAGGGCCGCACCGCCTCGATCCCGTCGCACGAGGACGTGGCCAGCGCCATCTTCGCCCGCGACGCCGAGGCGGCGCAGAAGGCCATGCAGGTGATCCTGGTCGATGTTCTGGACCTGATCCGCGCCGCCTCGCCCGAGACCGAGTCGGAAGCCGCTCGCCGCGACGCCTGATCGGCCCGCCCCGCTGGATCGGTCTTGCGCACGCGCGACTTCAGGCTAAGACTGACAACGTTGTCAGACCACAGCCCGCAGAGGCTGCTCGAGGAAACGCCATGGTCAAAACCCTCCAGGCCCTGATCCGTCCCCTGGCCGCCCTGGGCCTAGCCTCAGCCTTGATCGCCTTGCCCGCCGCGGCGCGCGAGATCTCCCCGCTGGACCAGGTCAGGACCATGACCCGAGGGGTCAACGTCCTGGGCTATGATCCGCTGTGGAAGGATCCGGCCAAGGGCCGCTTCCAGATGCGGCATTTCAAGACGATCAAGGACGGCGGCTTCAATACGGTGCGGCTGAACCTGCACGCCTTTGAGCACATGGACGCCGACAACCGGCTGGACCCCGCCTGGCTGAAGACCCTGGACCAAGTCGTCGACGCCGCCCTGGCCCAGAAGCTGACGGTCATTCTCGACGAGCACGACTTCAATGTCTGCGGCGAGGATCCTGCGGTCTGCAAACCCAAGCTGGTCGCCTTCTGGAAGCAGATCGGCGAACACTACAGGGACGCGCCGGACCAAGTGGTGTTCGAACTGCTGAACGAGCCCTGCAAGGGCCTCACCGACGAGGTCTGGAACGCCTGGGTCGCCGAGCTCCTGCCAGTCGTGCGGGCGACCAATCCCACGCGCAATGTCGTGGTCGGCCCCGCCTTCTGGAACAATATCAGCCACCTCGACCAGCTGAAGCTGCCGGAAGGCGATCGCCACCTGATCGCCACCGTCCACTACTACCTGCCCATGGAGTTCACCCATCAGGGCGCCTCGTGGAATCCGGCCACGCCCAAGACCGGCGTGACCTGGGGCACGGACGCCGAGCGCCAGCGGATGAAGGCCGACTTCGACGGCGTCCAGGCCTGGGCCAAGGCCCATGGCCGGCCCATGCTGCTGGGCGAGTTCGGCGCCTACGACAAGGGCGACATGGCCTCGCGCGCCGCCTACACCGCCGCCGCCGCCCGCGAGGCCGAGGCCCGCGGCTGGGCCTGGGCCTACTGGCAGTTCGACAGCGACTTCATCGCCTACGACATCGGCAAGGACGCCTGGGTCGAGCCGATCCGCAAGGCGCTGGTCCCGCGATAGAGCGTAACGACCGACGAACAGAAGAGTGGGATGACAAGCTTGGTTTTCCAAGCCATGCGTCCAGTCCGCGCCCCCTCCACACAGGAACCTTCCCGTGCAGAAGCCCTACGTCGCCGCCCCGACCCGCTATGACGCCATGCCCTATCGCCGCACCGGCCGCAGCGGGCTGGACTTGCCGGCGATCTCGCTGGGCCTGTGGCAGAACTTCGGGGGCGCCGACGTGTTCGAAACGGGTCGCGCCATCCTGCGCCGCGCGTTCGACCTGGGCGTCACCCATTTCGACCTGGCCAACAATTACGGCCCGCCCTACGGCTCGGCCGAGGAGAACTTCGGCAAGGTCATGGCCAGCGACTTCGCCGCCCATCGTGACGAGCTGGTGATCTCCACCAAGGCCGGCTGGGACATGTGGCCAGGCCCGTACGGGGGGATCGGCGGCTCGCGCAAGTACCTCATCGCCAGCTGCGACCAGAGCCTCAAGCGCATGGGGCTGGACTATGTCGACATCTTCTACTCGCACCGGGTCGATCCGACGACGCCGCTGGAGGAGACCATGGGCGCCCTGGCCCACCTGCACCGTCAGGGCAAGGCGCTGTACGTGGGCATATCCTCCTATTCGCCGGAACTGACCCGCCAGGCCGTCGCGATCCTGAAGTCGGAAGGCGTGCCGCTGCTGATCCACCAGCCGTCCTATTCGATGCTGAACCGCTGGATCGAGGACGAACTGCTGGACGCCCTGGAGGACCTGGGCGTGGGCTGCATCGCCTTCTCGCCCCTGGCCCAAGGGATGCTGACCAACAAGTACCTGGGCGGCGTGCCCCAGGACTCCCGCGCGGCCCGCGAGGGCTCGCTGGGCGGCCACCTGCTCAGCGCCGACAACCTGGCCCGCATCCAGGCGCTGAACCAGATCGCCCAGGCGCGCGGCCAGAGCCTGGCCCAGATGGCCCTGGCCTGGGTGCTGCGCGACCCCCGCGTCACCTCGGCCCTGATCGGCGCGCGCACCGTGGCCCAGCTGGAAGACTCCCTGGCCGCGCTGAACACCCTGGGCTTCACGCCCGAGGAACTGGGCCAGATCGACCGCCACGCCATCGAGGGCGCGATCGACCTGTGGAAGGTCTCGTCCAGCCTGGCCGTTTCGGATCTGCCCAAAGGCTGACTGCATCTTGCGGTGGAGCGCCGTCGGAATACAATTGCCTCATGACCGTGGGGGCCGATGGCTTGGACCAGACAGTGAGCGGCATGGACCGGCTGACCGAGCGCGAGCGCGCCTGCCTGAGTCTCGTGGACGAGCATCTCAGCTCCAAGGAAATCGCCCGCCGCCTCGGCCTCTCCAAGCACACCGTCGACTGGCACCTGGACAAGGCGCGGCGTCGTCTGGGGGCCGCCGACCGTTACGAGGCCGCCCGCCTGATCTCCCGCCGCGGCCTGACGGCTCCGTCTTGGTCCTGCCCCTCGCCCCCTCCGATCGCGTCGGGGTCCGACGCGGCGGGGCTAGCCTCCGTCCCTTCCTCCGGGTCTCCTGACCTCGTCGAGGTTTCGCGCTCCTCCGGCCGTCGGGCCGAAGGTCGCGACATCGAGGAAGGAACAGCACGTGCCGCCACTCACGGACTCCCAGAAGGATGCGATCAACCAGGCGATCGGCCTCCGCCGCGACGCCCTGAACTTTCACAAGGCCTGGCCGACCCTGAACTCGCAGGACGACCTGGCGCCGCCCTTCACCTGGACGGAACTGGAACGTCAGCTCGCCAGTCTGGCGGCGACCGCCCAGAACGCCCTGATGGCGTCGGACCTGGTCAGCGCGACGCGCAAGCAGGCCAGTTTCAAGCCGCCGGAAATGGTGCTGCGCGAGATCCTTTGCGTGGCGGGAGCCCTGATGGACGAGAGCTTCCTGCCTTCCGGCCGATCGGACCTTGGGGAGGCCCCAATGACCTGACGCTCGGCCAACGGCTGGCCTTCATCGCCGCCCTGATGCTCGCGACCGCTTTCGCGTTCGGCTCCCTGCTCGCCGGCCTGCACGCTCTCCAGGGGCTGTTCTAGGTCGTCGCGGCCCGAACGCTCTCCAAACTTCACCCCGGATGACGCGCCGTGTTCGCGGCGCGAGGAGAATCGTCATGCTCAAGGAACGTCGCGAGGCCGCCGAGGCCGTCGCCGAGGCCCTGTTCGCCGCCGAGAAGGCCATCGATGCGGCCATCGCCAGCACCGCCGCCCTGACGACCCTGATGCCGACTTCGCGCGAGGCCGCCAATCTCTCGGTGATGGTCGGCCAGGAGGCCCTGATCAGCGCCATCGAGACGATGCGCGCCCTGGGCGTGGCCCGGCAGAACATCCTCGAAACCCACGTGGGCCTCAGCAAGGCCCAGCACGACATCGGCCTCTCGGCTGTTTCCTTCGGCGGCGGCGGCAAGAAGCCCCCCGCCTTCCTGGTCGGCAGCCTTCGGGCCGTGCCGACGACGCGCGAAGTCGCCTGACCCCTCCCCGCTCAGGCCTCGCGCCGCGGGCCCGGTCATTCACCCCCACACATGATCGGGCCCGCACCTTCAAGGATCGGCTTCCGCCGCGGATCGGACTATCCTTCGGCCTCGACTCGCCGCCGGCCCCGCCCCGGAACTCCGCCGATGTACGTCCAGACTCCCGACCAGCTGTTCAGCCTCGCCCTGCTGCTGGCCTGTTGCGGCTTGGCCGTCTGGCGCGGGCGCTGGGTCGAGCGGGCCGCGGCCGCGGCGATGGCCGCGGCGTGGTTCGCCAGTCCTCTTGTGCAGGTCGATCAACAGGCCCTCGGCGTCCAGACCGGCGTGCTGGTCGTCGACATCCTCCTGCTGGCGGTCCTGCTCTACCTGGCCCTGACCACGGACCGCTGGTGGACCATGGCGGCGACGGCGTTCCAGGGCGTCGCGGCCCTGATCCATCTGGCCGCCGCCATCGACCGCGAGATCTTTCCCCGCGCCTACTATGTAGCCGGCAGCCTGATCAGCGATCTGGTGATGGGCGCGCTCCTGGTCGGGGCCTGGAACGCCGGGAGACGCCCGAAATCGGAGCCGAGCGAGTTCGCCTGACGCCGTTTGCTCTCCTTACGATCATTTAATCCGGTGAACGGCGTTTCTCGGTTAGAAGGCGGTGGCTGTTCAAATCATCGGAGCTGAGGTGGTCGTGCATCAACGGATCTATAGGCGCGACCTGCGTTCGACGGCGTTGCCGCTGGTGCTCTGCATCGGCGCCCTGGGGCTGTCGGGGTGCGACCATGGCGACAAGGCCAAGGCCAAGACGCCCAAGCCCTCCCTGACCGCCAGCCAGACCGTCAGCGTCGCCGCCGTGACCATCCAGTCGCTGCCGCGAATCATCAACGCCTCGGGCACCGTCACGCCCTGGGAAGAGGTGCCGGTCGGGGCCGAGACCGGCGGCCTGACCGCCGTGGCGGTCAACGCCGACGAGGGCCAGCTCGTGCGCCAGGGCCAGATCCTGGTCGCCCTGAACGACACCATGCTGCGCGCCCAGCTGCACCAGCAGGAAGCCGCCGTGGCCAGCGCCAAGGCCACCCTGGCCGAGGCCCAGGCCGCCCTGGGCCGCTCGCGCGAACTGCAGGCCAAGGGCTATCTGTCCCAAGCCTCGCTCGACACCGCGATCGCCCGCCAGCAGACCGCCGCCGCCCAGTTAGCCTCCGCCGACGCTTCCCGGAACGAAACGATCGCCCGCCTGGGCCAGGCCGCCATCCGCGCGCCGGTCTCGGGCCTGATCAGCCGCCGCAGCGTCACCAAGGGCCAGATCGTCACCGCCGGTACCGAGCTGTTCCGCATCGTTCGCGACGGCCGCCTGGAGCTGGACGCCGAGATTCCCGAAGCCGACCTGCTGTCCGTCAAGGCCGGCATGCCGGCCACCGTCACCTCCGACCAGGTCGGCCAGACGGCGGGCACGGTCCGCATCGTCACCTCCGAGGTCAACGCCCAGACCCGGGTCGGCCTGGCCCGCATCAGCCTGGCGCCCGGCGGCGGCTTCCGCTCAGGCATGTTCGCCCGCGCCCAGATCGCGGCCGGCAATCGCCCCGCCCCGACCATCCCGACCGCCGCCATCCTCTATCGCCAGAACCAGCCGGGGGTGTTCGTGGTCGACGCCAGCAACCACGCCCGCTTCCGCCGCATCGACATCCTGGCGCGCAACACCGACCAGACCTCCGCCGAGGGCCTGAACGCCGGCGAGCGCGTGGTGGTCGACGGGGCGGGCTTCCTGGGCGACAACGACGCGGTGCGCATCGCCGCGGCCACGGCGGGCTCGTCCACCGTCGCCGCCAAGCGCTAGGGGATCGCGATGGACAATCCGAGCCCCAACGCCAACAACATCTCGCGCTGGGCGATCAAGAACCCGATCCCCGTCCTGCTGCTGTTCGTGCTGCTGACCATCGCCGGGATCTCCGGCTTCGGCAGCATGCGGATCAACGACAATCCGGACGTCGACCTGCCGCTGGTGGTCGTCAACGCCTCGCGCCCCGGCGCCGCGCCGACCGAGCTGGAGACCCAGGTCACGCGCCTGATCGAGGACTCGATCGCCGGCCTGGGCCAGGTGCGTCACATCAGCTCCACCGTCGGCGACGGCTTTTCGTCGACCTTCATCGAGTTCGAGCTGGGCGTCGACCACGAGCGGGTCACCAACGACGTCCGCAACGCCATGTCCAACCTGCAGAGCTCGCTGCCGCAGGACATGCAGATCCCCAACGTCACGCGCATCGACATCTCGGGCAATCCGCTGATCACCTACGTGGTCCAGGCCCCGACCCTGACGCCTGAGCAACGCAGCTGGTTCGTCGACCACGATGTCAGCCGCGCCTTGCTGGCCATCAAGGGCATCGGCGAGGTCAACCGCCAGGGCGGCGTCACCCGCGAGATCCAGGTGGCGCTGGATCCCGACCGCCTGGCCGCGCGCGGCGTGACGGCGGCCGAGGTCAGCCAGGCTCTGCAATCGGCCAACGCCGACCTGCCGGGCGGCCGCGTGACCGTCTCCGGCTCGGAGCGGGCCATCCGCACCCTGGGCGCGGCCAACACGGTCGACCAGCTGCGCGAGACCCGCGTCCAGCTCAACAACGGCGAGACCGTGCGCCTGGGCGACCTGGGCGAGGTCACCGACCACTGGGCCGAACCGCGCAACCAGGCGCGCTTCAACAACCAGGAAGTGGTCACCTTCAACATGGTCCGCTCGCGCGGCGCCTCCGAAGTCAAGGTCGCCGAGAAGGTCCGCAAGGAGGTGGAGAAGCTCGACAAGGCCCACCCCGAGCTGAAGATCGTCGAGCTGACCTCGAACGTGAAATATATCGAGGAGAGCTACTACGCCTCGCTGGAGGCCTTGGGCCTGGGCGCCCTGCTGGCGGTGCTGGTGGTGCTGCTGTTCCTGCGCGACTGGCGCGCCACCTTCCTGGCGGCCGTGGCCATCCCGCTGTCGCTGTTCCCGACCTTCGCGGTCATGGCGCCGCTGGGTCAGTCCCTGAACGGCGTCACCCTGCTGGCCCTGTCGCTGACCGTCGGCATCCTGGTCGACGACGCCATCGTCGAGATCGAGAACATCGTCCGCCACATGCGCGGGGGCAAGTCGCCCTATCACGCTGCCATGGAGGCGGCCGACGAGATCGGCCTGGCCGTCGTGGCCACCACCTTCACCATCGTGGCGGTGTTCGCCCCCGTCGGCTTCATGCCCGGGATCATCGGCCAGTTCTTCAAGGCCTTCGCCCTGGCGGCCTGCGTCTCGGTGCTGTTCTCGCTGGTGGTCGCCCGCATGCTGACGCCGCTGATGGGCGCCTACATGCTCAAGGCGCATCACAAGCCCGACAAGGACCCGGCGTGGATGGGTCCTTATCTGAAGAGCCTGGACTGGGCGCTGTCGCACAAGATCATCGTGGCCCTGCTGGCCATTCCGATGCTGATCGGCACCGTCTTCCTGGCCACGCGCCTGCCGTTCGAGTTCCAGCCGGCGGCCGACCGCGGCCGTGCGCCATTCAGCGTCGAGCTGCCCCCCGGCGCCACGCTGAACGAGACCGACGCCATCGCCCAACGCATGACCCGCGCCCTGCTGGCCCGTCCCGAAGTCACCGGAGTCTACGCCTCGGTCGGCAATGACGGGGTCAACAAGGCCGAGCTGACCGCCGACCTCACGCCCAAGGGCGAGCGGATGAGCCAGCGTGACTTCAGCCGCCTGATGGTCGACCAGTTCAAGGCGATCCCCGGCGCGCGGATCGGGGCCGGCAGCAACAACGGCGGCGGCCCCAGCGACGGCTCCAGCTACACCCTGCGGCTGGTCGGCGACAACGGCCCGCAGCTGGAAGCCGCCGCCCGCGCCGTCGAGTCCCAGATGCGCACCGTTCCCGGCCTGGCCAACGTGGTCAACACGGCGGCGATCGCCCGTCCGGAGATCATCGTCTCGCCCAAGCCCGACCAGGCCGCGCGGGCCGGGGTCTCGGCCGGGGCGATCTCCCAGGCCGTGCGGGTGGCCACGATCGGCGACATCGACCAGTCCCTGCCCAAGTACAATCTGGGCGACCGCCAGGTGCCGATCCGACTGCGCCTGACCGACGACGCCCGCGAGAACATGTCGGTGCTGGAGACCCTCAAGGTTCCGTCCAGCCACGGCGGTTCGGTGCCGCTGAACGCGGTGGCGGACGTGCGCTATGGCGCCGGTCCGTCGCAGATCTCGCGCCAGGACCGCTCGCGGGTGGCCGAGATCACCGCCGAGCTCGACGGCATCGTGGTCGGCGAGGCCAGCAAGCGGGTCCACGCCCTGGTCTCGGTCAAGAACCTGCCGCAGGGCGTCAAGGAAGTGGCGGCGGGCGACGCCGAGTTCATCCAAGAGATGGTCACCGGCTTCGTCGCCGCCCTCGTGACCGGCATCCTCCTGATGTACGTCGTCCTGGTGCTGCTGTTCCGCAGCTTCGCCCACCCGGTGACCATCATGGCCGCCCTGCCCCTGGCGATCGGCGGCGCGTTCGGCCTGCTGGTGCTGGTCAAGAGCAGCTTCTCGATGTCGACCCTGATCGGCATCCTGATGCTGCTGGGCATCGCGGCCAAGAACTCGATCCTGCTGGTCGAATACGCGATCATGGCCATGAAGGGCGGCATGACCCGCCGCGAGGCCCTGCTCGACGCCGCCCACAAGCGGGCCCGGCCGATCATCATGACCACCGTCGCCATGGCGGCGGGCATGATGCCGGTGGCCTTGGGCTTCGGCGCCGACACCGAGTTCCGCGCCCCGATGGCCATCGCGGTCATCGGCGGCCTGATCACCTCGACCTTCCTGTCGCTGCTCTACATCCCGGTGGTGTTCGTGTTCATGGACAAGCTCAAGAACTGGTCCAGCAAGATTGTCGACCGGATGTTCAAGCACCAGCACGCGGCGCCCAGCCACGCGGCCCACCAGCCCGAGCCCATCGTCAGCGGCGGCGGGCGCGAGCTCTAGCATCGCCGCCTCTCCGTCGTCCCGGGCCCGCAAGCCGGGGACGACGGAGAAGACGCCGATCTCAAAGGCGCGAGACTATGCCCTGGATGGTCATCGCCCGGGCGGCGTTGTCCTCGCCCAGGCGGCGGGCGAGATCGCGGACGCCGGCGGGATAGGCCTCGCCGCCGTTGGCGATCTCGTCGGCGATCCGCTGGGTCTCGAGCATGCTGGCCCGCAAGGCGTCGATATGGGCTGAGGCCAGGCGCTTGGCCTCGGCCTGAAGGTGCTGGATCCGCTCGCTCAGGCCGGCGGTCGACTCCACCGCCACCTTCGCCCGCTGACCGGCCGTAACCACGCGAAGAGATGCCGACATAACCATCATTCCGTTCCACGCCGCGGATCTTGCGGCCACGGTCACCTTTTGCGGGGCGGCGGCTGAACGCGTTGTGAGGCTTTCGTTAGCCGCCGTTCAGAAACCAGCCCGAGCCCTGTCCTGCGGTGCAGGCGTAGGCGTCCGGCGCCGATTTTCCTTGTCGGCTTCCCTCGCATCGGGTCTCGATCGCCGGTGACCGGCGCGACTCGCCGGTTCAGGGCCCGACGATGAACTCCGACCTCGACACCGACACCGCCGCCGCGCGGGCGCTCTTCCAGTCGCTGGAGGGCATGGAGGGGCTGTCGCGACCGGAGCCGGCCGCCGCCGCCAAGGGCGCGACCCGCCTCCCGGGTCAATCGGCGCTGATCAAGCTCTATCCCGGCGTGCTGGTGGCGGTGACCATCGCGCTGGCCTCGCAGTGGCTGGCCCAGCACTACGGCGCGCCGGTGATGCTGTTCGCCCTGCTGTTTGGCATGACCTTCCACTTCCTGCACCAGGAAGGCCGCTGCATCCCCGGCATCGAGTTCTCGTCCAAGGCCGTGTTGCGCTTCGGCGTCGCCCTGCTGGGCGCGCGGATCACCGCCAGCCAGATCCTGGGCCTGGGCCTGACGCCGATCGTCACGGTCATCGTCGGCATCGGCTCGACCATCGGCCTGGGCGCGTTCCTGGCCAGGCGGATGGGCCTGAGGTCCAGCTTCGGCGTGCTGTCGGGCGGGGCGGTCGGCATCTGCGGGGCCTCGGCGGCCCTGGCCATCGCCTCGGTCCTGCCGCGCGGCAAGGACGCCGAGCGCGACACGATCCTGGCCGTCGTCACGGTCACGGCGCTGTCGACCATCGCCATGATCACCTATCCGCTGCTGACCGCGGCCCTGCATCTGGACCACACCCGGGCGGGGATCTTCCTGGGCGGCACCATCCACGACGTCGCCCAGGTGGTCGGGGCCGGCTACATGATCTCGCCCCACACCGGCGACGTGGCCACCTATGTGAAGCTGCTGCGGGTGACCATGCTGCTGCCGGTGGTCTTCACCATCGCCTTCGTCGTCGCCCGCATGGGACCAGGCGCGGCCGGGGGCGCCAAGGCGACCGTGCCGCTGTTCCTGGTCGGCTTTGCCGCCCTGGTCATCGTCAACAGCCTTGGCTGGCTGGCCAAGCCGGTCACCGACGCCGCCAACGAGATCTCCCGCTGGTGCCTGGTCACGGCCATCGCGGGCCTGGGCATGAAGACCTCGTTCAAGGACCTGATGACCGCCGGCTGGCGGCCCGTGGCGCTGATGGTCTTCGAGACCGTGTGGATCGCCGGCGTGGTGCTGGTGGCCGTCGAGTTCTTCACCTAGCCGCCGTCTGGGTGGGGATCGTCTTCAGCGCCTGGGCCACCAACGGCGCCAGTTTGCCGCCGATGATCCGCGCGCCGGCCGCATTGGGATGGATGCCGTCGCCCTGCATCAGCTGCCGCGACCCGCCGACGCCGGCCAGGATGTTGGCGTAGAGCGGGACCGAGAACTCCCGCGCCAGGGCCGGGTAGAGGGCGTTGAACTCGCGGGCGTAGGCCGCGCCGATCAGCGGCGGCGCGCCGACCCCGACCAGGACGATCCCGATCCGCCGTTGGCGCAGGCTCTGCAGGATGCCCCTCAGGTTGGCCTTGGTGACGCGGGGCTCGATCCCCTGCAGCAGGTCGTTGCCGCCCAGCGCCACGACGCACAGGGCGGTGTCCGGCGCGACGCTGAAATTGACCCGCGCCAGGCCGCCGCCGCTGGTGTCGCCCGACACCCCCGCGGCCCGCACGGTGGCCAGGACGCCCATGCGGGTCAGGGCCGCCTGCAGCTGGGCGGGCATGGCGTCCCTGGCCGGCAGGCCCAGGCCGGCGGTGATCGAGTCGCCCAGCACGGTGACCACCGGAGGCCTCGGCGACGGCGTGAGCTGGGTCCGAGGCGCGGCCGCGGCCTGGGTGGCCAGCAACAGTCCGGCGAGAAAGGCGCGGCGGTCCGGAAAGCGGGCGGGAAGGCTCATGGTCTGTCCATCGGCGCGGTCTGGAAGCGAGCCCGCGCGCGCGGGCCCCGCCGTCTTGCTGCACAAGGACTCCTGGACAACTGGATCGTCACCGCATTCAGGCTCATGGCTTCCTATGTAGGTTGGGTTCCGTCCAGACAATGACCAGGAAATCAGGAAGTTTCATGGCTGCAGGCTCCACGCCCGTCCTGGCTCTCGAGGCCGTGACCCTCACCCTGCCCTCGGCGGCGGGGCCCGTGAACATCCTGCGCGGCGTCGACCTGGCCGTGGGCCCGGGCGAACGGCTGGCGGTGATCGGTCCGTCGGGCTCGGGAAAGTCGTCGCTGATCGCGGTCGGAGCCGGGCTGGAGCAGCCGACATCAGGGGCCGTGCGCCTGTTCGGCCAGGACCTGGCCAGGCTCGACGAGGACGGCCGGGCTCGCCTGCGCCGAGGCCGCGCCGCCCTGGTCTTCCAGGCCTTCCATCTGCTGCCCAACATGACCGCCGAGGAGAACGTCGCCACGCCGCTGGAGATCGCCGGCGCCAGGGACGCCTTGGCCACGGCCCGCCAGTGGCTCGGCCGGGTGGGCCTGTCGGGCCGGCTGACCCATTATCCACACCAGCTGTCGGGCGGCGAGCAGCAGCGCGTGGCCCTGGCCCGCGCCCTGGCCGCCCGCCCCGCCCTGCTGTTCGCCGACGAGCCGACTGGCAATCTTGACGCCAAGACCGCCACCACCGTCGCCGACCTGATGTTCGCCCTGATCGCCGAGGTCGGCGCCGCCCTGGTCATGGTCACCCACGACCCGGTCCTGGCCGAGCGCGCCGACCGCATCGTGCGAATGGCCGACGGCCAGATCGACACAAGAAAGATCGATACGGGAAAGATCCTCGCCTGATGGCCGCCCTGTCGTTTCGCCTGGCCGCCCGCGAGCTGCGCTCCGGGGTGCGGGGCTTCCGCATCTTTCTGGCGTGCCTGGCCCTGGGCGTGGCCGCCATCGCCGCCGCCGGCTCGACCGCCGAGGCCTTCCGCCACGGCCTGGCCAGCCAGGCCCGCGAGATCCTGGGCGGCGACCTCTATGCCTCCGTCGAGAACCGAGACTTCACCTCCGCCGAGCGCGCCGCCTTCGATCGGCTGGGAATCACCACCTACACCGCCGCCGCCCGCGCCATGGCGGAGGCCCCCAGCGGCGACCGGCGCCTGGTCAGCCTGCGCGGCGTCGACCACCGCTTTCCCCTGGCCGGAACGGTGAAGGTGGACGGCGCGCCCGACCTGAAGACCGCCCTGGCCGACCGTGACGGCGTCTCCGGCGCGGCCGTCGAGCCGGCCCTGCTGGACCGCCTGCACCTGAAGCTGGGCGACCGCTTCACGGTCGGGCCGATAACGCTGCGGGCCAGCGCCGTGCTGGTCAGCGAACCCGACGGCCTTTCCCGGGGCTTCGCCCTTGGACCGCGCGTGCTCGTGCGCCGCGAGGTGCTGGAGCGCTCGGGGCTGCTGGCGCCCGGCGGCCTGTCCGGTCGCGCGGTCCGTGTCGCCCTGCCGGCCAGCCAGGACCCGCGCGCCGTTGGCAAGGCGGTCCAGGCCCGGTTTCCCGATGCGGGGTTCGAGGTTCGCGACCGCCTGGACGCCGCCCCCGGCGCGCGCCGTCTTATCGACCAGCTGGAATACTTCCTCGGCTTCATCGGCCTGGCCTCGCTGGTGGCCGGCGGCCTGGGCGTGGCCGGCGCGGTCAGCGCCTATCTGGCCACGCGCGAGCCATCGATCGCCGTGCTCAAGGCGCTGGGCGCCGACGGCGCGCTGATCCGCAACCTCTACCTGATCCAGATCGGGCTGCTGGCCGTCCTGGGCGTGGCCATTGGCCTGGCGATCGGCGCCGTCGCGCCACTGGTCCTGGGACAGCTGGCTGGCCCGTCCCTGCCGATCCCGGCCCTGTTCGCCGTCTATCCCCTGCCCCTGGCCAAGGCCGGGCTGTTCGGCCTGTTGGCGGCCGCGGCCTTCTCGCTGGTCCCGCTGGCGAGGGCGCGCCGCGCGCCACCGTCGGCCCTGTTTCGCCGCAGCCTGGGCGGCCGCCTTCCGCTGAGCCTGGAAACCCTGGGCGCGGTGCTGGCCGGCGCGGGCCTGGCCGCCCTGGCCGTGGCCACCGCCCCGACACCGATCGCCGCGGCGATCATGATCGCCGGGGTCGCCGTCTCGTTCGCGGTCCTCTGGGCCCTGGGACGCGCCGCCGCCTGGGGCGCGGGCAAGATGAGACGCCTGGTCAGCGGTCCCGCGAAGCTCGGCCTGGCCAACCTGGCCGGACCGCGCTCGGCCGCCCGCACCGCCAGCCCGGCCATCGGCCTGGGCGTGGCCCTGCTGGCCTGCGTGGTGCTGATCCAGTCGGCTCTGCTGACCCAGATCACCACCACCGCCCCGCGCACCGCCCCGGCCATGGTGTTCACCGAGATCCCCGGCGGCCAAGCCGCTGCGTTCGACGCCGAGGTCGCCCAGGTCATGCCGCTGACCCTGGAGACCTATCTGCGCCTGCCCTTCGTCACCGGCCGGATCAGCGGCCTGAAAGGCCGGCCGGTCGATAAGGACAGGATCAAGCCGGGCCAGCGCTGGGCCTTCGACAACGACATCGGCATGACCCTGCTGAGCGGCGCGCCGCCAAGCAACCAGGATGGAGGCGGCGAGACCACCGCCGGCCGGTGGTGGAGGCCCGACTACGCCGGCCCGCCGCTGCTGGCCCTGAACGCCGAGCTAGCCGAGGGCGCGGGGCTGAAAGTTGGCGACAGCGTCACCCTGACCATCCTGGGCCGCGACATCGAGGCCCGCGTCGCGGTGCTGCGCAGGATCGAGTTCGGCGGTTTCGGCCCCAACTTCAACGTCGTGCTGAACGCCAGGGCCCTGGAGGGGGCGGACCTGCGCAACGTCGCCATCGCCCGGCTGGGCAAGCCTCAGGAAGCCGCCCTGACCCGCCGGCTCGGCGACAGCTTTCCGGGGGTCAACGTCATCAGTGTCCGCGAGCAGCTGGACGCCGCCGCCGCCCTGTTCGACCGCCTGGCCCTGGCCGTGCGGGGCGCGGCGGCAGTGGCGGGCCTGGCCGGCCTGCTGGTGCTGGCAGGGGCCATCGCCGCCGGGGCGCGGGCCCGGGCGCGCGAGGCCGCGACCCTCAAGGTGCTGGGCGCCACGCGCGGCCAGATCCTGGCCGCCTACGCGATCGAGTACGGCGCGGTCGGGCTGATCGCCGGGGCGGCGGGCGTGGCCCTGGGCTTCGCCGCCGCCTGGCCGGTGGTGGTCAAGGTGTTCGAGGCCCGCTGGAGCGTCGACTGGGGCGGGGTCATGATCCTGCTGGTCGGCGCGGCGGGGCTTTCGACGGCGGGGGGCCTTTTGGCGGCGGCCTTGGCGCTGGCGCAGCGGCCGGCGCCGGTGCTGCGGGCGGAGTGAGCAGCGGGTCGCCGGGACGGCCGGAGCCGGCCAGCGGCAGGCTGGCGATCGGCACGCCCGGCAGCATCGGCTCGCCCGTCCACTCCCAATGCCAGGGCTCGAACACGTAGTTGACGAAGCCGAACCGCCCCGCGTTGGCCACTAGCCAGCGATAGAGGTCCGACCGGGTCATCGCCAACCGGTTGGGATCGGCGCTGGAGTCCGGTCCGAACCCCGGCGCGGCGGCGATGAACAGGTCCACGGCCAGGCCGGTGCGGTGGGCCGAGCAGATGGTCCGCGACACGCCCTGGCAGTTGTTGTCGCGGGCGCAGCGGGCGGCGTCGGCGGCCGGGTCGCGGAAGCCGGAGAACAGGGTCAGAGCGCGCGGGTCGCGCACCACCCCGGCCGCCTTTGCCTCGGCGACCATCCGGCGATAGGCGTCCAGGGCGCCGGGCCGCAGCTGGATGGCCTTGCCGCCGTAGCTCTCCTCGGGCTTGGCGGTGGACAGCAGGGCGACCGACGGCGCGCCGGGGCAGATCCCCTCGCCGTTGACCTTCACGAACGGCCGCGCCCGATGCCAGCGCACGAGCATGACCTTGAAGGTCTCCGGGTCGAAGGTCCCGGTCGGCTTCAGGCCATGACCGCCTTGCCATCGCGCGAGGGCGGCGGCGAAGCGCGGCGTGCCCGGGGCGCAGGCGGTCTGGACCTCGTGGGCGACGCGGGGGGCGTAGATCTCCCACCCGGTCTCGGCCCGCCCGAACGGCGTCCAGGTCAGGGTGGTCAGCGAGGCGGCGTTGACCGGCGCGGCGCTGGCCGAGGCGCCGCCGGCGTTGCAGTCCTCGGGCGAACCGCCGGGCGCCGCTCGGAGGGTTGGGCTGGCCGGCGGATCGTTCGACGGCAGATAGGTCGGGGGCGCGTACTGGGCCGGTTCGCGCGGCGCCGAGGCCGAGGGCGGCGGCAAGGCCGGCGCGGGGCGCTTGCCCGGCCACATCACCCACGCGACAAACGCGGCGACCAGCACGGCCAGCCCGCCCAGAACCCAGATCAGCCAACGCAGGATCTTCAAACAGGGCTCCTTGGCCGCGGGAGGCCGGTGGTGGAACTTCGCCATGGCTCAAGGCTTGAGAGGGGCAAGGCGTTCCCGCCCCGGAGTCGTTTGCATGCCCTTGCCCCTGCGTCCTGTCGTTTTGCTGCTCGGCTGCCTGGCGGCCACCGCCGCCTGTTCCGATCCCGCCCCGAAGCCGGACAAGCCGGCCGTGTCGAAGCCCGCCGCCCCGCCCGCCAAGCCCCAGACGCCGGTGGTGGCGGCGCCGGCCGTCGCCCCCGCCGCGCCCTCGCCGCTGGCCCAGGCCGTGAACGCCGCCGCCTTCGATCCGGCCGCCACGACGCCGCAGGCCAGGCAGGCCTATCTGACCCGCGCCCAGGTGCTGCTCGACCGCGCCCATTTCTCGCCCGGGGTGATCGACGGCCGGGAAGGTTCGAACCTGACCCTGGCGATCAGCGCCTTCCAGGAAGCCCGCCGGCTGACCGTCGACGGCAAGCTGAGCCCCGCCGTCTGGGACGCCCTGGTCGCCGACGCCGGCCCGGCCCTGACCGACTACGTGATCACGCCGGAAGACGTCGCCGGGCCGTTCACCCCCGACATCCCCAAGGACGACTACGAGGCGATGGCCAAGCTGCCGGCCCTCGGCTACGGCTCGCCGCTGGAGGCCCTGGCCGAGAAGTTCCACATGGACGAGCCGCTGCTGCAGGCGCTCAACCCCGGCGTCGACTTCTCCCAGGCCGGAACCACGATCATCGTCGCCGCCCTGGGGCCCGACGGCCTGGACGGCAAGGTCACGCGGATCGAGATCGACAACGCCAGGGGCGTGCTCAAGGCCTATGCCGACGGCGACAAGCTGCTAGCGGTATATCCGGCCACGGTGGGCAGCACCGAGCGCCCGGCCCCGGTCGGCGAGTGGGCGGTCAACACCGTGGCCCCGCGCCCGACCTATACCTACGATCCCTCGCGCCTGACGTTCGGCAAGCCGACGGGAAAGCTGACCATCAAGGCCGGGCCGAACAATCCGGTGGGCTCCACCTGGATCGACCTGACCAAGGACACCTACGGCATCCACGGCACGCCCGACCCCAAGCTGGTCAACAAGCGCGCCTCGCACGGCTGCGTGCGGCTGACCAACTGGGACGCGGCCGAACTGGGCGCAGCGGTGCAGAAGGGGGCCAAGGTGGTGTTCGAGGGCAAGCCGGTGCGGTGATCGGGACACGCCCTCGCGGCGTGTCCCCCACTTGCCGGCGCGTCGCTCGACGCTGGGGACACGCCGCGAGGGCATGTCCCCGGTCCCTACAGCGCCACCCTCAGTCCCACCCGCACCACCCTCGGGGCCGCATACCCCGCTACGCCGTCCGCCGTCCGCGAGGTCTGGATATTGGCGTCCAGCAGGTTGTCGCCGACCAGGTACAGCGTCACCAGGGGCTTCACACGCCAGTCCAGCCGGGCGTCCAGCCGCCAGGCCGGATCGAGCACGCGGCTGTTCAAGTCGTCCTCGAACCGCTTGCCTTCCCAGGTCAGGTCCGTGGTCAGGGCCAGGGTTTCGGTCAGCTCGGCCGACAGGCCCGCCGTGGCGCTCCAGATCGGGGCCTGGGCCGGGCGCTTGCCGGTCAGCTGCGGAGCCGTCGAACCGCCGTCCACCCGGGCGTCGGTGACCGACAGGGCCGAGCTCAGAGTCACGGCGCCGACCGTGCGCTCGGCGCGGCCTTCCAGCCCGACCGCGTCGATCGTCCCCGCGTTCTGGCGCTGGCGCAGCACGCCGCCGGCCGGGATGAAGCCGCCGATCGGGAAGGTTCCTGGCCCGGCGCCCAGGGTGACGTTGACGATCGGGTCTTCGATCCGGTTCCAGAACGCCGTGGCCTCGACCAGCCCCTTGTCGCCCTTGTGCGAGACGCCGGCCTCCAGGCCCTGCAGTCGCTCGGGCTTCAGCCCCGCATTGGCCTCGGTGACGTCGTTGCCCACCCGGAACGGGCGATAGAGCTCGTTGAGGCTGGCGGGCCGGAAGCCGGTATAGCCCGCCAGGCGGGCCGTCGTTCCGCCGCCCAGGTCGCGGGTCACGCCCAGCCGGCCGCTGACCACCTCGCCGTCGCGATCGGCCGGATGCTGGTCCAGCAGCACCGCCCCGGTCAGGGCGCTACGCTCGACCCGGAAGCCGTCGGTGGTCGCCCAGTGGTCGAGCCGCAGGCCGCCGGCCACCAGCCAGGAGCCTGCCGTCCACGATCCATCGGCATAGGCCCCGGCCACCGCGGTTTTGCCGCCGGCCACGCGGTTGCGGGTGTAGGTCCCGCCCAAATAGCTGTAGCGCTCGCGCTCCTCGCCGTCGTTCAGGCGCGCGTCGGCGCCCAGCTCCCACTCCAGCCCGCCGGCCTTGCGGCGCAGGGCCCCGTTGAGGCCCCAGCCGGTAGCCGGGGTCTTGTCCTGGCTGTTGGCCGGCGTGGTGGCCGAGCGACCGGCGGCAACGGCGACCGAGCTGTTGAACAGGTCGCTGGTCCGCCGCCAGGCCTGCAGCTTCCAGCCCAGGGCCGCGCCGCGCGGGGCCTTGACCAGGGTGGCGCTGAACACGTTGCCCGAGGCGTTGGCGCGGGCTCCGGCCAGCCCCGCCCCGCGATCCTCCTCGAAGAACCCGCCGCGCAGCGACAGCAGGCCCAGGGCCGTGGCCATGTCGACGCGGCCGGAGATGCTCTTGGCCTCCAGGTCGGTCCGGGTGTCGGCCGCGCCTCGGGCGTCGCCCCGCACCGGCACGTAGCCGTCGGACTTGTCGTAGAAGGCCGCGCCGGTGAACTCAAACCGCCCGAAGGTCGAGGTGGCCGCGGCGGAGGCGCGCTTGGAGCCCAGCTCGCCGACCGAGACGTCGGCGGCGACGCCCGCGTCCCGCTCCTTGAGTCCGATGACGCCGGTCAGGGCGCCGGCCCCGTAGGGGCCCGCCCCTGCCCCGCGCACGACGTCGATCCCGGCCAGGGACTCCGGGGCCAGCTGCGACCAGATCACCCAGCCGCCGAACGGGTCGTTCAGCGGTACGCCGTCCAGGGTGACCAGGGTCCGCCCCGCGCCGGACGGCGCGATGGCCCGCAGGCTGATCCCCTGGGTGGTGGGATTGGCCGACAGGCTGGAGGTGCGGCGAAACAGCGACACGCCCGGCGTCTGGCCTATCGCCTCGTCCACCCGCTGGCTCTTCGCCAGGTCGCCCTCGCCCAGATGGACGGCGGAAAACGCAGCCTCGGCCGCGGCCGGCGGCAGGCGCGCGGCGGTGACGATCACCTGCTCGATGGGAGGCGGCGTGTCGAAGGGCATGAGGAGTCTCGTTCAGGGAGCGCGGGCCACCGACCTAAACCGCTTCGCGCGGCGGAAGAACCGCGTCCGGCGCCGCGCTTCTCCTTTGGTACGCTCGGCCGCCCAAAACGTTCAATCTGGCCCATGCCGCGCGGCGCCTGGCGAGACTTAACGCTGGCCCTGGAGCCCGCTCGCCACGCCCGCCAGGCGGTCGTCCCCGAAGGCGCGAGGCCTTCTCCCCACCGGGAAGACTGTCCGAGAGTCTAGCAGCTTCCCGGATTGTCCCGCTTCAGCACGCAGATCATCTTGTTCCCGCGCGGCGCGCCGTAGACGGCGACCAGGCGGCTCTCGAAATAGGCCCACTTGGCCCGGGTGTCCTGGGCGGCGACGTCCATGGCCCGGTTATAGGCCGGCAAGCCGCGCGCGGTGCCGGTGGTGTCCTTGTTGAGCACCGCGTGCCTGATCCGCCCACTGCAGTACAGCGACTCCGGGAAGCCGTCGTAGCAGCCGCTGATCAGGCCCGCCGGAAACGCGCCGCCAGCCGGCGACAGCCATGGCGCGGGCGCGGCGTGGTTCAGGCCCTGGGGATCGGCGATCGAGGGCGCGGCGCGCGGCGTGTCGATCCAGTTGCTGTGCGAGTAGAAATCCTGGGCGGCGTGGAACGCCATGCCCATGTCCTCGAACACGTTGCACTTGGCCCGGCCCTTGACGCCGTTGAACGTGCAGCCGCCGAAGATGCTGGTGCTGCCCAGCTGCAGGTTCGGCTTCACCAGGCCGGCCGCGTCGCTCACCGCCGCATTGATGTTGTTGTAGATGTAGGTGCGGCACGAGGTCAGGATATTCTGGGCGGTGGCGGCGCTCTGGGGATAGGCGCCCGGCGTGAAGAAGTCGCCGCCGTCGCAGTGGGCGGGCTTGCTGCTCATCAGGCCGCGCGTCGGGTTGTCGGGCGCGCCGACCGCGCCCCAGGTGCCGTTCTTGCCGGCCAGCTGATCCAGCGAGTCCGATCCGAAGCCGAACGTGGCCAGGCCGCTGCGCGTGATGCGCTCATGCTCGGCGTTCTGGCCCAGGCTGCGGATGGTGCCAAAGGCCTGGGCCTTGGGGGTGAGAGCCTGCGGCGTGAGCAGGATCGAGGCGGCGACGGCCGCCAAAGCCATGGAACGCTTACGCATGACGATACCTCCCTGATTATTCAATCAAAGGTTACATCCATGCGCGCGAAAGTACAGCTCAGATCCTGCCGTCGCGCGCCGTCCTGTGCGCTCAGAGCCACAGGCCGGTCGCTGTCATTCCGTCACCCCAGAACCCCTCGGCGGGCCGCGTCATCCGCCCGTCCGCCACCCGGCAGCCGCCGGGATGGTCCTGCGCCAGCCACCAGGGTCCGTCCAGGTCGGCGAAGGCGCAGGAGCCCGCCAGGTGCAGGGCGGGCGCGATGGCCAGGGACGAGGCCACCATGCAGCCGACCATCAGGACGAAGCCGTGGTTGCGCGCTTCCTCCAGCATCAGCAGGGCCTCGGACAGTCCGCCGGCCTTGTCGAGCTTGAGGTTCACGGCGCGATAGCGGCCCTTGAGCGCCGCCAGATCCTCGGCCACGTGCACCGACTCGTCGGCGCAGATCGGGTAAGGCGGATCGTAGCCCTCCAGCGCCTGATCCTCGCCGGCCGGCAAGGGCTGCTCGACCAGGGCGATGTTGAGGTCCGACAGCACGGGCTTGAGACCGTCGAGCGTCGCGAAGTCCCAGCCCTCGTTGGGATCGACGATCAGCCGGGCGTCCGGCGCGGCCCGGGCCACGGCCAGCAGCCGGGCGGCGGGATCGTCGGCCGACAGCTTGACCTTGATCAGCGGGGCGGAAGCCACGGCCCGGGCGGCCGCGGCCATGGCTTCGGGGCCGTCCAGGCTGACCGTCACGGCGGTGACCAAGCTGTCGGGAACGCGCAAGGCGGTCAGGGCCTCAACGCTCAACCCCTCCCGCTTGGCCCGCAGGTCCCAGAGGGCGCAGTCCAGGGCGTTGCGCGCCGCGCCGGCCGTCAGCAGGGCCAAGGCCTCGTGCGGCCCCGCGCCCTCGCGCAAGGCCTGGGCGGCGGGGCGCAGCTGGGCGACCACGCTGTCGACCGTCTCGCCGTAGCGGGCGTAGGGCACGCTCTCGCCGCGACCGACCAGCTCGCCCTCGACGATCTCGACCACCACGACCTCGGCGGCGGTCTTGACCCCGCGCGAGATGCGGAACGGGGCCTTCAGGCGGTGGCTGACATGGGCGATGGAGACGATGCGCTGCATGCCCCCTGCCATCCCACCGATCGCTCGACTTGGCTAGCCTAGTGGCGACGGCGGATCGGCGAGTCGGCGCGGCGCTCGCGGAACACCTGCATCGCCAGGCCCGGCCGCACCACGAACAGGGCGGCCCAGACCAGCAGCACGCCGGCGTAGTTCAGAGCGCCGAGAACGCCGCCGGGCCGGCCGGGACGGGTGAAGCGGACCGAACGGGGTTGGGGCTGGAACAGGCTGGGCATGGCGATGTCGGTCATGGCGTCCTCCGTGGATGCGCCGACCTTCGCCGGTCGATGCGTCAGATCCGGACGTAGAGACGGACGCTGCTCGGCCCCATATGTCCCTCGCGGGCGTTAGGCCCATGGACAAAGGAGCGCCACGCGCATGAGCAAGCCGGTGACCATCACCATTCCCCACCAGCTGGGGGCGGCCGAGGCGCGCCGCCGCATCGAGGAAGGGTTCGGCCAGTTGCTCAGCCAGACGGGCGGCATGGTCAAGGATGTCCAGAAGGCCTGGGCCGGCGACGCCCTGACCTTCTCGGCCCAGGCCATGGGCCAGCCGATCTCCGGCGTGCTGACCGTGTTCGACCAGTCGGTGCGGATGGACATCGTCCTGCCCGGCCTGCTGGGCATGATCGCCGGCAAGATCACCGGTCAGGTCAAGAAGCAGGGCCAATTGCTGCTGGAGAAGAAGTAGGCGACCCGGCGCCCGCCCGGCGAACGTCGGGATGGGCGAAGATCAGGACGTCTTCACCCGGCGCGCCGGGGCGTTCTTGGCGGCCGGGCGCTTGGCCGGGGCGCGTTTGGCCTTGGGCGCCGCCTTGGCGTTCTTGCGGGACTCGCGAACGGCCGACACCTTCTCCAGCCGATCCTGGGCGACCTTGGCGTGCTCGACGCAGCGGGCGTGCATGGCCGCCAGTTCCTTCTCGGTCAGCTTCTCGATGCCCATGAAGTCGTTCTCGGCCTCGGAGGTCAGGATCAGCTCGTCCAGCTTGGTCTGAACGGCCGCGCCGTCGCGGTTCTGGGTGTTCTGGATCAGGAACACCATCAGGAAGGTGATGATCGTGGTGCCGGTGTTGATCACCAGCTGCCAGGTTTCCGAGAACTTGAAGATCGGCCCGCTGGCGGCCCAGACGACGACCAGCAGCACGCAAACCAGGAAGGCCGGCGGGCTGCCGGTGATGCGCGCCGTGGCGTTGGCGAATTTGGCGAACAGTTTGTCCATGCGCTCCAGCTCCTGTGCACGATCGCCTGGCTCGTAACGCCCGACGGCGCCGCTGGGTTCGGTCCTCCCATGGCTCCGGTCGCTCGGCCCGCGCGTTAGGGACCCATGTTCGATTCGTACCTGCTGTTCCTGCTGGGCCTGGGCGTCGTCGTCCTGCTGATCGCCTGGCTGCCGATGGCGCTCAGCCGTCTGCCGCTTTCCGTGGCCATCCTGTGCGTGCTGATCGGGGTGGTGGTGTTCCACGGCGGCGTCCTGCCGTTCCGCTCCGATCCCCTGCGCTTTTCGACCCTGACCGAACGGCTGACCGAGATCGTGGTGATCGTCTCGCTGATGGGCGCGGGGCTGAAGATCGACCGACGGATCGGCTGGCGGCGCTGGGAATCGTCCTGGCGGCTGATCGCGGTCACCATGCCGCTCAGCATCCTGGCGGTGACGCTGATGGGCGTGCACGGCCTGGGCCTGCCGCTGGCCGCGGCCCTGCTGCTGGGCGGCGCGCTGGCGCCCACCGACCCGGTGCTGGCCTCGGACGTCCAGGTCGGACCGCCCCGCTCGGGCGAGGACGGCGAGGCGCGGTTCGCCCTGACCTCCGAGGCCGGTCTCAACGACGGCTTCGCCTTTCCGTTCGTGCACCTGGCGGTCGGACTGGGCCTGGCGGGCGGTGTGGTCAGCGCCCCGCTGCTGACCCACTGGCTGGCGGTCGACGTGCTGTGGCGCGTGGCGGCCGGCGCAGGCGTGGGCTGGGCGGTGGGCCGGGCTCTGGGCTGGGCGACGTTCAAGGCCCCGCACGCCCGGATCTCGGGCACCGGCGACGGGCTGGTGGCCCTGGGCGCCACCCTGGTGGCCTACGGCGTGGCCGAGGCCGCGCACGGCTACGGCTTCCTGGCCGTGTTCATCGCCGCCCTGGCCCTGCGGGAGACCGAGCGCGACCACGCATTCCACGAGGCCATGCACGATTTCGCCGAGCAGGTGGAGCGCCTGCTGATGATGCTGGTGCTGGTCCTGCTGGGCGGGGCGGTGGCGGGCGGCCTGCTGGACTCCCTGACCTGGAAGGAAGTGGCGTTCGGCCTGGCCCTGGTCTTCGTCGTCCGCCCCCTCGCCGGCTGGATCGGTCTGACCGGCGCCCCGCATTCGAAGCGGGAACGCGCGGTCGTGGCGTTCTTCGGCATCCGGGGGCTGGGATCGTTCTACTACCTGGCCTATGGCCTCAACCACGGCGACTTCCATCGGTGGGACCGGCTATGGGCGATCACCGGCTTCGTGGTGCTCTGCTCGATCCTGGTCCACGGCGTAACCGCCACGCCGCTGATGACGCGGATCGACGCCTGGCGGCGCCGGGAAATCCTGCACGAGGACGAAACGCAACCATGACGCGATTGCGCTGCACCCCAGGATGCGGCAAAGCGTCACAGCGCCGCCTATCGGAGAACCGTAGCGGCTCGGTTCGCGTATTTGTCCCGACCGGGGAACGGGAACACCCATGCAGGCTAACGTCGCCCATCAGGAACAGCGGCGGCAGGATCGGATCCTGCTCGTCCTGGCCGTGGCGTTGCTGGCCAGCCAGGCCTTCAGCGACTTCCTGACCCGCAACGCGCTCGGCATCGCCACCCTGTGGCCGACCAACGCCCTGCTGGCGGGCGGCCTGCTGGTGCTGAATCCCCGTCGCCGGGTCGTTCTGATCGTCATCGCGGCGGTCAGCCATCTGGCCATCGACCTGATGGTCGGCGACAGCCTGGGGCACGCCATCCTCTACACCCTGGTCGACGTCGGCGAGGCCCTGCTGGTCTGGTGGGTGGTCAGGCGCTTTTTCGGTCCGCCGCGCGTGCGGACCATGCGGCAGCTGGCCTTGCTGACCACCCTGACCGCGCCCGTCATACTGGCCATGGCCACGCTGGCCGCGACCGTGCTGGCCCTGACCTATGGCCTGCCCTTCGTGACGGTGCTGACCGACTGGTTCGTGTGCGGCGTGCTGGGCATGGCCATCGTGCTGCCCGCCGTGCTGGTGCTGCTGGACAGCGAGCATCGCCGCGCGTTCCACCGCCCGCTGCTGGAGCAACTGGGCCTGGCCCTGCTGGCGGCCGCCCTGTCGGCGCTGGTGTTCCACCGCAAGGGGCTGCCCGTGCCATTCATGCTGTTCCCGATCGCCCTGCTGACCGCTTTCCGCCTGGGTCCGCGCGGGGCGGCCCAGACGTCGCTGATCGTCGCCTGCGTGGCCATTCCGCTGACCGTTCACGGCCTGTGGAACTCGCAGATCCAGACCGACTGGTCGCAGGCCCACCAGAACCGGCTGGTCCAGGTGTTCGTCGGCGTGCTGTTCGTCACCAGCCTGGCCGCGGGCCTGGCCCTGGCTCAGCAGGAACGCCTGCGCCGTCTGCTGATGCGGCGCGAACAGCTGACCCGCGCCGCCCGAGCCCGGGCCCTGGCCGCCAACGAGGCCAAGACCGAGTTCCTGGCCACCATGAGCCACGAGATCCGCACGCCGCTGAACAGCATGCTGGGCTTCTCGCAGCTGCTGGTCGAACGCCGCGACCTGGCGCCCGACGTCCGCCGGCAACTGACCCTGATCGACAGCGCCGGCACGGCCCTGCTGACCGTCGTCAACGACATCCTCGACTTCTCGCGGGTCGAGGCCGGTCAGGTCGAACTGCTGTTCCAGCCGACCTCGGCGGCGGCGGTGCTGCACGACGCGGTCGGGATCATCCGGCCCGAGGCCGAGAACAAGGGGCTGGCGCTCGAGGTCGACGTCGTCGATCCGGTTGGCGGCCTGCACGACCTGGACGGCCTGCGCCTGCGCCAGGTGCTGCTGAACCTGCTCAACAACGCGGTGAAGTTCACCGAGGCGGGGCGGATCCGGGCCTGCCTGACCATCGAGCCCGGCGAGCTCGAGGACCGGCTGAAGTTCGAAATCGTCGACACCGGTGTCGGCATCGCCGTCGAGCGGCAGGGCCGGCTGTTCCAGCGCTTCAGCCAGGTCGACAGCTCGGCCAGCCGTCCCTACGGCGGCGCGGGCCTGGGCCTGGCGATCAGCAAGGCGCTGGTCGAGTTGATGGGCGGCAAGATCGGCTTCGACAGCGCCCCGGGCCATGGCTCGGCCTTCTGGCTGGAACTGCAGGCGCCGCAGGTCGAGCCCTATGACGTCGGCGAACCGCAGCCGGTCGCCGCCCCTGGCGCGGCCCGCATCCTGCTGGTCGACGACCATCCGATGAACCGCGAGATCGGCGCGGCCCTGCTGAGCCTGGTCGGCTGCCAGGTCGAGACCGCCGACAACGGCGAGCAGGCGGTGGCCAAGGCGGCGCGCGGCGGCTTCGATATCATCCTGATGGACATCCACATGCCGCAGATGGACGGCCTGGCCGCCACCCGCGCCATCCGCGCCCTCGACGGCGAGGCGGGCGAGGTGCCGATCATCGCCATGAGCGCCGACGCCCTGCCGCAGCAGGTCGAGCGCTGTTACGCCGCCGGCATGGTCGACCACGTGGCCAAGCCGGTGCAGCGCGAGGTGCTGTACGCCAAGGTCAGCCGCTGGCTGGCGCGGCGGTAGGACCTTCCCGCGGCGAACACTTGCCCTCTACGGACCGCTTTGCGGTCGTCTTCCCCCAGAGGGGGAAGAGCGCTCCGCCCAACGCTCCACCTCCTATGAGGGCGTGGGGGCAAGTGGGTGAGCCTCCTATCTCATACCGGGCTTCCCACGCCCCGCCTGCCCCACTAACCTCCGCCCCGCAATTCGGGGAGACGACGATGAAGATCCTGCGCCTGGCAACGTTGGCTTTCTGCGCCGTCCTGGCCGCTTGCTCGCCGGCCAAGAAGGAGGTCGTCGAGGCGCCCGGCCACACCGCCCTGAAACTGGCCACCGACTGGAAGGGCGAGGCCGAGCTGGGGGGCTACTACCAGGCGCTGGCGACCGGCGAGTACAGCAAGCGCGGCCTGGACGTGACCCTGATCCAGGGCGGCCCGGGCGTGAACGTGCCCCAGCTTCTGGCCACCGGCGCGGTCGACGTCGGCGTCGGCTCCAACAGCTTCATCGTGCTGAACCTGGCCAAGGAGAAGGTGCCGGTCAAAGCCGTCGCCGCCTTCATGGACAAGGACCCCCAGGTGCTGATCGCCCACGACGGCCAGGGGATCAATTCCATCGCCGACATGAAGGGCCACCCGATCCTGCTGTCGGACGCCTCGATCACCGCCTTCTGGGTTTGGCTGAAGGCCAAGCACGGCTTCACCGACGACCAGGTGCGCAAGTACAACTATTCGGCCGCGCCGTTCCTGGCCGACAACTCGGTGGTCCAGCAGGGCTACGTCACCTCCGAACCCTACCTGATCGAGAAGGAAGGCAAGGTCACGCCCAAGGTCTTCCTGCTGGCCGACGACGGCTATCCGGCCTACGCCTCGTTCGCCCTGGTTCCCGACGCCCTGATCGCCAAGAACCCGGCCGCGGTGAAGGCTTTCGTCGAGGCCACGGCCGCCGGCTGGACCAGCTACCTCTACGGCGACCCCAAGCCTGGCGACGCCCTTATCCTCAAGGACAATCCGGAAATGACCCAGGATGTCCTGGACCAGGCCCGCGAGAAGATGCGCGCCTACGGCATCGTGCCCCGCCAGGGTGTGGGCAGGATGGACGACGCCCGCTGGGCCGAGTTCTTCAAGGTGGCCTCCGAGCAGGGCGTCTATCCCAAGGACATGGACTACAAGTCGGCCTACACGCTGAAATTCCTGCCCAAAGTCCAGTAGCCGGCGCATGGAGAAGCACCCCGCCCGCCCCGAACCGACCTGGTGGTTCCTGGCCGCCGCGATCCTGCTCTGCGGACTGTTGATGGCCTCCCTCCAGACGGGGAAGGTCGCCTTTCCGTTTTTCGGGACGATCAAGCGTGCCCGGCATCCCGTGTCGTTCTGGACGATCTGCGCCGCCCAGCTGGTGCTCGCCCTGTCCGCCTTAGGGGTGCACGCCGCCCAGTTCCCCACCCTATGCCTGGGTTGATCGCCAGCCTTTCCGCCGTCGAGGTCGACTACGCCCGCGGGCGCGTCCTGGGACCGGTCGATCTCGCCCTCGCGCCCGGCGAGATCGTCGCCCTGGTCGGGCCGTCCGGTTGCGGCAAGTCCACGGCCCTGCGGCTGCTGGCGGGGCTGGAGGCGCCGACCCGCGGGATGGTGACCCGCGCCGCCGGCAAGGGCGAGACCTCGGTTGTGTTCCAGGCCCCGACCCTGGCCCCCTGGATGAGCGCGGCGGCCAATGTCGCCCTGCCGCTGGAACTGGCAGGAACGCCCAGGACCGAAGGGCGCGACCGAGCGATCGAGGCCCTGGCCAAGGTTGGCCTCAAGGGGGTGGAGAACGCCCGGCCCGCCCAGCTGTCCGGCGGCATGGCCATGCGTGCGTCCCTGGCCCGCGCCCTGGTCACCCGCCCGCGCCTGCTGCTGCTGGACGAGCCGTTCGCGGCCTTGGACGAGATCACTCGTCGCGCCCTGGCCGACGACGTCCTGGCCCTGGCGGCCGAGCTGGCCCCCGCGGTGGTCTTCGTCACCCACAATGTCGAGGAGGCCGTCTACATGGCCCGCCGCGTGGTGGTGATGAGCGCGAGCCCGGGCCGCATCGTCGGGGAGGTGGCGGTCGAGGGGCCGGTGGTCCGGCCGCCAGGCTTCCGCACCACGGCCGCGTTCCGCGAGACGGCGGAGCAGGTGTCGCGACTGCTGGCGGGGAACCTGGGAGCCGTCGCGTGAGCCCCCTCAGCCGCTTCGCGACAGCTCCCCCAGAGGGCGCGCATCTAGGCGCCGGTAGATCCTCCCCCTCTGGGGGAGGTGGCCCAAAGGGCCGGAGGGGGTTCGCCGCATGAAGATCCTCGCCCCCCTGACCCTGATCGTCCTGCTGCTGGCCGTCTGGGAAGCCGCCTGTCGAGTCCTGGCGATCCCTGTCTATCTGCTGCCCGCGCCCTCGGCGATCGGCGCGGCGCTGGCCGAGGGCTGGCCGCTGCTGCTGGCCAGCGCCTGGACCACCCTGTCGACCGCCCTGGTCGGCCTGGCCCTGGCCAGCGTCCTGGCGTGCGGCCTGGCCCTGGCGGTCAGTCTGAATCCGACCGTCGAGGAGGCCGTGCGCCCCGTCGCCGTGACCCTGCAGGTCACGCCGCTGGTGGCCATCGGGCCGCTGATGACCATCTGGGCCGGGATCGAGCACCCGCAGCGCGCCGTCGTCGCCCTGGCGGCGGTGGCGGCCTTCTTCCCGATCTTCTCCGGCGCCCTGACCGGCCTCAAGGCGGTCGATCCGGACCTGGCCCGGCTGTTCGACCTCTATGGCGCCCGCCGGACCCAGCGCCTGTGGCGGCTGCGGCTGCCCTCGGCCCTGCCTGCCCTGCTGGAGGGCCACAAGGTGGCGGCCGGCCTGGCCGTGGTCGGGGCCGTGGTCGCCGAATTCGTGGCCGGATCGGGCGGGAACCAGGGCCTGGCCTGGCGGATCCTGGAGGCGTCGAACCGCCTGCAGACCGCGCGGGTGTTCGCCGCCCTGGCGGTCCTTGCCCTCCTTGGCGTGGCTCTGCACGGGCTGCTCAGCCTGGCCGAGCGCCGCCTGCTGACATGGTGGCGCGGTCGCTGAGACTTTGAAACCCCGAGTCGAAAAGACGACGCAAAGCCCACAAACTTGCGGCGTGGTCAGGCCGCGTTAGGTCAAGATTAAGTCCCGATCCCTATTAATTGCTCCGATCCTGCGACCTGTCGGACCGGTTCATGCGCCTCGCCCTGCTCCTGCCCGTGCTGTTCTGCCTCGCCGCTCCGGCCCATGCCGAGGGCGCGCGCGAGAGCCGCTACGGTCCGACGACGCCTCGTCAGGCTTCGGTCGCCGCGCCCGCGCGTTACGACGGTCCGATGCTCAGCTGGGCCAACAAGCGCGAGGCTTCGAGCGACCCGGTCGCCGCCGCGCCGCCCGCGCCGAGGCCGGCCCAACCCGCCCCGCTGGCCGCTTGGGCGGGCTACAGCGCACGACCCGAGTCGGCCGCCTACACGCCGTCTACGACGCCCGCCCCCACGCCCCCCGCCTTTGCGCCGCCTGTTGCGTCACGCCCCAGGGCGCTGCCGACCAGCCTCTACGCCGCGCCCCGTCCATCGCCCGTCGCAACGCCCGTGCAGGCTCCTCCCGCGCCGCTTCGCGACCGGGCCGGCTATGACGGACATCCCGCACCCGCCGCCGCCGCGCAACCCGCCCCGCCCCGCCCGGCGCCGATCGCCGCCACGCCGGGTCCGGCCAAGGACTGGTCCGGCTATCGCAGCGTTCGCATGACGACCGCCGCCTCAGCGCCTGCCGCCACGCCAGTGTCGGCTCCAGCGCCCGTTCCTGCCCTCCCGCCGCCGGCGCCCCGCCAGCTCGCCGCCGCCAACACGGGTGTGATCGGGGCCCGCTTCTATTCCGTGGCCCGCGAGTCCGGCCTGACCCCCGACCCGATCCCGCCCGCCGGGCCCGACCACCAGGTGCTGATCACCACCGAAGCCGCCTCCGCGCCAGCCGAGGACGCCGCGCCGGCGCACGGCTCGGCCGACTGGCTGGCGGCCGGAGCGCGTGGCGACAACGATGGTGACGGCGACGACAGCGCCGCCCGCCGCGCCAAGACCCGGAACCAAGGCCTTTGATCCAGTCGCGCCTCCACGATCTCATCGCCCTGGCCGATGAGCCGTCCAGCTCGCGTCGCCGCGAACTGCTGCGCGGCGTCACCGATCTGTTCTTCACCGCGGAAGGCCACGGCGACGTGGAGATGGGCCTGTTCGACGACGTGCTGGGCCAACTGGCCGGCGAGATGGAAGAGGCGGTGCGGATCGAGCTGGCCGAACGGCTGGGTACGAGCGCCGCCCCGCCGCCGACCCTGACCCGCGCCCTGGCCAGCGACAGCATCGCCGTCGCCCGTCCGATCCTGCAGGGCGCGCCGCAGCTCAGCGAGGCCGACCTGCTGCACCTGGCCCGCACCCAGGGCCAGGACCACCTGCGGGCCATCTCGCAGCGTTCCGTCGTGCCCAGCCAGGTGTCCGACGCCATCGTCGAGCGCGGCGACGACACCACCCTGGGCGTGCTGCTGCGCAACGAGGGCGCGGTGCTGTCGCGCCAGGCCCACGAGGCGGCGGTCGACCGCGCAGCCGCCAATCCCGAGCTGCACGAGGCGGTGATCGATCGTCAGGCCCTGCCGATGGACCTGCTCAACGAGATGTACTTCGTGGCCGAGGCGCGGTTGCGCGACCGGATCATGGAGCGAAACGCCAACGTCGATCCGGCCATTCTGGAAGCCGCCCTCAAGGCTGGCCGCAACCGCGTCGCGGCCAGCGACGGCGCCCTGCCGGCCGACTACGACGCGGCGGTCAAGGAGATCACGGCCCTGAAGGCCCGCGGCGCCGTCACGCCCCAGGCGCTGGTCGCCATGCTGCGCGCCAACCGCACCACTATCTTCCTCGTCGCCTTGGCCGAACTGGCCGATGTCGACTTTCATACGGCCCGCAAGATCATCGAGCGCCGTGAGTTGGACGCCCTGTCGGTGGTCTGCAAGGCGGCGGACTTCGACCGGGCCCTGTTCCTGACCTTCGCCCTGCTGATCCTGGACCCGGGCGACAACGCCATGGGCAAGGCCAAGGCCTATGGCGAGCTCTACGCCGCCCTGCCTCGCGACGCGGCCCTGCGCACCATCCGCTTCTGGCGCATGCGCCGCACGACGGGCGACGTCGCGGCGGCCTAGGCTCGGCGCGGAACTGGCGTCACTCCACGCCGTTCCCTCATGTCGAGAGGCCTTCCGTCTCCGGAGCGCCCTAGTGAAATTGCCCAAGAACAAGACGGTCCTGATCGCCGGCGTCGCCGCGGCGGCGGTCATGACGACGGCCGCCGCGGTGATGGCGGTCTGGCCCGCCCTGACCCGACCCGACCCGCCGGCGGAAGCGGCCGGGGACGGGGGCCTGCGCATCCGCGTGGTCGCGCCGCCCAAGGCGGCCGTCCCCCACGCCGGTCCGCTGGACGTCGGCCTGTCCGAAGCCGCCCAGGCCACCGCGAAAGGCCGCGAGGCCCTTTTCGCCGGGACATCGCCTCCTCCGGCGTCGCCTTTGCCACCGGCCCGGAACACGCGGGTGGAAGATGACGGCCTTGCGGCCCCCGAGCCGGCCGACGACCGGTGGGAGCGCGAGCGAACCGGAAACGGCTTCGAGCTTGCCCGCCGACTGCGGGAAGAGGAACGGGCGGCCAGCCGCGAACACGCGCGCCGCGACGCTTGGGAAGAGACCGAACGCGACCGCCGCTGGGACGAGGAGCGCGAGCGGGATCGCGCCGACGCCCAGCGTCGTGACGACGAGTATGATCCCCCACCCTTCCCCGACGACGACCGCCCGCCGCCCGAACCCCAGTGAGGCGGAGCGTCGGGACGAGCGAATCGAGAAAGCGGTGACGCAAGGCCCGGGGGCCGCGCCCTAGCCGCGCCGCCGATGCATCAAGGTCAGCAGCCAACCGACGCCGAGTCCGCCTACGACGGTCAGCGGCAGGGTCAGCGGGTCAGGCGTGGGCGCGTGCAGCCACAGGTCCCTGCCGGCCACAAGGCCCCAGACGAGCAGACCCCAGATCGCGCCGTACACCGCCCACGGATACTGGTCCATCCAGCCCCGCAGGCCGGTCCGGGGTTCAGGCTCGCGCGCCGGCTCGACCGGACCGCCGCAGGCGCGGCACGTCCAGCCGCCCCACGGCCCGAGCGGCGCGGTGTCCGCCTCGACGGGCGCCTCGCAGGCCCTGCAGCGCGGCGGTTCGGCGCGGCGACGGACCGCCGACGGCAGGCCGCGTAGCCCCATGATTACGATGAAAAGATAGAGGACGAGATAGAGCGCCTGGGAGACGTCCACGTCCTTGAAACTGTCGCCCATGTCGCCCCCGAAACGCTACGCCGCCAAGCTAGAGCATCGCGCGGAAAAGTGGACGCCGGTTTTCCGCAAAAGCGATGCGAAGACAGAAGCCTGGAGCAAGCCGCGCGAGTCCCATATCGCGCGGCTTTGCTCCAGGGCGTGTCGCGCCTCGGGTCGAGCGGCCGATCAGCGAATGCGGATGCGCACCGGGACGTCGATGAACGAGCCGGCCCGGCTCTTGCCGTCAGGGCCCATCAGCTCGACCTGGAATTGCGAGGCCATGGTCAGGGCCGCCTTGCCGACGCCCATCTCCGCCGGGAATTCGCTCTGCACTGAACAGGCGGTCAAGCCGCCATCGCGCTTGACCATGCAGCTGAGCAGCGCCTCAGCGATCTGCGGCTGGACGTCCTTGACCTGGGTGACAACGGGCTGGGCCACGGGCGTCGGAACGATCGAGACAGCGGCGGCGGCGAGCAACGAAGCGATCACTGGGTCTTCCCTACTGGTTCTTGGTTTCGGCCCGTTCGGGACCGTCCGGTTTCATTCTGGGTCAGGCGGCGTGCGCCTGCTTGACCCGCTGCAACCCCTGGGCCGCCAGGTCGGTCAGAGACCGCAGGCCCAGCTCGGCGAAGATGTCGAAGGCGCTGGCCAGGGCCGTCGCGGCCCGGTCCAGGCGGCCGTCGTCGCGGCCGGTGATCTCGACCCGCGCCTCGTAGAGCCGGGCCAGGTTCATCTGGGTCACCGCCCAGGCGGCCGGATCGCGAGATCCCGGGGTCGCGGCCAGCTCGGCCTTGAAGGCCATCTCGGCGGCGTCCAGTACGGCCAGGTCGGCGGTCAGCTCGGCGCAACGGGCCAGGCTGAGAGCCCGATTGTTGGCGACCACGGCGCGCAGAGCCAGGGCCGGCTGGGTCTTGAGGATGTGCGAGGCGCGGTCGTAGCAGGTGACCGCCCGCTCGAAGCAGCGCTCCGAGGTCGTGGCCTCGCCCATGGCCTGCAGGCCGGCGCCCAGGGCGGCCTGGGCCCGAGCCCAGTCCATCGGGCTGTGGTCGGCGGTGACCGGTTCCAGCGCCTGGGCCAGGGCCTCGACCCCGTCGGCGATGAAGTTGATCTCGCCGTCCAGTTCGCCCAGCTGGACCAGGGCGGTCCCGCGCAGGGACTCCAGCCGCGACCAGGCCAAAGGTTCGAAATCGGGATCCAGGCCGGACTCGGCCTCCTTGGCCTCGGCCAGGGCCACTTCCGTCAGCGCGCGGTCCTTCAGGCGGGCGGCGCAGGCCAGCAGCAGCTCGACGCGGGCGGCGCGCTGGTCGGCCAGCAACAGGCGCGAGGCCCCGCCCTTGACCCGGCGCGCGGCCGACAGCCCCCGCAGCGGCGCCTCGAACGCCTCTGCGGCGGCGAGGGCGCGATCCAGGTCGTTCTCACCCAGGGCCACGCGACCTTGCAGACCGGCCAGCAGGGCCTCGACCATGGCGCAGCGGTGGCCAGGCGCGGTCTTGGCCAGGGTCAGGGTGGCGCCGGCGGCGGCGTGCAAGCCCTCGTCGCCGAACAGGTCGGCGCCCAGCACGGCCAGGGTCGCCTGCTCGCAGCGGGCCGCGGCCAGGCTTTCCAGCTTGTGTTCGGCTTCGAAGACCTTGGCGGCGGCCTCTGCCTGGGCCGCGCCCTTGCGCAAGGCGGCGGCGTCGCCCGAGCGGCGGGCCAACTCGCGCCAGACGACGGCGGCTTCCAGCAGCCGGTGGCCTCGGTCCTTGGCCCCGATCCGGCCGGCGGCGACGTCGGCGGACCGGGCCTCGTTAACCAGCAGGCGCAGGTCCAGAAGCTCCAGCAGCGAGGTGTCGCCGCCGGTCAACCCGTCGCGATGCGCCGCGGCTCGCGCGGGGGCGGCGGCGTCGACTCCGAAGAGTCTCTTCAGGTCACGACCGAAATCGAACATCGCTGCGTCCTCCGGGAACGTCCCAGGCCGGGACGTCCGGCGCAGGTTCAACGCACGACTAGCAAAGCCGGAGCCAACACGTTTAACAAGCTGTTAACGAAGCCTAAGGTGGCGTTAACCATAAATATTTGCGTCGCGTTTACACTTCGTTCCGCAATAGCGCCCAAACCCCTGTCTTGCGCCGGATTGGCACGCTTCTTGCTTAATAGATCCTTACTGGACCATGCGCACCGACACCGGGGTTAGAACATTGTTCACCGAAATGAAAATGACGTTAACCATAGATTTTAAGATCGGGTTTACCTTCTGTTCTGGCGGCGCTTTCCAGCCCATGCCCGATAGCCGGCTCGCGAGGCGTTAGAGGCCGTAGCCGCGCGCCATGGCGGCGGCGAAGATCGGGATCAGGGCGAAGACCGCCAGCTCCAGCCCCATCAGCCGGCGAATCCTCGCCACCTCGTCGGTGGACGGCGCAAAGGCCAGATCGGCCTTGGCCTGCTTGCGCCATTTGAAGAACGCGAGGGTCGGCCAGGCGGAGAGCACGCCCACCATGGCGAAGGCGGCGATCTTGGCCCAGAACACCGGGTTCTCCAGATAGAAGGCCGAGCCCTTGGCGCCGAAGAACACGCGGCTGGCGCCGACCACCAGCACCAGGGTCGCCGTCGCGCCATAGCCCGCGTCGATCAAGGCCAGGGTCGTCAGGCTCGGGCCGCCGACGCCGGGCCGGACCAGAACCAGTTCGGTGGCCAGCAGGCCGGCCATCGACAGGATCAGCAAGTGGTGCAGGACGGCGAGGACGAGATCCAGCATGGCGCGCTCCGACTCGGCGACAGAAGGGAGTTCGGCGCCAAGCATGCCTCGCCAAACGCCGTTCGTCACGACGGCCGCCCTCCCCTCTGGCCAGCTTTCAGCCCCGTCTTTAAACAGGGGTCATGACCGCCTCTGTCGACCTCTGGACCGCCTCGCTCTGCAAACCCGATCCCGGCTACGGCGGCTGGGCCCATGTGCGTCGCAACGCCGACGGGACGCTGGCCGGCGCGGCCGGGGGCGAGCGGCGGGTCAGCGGAGCCAGGATGGTGCTGACCGGCGTGATCGAGGCGCTGACCGCCCTGGCCGACCTGCCAGTCGACACGGCCGTGACCCTGCACTTCGCCGATCCGGCCCTGGCCGCCGAACTGGTCGCCAGCGACGGCGCCTACGCCACCACCGAGCCCGAGGCTTGGGCCGCGGCCCGCCAGCTTCTGGCCGCGCGGCCGGTGCTGACCCTGTCGCCCCTGGCGGACATGACGCCGGCCACGGGATTCCTGAAGGCTTGGGCGGACTTTGGTCTCGACACCGCCAAGACACGGGGCACATTCAAGGCGGCGATCCCACGACCCAATCTGCTCAAGTTCCCGGGCTAGGGGCGCTCTAGGGACAGGCCGTGGTTTCGCGGATCACGTAGGGCGTGCGCACGCCCCACTGGGATCCATTGCCGTCGCAGTCGCGATAGACCTCGCCGACCAGCTGATTGTAGTCTGGACCGGAATAGTATTGCGCCTGAACGGCGAAGACGCGCCGCGCCGAGGCCGGCTCGGCCCAGGCGAATAGCGAGGCGGTCACCAGCGCCCCGGCGAGCAGCTTGGTCATCAAGGTCTTCATAAACAGTCCTCCGCGAACCGCTCACGCTACACACCCATAGATTGTTCGCAATCTGCGAAACATCCTCTGCGGCTCACATCGCCGTGAAGCTCACCGTCCCGCCACGATCAGATCCGCCGTGGCCGGGTTGCAGGCGAACGGGATGTCGGCCAGCGTCGCCATGCGGATCAGCGCCTTGACGTCGACGTCGTGCGGCTGGGGCGACAGCGGGTCGACGAAGAACACCAGCATGTCCAGCAGCCCCTCGGCCAGCAACGCGCCCAGCTGCTGGTCGCCGCCCAGCGGGCCGCTCTTCAGGCGGGTGAGGTCCAGGTCCGGCAGGGCCTGCAGGATCCGTCCACCGGTGGTGCCCGTGGCGTACAGCCTGTGCCGCGACAGAAACGCCTGGTGCGCCACGGACCAGTCGACGAGGGCGGCCTTCTTGTCGTCGTGGGCGACCAGGCCGATGGCGAGCAAGGCGGCGGCGGGCATGGGGATTCTCCAGGGTCCAGCCCTCTCCTAGCCCGTCCCCGCGGACCTGGAAAAGCCGAACCTTGAGAGATGTGGCGGACGCCGGTCGTCAGGCGAACCGGATCTTGGCCGGCGCCGCGAACTCCGGGGTCTCCTTCTCGACCAGCACCTGGTCGTGCAGCGACAGCTTGGCGTTGGCCGAGAACACCCCGGCCGTGGCGCAGACCACCTTGCCGCCGCGCACCTCCAGCCGCACGCCCTTGACCTTCAGGGCCAGCTCGATCTCGAAGTCCAGGTCGGCCACCTTGACCGCGCCGTAGCGCAACTCGATCCGCGGCTTGTGGGTGGAGGCGATCTCATGGTCGTCGAGATCCTGGAAGAAGGCGTCCTCGGGATGACCCCTGGACTCCTCGACGCACTTCTTGAACCGCTCCAGCTTCATCCAGCCGTCAAACAGCACGCGCTCCACCGACAGATCCAGCAGCTTGCCGACCTCGTCCCGGCAGCCGCTCTCGACGTCGTTCCAGCAGGCGCTGGGGAACTTCTGGGCGGCGTTCGTGATCGCCTGGGTCAGGGGCGGCGCGTTCTTGCAGGCGTCCAGCGGATCGCCGCCGTCCTCGGCGAACAGCGCCCGCCAAGTCGTGGCGCCCGAAGCCGGCGCGTGCGGGGCCGCGTTGGTCATGGCGCGGTCTCCAGCGTGGGATAGTCCAGCCTTACCTCGCCCGCGTCTCTGGCGAACGCGAACCGCAGCGACACGGCCATGCCGGCGCGGGGCGAGCCGTCCGGCTTGAGGACCACGACGCCGGGGTCGGGGACTAGGGCGATTTCCGGCGCGCACGGCGCGGCCGCGACGGGCGACGATGTCGGTCGCGCGCGGCCCAGCCAGCGGGCGAGGCCGAACCCGCCGCCCGCCGCCACGGCCAGGGCGACCAGCCACAGCCAGATCGGCGCCGTCGGGGCCTTGGCCGGAAGCGGCGCCTGCGGCGGCGTCGGAGGTGGCGCGGTCACCGCCGGCGGCGTCGGCGCGGCGGGCGGCTCGGCGATCACGACGGGCGGAGGCGGGGGCTCGACGACGGGGGCGGGCGCCACCGGCTCCGGTTGGACCGTCCGCGGCGTGAGGGTCGGCGGCGTCTGGACCGGCGGCTTCGGTCGAACCAGGGGCGGCCGCGCGGGCTGGGGCTCGCCAGACGAAGGCTCGACAGGCGAGGGTTCGACGCGCGAGGGTTCGATGGCGGGCGGCGTCTGCAGGGCCAGCGGTGGCTGGCCGCGCAGTCCGGCCTGGCGCCAGCCGTCGGCCGTGCAGCGCCGCCAGCGCTCGGGCGTGGCGGCATAGGCCGCGCAGGCCGCCTGGATGTCGGGGATCACCGCCAGGGGGTCGGCCGGCGGCCTGGGCGTGGCGGGAGGCGTTCTGGGGCGGCTGCGCCAGGCGTCGATCAGCCTCTCCACCTGGGGCGTGATATCGACCGGTTCACGGGACGACGATAGGGTCGAGTCGCCGGGCGTCGAAGCGGCCCCCGGGACCGTCGTGGACGGGGCCGCGTCCGGGAACAATCGGCGGCAATAGGCCGTCGGATCGGCCCGGCGTACATAGGACCGCAGGCATTCGGCATAGGTCTTAGGCGCGGTCGGGGCGGGGGTGGACGCCGCGTAGGGAGCGGTCGGGACGGCCGTCGTTGTCACCGGGCGAGCGGCTTGCTGGAACGCGGCGGCGGGCGTCGCGCTCGACAGCAGCACCGCCACGACCAAGCCGCGCGTCCAACGCCCCGCACGGCGACCAGCCCAGCCGCCGCCCCTGCCCAGATCCCGTGCCACTCGGACGACCTTTCAATCGCGAGGAAGCTCTCAGGGCAAGGGTCCGCCCAGGCGGGTGCGCGGTCAAGTAGAATGAGTCAATATCAACAACCTGAGCGTATAAGCTCGACCATACAGCGCGGCGGTCCGGACCTAACCCCGTTCCTTCGTCCGCTCGAACCGCACTTTCGGATAGCGCTCGGCGACGTAACCGATTTCCCACGAAGACTTGCCCAGGAACACCGGCTGTTCGTCGATGTCGTGGGCCATGGCCGAGCGGTGCTTGTTGGTGAAGTCCTCGACGTCGGCGCGCTCACCGTTAACCCAGCGGGCCTCGGCGTAGGGCGCGGCCTCGAAGATGCAGTCCAGGGCGTATTCGTTGGCCAGGCGGTCGGCCATGACCTCGAACTGCAGCTGGCCCACGGCTCCGACGATGAAGTCCGAGCTGCCGATCATCGGACGGAACAGCTGGGTCACGCCCTCCTCGGCCAGGCCCTCCAGCGCCTTCTTCAGGTGCTTGGCCTTCAGCGGATCCTTGACCCGCACGCGGCGCAGGATTTCCGGGGCGAAGTTGGGCAGGCCGGCGAAGCGCAGCGTCCCGGTCTCCGACAGGCTGTCGCCCACCCGCAGCACGCCGTGGTTGGGGATGCCGATCACGTCGCCGGCGAAGGCGTCCTCGGCCAGTTCGCGGTCGCTGGCGAAGAACATGATCGGCGCGTTGACGCTCATGGCCTTGCCTGTGTTCTGAGCCTTCAGCTTCATGCCGCGGGTGAAGCGGCCGCTGGTCAGGCGCAGGAAGGCGATCCGGTCGCGGTGGTTGGGGTCCATGTTGGCCTGGACCTTGAACACGAAGCCCGAGACCTCGCCGTCGCCGGGGGCGACATGGGTGTCGACGCCGGCCTTGCTGACCTTGGCCGGATGCGGCGGCGGAGCATAGCTGCCGATGCCGGCCAGCAGCTCGTTGACGCCGAAGTGACGCAAGGCCGAGCCGAAGAACACCGGCGTCATGTGGCCTTCCAGGAACGACTGGACGTCGAACGGCTTGGCGGCCTCGGACACCAGCATGGCGCCCTCCTCCACCTCGGCCAGTTCCTCGGGGTCGAGGTACTGCACCACCGCGTTCGACTTCAGGGCCACCGGGTCGGGATGGCCCTCCTCGTCCGTCGAGCTCTTCTTGGCGTAGGGAATGAACTTCTGGCCGCGCAGGTCCAACATGCCCTTGAACCGCCCGCCCGAGCCGGCCGGCCAGTACAGCGGGGCCGGATCCAGGGCCAGCTTGGACGACACCTCGTCCAACAGCTCGAACGGGTCCTGGGCCTCGCGATCCATCTTGTTGATGAAGGTGATGATCGGGATGTCGCGCAGGCGGCACACCTCGAACAGCTTCAGGGTCTGAGGCTCGATGCCCTTGGCGGCGTCCAGCACCATGATCGCCGCGTCGGCGGCCGTCAGGGTGCGATAGGTGTCTTCGGAGAAGTCCTCGTGCCCCGGGGTGTCCAGCAGGTTGAACATCAGGCCGTCGTGGTCGAACGTCATGACGCTGGCCGACACCGAGATGCCGCGCTCGCGCTCGATCTTCATCCAGTCGGACTGGGTGCGGCGGGCTTGGCCGCGGGCCCGCACGGCGCCGGCCGCGCGGATCGCCCCGCCGGCCAGCAGCAGGTTCTCGGTCAGGGTGGTCTTGCCGGCGTCGGGGTGGCTGATGATGGCGAAGGTGCGCCGACGGGCGGCCTCAAGGGCGAGGGAAGTGCTCATCCCCGGGGGTTAGCTTCCCGAAGCCGCCTTGTCACCCTTTGCCGACGCCTTGTCGGCGGACTTCGGCCCGTCGGACGCCTTGTCGCCGGTCTTGGCGTCGATGCTCTTGAGCATGGCCTGGGCCGCCTCCACCTCGCCGCCGCCGTGCGGATTGCTGGCCAGTGGCGTCAGCATGGCGCTGGCCGTGTCGATGTCCTTGACCTGGATCAGGGCCCTGGCCGCGTCCAAGCGCAGGTGACCGACCTGAGGCGCCAGAACGACCGCCCGGACGCGGATGTCGGCCATGGCTTCGGTCATCGGCTCCAGGCTGCGGGCTTCGGCATAGCCGTGCAGGGTCTCCGGATTGTCCGGATCGACCTTGAAGGCCCGGGCGAACAGCTTTCCGGCCTGGGCGAAGGCGGCGGCGCGCTGGGCCGGATCGTCCGGGGCCGCGGCCAGGCGGCTTTCGCCCAGGGCCACCAGCGCGTCCTCGTCCTTGGGGTCGGCGGCCAGCAGATCATCGAGGATCGCCTCGCCCGCCTTGCGGTCGCCGAACGCCGTCTCGGCCTTGGCCAGGACCAGCTGGCTGAAACGGTCCTTCGGCCGCTTGGCGGCGGTGGCGCGAATTTCGGCCAGGGTTTCGGCTTGGTCGTCCTTGGGCACGCCCAGCTTCAGCCGCTGGCCTTCCAGGATCAGGTCGTCGGCGCTTGGCGGCAGATGGGTCACCGTCATCGCCGGATCCAGCGCGCCCGTCCGCGGCAAGGCTCCGGCCGGGATCGGCCGGTTCATGTAGGTCTGCAGCTTGCGGCGCAGGCCTTCCGGATCATCACCATAGATCGCCTTCCAGGCCTTCACCGGGTCGTCGCCGTCGCGCACGGAGCCCAGATAGGACCCCAGCAGCTTGTGCCGCGCCGGGTCCGACAGGATGTAGTGCGTCAGCAGCCAGGCCTGGGCGTAGTAGGCGTAGACTTCCCGCTCCTTGAGGGCGCCCGGACGCTTGCCCAGTACGTCTTCCATCGGGATCCAGCCGCCTGGCTGGGTCAGGCTGTAGGCCCGGCCGCGGTTCACGCCGCCCACCACCATCCGGGTCTTGGCCAGGTCGGCGGTCATGTAATATTCGGCGTAGCCCTCGACCAGCCAGGCCGGATAGGCGCTGGGATAGTACTGCAGCATGAAGTGGTGCACGTATTCGTGCAGCACCGTGTCGTCGCCCTTGTTCTCGTCGAACTCGCCGGTCCCGTCGCGGATCGCCACCACGAACACCTCGGGCACGGACGACAGATACACCCCGGCCATGCCCTCCTTGGCCTTGGGGATCACGCGCCTCAACTGCCGGAGGTCCGAGACCAGATAGACCGGCAGCTTGCGCGGGGTGACCTCGTCCTTGGGTCGGCCGTGCAGGCGGCGCAGCAGGGAGTCGAAGTCCTCCAGCATGGCGGCGTATTCGCGCACCGACTTCTCGCTGCGGCCATAGACCACGAAGTGGTCGCTCTCGGCCCGCAGCCATTCGGCCCTGGCCGGCGATCCGGCCGCCAGCAGGGCGACCGCCATCAGCGCCGGCAAAATCCCACGCCGTCCTGTAATGCCTCGCATGCACGCCGCTCCCCTCAACGTTGCGTTGAAGCTAAGCGGGGACACCCCCGCGGCGCAAGGCGTGACTTGGCGCTGATCGCGGCAGGGTGGTCGCCAGCCTGTCCATGATCTCGTCGTAGTGGAGGCTGTCCAACTTATCACGGTGGCGATATCGAGAGGCGCCGTGGCTTCGAAAGCCGCACGACCGATCCGGCGGGCGCCGGTGACGAACAGGGCGCCAATCTCGTGAGTCGCGAGAGCGGCGACAGAGGTTGGGCTGGTCTCGTCACGGGTTCGCCTCAGCGGCGATGGCCAGGGTGAAGGTCGCGGACGCCGCGGAATTCATCATTTTCTTCAAACGCCTGCCCTGTTCATGATCCGCGGGCGGATAGGTCGGTGCGTTGGCGCTTGGACGACGACGGTGCGTCGGTTTCGTGGCGTTATGGATGGCGTCGTTCTTTGAAACCGGACGGGAAAATCGAGCCTCGCAACCATACCGGTACATCGAAACGCGCGACGTTATGACCCTGGTCAGAATAGGGTTTTGGAGTCATGCTTTCCTCTGAACGGACCATTCCCCGTCAGAGGGAGGGCCGCGAAGAGGAAACGAAAATGGCTATGGTCCACGAGCCGCGTCACAAGCGCGGCGTCTGCACCCCCCAAGGAAACGCCCTCTGCCTCGGCGTCGCGTTCGCCGGGCTGGTGATCGTGGCGATGATCCTGACCTGGCTGTTCAGCCTGATCGGCCTGTTCCTCTAGCCGACCGAACGCTTGGGGCCGGAAGACGGCTTTCGCGAAAGCCGCGTGCGCGGCGTGACGGTGCGACCGGAGGGCGGTCAGGCCGCCAGGCGCCGCCAGACCTGGCGATCGGCCTCGACATTGCTCAGGGCGCCGGCCTTCTGGCGCTCGAACAGCGATCCCATGATCTCCAGGCTCAACTGGGCGTAGCGCACCTGCACTTGGTCGACCAGGCAACCGCGCGACGGCGCGATGAACAGGGCCGCGTTGACGTCCGGCGCCTTGGCGATGATCAGGGCGGCCAGGCGCTGGGCCTTATCCAGATCCTTGTGGTGCAGCAGCGGCTCGGCGGCGTACAGCTCCTGGCCCAGCTTGCCGACATAGCTCAGCGACACCTTGGCGAAACGATCGCGGGTGAGCGGCGGGGCCAGTTCGGCCGCGTCGAGGCTGAGAATGACGTCGTTGAGCAGGAAGAGCATCGGAACCTTGCTGAGGCCTGGCGGCGGCTGCGGGGAATCGGACGACTGGGGAAGTCGTTGCGTTACCCTGCCGCATCGAGCTTTCGCTCCGGTTTAGGAGCAGGGTTAACGGGGCGGGAAATGGGATTCCGGGTTAAATGTCGGGACACGGAACAAGGCTTGGCGCGAGGGCTCAGGCGCCCCATCTGAAGACTTCGTCCTGCTGGAGGCCACGCTTGATTCCCCGCAACGCCGCCTCGCCGGACAGCCTGGCGCGCGAGATCGCCGCCGCCCTGGATGAAACGGGCTTTCGCCGGCTCGCCCCGGCCGAAACCGACACCCTGCTCGGCCCCGAGGCGGTGGCGGGCTGGCAGACTTTCGCCGACAGCTGGAACGACCTGGGCCTGGACCGCTTCATGGCCGACGGCGGCCGTTATCGACGTCGGCGCTTCGCGGCCTTTTCGGCCTCGCCCGCCGGGGTGGTCCGCAAGCCGCACCAGCCGCACTACCAGAGCCGGGACTACAACGGCCTGAACGGCGGGGTGCAACGCTGGTTCGAGCCCGTGCTCGACGCGGTGGCCGAGCACGCGGTGACGCAGGGACTGCTTCGCGCCGGCCTGGCGCTGTTCCATCCCCTGACCGCTGATCCGCCCCGGTCCTGGCACGTGGAGCTGCACCAGTTCCGCATCGAGGCCGGCGACGGCGCGGCGGGCCTGCCCACGCCCGAGGGCGCGCACCGTGACGGGGTCGACTGGGTAATCGTCATGCTGGTCGACCGCCGGAACGTGGCCAGCGGGGTCACCGACATCTTCGCCAACGACGGCGTCCGGCTGGGAGCCTTCACCCTGGAGCGGCCTCGCGACACGGTCGTCCTGGACGACCACCGTGTGATGCATGGGGTGACTGCGATCCATCCGCTGCAGCCGGGCGCCCCCGCTCTGCGCGACGTGCTGGTGGCGACGTTCCGGCGCGAGTGAGCGCGGTGCGTCCTTCGAGGCTCGCCTGCGGCTCGCACCTCAGGATGAGGACCTCATTGCACTGCATTGCTCATCCTGAGGCGCCCGCGCAGCGGGCCTCGAAGGACGCATCGCCCCTCAGCCCTTCGGATCCCCTTCGACCGGCTCGGTCAGGAAATGCCGCCCTTCCCGGTCCTCGATCTCGACCACCCAGATGTCCGGGTCGATCCGCGCGGCGCGTTCGGCGTAGGCGTCCAGGTCGGGCTCGAAATCCGAGCGGACCGGCTGCATCCAGAAGCGCTCGCCGTCGCCCCGGGTGGCCTCGCTGTAGAGCCTGGCGGTGTTGGCGCGGCGGTCGACGGCCTTGACCAGCACCGCTCCCGCCCGTGGGTCGCCCTTGCGGGCCACCATGGCGAAGGCCCCGCCCAGCTCGGCGCGGCGGATCAGCGCGCCGACCCAGATATCCGTCGAAAGAAGCATCGCTAACCGAACCGCAACCTCGGCGCCCTAAGGCTGCCTGCTGAAACCGCTCTCGCAGAATACGAGATCATGACGTCAAGAAAGACCCCCAAGCGCGCCAGCGCGCGCTCGGATTCTTACTGTAGAGCCTTTTTGCCCCCTTCGAACGTCGTTCGAAGGAGAAAGGCTCTATGTGTTCTGACGGCGCGGTGGCTAGGGGCTTTTGTCATGACCGCCGGCTTCGGCGCGTCGACCGTATCCCATGCCGCCACCGCCGCCGACCAGCTCTACGAACGCACGCTGATGATCTCGGCCGACGCGCGCTGCCGGCTGTTCAAGCCCGCCGTGGGCTCGGCCCTGGACGCCGCCCGCGCCCAGGCGCGCGGCGCGACCCTGCGCTCGGGCGCCAGCGAGGTCCAGGTCCAGGCTGTGGAGCAGCGGGCCCGGGCCAAGGCCAGCGCGGCGACGTGCGGCTCCAAGGACCTGCAGACCGCCGCCGGCCGCGTGCGCCAGGCCTTCGACGGCTATTCGACCCTGCAGCGGATGAACTATCCGGGCGACCGGGCCGGCTGGCAGGCCGACCGCTCGGTCTCGGCCACCATCCCGGTCTGGCGGCTGTCGCAGCCGGCGGGGTTCGGGCGCGACCGCCTGGTGTTCGGCCTGTCGGGACGGTCCAACGACCTGCTGGCGGTGGCGACCTTCGCCGACGACGCCCAGCCCTACGCCGCGCGCCTGGTCGTGCGCGACACCCTGCGCACCCAGGGCCCATACCTGAACGGCCGAAACGCCAAGGGCCTGGCCGCCAACGCCGCGCCGCGCAACGCCAGCCGGGTGTTCGCCGCCGAAACCCGCGACATGGCGCCCGTCACCCTGCTGCCGACCGGCGCCAAGACGGGCCTGTCCTTCCGCTTCCCCCGCGAGGCCGCCGACGCCATGGGCCGCCTCGACCCGCGCGAGGCGGCGACCATCGAGTTCGTGTTCACCAGCCGCAACGGCGTGGACGTGGTGCGGCGAGCCTATGTGGAGGTCGGCGACTTCGCGGCGGGGCGGGCGTTCCTGCGGTAGCTTACCCCACAGGGAGAGGATCTTGTCACCGCGGCGGCGCGAACTTGACGACGTTGGGGCCCAGCTCCGGCTCTTCGGGCGGCTCGAGCGCAGGCTCCAGCAGCGGCGGCTCCATCGCCGGGCGCGGCGGCGTCAGCAGCACCGGCATGCGCACCGAGACGCTGGTCCCCGCGCCCAGGCGGCTTTCGATGTTCATCTCGCCGCCGTGCAGCCGGGCGAAAGCGCGGACCAGCGACAGGCCCAGGCCCGTGCCCTTGGCCCGCTGGTCGACGCCGCCGGCCTGCTCGTAGGGGCGGCCCAGGCGTTCCAGGTCCTCGGGAGAAATGCCGACGCCGGTGTCGGTGACCACCAGCTCCAGCTGGCCGTCCCGGCCATCGGCCGTCACCGTCACCTGGCCGCCGCGCGGCGTGAACTTCAGGGCGTTGGACAGCAGGTTCAGCACGATCTGCTTCAGCGCCCGGCGGTCGGCGTCGACCTCCAGCTCGTCCGGCGGCAGGACGCCGCGCAGCTGCACGCCGGCCGCGTCGGCCTGGACGCGCAGCAGGCGCATGGCCGCCGTCACCGCCTCGCGGGCGTCGAACTCACCGCGCTGCAGCTCGAAGCGCTCGGCCTCGATCTTGGACATGTCCAGCACGTCGTTGATCAGGTCCAGCAGGTGGCCGCCCGACTCGTGGATGAGTTCGGCGTACTCGCCGTAGCGGTCTGTCAGCGGGCCGAACATCCGGGCGCGCATGATGTCGGAGAAACCCATGATGGCGTTCAGCGGCGTGCGCAGCTCGTGGCTCATATTGGCCAGGAAGCGAGCGCGGCCGGCGGCCAGCCCCTCGGCCTCGGCCCGGGCCTGGCGCAGGGCGGTCTCGCGGGCCTTGTCCAGCGTGGCGTCGCGCATCACGCCCACCAGCAGGTCGGGCGAGACCTGGCGCAGGTCCAGGCGGACGGTGCGGGTCGGGTCCAGCAGCGGGGCGAAGGCGATGCTGGCCTCGCCGGCGTCCAGGGCCGTCGCCAGGGCGGCGCTGAGCTTCTGGCGGTCGCCGGCCATGGCGGCGCAGGCCAGGTCCTCACCCGCCAGGTTGGCGGTCGCCACGCCGCGTGGCGCGGCCCCGCGCACCGTCCTGACCCGACCGTCGCTGGCTACGACCAGCAGCAGTTGCGGCGCGCCATCGACCAGGGTCTGCAGGATGTTCAGCTCGCCGGCCTGGCGGTTGCCCTGCTCGCCGGCCCGTCGGTGGGTGAGGATCAGGCCCGAGGCCAGGCCCACCCCCACGGTCGCCACCGACAGGAAGCCCAGGACGAAGGCCAGCGGCCCGGTCGGCGCGGCCGGGGCCAGGCCGGACAGCTGGGTCAGGGCCGCTACGGCGCCGCCGATCAACGCCAGGCTGGCGCCCTCGGCCAGGCGCCGCGGAGAGGACAGGATGGAGGCCGCCGCGACGGGGGCCAGGATCCAGGCGCTCATTGCGCCCGAGACGCCGCCGGTCACCACCGCCGCGCCCGCGCCGCAGGTGGCCCACAGGACCAGGATCAAGGATTGCAGGCGCTCGTCGCGTCGCTCGCCCACCGCCAGGCCGGCCAGGGCCGGGAGCGCGCCGGCCGCCAGGGCCAGCCAGACCGGCAGGCCGACGACGCCGGGCGTGAAGGCCGCCGCCCCGGTCGCGAAGATCACAGTCGTCAGCCAACCCAGCCGCCACAGATGAGCCGCGCCGAAGCCGCCCGTCGAGGAGGTCCCCGAGAGCTGGGCCTGAGCCGGCCTGGAGCCGGTCTGGAGCGAGGCGCCGTCGTTGGCCAAGGCCGCGAGAATCCCTTCCGGTGAGTCTTCGTCGTCGAAGCTTAACGCCGGGAGCCCTCTCTCCCAAGGCCGCACAATCGGCGGGCGATCGTTAACGCTGGCGCTTCTTGTGGACGGAAACGGATTCGTAAGCGCCTTGGTTCATCCTGGCGCATCGAAGTAACGGACAGAAGGTCCGGGAGTCCCTGATGTCGCCACCGGCGATCACCGATGCATCGGGCCATGCCGAGACGCCGCGCGAAAACGCCGGCGCCGACAACGGCCTGATGTCGCAGACCACCGCCTTCCGGCGGGCGGCCGCCCGCGCCCGCCGCAAGCAGGCGCTGGACGACCAGAAGCGCTCGTTCCTGCGCATGGTCAGCCACGAGCTGCGTACGCCCCTGAACGCGGTGATCGGCTTTTCCGAGATCCTGTCCTGCGAGCTGTACGGCCCCCTGGGCGCGCCGCAGTACAAGGAATACGCCAGCCTGGTGCACGAAAGCGGCCTGAAGCTGTTGCGCCTGGTCAACCAGATCGTCGAGATCGCCCGGCTGGAAGGCCATGTCACCGACCTGGACCTGGGCGAGGAGAACCTGGACGACGCGGTCGAGGACGTGATCCTGCAGCTGCGCGCCGAGGCCACCGCCCGCGGGGTCAGCATCGTCGCCCCCGAGGCCGGGACCCTGCCCAGCCTGCGGGCCGACGGCCGAGGCCTGCGCACCATCCTGACCAACCTGCTGCAGAACGCCCTCACCCACTCGCCGCAGGGCGGGCTGGTGGTGGTCGAGGCCCGGCAGGTGGGCGGCGGCCAGGTCGAGATCGAGATCCGCGACCATGGCGAGGGCGCCGACCCGGCCGACCTGCCTCGCCTGATCCGCCCGTTCGAACAGGGCGGCGCCACCCTGACCCGGGCGTCCGAGGGCGCGGGCCTGGGCCTGCCGATCGTCGACCTGCTGGCCCGGGCAATGGACGGCAGCCTGCGGCTGAGGTCCACGTTGGGTCACGGCTTCACCGCCATCGTCACCCTTCCCGACGCCGCGGCGCGTCCCTCCACGGCGCGCGCCCGGTTCTAAGGGACTTTCCCTTTTCGCCCGGGCGCACTAAGTCCCGCGCCATGCAACGCCCCATCGACGCCGCCCTCGACGAACTGGCCGACGAGTTCGAACTGCTCGGCGACTGGGAAGAGCGCTATCGCTACGTGATCGAGTTGGGCAAGGACCTGGCCCCGCTGACCCAGGCCGAGCATTCCGACGCCAACAAGGTGCGCGGCTGCGCCAGCCAGGTCTGGCTCGTGACCGAGCCGCAAGAGGACGGCACGATCACGTTCCGGGGCGACAGCGACGCCCACATCGTCAGCGGGCTCATCGCCATCCTGCTACGGCTCTATTCGGGACGCCCGGCCAAGGACATCGTCGATTTCGACGCGGCGGCCGCGATGGCGCGGCTGGGCCTGTCGGAGGCGCTGTCGTCGCAGCGCTCGAATGGGCTGAAGGCGATGGTGGCGCGCATCCAGCGGGACGCCGCGGCGCTGGCGGGGTAAGGCTGCGTCGGCTGCCCCCCAAGACAAGCCCCAAGCGCTAGCTGCGCGGGACAGCGAACCCCACGGGGATGATCCTGCGCATCCGGCCTTTGCGCTTGTCCTTCTCGCTCGGCGGAGCCAATTCCATGAACTTGGTGAGCCGAATCGCCGCCTCGCCGAACCCGTATTCCGCCGGGCTCTCGGAAAGCACTTTACAGTCCTCCAGCTTGCCTTCGGGGCCGATACGGCAATCCACGACCGCTTGCCCGCCCACTTCCATCCGCTGAGCGCGATCGGGATAGTACCGGGAAGCCATGTCCACCGAGGGCCGGGCTCGCCATTCGGACGGCTTCACCGCACGTGCTGTCTCCGCCGCGTTGCAGGCGCCCGAGATAGCCGCGATCGCCAGCCCCAACAAAATACAGGATTTCATGTTCGCCCCCATAGCAACGCTTGCGACGGAAGCGGGCTAGACGCCACCCGGCCGCCACGCAAGCTCCATCTGTGGCAGGCTCAGAAGAAACCCGCCCGCGTGCCGATGAACCAGATGGCGATAACGATCAGCACCAGCTGCAACAGCCAGTTGACCGGCGACGGAATGGGGCTGCGCTGGACCGCGTAGAGCGCCAGTCCAAGCAGCACGAGGGCGACGACGATGACGATCAGGATGCTCATGCCGGTGTAACCGCCGGCCGGGGCGATAGTTCCAGCGCCGCTTGAGAAGCCCGTCTTGAGGATTTGGTGTCCAGCGCCTATCAGCCCTGTCATGAGCTTCCGCGTCGCCGCCCTTTATCGGTTCACGACCTTCGCCGACCCGCTGACTCTCATGCGGCCGCTGTCGAAGCTGTGCTGCGGCCTGGGCGTCAAGGGCACGCTGCTGCTGGCCCGCGAGGGGATCAACGGCACAATCGCCGGGAGGCCCGAGGCGATCGACCAGGTGCTGGACCACATCCGGACCTTGCCAGGCTGCGAGACGCTGGAGCTGAAGTTCGCCGACGCCGAAGCCATGCCGTTCCACCGCATGAAGGTGCGGATCAAGCGCGAGATCGTCACCCTGGGCGCCGGCGACCTGGATCCGGCCAACAACGCCGGGACCTATGTCGAGCCCGCCGACTGGAACGCCCTGATCGCCCGCGACGACGTGGTGGTGATCGACACCCGCAACGCCTACGAGGCGGCGATCGGCACGTTCGCAGGCGCCATCGATCCCCAGACGGCCAGCTTCAGCGCGTTTCCGGCCTGGTTCCGGTCCTTCCGCCAGACCTGGGACCCCGCCTCCCCGCCGCCCAAGGTGGCGATGTTCTGCACCGGCGGCATCCGCTGCGAGAAGTCCACGGCCTTCCTGAAGAGCGAAGGCGTGGAAGAGGTCTTCCACCTGAAGGGCGGGATTCTGAACTATCTGGAGACCACGCCGGCCGAACAGAGCCTGTGGCGTGGTGAATGCTTCGTGTTCGACGAGCGGGTGGCGGTGGGCCATGGCCTAGCGCCCGGAACCCACGCCCTGTGCCGGGGCTGCCGCATGCCGGTTAGTCCAGAGGACCGCGCGTCCCCGCACTATGTCGAGGGCGTCTCCTGTCCCGCCTGCTTCGAGGCCCGCGACGACGAGGCCAAGGCCCGCTACGCCGAGCGGCAGAAGCAGGCGAGCCGGGCCCGGGAACTGGGCATCGCCCATGTGGGGGCGGTGATGCCGCCGCGCGAACCTTAGCGTCCGCCACGGCGTTGCGCCCGAGCCGGGCCGCCGTCATATGTCGGATATGACCGAACCGGCCGTCATCCTGTCCGAACGGCAGACCGCCCTGATCGCCAAGGCGCTGGCCGAGCCGCGCCGGCTGCAGATCCTCAAGGAAATCGGGGCCAGCAGCGACCCCACGCCCTGCGGCGGCCTGGTCCAGGCCCAGCAGGTCAGCGCCGCAACCCTGTCCCACCACATCAAGGAGCTCGAAGTCTCGGGCCTGGTGCGCATCTGCCGGTCGGGCAAGTTCGCCTTTCTGGTGCTCCAGCGCGACGTCCTGAACGCCTATCTGGCCCAGCTGGCCGAAATCTGAAGCCGTCATCGCTTTTTCATCAGGCTCCGCGCCTTGAATCGTTTCGATGATCATCTAACTATCGAAGTGTCGCCACGAGGCGGCATGGAGAGAATTCGATGAGCAAGCTTTCAGGCAAGACCGCCGTGGTGACCGGCGCATCCAAGGGCATCGGCGCCGGCGTCGCCAAGGCGCTGGCCGCCGAAGGCGCGGCCGTGGTCGTCAACTACGCCACCAGCCGCGAGGGCGCCGACAAGGTGGTGGCCGAGATCGTCGCCGCCGGCGGCAAGGCCGTGGCGGTGCAGGGGGACGTGTCCAAGGGGGCCGACGTGACCCGGCTGTTCGCCGAGGCCAAGGCCGCGTTCGGGGCGGTAGACGTGCTGGTCAACAACGCCGGCGTCTATCGTTTCGCCCCGCTGGACGAGGTGACCGAGGACGAGTTCCGCCGCCAGTTCGACACCAACGTGCTGGGCCTGCTGCTGGCCAGCCAGGAGGCGGCCCGTCAGTTCGGCCCGCTGGGTGGCAGCATCATCAACATCAGCTCGAACGCCGTGGAGCTGAACCTGCCCACGGCCTCGGTCTACACCGCCACCAAGGCGTCGGTGAACGCCATCACGCGGATCCTGGCCAAGGAGCTGGGCCCGCGCAACATCCGGGTCAACGCCATCAGCCCCGGCGGCACCGAGACCGAAGGCGTGCACGACGCCGGCATCATCGGCACCGACTTCGAAAAGCACCTGGTCTCCCAGACGCCGCTGGGCCGCCTGGGCCAGCCGACCGACATCGCTCCGGTGGCGACCTTCCTGGCCTCGGCCGACGCCGGCTGGGTGACCGGCGAGGTGATCGTCGTCTCCGGCGGCCTGCGCTAGCGACCGACGCCGCCCTCGTCGCCGGGATCGCCCCGGCGGCGAGGGCCGTGCGGGATCAACCCCGCCGGCCCCGCGTTATCGAAGCTTCCACTTTCCAAGGAGCTTCCCATGGCCGCCTACGACGCCTCCTACGGCACGCCCGCCCAAGCGCGGCAGGGTCTGCTGTCCACGCTCTCCGACAAGGTCTCGGGCCTGTTCCAGAAGACGCCCGCCGACCCCTATGCGGTCTCGCCGCCGGCCGACTACGCGCTGAGACCCGACGCCCAGGGCAAGATCACCCTGGCGGGCCGCAAGGTCCCGGTCGCCCTGGCCGTGCTCGGGGCCGGCGCGGTGGCCGTGCTGCTGCTCAACCGCCGCACGCGCGGTCCGGCCATCGCCGCGGCCACCACCGCCTGGAGCTTCCTGGGCAGCAAGCTGCCGGTCCGTCCGCACTGAAAGCTCCGCTGAAGCCCCGCATCGAACCTTTCGCGGCCGGCCCGCGTTAGGCCGGTCCCCCCTCCACGGCCGACCGGCGCCAGGCCGGTCCTCTTTCACGGAGAGCCTTCATGCCCCACACCAACGAAGACCACATCAAGCTCGTCAACAGCTTGGTCGAGACCACCATCGACAGCGCCGACGGCTATGCGGAAGCCGCCAAGGACGCCGACGGCGTCCGCTTCAAGACCCTGTTCCAGCAACGGGCCCAGGAACGCCGCTCGGTGGCCTCGGAGCTGCAGGACGAGGTCCGCCGGCTGGGCGGCGAGGCCAAGGACGACGGCACCATCCTGGCCGCCGCCCACCGCGCCTTCGTCAATCTCAAGGACAGCCTGACCAAGGGCGACGAGGCCGTGGTCAACGAGGTCGAGTCCGGCGAGGACTATATCAAGGCTAAGTTCGAAAAGGCCCTCCAGGACAGCGACGTCCAGCCCCAGACCCGCGCGGCGATCGAAAAGGCCTGGACCTCGGTCAAGTCCGGCCACGACCAGATGCGCGACATCAAGCACATGCTGAAGCACTAGGTCTTAGTCGGAGCATTTCAATTTCTGGCTCTTCCCTCCCCTTCATGGGGAGGGGGGACCAGCGAAGCTGGTGGGTGGGGTCTGCCGAGTCACCAAGCCCCACCCGACCTCCTTCGGAGGCCACCCTCCCCATGAAGGGGAGGGAAAGGCGTCTGTTCAAACCATCCGGTAGTGCATCGCCAGCCGCTGCAGCGCCAGCTTCAGCACCGTCTTGCCCGCCCGCCTGGGCAGCTTCAGTTCGCGTTCGGCGACCTGCAGGGCCGTTTCCGCTAGGCACACCCGCTCCAGCATCTCCCGCAGGCCGGGGCCGACCGCCGCCAGGGCCGCGGCGATCCGGTCCTTGGCCGCCCTGGCCCGGAGCGCCGGTTCCGGCCCCTGGCCGCTACCGCTTCCGCGCGGCTGGGCGTCCCAGTTCATGGTCAGGTGGCCGACCGTGCCGGCCTTCTGGAAATCCTCGCGCAACCGCTCGCCGGCGCAGATCTCCACCGGCTCCAGCCCGCCGCGCCGAGCCAGCCAGGCCAGGGGCGACTCGCCGAGATTGGCCTTGAGCACCACGTGCTCGCTGCTGCCCTCGATCACCACGCGCTCGCCCTCGATCACCCCCGGACGTCCCGGCGGCGGGCTCGGCGGGGCCAGCGGCTTGACCAGCCGCCAGCCGCCTTCCCGGCGCGGAGCCAGGGCGCCGTCGCGGGCCAGCACGCGGAAGGCGGCCTCGTCCACGGTCAGCATGGCCGCGCGGCGTGGTCCGAACCGGACCACATAGCCCAGACCCTTGACCTCGATCAGCGCCCCTGGCCGCCGCAGCAGCCGCTCGGCGCGGGCGGCCAGGCGCTCGGCCTCCAGCGCCCGCTCGAACGCGGCGCTCATCGTCCCAAGCCTTGTTCGATACCGATCTGGGTCAGTTCGGGGATGGTGTCGGGCGCCTGTTTCACGCAGGCCTCCAGCACGCTCATCCGGGCGTCGAAGTCGGCGTTCTCGCGCATGTCCTCGATGCGCGTACAGGCGTAGCCGCAGGTGCTGCGGTCGCGGTTGAAGGCGAAGGCCACCCGGATCAGCGGCCAGTTGAAATTGACATGCGCCAGATAGATGGCGATCTGCCGGGCTCGCGCCGCCGCCTTGCTGGTGCGCTTGGCCGAGGCGATGTCGGACGGCGAAACCCCGGTGGCCAGGGCCACGGCGTGGGTGATGAACGCGGCCGTCAACCGGTCGCGGCGCGGGTCGGGCGAGATCGCCCACAGATCCTCGAGAGCTTGAGCCAGCATCGGCTTCCCCCTGCGAAACGGCGTCCCCGTGACGCCCTTCGACCCTGAGTCTAGGTCGATATTCCGGCAGTGAGGATAACTTTCCTATTACGCGCGTCTAGTAGGAATATAAACCTTTGATTGCGTTGAGGCCGACCGCTCTCTATCCCCGCGACCAAACGGGCATAGAGGGCGGCGGGATGATCGCGCCCTTGCAGGCGACCACCGCCGCGGCGAGGTCGTGGCCCCGCGAAACGGCGGTCTCGACGGGCAGGCCGGCCAGGCGCGAGGACAGGTAGGCGGCGTTGAAGCTGTCGCCCGCGCCGGTGGTGTCCAGAGCCTTGACCCTGACCGGTGCGGGCGTGGCGATCCGCCCTTCGGGGGTATGGACATTGACCGCATGGCTCTCGTCCCGCGCCACCACCTCGGCCCCAAACCCGGTTCCTGGAGCGGCCCATTCGACGGCCAGGTCCTCGGCCTCGCGACCGTACAGCGGGCGGCTGTCCTCGCTGCTCAGCGACACGTAACGGCACGCGGGCACGACGCCGTCCAGGGCTTCCCGCGCCGCCTCGGGACTGGCCCACAGGGCCGGGCGATAATTGAAGTCCAGGGCCACGGCCACGCCCAGGGAATGGACATAGGCGAGGATGTCCTTCAGCCGCGCCCGGCCGATGTCGCCGATCACCGCCAGGGTGACGCCCGACAGATAGACCAGGTCGCTGGCCTTGGCGGCGGCGATCAGCTGGTCGGCGGTGTGCTGCGAGAACAGGTCGCGGATCGGGGCCCGCTCGCGCCAGTAGTGGAATTTCCGCTCGCCGCTGTCGTCCAGCACGATGGCGTAGAGGCCCGGCAGGCGGTTCTCGGCCTCGCGCACCAGGCGGGTGTCCAGCCCCTCGCGGCGCATGGCGGCCAGGGCGCCGTCGCTGAACGGGTCGCCCTTGCCCAGGGCCGTGCAGTAGGCGACCGCGTCGCCCAGCCGCGCCATGTAGACGGCGGTATTGAACGTGTCGCCGGCGAACCCCATCCGGTGCAGCCCCTCGCCCTCCGGCGACAGCTCGACCATGCATTCGCCCAGGACGGTGATGCGCGCCATGTGGTGGGGTCCCCTTGTTTAGCGGGGTGATAGGGGGTTTTGACGGCGGGTTCCAGGCGCGGTGCTTTCGCCCGAAGCCCGGAACGCCTATCGTCCCGCCGCGCCCGCCAGCACCTTTTCGACATAGCGACGCTCCTGCGTCACGCCGCCGAAGCCGTAACTGTCGGCGAAGACCTCTTCCACATAGCCGTAGCTCTCCGGGTGCAGATCGCCCAACAGGTCGCCCATCGCCTCGAACAGGGCGGAGAGGAACTGCGCCTTCTCGTCCTTCGTGTTCGTGCCGTCCACGACCTTCACCGATAGCCAGTAGCTCGCCTTGTCCTGATCCAGCAGCGAACGGCCGGCCACGAACCAGACGGCGGGGTTCACCCGCTCGACGATCACGGCCGTGACCTCGGCGGGCTTGCGCAGGATGCGACTGACGAGGTCGACGACCCGGTGGGCCACCTTTTGCTCCAGATCGGACATGTCGCGCGTCGGGGCGACGTGAACGGTGATGATCGGCATTCGAACCTCCTGATGGGCTGGGGTGGACCAAATATGAGGGACGCCATACATTCCACAACGACATTTAAATTGTCGCAATGATTACGAATTGGAATGCCGATGCGAGATCTGGATCTCACTCAGATTCGAGCCTTCGTGGCCGCCGTGGACTTCAGGAGCTTCACCGCTGCGGGCGAGGCCCTCGGAGCCACACAATCGGCGATCAGCGTCCGCATCGATAAGCTTGAACGCGCGCTCGGCGCCCGGCTGCTGTCCCGGACGCCGCGCAATCTAGGCCTGACCGCGGCGGGACAAGCGTTCCTGGGGCGCGCGCGCGAGATTCTTCGCCTCAACGACCTGACGCTGGATGAGATGAACACGGGGGGTGCGGCGCCGATGGCGCGCCTGCGCCTGGCGGTCAGCGATCACGCCGCCGGAGGTCGGCTGGCCGAGATCGTCAAGGCGCTGCAGGCTCGCCAGCGGCTCGTCGAGGTCGAGGTCGTCACGGGATTGTCGGCCGAGATGCGCGCGGTGTTCGACGGCGGCGAGGCCGATGCGGCGATCGTCAGGCAAGACGCCAGTCGACGTGAGGGCGCGCTGCTCCTGCGTCAGCCACTGGTCTGGGCGGGCGCGACCTCGGGCGCAAATCTCGCCGGCGGCGTGGATCTCGTGGCTCTGCGAGGCCCATGCGGGGTCAAGGCGGCGATGACCAAGGCGCTTGACCAGGCTGGGATCTCCTGGCGCTTCAGCTTTCAGGGCGGCTCTGTGCTGAGTTTGCAGGCGGCCGTGCGCGAGGGCCTGGGCGTCAGCGCCTTCGGCCCTGAAACCCTCCCGCCGGGCCTTCAGAGGCGGCAAGGCGAGCTTCCTCCCCTGCCGGCGGGGAACATCGTATTGTACTCGCATGCTTCCGCGCCGGTGCGCGACCTGATCGCCCAAGCCTTCAGGACCGGCTTGTAGCCCCTCCTACCCCTTCCGCCGCTCGGCGATCCAAGCGTCGATCTTCGCCTCCAGCACCGCCAGCGGCAACGAGCCGTTCAGCAGCACCGCGTCGTGGAAGGCGCGCTCGTCGAAGCGGTCGCCCAACGCCGCCTCGGCCCGGTGGCGCAGCTCCAGGATCTTCAACTCGCCCACCTTGTAGGCCAGGGCCTGGCCGGGCCAGGAGACGTAGCGGGCCACCTCGACGTCGATATTGGTCGGCGACAGGGCGGTGTTGTCGAGGAAGCAGGCCTTGGCCTGGTCGATCGTCCAGTGCTTGGCGTGGATCCCGGTGTCGGCCACCAGCCGGCAGGCGCGCCACATCTCGTAGGACAGCCGGCCGAACAGCTCATAGGGGTCGCGATAGAGCCCCATTTCCTCGCCCAGCCATTCGGAATAGAGGCCCCACCCTTCGCCATAGGCGTTGAAATAGATGGTCTTGCGGAAGTCCGGAACGCCGGTCTGTTCCTGAGCTAGCGAGGTCTGGATGTGGTGGCCCGGCGCGCCCTCGTGCAGCACCAGGGCGGGCAGTTCGTAGAGCGGCCGCTGGTCCAGGGCCGAGGTGTTGATCATCAGGCCGCCGGCCCGGCCGGTCTTGGGGTCGCCGCCGAAATAGCGGCCGGTGGTGTAGCCCTGCTCGATGCTGGCCGGCACGGGCCGCACGCCGTAGGTCAGGCGCGGCAGGGTCCCGAAGTGGGCGGGCAACTGGTCGTCGGCCCGTTTGGCGATCTCGCTGGCCTTTTCCAGCAGTTGCTGGCGGCTGGTGGCGTAGAAGCGCGGATCCTTGCGCAGATAGGCGATGAAGGCCGGCAGGTCGCCCTGGAAGCCGGCCTGCTTCATCACGACCTCCATCCGCGCCCGGATGCGCGCCACCTCCGACTGGCCCAGGGCGTGGACTTGGTCGGCGGTCAGGATCGTGGTCGTGTGGCGGCGCACCAGGAAGGCGTAGTAGCGCTGGCCCTCGGGCAGGTCCGACACCGCCAGGCTCCTGGCGGCGTGGGGAACGTATTCGGTCTCCATGAAGGTCACGAAGCCGGCGCGGGCCGGGGCGACCTTGTCGGTCACCATCCGGGTTCCCTCGGCCAGCAGGGCGACCCTGCGCTCGGCGGGAAGGCTGGCCGGCAGGTTGCGCAGCGGGACCAGGAGCGGATCATCCGCCAGGGGCGTGGCGGCCGTGCGCCGGGCCCGGTCCAGCACGGCCTGGGCGGTGGGGACAGCCTGGACGAAGCCGGTCGCCACCCCGCGCCGGGCGTTGGCGATGTTGGCGGCGTACCAATCGGGCGTCTGGGCCAGCAGGGCGATCCATTGCCGGGCCTCGGCCTCGGACTTCAGCCGCATGCCGTTGGCGCGGTACAGCAGGATGACGTCGAAGCCGCCGTCGGTGCTGAACGGCATCCGGGCCTCGTCGAATGACAGGCCTTCCAGCCGCTCGTCCAGGCTCCATTTCAGGATGGCGTGGGTCAGCCGCTGGTTCGCCGTCAGGGCGGACAGGTCGACGCCGTTCAGGGACTGGCGGGCCGAGGCCAGCAGAGCCTTGCGGTCGGCGTCGGCCTTGGGCCCGACCGGCGGGAACCTGAAGCGCGAAGCGTCGTCAGCCCCGCCCTCGCCGTCATCCTCGCCCGCGCCGGACGCCTCGTAGGCCTTGACCGCCTGGGCCAGGCGCTCGGACGCGCTCGCGGCGTCGGCCTTGGGCGTCGCGGCCACGGCGGCGCCGTTCAGGGCCAGGGCGATGGCGAGGCCCAGAAGGACGCGCTTGGACATCGGAAACTCCGCAGGTTCACCGCGAAGGTTAGATCAGGAATCGCCGCCGGCTAGAAGGCTGAGCGGAAGAGGCCGCCGCTAGAACGGCGTGCGGCACTTCTGCTTGGCGTGCACGCCCCGCAGGAAGCCGCGCCGCGCCAGGCCGGCGTCGACGGCGGCGTTCATGCGGCGATCGGCCGGGGCCGCGCCGGTCAGTTCTCGCACGATGCTGCGGAACGGGATGATGGTGTTGATCACCGTCTTGCCGCCGGCCTCGGCCAGCTTGCCGGCGCGATTCTCCTTCAGCTCATTGCCGACCACATAGTCGGGGCCCAGCACCTCGTTGAGGTTCGTGACCTCGGCGGCCAGCTGCTTGCAGGTCTTCAGGCCCTTGAGGCTGTAGGGATCTTCCTGCGCCGTGATCAGGATCGGCGGGATCTGGCGCTTCATGACGCCGACGTCGCGCGCCGGCTGGGTGCCGATCTCGACGGATTTCTTGCGCGCCTGGGTCCAGCCGGACTCCTCGCCCTCCGGCTTGTCCGCATCCTTCTTGTCGGGTTTGTCAGGCGCCGGCTCGGACGCCGGCGCCGAGGTCGCGGGCTTCTTGATCGGATAGTCGGGCTTGGCGTGCGTCTGGGCCTGGGCGGAGCCGGCCAAGGCCAGCACCGCCACGATCGTCACCAGACGGCCCGCGCGCAAGCGTCGAAGAACGTATTCAGTCATGGTCCAGCACCCCAGCCCGTCACCCGCTCAGCAGGTGATCACCGATCAGCAACGGCGGCCCGCGCAACGGGTTCCATAGGCCTATCAGGCCTCGGCCGGATGCGTCACGCTTCAAATTCTGGAAGGGAAATTGGAGCGGGCGAAGAGATTCGAACTCTCGACCCCAACCTTGGCAAGGTTGTGCTCTACCACTGAGCTACGCCCGCATCCGGGATATTTCGGGTCTCGTTCCATCGCCGGAGAACCGGAAAATGGAGCGGGCGAAGAGATTCGAACTCTCGACCCCAACCTTGGCAAGGTTGTGCTCTACCACTGAGCTACGCCCGCATCGGCGAGGGCTGAAACAGCGCCCCGCGACGAGGAGGCGGCTTATGGCAGAGCGCCTTGCGGTTGGCAAGCGGTCTGACGCGGGTTCGAGCGCGTCATTGTGGACAACACGCGGGACCGGCGGTCCTCGGCCGGGGACAGGCCCATGGGCCTGTCCCCAATCGCGTACACGGGAGGAGGATCTTCTTCTTGCGCGAACGCTCGTTTTGTCCGCTCAATCGCCCCTTCGTTTCGGGGATTTGAGCGTCTTGCGTCTGTTCGTGTTCGGATTGGGCTATGTCGGCCAGGCCTTCGCCGAGGCGCTGATGGCCAGGGGCTGGAGCGTTGCGGCGACGGCGCGCGACGCCGAGCGCGCCGCGGAAATGCGCGCCCTGGGGATCGAGCCCGTGGACGCCGACGACCGCGCCGCCATGACCGCCGCCCTGACCGGCGTCAACGCCGTGCTGGTCACCGCCCCGCCCACCGCCGAGGGCTGCCCGGGCCTTGAGGCGACGATCCCCGCCTTGGCGGCGGCGGAGGCCTTTCCCGACTGGATCGGCTACCTGTCGACCACCGGCGTCTATGGCGACTTCGAGGGCCGCTGGGTGTTCGAGAGCTCGCCCCTGAAGGCCCAGTCGGTCGAGGGCGCCCGCCGCGTCGGCGCCGAGCGCGACTGGCGCCAGGTAGGGCGCGGCATGGGGCTGACGGTGGCCACCTTCCGCCTGCCCGGCATCTACGGTCCCGGCCGCAGCGCCCTGGACCGCCTGCGGGCCGGCGAGGGCCGCCGCATCGTCAAGCCGGGCCAAGTGTTCAGCCGCATCCACCTTGAGGACATCGTCTCGGGTCTGCTGGCCTCGCTGGACAAGCCCCGGGCCGGCGGCGTCTACAACCTGGTCGATGACGAACCCGCCCCGCCCCAGGACGTGATGGAGCACGCCGCCAGCCTGCTGGGCGTTCCCGTGCCGCCCGACCTGCCGTTCAACGAACTGGGCCTTTCGCCCGCCACCCGGCGCTTCTACGCCGAGAACAAGCGCGTCTCGAACGCCCTGGCCAAGGCCGAGCTGGGCTGGCGGCCGAAGTATCCGACGTATCGGGAGGGCTTGGCGGCGATTTTGGCGGCGGGCCGTTAGAGGCTATCCGGCCAGCGGCGAGAGCCATGGAAGACCCTGAGAACCTCGATCTCCTCGCCACGGACCTTGTACGCGACGATGAAGGGGCCTCCAGGAACAACGAGTTCGCGCGCGCCACCGCGGCGCCCCGGCCGACCAATGTTGGGAAAGTCGCTAAGTCGCCCGACAACCGTGACGATCCGCTGGATCTGACCCGCCGCTGCAATGGGCGATCTTGGGCGCTCTACGCCCGAGCGGAGGCAAGATCGCGCTTAGCCGGCTCGGTCCAGACGACGCGCATGCGTCGGTCGCGCGTGGGCATAGGCCGTTCGTTCGGCGTATCCCAAGAAGCGACCCATTCAACGATTTCGTCGTGTTCGAAGACCCGGCCTTCCTCGGCCGCCCGCAAGCCTTCGTCGATCGCGGCGTCCTGCCAATCGCGCACTTCGAGGAAATCGCGCACGGCTTGCTCGACGAGCGCCGTCTTGGGCTGGTCCATGACTTCCGCGACCTCGGACAGTCGCCGATCAAGATCGCTGTCGAGCTCAATGCGAAGAGGAGCGGATTTCGCCATCGGCCTTCTCGAACAAATCGTGAACACACCATACGACTGACGCCGCAAAAGGCCAGCTATTCCTCGTCCGGCCCCATGTCGGCCGCCGCCCACGCGGTCGCGGGCGCCTGGCCCGCCGCGCGGGCCCGGGCGGCCCGAGCCAACCGGCGGGCCACCGGATCGTCTTCGACGGGCTCTGCCAGCCCCCGCGCCTCGGCCACCGCCGCGATCAGCCGTTCCAGGTCCTGCGGCCGGGACAGCCGGTGGTCGCCGTCCTTGACCAGTGTGAAGACCACATCGTCGGCGTTCAGGGCGTTGGCCAGCTCCAGGGCGTGAGTCCAGGGCACGTCGGGATCGGCGCCGCCCTGCAGCACCCGCACCGGAACCTCGATTGGCACGGGCCCTGGCAGGATCGACCAGCGCGCTCCATCCTCCAGCAACGCGCGCGTGATCGGATAGCCGCCGTCGTCGTACTCGGACGGCCGGACCCAGCGGCCGTCGCGGGCGATCGCCGCTTTCGCTTCTTCCGACAGTTCCGGCGCCATCAGCTTCTCGGTGAAGTCCGGCGCGGGGGCGACCAGCACCAGGGCTTTGACCCGGTCGGGCCGGGCGATGGCCGCCAGGCAGGCCAGCCAGCCGCCCATCGACGAGCCCACCAGCACCAGTGGTCCCTCGGTCAGCGCGTCGATCACCGCCAGGGCGTCCTCGCGCCAGCGGGTGATCGTGCCGTCCTCGAAGGCGCCGTCCGACTCGCCGTGGCCGAAATAGTCGAAGCGGATATAGCCGCCGCCGGTCGCCCGCGCCTGGTCGGCCAGAACCTGGGCCTTGGTCCCGGTCATGTCGGAGTGGAACCCGCCCAGCCACACGACCGTGGGTTGGGATCCATGGACGACGCGGTACGCCAACCGCAGATTGTCGTTGCGAACGAGGTGCTGAAGGGAATCGGTCATGGCGCGGCCTTGTTCATTTCGGTAACTACGACCCCTCAAACCTCGTTAGGGCAACGCGTGTCCATCCTCCCCGACGATTTCACGCTTTTGCAGGTGACCCCGGAACTGGAAACCGGCGGCGCCGAGCAGACGACCATCGACGTGGCCCACGGCGTGATCGCCCAGGGCGGCAAGGCCCTGGTCGCCACCAAGGGCGGCCGCATGGCCGCGCGGCTGGAGGCCGACGGCGGCCGCCTGGCCCAGATGCCGGCCCAGTCGAAGAACCCGCTGATCATGCTGGGCAACGCCGCGCGGATGATCGACCTGATCCGGCGCGAAAAGGTGAGCCTGGTCCACGCCCGTTCGCGCGCCCCGGCCTTCAGCGCCCTGTGGGCCGCCCACGCCACCAAGGTGCCGTTCGTGGCCACCTATCACGGCGTCTACAACGCCAGATCCAACCTCAAGCGCTGGTACAACGCGGTGATGACCAAGGGCGACCTGGTGATCGCCAATTCGGAATATACCCGCGCCCATGTGATCGCCGAGCATGGCGTTCCCGCCGACCGGGTGGTGGCCATCCCGCGCGGCGTCGACCTGACCCGCTTCGAGCCCGGCCTGGTCTCGGCCGAGCGGGTCAAGACGCTGCGCGACGCCTGGGGCGTCCAGACCGAGGACCGACGGCTGAAGGTGCTGCTGGCCGGCCGCCTGACCCGGTGGAAGGGCCAGGCCCTGGTCATCGAGGCCATGGCGCGGCTGAAGGCGATCTCCGACACCCGCATCCTGCTGCTGCTGGTCGGCGACGACCAGGGCCGCAAGGCCTATCGCGCGGAGCTGGAGCACATGATCGCCCAGGCCGGGCTGCAGGACAGCGTCAGGCTGGTCGGCCACTGCGACGACATGCCGGCCGCCTATCTGGTGGCGGACCTGGCCATCGCCCCTTCGCTGGAGCCGGAAGCTTTTGGTCGCACCGCGGTCGAGCCGCAAGTGATGGGCAAGCCGGTGATGGCCGCCGACCACGGGGCGGCGCGCGAGACCGTGGTCAACGGCGAGACGGGCTGGCTGGTCAAGCCCGGCGACCCCGAGGCCTGGGCCGAAGCCCTGTCCAACGCCTGCGAGTCGGGGGCGGCCCGGCGCCAGGTCATGGGCATGGCCGCTCGCGCGCGGGCCCGGAAACTCTATTCGGTTGACGCGATGGTCGAAGCAACGCTCAAGGTCTACGCACGGGTTCTGGAGACGAAGCGTTGAGCAAGGAAATCAAGAAGGTCCTGGTGATCAAACTAGGCGCCCTCGGCGATTTCGTTCTGGCCCTGGCGGCGATGAAGAAGATCCGCGAAGCCCATCCGCGCGCCAAGATCACCCTGCTGACCACCCCGCCCTTCGAAGCCCTGGCCAAGCTGTCCCCCTACTTCAACAATGTCGAGACCGACGGTCGGCCCAGCGACTTCGGCGAACTGACCGCCATGCTGAGCCGGCTGCGCCAGGCCCGCTACGACCGCGTCTACGACCTGCAGACCAACAGCCGCACCAACTGGTACTTCCAGGCCCTGCGGCCGTTCCCGCCGCAATGGTCGGGCATCGCGGCCGGCTGCGCCCTGCCCCAGCGCGGCAAGGCGCGCTACCACATGCACACCCTGGAACGGCAGGCCGACCAGCTGAAGCAGGCTGGCATCTGGCCCGACGCCCCCACCGCGCCGGGCGCCGCCCCTGCCCCGGACCTGTCCTGGATCCTGCGCCGCACCAAGGAGACGCGCCCCGTGGCCAGCGCCGCGGCTCCGCGTCCCTATGTGCTGCTGGTGCCCGGCGGTTCGGCCCACCGCCCCGAGAAGCGCTGGCCGACAGAAAGCTACGCCCAGCTCGCCGCCCTGCTGAAGGCGCGGGGCCTGGACATCGTGATCATCGGCGGCCCGCAGGAAAGCGCCATGGCCCGGCAGATCCAGAAGACCGTGGGCCAGGCCCGCGACCTGACCGGCCGCACCGACTTCGCCCAGCTGGCCGTGCTGGGCGCCAAGGCGGTCCTGGCCGTCGGCAACGACACCGGCCCGACCCACCTGCTGGCGGCGGCCGGCGCCCCGACTATCGCCCTGTTCTCCGACGCCTCGGACCCGGAGCTGTGCGGCCCCCGCGGCCACGTGACGGTGATCCGCTCGCCGGACCTGAAGGCCCTGCCGGTCAGCACCGTGGCCAGCGCGGCGATCGCGCTGCTGCCGCGCTGAGAACCTCCCCCTCCGGGGAGGATCCATCTAGTAGCCCTCGTATCGTCCCGGCTTGTGGTTGGCGATGATCACCGCGCTCAGCGCCACCGCCGAGAGGATCGACAGCAGCAGCTTGTCCCAGCTGATCACGGCGAAGGCCGCGGCCACGATCAGGCAGTCGGAGGCCATCTGCACCTTGCCCGCGCTGATCCCGCGCTTTTCGTGGAGCCACAGAGCCAGCACCCCGATCCCGCCGACGCTGGACTTGTGCCGCGCCAGGGCCAGGATGCCCATGCCCAGGATCGTGCCGCCGAAGATCGCTGCGAAGACCGGATCGACCGTCGTGATCTTCAGCCAGGCCGGCATGCCCAGGGCCAGGCCGGCCAGCAGCAGGTTGGTGACCAGAGTCTTGCCGGTGAACATCCAGCCCAGGGTGCGCTGGGCCAGCACGTAGAACGGGATGTTCAGCAGGAAGAACAGCACCCCGACCGGCCAGTGGGTCAGATAGGAGAGGATCAGGGCCACGCCCGCCATCCCGCCCGTGGTCAGGCCGGCCGCCTTCAGCAGGGTCAGGCCCACGGCGATGAAGCTGGAGCCGATCAGCAGGGCGTGGACGTCCTCGATCGGGGTGTGGCGGGCGGTGGCGGGCGGCGTGTTCATGGACGGGCGGAAAGGATCGCGACTGGAGGGAAGGTCGTCCCGACCTCGACGTTTCGCCCCCTTGGCCCCTTCTTGACGCGTCCGCCCCTTAAAAGGCGGGCCTTGGACGCGCATGCGCCTTGATAGCGCGGGAGTCCTTCGTCATATATCACTTGCGAACGCGGCGTCCCCTGGACTCCGCGCGAACTCATTCAACGATACGCTTCCGGATCATCAGGTCCGGCGGCAAAAAGCCCTAAAACAACACCGGAGCCGCCCTATTCGCCGTCCTATGCAAACGCCGCCCGTCAAGGATGGTCCGCGTATCAACGAAGACATTCGGGTCCCCCGCGTCCTGCTGATCGACCAGAACGGCGAGAAGCAAGGCGAGATGCCGATTTCCGCCGCCCTGGAAGCGGCCGAGGAAGCCGGCCTGGACCTGGTCGAGATCGTGCCGAACGCGAACCCTCCAGTCTGCAAGATCCTGGACTACGGCAAGTTCAAGTTCCAGGAGCAGAAGAAGAAGAACGAGGCTCGCAAGCGGCAGAAGATCGTCGAGCTCAAGGAAATCAAGCTGCGCCCCAACATCGACATTCACGACTACGACGTGAAGGCCAAGTCGATGCACCGGTTCTTCGAGGAAGGCGACAAGGTCAAGGTGACCCTGCGTTTCCGGGGCCGGGAAATGGCGCACCCCGAACTGGGTATGAAGCTCCTGCTCAAGGTCAAGGCCGACTTCGAAGAAGTGGCCAAGGTCGAGTACGAGCCGCGCATGGAAGGCCGCCAGATGATCATGATCCTGGCCCCGCGCTAAGGAATCGGCGCTTTCCGCCAAGTTCTGCAGAACGCCCCGGCCGCAAGGTCGGGGCGTTTTTCTTGGCCCCTCGCGCAACCAGACGACGCAAACAAGCTCGACAGTAGGGCGAGCTTTGCTAATTTAAGCGGAGTTTGGGGGATCTACGCGTGTCGAAGAATGGGTTGGCCGCCGCAACGGCCGGTTTCGTCATGGCCGCGGCCGTCTGCGCCGTCGCCGCATCGGCCGAGGTCACGCCGCTCTCGGTCTATGGCGGTCTGCCCAATGTCGAGCAGGTCGAGATTTCGCCGGACGGGACGAAGCTGGCCATCTCCCTCACCGACGGCGAGAAGCGGATGATGGTGATCCGCGAGGCGGCGGAAGGCGGCAAGGCGCTGGCCGCCTTGAACTTCGGCGACAAGAAGCTGCGCGCCCTGCAATGGGCGGGGCCCGAGCACGTGCTCGTCACCACTTCGATGGCGGCCGAGGTGTTTGGTCTGGCCGGGCCGAAGCGCGAATATCTGATGGGGTTCGACTACAATCTGATCACCCACAAGCAAACCGCGCTGATGGCCAACCAGGAAAACGCGATGAACGTGATCCTGGAGACGCCGGATGTCCGGTTTATCGACGGCGCGCCCTACGCCTTTGTCGAGGGCGTTCATTTCAATGACAATCGCGGCTGGAACACGCTCTACAAGGTCAACCTGAAGACCGGCGTCACCCGGATGCTGGACAGCGGCGGGAGCGATGACACCGACGACTGGCTGGTTTCTCCCGAGGGACAGCCGCTGGCCCAATCGCTCTACGACCAGAAGCAGGGCGCCTGGAGCCTCAGGATCAAGACCGCCAAGGGCTGGATCACGGCGGAGAAGACCATCTCCAAGATGGGCTCCCGCGGGCTCAGCGGCATCGGCCGCGACGGCAAGACCGTGCTGGTCTGGATGAACGACGGCGAAGACACCGACAAGACCGTGCTGCACGAATACGCCCTGGATGGCAGCCACGCCGTCGTGCCCGACAGCGACACCTACGACAGCCTGATCCACGCGCCGGACGGCTCCCGCCTGGTGGGCGGTTTCAGCCTGGTGGGGGACGAGCGCCACTACACCTTCTTCGACGCCAAGGCCCAGGCCAGTTGGAACGCCGTGGTCAAGGCCTTCGCCGGGGATCAAGTTTCCCTGGTCTCGTGGTCCGACGATCGGCGCAAGGTGGTGGTCCAGGTCGATTCCCCGACCATGGGCCCCGCCTACGCCTTGGTTGACCTCAACGCCAAGAGCGCCCGCTTCCTGGCCGAAGTCTACAAGGACCTGACGCCCGAGGGCGTGTCGGAGGTCAAGCCGATCAAATACAAGGCCGCCGACGGCCTGGAGATCACCGGCTACCTGACCTTGCCGCGCGGCAAGGCGGCCAAGAACCTGCCGCTGGTGGTGCTGCCGCACGGCGGTCCGGAAGGCCGCGACACCCTGGGCTTCGACTGGTGGAGCCAGGCCCTGGCCTCGCGCGGCTATGCGGTGCTGCAGCCCAATTTCCGAGGCTCGGAAGGCTTTGGCTGGAAGTTCGTCCAGGCCGGCTTCGGCCAATGGGGCAAGGCCATGCAGACCGATCTGTCGGACGGTGTTCGCATTCTGGCCAAGCAGGGGACGATCGATCCCAAGCGCGTCTGTATCGTCGGCGCCAGCTACGGCGGCTACGCCGCCCTGGCGGGCGCGACAATGGACCCCGGCGTCTATCGCTGCGCCGCCTCGGTCGCCGGCCCCGCCGACCTGAAGCGGATGCTGGTCGACAGCAACAGCCGCTTTGAATCCAGCAACAATTCCACCTTGCGCTACTGGCTGCGGTTCATGGGGGCCGACGGCCTCAAGGACCCCGACCTGGCCGCGATTTCGCCGGCCAAGATGGCCGACAAGGTCGAGATCCCCCTGCTGCTGATCCACGGCAAGGACGATACGGTCGTGCCCTATGTCCAGAGCACGATCATGGCCAGCGCCATGAAGAAGGCCGGCAAGCCGGTGGAGCTAGTCACTCTGACCGGGGAGGATCACTGGCTGTCGCGCGGCGCCACTCGCCTGCAGATGTTGACCTCGGTGGTCGACTTCCTGGAGAAGAACAACCCGCCGAACTGACGGACCATCCGACGCGACTGAACGACCGCTATCTGAAATCTCCGATAGCGGTCGCCACGGCGGGCGATGAGGCGTAAACCGCGCCGCCTGATGAACACGCCGACCGCCTCGCCCGCCCCCGCCGCCGCGAAGACGCCGGACGCCAGTCCTCGCGCGCTCTATGTCCTGCTGCTGGTGGTGTTCATCAATCTGGTGGGCTTCGGCCTGGTCATCCCGCTGCTGCCCTTCTACGCCAAGTCGCTGAACGCCAGCGCCTGGCAGGTGACGGCGATGTTCTCGGCCTATTCGCTGGGGCAGTTCATCGCCGAGCCGTTCTGGGGACGCCTGTCCGACCGCATCGGCCGGCGGCCGGTGCTGATCGTCACCATCCTGGCCAACACCCTGTCCTATCTGGCGCTGGCCTTCGCGCCGAACATCGCCTGGGCTTTCGCCATCCGCCTGGCCAGCGGTTTTGGCAGCGGCAACATCTCGACAATCCAGGGCTACATGGCCGACGTCACCCCGCCCGAAAAGCGCGCCGGCCGCATGGGCCTGCTGGGCGCGGCGTTCGGCATGGGCTTCGTGGTCGGCCCTACCCTGGGCGGCCTGCTGCCGGGCCTGGCCGAGGCCTTCGGCCATTCCGACACCGGCCGCCTGGCCTTCCAGATCCCGCTGCTGACCGCCGCCGTCCTGGCCGCGATCGCCGCCCTGGGGGTCTTCCTGTTCGTGGTCGAGAGCCGCGCGCCCAGCCACAAGGACGCCCCCGTGGAGCGTCGGCGCGACCATCTGGCCGCCGCGGCCGGCCATCCCGTGCTGTCGCGCGTGCTGCTGGTCACCCTGATCTCCACCGCCGCCTTCGCCGGCATGGAATCGGTGTTCGGCCTGTGGACCCAGGCGCGGTTCGGCTGGGGGCCGAAGCAGGTGGGCCTGTGCTTCGCGGTGATCGGGATCATCGCCTCGGTCGGCCAGGGGCTGATCACCGGTCGGCTGGCGCGGCGGTTCGGCGAGGCCAAGGTGCTGACCACGGGGCTGGCGATCATCGCCGTGAGCCTGAGCCTGACGCCGTTCGTCCCCACCTCGGCCTTCGTGCCGGTGGTCGTGGGCTGCACGGCGTTCGGCCAGTCCCTGGTCTTCCCCTGCGTGGCCGCCCTGATCTCGCGCGCCGCCCCGTCCGACAAGCAGGGCGCCATGCTGGGCCTGAACATGGCGGCCGGCTCGCTGGCCCGCATGACCGGACCGATGCTGGCCGGCCCGCTGTTCGGCCTGGTGGTCGGCGGGCCCTACTGGCTGGGCGCGGCGCTGATGCTGCCGGCGGTGGCCTTCGCCTGGACCATCGAAAACCGGGTCAAGGCCGCCGCCTGACCCTCGACAGCTTCACCGTGCGTCGCTAAGCCTTGCACGTTGAGTTGGGGGTTTTGCATGTTGAAGTTGTTCGCCGGCGTCGCCTTGACGGTGCTGGTCTCGTCGAGCGCCGCCCTGGCCGGGCCGCTCGAAGCCTATGGCCGTCTGCCGGCGATCTCGGACGTCGAGATCTCAAGCGACGGCGCCAATCTGGCCTATATTGCCCATGACGGCGGGACCAGCCGGGTGATCATCCAGCCGCTGAACGGCGGCGAAGTGCAGTCCGTCGACTTCGGCAAGGTCAAGATGCGGGGCGTCATGTGGGCCGATCCCGGCCACGTGGTGGCCGAGGTCTCGCGCACCCAGGCTATCGAATACGTCACCTATGTTGGCGAACAGTTCCAGGCGACGAGTATCAACATCAAGACCGGAGCCTCGGTCCAGATTCCCAAGCGCTCGTACGAGACGATCAACAACGTCCTCAGCTCCGACCCAATCGGCGGCGTCGTGGACGGCAAGCCTACGGTGTTCACCCAGTTCTATGCCGGCGAGGAAGCCAAGTCGTGGCAGGCGGGGCGCTTTGACCTGTATCGCGTCGATCTCGACACCGGCATCGCCGCCATGGTGCAGATGGGCGACACCGAGACCGGCGACTACCTGTTCAAGACCGACGGCACGGTGATCGCTCGCACGACCTATCATCGCGAGAATGCGCGATGGGCGATGGAGCTGCGCAAGAACGGTAAGTGGGTCGACGGCTATGTTACGACCGCGCCGCTCGACGGCCCCGCAATGCGGGGTTTGTCCCTGGACGAGAAGTCCGTGGTGATGACGATCCAAGATGAGAAGACTGGCGAATATCGATTGGCCAATGTCTCAATCGCCGACGGCAAGCTGGGCGAACTCTACGGCCCCGACCAGCCGTTCCGCATCGTCTCGGACAATTCCAATCACGTGATCGGCACGGTCACCGACGCCGGTTACAGACAATATCACTTCGACGAGCCCCGCCTCGCCGCCGCCTGGTCGATGATCACTAGCGTGTTCCCTGGCCGCCAGATGACTTTGCAGTCGCATACGCCCGACTACACAAAAATCGTGGCCTATGTCGAAGGCACAGGCGAGCCCGGCGGTTACTATCTGCTGGATCTCACCGCCAAGAAGCTCAGCAAGGTCGGCTCGGCCTATCCCGGCCTCGCCGGCGGCGACGTCGCCGAAGTACGGGCGATCAAATATGCGGCCGCCGATGGCCTGATGATCGAGGGATATCTCACCCTGCCTCAGGGCAAGGTGGCCAAGGGCTTGCCCCTGATCGTCCTGCCCCACGGCGGACCGCAGGCCCGCGACGAGGCAGGCTTCGACTGGTGGGCCCAGGCCCTGGCCTCGCGCGGCTATGCCGTGCTGCAACCCAATTTCCGCGGCTCCACCGGACGCGGCCATGGCTTCATCCGCGCCAGCGACGGCGAGTGGGGCGGGAAGATGCAGACCGACCTGTCGGATGGCGTGCGTTTCCTGGCCAAGCAGGGGATCATCGATCCCAAGCGCGTGTGCATCACGGGCGCCAGTTACGGCGGCTACGCCGCCTTGGCCGGCATCACGATGGATAAGGGCGTCTATCGCTGCGCCGTGTCGGTGGCGGGCATCGGCGACGTGCGACAGATGATCAATTTCGAAATTCTGCGTTATCGCGAGGAGAGTCCGATCGTGCGCCACGACAAGCGCTATTTCGGGGTTACTTCGGCCAACGATCCCAAGCTCGACGAGCGCTCGCCCGAGCGCCACGCCTCCGAGGCCGACGGCCCGGTGTTGCTGATCCACGGCAAGGAAGACACCGTCGTGCGCTACGAGCAGAGCACGGGCATGCGCCGCGCCCTGGAGAAGGCCGGCAAGCCCGTCGAGTTCGTGGATCTCCGCGAAGAGGACCACTGGCTTTCTCGCGAGGCCACCCGCCAGCAGATGCTGTCGGCCACCGTCACCTTCCTCGAGAAGAACAACCCGCCGAACTAGGCTCAGCGGGCGCCGGCGAAGGGACGGAGACGGCGCTTGCCTTCTCCGGCCCTTTCCCGTACTAACCCCGCCTTTCCGGAACCGCCTGGCCAGTTTGGCATGCCATGGCGGTTCGTCATGCTTCTCTAGAGGACGGGGCCGTTAAACGCTCCGACGCGAAATGCCTAAGTTGAAGACCAAGTCGGGCGCGAAGAAGCGCTTCAAGATCACCGCCACGGGCAAGCTGAAGGCCGGCGTCGCCGGCAAGCGCCACCGTCTGATCGGCCACAACGGCAAGTACATCCGCCAAAACCGCGGAACGAAGGTGATGAGCGAGGCTGACGCCAAGACCATCCGTTCGTACCTGCCCTACGGCCTTTAAGAGGAGCGCTGACACATGGCTCGCGTTAAACGTGGCGTCACCGCCCACGCCAAGCACAAGAAGGTTCTTGAACAGGCGAAAGGCTTCTACGGCCGCCGCAAGAACACCATCCGCACCGCCAAGGCCGCCGTCGACAAGGCCGGCCAATACGCGTATCGCGACCGCAAGGTGCGCAAGCGCGCCTTCCGTTCGCTGTGGATCCAACGCATTAACGCCGGCGCTCGCGTCGAGGGTTTCACCTACTCGCAGTTTATCCACGGCCTGGACGTGGCGGGTATCGTGATCGACCGCAAGGTCCTCTCGGACATCGCGGGCAACGACCCGGTCGCGTTCAAGGCCATCGCTGACAAGGTCCGCGCCGCCCTGGCCGCTTAAGGTCTTTTTCGGGTTCGTCCCGATTGCGATCTGAAGAGCCCTCCGGTGCGAACCGGAGGGTTTTTTGCTGCGCGTCGTGTGGCCGCCCTACGGTTCGCGGCGGGGTTTTGAAACGCTTCAAGACGCCCTAGACAGGTCGTCGATCGAATTCCGCCCGGAAGCGGGCGATGGAGGACGTGATGAGCATGCGCAAGACAATCGGCGCGCTCGCGGCGCTGGCGCTAGCCGCGACGGTCGTTCCGGCGGCCCAGGCCGACGTCGCACCGCCCGCGCTCCGTGCACCGCCGACGCCGCGACAGGCCGAGGCTCTGCCCTACAAGAACGGCCCGGTGTCCGCCGTGGCGATCTTGATCCCCGACAGCCAAGCCTCCGAGTTCGAGAAGCCGCCCAGCGAGACGCCGCGAGTGACCAAGATCGACGCCCTGAAGGTCGGTGAGATCGCGGCGTTGAAGTTGATGTTCAAGGGCCCGCAACGCGACTCCCAAGGACGCATCGACGTTACCTTCGACGTCGACTTCATCGGTCCCGACGGCAAGACTCTCGAAGGCGGATCGTTGAAGGACCTGCCGGCCTATCAAGGCCCTGTGACCCTGCCGGACGCCATCTTCGACAACATCCGGGCCGTGCCGAAGATGAGCTTCGAGACCAAGGACCCCAAGGGCGTCTACAAGGCCGTGATCGTCCTGCACGACAATATCGGCGGCTGGAACGTCCCCATGACCGTCGAACTCGAGCGGCTTTGACGCCGATCCTCATCAACCTGAGTGACGAACTCACTTCGTATCGCTAGACCCACCCCGTCATGACCGATCTCACCTCCCTCGAAGCCGACGTGCTGGCGCAAGTCTCCGCCGCCGGCGATCTCGCCGCCCTCGACGCCGTGCGCGTCGCCGCCTTGGGCAAGACCGGCTCGATCTCGGGCCTGCTCAAGACCCTGGGCGCCATGAGCCCCGACGAGCGCAAGGAACGTGGCGCGGCGATCAACATCCTGCGGGACCGCGTGCAGGCGGCGCTGAACGACAGGAAGGCCGCGCTGGAAACCGCCGCCCTCGACGCGCGCCTGGCCAGCGAGACCCTGGACCTGACCCTGCCCGCCCCGCGCCGCCGCCGCGGCGGCGTCCATCCCACCATGCAGACCATGGACGAGATGGTCGCCATCTTCGCCGAGATGGGCTTCGCGGTGGCGGAAGGTCCCGACATCGAGGACGACTTCCACAACTTCACGGCCCTGAACTTCCCCGAGAAGCACCCGGCCCGCGAGATGCACGACACCTTCTTCTTCAAAACGAAGGAAGACGGCGAGCGGATGCTGCTGCGCACCCACACCAGCCCCGTGCAGGTGCGGACCATGGTGTCGCAGAAGCCGCCGATCCGGATCATCGCGCCCGGCCGCACCTATCGCGTCGACAACGACGCCACCCACACCCCGGTGTTCCACCAGGTCGAGGGCCTGGTGATCGACAAGGGGATCCACATGGGCCACCTGAAGTGGACCCTGGAGACCTTCCTGGCGCGGTTCTTCGAGACCGACGCGGTGACCACCCAGTTCCGGCCGCACCACTTCCCGTTCACCGAACCCTCGGCGGAAATGGACGTGCAGTGCGACCGCACCGGCGGCGAGATCAAGATCGGCCAGGGCACGTCGTGGCTCGAGATCCTGGGCTGCGGCATGGTTCACCCCAACGTCCTGCGCGCCTGCGGCATTGATCCGGACGAGTACCAGGGCTTCGCCTTCGGCATGGGCGTCGACCGGCTGGGCATGCTGAAATACGGCATGCCCGACCTGCGCGACATGTGGGCGTCCGACGTCCGCTGGCTGGACCACTACGGCTTCAGCGCCTTCGCCGCGCCGAACGCCGCCAGCGGTCTCAGTTGATGCAACTGCCCGTCAGCCCGTTCACGGCCATCGACTGGTCGCAGGTCGAGCCCACCGTCCATCCAGGCGAGCGGGGTGACGCCACCTGGCGCACGCTCAAGGTCGGCGACATGCGCCTGCGCCGCGTCGACTATTCGCCCGGCTACCTGGTCGATCACTGGTGCGACCGCGGCCATGTGATCTTCGTGCTGGAAGGCGAGCTGATCAGCGAACTGAAGGACGGCCGCACCACCACATTGACGGCCGGCATGAGCTATCACGTCTCCGACTTCGGCGACCCCGCCCACCGCTCGTCGACCTCGGTCGGCGCCAAGCTGTTCATTGTGGACTGACCCGATGACCCAGAGCTTCCAATCCGGCGGCCGTCCCGGCCGCGTTCCCACCGACGCCTTCGCCAAGGTGTTCGAGAGCGTGGACCTGTCGCTCTACGACCTGTTCCGCGCCAATTTCCAGGCCGGCCATCGGATCATCTCGGGCCGCACGTTCCGCAACTGCCGGATCGAGGGGCCGGCGGTGATGCTGGTGCTCGACAAAGTCAATTTCGACGCCACCAACTTCGGCCCCAACGGCGGCGACGTCCGCAACCTGGTGCTGCGCCCCGCCAGCCCGACCTCGGTCATCGGCACGATCCCCGTCGAGGACTGCCAATTCATCAACTGCGAGTTCTTCGGCCTGGGCTTCACCGGCCCCGACCAATTCCTCGATCAGTTGCTGGCTCTGGAAACCAAGTAGATGAAGTTCACCCTCTCCTGGCTCAAGGACCACCTTGAGACCACCGCCTCCGCCACCGAAATCGTCGCCGCCATGACCATGGCCGGCCTCGAGGTCGAGCACGTCACCGATCCCGCTTCCAAGCTGGCCGCCTTCACGGTCGCCAAGATCGTCGAGGCCGTGCAGCATCCCAACGCCGACCGTCTGCGCGTCTGTCAGGTCGACACTGTCGACGGCCGCAAGGAGATCGTCTGCGGCGCGCCCAACGCCCGTCCAGGCCTGACCACCGTCTACGCCCCGATCGGCGCCTATGTGCCAGGCCTCGGCGTCACCCTGGTCGAGAAGCCCGTGCGAGGCGTCGTCTCCAACGGCATGCTGTGCTCGGGCTCCGAGCTGGAGGCCGACGACGGCTCCGAGGGCATCCTGGAGCTGCCGAACGACTTGGCCGTCGGGACCCCGGCCGCCCAGGCTCTGGGCCTGGAAGCCGTGATCGACTTCGAGGTCACCCCCAACCGCCCCGACTGGCTGGGCGTCGCCGGCATCGCCCGCGACCTGGCCGCGGCCGGCGTCGGGACGCTGAAGGACCTGTCGATCGCCCCCGTGCCGGGGACCTTCCCTTGCCCGATCACAGTCAAGGTCGACGGCGACGCCTGCCCGGTGTTCAGCGGGCGGCTGATCCGCGGCGTCAGGAACGGCCCTTCGCCCAAGTGGCTGCAAGATCGCCTCAAGGCCATCGGCCTGCGCCCGATCAACACCCTGGTCGACATCACCAACCTGATCTCCTACGACCGCGCCCGACCGCTGCACGCCTATGACGCGGCCAAGCTGGTCGGGACCGTGATCGAGGCGCGCCTGGGTCGCGGCAGGGCCGAGGTCACTCCTGGCGACCAGCCCTCGCCGGCCGAGCACCATGACGAGCAGTTGATCGCCCTGGACGGCAAGACCTACGACATCACGCCCGAGATGAGCGTGATCGCCGACGCCGATGGCAACCGCCCGATCGGCCTGGGCGGCGTGATGGGCGGCGAGAGCACCGGCTGTTCGGACGACACCGTTGACGTGTTCCTGGAAAGCGCCTGGTTCGAGCCGATCCGCACGGCCCAGACCGGCCGCGTGACCGGCATCGCCAGCGACGCCCAGTACCGGTTCGCCCGCACGGTCGACACCGGCTCACTCGTGCCCGGCCTGGAACTGGCCACCCGGCTGATCCTGGACCTGTGCGGCGGCGAGGCCTCGGAAGTCGTCGTGGCCGGCGAGGCCTCGGCCGCGCCTGGCCCGATCCTGTTCGACCCGGCCTATGTCGAGGCCCTGTCGGGCCTGGCCATCGCGCCGGAACGCACGCTGAAGATCCTGACGGACCTGGGCTTCACCCTGTCGCCGCCAACCGACGTGCCGACCACCGAGTTCGCCACCCACGTCGAGAGCCTGGTCTGCGTGACCCCGCCGACGTTCCGGCGCGACGTTCAGGGCAAGGCCGACCTGGTCGAGGAAGTGGCCCGCATCGCCGGCTATGGCGAACTGCCCTCCACGCCCCTGCCCGAGGTTCCGCGCGCCGTCGGCGGCGTGCTGACCGTCAAGCAGGCCCGCGCCCGCACGGCCCGCCGCGCCCTGGCGGCGGCCGGCTACAACGAGGCCCTGACCTTCAGCTTCACCAGCAAGGCTACCGCCGAGCTGTTCGGCGGCGGCGCGGCTGACCTGATGCTGGCCAATCCGATCGCCTCGGACCTGGACTGCATGCGTCCCTCGCTGCTGCCCAATCTGATCGAGGCGGCCGGCCGCAACGCCCGCCAAGGCTTCCCGGACGTCGCCCTGTTCGAGGTCGGCCCGGTGTTCTTCGGTGACCGGCCGCAGGACCAGAAGACGACGATCGCGGCGATCCTCGCCCCCCGCGCCCCGCGCGGCTGGGACAAGGCCAAAGCCGAGGATGTGTTCACGGTGAAGGCTGACCTGATGGCCCTGCTGGAAGAGATCGGCGCGCCGGTCGCCTCCCTGCAGACCGCCCAGGGCTCGGCCTCGCCCTGGTGGCATCCCGGCCGCTCGGCGCGGCTGCAACTGGGCCCCAAGGCGGTGCTGGCCGAGTTCGGGGAGTTGCACCCGGCCGTGCTCAAGGCGCTGGACGTGGCCGGGCCGGTCTATGGCTTCGAGATCACCCTGGAGGCCGTGCCCGAACCGAAGAAGAAGGCGGTCAAGACCAAGCCGGCCTTCACGCCCTCGCCGCTGATGCCCCTGACCCGCGACTTCGCCTTCGTGGCCGACAAGGCCAAGGCGGCGGGTGACCTGGTCAAGGCCGCGGCCAGCGCCGACAAGGCGCTGATCGCCGCGGTGCGGGTGTTCGACGTCTATGACGGCCCTGGCGTGCCGGAGGGCTCCAAGTCGGTCGCCCTCGAGGTGGTCGTCCAGCCGCGGGAGAAGACCCTGGCCGAAGCCGAGATCGAGGCCCTGTCGGCCAGGATGGTGGCGGCGGTCGAGAAGGCGGGCGGGAAGCTGAGGAGCTAGCGACCCGCGCACCTGCCCCCACCTGGCCGCTTCGCGGCCTGTCGCGACGAGGGGGGCGGAGCCTTGGCGCCTAGGCTCTTCCCCCTCTGGGGAAAGACGGCCGAAGGCCAGTAGGGGGCAAGTGCTAGCCCCCTGAGCGCGACCGCCCAATTCTTGCCCATCCAGCGCCATTCGCCGCACCGGGGCGGCAAAGCCTTGCGCTGGGACCACGCCCACGCTACCTGTGTAATTGCACACGGAGTTTCCACGCCATCATGCTCTCGCAGCTGGCCCTGAACGTTCTGATCGCCACCGGCCTCACCGCCGGCGCCGCGATCGCGTGCGCGCGCGCCATTATGATGCAGGCCAAGATTAAAACCGTTCGTGTGCGAACGGGGCAGCACAGGCGCGCGGTCGACTAGACGACCACCAAGCCGAAAGATCGCAAGATCCGCAAAGCCCCGCTTCCCACCAGGAGCGGGGTTTTTGCTGTGCGGTCATCGGTCCTCCCTCAAATCCAAAGGACCTTGAACCCATGAGCTACCTGCCTTCCCCACCCGCCTTCAATTCCGACCACGAAGGCGTCACCGTTCACCAGCTGCTGCTGGCCGCCCATGACGCGCCCTCGGCGCTGGAAGCCGTCCGCCAGGGTCTGGCCGACAGCGGCGCCGAGCTGTGCGCCCTGTCGATGAAGCCGGTCGGCCAGATCGTCGAGGGCTCGCTGCGGGTCCGCCACCTCAGCGACCAGGCCGCCCGCCTGCTGGCCCGCGACCTGGCCGCCTGGCCGGGCGTCACCTCGGCCAGCGTCGAGCATCAGTGGGTGCGCCCATGAGCGAGAATGTGAGCGCGCTCGAACCGGCCCAACACGAAGAAGGCGACAAACGCCGGCTGTTCCTGGTGATCGCCGACGACACGCCCGACGCCCTGATGCGGGTGCTGGGCGTGGCCAGCGTCCAGCAGACCCGCCTGCGCGCCTTGAGCGCCCAGCCGGACGGGGCCGGCCTCAGCATCCGGCTGGAGCTGGACGACCAGGGCGACGAGCGGGCCCAGACCCTGGCCGCCCGCCTGTCGGCCTGCCCCGCGGTGCGCGGGGTCGGATTCGGCTGGCGATAGGCTGTAACCTTCGGCGCACGTCGTCCGTATCTAGGGATATGTCACCCCGGAGTTTCCCGATGATCCGCCGCCTGCTCGTCCTGGTCGCCAGTTTCGCCGCCATCCTGCTGCCCGCCGACGTGCTCGCGGCCGGCAAGCCCGCGCCGCCCGCGACCGCCGTGTTCGCCGGCGGCTGCTTCTGGTGCATGGAAAACGACATGCGCGGCATCCCCGGCGTGCTGAAGGTCGAGAGCGGCTATACCGGCGGCCATGTCGACCGGCCGACCTATCGCGACGTGACCAGCGAGACCTCGGGCCACTACGAGTCGGTGCGGGTCACCTATGATCCGGCCAAGCTCGACTACGGCTTCCTGCTCTACAAGTACTGGAAGCTGGTCGACCCTACCGACGACGGCGGCCAGTTCTGCGATCGCGGCCCGTCCTACCGTCCGGCGGTGTTCGTCACGCCGGCCCAGCGTCCCGTCGCCGAAAAGTCCCGCGCCGAGGCCGCCAAGCGCCTGAAAACCGGCGTGATGAAGGCCCAGATCCTGCCCCTGCAGACCTTCTGGCCGGCCGAGGCCTATCACCGCGACTACGCCAAGAACCACGCGGTCGAGTACCACGCCTACCGCCTGGGCTGCGGCCGCGACCTGAAGCTCAAGCAGGTGTGGGGCGGATAGCGCAGACCGCCACCCAAGGTGGCGCTAGGCCGCAGGACTGATAAGATCGGTCTCATGATCGATGACAAACCACAGCCAACCCGTCTCGAAGACATCAGCGCCGGCCTTCTCAGCGGCGCGATGGTGACGCTGCTCGCCTGCGGTTTCGCGGCGGTCGTCGCCTGGCAAATCGTCGCGCAGCTGACCGGCTGGCTTCCCGACCTGCAAGCCATGTCCGTGAGTCTGCCAGGAGAGGATTTCAGGGCGATCGCGACCCGCGACCATGACGCCTTGATCAGGGACGGTCTGGCCGGCGGGGCGATGATCCTTCTGGCTCTCGGAATCGGCATGCGCGGCGTGCGGCATATTCAAAAGAACCTGACGCTGCTGCGCGCCCGCCGAGGCTAAGGCGGCGCCGCCAACACGCCGGGAAAGGGGTGAAAATTATGCCTGTAATTCCCCACTCGACTTCCGGCTGACCGCATGAAACCTTGAGCGTCAAAATCGGGAGGCGCTCTTTCATGTACCGTCACGCTTTGCTGGCCACGGCCGCCCTCACCCTCGCAAGCGCGGCGCACGCCCAGACCGCCCCCAGGCTTTCGGTGACGATCTACAACAACGACCTGGCCCTGGTGCAGGACGTGCGCGAGATCCCCGTCGCCGCCGGCCGCCAGAAGCTGGAGTTCAAGGATGTCTCGGCCGCCATCCGTCCCGAGACCGTCAGCCTGTCGGCCACCGGCCTGTCGGTCGTGGAGCAGAACTTCGACTACGACCTGCTGACCCCCGACAAGCTGATGGAGAAGGCGGTCGGCCAGCAGGTGAAGATCGTCCGCACCAATCCCGGCGACGGCAAGGAGACCACCGAAACCGCCACCGTCCTGGCCGCCAACGAGGGCGTGGTGCTGAAGATCGGCGACCGCATCGAGGTGCTGCGCGACGACGGCGTGCCCACCCGGGTGATCTTCGACAAGGTGCCCGAGACCCTGCGCGCCCGCCCGACCCTGTCGGTGACCGTCGAGGCCGACAAGGCCGGTTCTCGCCCGACCACGCTCAGCTACCTGACCACCGGCCTGTCTTGGAAGGCCGACTATGTGGCGATGTTCGACGAGACCAGGGGTGCGCTGGACCTGCAGGGCTGGATCACCCTGGGCAACCAGTCGGGCACGGCCTTCGTCGACGCCGAGACCCAGCTGGTGGCCGGGTCGGTCAACACCCTGGCCAGCAACAGCGAATACCGCCCGCCCCGGCCGGCGCTCCAGGCGGCCGGGACCGAAAGCGGGACCGGCGAGCGGGTCGCCGACTATTACCTCTATCCCCTGCCCCACCGCACGACGATCGCCGCCAACCAGAACAAGCAGGTCGGCTTCCTCAGCGCCCAGGGAGTGGCCGCCAAGAAGGTCTACGAAATCCGCCAGGACTGGTTCTCCAGCCAGGCCCAGCCGGAGTCCGCCACCGTCGCCATCCAGTTCAGCAACGCCAAGCTGGCGGGCCTGGGAAACCAGCTGCCGGCGGGGGTGATGCGGGTCTATGTGCGCGACAAGGCCGGCGACCCGAAATTCATCGGCGAGAACGCCATCGACCACACGCCGGCTGGCTCGGAACTGTCGATCAAGACCGGCGACGCCTTCGACGTCACCAGCCAGGGCACGCTGGTCAGCGACGAAAAGGTCTCCAAGACCCGCTCGCGCTACACGATGAAGTACCTGATCCGCAACGCTCGGCCCGAGCCGGTGACGGTCGAGCTGCGCCAGGGCGGCCTGTGGCGCGACGGCGAGGTCAAGGCCGAGAGCCTCAAGAGCCGCCGCATCGACGCCCGCACCCTGGGCTGGAGCGTGCCCATCCCCGCCAACGGCGAGACCACCCTGACCTTCACGGTCGAGACGGGCTGGTGAGCGGCAGGACTTTCATCGGAGCAGGAAGTCAGGCCATTGGACCGGCCCTGATCGCGACGCTGCTGTTGTGCTCGCCCGCCCTCGCCGACACCGTCGCCTCGCCAGGCCCGGACAAGGTCGCCGTCACCCTCTATCGCGGCGGCGACGGGCCTTTCCAGGCGCTGGAGGATTGGCAGCGCGAGGAGGCCATGGCCAAGGGCCTGATCCAGGTCACCGAGACACGGACGGTGTTCCTGCCCGCCGGTCGCCACACCCTGCGCTTCGACGGCGTCGCCGACGCCCTGATCCCCCAGAGCGCCACGGTGGAAGGGCTGCCCGGCCCGGCCATCGAGCGCAACTACGACTACGCCCTGCTCAGCCCCGGAACCCTGGTCGAGCGCTCGCTGGGGCAGGCGGTGAAGATCGTCCGCACCAACCGCAGGACCGGCCGGCGGACCGAGGAGACGGCCACCCTGCGCCAGGGGCCCGCGGGGGTGGTGCTGCAGACCGCCGGCGGGGTCGAGGCCCTGGGCTGTTCCGGCGGCGCCGAGGCCCTGGTGTTCGACAAGGTCCCGGCCGGGCTGTCGGACAAGCCGGCCCTGTCGACCGTGGTCGACGTCGCCGCGCCGATCCAGGCGACCCTGACCCTGTCCTACCTGGCGATCGGCGTGAACTGGCAGGCCGACTATGTCGCCCGCATCCACCCAAGCGGCAGGACCCTGGACCTGACCGGCTGGCTGACCCTGGTCAACGCCAGCGGCACCAGCTTCGCCGACGCGCCCACCCAGGCCGTCGCCGGCCGGCTGGCGCGCGTGGAGGTGGACGTGAAGCGGGGTGAGGCCAAGCCGGTCGCGCGCAAGTGCTGGCCGATGGACACCACCCATCACGGTCCGCGTCCCGTTCCGCCGCCGCCGCCGCCCGCGCCGCCGATGGCGATGGCGGGGGCCGTGGACATGCTGGACAGAGGGCTCGAGGAGGTCGTGGTCACCGGCAATCGCGCCAAACTCGCCGAACAATCCGAGTTGGGCGACTACAAGCTCTACACCCTGCCCGAACCCGTGACGGTCGCCGCGCGCCAGACCAAGCAGGTGGCCTTTCTCGACCAGAAGGACGTCGCCTTCCAGCGGCTCTATGTGGTCCAGCTCGACACTTGGAGCGACTACGACGATCCCGACGAGACGCCGGCCGCCACGGTCGTGCTGCGGCTGGACAACAGGCCGGCCGACGGTCTGGGCAAGCCCCTGCCGTCCGGCGCCTTGGCGGTGTTCGAGACGGCCGACGGACGCCCCGCCTTCGCCGGCGAGCAGGCCCTGCGCGACGTGCCCGTCGGCCAGCCCTTCGATCTGATGATCGGCGAGGCCATGGACGTGCGGGCCCGCCCGCGCCTGGTCGCCGAGCAGGATCGCCGCCAGGACCGCACGCGCCGCGTCTATGAGGTCGACCTCGCCAACGCCAAGACGGTCGCCATCGTCGCCGAGGTGCGAATGGCCACCAATCGACAAGGCTTCAAGATTGTCGCCGAGCCCACGGCCCACGACATCCGCGACGGCGCCGCGGCCTGGCGCGTGGCCCTGCCCGCCAATGGTCGCAAGACCTTGCGCTTGGTGGTGGAGTATGACGACTAGTCGCCAGGCGCTGGATCGCCGCTGAACCTCGCGCCCCGCGAGCCGTTGTCTGGGCTTATCGGAGGGGCTGGCCATGCGCGTGCATGTGAAGGCGCGGCTGGACTACGATTTCCCCGAACGGGTGGAATCCCTGCTGCAGATCGAGGCGGCGGTCGCCGACGACCAGGCGGTGCTCGACGAGCGGCTGACGTTCGACCCGCCCGTGGCGGTCACCCGCCGCGACGACCCGGCCACCGGCGAGCGGCGCGTGGTCTTCACCTGCCAGGGACGATTGGCCATCGCCTATGACGCCGTGGTCGAGATCGCCGCGCGCGACATGGCCCTGGCTGACGCCGCCCAGCACGCCATCGCCGACCTGCCGATCGATACCCTGCCCTATCTGCGCGGCAGCCGGTACTGCCCGTCCGACACCTTCGAAACCATCGCCGACCAGAAGTTCGGCGGCCTGCGCGGCGGCGCTCGGGTGGCGGCGATCGTCGACTGGATCATCGGACACCTGGAATACCGCCCGTGCAGCGACGCGCGGACCACCGCCCTGGAGACCTATGTCGAACGGGCCGGCGTCTGCCGCGACTTCGCCCACCTGGCCGTCACCCTGTGCCGGGCCAGCGACATCCCGGCCCGGGTGGCCAGCGTCTACGCCCCGGCCCTGCAGCCGCCGGACTTCCACGCCGTGGCCGAGGTCTTCGTCGGCGGCCGCTGGCGCCTGCTGGACCCCACGGGCCGGGCGCCCGTCGACGGTCTGGTCCGCATCGCCTACGGCCGCGACGCCGCCGACGTGGCCTTCCTGACCATCTTCGGCAAGGCGACGATGATGGCGCAGAGCGTGATGGTGACGGCGATCTGACCTCCCCCGTGACCGGAGAGGTTCAGGCCGCCTTCTTCCGCCGCGCCTTCGGCGTCTTCCGAAACACCCGCTCGAACAGCATGAAGGCCGCCGGAAGGGTCAGCAGGAACGACGCCAGCCCCGCCGCGCCCTTGGCGATCAGCACCGTGGCCTTGGGCACGCCGTAGATCGTGAACACCTTCACCGGCAACAGGATCTGCGGATCGCCGCCCAGCGCCTGGCCATTGGCCGAGATCGGCACGGCCTTGAACGTGGCCGGACGGACGTTGAACCGCACCAGCAGCACGTGGTCGCCCTCGGTCTTGGGCGAGACGATCCACTTGACCCGCTCGACGCCGGTGGCGGCGATGCGCTGGACGTCGAACTCGTGGCTGGGCGCCGGGATCAGGGCCAGGTCCGCGCCGCTGAGCTCGACCTTCATGCCGGCCGGCGGCCCCACCGAACCATAACCGTAGGGATCTGGGACCGCGACGCTGGTCGAACCGGTCGCCCAGCGGGCCTCGCCCGTGGTGTATTCGGCCTCCAGCACCCCCTCCTCGTTCTCGCGGATCGTGCGGGGGTACTTGATGTTCAGCCAGCCGATGGCCGTTCCGCTGGGGTCGCGGACAACGAAGCGCGGCGCGACGGCCTGGGCGGGCGTCGCCGGAGACTGGCCTCGGGCCGCGCCGGCGTCGATCAGTCGAGGCGCGACCAGGGCGCAGGCGACCGCCAGCGCCAGCCAGACGAACCAGGTACGCTTGAGCCGCTCCAGCATGGCGCTTCCTCGCGTCAGGCGCGCTTCGGCGCGCGCCGGCCGCCGCGACCGACGTCTCGGCGCGGCCGGATCTTCCCGTGAAGATTGATAATGCCGAGGAACTCGCGCGAATCCAAGCGCCAGGTCCTTCCCCTCGGGGCAGGGCCAACGCCTATGGATCAAAAACGATTGTCATCCCGGACCAGCGCTCAACGCGAAAATCCGGGACCAGGGCGTGACGCAGCGCTTGCGGCGGTGCCGCACAGCGAGAGGGTCGCGGTCAGAACGGCAGGATGTTGCGTTGGCGGCTGTAGGCCAGGTAGCCGACATTAGCGCCCAGGCGCAGGCCGACGCCGGCGCGGATCGGGGCCAGGGTGATGGTGTCCGCGCGCTGGTAGTTCACGCCCAGGCCGCCGACCAGATAGGCCGTGCCCTCCACGCCGGGGAAGCGGCGGAAGATGGCGTCCGGATACTGCAGGTTATAGCACAGGGTGAAGACCCGGCTGGCGTTGCCGCCCCAGTCCCAGCCCACCGACGGGCCCTGCCAGAACACCTCCTGGGTGTCCTTGCCCTTCATGTACAGCAGGCCCCGGCCGTAGCGCAGGCCCACGGCGATGGCGCCCGAGCCCTCTTCGCCGGCGATGTAGCCGGTGGGCTGGCCGTTGTCGCGGAAGGCGCGCTCGATCACCGCGCCGATGCTCTCGGCGGTCACGCCCAGGAAGTCCGAGCCGCTGCGGATCATCTCGTCGGCCGAATAGGTCTGGGCCCGTCCGGTGTCGTACTGCGACCGCGGCGGCGGGTCGCCCGGACGTTCCTGCGCCGTGCTGGCGCAGGCGCTCAGCCCGGCGGTGGCCATGCCCGAAAGGATCAGCTTGCGGCGGTCCATGTGTTCTCTCGCGATTCCGACAGCCTGAACTGTCTCAACCCTTTGAGTCGGGTTTGCGGCTGGAAGCTTAACGGCGGGTTAACCATGACCGTTCCTCGGGCGTGCGGGGGAGGAACGACGCTCGCGAACGCCCGCAAATATGCTAGACGCACGGCCATGACTTCGACGCCTCTCGACCGCATCCGCAATTTCTCGATCGTGGCCCACATCGACCACGGCAAATCCACCCTCTCCGACCGCCTGATCCAGGAGACCGGCGGCCTGACCGCGCGCGAAATGAGCGCCCAGGTGCTGGACAACATGGACATCGAGAAGGAGCGCGGGATCACCATCAAGGCGCAGACCGTGCGCCTGAAGTACAAGGCCGACGACGGCCAGGACTACGTCCTGAACCTGATGGACACCCCCGGCCACGTCGACTTCGCCTACGAGGTCAGCCGCAGCCTGGCCGCCTGCGAGGGCTCCATCCTGGTGGTTGACGCCAGTCAGGGCGTCGAGGCCCAGACCCTGGCCAACGTCTATTCGGCCATCGACAACAACCACGAGATCGTTCCGGTCCTCAACAAGATCGACCTGCCGGCCGCCGAGCCCGAGCGCGTGCGCGCCCAGATCGAGGACCTGATCGGCCTGGACGCCAGCGACGCCGTCCTCGCCAGCGCCAAGTCCGGCCTGGGCATCCACGAGGTGCTGGAGGCCATCGTCACCCGCCTGCCCGCCCCCAAGGGCGACCTTAACGCCCCGCTCAAGGCCCTGCTGGTCGACGCCTGGTACGACGCCTATCTGGGCGTCGTGGTGCTGGTCCGCATCTTCGACGGCACGCTCAAGGCCGGCCAGCAGGTGCGGATGATGCAGACCGGCGCCACCCACCGCATCGACAAGGTCGGGGTGTTCACCCCCAAGGCCACCGACGTCGACCAACTGGGCCCGGGCGAGGTCGGCTTCTTCACCGCCTCGATCAAGGAGGTGGCCGACGCGGCCGTCGGCGACACCATCACCGACGAGAAGAAGCAGACCGCCCAGGCCCTGCCGGGCTTCAAGGAAGTCCAGCCGGTCGTGTTCTGCGGCCTGTTCCCGGTCGACGCCGCCGACTTCGAGGACCTGCGCGCCGCCGTCGGCAAGCTGCGCCTGAACGACGGCAGCTTCACCTACGAGATGGAAAGCAGCGCCGCCCTGGGCTTCGGCTTCCGCTGCGGGTTCCTCGGCCTGCTGCACCTGGAAATCATCCAGGAGCGCCTCAGCCGCGAGTTCGACCTCGACCTGATCGCGACCGCCCCCTCGGTGGTCTACAAGATCCACATGCGCGACGGCACGGAGATGGAGCTCCACAACCCCGCCGACCTGCCCGACGTGATGCAGATCGAGAGCATCAGCGAGCCGTGGATCAAGGCCACCATCTTCACGCCCGACGAGTATCTGGGCGGCGTGATCAAGCTGTGCCAGGACCGCCGCGGCATGCAGCGCGAGCTCTCCTACGTCGGCAGCCGGGCCATGGTGGTCTACGACCTGCCGCTGAACGAGGTGGTGTTCGACTTCTACGACCGCCTGAAGTCGATCTCCAAGGGCTATGCGTCGTTCGACTACCAGGTCGAGGACTACCGGCCCGGTGACCTGGTGAAGATGTCGATCCTCGTCAACGCCGAGCCCGTCGACGCCCTGTCGATGCTGGTCCACCGCGACCGCGCCGAGAGCCGCGGCCGGGGCATGTGCGAGAAGATGAAGGAACTGATCCCTCAGCACATGTTCGTCATCCCCATCCAGGCGGCGATCGGCGGCCGGATCATCGCCCGCGAAACCGTCCGCGCCTTGCGCAAGGACGTGACGGCGAAGTGCTACGGCGGCGACGCCAGCCGCAAGCGCAAGCTGCTGGACAAGCAGAAGGCCGGCAAGAAGCGCATGCGCCAATTCGGCAAGGTCGAGATCCCGCAGGAAGCGTTCATCGCGGCGCTGAAGATGGACGGGGATTGATCCGGACGGCGGGAGTCTTTCGAGACCTAAGGCGGATCGACATTCAGCACCCAGGGCCGAAAACCTCGTACTTCGACAAGCTCAGGATGAGGTTTTCCACGGCTCGGTCTGCAAATGGGTCCTCATCCTGAGCGTGTCGAAGGACAAGGACCACGCACAGCCTTGAGATGTCGATCGGTCCTAGTCCATCCCCAAGGTGGGAAAGAAGGTCCGGATATGCATCTGCGACGGTCGTCCGGGCTTCTTGTCGATGACCATCGTCGCGTACCGGCAGGGAAAGGTCCTCGCCCCGTCCCCCTGGGCGTAGCGCACGATCAGCGGGCGCGGAAGCTCGACATGCTTCAGGGTCCAGGGCTCGAAACGAGGGCGGGCCGTGTAAAAGTCGACCAGGATGGGCTCGGCTTCCGGCGAATTGAGCACCATCGCGCCGGCTGTCACCGCGTCGGCGAACGTGATGAAGGATGTGATCGCGACAATTCGTCCGTTGGTGTGGGGGCTGCTCCTGGCGTTCTGCATCCTCTGATTCAGAAACTGGTTCGAAGCGTTCACGTGCCGCTCGCCGGTATGCCCAATTCGGCGACCGTCCGACACGGCCACGCCTTCGGAATGCATGAAGATGGCCCGAACGTCGTTTTCGGAAAACACATGCGTATTCAACGCCACTACTCCTCCACCTATCCGAGCAGATCACCACCGCTGACTCGGGAAAACAAGACGCCGGAAGCCGCCAAGCCGATGGCGCTTCTCCCCTCTTGCCGCTAAATCCCCGCCATGCTGCGCATTTCCGACCTCAAGCTGCCGTTGGGGCATGACGCCGAGGCCCTGGCCCCGGCCATCTGCAACCGCCTGGGCATCCCTGAACGCGACCTGCTCAGCCACGCCATCGTGCGCCGGGCCCATGACGCGCGGAAGAAGGCCGCGATCCTGATGGTCTATACGGTCGACGTCGCCCTGCGCGACGAGGCGGCGGTGCTGGCGCGGTTCGAGCGCGACAGCCAGGTGCGGCCTAGGCCCGACACCGACTATCGCCTGGTCGCCCAGGCGCCCAAGGACTTCACCCGCCCCGTCGTGATCGGCGCCGGGCCTTGCGGCCTGTTCGCCGGACTGATCCTGGCCCAGATGGGCTTCAAGCCGATCATCCTGGACCGGGGCAAGGTGGTGCGCGAGCGGACCAAGGACACCTGGGGCCTGTGGCGGCGCGGCGAGCTGAACCCCGAGTCCAACGTCCAGTTCGGCGAGGGCGGGGCGGGCACCTTCTCGGACGGCAAGCTCTACAGCCAGATCAAGGACCCCCGCCACCTGGGCCGCAAGGTGTTGGAGGAGTTCGTCAAGGCCGGCGCCCCCGAGGAGATCCTGACCGAGGCTCACCCGCACATCGGCACCTTCCGCCTGGTGACCATGGTCGAGAGCATGCGGGAGACCATTGAGGCGCTGGGCGGCGAATACCGCTGGCAACACCGGGTCGACGACTTCGACATCGAGACCGCCGCCGACGGCGCACGCAAGCTGAAGGGCCTGCACCTGTCGACCGGCGACTATCTGGCGGCCGACCACGTGGTGCTGGCGGTCGGCCACAGCGCCCGCGACACGTTCCAGGTGCTGCACGACCGGGGCGTCCACATCGAGGCCAAGCCGTTCTCGATCGGGGTGCGGATCGAGCATCCGCAGTCGTGGATGGACAAGGCCCGCTTCGGGGCCTGCGCCGGCCATCCGGACCTGGGCGCGGCCGACTACAGCCTGGCCCACCACTGCGCCAACGGCCGCACGGTCTACAGCTTCTGCATGTGTCCGGGCGGCACGGTGGTGGCGGCGACGTCCGAGCCGAACCGGGTCGTGACCAACGGCATGAGCCAGTATTCGCGCAACGAGCGCAACGCCAACTCCGGCTTCGTGGTCGGCATCGACCCCGAGCGCGACTATCCGGGCCATCCGCTGGCCGGCATCGAGTTCCAGCGGAAGTGGGAAAGCCTGGCCTATGTGGCCGGCGGGTCGACCTACGCCGCCCCGGCCCAGAAGGTCGGCGATTTCCTGGCCGGCCGGCCGTCGGAGGCGCTGGGCGAGGTGCAGCCTTCGTATAGGCCCGGCATCAAGATGACCGACTTGGCCGAATGCCTGCCGCCGTTCGTGCTGGAGGCCATGCGCGAGGCCCTGCCGGTGTTCGGCCGCCAGATCGCCGGCTACGACCATCCCGACGTGCTGCTGACGGGCGTGGAGACCCGCACCTCCTCGCCGATCCGCATCACCCGCGGCAAGGACTTCCAGAGCCTCAATGTCGCGGGCCTTTTCCCGGCCGGCGAAGGCGCGGGCTACGCCGGCGGCATCCTCTCGGCGGCGGTCGACGGCATCAAGGTCGCCGAGGCGGTGGCGGCGGCTTATGTCGGGGATGGGGTATAGGGCGCTCCCTATCTTCCCACTCATCCCGACGAAAGTCGGACCCAAGCCGAGTTGGAAGGCTAGATTGCTGGGCCTGCTAGCGCGTCGCACCCCTTGCTGACAGACCGCTTGGGTCCCGACTTTCGTCAGGATGAGTGGATTTAAAAAGTATCGGAGACCTCCCCATGCTCAAGATCCTCGGCCGCACCTCCTCTCTGAACGTCCGCAAGGTGCTGTGGACGCTGGATGAACTGGGCCTGGCCTATGAGCGCGAGGACTGGGGCATGGGCTTCGCCTCGACCAAGTCGCCCGAGTTCCTGGCCCTGAACCCGAACGGCCTGGTGCCGGTGCTGATCGACGAGCAGGGCGCGCTGTACGAGAGCAACACCATCTGCCGCTACCTGGCCGCCCGCTACGGTCACGGCCACCTGCTGCCGATCGAGCCGCGGCCGCGCGCCGTGGTCGAACAGTGGATGGACTGGCAGGCCACCGACCTCAACCCGACCTGGGGCTACGCCTTCCTGGCCCTGGGCCGGCCGACGCCGGGCTATGACGACCGCGACAAGATCGCCGCCAGCGTCGAGGCCTGGAACCGGGCCATGGCCATCCTCGACCAGCGCCTGGCGCAGACCGGCGCCCACGTCGCCGGCCACGACTTCACCCTGGCCGACATCGTATTGGGCGTGTCGGTGCACCGCTGGATGGCGACGCCGATGGAGCGCGCGAACTTGCCGGCGGTCGCGGCCTATTATGCGCGGCTGAAAGAGCGTCCGGAATTCGGCCGGTGGGCCCTGGACGAGGTTCCCTAGCGGCGCCTGTTCACGCCCCCTTTTCGGCCGTTGCGCCGTGGAAGGGGCGGTGTTCATCTGAGGGCCTTGCATGTTCGGGGGTGAAACATGATCCGAAAGATCTTGCGCATCGGCGCGACGACCAGCCTGGTCCTGGCCGCCACCACCGCGATAGGCGCCGAGCCCCAGGTCCGATCCCGGGCCTTGCATGTCAATTCGGTTATCACGGCCTATGCCGACGGCTCGATTTCCATCGAACAGGATGTCCAGAATCGCCTCGGCCGGATCCAGCTTCTCAACCCCCAGCTCCATGCGGTCATCGCCCTGAACCCCCACGCCCTGGCCGACGCCCGGGCGCTGGACGCGGAGCGCACGGCCGGCAAGGCCCGGGGGCCGCTGCACGGCGTGCCGATCCTGCTGAAGGACAATATCGAGAGCGCCGACGACACGGCCACCACCGCCGGCTCCCTTGCCCTGAAGGACAATGTCACGGGCCGCGACGCACCGCTGGTCCGACGGCTGACGGACGCCGGCATGGTGATCCTGGGCAAGACCAATCTTTCGGAATGGGCCAATATCCGCTCCAGCCACTCGATCAGCGGCTGGAGCGCGGTGGGCGGCACGGTGCGCAACCCCTATGTGCTGGACCGCAGCGCCTGCGGCTCGTCCAGCGGTTCCGGGGCGGCGGTGGCGGCGGGCCTGGCCCCGGCGGCGATCGGCACCGAGACCGACGGCTCGATCACCTGCCCCGCGGCGATCAACGGCCTGGTCGGCCTCAAGCCCACCGTGGGCCTGGTGTCGCGCACCCACATCGTGCCGATCAGCCACACCCAGGACACCGCCGGGCCGATGACCCGCACGGTCGCCGACGCCGCCCTGGTCCTGACCGCCATCGCCGGGTCCGACCCCGCCGACCCGGCCACCCGCGAGGCTGACGCCCGCAAGACCGACTACGCCAAGGGCCTGTCCAAGGACGCGCTGAAGGGCGTGACCCTGGCCGTCGCCCGCTTCTACACCGGCTATTCGCCCAGCACGGACGCGGTGTTCGAACAGGCGCTGAGCGACCTGAAGGCCCAGGGCGCGACCCTGGTCGAGGTCAAAGCTTTCGACGAGGGCCCGATCGGCAAGGCCGAGGGCGTGGTGCTCTATACCGAGCTGAAGGTCGATCTGAACGCCTACCTGGCCTCGACCGACCCGGCCAAGGTCAGGACCCGCACGCTGGCGGACCTGATCGCCTTCAACAAGGCCACGCCCAAGGAACTGGAATGGTTCGGCCAGGAGAGTTTCGAGAAGGCGGAAGCCACCAAGGGTTATGACGATCCGGAGTACATCAAGGCCGTCGCCGACGGGAAGCGGTTGGCGGGGCCTGAGGGCATCGACAAGATCCTCAAGGACACGGGCGCGGTCGCCATCGTCGCCCCGACCACGGGGCCGGCCTGGACCATCGACCCGCTGAACGGCGACCATTACGGCGGCTCGTCCACCACCCTGCCCGCCGTGGCCGGCTATCCGCACCTGACCGTGCCAATGGGCCAGGTCGGCGGCCTGCCGGTGGGCTTGAGCTTCATCGGCCCGGCCTGGAGCGAGGCGCGGCTGCTGAACCTGGGCTATGCCTACGAGCAGGCCACCCATCGGCGGGTCGAGCCGAAGTTCCTGCTGACGGTGGCGCCATAGACACGGGGCCCGCCAAATGACGATCGGTCCTTAGCGTGCTCTGGCGCAGATGTTTTACACGTGTAATCATTCCTCATCATCGGGAGAGGAACAAGATCATGGTCACACGCCTCCTTCGCGCCGCCGGGGTCAGCCTGCTGGCCCTGGCCGTCGCCGCCCCCGCGGCCACCCCGGGCCTGGCCGCCGCGCCGCAGGACGGGCCGGTCACGCCCGAAGCCTGCGCGGCCCTTGGCTTCAGCGCCCCGGTCGAGGAACAACTGACGGTCTCGGCCAAGCGACGCACCGCGACGGCCGGCGTCCAGCCCCGTCCGGCTTTCATGCCGCCGGCCAACATGGCGACGCCGCCGCCTCTGCCGATCCCCCCGGTTCGCGAAGCCTTCGCCGGCCCGCCGCCACCTCCTCCGCCGCCGCCGCCACCACCGCCCAGCATGGCCTATCGGATAGCGCCGCCGGTGATCTCCGGCGTTCCTTCGGTTCCCAGCAACCGGGATACCGAACGCTACCCGGACGCCGTCGCCAACCCCGTCAAGCGCGTGGCCGAAGAGCCGGTCTCGACCTTTTCGATCGACGTCGACACCGCCGCCTACGCCAATGTCCGCCGCTTCCTCAACGAGGGCGCCGCCCCGCCGCACGACGCCGTGCGGGTCGAGGAGCTGGTCAACTACTTCGACTACGGCTACGCCCGGCCGGCCGCCCAGGAGCCGCCGTTCAAGCCGACCGTGGCCGTCGTCCCCTCGCCCTGGTCCAAGGACCGCCAACTGCTGCATATCGGCGTCCAGGGCTACGCCGCGCCACGCGCCGGCCAGCCGCCGCTGAACCTGGTCTTCCTGGTCGACACCTCCGGCTCGATGTCCGGGCCCGACCGCCTGCCCCTGGCCCAGAAGGCGCTGAACGTCCTGATAGACCAGCTACGGCCGCAGGACCGGGTGGCGATCGTGGCCTATGCCGGCTCGGCCGGGGCGGTGCTGTCGCCCACCGACGGACGCTCAAAGCTGAAGATGCGCTGCGCCCTGACGGCCTTGCATTCGGGCGGTTCGACGGCCGGCGGCCAGGGGCTGAAGCTGGCCTACGACCTGGCCCGGCAGAACTTCGACCCCAAGGCCGTCAACCGGGTGATCCTGATGACCGACGGCGACTTCAACGTCGGTATCGCCGAGCCGGCGCGCCTGAAGGACTTCGTGTCCGACCAGCGCAAGAGCGGCGTCTACCTGTCGGTCTACGGCTTTGGCCGCGGCAACTACAACGACACCATGATGCAGGCCCTGGCCCAGAACGGCAACGGGACGGCGGCCTATGTCGACAGCCTGCAGGAGGCCCGCAAGCTGCTGCGCGACGACTTCGACAGCGCCCTTTTCCCCATCGCCGACGACGTGAAGATCCAGGTCGAGTTCAACCCGGCCCAGGTCAGCGAATACCGGCTGATCGGCTACGAGACCCGGCTGCTCAATCGCGAGGACTTCAACAATGACCAGGTCGACGCCGGCGAGGTGGGCTCGGGCGCGGCGGTGACGGCGATCTACGAGATCACCCCCGCCGGGGCCAGGCCGTCGTCCGACCCGCTGCGCTACGGCGCCAAGCCGCCGCCGGCGACGGGCGGGCGCGAGCTGGCCTTCCTGAAGATCCGCTACAAGCCGCCCGGCGGTTCGGCCTCGAAGCTGATCGAGCGTCCGATCGGGGCCGGCGACGTGCGCGGCAGCCTGTCCGCCGCGCCGGAATCCACACGCTTCGCCGTGGCCGTCGCCGCCTACGGCCAGAAGCTGCGCGGCGATCCCTGGATCGACGCCGGCTTCGACTGGAGCGCGGTCACCGACCTCGCCCAGGGCGCGCGGGGCGAGGATCCCTACGGCCTGCGGGCCGAGTTCGTGCAGCTGACCCGAGCGGCCAAGGACGTGAAGGGGAGCTAGGTGATCAGCCCCAGGAACGCCAGGCGGTCACGCTGCTCGCGCGTTCCTGGGGTGAAATACTTCTCCGACCAGGCATCGGTGTCCTTGAGGGCGAAGACCTGGTTGGCCTCGAGCTTGGCGTCCTTGCGCGAGCGGAACCAGTAGTGCTCGAACATCCGCATGAAGTCGGCGACATAGACGTCGGCCACCGCGGTGTCGCCCCGGAAGACCAGCACATTGGAGTCGTTGGCCACCGTCGAGTTGGTCGAGAAGTTCGCCGAGCCGGTGACCAGCACTGGGTCGGCGCCGAACGGGTCGGCCAGGATGATCTTGGAGTGTATGTGGATGCCGGCATGATGGAAGCCCTCGTCCATCATCAGCCGATCACGATCCAGCTTGCGCTTCTGGAAGTCGGCCAGCTTGATGCCCTCGAACGGCTTGGCGACCGCCGCCATGTTCCCGGGATCGGCGTTGAGGGCGTCGATATTGCCCTTCTCGCCATAGGAGCCTTCCTTGTCGGCCAGCATGAACCGCATCGCCCCATCGGTCGGCGAGCCCAGCACGGCGCGGATCCTCTCGTGCAGGGCGAAGGGGGCGCTGACCATCAACACCTTGGCTGTCCTGCAGATGTCGGCATAGAGATCGATCATCCCCAGGCCGTTCTGCGGTGAGAACAGCGGCGTCGTCCCGTGCTGCAGCGCCGCCCGGTTCAGCGGCGTGGGCGTGATGACGTCGTTCCGGGCCTGGGTGGCGTCGATGCTCAGATCCTGGGCCAGCACCTGGAAGCCGGCCTCGTAGCGCTCGGCGACGGCGGTGTCGTAGACCGCATGACCGACGTTGAGCTGGCCGTAGACGCCGCCTTCGGTCCAGTTCGTGCCGCCGGTCCACACCGCGATCGGCTTCAGCGCACCCGCCGCGTCCTTGCGCAGCAGAACCAGATACTTGTTGTGCATGATGGCCGAGCCTTGGGTGCGCGGCGTGGTGGGGAATTCGACACCCAGGCTCTCGATCGCGTGCCGGTTCTCCTCCGCCGTCTTCCCGCCGTTGCGGGCGTGATAGACGATGTGCACCTCGGCGCCGCGTTTCTGGGCCTGGATCAGGGCCCGGATCGGCGTTGGCTTCTCGAATTCATAGATGCAGCCGTGCAGGGCGAAGTCCGGTCCATCGGCCTTGGCGATGAAAGCCACCAGCCCCTCTTCCAGGCCGCGCGACAGCCACGTCAGGGCTTCGGGAATGTCGTCGGGATCGTTGTCGCCGAACTTGTTGACATAGGCCTGGCTGGCGGCCGCCCCGCGATTGAAGAAGATCGAGGTGGCCGCGTTGCGATTGTCCTCGGTGCGCAGTTCCAGGCTGACGCCGCCGGGGATGGCGTCGAACCCGCCGGGGCGCTCGGCCATTATGCCCTGGGCCAGCACCTCGGCCGGCGTCCCGTAGCGGGCCACCACGCGGTAGCGGTAGAGCCGCCCCGGCTCGGTGGTGTAGTCGCCCCAGCGGAACTTCTGCAACGGCGCCCGCGCCGTGGTCACCCATTCGGGATTGGGATCGCTCATGAAGCGCAGCGAATTGGGCAGCCAGCGGCGATCGCCGGTGCCGACATCGGTGCGTTCGATCGAGAAGCCCAGGCATCCGCCGCGGCGCGCATCGGCCAGGTCGAACGCCAGCAACGCCGCGTGCGTCCCGGCGATCACCCGCACCGTCAAACCGTCCTTCGAAGCCCTCGCACGCATCACCCGCCTCCCCCGCCGCTTTATGCGGGAGAATGAACGAGCCGCACCTTAAAGGCGAGTCATGTTCGATGAACCGGAGTCACCGACCCGTCGGCATGTCCTTGAACGCCACGTCCTTGTCGGCCCGTACGTCGCCGGGCAGGCCGAGGACGCGTTCGGCGATGATGTTCTTGAGGATTTCGTCGGTGCCGCCGGCGATCCGCAGTCCCGGAGCCCACATCAGACTCTGCTGGAACGCCGCCTCCATGGGGGCCAAGGACGGATCGGTCAGTATGCCGTATTCGCCCAGGGCTTCGACCGCGGTGTTGGCCAGGTCCTGCAACTGGTTGGCCGAGATGATCTTGCCAATCGAGCTTTCCGGCCCCGGCGTCTGGCCGCGCGACAGGGCGGTCATGGTGCGGAATCGCGTGAACTTCAGCCCCTGGGAATTGACGTACCAGTCGGCCAGGTTCTCGCGGAACGCCTGGTCCTTCAGCGCCGGGCCGTTGACGCCCGGCAGGCCGCGGGCCAGTTCCATCACTTGGCGATAGTCGGGTCCGGCCGAGCCGCCGACCGCCAGGCGCTCGTTCATCAGGGTGACCAGGGCCACCTTCCAGCCATCGCCCACCGCGCCCAGCCGCTGGCTGTCCTTGACCCGCAGGTCGGTGAAATAGACCTCGTTGAAGTCGCGCCCGCCTGACATCTGGTGGATCGGCCGACACTCGACCGCCGGATCGCGCATGTCGATCCAGAACATGGTCAGCCCCTTGTGCTTGGGCACGTCGGGATCGGTGCGGACCAGAACGATGCCGTAGTCGCAGTAGTGGGCGCCGGTGGTCCAGACCTTCTGGCCGTTGATCACCCAATCCGCATCGGGGCCGTCGCCGTCCCTGACGGCGCGGGTGCGCAGGGCCGCCACGTCGGAGCCGCCGGCCGGTTCGGAGAACAGCTGGCACCAGATCTCCTCGCCCTTCACGGCCGGCGAGACGAAGCGCTGCTTGGTGGCGTCGTCGCCAAAGGCCATCACCGTGGGCACGCACATGCCCAGGCCGATCGTGAAATAGCCGTAGGAGACGCCCGCCTTGGCTTCCTCCTGACTGAAGATCACCGACTGGATCGGCGTGCCGCCGCCCCCGCCGATCGCCGCTGGCCAGGTGATGCAGGCGTAGCCCGCCGCGGCCTTGCGGGCCTGCCACGCCTTGGCCGCGGCCATGTGCTCGGGGGTCGTCGGCTTGGGCTCGCCATGCTCGACGCGATGGGCGGCGGCGTTCTCGACCAGCCAGGCGCGGGCCTTCTCGCGATAGGCGGCTTCCTCAGGGGAGTCGTTGAAATCCATTTTGGTTCTGCTTCCGTGGAACCGCCCTTGTCCTTCGACAAGCTCGGGATAGGGCTATGGGGGGCTCGGCGGTCACCTTCGAAATCCTCATCCTGAGCCTGTCGAAGGACGAGGATTTCGACGCCGCCTAGGCCGCGTTCTTCTTTTCAAGCTCGCTGACCAGCCGCTCTTTCCAGAGCTTGGGCGATCCCGCCACCAAGCTCAGTTGCCGCGAGCGGCGGTAGTAGAGGTGGCAATCGACGTCCCAGGTGAAGCCCATGCCGCCATGCACCTGCACGCTCTCCTTGCTGGCGAACCAGAAGGCGTCGGAAGCGGCGATGCGAGCGGCGGCGGCGGCGGTCGGCAGCTCCGGCGCGTCGACGTTCAGGGCCCAGGCCGCGTAGTAGGCGTTGGAGCGCGCCACCTCGTTCTTGACGTACATGTCGGCCAGCTTGTGCTTGATCGCCTGGTAGCCGGCGATGACCCGGCCGAACGCGTAGCGGCCCAGGGCGTACTCGCGGGCCATCTCCAGGCAGCGGTCGGCGCCGCCCAGCTGTTCGAAGGCCAGCAGCACGGCCGCGCGATCGAGGATCGCCTGAGCCAGCGCGAACCCTTGCCCCGCCTCGCCCAGCCGATCGGCGACGGCGCCGTCGAAGGTCAAGCGAGCCACGCCGCGGGTCGGATCCAGGCTTTCCAGGGTGTCCACCTTCACGCCCCCAGCCCGCAGGTCGACCAGGAACAGCCCGGGACGCCCGCCTTCGTTGGCCAGCACCAGCGCCATGTCCGCCGCGTCGCCGTCGGTGACCGGGATCTTCACGCCCGTCAGCTTGCCGCCCTCGACCTTGGCCTGCAGGGCCGAGGGCGTGATCACGCCGGGGCCTTCCGAGGTCGCCAGGCAGCCGATCAGCTCGCCGGCCGCAATGCGCGGCAGGATGGCGGCCTTCTGGGCCTCGGTCCCATGGGCCATCACCGCCTCGGCCAGGACGTAGACCGTCGAAGCGAACGGGATCGGCGCCACGGCCCGGCCCAGCTCCTCGGCGATGGCGCACAGCTCCACGCGGCCCAGGCCCAGCCCGCCGTGCGCCTCGGGAATGGCCGCGCCAAGCCAGCCCTGCTCGGCCACGGCGCGCCACAGCCCGGCGTCATAGCTTTTAGCCGGATCGTCGAGCACCCCGCGCACCACGGAGGACGGACAGCGGGCGGCGAGGAACTTGCGCGCCTCGTCCTTCAGGAACTTCTGGTCGTCGGAATAGTCGAAATCCACCTGGACTTCCTCCTTGGCCGCTCTCATGGCGGCGTCGGACGCACGATGAACGATCGTTCGCCCGAGGGAAAGATTGACCTCGCGTCAAGGATTTCAGGTTCTTATGGCGGCCCCGAACTCAGTGAGAACGCGTGCGTGGCCAAGACCGTCTTCCAGCGGAACCAGAAGGTGTGGGTCGAGAGCGTCGGCGCCTGGGCGACGATCGAGAAGATCGTGCCGATCTGGGCCAAGGGCTTCGACGAACCCGTACGGGTCACCTACGACGTCGGCCTGGGCCGCGAGTTCGCCGCCCACGAGTTGAGGCCCGAAGACCGCGTCGACGGGAGCGACGACGCCGCCACGGCCAACTGGCGCGTCCTGCGGGCCCGCAACAAGTGGCAGCAGGAGAGCGACTGCCTCCACCATCCCTATCCCGGCACCTATCCTGTGGTGGTCACCGATCCCAACGATTGGGGCGGCTGGCGCACGCCGGGGGCCGAATACGACCGCGATCCTCGCAAGATCGAGTTCCAGGCCCGGCTGATCGCCGCCGCGCCGCAGCTCCACGCCCTCGCCCGTCAACTGGTCGAGCTGGCCGCCGACCATCCCGAGGACGCGCCGCCCGCCCTGGTCGCCCTGGCTCAGCGCGCCTCGGCGATCGAGCGGAGCCTGCACGAAGTGCCGGCGGCCGAGGTGGCCCTGGGCGTGGTCGAGGCGGGTTGAAGCTTTAGTCGAAGACCTCGACAATCGGCTGAGCCGTTTCCGAACGGGCCTGAAAGTTCCCCTTCTTCCAGGCCTGATAGAGGACGATCACGGCCACGCCGGTCCCGATCAGCATGGCCGGAACCGACGCTTCGGGACCGAACGCCCCGCCGCTCAGCCAATCGGGCGCGCCGGCCTTGGGTGCGCTCAGATAGAGGCTCTCCTGCACGGGTATGCCCGACACCCGCGCGCCCCAGATCCAGCCCTGCGTGAAATTCCAGGCCGCGTGCACGCCGATCGACACCCACAGACGGCCGGTCAGCAGGTAGAACGAGGCCAGCATCAGCCCAGCCTCCACCGCGATGGCGACGGCGGCCACGGGCGTGGCGTTGGGATTGGCCAGGTGCAGCGCGCCAAACAACGCCGCCGACAGGGCCAGGGCCGGCCAGGCTCCGAAAGCTCGCATCAGCAGCCGCAGCACAATGGCCCTGAAGATCAGTTCCTCGAACACCCCCGAAGCGACGCCAACATTGATCATCGCCAGGGGCGAAGAGGCCCGCGGACCGGAAATGTCGTAGAGACCGAAGGCCAGCAGGGCGGCGACCACGGCGCTCAGCATCGCGGCGCCGACCACGAGGCCGACCAGAAGCTCGGGTGCAGCCCGCCTCAAGCCCAGTTCGGCGGGCCAGCGGCCTTCGGCCAGTCGCACTATCCCGGCGTACAGCCCCAGCCCGACCGCGCTCAGCACCGCAACCACGACAAGGCTGAGCGGCGTGGCGGCGGCGCCTCGGGCGGGCTCCCCCGCCTGGCTGGCCACGGCGTAGAAGACCATGAAGAGGGCGAACAGCAGCCCGCCCCAGCCCAACGCCCGCAGCCAGCGCAACGGCCCCGGATGCAGGAAACGGCGCGCCCCGATGTCCAGGCCGACCGCCGATGATGAAACTTCCGTACGCCACATGAACCGGGTCCCCGAACGCAAGGGAACCTTTGGTGGGTTCGCGCGAGGGTTCAAGTGACGAACAGTTTAGGTAAGACCGCTGTCGCGCCTGGACAAATCGACGATCGGGCCAAGTGCGCCCTCGCCCCGCTCCCCGTCCTTGCCTACATTGCTGGAATGCGCACAGACACGCCCCAGCCCGTCCGGCTTTCGGACTATCGCCCGTTTCCGTTCCTGATCGAGACCACCAGCCTGGAGTTCCAGCTTGATCCCAGCGCGACGCGGGTCAAGGCGACCCTGAGCATCAAACGCAGCGGCGACGCCGCCGAGCCGCTGGTGCTGAACGGGGAACGCCTGAAGCTGATCTCGGCGGCCATCGACGGCCAGGGCCTGAGCGCCAACCAATACGCTCTCGACGCCGAACACCTGACGATCCACCAGGTCCCCGACGCCTTCGAGCTGACCACCGAGGTCGAGATCGATCCTTCCGCCAACAAGGCGCTGATGGGCCTCTACATGTCCGGCGGCCGGTTCTGCACCCAGTGCGAGGCCGAGGGCTTTCGGACCATCACCTTCTTCCCCGACCGCCCCGACGTCCTCAGCCGATTCACTGTGCGGATCGAGGCGGACGCGGCGTTCCCCTACCTGCTGAGCAACGGCAACCTTTGGGAAGGCGGAGAGGTGGACTCCAGCCAGCCGGACGGTCGTCACTACGCCGTCTGGAACGATCCCTTTCCCAAGCCCGCCTATCTGTTCGCCCTCGTCGCCGGCGAACTGGACGTGCTGGAGGACAGCTTCGTCACCATGAGCGGCCGCACGGTGGCGCTGAAGGTGTTCGTCGACCCCGGCCAGGCTCCTCGCGCCGCCTACGCGCTGGACGCCCTCAAGCGGGCGATGAAGTGGGACGAGGAGGCGTTCGGCCGCGAGTACGACCTGGACCTGTTCATGATCGTCGCCGTGCGCGACTTCAACTTCGGGGCCATGGAGAACAAGGGGCTGAACATCTTCAACAGCTCCCTGCTGTTGGCCGCGCCTGAAACCGCCACCGACATGGACTACGAGCGCATCGAGAGCGTCGTGGCCCACGAATATTTCCACAACTGGACCGGCAACCGCATCACCTGCCGCGACTGGTTCCAGCTGTGTCTGAAGGAGGGCCTGACCGTCTTCCGCGACCAGAGCTTCAGCGCGGACATGCGCGGCGAGGCCGTCCAGCGGATCAAGGACGTCAAGGCCCTGCGCGCCCGGCAATTCGCCGAGGACGCCGGTCCCCTGGCCCACCCGGTGCGCCCCAACAGCTACCTGAAGATCGACAACTTCTACACGGCCACGATCTACGAGAAGGGCTCGGAACTGATCCGGATGCTCAAGACCATCCTGGGCGCCGAAACCTTCCGCAAGAGCCTGGACCTCTATTTCGAGCGCCACGACGGCGAGGCGACCACCGTCGAAGCCTTCATCGCCTGTTTCGCCGACGCCTCTGGTCGCGACATGAGCGACTTCTTCGCCTGGTACGAACAGGCCGGCACGCCGGCGGTGTCGCTGGCCCATGCCTATGACGAGACGGCCAAGACGCTGGAGATCACCCTGACCCAGTCGACCGCGCCGACCAACGGTCAGCCGATTAAGCGCGCCCTGCCCGTGCCCGTGACCATCGGTCTGCTCGACGGCGAGGGCGAGGTGCTGCGCGACAGCGAGGTGGTCCTGCTCGACGCGCCCGCCAGCACCGTGCGCTGGGAGGGCGTTGAGCGCGCGCCCGTCATCTCGGCCCTGCGCGGCTTCTCGGCGCCGGTGAACCTGACCACCGACACTCGGTCGGTCGACCGCTATGTGCAGTTCGCCGCCGACCCGGACCTGTTCAATCGCTGGGAAGCCGGCCAGACCCTGGCCCGCGAACTGGTCCTGGGCCGCGCGGCCGGCACGCCCGACGAGGTCGGCGAGGAGCGCTACGCCGACGCCCTGGGCAAGGCCCTGGTCGACGACGCCTCGGATCCGGCCTTCAAGGCCCTGCTGCTGGCCCTGCCCACCGAGGGCGACCTCAGCCTGGCGGTCGATCCGGTCGATCCCGCCGCGATCCACGCGGCCCGCGTCCACCTGAAGGCCGTCATCGCCGTCCACCTGGGCGACCTGCTGCGGCGGCTGCACGGCGACCTGCAGAGCGGCGGAGAGTTTTCGGCCGATGCTCGGGCGGCCGGCAAGCGCGCCCTGCGCAACGCCTGCTGCGACCTGCTGGCGGCCGACCCGCACGCGGTCAATGTCGAACGGGTCGTTGGCCATTTCGAAAGTGCGGCCAACATGACCGACGCCATCGGCGGGCTGTCAGCCCTGGTGGCGATCGGTGGCGCACCGGCCGAGAAGGCTCTGGCCGCCTTTCACGCCCAGTGGCGGCACGAGCCGCTGGTGCTGGACAAGTGGTTCGCCGCCCAGGCTCGTGATCCTGGCGAAGGCGCGATCGGCCGCATCCTGGCCCTGACCGCCCATCCCGACTTCGACGCCGGCAACCCCAACCGGTTGCGAGCCCTGGTCCAGGGCTTCTCCAGCGGCAATCCGGCCCGCTTCCACGACGAGACCGGCGCCGGCTATCGCTTCTTGGCGGACCAGATCCTGGCCGTCGACGGCTTCAATCCGATGACGGCGGCCAGGCTGGTCGAACCGCTCGGGGCCTGGCGGCGCTACGTGCCTGAACTGGGCGCCCTGATGCGCCAACAACTGGAGCGCATTCGCGAGCATGTGGGCCTGTCGAAAAACGTCCTGGAGCTGGTGTCCCGGGCCCTGGACTAGAAATCCCGTCCGCGGACGGCGAAGTCTGGGATGATTCTTCGGCGCCACAGTTGCGACTAAAGGGCCCATCCCCGGCCAAAACCAAGGTTCGGCGGTGACGCGGCCCTTTGGCGTGCGGTAGATTCACCATGTCGGCGAAGTGACTCGCCAAGTGTTTGCGGGAGCATTGGGCGTTGGAGCGTGGCGGGGCGAGAACCGGGAGGCTGGCGGGAGCCGGTCTTTCGGCGGCGGGCGCGGCCCGCTCGCGCGCCGCACGGTCGCCGTCCCAGGCCTATGTGCGTCTGGCGATCCTGGCCGCCTTGCTGCTGCTGGCGGTCTATACCGCCTTCGGCGTGAGCCGGCTCAAGGACGAGGCCAATACACCGCCGGGCGGCGCCGGCCTGGCCGTCCAGGCCAAGCTGGTCGCAGCGGCCGCCGAGACCAACCTGGCCGCGCAGCGGGCCGGACTGTCGGCGGCCTCCGACCTGCTCCAGCGGGAGCCCAACGCCCCTATCGATGCGGCCGAAACGGCCCTGCGCGCCGCGGGCGGCGAGGCCATGGCCGTGGCCGTGGTCAGTGCGACTGATGTCTTGGCCGTCGCCGGTCGCGATCCTTCGGCCGACTGGAAAGTCGCCGCCCGTTCGGCCGGCGCCTCCGGCCGTAGTCTGTGGATCGGGGGCGGGACCACCGGCCGCCTCTATGTCGTCATGGCCACGCCCGTCGCGGGCGGTCGCGGCTTCGTCATCGCCTCCAGCGACCCCGTTCGCCTGATCGCCGAGCCCACCAAGGGCGCGGTCAGCGCCCTGATGCTGTCCGACGGTCGGATCCTGGCTTCAGGAGGGCGGTCGATCAAGGGCGCGACCGATCTGCGGGAGGCGTTCTCGCTGTCCCTCGACGATCTTGGATCCAGCGCGGCCGCCCTGCGTGGGCAGTCGGTCGACGGCCAGGCTCTCGACGTGGCGATCCAGCCCCTGGCCCAGGGCGACCTGCTGGCGGCCGCCGGCGCCCAACCACGCACCGTGGCCAATGTCGACCGCCAGGTCATGGAAGGCGCCTTCTCGCTGCTGGCCCCGCTGGCGGTCGGCATCGCCCTGGCCCTGATGCTGATGCTGCAGAGCCGCCGCGTCGAGACCGCCCAGCAGGAATTCGTCGACAGCGAGCAGCGGTTCCGCCTTGCCGTGGAAGCCGCCCGCTGCGGCATCTGGGAGTGGGAGCTGGGCGGCGACCAGGTGTTCATGTCCGACGTCACCGGCGCGATGTTCGGCTGGGGCGGCGGCGGCGTGGTGCCGGGCCAGGAGTTGCTGGACCGAGTCTCGGTCGACCATCGCGACAAGGTCCGCCAGGCCCTTGCCAACGCCGCGACCTATGGCGCGTTCGACGTGTCGTTCCGAGTCCCGGCCCGCGACGGCGGCCGCGCCATCTGGATCGACGCCCGCGGCCAAGGCTTCGGCAAGCCCGGCGAGGACGGCTATTCGCGGATCATCGGCGTGGCGCTGGACGTCACTGAGGAGCGCCTGGCCCAGGCCCGCGCCCAGGCCGCCGAGAACCGGCTGCGCGACGCCATCGAGAGCGTGTCCGAGGCCTTCGTGCTGTGGGACCGCCAGGGCCGGTTGCTGATGTGCAACCGCAACTACCGCAACGTCTTCAACCTCGAGCCCAAGCTGCTCAAGCCCGGCGCGCCGCGCAACGAGGTCAACCGTTTCGCCGCGCTGGCCATCAGACATGACCAGCCGGCCCCCGACGGCGCCAAGGGCGTACGCGAAGCCGAGCTGAACGACGGCCGCTGGATCCAGATCAGCGAGCGGCGCACGGCCGAAGGCGGCCTGGTGATGACCGCCGCCGACATCACGGCCATCAAGAACCAGGAAGAGGCCCGTCGCCTTAACGAGGAGCAGTTGCAGCACGCCGTCGCTGGCCTGGAGCGCTCGCAGGAACAGCTGGCGGAACTGGCTCGCAAGTACGAGATGGAGAAGGTCAAGGCCGAGGGCGCCAACAAAGCCAAGAGCGAGTTCCTGGCCAACATGTCCCACGAGCTGCGCACGCCGCTGAACGCCATCAACGGCTTCTCCGAGATCATGATGAACGAGATGTTCGGCCCGCTCGGCGACCAGCGCTACAAGGGCTACAGCCTCGACATCCACAATTCCGGTCAGCACCTGCTGGCCCTGATCAACGACATCCTCGACATGTCCAAGATCGAGGCCGGCAAAATGAACCTGAAGTTCGAGCCGCTGAACCTCGAGGACGTCACCGAGGACGCCGTGCGCCTGGTGCGCAATCGCGCCGAAGCCGCAGGCCTGAAACTGGAAATCGACTTCCCCCCCCTGCCCGAGGTCGAGGCCGACTACCGGGCCGTCAAGCAGGTGCTGCTGAACCTGCTGTCCAACGCCATCAAGTTCACGCCCCGCGCCGGCCGGGTCACGGTCCGCGCCGAGGTGCGCCGCGACCCGCTGGGCGAGCGGGTGCGGGTCTCGGTCACCGACACCGGCATCGGCATCGCCGCCGAGGACCTGGCGCGCCTGGCCAAGCCGTTCGAGCAGGTCGAGAGTCAACACGCCAAGACCACCCAGGGCACCGGCCTGGGCCTGGCCCTGACCAAGTCGCTGGTCGAGATGCATGACGGCGCGCTGGAGATGACCTCCACCCCGGGCGAAGGCACCACGGTCAGCTTCATCCTGCCGATCAACCAGAGCGGCCTGTCGTCCCTGCGCGACTTCGCGGCGGCCTGACCTTCGGGTGAAGAAGGTCCTGTTCGTCTGCAGCCAGAACAAGCTGCGCAGCCCCACGGCGGAGCAGGTGTTTTCCACCTGGCCCGGCGTCGAGGCGACCTCGGCTGGGACCAATCACGACGCGGAAGAGCCCCTGACCTGCGAGCTCGTCGAATGGGCCGACCTGATCTTCGTGATGGAGCGCACCCATCGCAACAAGCTGTCCAAGCGTTTCAAGCGGCACATCAAGGGGCGGGTGATCTGCCTGAACATCCCCGACGACTACGCCTTCATGGACCCGGCGCTGGTGACCCTGCTCAAGGCCCGGGTCGCCCCGCACCTGCCCTAGGTCCGCCGCCAGGCGAGCATGTGCGGGAAGGGCCTCGCACCGGCGGCCTTGGCGCGGTGGGGTTCGACCGTCAGGCCCCACATGGCCAGCATCGGGACGCCGACATAGCCGCCCTGGCTGAACATCTCGGCCAGAGCCTTGCCGCCGCCGCGATAGCCGCCGTCGTGGAACGGCACCGAGGCGTCCAGCCCCATGTGCGTCGCGGCGGCGAAGGACCAGGCCAGGGCGGCCATCTCCTCGCCGGGATCGTCGGAGACGCCCTCGTCAGGTCGGCCCGGATCGCTCACCGCCACGTGGCCGGCTTCGTGCAGCAGGTCGCCCGGCCAGGCCAGGCGCGCCGGATCGACTTGCAGACCGTCGCCCGTCACCGCCACGCCCGGCAGGAAGGTCTCGCCCTCCAGAGCCGAGACCTCGACCGGGATGCCCACCTGGCGCAGGAACGCGACGATGCGGCCGACCAACGGGTCGGCGAACTCACTGGCCAAGATCTCGGCCGCGCCTGGCGTCACCGCTCATCCTCCTGCCTGGAGCGGATCAAAGCCGCCCGTCGCGCCTTCGTAAAGCGGGCCCTTCGCGGGCCGAAAAATGGGGTGCGTTCCGATCGCTTTGGGCGGACCGTTCTGCAACGGCCGAGCTCGGCCCATCGTCGGACCCGCCCATGACTTTCCGTCCCTTCCCCGCCGCGGCGCTGAGCGCTGCCCTGCTGTGCAGCGCAGCGCCCCTGGCTCAAGCCGCCGTGATCGGAACCAACACGCCCGCCCAGTCCATAAGCGCCGCGCGCATCGACGCCCTGCCCGCCCAGGACCGCGGCGCCTGGAAGGCCTACCTGGCGCGCTCCGAGCAGCAGAACCTGGCCGATCGGGCGGCCCTGGCCGCCGAGCTGAAACCGGACCAGCCGCCCCCGCCGCCGCCTGAAGAAGGTCCCGGCGGTCCCAAGGCCATGCCGCTTGACCGCGACGCGGCCTGGTACGCCACGCCCGAGGCTCGCCATATCGCCGACGTCATCGTCAGCTTCCAGACTCCGGCTGGCGGCTGGAGCAAGAACCAGCCGCGCACCGGCGCCCTGCGCCAGCCGGGCCAGCCCTACGCCGCCGACAACGTCTCCAAGCATCTGGGCGTGGACGACTTCGACACCCCGCGCGATCCGCGCTGGAACTATGTCGGCACCCTGGACAACGACGCCACCATCACCGAGCTGCGGTTCCTGGCAAGGGTCGCCGGCCAGGAACCGGGCGCGGAAGGCGAGGCCTGGCGGGCCAGCTTCCTGCGGGGCGTGCGCTACCTGCTGGCGGCCCAGTTCCCGAACGGCGGCTGGCCTCAGGTCTGGCCGCTGGAAGGCGGGTATCACGACGCCATCACCTATAACGACGACGCCGTCACCGAGGCCGCGTCCCTGCTGACCGACGTCGCCAACGGCCAGGGCGACTACGCCTTCGCGCCGGCCGAGCTTCGCAAGCAAGCCGCTTCGGCCGCCGACCGGGCGGTGACCTGCGTCCTGGCCACCCAGGTCATCGTCGACGGCAAGCGCACGATCTGGGCCCAGCAACACGACGCCTTGACCCTGAAGCCGGTGGCGGGCCGCAACTTCGAACCGGCCGAGCTGTCGACCGAAGAAAGCGCCGACCTGCTGCTCTATCTGATGAGCCTGCCCAACCCGTCGCCAACCCTGGTGAAAGCCGTCCACGCCGGCGCCGACTACCTGTCCGCCCACGCGATCTACAACCAGGCCTGGGCGGGAGGACGCGACACCGAGGGCGGCCGTCGGCTGACGCCCAAGCCGGGCGCCGGCCCGCTGTGGGCCCGCTACTACGCCAAGGCCACCAACACCCCTGTGTTCGGCGACCGCGACAAGACCATCCATGACGACGTCAACGCGCTGAGCCTGGAGCGCCGCAATGGCTACGCCTGGTTCAACACCAGCCCAAAAAAGGCGCTGGACGCCTACGCCGCCTGGAAAAAGGCCCATCCGGCGGCGGGCTGAGGCGGCGTCATGAACCCGTCGCCAAACCCTCGTCGAAGCGTCGCGCGCTTGCCCTAACACCCCGGACCTTGAAACGCCCGACAGGGGCGGAGGTCGGAGGGTTCCATGCTCATCAAATCTGCTCGCCACGTCCTGCTGGCGGCCAGCGCGTTCGGCGTGCTGGCGATCGCCTCGGTCGCCCAGGCGGCGGACGTCCCGCTCTCGGCCGCGGTCGAGCCGGCCGCCGAACCCGCCGAACCCGCCGACGCGGTCGAGCAACTGCTGGTCACCAGCCTGTCCGCCACCCGCTCGGCCGTGCAGCTCAGCGGTTCGGAAATGCAGAAGATCCTGCCGGGCCTTTCGCCACTGAAGGCGATCCAGACCCTGCCGGGCGTGCTCTACGTGACCGCCGACCCCTGGGGCAACAACGAGCAGAACACCTCGCTGTTCATCCACGGCTTCAACGGCCAGCAGCTGGGCTACACCCTGGACGGCGTGCCGCTGGGCGACCAGAGCTACGGCAACTACAACGGCCTGTCGCCGCAGCGCGCGGTGATCAGCGAAGCGGTCGGCAAGGTCATCCTGTCGTCGGGCGCCGGCTCGCTGGGCACCGCTTCGACCAGCAATCTGGGCGGCGCCGTCGAGACCTTCACCAGCGATCCGCGCGCCCAGTTCGGCGGCCAGCTGAACGAAACGGTCGGCAGCTACGCGACCACCCGCACCTTCCTGCGCGTCGACACCGGCACGTTCGGCGGCAACAACACCGCCTATTTCGCCTACGCCCACCAGGACGCCCGGGCCTGGGACTTCCGCGGCCACCAGGGCGGCGACCAGGCCAACCTGAAATACGTTCGCGACGGCGAGGCCGGCAAGCTGACGTTCTACCTGTCCTATTCCGACAAGATCGAGCCGAACGAGGACGGCACCACCCGCTACATCCCGGGCCGCGCCGGCAAGCCCTATGACAGCTACCAGCCCTACACCCGACCGTTCTTCTATCCGGACTTCCACGCGGCGCTGGACTATCTGGACGCGGCCGGCAACTACCCCGTCTCGGAAGGCGAGAACTACCGCAACTATTTCAGCGCCGCCCAGCGCACCGACTATCTGAGCTACCTGAAATACGACGCCAAGCTGGCCGACAACGTCACCTGGTCGAACCAGGTCTACTATCACGACGACCACGGCCGCGGCATCGTCGCGGGCCCGATCCGGGTGGCGGGCCTGCCGGCCCTGTTCAACTTCTATTTCCCCAATCAGGACCTGAAGAAGGTGTTCGGCAATTCGGGCTATGCGACCCGCACCACCGAGTACCAGATCGATCGCCTGGGCGGGATCTCGACCCTGAACGCCACGATCGGCGACCACCAGATCGAGGCCGGCTTCTGGTACGAGCACAACAAGTCGTCGGCCTATCGCCGCTGGTACCCGTTCGACGTCAACCACCCGACCACGCCCTACGACGTGCCGACCGGCTGGCTGATCACCCAGTACGGCAGCGAGATCGACAACAAGGTCTACCAGTTCCACATCCAGGACCAGTGGCGCATCCGCGAGAACCTGGTGCTGCAGGGCGGCTTCAAGAGCAGCGTGCAGGACGCCACGGGCGCGGTGCCGGTGCAGCCGATCGTCGGCTCTCTGGTCAACTCGACCGGCCTGCCGGTTGGCAACATCAAGACCAAGGAGTGGTTCCTGCCCCAGCTGGGCGCGGTGTGGACGCTGGACGGCGGCATGGAGGCCTTCGTCAACGTCCAGAAGAACCTGCGCCACTTCCAGACCTATGGCGGCGGCGGCCTGTCGCCGTTCAGCCTGGGCAGCCAGGCGGCTTTCGACCAGTTCAAGCGGACCGCCGAACCTGAAACCGCCTGGACTTACGAGGCCGGCGTGCGGGGCAAGCGCGAGGTCGCCTTCGGGCCGATCACCGGCATCGACGGCCAGCTGAGCGTCTATCACACCGACTTCAGCAACCGCCTGCTGGGCGTGGCGCCGTCGGCGGCGGCGATCTCGATCATCGGCGGCGCGGCCATCGTCCAGAATGTCGGCGCGGTGAAGACCGACGGGGTCGACCTGGCCCTGACCCTGCAGCTGGGCGATCACTTCTCGTTCTACGACGCGGTCTCCTACAACCGGTCGGTCTATCAGGACGACTATACCAGCGGCTCGACCACGGTCGGCGGCGTCATCACCCCGACGGTCGTGCGCATCGCCGGCAAGAAGGTCCCCGGCAGCCCCGAATGGATGAACAAGTTCGTGGCCAGCGCCAATTTCGGCGCGTTCGAGGCCCAGCTGATCGGCGACTATGTCGGCGAACGGTTCGCGACCTACACCAACGACCTGAAGGTGGACAGCTACCTGCTGCTGAGCCTGCAGGTCAGCTACGACTTCCAGACCCCAGCCAACTGGCCGATCGACAACCTGAAACTCAGCGCCAACGTCACCAATCTCGGCCAGAAGAAGGGCGACCTGAACGTCACCGTCTCGCAGCCGGCCGGCAGCTATTCGACCTTCCCGATCCCGCCGCGCCAGGGGTTCGTCACCCTGTCCACGCGGTTCTAGCGTCGAGCGGCCCGGCGCCGATCCTCCCCTTTCGGCCCCGCGGGCCTGCTCGCGTCGAACGCCCCCGGACCTTGCGTCCGGGGCGTTTTTCGTCGGGCGGACCAAAATACTTAGGCAATTGCCAAACTATCTGTTGACGCTAGGCGCGGCGTGAAGATACTTAGGCACATGACTAACCAACAACCCTCGCTCGACCTGATGTTCCAGGCGCTGGCCGATCCCAGCCGGCGCAGCATCGTCGAGCGGCTCTGCGCCGGCCCGGCCTCGGTCAGCGAACTGGCCCAGCCCCTGGCGATGTCCCTGCCCTCGGTGATGCAGCACCTGCAGCTGCTGGAGGGCAGCGGCCTGATCCGCTCGGAGAAAGTGGGACGGGTGCGGACCTGCCGCCTGGAACCGGAGGCCCTCAGCGCCGCCGAGACCTGGATCAACGAACGCCGCGTGCTCATGGAACGCAAGCTCGACCGCCTGGGGGAGTACCTGCGCGCCACGGCCGGCGACGAAGACAACTGACCTTCAACACACGCAAAGAGGATACGACCATGACCGAACGCTCCGTTGTCCACGCCACCTTCGTCATCAACCGGGTCTACGACGCCTCGCCGGCCCGGGTGTTCAAGGCGTTCTCCAATTCCGAGGCGCGCGACCGCTGGTTCGTGAAGTCGGAGGGCTGGCCGGTGGCCGAATACACCTACGATTTCCGGGTCGGCGGGCAGGAGCACGGCCGCTTCAGCCCCGACGGCAAGATGATCGTCCTGAACGAGACCACCTACTGGGACATCGTCCCGGACCAGCGGATCATCAGCGCCTACGCCATGGACATCGACGGCAACCGCATCTCGGTGTCGGTCGCCACGATCGAGCTGAAGCCGGAGGGCAAGGGCACGCGCCTGACCTACACCGAACAGGGCGCGTTCCTGGACGGCTACGACATCCCCGCCCAGCGCGAGGCCGGGTGCCGCGACCTCTACGAAAAGCTGGCGGTCGAGCTGGAGCGCCAGGGCGAAGACGCCTGACGCCGCGCCACGAGCCGGGGACACGCCCGTAAACGTGTCCCCGCCCCCCTTTCCGGAGTTCCCATGTCCCTGACCCTGCACATGCACCCGCTGGCCTCGTACTGCTGGAAGGTGCTGATCGCCCTCTACGAGAACGACACCCCGTTCGAGGCCCGTCTGGTCGACCTGAGCGACCCCGCGGTCGTGGCCGCGTTCAAGACGCTGTGGCCGACGGCCAAGATGCCGCTGCTGGTCGACAAGGCGCGCGACCGTACGGTCCCGGAAACCTCGATCATCATCGAATACCTGCAGACGGCCTATCCCGGTCCGGTGCGGTTCATCCCCGACCACGCCGAGGCCGCGCTGCGGGTGCGGTTGCTGGACCGCCTGTTCGACAACTATGTCCAGGAGTCGATGCAGAAGATCGTCGGCGATCGGATAAGGCCGGCCGACGCCAAGGACCCGCATGGCGTGGCCCACGCCCGCGCGCAGCTGGCCATGGCCTACGACCTGCTGGAAGGCCAGTTGGCGGGACGGACCTGGGCGGCGGGCGAGGCCTTCGGCCTGGCCGACTGCGCCGCGGCCCCGGCCCTGTTCTACGCCAACAAGGTGGCGCCGCTGGGCGGGAGCCACCCCACGGTCTCGGCCTATCTCGACCGCCTGCTGGCCCGTCCGTCGTTCGCGCGGGTGCTGCAGGAGGCCGAACCCTATTTCGCGATGTTCCCGACCGGGGACTGAGCTTCGAGTGAACCGGCCTTCGAACCCGGTGCGTGGTCCTCGTCCTTCGGCAAGCTCAGGATGAGGACCATTGTGCGGGCGGTGGCGGTAGAAAACCTCATCCTGAGCCTGCCGGAGGACGAGGTTTCCAGGGCCGGATGGGCGGCTTGGCCTCCTCAGGCCAGGCTGTCGGCCTCCCAGGCCAGGAACTCGGGTGTCTGCAGCAGGCGCTCGCAATAGGCGCCGGCCGCGCCGGTGTCGCCATAGTCCGACAGGTGGATCCCATAGGTGCGGAAGCGGGTCGCCACCGGGGTGTAGAAGGCGTCGGCGATCGACCAGTCGCCCAGCAGGAACGGGCCGCCCGAGCGCTTGAGCAGCTGGTTCCAGCGCTCGACGATCTTGCGCACGTCCTTCTGGGTGGCCTCGGAGATCGCCACGGCGGCGGGGGCGACTTCCAGCGCCATCGGGCATTCGCCGCGCAGCGAGCTGAAGCCTGAATGCATCTCCGCCGCCGCCGACCGGCCCAGGGCGCGCAACGCGGCGTCCTGCGGCCACAGCTTGGCGGCCGGGAACGTCTCGGCCAGATATTCGCAGATCGCCAGCGAATCCCAGACCACCAGGTCGCCGTCCTTGAGCGCCGGCACCAGATGGCTGGGCGAGTGCTTGGCGATCTCGGCCTCGGAGGCTCCGGCCTGGCGCAGCTCGATCACCGTTTCCTTGAACGGTTGGCCCGTGCGCTTCAGCGCCAGCCAGGGGCGCAGCGACCAGCTGGACCACTTCTTGGTGCCGACGACGATTTCCATGGCGAGCCTCCTTGGCGAACGGGGGGAGCCCTGGGCTTAGCCCGGGCGCTCGTCCGGGACAACGCCGCCAGCTGTCGCCTAGTCGTTTTCGCCGGCCGGCGGCCGTGGAAAGACGTAGGCCCAGGGACACGGCTCGGCGGGCGGGCCAGGATCGCGGGCCAGGGCGCGGAGCGTCCGGGCGCGGTTCAGTTCCTCGACGGGAACGATCTCGGCGGACCGGGCGGTCGGCGCGGGTTGCGGACGGGGCAAGGCGTACATGGCGGACCTCCTGCAAGACCGTCTGTCGCGGCCGTGCGCCCATTGAAGACTCTCGCGCCTGAACGAGCCCGGGCGCCCTCGTTGTCCGGCGTTCATCCAGCGGCCGCCAAACCGCCCGGATTTCCCCTCTGGCCTTGGCGCTTCCGTTACGTCTACAGTCGGCCAAACGATTAGAACAAATGTTTGAAGGGAGAGGCCCAGGATGGCGCAGGCGAAGACGCCGAGCGGCGCGAAGCCGCCATTTTCGCAAGCCGGCGGACCGCCGCTGTATTCGAACGGCTACAAGGCCGCGGTGCTGGGGCTGCTGCTGGCCACCTACACCTTCAACTTCATCGACCGCACGATCATCGCCACCATCGGTCAGGCCATCAAGGTCGACCTCAAGCTGACCGACACCCAGCTGGGCCTGCTGGGCGGCCTGTACTTCGCCCTGCTCTACACCCTGCTGGGCATCCCGATCGCCCGGATGGCCGAGCGCTGGAACCGGGTGACGATCATCTCGGTGTCGCTGGTGATCTGGTCGGGCTTCACGGCCCTGTGCGGCAGCGCCTCCAGCTTCGCCCAACTGGCCCTCTACCGCTTCGGCGTCGGGGTCGGCGAGGCCGGCTGCTCGCCGCCCAGCCATTCGCTGATCAGCGACTATTACGAGCCCAAGAAGCGCGCCTCGGCCCTGTCGATCTATTCGTTCGGCATTCCCCTCGGCACGATGTTCGGGGCGGTGGCCGGCGGCTGGCTGGCCCAGGAGTTCAGCTGGCGCGTGGCCTTCGTGATCGTCGGCCTGCCCGGCATCCTGCTGGCCGTGCTGGTCAAGCTGGTCGTCAAGGAACCGCCGCGCGGCCATTCGGAGGTCAAGGAACGGCCCCTGGAAGCCGAGGACGTCGTCATCGAGCCGGCCAAGCCGCCGTTCTCGCTGGTCAACGAGTTCAAGGAACTGGGCGCGGTCATGGCCGTGCTGTTCGGCAAGTGGCCGGTGCTGCACATGATGCTGGGCGTGACCATCGCCTCGTTCGGCTCGTACGGCTCGGGGGCGTTCGTGCCGCCCTATTTCGTCCGCGGCTTCGGCCTGGGCCTGGCCCAGGTCGGCCTGATCGTCGGCCTGATCGGCGGCTTCTCGGCCGGGGTCGGAACCCTGGTCGGCGGCTTCCTGACCGACTGGTCGGGCAAGCGCAGCGCCAAGTGGTACGCCCTGGTGCCGGCCCTCGGTCTTTTGATCTGCACGCCGATCTACATCACCGCCTATCTGCAGACCGACTGGAAGATGCTGGCCCTGATCCTGCTGGTTCCGGGGATCTTCCACTATACCTACCTGGCCCCGACCTTCGGCGTCGTCCAGAACTCGGTCGAGCCGCGCCGCCGCGCCACCGCCACGGCCCTGCTGTTCTTCTTCCTCAACTTGATCGCCCTGGGCGGCGGGCCGTGGTTCACGGGCTGGCTGATCGACCATCTGGCCCAGTTCAACTTCAACCATCCGGGGTCGACCGGCATCTTCCACGCCCTAGGCGGCGCGTTCACCGAGCCCGGCGCGGCCAGCTTCACCGCCCAGTGCCCCGGCGGCCTGGCCCCCAAGGGCTCGCCCGCCGACCTGGCCGCGCTCTGCAAGGGCGCCATGGCCCGCTCGACGCAGCAGGGCATCATTGTCCTCCTGTGCTTCTACGCCTGGGCCGCCCTGCACTACGCCCTGGCCGCCATCGGCATGGTCAAGCACATGCGGGAGCGGGCGGCGGCCCAGGCTTAAGGCCGGGCTGGGGACAGGCGCATGCGCCTGTCCCCGATCGCGGACGCGGCTTCGCCGCCTCACGCGAAAACCGCTGAGCTTGGTGGGAAGGGTGCGAAGCGCCCGGGCCTCGCCCGGAGTAGCTTTGATGTTTTGTACCGTTTCGACGAAGACGAGCGCTTCGCGCAGCCGTTATCCGGAAGCCTTCGGGTCGCGGATTTTTAACCCGCTCCGATGGAGGCCCCCGACGGGCGGAGCATTGGCGTGCTCCGGACCGCATGGGCGATTTCAGCCCAGGCCTGTTGCGTCCGCCGGATCCTTCGTCGCCAGGGCTTCGTCCTGTGTTGCAAGGAACCTGCCCAAGACGCCCGAAGCGTCACTCAAGACCACCGACAAACGCTTCCCGCTCGACCACCCCCGAAGGCCGCATCGGTCGCCGTACGTGCGCCCTCCCCATGCCTTCAGGTGGGATCAGGATAAGGGCGGTCTGAAGGGGTGGGGATCAAATTGGGTCGAGAAAGTTCAAGGCGTTGAAATCGCGGGGCTTTGCTCGCAATAGGCCGAGCATAAGTCCTTTCCCTCCCCCTCGTGGGGAGGGTGGCCCTGGCAGCGCCAGGGTCGGGTGGGGGGCTGCTGAGTCAGCCAGCAAACCCACCGGACGCCCTGCACCGCTCCCCACCCGACCCGCTACGCGGGCCACCCTCCCCACAAGGGGGAGGGAAGCGCCATTCTGGAAACGCTCAGGCCTTCATCCCAAGTAATAATCCCCTTCCCTTGACTCCCCCGGCGGACGGGACCAAACGCCCGCCTCATGATCAGCCGCTATTCCCGCCCCGAAGCCGCCGCCATCTGGTCCAGCCAGACCAAGTACAAGATCTGGTTCGAGATCGAGGCCCACGCCGCCGACGCCATGGCCGAGCTGGGGGTGATCCCCAAGCTGGCCGCGCAGACGATCTGGGAAAAGGGCCGCGACGCGGTCTGGGACAGCGACCGCATCGACGAGATCGAGCGCGTCACCAAGCACGACGTCATCGCCTTCCTGACCCACGTGTCGGAAATCGTCGGCCCCGAGGCCCGCTTCCTGCACCAGGGCATGACCAGCAGCGACGTGTTGGACACCTGCTTCGCCGTGCAGCTCAGCAAGGCCACCGACCTGCTGCTGGAGGACGTCGACCTGATCCTGGCGGCCCTGAAGCGCCGGGCCCTGGAACACAAGATGACGGTGTGCGTGGGCCGCAGCCACGGCATCCACGCCGAGCCGATCACCTTCGGCCTGAAGCTGGCCGGCTACTACGCCGAGTTCCAGCGCGCCAAGGAGCGCCTGGCGATGGCGAAGTTCGAGATCGCCACCTGCGCGATCTCGGGCGCGGTCGGCACCTTCGCCAATGTCGACCCGCGGGTCGAGCAGCACGTGGCCGACAAGATGGGCCTGGCGGTCGAGCCGGTCTCGACCCAGGTGATCCCCCGCGACCGCCACGCGGCCTATTTCGCCGCCCTGGGCGTGGTCGCCTCGTCGGTCGAGCGCCTGGCGACCGAGATCCGTCACCTGCAGCGCACCGAGGTGCTGGAGGCCGAGGAGCCGTTCGATCCGGGCCAGAAGGGCTCGTCGGCCATGCCGCACAAGCGCAACCCGATCCTGACCGAGAACCTGACCGGCCTGGCCCGACTGGTCCGCTCGGCCGTGACCCCGGCGATGGAGAACGTCGCCCTCTGGCACGAGCGTGACATCAGCCACTCATCGGTCGAGCGCGGCATCGGCCCGGACGCCACCATCCACCTCGACTTCGCCCTGCGCCGCCTGGCCGGGGTGATCGAGCGCTTCAACATCTATCCCGACAACATGGCCAAGAACCTGGACAAGCTGGGCGGCCTGGTGTTCTCGCAGCGGGTGATGCTGGCCCTGACCCAGAAGGGCGTGTCGCGCGAGGACGCCTATGCCGCCGTGCAGGGCAACTCGATGAAGGTGTGGCGCGGCGAAGGCCGGTTCATCGACTTCCTGAAGGCCGACCCGGTCGTGTCGAAGGCCCTGTCGGACGCCGAGCTCGAGGAGCTGTTCGACTACGGCTACCACACCAAGAACGTCGACGTGATCTTCAAGCGGGTGTTCGGCGAGCAGGGCTGAGGGGGTCCTCGCTCCTACCTTTATATGATCGTCATCCCGGGCCTTGTGCCCGGGACCCCTGGTTCAGCTGATGGTGAAGCGCCTTGGCGCGCAGGCGCGCCACCCCTTTCGCACCTGCGGCGGACAGAGGGGTCCCGGGCACAAGGCCCGGGATGACGACCCTAATATGAAAGGGCGCGAAATCAGGACATCCGGCATGACCCGAAAATCCGGCTTTCCTCCCGTCGTCGACGCGAGCACCCGCGTGCTGATCCTGGGCAGCCTGCCCGGCGAGGCCTCGCTGGCCGCGCGGCAGTATTACGGCAATCCCAGGAACGCCTTCTGGCGGCTGATGGAGGGCGTGCTCGACACCCCGCTGATCGCCCTGGCCTATGAGGCGCGCCTGGCCGCCCTGCTGTCGCGCGGCGTCGGCCTATGGGACGTGATCGCCGAGGCCGAGCGGCCCGGCAGCCTCGACGCCGCCATCCGCGACCCGGCCGCCAACGACCTGGTCGCGCTGGTCGCCAGCCTGCCGAATCTGCGATTGGTCGCCTTCAATGGTGGGACCGCGGCCAGGCTGGGCGGGCGGCTGATCGGCGACCGCGCCGCCACCCTGGCCCTGCCCTCCTCCAGCCCCGCCCACGCGGCGCGGTCGTTCGAGCAGAAGGCGGCGCTCTGGAACGAACTGCGGGCTTACCTGCCTACCAGAGCCGGCTGACGGTCATCAGAGCTCCGCTTAGCGAGGTAAGTTAGCCAAGACGCGCGAAAGGCAAATCGGGACCGCGCCGCGACATTACAGGTTTTTCATCTGCGCCCCGCCCGGAACTAGGGCAGCATCGCCCGCTTCGAGGGGAGACCTTTCCTATGCGCCTGTTCCTGCTGGCCGCCGTTTCGGCGTTCGCCCTGTCAACAACCCTGCCCGCCGCGGCCCTCGCGGCCGATCCGCCGACCAAGGCGATGTACGGCGACTGGGGCGTCGACCTGACCGCCGGCGACAAGTCCGTCTCGCCGGGGGCCGACTTCGACAAGTACGCCAACGGCGCCTGGGCGGCGCGCACCAAGATCCCCGACGACCAGGCCTCGGCCGGGGTCGGCTACGACGTCTACAACCGCTCGCAGGACCAGCTGCGCACCCTGATCGAGACGGCCGAGCCGTCCACCCAGATCGGCGCGCTGTACAAGAGCTTCATCGACGAGGCCAAGGTCGAGGCGGTCGACGACAAGCCGCTGAAGGCGGACCTGGCGCGGATCGCCGCGATCAAGACCAAGGCCGACTTCGCCGTCGCCATGGGCCAGGCCCAGGGCGGGTTCGGCGGCGGCGTCTTCTCGCTGGACATCTATCCGGACGCCAAGAACCCGGAGGTCAACACCCTCTATGTCGGCCAGGCGGGCCTGGGCCTGCCCGACCGCGACTACTACCTGACCGACGGCTTCAAGCCGCAGCTGGCGGCCTATAAGGCCTTCGTCGAGCGGGCCCTGAAGATGGCCGGCTATCCGGACCCGGCAAAGAGCGCCGCCGACGTCGTGGCCTTCGAGACCAAGATCGCCCAGGCCAGCTGGCCGGTCGCCGACCGCCGCGACATCGACAAGACCTACAACCCGACCACCGCGGCCGAGCTGGCGACCTTCGCGCCCTTCCCCTGGACGCCTTACCTGGCCGCCGCCGGCATGCCGGGCCTGAGCAAGATGGTGCTGGGCGAGAAGACCGCCGTGCGCGACATCGCCAAGATCTATGACGAGACGCCGCTGGAGACTCTGAAAGCCTGGCAGACCTTCAACATCGTGGCCGAGACCTCGCCCTACCTGTCCAAGCGCTTCGTCGACAGCCGGTTCGAGTACACCAAGGTCCTCAGCGGCCAGTCGGCCCTGCGGCCCCGCTGGAAGCGCGGCGTGCAGCTGGTCGACGGCAGCCTGGGCGAGATGGTCGGCCAGACCTATGTCGCCAAGTACTTCCCGCCCAGCTCCAAGGCCCAGATGGTCGAGCTGATCGCCAACCTGAAGACGGCCATGGCGGCCCGGATCGAAAAGGCGCCGTGGATGAGCCCGGCGACCAAGGCCGAGGCCCTGACCAAGCTGAGCAAGATGCAGGTGATGGTCGGCTATCCCGACAAGTGGCGCGACTATTCGGGCCTGAAGCTGGACGCCGGCGACCTCTACGGCAATGTCGCGGCCAGCCGGCGCTTCGAGTGGGCCTATACGCTGAGCGACCTGGGCAAGCCGGTCGACCACGGCAAGTGGGGCATGACCCCGCAGACCGTCAACGCCTACAACGGCGGGCTGGAGAACAAGATCGTCTTCCCGGCCGGGATCCTGCAGGCTCCCTATTTCGACCCGGCGGCCGATCCGGCGGTGAACTACGGCGCGATCGGCGCGGTGATCGGCCACGAGATCAGCCACGGCTTCGACGACCAGGGCCGCAAGATCGACGCCACCGGCAAGCTGCGCGACTGGTGGACCGCCGAGGACGCCAAGCGCTTCGACGCCCAGGCCGACGTGCTGGGCAAGCAGTACGACGCCTACCAGCCGGTCCCCGGCGCCCACATCAACGGCAAGCTGACCATGGGCGAGAACATCGCCGACCTGGCCGGCCTGCAGGTGGCCCTGGACGCCTACCACGCCTCGCTGGGCGGCAAGCCGGCCCCGGTGCTCGGCGGGCTGACCGGCGACCAGCGCCTGTTCCTGGCCTTCGCCCAGTCGTGGCAGGAAAAGGCCCGCGACGATTCGCTGAAGCAGCAGATGGCGTCGGACCCGCATGCGCCGTCGTCGTTCCGCGTCGTCGGCCCCACCCGCAATGTCGACGCCTGGTACGACGCCTTCGGGGTCAAGCCCGGCGACGCCTACTACCTCGCGCCCGAGGCCCGCTCGCGGGTCTGGTGACGCGGAAAAGTCCGCGCCGCCCGATGGGGGCCGGGCGACGCGGGCCTACGCCTTGAAACGTCCGGATCAGGCGATGTGCTTGACCGGCACGTGCTCGACGTGGGTATTCAGGTAGTTGAACCCGCCCGAGCCGTTCCAGGTCTGGTCGACCGAGAGCGCGGCCGTGAACTTGACGAGGAACGAGCCGATAGCGGGCGGCGGCACGCTGTAGACGAACTCGCCGCTCAGCGAGACCAGCTGGTGGTTGGGGCCAAAACCGGTCTGATAGATCTGGCCGGTGACCGGGAAGCGATGGTTGCCGCCCAGCACCGCCTGGTTCACCTCGGCGATGCCGCTGACATGGCCCGAGGCCGCCTGGACGGTCAGGGCCAGGTTGACGATCGGCGCGCCGGGCGTGCCGACGTTGCCGACCACCGCCTTGACGAAATAGAGCCCGACCTTGTCGCCGGCCTTCTGGGTATGAAGGGTACCAACATCGTCAGCCATGGACGCATCCTCCTGTTGTGGGTCGACATAAGATCGCCCTTTGCGAGAGTGATACATCCGGGGCGCGATGACGCCTAAAGGAAACCTGAGCGAGCTTTCTCTTTTTCTATCTACCTATAGGCACAGATGATCCGTGGACCCCGTCTGGCCGTCGTGCGCCCCCTGAACGGACAAGGCCCGGCCGCGGTGCACCGCGCGGCCGGGCCTTGCACACTCATTAGAATTATTCGCGGCCACGGCCGCCGGGCCCTACTCGCCGGCGGCGATCTGGCCGCGGGCCAGGGCCAGCAACTCGTCCATCTTCCGGCGGACCTCGCCCTCGCTGACATTGACGCCCGAACCCTTCAGGTCGCCGGCGACCTTGCGCAGCACGTCCTCGTCGCCGGGCTGTTCGAAATCGGACTTCACGACGGCGCGGGCGTACTCCTCGACCGTCGCCAGGCCCATCAGCTCGGCCGCCCATTCGCCCAGCAGGCGATTGCGGCGCGCGGTCGCCTTGAATTCCTGTTCCTGCTCCAGCGCGAACTTGCGTTCGAAACCCTGTTCGCGGTCGTCGAAGGTGGTCATGAAAGCCCCAATAGTCTCTGAGCCGGCTGCATATCCTCTGGCGAGCCGCCGGGCAATCGTAAGCAACGCCGCAGCGGCGCCGATCCGCTCACAATCGCGCCGATCCGGCTGGAGCAAACCACGCGATACGGGAATTGCGCGGCTTGCTCCAGCTTTTTGCCTTCGCATCCCTTTGGCGGAAAACCGGCGTCCGCATTTCCGCGCCATGCTCCGGGCTGTTTGCGCCAAAGACCGCGTTCGGGTAGTTTCGGGACGACATTTTTCGTGAGCGGCCTTGAGTCGAACGCCGCGCGCAGCTATCCGCCGCGCGCGCTTTTCGTTTCTCCGGAGATTTTCCGGACCGGTTTCCGGACAGGGGCGCGCCCGCAACCAGAAGGGCCTCGACGAGAGCCATGACCACCCGCCGCAAGAAGATCTACGAAGGCAAGGCCAAGATCCTGTACGAGGGCCCCGAGCCGGGCACCCTCATCCAGTACTTCAAGGACGACGCCACCGCCTTCAACGCCCAGAAAAAGGCGGTCCTCGAGGGCAAGGGCGTGATCAACAACCGCATCAGCGAGTACATCATGACTCGCCTGAACGGCATCGGCGTGCAGAACCACTTCATCCGCCGTCTGAGCCTACGCGAGCAGCTGATCAAGGAAGTCGAGATCATCCCGCTCGAGGTGGTGGTGCGCAACATCGCCGCCGGCTCGATCGCCACGCGCCTGGGCCTGACCGAAGGCACCCCGCTGCCGCGCTCGATCATCGAGTTCTACTACAAGGACGACAAGCTGGGCGACCCGATGGTCTCCGAGGAGCACATCACCGCGTTCAACTGGGCCGCCACCCAGGAGATCGACGACATGATGGCCATGGCCCTGCGGGTGAACGACTATCTGTCGGGCCTGTTCAGCGGCGTGGGCATTACGCTGGTGGACTTCAAGATCGAGTTCGGCCGCGTCTACGAAGGCGACTTCAGCCGCGTGATCCTGGCCGACGAGATCAGCCCCGACAGCTGCCGGCTGTGGGACTCGGCCACCAACGAGAAGATGGACAAGGACCGGTTCCGTCGCGACCTGGGCAATGTCATCGAAAGCTATACCGAGGTGGCCCGCCGCCTCGGCATCATGAAGGAAATGCCCACCGTCATCCAAGGCGGCGTGCACTAGGTTGGGATCTCCTCCCCCGTGAAACGGGGGAGGTGGCGCGATGCGCAGCATCGTGACGGAGGGGGCGCACCGCCCGATCGCCGTGGACGGGACGCGCCCTCCACCGCTTCGCGGTCCCCCTCCCCCGTTACACGGGTGAGGAGAAGAAGTTGAAAGCCAAGGTTCAAGTGTTCCTCAAGCCCGGCGTCCTCGACGTCCAGGGCAAGGCCGTCGAAGCCGCCCTGCACGGCCTGGGCTGGGCCGACGTGTCGGGCGTGCGGGTGGGCCGCACCATCGAGTTCGACCTCACCGAGACTGACGCCGCCAAGGCCGAGGCCGAGGTCAAGGCCATGTGTGACAAGCTGCTGGCCAACACGGTCATCGAAAGCTACCGCGTCGAGATCGCCTAGCCGGATCGATATTCGGCTCCTGGAGCCGAAAACCTCGTCCTTCGACAAGCTCAGGATGAGGTTTTCTACCGGCTAGGCCTGTAAATGGTCCTCATCCTGAGCCCGTCGAAGGACGAGGACCATGCACGGCCTTTGAAGGTCGACCCGTCTGGGGACGCCCCCCTCCGAAGCGCCCTCCTCCGGAAGCGGCGCTTTTTCTTTGCGCAGCGTCTTCCGCTCCCGCTTGGCCGCCCCATGTTCGGTGAAATCGGAGGAAATCCATGAGCGCGAAGTTTCACCTGGCCCAGGTCAATATCGGTCGCCTGCGCGCGCCGATCGACCACCCGATGATCAAGGACTTCGCCGACAATCTCGACCCGATCAACGCCCTGGCCGAGGCTTCGCCCGGCTTCGTCTGGCGCCTGACCGGCGACGGCAACAACGCCACCGACCTGCAGCCGTTCGACGACGCCCTGGTCGCCATCAACATGTCGGTCTGGACCGACATCCCGTCCCTGGGCGCCTACGTCTATCGCAGCGGCCACGTGCAGTTCATGCGCCGCCGCCGCGAATGGTTCGAGCACATGGACCTCTACATGGTGCTGTGGTGGGTCCCGGCCGGTCACCGTCCGACCATCGAGGAAGCCAAGGCCAAGCTGGCCCTGCTGGAAGCTCATGGCCCGACGCCGGAAGCCTTCACGTTCAAGATCCCCTTCCCCGCGCCCGACGAGGCCAGCGTGGAGCCGGTGCTGGACGAGTGCGCGTAGGGGCCGCGCGAAGAGCCCCCTCCGGCCCTTCGGGCCACCTCCCCCAGAGGGGGAGGATCTACGCCGCGCCAGATGCTCCCCTCTGGGGGAGCTGTCGCGAAGCGACTGAGGGGGTCTTTCCGCGCTGACAACCCCCGCGAACGGTGCTACAGGCCCGCGCCATGAAAGCCGCCGTCGTCGTCTTCCCCGGTTCCAATTGCGATCGTGACTGCAAGGTCGCCATCGAGCGCTCCGCCGGAGCCCGCGTCGAGATGGTCTGGCACCAGGAGACGGCCCTGCCGGAAGACCTGGACCTGATCGTCCTGCCCGGCGGCTTCTCCTATGGCGACTATCTGCGCTGCGGGGCCATGGCCGCCCAGAGCCCGGTGATGCGCGAAGTGATCAAGGCCGCCGACGACGGCGTCGCGGTGGTGGGCATCTGCAACGGCTTCCAGGTGCTGTGCGAGGCGGGCCTGCTGCCCGGCGCCCTGCTGCGCAACGAGAAGCTGAAATATATCTGCAAGCCGGTGGCCCTGGACGTGGTCAACAGCCAGACCCGCTTCACCGCCAGTTTCGGCGAGCAGCGCTCGGCCGTCATGACGGTCGGCAATGGTGAAGGCAACTTCTTCGCCGACGAGCAGACCCTGGACCGCATCGAGGGCGAGGGCCAGGTGGTGTTCCGCTACCAGGACAATCCCAACGGCTCGGCCCGCGACATCGCCGGCGTCATGAACGCCAAGGGCAACGTGCTGGGCCTGATGCCCCACCCCGACCGCTCGTTCGACCCCGACCTGGGCTCGGAAGACGGCGCCCTGCTGTTCCGCAGCATCTTCGCCTCGGCCTGATCTAGAGCGGATCGGCCTTCAAGGCCGTGCGTGGTCCTCGTCCTTCGACAAGCTCAGGATGAGGACCTTTAGAGGCCCAGGGCGCAGAAAACCTCATCCTGAGCTTGTCGAAGGACGAGGTTTTCGCCCCCAGAGCTGAACGTCGATCCAGGCTACGGCTTCGGCGCAACCAGCGTCCATTCGCCGTTCTTGCGAACGACCTTGGTCGTCCGCCAGGCCGACGGCGGCAGTTCGCCGGCCAACAGTTCGCCGTTCTTGTCGCGGTACTTCGGCGACAGCACCTTCAGCTGCAGCACCTCGTCGCTGAGCCAGACCGGGTCGCAGGCGTAGTCGGCGTCGATCGCCTGGCTTTCGAACCGGCCATCCTTGTAATCGACGATCTCTATGCCGTTGAACTCGTTGATCAGGCTGTCGTCGCCGACCACCGCGATCGCCTTGCCGCTCGGCGAGGCCAGCGGCGGGCCGCCCATCTCGATCGACTGGCCGCTGCGCGGGTCGATCAGCCGCCAGGCCAGGTCCTCGTAGCGCAGCACGAACACCACCTCGAGGCCAGATCGCGCCCAGCCGCCCAGATATTCGAACTCCTCGCCACCATCGCCGTCGCCGTCGACCATCCTGGTCTTCAGCCGCACCTTGCCCAGCGTCAGCACCTTGCCGCTGCGCTTGACCCGTCCCTGCGAGGCCGCGATGGCCTTGGCCTCCTGCCCCGGCACGCCGACGGTCAGCCCTTCCCCGGCGTTCTCGCCGCCATGGCAGCGCCGATGGGCGTAGTTGTCGCGAAGATCCAGGTCCGGCGCGGCGGTCGCGGGCTGGGCGGCCAGGGCGGACACCAGGGCGACGCCCGCCAGAAAAACGCTACGCATGAAACACCCACCGACTCGCCGATCAGCGGGCAAGGGAGCACGCGGCCGTCGCCGGCTCAAGTCGCCGCGCCGACCGGTGTTACACTATAGCGCCCCTCGAAAACCGCTCCTAAGGTGCGCTCAACCCTTGGGGAGCTTTTCGATGAGTCTCGCATCCGCCTTCCGCGCCGGCCTGCTGGCCGCCGCCGCCCTGACCGCCTTCGCCACCGCCGGCTCTCTTCAGGCTTGGGCCCAGACCCCGGCCCTCACCCCGGACATCGACGGCAAGTACGTCGCGCCCAAGGTCGGCTACGACTACGACAAGCGCGTGGTGATGATCCCGACGCGCGACGGGACCAAGCTCTACACCGTGATCGTCGTGCCCAAGGGCGCCAGGAACGCGCCGATCCTGCTGACCCGCACGCCCTACAACGCCGCCAAGCGCACCGCGCGCAACGACAGCCCGTCGATGCTGGCCACCCTGTCCCAGGGCGACGAGGTGTTCGTCAAGGACGGCTATATCCGGGTCATCCAGGACATCCGCGGCAAGTACGGCTCGGAGGGCGACTATGTGATGACCCGCCCGCTGAAGGGGCCGCTGAACAACAGCGAGGTCGACCACGCCACCGACGCCTACGACACCATCGAGTGGCTGACCAGGAACGTGCCCGAGAGCAACGGCAAGGTTGGCATGCTGGGGTCGTCCTACGAGGGCTTCACCGTGGTCATGGCCCTGGTGAACCCGCATCCGGCCCTGAAGGTGGCCGCGCCGATGAGCCCGATGGTCGACGGCTGGATGGGCGACGACTGGTTCCACTTCGGCGCCTTCCGGCAGGTGAACTTCGACTACTTCACCGGCCAGACCACCAAGCGCGGCGCCGGCGACGACATCGTGCGCCGCAGCCCCGACGACTACGAGAACTTCCGCCGGGCCGGTTCGGCTGGAGACTACGCCAAGGCCAACGGGCTGGACGTGCTGCCCTGGTGGAAGAAGCTGACCGAGAACGCCGCCTACACGCCGTTCTGGAGCCAGCAGGCGCTGGACAAGACCATGGCCGAGCAGCCGCTGAAGGTGCCGACCATGTGGATCCAGGGCCTGTGGGACCAGGAGGACATGTGGGGCGCGGTGCACGCCTACGCCGCCACCGAGCCCAAGGACACGGCCAACGACAAGAGCTACCTGGTGCTGGGTCCCTGGCGGCACAGCCAGGTGAACTATGACGGCTCCAGCCTGGGCGCGTTCAAGTGGGACGGCGACACCGCCCTGCAGTTCCGCCGCGACGTGCTGCTGCCGTTCTTCAACCAGTACCTGAAGGACGGCGCGCCCAAGGCCGACACCCCGCCGGTGCTGATCTACGACCCCGGCCAGAACCGCTGGGACCGCTACAAGAGCTGGCCGCAGGGTGGCGACAAACCCCTGTACCTGACCGAGAAGGGCGGCCTGTCGTTCAGCGCCCCAGCCCCGGCCAAGGGCGCGGCGGCCTATGACGAATATGTCTCCGACCCGGCCAAGCCCGTGCCCTACATCCCGCGGCCGATGAAGTTCGGCGACCGCGACCGCTGGACGCCCTGGCTGCTGACCGACCAGCGCGCCGTGGCCGACCGTACCGACGTGCTGAGCTACGTCTCCGAGCCCCTGACCGCGCCGCTGAAGATCGCCGGCGTGCCCAAGGTCAACCTGACGGCCTCGACCAGCGGCACGGACAGCGACTGGGTGGTCAAGCTGATCGACGTCTTCCCCGACGAGGTTCCCAGCCAGCCTGAGCTGGGCGGCTATCAGCTGGCCGTCGGCATGGACATCTTCCGGGGCCGCTACCGCGAGAGCTTCAGCGCGCCCAAGGCGCTCAAGCCCAACACGCCGCTGAAATACCAGTTCATCCTGCCGACCGCGAACTACACCTTCCAGCCGGGCCACCGGATCATGGTCCAGGTGCAGTCCAGCTGGTTCCCGCTCTATGACCGCAACCCGCAGACCTTCACGCCCAACATCTTCTTCGCCAAACCCGGCGACTATGTGAAGGCGACGCAGCGGGTCTACCACGCGGGCGACACAGCCAGCTTCATTGAGCTGCCGGTGGTGCAGTAACAGCAAAACCCTCCCCCTGTGGGGGAGGCGGCCGAAGGCCGGTGGGGGGAGCCTTCGGATCATCGATCCCGGGTGCGGCGCCTGCCGATCACTCCCCCTCCGTCGGCTTCGCCGACACCTCCCCCATAGGGGGAGGATCTAAGAAAAGGGGCCGGCGGTAAACCGCCGGCCCCTCATTCACATTCACGGAGCGGTCTTCTTCAGCGTTGCTGCTGATCCTTCTGGTTGGCCTGGCCGCCGGGATTGCGGCCCTGCTCGTTCTGGCGGTCGCGGTCGCCCTGCTGCTGCTGCTGGCCCGGGGACTGTCGCTGCGGGTCGTTCTGCTGCTGTTGCGGGCCGCGGGTTTTGTTGTCACCCATGAGCTTTCTCCTTGGACAGCGCGCCGATCGCGCACGGAGAAGAAAACGGCTCGGGAGTCCGCCCGTTCCTAGCGCCAAGCTGCCTTAGTTCCGGCTTAGCTTTTGAATCTTCACCGGATTTTCCAGAATTTGGCCTTTCATGTAGGGATCGTCGGCCTTGCTGAGCGTGGGGGCGTCGTGGATCCTGCGGACCACGTCCATCCCCTCGACCACCTTGCCGAAAGCCGCGAAGCCCTGGCCGTCCTTGTTACGGGCCCCGCCGAAGTCCAGGGCCGGGTTGTCGCCCAGGCAGATGAAGAACTCCGACCCCGCCGTGCCCGGCTTGTCCCGCGCCATCGAGATCACCCCGTCGGTGTGCCCGATCCCCGTGACCTTGGTGGTCTCGTGGGCGATGGCGGGCAGCGGGCTGTCGTCGCGGTTCAGCCCGCCCTGGATGACGCTGATGGTGGCCGGGTTGTTGTCGTTCTTCGGCGAGACGGTCCGGTAGAAGGTCCCGCCGTCCAGCAAATGCCGGTCCGCATAGGCCAGGAAGTTGGCCACGGTGACCGGCGCCTTGTCTGGATAGAGCTCGATGACGATCGGGCCCAGATCCGTGACCATCCGCACCCGGACGGGGCCCGCGCCGGCGGCGGTCAGCGGCAGGGCGGCGGCGAGCGCGAGCAGGTGGCGGCGGGAGATCATGGGGCGGCTCGCTTCACGTCAGTGTGGATGAAGTCATTTCCCTTGAACAGCAGGGGTTCGTCCAGAGACTTGGCCAGGGCGTAGCTGAAGCTGTCGCCATAGTTCAGATCGGCGTCGTGGCGGCTCTTTCCATAGACCCGCCGCGCCTCGGCGGCGGCGTAGGCCTGCTCGGCCGTCACCGCGACGATCTCGATCCTCAGTTGGGCAAGGTCGCGGTTCAGCAAGGCGATTCCGGTCAAAGCGCTGGTCCGGCGCATATAGACCTCCGCCGCCTCGACATAGGACGCCGCCGACATCAGCCTACGCTTGGCGCGCAACAGCAGGACGTAGAAGGCGTCGCGTTCCGGTTCGCGCAGGGCGATGGCCAGCAGGGCGGACGTGTCGACGATCATCCGATCGGCTGACCGTGCTCGTCATAGAGCTCAGCCTCGATCTCGCGCCAATCGCGAGGGTCGAGGATTGGGCGTGCGTCCAGCTCGGCGAAGAACGCCTGCTTGGTCGCCTCTTCGGCCTCCGACAGAGCATAGGGCTCGGAAAGCCGGGCGACCTTTTCGACCAGAGCCTGATGAATCGCTTCGGTCAAACTTTCGCCCGTGGCGTCCGCGACCTGGCGAGCCAGCGCCTCGGTCTCCGCGCGCTTGATGCTGATGCCCATTCTAGAAACACCTTTGATCTTTCTAGAATATAGCGGAATCCCCCGGGCCACGCTAGAAGGCCCGCCCATGAGCACCTCGACCGCCCCCGCGAAGTCCATGGCCGACACGGCCGCCGAATTCGGTCTCAAGCCGGAGGAGTACGCCGTCGTCCTCGACCGCCTGGGCCGGGAGCCCAACCTGGTCGAGCTGGGGGTGTTCTCGGTGATGTGGTCCGAGCACTGCTCGTACAAGTCGTCGAAGAACCAGCTGAAGAAGTTCCCGATCACCGGCCCGCGGGTGATCTGCGGTCCCGGCGAGAACGCCGGCGTGATCGACATCGACGACGGCGACGCCATCATCTTCAAGATGGAGAGCCACAACCACCCGTCCTACATCGAGCCCTACCAGGGCGCGGCGACGGGCGTGGGCGGCATCATGCGTGACGTGTTCACCATGGGCGCGCGGCCGATCGCCCTGCTGAACGCCCTGCGCTTCGGCGAACCCGACCACCCCAAGACCAAGCGCCTGGTCGACGGCGTGGTCGCGGGCATCGCGGGCTACGGCAACTGCGTGGGCGTGCCCACGGTCGCCGGCGAAACCAACTTCCACAAGGGCTACAACGGCAACATCCTGGTCAACGCCATGTGCGTGGGCCTGGCCGACGCCGACAAGATCTTCTACTCGGCCGCCCCGGGCCCTGGCCTGGCCGTGGTCTATTTCGGCTCCAAGACCGGCCGCGACGGCATCCACGGCGCGACCATGTCGTCGGCCGAGTTCTCCGAGGACTCCGAGGAGAAGCGTCCCACCGTCCAGGTCGGCGACCCCTTCGCCGAGAAGCTGCTGATCGAGGCCACGCTGGAGCTGATGGCGACCGGCGCGGTCGCCGCCATCCAGGACATGGGCGCGGCGGGCCTGACCTCCTCGTCGGTCGAGATGGCCGGCAAGGGCGGGGTCGGCATCGAACTGAACATGGACATGGTGCCCCAGCGCGAAGAGGGCATGAGCGCCTACGAGATGATGCTCTCGGAAAGCCAGGAGCGCATGCTGGCGGTGCTGAAGCCCGGCCGCGAGCAGGACGGCCACGCCATCTTCGAGAAGTGGGGCCTGGACGCCGCCGTCATCGGCTACACCACCGACACCGGCCACCTGGTGCTCAAGCACCACGGCGAGACGGTCTGCGACGTGCCCCTGGCCCCGCTGTTCGACGACGCGCCGCTGTACGACCGCCCCTGGGTCCAGCCGACCCTGCATCCGCACCTCGACCCGGGCAAGATCCCCGCCCCGGCCGACTGGTCCGCCGCCGTGCTGAAGGTGGTCGGGAGTCCCGACATGGCCTCCAAGCGCTGGCTGTGGGAGCAGTACGACCGCCACGTGATGGCCGACACCCTGGAAGACAGCGCCACCGGCTGCGACGCCGGCATCGTGCGCATCCACGGCAAGGGCAAGGCCATCGCCGTGACCAGCGACGTCACCCCGCGCTACGTGCAGAACGATCCCTACGAGGGCGGCAAGCAGGCCGTGGCCGAGGCCTGGCGCAACCTGACCGCCGCCGGCTCGACCCCGATCGCCATCACCGACAACCTCAACTTCGGCAGCCCCGAAAAGCCCGAGACCATGGGCCAGATCGTCCGCGCCACCGACGGTATGGCCGAGGCCTGCCGGGCGCTGGACTTCCCAGTCGTGTCGGGGAATGTGTCGCTCTACAACGAGACCAACGGCGTCGCCATTCCGCCGACGCCGACCGTCGGCGCCGTCGGCCTGCTCTCCGACTACGACCTGCGCATGGGGTTCGGCAACGTGGCCGAGGGCGACACCCTGGTGCTGATCGGCGAGACCCACGGCGAACTGGGCGCCTCGATCTATCTGCGCGAGATCCTCGGCCGCGAAGACGGCGCCCCGCCGCCGGTCGACCTGGCCGTCGAGCGCAAGAACGGAGACTTCGTGCGCGGCCTGATTCCGACCGGCCTGGTCGCCGGCCTGCACGACCTGTCGGACGGCGGCCTGCTGATCGCCGCGGCCGATATCGCCCTGGCCAGCAAGGTCGGCGTCACCCTGAACGCCACCAGCCACGCCCACGCCCACCCCTATCTGTTCGGCGAGGACCAAGCCCGCTACCTGCTGGCTACGCCCGACCCGGACGCTGTGCTGGCCGCGGCCAAGGAAGCCGGCGTCCACGCCATCGTGGCCGGCGTGGCCGGCGGCGACGCCTTCGCCTCGACCGACCTGTTCAGCATCCCGCTGGAAACCCTGCGCACGGCCCACGAGGCCTGGCTGCCGGGCTTCATGGGCGCCGTCGCCTAAAGGACCTCAGTATGCGTATGACCTCCCTCCTGGCGAGCGCCAGCCTCGCCCTGTCGCTGCTGGCCGCCTGCGCGCCGGCCGCCCAGGCCCCCGCACCCGCCGCCCAGAGCGCCGACGCTTCGTGCGCCGCGCGCGGCGGGACGATGCAGCCGGTCGGCCGCCTGCAGCGCCAAACCTGCGTCGTGCCCTATGCCGACGCGGGCAAGACCTGCTCGGACAAGGCCGACTGCCAGGGCGCCTGCATCGCCGAGGGCAACCTGGAGGCCCAGGGCGCCACGACCGGCCAGTGCCAGAAGACCAACGTCCAGTTCGGCTGCTACGCCAAGATCGTCGGCGGCAAGTCGACCGGCGCGATCTGCATCGACTAGGCTCCTCCGGCGACCTCGCGGTCCGCACCGGAGACTGAAGCCCGCCGCGCCCGGTCCACCTGGGCCACCCGTTCCAGCACGATCGGGCCCGCGGCGGGACCGGCGGCGTAGACGAAGTCTGGGCTGTCCATCGGCTTGCCCGTGCGTCGGTCCACCAGCACCGGCTCGGCCGGCAAGCCGGTGGCCGCCTCGACCATGTGGCTGGCGACGCCCTCGACCGCATAGTGGCGGTTGCCGAACGCCATCAGCGCCATCATCACCGGCGCGAAGTCGCGCGCCAGGTCGGTCGGCACATACTCATGGCGCACCGGACGCTCCTGATAGGGCCGGCGTTCCAGGAACCCGTCCTCGACCAGGGCCGACAGCCGCCGGGTCAGGATGTTGGGGGCCACGCCCAGGCTCTTCTCGAATTGGTCGAAGCGGGTCAGACCCTGGAAGGCGTCCCGCAGGATCATCAGGCTCCAGGTGTCGCCCACACGTTCCAGCGTGCGGCCCACGGGGCATTGTCCAGGATCGAAGGCGCGTCGGGTCATGAACCTAATATAGGCGATCGCTAGCAAATCGAAAGTGAGTCACTTGCATTTCGGAAGTTACCCACCACTTCAGCTCCACGACCGGGCCATGGGGCCTTGGCCAACCCCTACGGGATGAAGACGATGAGCAAGCAAGACCTCCGCGGCGCGGCCCTGATCACCGGCGCCTCCAGCGGCATCGGCGCCACCTATGCCGACCGTCTGGCCCGCGCCGGCCACGATCTGGTGCTGGTGGCCCGCGACACCGCCCGGCTGGAAGCCCTGGCCGCCAAGCTGACCGCCGCCACGGGCGTCAAGATCGACATCCTCACCGCCGACCTGACCAACAAGGCCGACCTGGCCAAGGTCGAGACCCGGCTGGCCGAGGACGCGGCGATCGACATCCTGATCAACAATGCCGGGGCCGCCCTGGCCGGGGCCTTCGTCGACCAGGACCTGGAGCGGATCGACAGCATGATCCAGCTGAACGTCGTCTCGGTCACCCGCCTGGCCCACGCGGCCGCCAAGGCCTTCGCCGCCCGCGACCGCGGCGCGATCGTCAACATCTCGTCAGTGGTCGGCCTGGCCCAGGAGCTGCAGATGGCCGTCTACGGCGCGACCAAGGCCTACGTGACCTACTTCACCCAGACCCTGCGCCTGCAGCTCTCGCCCAACATCCAGCTCCAGGCCGTGCTGCCGGGCGCGACCCGCACGGAGATCTGGGACCGCTCGGGAAGCGGCGGCGCCGAGGCGCTGGATCCCAACGGCTTGATGGAGGTCGACGACATGGTGGACGCCGCCTTGGCCGGCTTCCGCCAGGGCGAGCTGATCACCATCCCGTCCCTGCCCGACCCGGCCGATTTCGCGGCCTACGACCTCGCCCGGACCAAGCTGTTGCCGAACCTGTCGCGCAACCGCTCGGCCGACCGCTACAAGGTCGGCGAGCCGGCCTGATCGGCCTTCAAGCCCTGCGTGGTCCTCGTCCTTCGACAAGCTCAGGATGAGGACCATTTGCAGACCGAGCCGTAGAAAACCTCATCCTGAACTTGTCGAAGGACGAGGTTTTCGGCCGCCCGCTGAATGTCGGTCCGACCCGCCCTTTCCAGGCCGTCACGACACTGGCGCATCGCGACACTATCTATCTCCGGAACGCAGAAGGCCGCCCTGGGAACGAACGTCGCGCCCAGCCGCTTGCCCGGCAGCCAAGGAGACCGACATGGCCGTCATTCCCAACCTGGACGAGTTCATTCTCGAGGAAACCGCCGACGGGATCTTCCTGACCGTCACCGGCGACGACGAGCAGACCCTGAAACTGCGGGTCACGCTGGATGACCTGGAGGAGATCGTCGAGGTCATCGACGAGGTGTTCGGTTTGGAAGAGGACGACGGAGAGACCGAGGAGGTGGACGAGAGCGCGGGGTGAGTCGAACCTTTCACTGATCCGTTCAGCCGAAGGCCCAGAGCGACAAGCTAAGGAGATCCTCATCCTGAGGCGCCCGCGCAGCGGGCCTCGAAGGACGCAGGTCAGGCCAGCTCTCCGCGTCCTTCGAGGCTCGCCGCAAGCGGCGAACACCTCAGGATGAGGAAAATCAAGCCAGGCCCGGGATGAGCGGGTTCAAATAACCTACCGCCCCGCCCCCTTGCTGATCCCGTCCAGGTCGTCATCCAGCGCCCGCGTCGCGCTCACCACCGTCGCCACGGACCGCTTGAAGAAGTCCTGCGGCACGGTGGCGAAGTCGTCGGTGGGCTGGTGGTATTCGGGGTGGTCCTCGACGCCGAAATAGACCCAGGGCACGCCCTTCTCGGCGAAGGCCCCCTGGTCCGACTGCGCCGTCCAGTTGTTCTCCTTGCCCTCGGCGTCGGTGTCGTGGCCCAGCAGCAGCTTGACCGGCGCGGTCTTGGCCACCCCCTCCAGCACCGGCTTCAGGTACGGCTGGGGACCGGCGCCGCTGACATAGAGCTGGCCCTTGGCGTTCTTGCTGATCATGTCGAAATTGACGTTCAGCCCGATGCTGGCCAGCGGCACTGGCGGGTCGGCGACGAAGGCCTTGCCCCCCTTCAGCCCGCTCTCCTCGGCGTCGAAGGCGACGATCAGCACGGTGTGGCGCGGCGGCCTGGCCTTGAACGCCTCGGCCACGGCCAACAGGCCGGCGATCCCCGAGGCGTTGTCGTCGGCCCCGTTATAGACCTGCCCCTTGCGGACTCCCAGGTGGTCGTAGTGGGCCGAGACCACCAGCACCTTGTCGGAGCTGGACGTGCCCTGGATTCGCGCCACCAGGTTCACGCCGGTGACGTCCTTGCCGAAGGTCCTGGGCTTGAAGGTGAACGGCCGCTCGAACTTGCCGTCCTGTGGCCGCAGCCCGATCTGGCCGAAGCGCTGGATGATATAGGCCCGCGCCTTGGCCCCGCCCGGCGTGCCGACGCCTCGCCCCTCCATATTGTCCGCCGACAAGATGCGGACGTCGTCCAAGGCGTGGGCCCCGGGTTTGGACGCGGCGTGGGCTTGGCCGGTCAGGGCGACGAGGACGGCCGAGACGGCGACGGCGTGGCGGAAGGCGCGAAGGGTCATGCCCCCTTCAATGCGTCCGGATTCCCCGGTCGGCAAGCCAGTCCGCCTCGCCCTGGTCGCCAGGACGCCAATCACGCGGCCATCGCAGGGTCGGCGTGAAAGCAACATTTCAGCAGGAATAGGCATTTTCCCGTATGTCCGTTCTTAAGGTTTACGCCGCATACCGAGGTTGAGAGATTCGGAGTCTTCGCCCGTGCCCATGTCCTTCCCCGACCTCGAAGCCCGCCTGCACGACGCCTTTCCGGACGCCGAGATCGTGCTGACCGACCTGGCTGGCGACGGCGACCACTACAAGGCGCGGATCGTCTCGCCGGCCTTCCGCGGCCTGAACCGGGTCAAGCAGCACCAGATGGTCAACCGCGCCCTGGCCGACGTGCTGGGCGGCGCGCTGCACGCCCTGGCGCTCGAAACCGCCGCGCCGACGGAGTAAGGGTCGTGCGCTATCGCCCCTTCGGAAGCGCGAGCGTAGCGGTCTCGGCGATCACGCTGAGGCTGGAGGATGAGCCGCGCCTGCGCGGGGCCGACTGGCGCAAGCTGATCTTCGCGGCGCTGGAAAGCGGCATCAACAGCTTCGAGATCGACGGCGTCTCCTCGGCCCTGATCGAGGGCGCGGCCGAGGCCTTCTCCACGGTCGAGCGGCGCCTGCTGTTCATCGGCTGGCGGTTGCGGGGCTCGCTGGACCGGGCGCTGAGGGCCCAGGCCGTGCACGACATGATCGACCAGGCCCTGGACCGCACCGGCCTGGGCCACCTGGACCTGGCCACCCTGGACGACCCGGACGCCAACGCCTTTCCCGCCGAAGCCCTGGAGCAGCTGAAGGCCCTGCGCGGCGCGCGGCTGATCCGCCTGCTGGGCGTGGCGGGGGCCGGCGACAAGTTCGACGCCTATGTCGCCTCGGGCCAATTCGAGGCCATGACCACGCCGTTCAACCTGGCCTCGGGCTGGGTGGAGCGCAACCGCGTGCGATCCGCCGTGGGCCGCGAGATGGCGGTGATCGGGCTGGACTATTGGCCAGAAACGCTGCGCGAGGCGCACAGGGCCAGCTTCCTGCCCAAGCCGTCGCTCTGGCGGCGCAAGACCGATCCGCTGGCCGATGTCGGCGGCTACGACTTCCTGCGCAACACGCCCGGCTGGAACGCCCAGCAGATCTGCCTGGCCTACGCCCTGACCGAGCCGTCCCTGGCCAGCGTCCAGGTCACGGCCAACTCGCCCGCCGAGATCGAGGCCCTGGCGGCGATCACCGAGCGCGACCTGCCCACCGGCTGCGCCGCCCAGATCGAGATGGCCCGCTTCTCGGCCCAGGAAGCGGCGAAGGCAAAGCGTCGCGCCTGAGACCTTCGGCCGCGCCAAGACTTGACCCGGAGGGGCGCGGCGCCTAGCTGAGAGCCTACGCCCAAGGATTTCCTTCCATGACCGCCACCACCCCCGACGTCGCCGCCTCCCCCGCCCTCGACTTCATCGCCAAGACCGTGGCCGAAAACCCCGTGGTCCTGTTCATGAAGGGCGTGCCGGACCAGCCGCGTTGCGGCTTCTCGTCGATCACCGTCCAGATCCTCGACCATCTGGGCGTGTCGTTCGTCGGCGTCGACGTGCTGCAGGACGACGAACTGCGCCAGGGCGTCAAGACCTTCACCGACTGGCCGACCATTCCCCAGCTCTACGTCAAGGGCGAGTTCATCGGCGGCAGCGACATCGTCCGCGAGATGTTCCAGTCGGGCGAGCTGAAGACCTTGCTGGCCGAGCAAGGCCTGATCGAGGCTTGAGTCGACTCTTCGTCCCGCCAGGCGACGCCTTCACGCTGACCTTCGAACCGAAGGCGTCGGACATCGACGCCAACGGCCACGTCAACAACGTGGTCTATCTGGCCTGGGGCCAGGACCTGGCCATCGCCCACTGGGACGCCTGGGCCAGCCCCGAGGAGCGGGCCCCGTGGAGCTGGGTGGCCCGCCGCCACGAGATCGACTACCGCCGCGAACTGCTGCCGCACGAGATCGCCACCGGCTACACCTGGGTGGGCGAACTGAAGGGGCCGCGCTTCGAACGCTTCTTCCGCATCGACGGCCCCGACGGCGAGATGTGCGCCCAGAGCCGCACCGACTGGGTGCTGATTGACATCGCCGCCAAGCGCCCGGCGCGGGTTCTGCCCTGGATGGTCGAGCGCTTCACGCCGAAGAGCTAGGACCTCTCCCTCTCCTTCTCAGATCCGCTCATCCCGGCAAACGCCGGGATCCAGATCCCATAGCTCGGTGGCTGATTGGATGGACTCGGCGGTCTTGGCGTCAGCCTCGAAGCCCTTCCATCTGGGTCCCGGCGTTCGCCGGGATGAGCGGAGAGAAAAGGGCTCAGTTTACGGGGTTGAGGAGCCGAACCCTCCCCGCCCCTGCAAGACCCAACTCGTCGTAGCTGAAGCTGACCTCCGTCACGCTCGGGGCCGTCTTGCAAACATCCAGGCGCTTGCGGGCGAAGGAAACCGTTTTCTCACGACCGTCATGGCCGACGTAGAAGACGAAATCGGCCTTGGTCGTGCAACCGGTCGATTCGACTTTCAAGACGAGCGCTGCGGGGCCGGCCACCGCGCCACGCAAGGTCTCCAGCTCACCGGTCTCCAGCCCGGGCCGCACGACCAGGGTCACGCCCCCGCGCCCCGCGCAGCCGCCCAGGGCCAGGAACAGTCCCGCGGCCAGCAGACGACGTCGATCGGGGTCCATGTACAACCTTGGCAAGAAGCTGAAACTGGGCCCTAGTTTGCCCACGGCCCCGCCGCACGCAACCGACGAGGATCCAGTGCTGGGTAAATTTGCTTCGATGGCCGTCTCGGTCGCCTGCCTGACCGCCGCGTCTCCCGCCCTCGCCGAGCCCGCCGACTACAAGGCCCTGGACACCGAGGCCGCCCATCTGATGGCGGCCGGCAAGATCCCCGGCCTGGCCTATGCGGTGATCGAGCACGGCAAGGTCGCGCATGTCAGCGCCCAGGGCTGGGCCAATATCGAGCAGAGGCGGCCGCTGAAGACCGATACGGTCATGTACGCGGCCTCGATCACCAAGGCGGCCTTCGGCCAGTACGTGCTGATGCTGGTCGACGATGGCAAGCTGGACCTGGACATCCCGATCAAGACCTATCTGCAAAAGCCCCTGCCCGACTACGACGCCTATAAGGACCTGGTCGCCGACTCGCGCTGGGAGAAGATCACCCCCCGCATGCTGATGACCCACACGGCGGGCTTCCCCAACTTCCGATGGCTGAACCCCGACGGGAAGCTGGACATCAAGACCGATCCCGGCACGCGCTACGTCTATTCCGGCGAGGGCCTGAACCTGATGCAGTTCGTCATCGAGCAGGGCCTGGGCCTGAAGGTCGGGGACGACATGAACCGTCGGATCTTCCAGCCCCTGGGCATGACCCGCAGCGCCATGAGCTGGCGGCCTGACTTCCGCCCCAACCTGGCCGACGGCTATCGCCAGGACGGCAAGTTCGAGGCGCATGACGAGCGCAGTAGCGTGAAGGCGGCCGGATCGCTGGACACCACGATCGACGACCTCGCCAAGCTGGCCGCCGCCATGGTCTCGGGCCAGGGCCTGTCAGCCAAGGCCGCCGCCGAGCGGACCAAGGCCAGCTTTCCGATCGCCAATCCGCATCAGTTTCCGCCGACCTACACCGAGGTCGAGCCGGCCAACGCCGAGATCGGCCTGGCGGCCGGGATTGGGGTCGTGGTGTTCGACGGTCCGCAAGGCCACGCCTTCTTCAAGGGCGGGCACAACGACATCACCGACAATATGCTGGTCTGCGTCGAGCGCGGTCGGCGCTGCATCGTGCTGCTGACCAACAGCGAGGTGGGTCAGCGGATCTTCCCCCCGCTGGTCCAGGCGGCGCTGGGCGAGACGGGTATGCCTTGGGCCTGGGAGTACGGCCGCGCCCTGCCGGTGACGGCGCCCTAGGCCGCCTTGGCGTCCAGGGTGTCCCGCAGGCGCGCGGCGACGTCGCCCAGGGTGATGCGCGACAGGGCGCCGTCGACGTCCGGCGCGCCCTCGGCGGCCATCGAGCTGGCCAGGCCGGCGGTGAAGTCGGTGATGGCGGTGATGTGCTGGGCCAGCATGTCGACCATGTGCAGTTCCTGCATCACCTTCAGCCGGCTCTCCAGCGGCACGGCTTCAAGCAGCTGGCCCAGGGCGCTGTCCAGGTGCCCACAGGAGACCGCGGCGATCGACATTTCGGCCGACAGGGCTTCCAGCAGGCCGACGATGCCGGTGGTCTTCTGGACTTCGAGCGTCATGGTCATGGCTTTCCCCCAAGCGTTTCAAATCGATAGCGCCTGGGGCCTTGTCGCATAGTTAAGGCTGGCGAAAACCCGGCCCGGGGGCGAACCGGGGCCAGGGTGACAGATTGTCGCGGATCTCAGCGCCAGGGACCGAGCCGGCGCCCGTCGCCGATTCCGTCGCCCACCGGCACGGCCGTCCCGACCCGCCCTCGCGTGGCCTGGCTGACGCCCAGCCGCAGCAGGGCCTCGACCCGGTTGTGGGTGGCCGGGTGGGTCGAGAACAGGTTGTCGCCGCCCCCATTCGCCCTTGGGCCCGACAAAGGGTTGATGATGAACAGGTGCGCCGTGGCCGGGTTGCGCTCGGCCTCGACATTGACGGCGCCGCCGCGGGCGTAGGCCTCGATCTTCTCCAGCGCCCGGGCCAGGGCCCGGCCGTCGCCGGCGATCTGGGCGCCCACCCGGTCGGCCTCGTATTCGCGCGAGCGGCTGATGGCCATCTGCACCAGCATGGCGGCGATCGGCGCCAGTATGGCCAGGACGATGGTCCCGATCAGGCCGCCCGGACGCTCGTCGTCCTCGCGCGAGCAGCCGAAGAAGAACGCGAAGTTGGCCAGGGCCGAGATCGCGCCGGCGATGGTGGCCGTCACGGTCATGGTCAGGGTGTCGCGGTTCTTCACGTGCGCCAGCTCGTGGGCCATGACGCCGCGGATCTCGTCGCGGTCCAGCAGGCTCAGCAGGCCGGTGCTGGCGGCCACGGCGGCGTGGGCCGGATCGCGGCCGGTGGCGAAGGCGTTGGGCTGCTCGCTGTCGATCACCGTGATGCGCGGACGCGGCAGGCCGGCCCGGCGGGCTAGGTCCTCGATGTCGGCGACATAGGCGCGGATCAGCGGCTCGGGGTGACCGGCGTCGACCTCGACCGCGCCGTACATGCGCAGCACGATCTTGTCGGCGTTCCAGTAGCTGAACAGGTTCATGCCCAGGGCGAACACCAGGGCGATCAGCATGCCGGTCGGGCCGCCGATCATATAGCCGGCTCCGACGAACAGCGCCGTCAGGCCGGCCAGCAGGACGAAGGTCTTGAGGTGGTTCATGGCTTGGATCGTTTGGTCTGGGTGGATCAGTCGAAGATGTCGAACAGGTCGAAACGCTTCTTCTTGTGGCCGTAATGGCCCTGGCCCTGGTGGCGGCGCTCGTCGTCGTGACGATAGTCCGGGCGGCGATCGGAACGCGGGTCGGAACGCTCAGGGGGCCGATCGTAGTCAGGCAGGCGCGGCGTCGCGGCCTGGGGCTCGCCCCGCTCCATGGCCATCAGCTTTTCCAGTTCACCGCGGTCCAGCCACACGCCCCGGCACTGGGGGCACATGTCGAACTCGACGCTGGCGCGCTGCACGGCCTGCATGGAGGCGTCGCAATTGGGGCACATCAGAAGCGGCATTTCGGATCCCTGTCCTGTTGATGGACGGGTGTCCTCGAAGCTGGAGCCGGTGGCGGAGGGGGGAGGGACAACCGGACCCAGACATCGAGAACACCCGATGCGGTCCGACATCACGAGTGCTTGCATCACTCGCCAGAGGGGCCCGGCCCGCCCATGAGATCTAGGAGGCTGTCGGGGCGGTTCAAGGGCCGCGGTGCGGAAAAAGATCCTCGCCCTGTGGGGGCGGTGGCCCGGAGGGCCGGAGGGGACAGCTCGGCCTGGCCGGAGAACCCCCTCAGTCACTGCGCGACAGCTCCCCCAAAGGGGGAGCAGCAACGAAAACGAAAAAGGCCCCGGGTTTCCCCGGGGCCTTTCCGATCGTCTTCGAGGATCGACGCTTACGAAGCGTAGAATTCGACGACGAGGTTCGGTTCCATCTTCACCGGATACGGCACTTCGGCCAGTTCCGGGGCGCGGACGAAGGTGGCGGTCATCGACTTGGCTTCGACCGTGATGTAGTCGCAGAAATCGCGTTCCGACGAGGCCAGGGCCTCGATCACCAGCGCCATGTTGCGCGACTTTTCACGGACGCTGATCACGTCGCCGGCCTTCACGCGGTAGGAGGCGATGTTGACGCGCTTGCCGTTCACCAGCACGTGGCCGTGGTTGACGAACTGACGGGCCGCGAACGGGGTCGGCACGAACTTGGCGCGGTAGACGACGGCGTCCAGACGCGACTCGAGCAGGCCGATCAGGTTTTCCGAGGTGTTGCCCTTGCGGCGGGCGGCTTCCTCGTAGGTGCGCGAGAATTGCTTCTCGGTCAGGTTGCCGTAGTAGCCCTTCAGCTTCTGCTTGGCGCGCAGCTGCAGGCCGAAGTCCGAAACCTTCTGCTTGCGGCGCTGACCGTGCTGGCCGGGGCCGTAGGACCGCTGGTTCACCGGCGACTTGGGCCGGCCCCAGAGGTTTTCGCCCATGCGGCGATCGATCTTGTACTTGGCGCTATGGCGCTTGGACATAAGTCACTCTTTTAGTTCGATCCGGGCCGGCGCCCTCGAGAGGGTGCGATCTCAACGGCGGCTTCGGGTCATTCCGTCATGCGGTTTTCGCGCCGTCCGGCGAGCCGGCGGCGAGAAGGGGCGGTTTATGGCGGAGGGTGGTCGGGGAGTCAACGGCGCTGACCGCTAACGGATGTCCTCGTTGATCAGATAGACCTCCAGTCCCTGACGACGAACCAGGCGCACGGCCGACATGTAGTCGCCGTAGGCGGCGTCCGCCTCGGCCCGGATGGCGACGCCGCGAAGTCCTGTGCTGCGAACGACCTTGAGGCGAGCCTCGAGTTCCGCTGGATCGACCGAGTGCTGATCGAGCGACAGCTCACCGCCCTTGCCCACCGAAATGAAAGGCGAAGCCGCCTCAGGACGAGTTTCCACCGGTCCGGGGTCCCGGGGCGACACATCCAGCGTCAAGCTGGAACGGGATGACGAAAGCGCGGCGGCCACCACCGCGAACAGCGCCAGCAGCACGGGAACCATCGGCGTCAGGTTGATCGCCGCCAGTGGCCGCGCTTCGAACCGCCCCGCCAATCGTCGCGCCATGCACCCAGCCCCTTCGGCTAATCGAGGTTGAGGGTGCGTGTTGGCGGGCTTCCCCGCCGTTGCACGCGGCGACGCCAGTCGTTCCACCGCCAGGCCCCGAAGGCGACGATCAAGATGGCCACGCTCACGAAGGCCCACGCCAAGGATTCCACCACGGATCGGCCGTGACGAGCGCCATCCAGGACCGCCAAGACGAAACCGCCGCCCGACACGACCCCAAGGCGCAGAACCGCTCCCTTCAGGCGCCCGTCACCTGCGATCCAATCGACGGCTCGAACCCAGTTGATCATAGGGTCAAGCTACAGCCGTTCAGCGTGCCATGCCATATGCTCGCCGATGAACGTCGCGATGAAGAAGTAGCTGTGGTCGTAGCCGTCCTGGCGCCGGACGGTGACCTTGCGGCCGGCCTTGGCGGCGGCGGCCTCGATCAGCTGCGGCTTCAGCTGGTTTTCCAGGAAGCTGTCGGCCAGGCCCTGGTCGATCAGGATCTCGTCGAAGGCGGCCCCTGCCCCGTCCTCGATCAGGGCGGTGGCGTCATGGGCCCGCCAGGCGGCGCGGTCCGCGCCCAGATAGGCGGTCATCGCCTTGTCGCCCCACGGGCAGTTCAGCGGCGAGACGATCGGCGAGAAGGCGCTGACCGACTTGAACAGGTCCGGATTGCGCAGGGCGATGGTCAGGGCCCCGTGTCCGCCCATCGAGTGGCCGAAGATCCCCCGCCGGCCTGCGTCCAGCGGGAAGGCGGCGTCGACGGCGTCCAGCAGGTCCTTCGTGACGTAGGAATACATCCGGAAATGCGGCGCCCACGGCGTCTGGGTGGCGTCGACATAGAACCCCGCTCCCTGCCCCAGGTCGTAGGCCGGATCGTCGGCGACGCCTTCACCGCGTGGCGAGGTGTCGGGCGCGACGATGGCGACCCCATGCCGGGCCGCATGCGCGTAGACGCCGGACTTGGTGGTGAAGTTGTCCTCGGTGCAGGTCAGGCCCGACAGCCAGACGAGATACGGGAACGGCCCTTCGCCATCCGGCGTCCAGACGGTGAACTTCATCGGCGTGCCGGTGCTGGCGCTGTCGTGCCGGCAGTAGCGCAGGGTCCCGCCCTGAGTGCGGTGGGTGGCGAGGGTTTCGACGTTGGACATGTCATGCGCCGAAGGTCCCCCTCCGGCCCTCCGGGCCACCTCCCCCAGAGGGGGAGGAGCTGTTGCGCCAAGATGCTCCCCCTCTGGGGGAGCTGTCGCGAAGCGACTGAGGGGGCTTTCCCGCCCCTAGAACGTCACCACCGTCCGGATGCTCTCGCCGGCGTGCATCAGGTCGAACGCCTCGTTGATGCGCTCCAGCGGCAGGACGTGGGTGATCATCGGGTCGATCTGGATCTTGCCGTCCATGTACCAGTCGACGATCTTGGGCGTGTCGGTGCGGCCGCGGGCGCCGCCGAAGGCCGTGCCCTTCCAGACCCGGCCGGTGACCAGCTGGAACGGGCGGGTGGCGATCTCCTTGCCGGCCTCGGCCACGCCGATGATGATGCTTTCGCCCCAGCCGCGGTGGCAGGCCTCCAGCGCCTGGCGCATGACCGTGGTGTTGCCGGTGGCGTCGAAGGTGTAGTCCGCCCCGCCGTCGGTCAGGGCCACCAGGTGGGCGACGAGGTCGCCGTCGATGGCCTTGGGATTGACGAAGTGGGTCATGCCGAACTGACGGCCCCAGGCCTCGCGGTCGGGATTGAGGTCGACCCCGACGATCATGTTGGCGCCCACCAGCTTCAGGCCTTGGATGACATTGAGGCCGATGCCGCCCAGGCCGAACACCACGGCGTTGGCGCCCGGCTCGACCTTGGCGGTGTTGACCACCGCCCCGACGCCGGTCGTCACGCCGCAGCCGCAATAGCAGGCGGTCTTGAACGGCGCGTCCTTGCGGATCCGCGCCACGGCGATCTCGGGCAACACCGTGTAGTTGGAGAAGGTCGAGCAGCCCATGTAGTGGTGGATCGTCTGGCCCTTGTAGGAGAAGCGGCTGGTGCCGTCCGGCATCAGCCCCTTGCCCTGGGTGGCGCGGATCGCTGTGCAGAGGTTGGTCTTGCCCGACAGGCAGCTTTTGCACTGGCGGCATTCGGGCGTGTAGAGCGGGATCACGTGGTCGCCGACCGCCAGGCTGGTGACGCCCGCGCCCACCTCGACCACCACGCCCGCGCCCTCGTGACCCAGGATCGAGGGGAACAGGCCCTCGCTGTCCAGGCCGTCCAGGGTGTAGGCGTCGGTGTGGCAGACGCCGGTGGCCTTGATCTCGATCAGCACCTCGCCGGCCTTGGGGCCCTCCAGGTCGACCTCGACGATCTCCAGCGGCTTCTTGGCCTCGAAGGCGACGGCGGCGCGGGTTTTCATCGTTCAGGTCTCCGGATGTCGAGTCGGGCCGGACTTTGCCCCTGGGGCGCGGCGGGGTCGAGCCCTTACGGCCGGCCTGGCGGAAGACGTCTGGCTCAACGGCGGCGCGGCCAAGCCGTACGTCCTTCGAGGCCCGCTGCGCGGGCGCCTCAGGATGAGGAGCTCTGTGCTGAATTCCTCATCCTGAGGTGCGAGGCGCAGCCGAGCCTCGAAGGACGTACGGCTTGGCGCGCTAGCCTTCGGCGTCAGGCGTCTCGCCCTTGGCGGCCTTCTGGGCCGCCAGCTTGGCCAGCACCCGGCCCCGCCCCTTGGACAGGGCCGTGACCACGCCGCGGAAGGTGCGCACCTCCTGCTCGGTCAGCCGGGCCCGGGCCAGCGGGGCGCGCAGGTTGCGAACCATCGACGGCTTCTTCTCAGGCGGATGATAGAAGCCGGCCTTCTCCAACTCGTCTTCGAGCTGGCCGTAGAGGCCCAGCAGGCTGGACTGGTCGGCGGGCTCGGCGACGTTGTACTCGAACTTGGACCACGGCCGGTCGTCGACCGTCATCTTCCATTCGTAGGCGTTGATCGACACGGCCTGGGCCAGGTTCAGCGACCGGAAGCGCTCGTCGATCGGGATCGAGACGATGGCCTGGCACAGGGCGATGTCGTCGGTCTCCAGCCCCGCCCGCTCGCCACCGAACAGCAGTCCCACGGCCCGGCCTTGGGCGACGTCGGCCGACAGGTGGGCGGCGGCCTCGCGCGGGGTGTAGACCGGCAGGCGGGTCTCGCGCGGGCGGGCGGTGGTGGCGAAGACAAGCTTAAGGTCGGCGATGGCCTCTTCCAGCGTGTCGAACACCCGGGCGTCGTCCAGCGGCCAATTCGCGCCCGAGGCGCTGGCCCAGGCGCGCTCCTGGGGCCAGCCGTCCCGCGGCTTGACCAGGCGCAGGTCCGACAGGCCGAAATTGGCCATCACGCGCGCCACCGCGCCGATGTTCTCGGCCAGTTGCGGCTGGTTCAGGATCACACAGGGCGGGGCATGCTTGGAGGTCATCGTCCCCCTTTGCCGCCGGACCGCCGCACGGTGCAAGCCCCATGATGGTGTTTGGCGCCTGCGGCGACGTCCGGCCGGCGGGACGGTCGAGGCTTAATCCGCCACGCTGAGCTCGCCCGCCGCCTGCGCCAGCCGCGCCCGCGCCAGGGCCTCCAGCAGCTGGGCCGGCCGCACCGGCTTGGCCAGATGGAGGTCGGCGCCCGCCGCCCTGGCGGCCGAAACGTGCTCCTCCATGGCGTTGGCGGTCAGCATGACCAGCAGCACCGGCGGGCCCCCGGCGGCGGCTTCGCGCTCGCGGATCAGGCGGGTGGCGGTCAGGCCGTCCATGACGGGCATCTGCATGTCCATCAGGATCGCGTCGAAGGCCCCGGGCGCGAAGGCGTCCAGCGCCGCCTGGCCGTCCTCGACCATGGTCAGGTCCACGTCGAACGGCTGGAGGATGATCTCGACCACCTTCTGGTTGGTGGGATGGTCTTCGGCGACCAGCACCCGCAAGCCCTCCAGCGAGATCTCTTCCTCGTCGCCGGGCGCCGCATCCTCTACAGCCCGGATGCGGGTCAGGGGCAGGTCGACCTGGAACGTCGCCCCGCGGCCCACCACCGCGCGGGCGTCGATGCGGCCGCCCATCATCTCGGCCAGGGCGGCGCAGATCGACAAGCCCAGGCCCGAGCCGCCGAACTGGCGGGTGATCGACTGGTCGGCCTGGACGAAACGCTTGAACAGCCGCTGGCGCACGGTGTCGTCGAAGCCGACGCCGGTGTCGCTGACGATGAAGCTCAGCCCCTCGGTCCCGCTTTCGACGGTCAGCGCCACCTCGCCGATGGCCGTGAACTTCACGGCGTTGGCCAGCAGGTTGTTGAGAATCTGGCTGATGCGCCCCGCGTCGCCCAGATAGCTGCCGGCCAGGCCGGGCTGGATCGCCCACCGGAACTCCAGGTCCTTGGCCTGCGCCGACGCCCGGTGCAGCTCGGCCACGCCGCCGACCAGGCTGGCCAGGTCGAAGGGCGCGGGGGTCAGATGGAACTGGCCCGCCTCGATCTTGGAGACGTCGAGGATGTCGCTGAGCACCTGCTCCAACAGGCGGCCCGACGAGGTGACCAGGGCGGCCAGCTCGCGACGGCGCTCGGGGTCGGTCTCGTCGGCCAGGCGGTCGCCGATGGCGATGACCCCGTTCAGCGGCGTGCGCAGCTCGTGGGACATGTTGGCCAGGAACACGGACTTGGCCTGGTTGGCGTGCTCAAGCTCGGCCGTGCGTTCGGCGACGCGCTCCTCCAGCGAGCGCAGCAGTTCGATATTGCCGTCGCGCTGGTCGCGCAGGGTGCGGGCCAGGGCGCCGATCTCGTCGGCGCGATGCTCGATGGGCTCGGCGTCGACGACATTGCCCGTGCGGTGCGCCTCGGCCAGCACCCGTAGCGGCCGCTCGACCGTCAGACGCATCACCCGGTAGAGCAGCGCCACCTGGATGATCACCCCCAGCACGCCGAACAGCAGCACCCACGACGCCGTCTTGACCGCCGACCACACCAGGTCGCCGGACGGGAAGCTCATCAGGAAGTACCAGTCGGGCTCCTTGAGCCGGCCATAAGCGATCACCCTGTCGCCGGTGCGGATGGCGCCCACGTCCGCGCCCCGCGCGCGGATCTGGCTGACGACGTCGGCGACGCCCTCCTGGGCCTGGGCCCGCACCAGGGCCTGGGCGTCGACGACGCCGTTCTTGGCCAGCCCCGGCGAGGCGATCAGCTCGCCGTCCGACGAGACGATCATGTTGCGCCCGCCCGGCAGGGCGTCCTCGACGGCCCGCAGCAGGTAGGAGTCCAGCGACAGGCTGGTGCCCCAGGCCCCCAGCTGCTGGCCATGATAGTCGAAGGGCGTCATGCAGGCCGAGTTCAGCCCCCGGCCGCTGGGGTCCGACAGCAGCTTGCGCAGCTTGGTGCACTTCATCACCCGCTCGCGGTTCTGCTGGGGCAGGGTCAGCAGGGTCATCTCCTCGCCGCTGACGTCGAAGGTCGGCGGGGCCTTGTGGCGGTAGTAGGTCAACCGATCCGGCCGCCGGGGCGCGAACATCACCAGCCGGGTGTTGGGCGTGAAGAAGTAGAAGTTGTCGTAGCGGTTCAGTTCGGCCTCGCCGGTGTGCGACACCACCTGGGTCGCGGCCAGGAACAGGGCCTTCTCCGCGGGGGTCAGCTTGTCGGCGTTCCGCAGGTAGCCGCCGACGCCGTAGGTATAGTCGCCGTCGACCACCCCGCCGTCATAGAGCGCATCGGCCGTGCGCCGGGTGCCGTCGCTGCGCCGGGGAAACTGGGCGTCGAACGCGCGCTCGACCGTGCGAGGATCCAGCGCCTGCAGCCGGCGCGCCAGGGAGTCGGACGCGGCCTCATGCACCTTGACCAGGTCGGAGAACAGTCGGTCCTCGGTCTTGACCCGCTCGGCGGCGTACTCGGTCAGGTGACGCATCTGGGCGTCGGTGGCCGCTTGCTGCACGAAGACGAAGGTCACGGCCGTCGCCACGCCCGTCACGGCGATGGACAGGATCGCGACGATCGCCAGCAGCCGCCGCGCGAGCGGCGAAGTGACGTCGGCTATGGCGGCCCGCTTCTTCACGCCTGGTTCGTACCCCAAGAAGCCTCAACAAGGATTTACACGCGGATCAAACACTTAGCGTGCGCAAAGGGCTTCATCGCCGGTTCGAGGCCACCTCGGCTTTCCCCCCGGCTCGCAACAGTCTATAGGCACGCCGTCCGCGCCGCTCCTTGGCCCTGTGCGCCAAAGAGTCACAGGCGCGCCACCGCGAGAGGAAAGACCCCGCAATGGCCAAGATCAAAGTCGCCAACCCCGTCGTCGACATGGACGGCGATGAAATGACCCGGATCATCTGGAAGCTCATCAAGGATAAGCTGATCTTCCCGTACCTGGACCTGGAGCTCGACTATTTCGACCTCAGCGTCGAGAACCGCGACGCCACCAACGACCAGGTCACGATCGACGCGGCCGAGGCGACCAAGAAGCACGGCGTGGCCGTCAAGTGCGCCACCATCACCCCCGACGAACAGCGCGTCACCGAATTCAATCTGAAGAAGATGTGGAAGTCGCCGAACGGCACGATCCGCAACATCCTGGGCGGCGTGATCTTCCGCGAGCCGATCATCTGCCAGAACGTGCCGCGCCTGGTGCCGGGCTGGACCCAGCCGATCATCGTCGGCCGCCACGCGTTCGGCGACCAGTACAAGGCCACCGACTTCCTGTTCCCGGGCAAGGGCACGCTGTCGATCAAGTTCGTCGGCGAAGACGGCGCCACCATCGAGCACGAAGTGTTCAAGAGCCCGTCGGCCGGCGTGGCCATGGGCATGTACAATCTCGACGAGTCGATCCGCGACTTCGCCCACGCTTCGTTCGCCTACGGCCTGGGCCGCGGCTATCCGGTCTATCTCTCGACGAAGAACACGATCCTCAAGGCCTATGACGGCCGCTTCAAGGACATCTTCCAGGAGATCTACGACGCCGAATACGCCGACAAGTTCAAGGCGGCCGGCATTCACTACGAGCACCGCCTGATCGACGACATGGTCGCCTCGGCCCTGAAGTGGTCGGGCGGCTATGTCTGGGCCTGCAAGAACTACGACGGCGACGTGCAGTCCGACATCGTCGCCCAGGGCTTCGGCTCGCTGGGCCTGATGACCTCGGTGCTGATGACGCCGGACGGCAAGACCGTGGAAGCCGAGGCCGCCCACGGCACCGTCACCCGCCACTACCGCCAGCACCAGAAGGGCGAGTCGACCTCGACCAACTCGATCGCCTCGATCTTCGCCTGGACCCGCGGCCTGGCCCACCGCGCCAAGCTGGACGACAACACCGAGCTGGCCGCCTTCGCCCACACCCTGGAAAAGGTCTGCGTCGACACCGTCGAAAGCGGCTTCATGACCAAGGACCTGGCCCTGCTGGTCGGCGACAAGCAGTCCTGGCTGACCACCGAGGGCTTCCTCGACAAGATCGACGAGAACCTGAAGAAGGCCATGGCCGCGGCCTAAGCTACAAGGCCTGGACCTTCGCGACGCCTCTCCCGCAAGGGGGAGGCGTTTTGCGTTCGGGCCCTCGCCAAGGAAACAAAAATTGGCTCTTCTGGGCGCCGCGCCCCCGTGCCGCGCGTTCCACGACCCTGAAGTGGCGCGCCCGATCGAGAAGTTTGCCCTATGGCCCCCGCATGACCGCGATCGCATGTCTGAAGATCTTCGTGGGCGAGGAGCTGGTCTTCGCCGACACGGACACCATGGCCAGCGTGGTCGCCAAGGTTGCTTCGGCCTATCTGGAAACTCACTGGACCTGGCCGCGACGCTACGGCCTGGTGGCCCCGTTCTCCTTTGTCCTCGCCGATCCCCGGGCCACCAGCCTGGACGCCGAGGAGCTGTGCCGCATGTCCCGGGACCTGCAATACAAGCTGTTCGGCGAGAACGGCGCGGGCGAGGTCACCCTGCTGATGCTCGAGGGCGACCAGGCCGAGGTCATGCGGTTCGCGGGAACGCCCGCCCTGGCGCTCAAGACCTTGCTGGACGGCCTGGACGATCGCGCCTTCACCGGCCGAGTCTGCAAGATCACGCCGGAGGGCGCGGTCAGCCTCACGCCGCCGGACGGTCCGACGGAAGGGGCCCCGCCGGCCGAGGAACTGGCGGCCCTTTCGCCCGCGCCGGGCGACATCGACGACCTGCTGCAGGTTGAATCGCCGCGCACCGGCTGGTGGGGCATCTACTATCTGCCCAAGGAGCGGTTCGTCGGCGGCGGCGTGGGCTGGGGGGCCGAGATCAACGGCAGCCCGGTCATCGACCTCGTCGAGGCGGTGGAGCGCGACCAGGCCTGCCACGAGGCCGCCCTGGTCGAGGCGAAATCCGGCCCGTCGGGATACCTGTTCCTGCCCTTCTGCTTTTCGGCCCTGATCAAGCCCAGCCTGCAGCGGAGCTATGAAACCACCCTCCAGAAGCTGCCCCGCGCCCTGAGGCCCCGGCTGGCGGCCAACATCTATGACGTGCCCCGCGAACCCAGCTACGGCGCGATCAACAAGGTCCGCTCGTTGCTGATCGACCGCTTCTCGCTGCTGGACCTGCACGTGTCGGACCCAGGTTTCCGGATCGAGAGCCTGCAGGCCGGCGCGGTGAACAGCGTCACCCTGGTGCTGAGCGGCGAGGACGAACGGCAGCGCGGGGCGGCGATCACCCGCTTCCTGCGCGACCCCGCCGCTTATCGAAACAAGAGGGTCTGGCAGGGCATCGCCGGGGTCCAGAGCTTGCGCGAGCTGGATCTCTGCCGACGGCTGAAGGCCCCCTTCCTCAGCGGCCCAATCGTCGCGCCGGTCTCGGCGAAATTCCACGGCGAGGCGGCCTGCCCCTCGTTGAACCTCCCCTACCGTCACGCGGTTTAGAAGGGACCGCTCCCCGCATAGAGGGCGGAAAGGCCCAGGAGACCGCAATCGGCCTCCAGGACCAGATAGAGCGGGATGTCCCTCATATAGACGTCCATCCGTCCCTTGGCCTCGAAGCGGGTCCGGCACAGGTCGCGGTCGAACAGATCGGTCCAGCCCAGCATCATCGGGCTGAAGATGTAGACGCCGCTGCGGGCTCCCGCCACCAGCGCCAGGTCGCCTGAAACCGACCCCAGCCAGCTGGAGAACAGCGCGAAGGCTTCCCGCGCGATCGGGTCCTGGGCGCGCGCCGCCGCCACCAGCTGCCCGAAATCCCCGCCTGGCGGCGCGTGGCCGTCCAGCTGGGCGATGGCGGCGGCGACCTCAAGCAGGCCGCCGTCGGACAGCACCCGATCGGCCGAGACATAGGGGTTGGCCAGCCGCAGGTGTTCGATGACGGCGCATTCGCGGGCGGAGCCCGCCGCCAGGGCGGCGTGTCCGCCTTCGCTGGCCGTGGCCACCCAGCCCACGAAACCGTCGGGATTGAGGATCGACACGCCGAGGCCGGTGCTCGGCCCCAGGGCCGCCGCCGGGGCCTGGCCCTTGGGCGGCGCCCCGCCGATCTGCTCCAGGGCTTCGGGCCCCAGCAGCGGCATCGCCATGGCGCGGGCGGTGAAGTCGTTGACCAGGCGGACCTCGGCCACGCCCAGCCGCTCGGACAGCACGTCCGCGTCCAGCTTCAGGTCCGCATGGGTCACCTGCAGGGTCTTGCCGAAGATCGGGCCCGGCGCCGAGAAGGCCGCCCCGTGCAGACGCGGCCCGCCCAGCTTCGCCAGCGCCTGGCTCAAGACCTCGATCAGCTCGTCCAGGGAGCTGGCCGGCATGGCCTCGACCGTCGCCGGCGGCTCGCCGGCCTCGACCACCGCGAAACGCGCATACGCCCCATCCGCATCGACCAACAGGAACTTATCGGACACGAACACCTCACTGGCCGCCGGGGGTCTTGCGCCCTAAGAAACGCGCGTTTTCCCCAATGAGGCAAGGCCGTTCGCTCGCAGGCGCCGCCATGGGCGACGCGCGTAGCGTCGGACCGTCAGGTTGAGCGGCAGGCCCAGTCCTGGGCAAGAAGCGGCTTGTCCCTGGCGGCGGAATGGGGTGTCCTTCGGTCCCGAGCCTTCGCGCGGAGCGGCGATGACCTTTCAAAAGCGGCTTTGGGACCTGGTCGTCCTGGCGATCGCGGTCTTCGCCGCCGCCTTCGCCACTGCCCCCTGGTTCGCCTTTCGCGCCCTCAAGGCCGCCGCCCAGTACGAGGACGTGCAGGCGATCGGCGAGCTGGTGGACTTCCCCGCGGTGCGCAGGAGCCTGACGGCCGAGCTGGACGAGACCCCGGCCGCCGCCCCGGCCGAGCCGCCGTCGCTCTGGCGCGATCCCTTGCGCGTCTTCAAGCGCGCCATCGAACCGATCGCTCCGCCCGAGCCCAGGGTCGACCGCTACCTGACCGTTCCCGGCCTGGCGGCCCTGACCCGCGGCTACCCGCCCGGCGGGGCCCCGCCCGATCCCGCCAAGCCGGCCGCCGCCCTCGACCAGCTCAAGGCCGCCGTGGCCGGCCCGCATCCCGCCATCGCCTACTGGGATCCCAATCGGGTGCGAATCTCGGTCAAGCGGCCGGGCCAGCCGGCCAAGACCACGATCTTCACCTTCCGGCGCGACAAGCTGTTCACCTGGCGGCTGGTGCACATTCGCCTGCCGGTGGACGAACGCTAGGCGCGTCGGGTCCGGATCTGGAAAACGGCCGAACTTTGACCGCCGCCCGCGACCGATGCTATCGACGGTCGGCCCCTTCGGGCGGAGACCGCCACGCTTGCGCCCTATGCCGGTGACCCTGTGATCGACCTGTTGCTCGATGTGCCGCAGCGGGTGGTGCCGTTCTTCCTGCTGGTGGCGGGCGGCGTGACCCTGGCCCGGCTGCGGCTGTTCGACGCCCGGATGTCGGCGGGGCTGTCGACCTATGTCTACTGGATCGGCTTTCCCGCCCTGCTGGTGCACTCGCTGTCGCGGGTAGGCGTTCCCGACCACGCCCTGACCCTGGGCCTGCTGACCTACGGGGCCTGCGCCCTGCTGGTGGTGGCCCTGATGGTGGCGATTGGCATCGCCCTGCGCTGGACCCGCGAGGAGCGGGCCGGCGGGGCCCTGTCGGCCAGCCTGGGCAACAGCGCCTTCCTCGGCCTGCCCATCGCCCTGGCCGTGCTCGGTCCCGAGGCCGCGCGGGTTTCTGCCGGCGTCGTGGCGGTGGACTTCGTGGTCGTGGCGGCCATCGGCGTGGGCCTGCTGGGCTGGGCCGGCGGTCGCTCGACCTGGCGCTCGCTGATGCAGGCTCTGCGCAACCCCATCGTGCTGGCGGCGATCACCGGCTCGGTCATGGCCCTGGCCGGCCTGTCCCTGCCCGGCGTGCTGGACCGCGCCGTGGGCGCGGCGGCCGCCTCGGGCAGCCCCGTCGCCCTGGTCGCCCTGGGGATCGCCCTGGGCCTGACCGGCCTGCCGGCGGCCGGCGTGCCCTGCGAGCCGACCGACGAGGAGCCCTCGCCGATCCCGCGCTGGGGGCCGATCATCGTCGCCGCCGTCGGCAAGCTGATGGTCATGCCGACCCTGGCCTGGTTCGCGACCGGTCTGGTCGACGCCCCCCTGCCCTTCCGCCTGGGCGCGACCCTGCTGGCCGCCACCCCGACCGCGGTCAACGTCTTCATCCAGACCAAGGCCTACAGCGTGTTCGAGCGCGGCGGGGCGCGGATCGTGGCCCTGACCACCGCCGTCTCCTGCGTCAGCCTGTCGGCGATCGCGATCCTGCTGGAGCGCTACGCGGGGGCGTGAGGCCCAGCCGGCCCAGGGTCGATCTACGACCATGCGAGCCTTGCACCGACAACGCTGTCAGCTACCCTGGCGCGCAGCCCCGGCAGGGGGCGCGGGAGGACGCATGCTCAAGACCCTGGCCTTCACCCTGGCGCTCGCCGTCGCCGCCCCCGCTCTTGCCACACCCGCCCAGGCCGCCCCGAACCCGCCCTTGGCGCTCGCCGACGTCCCCAAGGCCGCCGGTCCGGCCGTCGCGCTGTTCAACGGCAGGGACCTGAAGGACTGGGACGCCTGGCTGGGCTATGCCGACCCGGCCCTGACCTACAAGCGCCCGCCCGTCGCGCCGATCGGCGCCGGTCCCCGGAGCGCCGAGATCTTCAAGGCGGTGGTCGAGGACGGCCGCCCCGCCGTCTATGTCAACGGCAAGATCTGGGGCAGCCTGGTCCACAAGGGCGACTTCCGCGACTACCACCTGCGGCTCCAGTACAAATGGGGCAAGGGCCGCTGGGCGCCGCGCGAGGCCCAGGCGCCCAATAACGGCCTGCTCTATCACTCGCACGGCGCGCCCGGGGCGGTCTGGGGGACCTGGAGCCAGGCGGTGGAGTTCGAGATCATGACCGGCTCGATCGGCATGATCGTGCCTGTGGGCGAGGCGATCAGCGCCACCGCCACCGCCGTCGACGACCCCGCCCTGATCGCTCCCAAGCTGCGGTTCTCGCCCGCCGGCCGCGCCGTCACGACCAAGGGCGGCACGGCCGACTGGAACATCGAGGCCTACAGCGACGCCGAGAAGCCGGCCGGCGAATGGAACAGCCTGGACCTCTACGTGCTGGGCGACCGGGCCGTCCACGTGGTCAACGGCGTGCCGGTGATGGAGGTCCGGGACCTCCAGGCCGACGGCGCCCCCCTCACCCACGGCGCGATCCAGCTGCAGTCGGAGGGGGCCGAGACCTTCTTCCGCGATATCGTCCTGGAGCCGATCACCAGCCTGCCGAAAATCGTCGCCCCGTAAGCCTCAACTTGACCGCGAGCCTAACCGCGGCAAGCTCGCGCCATGCCCCGCCCATCGCACCGTCTCGCCGCCGCCGTCCTGCTGACAGGCCTGCTCGCCGCCTCCGCGATCCGGGCGGAGGAGAAGGCGTATCCTGGCGCGCGGGCGGAAAACACCCGCCAGGTCGGTCCGTTTTCGGTGTGGTGCGCGCGGGACGGCACGCTGTCGGGACTAGATCACGAGGAATGCCGGATCTGGATCGAACAGGGCGCCAACGGGATCAGCGCCTGGCGCACCCATGACCACATGCACGTCTACGTTCACGGCGCCTGGTGCCGGAAGACCCCTCCCCTGACGCCCTCGCCCGCCACCTCGCTGGAGCGCCGCAAGCTGGCCGCCAAGACCGCCGTGACCCGTCTCCAGCGCGCCTTCGACGCGGCGGCCGACGCGTGCGGCGCCCCGCGACGCACCTTCCGCCAGGCCGACCTTCGCGCCTTGCTGCGCTTCACCTCGGGCCTCACGAACGAGGATTTCGGGGCCGAGCCGAACAGCCCGTCCTAGTCCGCCGGCCGTCCAGCCCGGTCACCCGAACACCGCCGCCTTGAAGACCATGTTGGCGATCGCCGCGAAGCCCAGCAGCAGCAGGCCCAGCGAGACCATGAAGGTGATCGAGACGGGGAACCGGCTGTCGGCGTGAACCAGTCCCTGGCGCTTCATGCCGGCCCGGGTACGGCGCAGCTCCAGCATGAACAGCACGTGGTGGATCATGCCGACGACCAGCATGACGATCCCCAGCAGCACCAGGATGATGCCGAAATTACGCGGCGCGTTGGGGTTGGCGATCGTGCCGGCGTCATGCAGCTTCTGGAACGTCTGATAGACCGTGAAGCCAAACCCGATCAGCGACAGCGAGGTGCAAATCACCGACATCAACGTTCGGTCGTCGCTCATTCGCTGCGCTGCATCGACATCTCGGTGCGGTGGGTCGAGAGATCGGTCCGGTAGGTCGACAGGTCGGTCCGGTGCTCCGACAGAGAGGTCCGGAACGTCGAGAGCTTGGTGCGGTGGGTCCACCTGTGACGGAGCATCGCACCTCTCGTCGGTCGCCGATATTGTTCTCGGCTCATTTCGCTATTGCGTGAACGAACCCGAACGCGACGTTGCCGGGCGCGCCATGTTTCCGCAAATCGTGAACCTGATGTGGTCGCACCGAGCTCGAGGGCGAAACACTGTCCTTGAAAGAGGGCTTATCCTCCGCCCATCAACGGTGCGCGCGCAGCAGCATCAGCAAGAGTATGATCAGCTGAAGGAGAGACTTCGGGGCTATCTCCCCGATCCAGCCGCGTGAGGAAGCCTGAATGCCCCAAACTTCACCTTGACCAACTCCCGGTAAAGCACCGGCACCATGCCGCGCTTCCCGTACTTGGCCGACTGCCCCCGCGCCGCCCATCCACCTAGGGCGTCTGAGGTCTCGCTGTCGATCCCGGCTAGACGGCAGGCGTCCTTGAACCCATGCCGGAAGCTGTGGAACACGAGCGACGGCGCAGTCAGTCCGACGTTGTCGAGGTGGCGCGCGAACCACTTGGACAGGTCGTGTGAATACCCCCCGTCCGGCCCCTCCTTCAGGTCGGGGAACAGTCGGTCGCGCCCCGTCCTACGTGCTGCCGCGACGAAGTCCGCGAAGCCTGCCGCGATAATCTCGGGGTGCAGCGGGATCAGCCGCGCGCTGGCGGCGGTCTTAAGACGCTTGTCTGTGACCCGGACACCGTCCTCGTCGAACACGGACAGGTCAATGCACACACGTCCGTCTACGTCCACGATGTCGGCCACGCGCAACTGACACAGCTCGTTCGCGCGTGCCCCTGAGTAGGCCGCCAACGCAGGGACCCAGAACCGCCAGGGCTTCTTGACCCTCTCGGCGACCAGCGGCGTGAACAGCTTCAGCAATTCCTCAGGCGTGAAACCCCGGCGCTGCACGCTGGGACGCCCCTTCTCGGCCAAGCCCTTCGCCGGGTTCTTGACGAGCCACCCATCGTCCTCGTCCAGAGCCCACTGGAACACAGCGGACAGGTTGTGCAGGTAGGTCACGACGGTGTTCGGGGCCAGCTTTGCAGCACCATCCCGCTCGCCCGCCGCGATTGCCTCCGTGATCCCCAGGCCTGGGTACTTCTTCCCCATATGCGCCGGGATACGCTGGAGCAGGTCTTTGACGTCCCGGCAGTCCTGCTTCGTGATCGTTGCCACCACCCGGTCCCGCCCGATGGCGGCTTCAAGCGCCTTAAAGATGTGGTCGTACTTCCGGGAGGTGGACTCTTCGTCTCTCCGAGCTATGCGGTTTTTGCGGTAGGCGTCGATCAAGTCGCCCAGGGTCCTGCCATGTACGACGGACGGGGCGGCAGCTCGCAGGTGCACCGGCGGCGCAACCACCTCCACGACCTTGCCTGCCTGCCGCTGCTTTAGCGCCTCGATCCACTCGACCTCGGCGGCAAGCAGCGCGCCCGCCATCATGCGGATGCTCGGGTCGTCCTCGGGGTACCAACGACCGGCCCGACACAGGACGTCGTGGGCCTGCTGCGCCTTTGGCCGCCAATCCCCGTTAGCCAGGGCCTCACGCGCCTCGCTCTCGAAGGCCTCAATGACGACCTCGGCGTTCTCGTTAGCCTTCCGTCCCCATGACAGGCGCGCCTCCGCATCCTCGGTCAACCACCGGGCCAGCTCCTGCTTTGCCAGGGCCTGGGCCTCAGCATGCTTCAGCGCGGGCGCGACGATCCCCCGGAGACGCTTCGACGCCGCCTCGATCTCATGATCCGTCTGCGCCGCACGGGCGCGGGCCAACTTGGCGGCCTCGCGCGGGTCCTTCGTGCCCAGCGAGTCGAACCAGAAGGATTTCTTCAGGACGGGAACGAGGTCGCCCGGCACCCGTCGGCGGAACCAATAAACGGCTCCGCGCCGCGTCAGATAGGACTGCTTTGCCACCTGCTTATCGACCCCGTGTGATACAGTCGTGTGTGTCACAGGCGATCTCTAAGCCCTTGAAATCCTAATTCTTCAGCGCCTTCAATGCCTCGCCGAAGGTGTGGTAGGCCTGGAGGGACTCGAACCCCCAACCAGACCGTTATGAGCGGTCGGCTCTAACCATTGAGCTACAGGCCCCCAAAGACTCGAAAGGGGCGCGCGGCCCTTTCGGGAGGACGGGTCGATTAGCATGGGCTGCACGCGGCTTAAAGGTCCGGTTCAGGTTGAGCCTGTCAGGAATGCCACCGTCCGTCGTCGGCCGCGCTTGTCGGGGCCGACGGACGGGACGATCAAGGTCGCGGCGCCTGTCCCCCAAGCCGCATGGAGAACGACCATCATGACCGCCCTGACTGCCGCCCGCCCCTCGATTCCCATGGCGGCTTCCTTCGCCCTGGCGGCCGCCCTGCTGGCGACCGCGGCCGCCCTGCCCGCCAAGGCCCAGACGGCCGACGCGGCCTTCCGCGCCACGACGCTGAACCTCTCGGCCTTCGGCGAGAGCAAGGTCACGCCCGACCTGGCGACCATCACCCTGGGCGTCCAGACCGACGGCCCGACCGCCGCCCAGGCCCTGTCGGCCAACGCCGCCCAGATGACCAAGGTCGTCGCGGCCCTGAAGAAGGCCGGGATCGCCGAGCGCGACATCCAGACCTCGACGCTCAACGTCAATCCGCAATACGTCTATGTCGAGAACAAGCCGCCCCGGCTGAACGGCTACCAGGCCAGCAACCAGGTGACCATCCAGGTGCGCGACCTGAGCAAGCTGGGCCAGACCGTCGACGCCACGGTCAACGCCGGGGCCACCAATGTGGGCGGGATCAGCTTCGGCCTGCAGGACCCCAAGGCGGCCGAGGACGCGGCGCGGCTCGACGCCGTCAAGACGCTGCAGGCCAAGGCCGACCTCTATGCCCGCGCCACCGGCTACAAGATCGTCCGCCTGGTCAGCCTGGGCGAAGGCGGCGGCTACACGCCCGCCCCGCCGATGCCGATGTACGCCATGGCCAAGCGCGAGATGGCCGACAGCAGCAGCCCGGTCTCGGCCGGCGAACTGAAGGTGCGGGTCGACGTCTCGGCGACCTATGAGCTGGTGAAGTAGCTGGGCCGGGGACAGGCCCATGGGCCTGTCCCCGATCGTTCAGAGCCCCGCCTTGGCGAACGCCTCTTCGACCCGCTCCTGGACCTCGCGGCCCGGCAGGGCGCGCTCGCCCTCCATCACCGCGACATAGGACAGGCCCAGGTCCGGCTTGCCCGCGCCGACCGGCACGGGTCCCATGGCCCAGCCGACGGTGTTGGCGCCAGGGCCGGACGGACAGCTGGCGAAGCGGGCCGGCTTGCCGACCGCGCCTTCCAGCACGCTCTGAGCCGTGGTGGTCGTCCCGCCGCAGGTGGGCAGGTTGCGGGCGCAGGTGATGTAGCCGCCGCCGGTCCAGACCACCTTGCCGGTCTTGTTCGCCAGCAGCACGCAGGTGTTGGGCCCGCCGATGGCGCGGCCGACGGACTCCGACAGCTGCTGCTCGTCGACGCCCTTGGGCAGCTTGGGCGAGCAGGCGGCCAAGGCGGCCAGGACCAGCCCGGCCACGATCAGCCGAACGGCGGAAGCCCGCACGCTCAGGCGGCCTTCTTGATGCGGTTGCCGTCTTCCAGCAGCACGACGGTCGGGGCGTAGTTGCGCGCCTCCTCGGCCGGCATCTGGCAGTAGGTGACGACGATGACGGTGTCGTTCTTCTGCACCAGCCGGGCGGCCGCGCCGTTCACGCCGATCACCTTGGAGCCGCGCGGCGCGGCGATGGCGTAGGTGGTGAACCGGGCGCCGGTGGTGATGTTCAGCACGTCGACCTGCTCGTTGGGCAGGATGTTGGCGGCCTCGAGCAGGTCGGTGTCGATGGCGATCGAGCCCTCGTAGTCGAGGTCGGCCTGAGTGACGGTGGCGCGGTGAAGCTTGGCCTTCATCATCGTCAGCAGCATGGCGATATCCCCTTATCTTCTTGAACCATCGCGGGATTTCCCGGGTCGCCACACACAGACCCGCAGTCAATCCTGGCCATATAGCCAGGAAGCGGACGGCGTTCAATCGCGGTGCGACAAAGCGGCCGCTCCCGACACGCTTATCGCGGACGCGAACCCAGGGAACGTGCGGAGGGGGGGGGGACGCCCCTCCACGACGCCTGGGTCAGGGGCGGACCTCGAACACCAGGTTGAACGGGGTCTGGGCCACGCGGCGGAAGCGGGTGAAGCCGGCCTCCTGGCAGACCCCACGCAAGCGCGCCTCGCCCGCCTGGGCGCCCAGGCCCAGGCCCACCTCCTGGCTCAGCGAGGCCGGCGTGCACAGCATGGTCGAGGCGGCGTAGAACATCCGGCCGACCGGATTGAGGTTGTCGGTCAGGTCGTCGTTGGCGAACGGCTCGACCAGCATCCACGTGCCGTCGGGGTTGAGGCAGGCGCGGATGTGGGCCGCCGCGCCCACCGGATCGCCCATGTCGTGCAGCGCGTCGAAGATGCAGATCAGGTCGTAGTGATCACCGGGGAAGGTCTTGGCCATGGCGGTCTGGAACACGGCGCGGCTCCCCAGCCCCGCGGCTTCCGCGGTCTCGCGGGCCCGCTCGACGGAGGCGGCGTGATAGTCGAAGCCGAAGAACCGGGAATTGGGGAAGGCCTGGGCCATCAGGAGGGTCGACGCGCCATGGCCGCAGCCCACGTCGGCGACCACCGCGCCCTGCCTCAGCTTGGCCTCGACGCCGTCCAGCGCCGGTATCCAGCTGGAGAGCAGGTTGGCGTTGTAGCCCGGCCGGAAGAACCGTTCGGTCCCGCGGAACAGGCAGGCGTTGTGCTCGTGCCATCCAACGCCGTCGCCGGACCTGAAGGCGTCGGCGATCTTCGGTTCGTCGCGGAACATGGCGGCGATCACGTCGAAGCCGCCGGCCAGGAACACCGGCCCGCCCTCGTCGGCGAACACCAGGGTCTGCATCGGATCCAGGAAGAACCGGTGTTCGTCCTCGTCATAGGTCACGTAGCCGGCGGCGGCCTGGCCGGCCAGCCATTCGCGCACGTACCGCTCGGTCGTCCCGGTGCGGGCCGCCAGTTGCGTCGAGGTGGCCGGACCGCCGTCCGCCAGGGCGCGATAGAGCCCCAGATGGTCGCCCAGGAGCACCAGGGCGGCCGACATCGCCGCCCCCATGTCGCCGATCATCTTGCCCATGAAATCGTCGAGCGCGCCCGGAAGGGGCTGCGGAAGCGGCCCTGCGGGGTCGGTGGGTGGGGATTGTCCAAGCATGATGACCTCCGATCATCGGCGCATAGCGCGGCCGGGCCGTGGTCACACCTGTTCGGCCCTGAGACGCGAAAGGACCCCGATCCTACGCCTGGCGACCGGAACGCCCAAGGTTAATCACACCATGGACGAGCCCCTGAGGCGCCTTTCGTGTCGTTGCCCCGCAGCCCTGGATAGGCGCCGGCCGGGGATCGCCGGAAAGTGGCGACCAGGCCTTCCCGAAGAGGCCCTACAGCCGGTAGCCGCCGGCCAGGATCTTGGCGTGCACGGCCTTGGTCAGCTTCACATAGCCCTTGGCCGGATCGCGGAAATACAGCGGATCCTTGATCCGGGCCGGGTCGAAACCTTCCTGGACCAGGTCGATCTTGCGGTACTTGAAGGTGCCGGTCGTCTCGATCTCGGGCTGCAGGCGCACGAAGATCGGCCGGGCGTAGGCCGGCAGCTCGCGATCGACATATTCGGCCAGGGCGGCGATCTCGAATTCGGGGCCGACCACCAGCGAGGCCATGCCCGCCTTGCCGTCCAGCTCGCCCACGGGCACGCCGTAGACATTGACCTCCTTGACCCCGGCCACCGCCGACAGGCGCTCGGACACCTCGCTGGTGGCGACGTTCTCGCCCTTCCAGCGGAACGTGTCGCCGATGCGGTCGACGAAATAGAGGTAGCCGTCGCCGTCGGCGCGCATCAGGTCGCCGGTGCGGAACCAGGCGTCGCCCTTGTCGAACACGTCGTGCAGGATCTTCTTCTCGGTGGCCGCCTTGTCGGCGTAGCCGGTGAAGTTCGAGCGGGCGTCGCTGGCGATATGGCCGATGCACTCGCCGATCTCGCCGGGCGCGGCCTCGATGCAGCAGCCGTTGGGGCCGCGAACCGGGGTCTCGGTCTCGACGTCGAACTTGACGATCCGGATGTTGAACTTCTTGCGCAGATAGCGCGGCACCCGGCCGATGGCCCCGCGCCGGCCGTCGAAGTTGAACAGAGAGACGTTGCCCTCGGTGGCGCCATAGAACTCCAGCACCCCGCCGACCTTGAAGCGGTCAAGCATCACGTCCCACACATCCGGGCGCAGGCCGTTGCCGAAGATCAACCGGATCTTGTGGGCACGCTCGTTCGGCGTTTCGGGATGGTTGGCCAGATAGCGGCACAGCTCGCCGATATAGACGAACATCGTGCAGTTCTCGGCGACCACGTCGTCCCAGAAGGCGCTGGCCGAGAACTTCTTGCGCAGCACCACCGCCCCGCCGTTCAGCAGGGCCGCGCCCATGGCGCACAGACCGCCGGTGGCGTGGTAGAGCGGCAGGGTCACGTAGATGCGGTCCGTCGCCTTGGCGTCGGTCGAGCCGGCGAAGCCGCGCATGTAGAGCTGGGCCCGCATGTGGGTGATGCGCGCGGCCTTCGGCAGGCCGGTGGTGCCGCTGGTGAAGATGTAGAGCGCGGTGTCCTTGGCCACCAGGCCGTTGCGGGCCGTCACGCGATCCGGACGCAGCTGGCTGCAGCTCTTGAGCGCATTGGCCAGATCCCGCTGATCGCCGTGCGCCGGACCCAGAACCCACTGCTGAACGTGGCGCTCCAGCCCGCCCTTCACCTGCTCGAAGCAGGGCGAGGTCTCGGGGTCGACGATGCAGTGCAGGGCCTGGGAGATATTCAGGCAGTGGGCCAGGGCCGGCCCGGTCAGCTGGTTGTTGATCAGGGCGGTGGCCACGCCCACCTTCGACAGGCCGTACCAGATCGCCAGGTATTCCAGGCGATTGGGCATGAACAGCGCTACGGTCTGGCCGCGGGTTAGCCCCTGCCCCTTGGCCCAGTGGGCGTAGCGGTTGGCGATGGCGTCCAGCTCGCCATAGGTCACCGACTTGCCTTCGAACACGATGGCCTGGCTGTCGCGCCACCGGTCGACGGCGGCTTCCAGATCGTCGCAGATCAGGTTGGAGCTGTCGGGCGCGATGGACTTCACGCGCTTGAGCGTGCGCGAGAGCCCCTTCAGGAACTTCAACTCGCGTTTCAACCTGGCCGGCAAACTCATCGACGCACTCCGTTCAAACAACCATTGGAGAGCGGCGAGCGACCGGTCAAGACATGGCCGCGGCTCCATTTGCCGCAGTCGACGACAATCGGAAATGCACCTGGCCGCGGGTGAAATCCAGAGCCACTGATTCGAAGGCGTTGAGCACGTCGATTCCGATCAGGATCGCCGGTCGGTCGGACAGCCCCCAATAGTCGAACGTATGCACCGGCCCGAACACAACCGGCAGGTTGCGCAGATTGACCTTGCCCAGGCTGACGCTCTTGAGGGCGGCCAGGCGGCCCGTCATCGATTGGCCGGTCAGACTCTGCAGCTCGATGTCGGCCCAGTCGGTGCTGACCGCCTTCTGATGGATCGCCCGCTGCATCAGGGCCATGTTGCCCACCGTGGTGGTGGAGCCCGTATCGAGGAAGGCCAGGGTCGCCGCGCCCGACACCGAGGCCTCGATCAGGTGCAGGCCGCTGCGCGTCGCCTTGACCGGCACCGACACCGTCTGATCGTCCGTTCGCGGCGCGATCGAGCCCAGCCTCATCTCGTCGCGGGAAAAGTCGAGCACCAGGCCCTGAGCGCCCAGCCAATCCAGCCCCAGGATGCCTGGCGCCTGGATGTAGCGGCCCGGTAGCACCGAAAGCACCAGATCCTTACGGGCGCGCCGTCCCACCGCGACCGAGGCGGCGGTGACGGTGTTGACCATCTCGGGCCCGGCTATGCCATGCAGATTGACGGGCCGGCCGGCGGGCAAGCCGAGCAGAGCCGCCAACTCGCTGGAGATCACCGACGCGTTGGCGCCGGTGTCGACCAGGAAGGCATAGGGTCCGTGATCATTGATCCTGACCTGCACCGTCATACGACGGACATAGCCCAGGGGTGTCGTCTTTTCCGTTTGCGGACGATCGGGAAGCGAACGCGACTCGGGAAGCGAACGCGACAAAGCCGGCGAGGCGACCAGGGCGAGCATGCCGGCCAAGGTCCGCCGGCGAAGTATGGGACTGTCCACGGGAGCAGCCTCCTTCCAGGAAGAAGGCTACACCCGTGGCGAAGCGCTCGCCAGAAAATCTGAGACCTGCGTTATCCGGTCGCAAGGCGACGCTGGTCGTCGCGCGCCGACTTCAGCTTTTCGGCCACCAGGAACGCCAGCTCCAAGGCCTGTTCGCCGTTCAGGCGCGGGTCGCAATGGGTGTGGTAGCGATCGGCCAGATCACCTTCCGACACCGCCCGCGCGCCGCCCAGGCACTCGGTGACGTTCTGGCCGGTCATCTCCAGGTGGACGCCGCCGGGGTGGACGCCTTCGGCGTGGGCCACCTCGACGAAGGTCTTCACCTCCGAGAGGATGCGGTCGAACGGCCGGGTCTTGTAGCCGGTCGAGGCCTTCAGCGTATTGCCGTGCATCGGGTCGGTGGCCCAGACCACCGAGCGGCCGGCCGCCTTGGTCGCCTTCATCAGGCGCGGCAGACGGTCGGCGATCTTGTCCGAGCCGAAGCGGCCGTACAGAGTCAGGCGGCCGGGCTCGTTGTTCGGGTTCAAGACGTCGATCAGGCGCAGCAGGTCGTCGCCTTCCATGGTCGGGCCGCACTTCAGGCCGATCGGGTTCTTGACGCCGCGCATGAACTCGATGTGGGCGCCGTCCAGCTGACGGGTGCGCTCGCCGATCCATAGCAGGTGGGCGCTGGTGTCGTACCAATCGCCCGAGGTGCTGTCGACGCGGGTCATGGCTTCCTCGAAGCCCAGCAGCAGGGCCTCGTGGCTGGTGAAGAACTCGACCCGGCGCAGGTCGGGCTGGGTTTCGGGCGTGACGCCGACCGCCGCCATGAAGGTCAGGGCCTCGCTGATCTTCTCCGACAGTTCGCGATAGCGCGCGCCCTGCGGGCTGTCGCCGACGAAGCCCAGCGTCCAGCGATGGATGTTGTAGAGGTCGGCATAGCCGCCGCTGGCGAAGGCGCGCAGCAGGTTCAGGGTCGCGGCCGACTGGCCATAGGCGCGCAGCAGCCGGTCCGGATCGGGGATGCGATCCTCGGGCGTGAACTCCATGCCGTTGATGTTGTCGCCCCGGTAGGACGGCAAGGTCACGTCGCCGATCGTCTCGATCGGCTCCGAGCGCGGCTTGGCGAACTGGCCGGCGATGCGGCCCACCTTCACCACCGGCTTGCCGCCGGCGAAGGTCAACACCACCGCCATCTGCAGGATCAGACGGAAGGTGTCGCGGATGTTGTCCGCGTGGAATTCCTTGAAGCTCTCGGCGCAGTCGCCCCCTTGCAGCAGGAAGGCCCGGCCCTCCGCCACCTCGCCCAGGGCCGACTTCAGGCGGCGCGCTTCACCCGCGAAAACCAGCGGCGGCATCTGGCGAAGAGTCTGCTCGACCCGTTCGACCGCCCCCATGTCCGGATAGTCGGTCGGGACGTGTTTCGCGGGCAGGGCTCTCCACGACGACGGGGTCCAGCGGCTGGTCATGACGGTCTCGAACTTCTCAAAAGGGAGCGGCTTTTATCCCAACCGCGATCCAAAGGCAAAATCGTTGCGACAAAAACAGAGAAATCACGCCAATGGGGTAAGTTCATCCAAGCCGGTCCATTGCGGTTGGGCGACCGCGCGGGCCAGGCCGCAGGCGATCAGCGTCATGGCGCCCAGGCCCAGCCACCATTCCTGCCAGACCCCGAAACTCAGCCCACCGATCACCAGATAGCTGACCAGCGCGGCGGCGGCCATCGCCGCCTCGGCCCGAGACCGCTGGCTCAAACGCACGACGCCATAGGCCAGCCAGCAGAAGAATACGCCGGCCAAGGCCGCGCCGATCGCGCCCAGCTCCAGCCACAGCTGAAGTTGGGCGTTGTGGGTGTGCAGCGGGATGGCCGGGCCGAAGGTGCGGCTGGCGTCCAATCCCCAGCCCCGGAACGGGTGGCGCTGGATATGGTCCGCGGCGAAGGTCCAGATGTTGAGCCTGGCGTCCCATGAGGCTGGAACCATCCGGTGCAGCCAGGCGATGGTCCCGGTCTGGACGGCCACCAGCACGACCAGGGGCGCCAGCACGAACGGCGCGGCCACCAGCCCGACCAATACCTTGGCCCCGGTCTGCCTGGCGAAGTACACGAGCAGCCAGACCACCCCGCCCGCCGCCAGGGCGCCCAGGCAGGCGTCCGAGCTGCAGATCACCGAGGTCACGATCGTGCCCACGGCCATCAACCAGATCAGTCCACGACGCCACAGTCGCGACAGGATCAGCGCGGCCGGCCAGAACAGCAGCGCCAAGGCGTAGGTCGAAAGCGAGACCTTGACCATCGCCAGGTCCGGCCGGATCGCCTCGCCAGTCACCTGATGGAGCGTCTGGTAGATCGCCGCGCCGGTCAGCGAGTCCAGCGCGGCGACGCCGGCCAGCGCCACCGCGCCATAGGCCAGCACCGTCGCCGCCCGCCGGGCGCCGGGGTCGGACACGCCGCGCAAGGCCACCACCGCCGCGCCGTAGGTCGCCAGCTGCAAGAACAGCTTCAGGGCCGTCAGGCTCTCGATGTCGCCGTAGCCCTTGAGCTTCGAAACGTCGATCGCCAAGGGGCTCCAGCTCATGCTGGCCGCCGCCCACAGGGCGATGGCCACCAGGATCAGCAGGGGTGGCGCGGCGGCGCGCGTCAGCCTCAGGCCCGGCAAGGCCAGCAGTCCGGCCAAGGCCAGCAGCGGCGCGAAGCCCAACGGCGCCAGATAGGCCAGCAGCGGCGTCATCACCGCGACGAAGATCGCCACGCCGCTCAGCCAGGGCGTGCGGCGCGTCGCCCTTTCGCTCGACTCGGACAAGGACGCCGCGGTCATACGGTCCCCATCTCCGACGGCATGTACTTCTCACGCATCGTCACCAGTTCCTCGGCCAGGGTCGGGTGGACCGCGCAGGTGGAATCCCACTGCGGCTTGGTCACGCCCATTTTCACCGCAATGGCCGCCATCTGGATGATTTCCGGCGAGCCGGGTCCGACCACGTGCACGCCGACCACCCGCTGGTCGTCCGGCTTGACCACCAGCTTCATCAGGCAGCGATCCTGGCCGCCGTAGAAGGTGCTCTTCATGGGCCGGAAGACCGCCCGATAGATGTCGACCTTGCCGAACGCCTGCCGGGCCTGCGCCTCGCTCATGCCCACCGCGCCGACCGGCGGTTGGGAGAACACGGCCGAGGCGACCATGTCGTGGTCGAAGGTGGTGGGATTGTCGTGGAACTCGGTCTGGGCGAAGGCCGCGCCCTCGCGGATCGCCACGGGCGTCAGGTTGATGCGGTCGGTGACGTCGCCCACCGCCCAGATGTTGTCGGCGGTGGTCCGGGAATAATCGTCGACCATGATCGCGCCGCGATCGTTCAGCTTCACGCCCACCTTCTCCAGGCCCAGGCCCGCCACGTAGGGGTCGCGGCCGGTGGCGAACATCACCGCGTCGGTCTCGAAGGTCAGGTCGTTGTTGAAGGTGCTGAGCAGGCCGGTCTCGGTCTTTTCCAGTTTCTCGTGCGAACAGCCCAGCACCACCTTGATCCCACGCTTTTCCAGTTCGTCGGCCAGGTGCGCGCGCACGTCGTCGTCGAAGCCGCGCAGGATGTTGGCGCCGCGGTAACAAAGCGTGGTCTGCACGCCCAAGCCGTTGAAGATGCTGGCGAACTCGACGGCGATATAGCCGCCGCCGACCACCATCACCCGCTTGGGCAGCTCCGGCAGGTGGAAGGCCTCGTCCGAGGTGATGCCCAGTTCCGCGCCCGGAAAGTCCGGACGCCAGGGCCGGCCGCCGGTGGCGATCAGGATCTTGCGCGCCGTGTAGCGGCCCGCGTCCTTGCTCCCGGCCTTGGGCAGCACCTCGACGGTATGGGCGTCGACGATCTCGGCCCGGCCATGCAGCAGGTGGGCGCCGGCCTTCTGCAGGTTGGTGACGTAGATCCCCGACAGGCGGGCGATCTCGACGTCCTTGTCGTGCAGAAAGCTCTTCCAGTCGAAGCTGGCGTCGCCGATCGTCCAGCCATAGCCCTTGGCGGTCTTCAGCTGCGCCTTCACCTCGCTGGCGTAGACCATGAACTTCTTGGGCACGCAGCCGCGGATCACGCAGGTGCCGCCCACGCGGTACTCCTCCGCCACGGCGACCCTGGCGCCGCTCATGGCGGCCACACGCGCGGCGCGCACCCCGCCCGAACCGGCGCCGATCACGAAGAGGTCGAAGTCGTACTCAGCCATCGCGGACGCTCCAGGCTCACTGGGATTGGGTCGGGTCCGGCTTGGCCATGAACCCGAAAGAGTGCGGATATGGGCCTAGGGGACCAGCTTGACCACCCCCTGGTCGGTTCCCAGCAAGGCTTCGTCCGCCAGGTCGAGGAACAGGCCGTGGTCGACCACGCCGGTGACGGTCTTGAGCGCGGCGCCCAGGGCGGCCGGCTCGGCGATCACGCCGGACGGCAGGTCGTAGATCACGTTGCCGCCGTCGGTGACCACGACGCCCCGCTCGGCCATGCGCAGGCGCGGCGGCAGCAGCTCGAACTCGGCGGCGATGTCGGCCAGGCGATGGCCGGTGTGGACGTGGCCGAAGCGCACCACCTCGATCGGCAGCGGGAACTTGCCCAGGTGATCGACCTTCTTGGCGGCGTCGGCGATCACCACGCAGCGCTTGGAGGCCTCCCAGACCAGCTTCTCGCGCAACAGGGCCGCGCCGCCGCCCTTGATCAGGGACAGGCCCGGACCGACCTCGTCGGCGCCGTCGACGGTCAGGTCGATCGACTTGACGTCGTCCAGGGTCGCCAGCGGGATGCCCAGCTCGCGGGCGAGGTTGGCGGTCGCCTCCGAGGTCGGCACTCCGCGGATGTCCAGCTTGCGCGCCGCCAGGGCCTTGACGAACCAGGCCGCGGTCGAGCCGGTGCCCAGGCCCACGACCATGCCGGCCTCCACCAGCTCGGCGGCCGCCTCGCCCGAAATCCGCTTCTGATCGTCGGCGCTCATTTCGTATCCTTCCTGGCCGTCTTGGCCGCCTTCATGGCCCGGAACCTGGTCGCCCAGCCTGGCTTGTCGCTCTGCACGCCACGCCCCAGCGCCAGCGCGCCGTCCGCGACGTCGCGGGTGATCACCGACCCCGAGCCGGTCATCGCCCCGTCCCCCACCCGCACCGGGGCCACCAGGGCGGTGTTGGAGCCGATGAAGGCGCCCGCGCCGACATGGGTCTCGAACTTGTCGAAGCCGTCATAGTTACAGAAGATCGTCCCGGCCCCGACATTGGCCTTCGGGCCGACCGAGCCGTCGCCCAGGTAGGACAGGTGATTGGCCTTGGCGCCGGCTCCGACCTTGACCTTCTTGACCTCGACGAAGTTGCCGATGTGGGCGTCCGGCCCGATCTCGGCCCCAGGCCGCAGGCGGGCGTAGGGGCCGATCAGGGCGCCCTCGCCGACCGCCGCGCCCTCCAGATGGCTGAAGGCCTTGATCACCGCCCCGGTGGCGACGCTGACGCCGGGGCCGAACACCACGAACGGTTCGACCGTGACCCCGGCGGCCAGCCGGGTGTCCCAGCTCAGGTGCACGGTGTCCGGCGCCGGCATGGTCACGCCCTCGACCAGGAAGGCGGAGCGGCGCGCGGCCTGCCAGACCGCCTCGGCGGCGGCCAGCTCGGCCTGGGAATTGACGCCCTGCACCGAGGCTTCCGGCGCGAAGGCCGCGCGAGTCGACAGCGACCGGTCGTGGGCCAGGCCGACCACGTCGGTCAGGTAATATTCCTTGTTGGCGTTGTCGTTGCCGACATTGGCCAGCAGGTCGAACAGCAGGGCGCGGTCGGCGGCCAGCACGCCGGAATTGCAGTGCCTGACCTGCTTGACCGTATCGTCGGCGTCCTTGGCCTCGACGATGCGCAGCAGCACGTGGCCAGGCGCCAGGATCAGCCGTCCGTAGGCGCCGGGATTGGCCGCCTCGAAGCCCAGCACCGCCACGTCGGCGCCCCCCCCACGCGAAGAACCGGCCCGCAGGTCGAACAACGGCTCGATCACCGGGGCGCTCAGCAGGGGGCAGTCGGCGAAGGTCACCACCACGTCGCCGTCGAAGTCGGCCAGGGCCTCGCGGGCGGCCAGCACCGCGTGGCCGGTGCCCTGGGGCGGATCCTGCAGCACCGTCGCGCCCTCGCCCAGGCGCTTCCTGGCATGCTCGCCGACCTGCGGGCTGTGGGCCCCGACCACCACCACAATGCGTTCGCAGTCCAGGGCCTGGGCGGTGTCGATGGCGTGGTCCAGCAGGGTCCGGCCGCCGATCCGGTGCAGCACCTTGGGCGTCGGCGACTTCATCCGCGTGCCCTGGCCGGCGGCCAGGATGACGGCGGCCCTTGGCCGAGTCGGGTTGGCGCGGGCCGGCGAAGAGACGGCGTTGGTCATGGGCGAAGCGACTCCCGAAGCGCGGACCAAAGTTGCATTAGCCGCGCGTTTAGCCGAAAGGCCAGAGCCATGCATGCCCAGAACGACATTCCCAAGGCCGAGATTCTGAAGGGCGCGACGATCGCCTTCGATCTCGACGGCACCCTGGTCGACACCGCCCCGGACCTGGTGGCTTCGCTGAACCTCATCCTGGCCGAGGAAGGCTTGCCGCCGCTGCCGTTCGACGACGTGCGCAAGATGGTCGGCCGTGGCGCCAAGGCCCTGCTGGAGCGCGGCTTCGCCGCCGCCGGCGCCCCGCTGGACGCCGACCAAGCTCCGGTCCTGGTCGAGCGTTTCGTCGCCCTGTACCTGGGCCGCATCGCCCACGAGAGCGCCCCCTTCCCCGGCGTGGTCGACGCCCTGGTCTCCCTTCGCGCGGCCGGCGCCAAGCTGGCGGTCTGCACCAACAAGCTGACCCACCTGTCGGTCGCCCTGCTCGACGCCCTGGACCTGACCCAGTATTTCGACGCCGTGGTCGGGGCCGACAGCGCCCCCGCGGCCAAGCCGGATCCGCGGCACCTGCTGGCCACGATCGCGGCCGTGGGCGGCGACCCGGCCCGCGCGGTAATGGTCGGCGACAGCATCAACGACGCCTTGGCCGCCAAGGCCGCCAACGTGCCGACCCTGCTGGTCACGTTCGGCTACACCGAGGCGCCGGTCGAGACCCTGGGCGGAGATCTGTTGATAGATGCCTTCTCCGACGCGCCATCGGCCTGCATCACGCTTTTGGCCTCTTGCGGTCGCCGAAACGCCGGGCTATAGGCCCGTCCCTCTCGCGGCGGGGTCTTCGGACTTCACCGACATGGCGGATGCTTAGCTCAGCGGGAGAGCACCTCGTTCACACCGAGGGGGTCACAGGTTCAATCCCTGTCGCATCCACCAGAATTTCCCAAGAAAAATCAGTTGATTACGAGAATTGACGCGGAACATGCCTGCCTAAGGTAGCGCTTGCTCCCCAGATATTCCCCAGAAACGACCGTTTTTCGGCGACAAAATCCCCTTCGAACGGCCGACGCACACGCGCGGACGCCGCAACTTTCCCAGGTCAATTGTTGGCGCCAGGGGCCGATCCGGGGACCTCCGGTTCAACCCGCCTTAGCTAGAGATGTTGTTGGGGCGGCGGCTGCTTGCCAGGCGGCGATCAAGAGCCGCGTCGCCACGGCTTCGCTGACCGCCCTCAGTCGCACCAAGGTGACACCCTTGCGCCCACGCCGCCCGGGTTCTGGCGTTATAGCGTTGCTGAGCGCGATGAAATCAGCCTGTTCGTTCGGCGACAGCTTGACGACCGCCCAGCCCGCCTGCGGCCACCCAACAGTCGTGAAGGTCTTGCCATGCACCGCCAGGCGCACCGCCCCCATCACCGTCTTGGTCTTGACCATGGCCAGCCCCGCGCCGAGGGCGATGAAGGCTTCGGGGGTCATGCCAGGGTCTCCCGCTTTTGTCGCGACCGGGGCGTGACGAAAGCATGAGTCGTCCGAGGCCGGAATGTCGCCCTCGAACGACGACGGACCGGGCCTGGCGGCCGGTCGCGACCTCTAGACCGGCGGCCGCTTGCGGCCGCGCACGAAGCCTCGGTCGGAAGCCATGAACCGCGCCAGCATCGGGGCGATCAGCTTGACCGGTTCGGCCGGCTTGGCGCCGGTTTCGGCCGCCAGGGCCTTGGCGTAGTCGACCAGGTCGCGATGCACCGCCGCGGGCAGATCCACCGTGACCTTGACCGGCGCATCGTCCTCCAGCGGCCCAAGCTTGAGCTTGCTCACGGGATCATCTCCTCCTGGTAGGGCTCCAGAACCAGGTCGCGGGACAACAGGACCCTGAGCGGCGCGCCGGGCCGGATGATCAGGGTCGGCGTCAACGAAAGGCCGCGTTCCACCGCCTGCTGGCCAACGTCGCTGACGGACTGGCTGGCGCCTCGGCGGATCGCCCGTTCCAGGTCGCTTCCGTCACTGGATTGCCCGGCCTCAGCTCCGATCGCCAACACTGTGCTCAAGGCCGCGGCGGCCAGCACCGCCTTGCCATGTCGGTCCACGCTGTCCTGCAGCCCCGCCATGCCTTGGGCGTCCGCGGCTGGCAACTTGTCCAGAACGATCGAACGCCCCGAAGGCAGGATCAGGCGGGTCCAGCCCACCGACAGCCGGCTCTGGCCAGCACGCGTTGTGGTCTCGTATTCCCCGATCAGTCGCGCGCCGGCCGGGATCAGTCGGTGGTGGCCGCCCAGGCTGTCATAGACGTCCTGGCTGACCTGGGCGACGGCGAGGCCCGCAGCATCGGACCGCAAGCCCGTGACCAAGGCGGCGGGAATGATCGATCCGGCCTGCAGCACATAGGGCGAGGCCGGAGCCTGCAAGCGCTCGGGACTGGTGGTTCGCTGGTCGGGGCCGGAGCTCTGCGGATCGCCGGCCACGACCGCTTCCCCATCCGGACGGCTAGGCTCGTCCAACGTGAACAGGCCGCTGGCGCGCGCCGCCCGCCTAGCCTGGATACGCAGATCGGGCCGGGCTGGAACCGAGCCTGATGGCGACGACATGGCCACCACAGGCGTTAGGGACGCCACCTTGGACGGCGTGGCGTCTCGCGACCGCTCGGCGCTGAGAATCGGCCGGCCAAGGTCTCCGGGCAGCGGCGGCCCCAGGACCGGCGCCGAACCACGATGCAGATAGTCCCTGGGCAAGCCCGAGATCTGTTCAGGTGGCGGCGCGGCAGGCTGGAAGACGGGTTGGGACACGGACCGGTCACGCTCTCTAAGCGACCAGGCCAGGGCGGTCGAAACGCCGATCGCCAGCACTCCGCCGGTCACGATCAGCGCCTTGCGAGAGACCCGCGCCACGGGCTTGGCGGCTCCGCGCAGGCGCAAATCTTTGGCGATGGCCTTCTGCTCTTGCTCGATCGCCTCGCTCACAGGTCGACCTCCCGATCGCCTGGCTGTCGATCGATCCGGACGCGGCGCTCCCAGCGCCTGAGCCCGAACCGCAGTTGGGCGTGGTCGAACAGGCGATCGACGACCAGCCGGCGACCGACCACGCGGTAGTTGACCAGTTCGGAGGTCCTGCCGTCCAGCCCTGTGATGAACAACGGCGGCAGATCGCTGAGGGCCACGGCTGGCCCGAACTCGACATAGGTCCGAACTCCGTCGTCGAAGACCCGCGCGGGCCGCCAGGGAGCCGCCCCCTTCAGCCGATAACCGAAGTTTAGGCGCGCCGGATCGGGGGCCGGCGGCGGGACGACGACGGGAGCCGGTCCGGGCGGGACAACGGCCGCCGTCGGCGGCTTGGCCGGCGTCGGATAGCGCCAGACGACCTGAGACAGGAAGGCGCGGCTGGAGGATCGAAGTTGCAGATGATAGGCGCGGCGGCTGGTGCTGATGATCAGATTGGTCGACAGGTCGGCCTGGACGGGCTTGACCAGGACGTGGACGCGCCGGCCCGCGCCCTCCCCGCTCGTGGTGTCGCCGATCACCCAGCGTACGGTGTCGCCGGCCGCGATCGGGTGGGATTGGACCAGGGTCTCGCCGGGCTCCAGCACGATGTCGGTGATCTGGCCCGGCGTGGCCACCAGGTCATAGACGCCGCGCTCGGCGAATTGAAACTCCGTGAAGGCCACGCCTTGGGGAGCTTCGGCGGCGGCCGCCGAGGCCGGCTGCGCCGCGCCGAGGACAGCCACCAGTGTCGCAATCGGCAGCAACCGGATCATGCGCCGTACTCCCGCGACCAGGACACGGCCCGCACGAAGATCCCGAACGGGTTCTTGACGAAAGCCTCGGGCGAAGTCGGCGCGACGATGACCAGCGTCAGGATCGCGCTCCAGCGTTGGGTCGAGACCAGTTGCCCGTCGACATAGCGCCGCTCGATCCAGGCCAGGCGGAAGCTGTCGGGCGAGGCGCGCACCACGTTGGTGACCTCGACCGACACCTGCGATCGGCCGACCTGGGCGAAGGGATCGGCGACCCGCGCGTACTCCGACAACGCCGCCGCACCGGCGGCGTCGACGAAGTCGTAGGCGCGCCGCCAGTTTTGCCCCAGCACCACCGCATCCGCCGGCACGGCGCGGGTGTTTTCGATGAAGCGCGACAGCGTCCAGGCTATCACCGCATCGGGGGGCCGGTAACCGCGCTGGGCCGGGCCGATCGCAAGGGTCTGACCCAGGCGATCGACCTCCACCACCCAGGGCGTGACCGAGCCGCGGGCGGCCTGCCAGATCATGCCGCCCGACTGGACGATGTTGCTGGCCAGCAAGCCCAATGCGATCAGCCGCCAGTTGGCGGCCTGGACGCGGGCGCTTCCGATGCGTTCGTCCCAGGCCTGGCCGGCCCGCTGGTACGGGGTTTCGGGGACGGGCGTCGCGCCCAGGCGCGCAGGCCCCTTGAACGGGTTCATCAGCTTTGCTCCGAGAGTGATGGACTGGCGCCGCCGCTATGGTCGTCGCCGCTGGCCAGGCCGTGGGCGGCCAGGCTCGCGCCATGGGCCAGGGCCTGTTGTTGCTTGAGCTCGCGCGCCCAGGACGGCGTCTCGGCGGCCTCGGCCGATCCGTCCGACGGAGTCCCCGAACCGGGTTCGCCGCCGCTCGGACCCGACGCGGACTTGGCCTGCACGCCACCCGCGACCGCTCCGCCGCCGGACCCCGGTCCGGAAGGACCGCCCCCGGGTCCCTCAGGCGTTGGCGCCCCGGGACCGGGCCTCGGGCCGCCGGGACCGCCCGCGCCTGCGGCGGCTGAAGCCAGGCTCGCGCCGCCGCCCGCCGCCATCTGCGCCGCGCCGGCCCCGACCATCGCCATGCCCGCGACCGTGAGACCGGTTCCGACCGCCGCGCCCAGGCCCAGTTGCGGCGCGCCCGATACCAGGCCAGAGGCAATCCCGGGACCAAAGATCGACAAGCCCAGCAAAGTCAGGGCGGCCAGCGCCATGGCCAGAACCTCCTCCAGGGTCGGCTGGCCTGAAGAGGCGCTGGTGAATTCGGAAAACAGGCTCGAGCCGATCCCGACGATCACCGCCAGGACCATGACCTTGACGCCTGAGGCGATGACATTGCCCAGCACGCGCTCGGCCAGGAAGGCGGTGCGACCAAACAGGGCGAAGGGCACGAGCACGAAGCCGGCCAGGGTGGTCAGCTTGAACTCGATCAGCACCACGAAGATCTGCACGGCGATGACGAAGAAAGCGACGATCACCAGCAGGGCCACAGCCAGCAGGATAACGATCTGGACGATGTTCTCGAAGAAGCCGGGAAAGCCGCCCAACTGGCTGGCCGCTTCAAGGATCGGCTTGCACGATGACACGCCCAGCGCCGCCAGCTTGCCCGGCCGCAGGAAGTCCTCGCTCGAGATCCCCGCCCCGGACGCCTTCAGGCCCAGACCCGAGAAGCTCTTGAGGATGATCAAGGTCAGGGCGTGGAAGTTGCCGATCAGGAAGGCGAAGAACCCGACATAGAGGGTCTTCTTGACCAGGCGCGCGGTCACATCGTCCTGAGCCCAGGCCCAAAACAGCGCCGCCAGGGTCATGTCGATGGCCACCAGGGTGGTGGAGAGGTAGCCGACCTCGCCGCCCAGCAAGCCAAACCCGCTGTCGATATGCCGGGTGTAGACGTCCAGCATCCGGTCGATGACGCCGGTGTCGCTCATGACGCGGGCCGTCCGAAGAACCGGTCTCGCGCCGCGGCCCAGGCGGCGCGACAGGCCAGGTCGCCCTGATCGGCCGTCCTGCACCGCGCAAGCTCGGCGTCGACCAAAGCAGGCGGCGCTGGTTTGGCCGGAGCCCGCGACGCCCTGCCCGCCAAGGCAGCGCCGCCAAGCAAGATGATCAGTGCGATTCCCCAGACGAGGGACCGGTTCATGGCTGCGACGCGACCCCCATGAACTTGGCGAAGCGCGCCTTGGCGTCGGCTCGCGCCGCCGCCCGATCGGCCGCCTCAAGCGCCTGGGCCCGGCCATTGGCGACCACCACCGCGGTGAGCGCGGCCAGTTGCTGCGCCTGCAAGGCCAGCAGCTGATTGCCCGCCTGTGCGGCCTGCAGCGCCCCGGCGGCGTCCTGGCTGGCCGACACCAGGCTCTGCATCTGCCCGCGACTGGTCTCCAGGCCTTCGACCACGCCGGCCTGCACCGTCAGCGCGTCCTGGAAGCCCGCCACCGAGGTCGTCCAGCGCGCCTCTGCCCGTGCGGTGAGATCCGCGTCGCTGGCCAGCAGATCGGCCAGTCCATAGCGCTGGTGAAAGGCCTCCTGGATATCCTGGACATTATAGGCCAGGGCCCGAGTCTGCCCGAGCAAGGCTTGGGTGGCGGCGACCTGGGCCTGCAGGGCCGACAGGGACGAGTATGGCAGGCTGGCCAGGTTCCTGGCCTGGCCGATCAGCATCTGGGCCTGGTTCTGCAGGCTGGTGATCTGGTTGTTGATCTGCTGCAGGGCTCGGGCGGCCTGCAGCACGTTCTGGGCATAGTTGCTGGGGTCATAGACCGCCACCTGGGCCCTGGCGGGCGGTGCCAAGGCGGGCGCCATGGTCATCGCGGCCGCGCCACAAAGCAGCGCCGTCATCCGGCGACGGGTCGGGCGGGATCGGTAAAGGCTCATCGGGAGGCCTCCGGAAGGGTGATGGACGTCAGGAGATCGGCCGCCCACGGCAGGCGGCGATGGCGCAGCCAGGCGGCGGCGAAGCTATCGGGACCATGGGCGGCGAGGACCTGGGCGATGTCGGCCTGGTCGGTCTTGGAGGAGGCCGCGCAAAACGCCTGGGCGATGGGGCCAAGGCCGAGGTCGAACAACCGCTCACCGGCTCGGGACTGGACGTAGTAGTCCCGCTTGGGCGTGGCGCTGGCCACGATGTCGATCTGCCGGTCGTTGAAGCCGAACCGGCGGTAGGCCGCCGCGCCCTGCGGGTCGCGCGCCCATCCGTTGGGCAGGAAGATCCGCGTCAGGCACAGTTCGGCGACGGCCGAGGCGATCGGGCTTTTCTCGATCTGTGACAACGACAGGGTCGTAAGGACAATGGATCCGTTCTTCTTGCGGATCAGGGCCAGCCACGCCTCGAGCTGCGGCCCAAAGATGGGGTCCACCAGAGCCAGCCAGGCTTCGTCCACCAGGATCAGGGTCGGTTGGCCGTCGAGATCCCGGGCCAGACGGTGGAAGAGATAGGCCAGCACGGCAGGCGCGGCGGACGTGCCCAGCAGCCCCTCGGTCTCGAAGGCCTGGATCGCGGCGGCGGCCAAGGCCTCGTGGTCGGCGTCGAGCAACCGTCCCCACGGACCGGCCAAGGTATAGGGGGTCAGGGCGTTCTTCAGCTCCAGGGTCGGCAGCAACGCGGCCAGACCCGTCAGGGTCCGCTCCGCGCGCGGGGCCGAAGCCAGGCTCGCCAGGGCCGACCAGAGGTGGTCACGCACGGTCGGGGTCACGACCACGCCTTGCCCCGACAGCAGGGCGGCGACCCAATCGATGGCCCAGACTCGCTCGGCGGGATCATCGACGCTGGCCAGGGGCTGCAACGCTACGGCGGGCCGCTCGGCGTCAAGCAACACCCCGCCCAGGTCGTGGAAGACGCCGCCCATGCCAAGCGTCGCGGCTCGGATCGAGCCGCCAAAATCGAAGGCGACGATCCGCGCGCCGGCGTAGCGCCGAAACTGCAAGGCCAACATCGCCAGAAGCACGCTCTTGCCCGCGCCCGTGGGCCCGACCACCAGGGTGTGACCCACATCGCCGACATGCAGCGACAGCCGAAAAGGCGTCGAGCCCTCGGTCCTGGCCATCAGCAACGGCGGGCCGCCCAAGTGCGGATTGAACCGGGGACCGGCCCAGACCGCCGACAGCGGGGCGATGTGGGCCAGGTTCAGGGTCGACAGCGGCGGCTGGCGGACATTGGCGTAGGTCTGGCCCGGCAAGGTCCCCAGCCAAGCCTCGACCGCGTTGATCCGCTCCTTGATGATCGAAAAATCGCGACCGGTGATGACCTTCTCGGCCAGGGCCAGCTTGGCGTCGACGCGTTCGGGATCGACATCCCAGACCACCAGGCTGGCGGTGACGAAGGCGTAGGCGACCGCGTCACCGCCGAGGTCCTGCAGGGCCAGGTCGGCCTCACAGGCCTTGTTGGCCGCATCATTGTCGACCAGGGCCGAGGGCTGCTGGGTCAAGGCCTCTTGCAAGAGGACACCGATCGACTTGCGCTTGGCGAACCACTGCCGCCGAATCTTGCCGATCAGGCGGCTGGCGTCGGCCTTGTCCAGACACAGGGCGCGGGTTGACCAGCGATAGGCGAATCCCAAGCGATTGAGCTCGTCCAGCAGCCCCGGCAGGGTGTGGCTCGGAAAACCGACGATGGTCAGGATCCGCAGGTGGGCGTCGCCCAACCTTGGCTCCAAGCCCCCGTCCAACGGCTGGGTGGCCAGCAGGGCATCCAATTGCATGGGGGTCTCGGGAACCCGGACGCCCTGGCGGCTGGTGGTCACCGCCCCGTGCAAAAAGCTCAAGGTCTGGGCGTCGTCCAGCCAATCGGCCTCACGGGTCAGGCCCTGGACCAGGGCCAGAAGGCGGTTGGAGCGGTCCATGAAATCGGCCAACTGGGCGCGCCAGTCGATCCCGGCGCGCTCGCGTCCTTCGACGAACAGGCCCTCCAGGCGCCCGGTCCGCTCGGTCGGCGGCAAGAAGACCAGAGTCAGGAAATGGCGGCTTTCGAAGTGGGCTCCCTCTTCCAGGAAGGCCTGGCGTCGCTCGATGTCGACCAGGGCCGAGACCGGATCGGGAAAGACGCTGTCCGGATAGGCCATGGCCGGATCGCGGCGGGCCTCGATGAAGATCGCCCAGCCCGAACCCAGGCGGCGCAGAGCGTTGTTCAGCCGAGCGGCGACGGCGGCGACCTCGGCGTCGCCCACCGAGTCCAGGTCCGGTCCCCGAAAGCTGGCGGTGCGTTGGAACGATCCGTCCTTGTTGAGCACCACGCCGGTGGCGATCAGGGCCGCCCACGGCAGGTAGTCGCACAAGAGCCTTGGCCGGCGGGCGTATTCGCGAAGGTCCAGCATCGGTCAGACCTCCAGTCGCGCTGGGATCCGCACGTGGCGGCGACCGACCTCGAAGACCAGCGGGTCGTGGCGCGCGGCCCAGACGGCCAGGCCGTGGCCGATCAGCCAGACGAGCAGGCCGACCAGCCACAGGCGAAGACCCAGGCCCAAGGCCGCCGCCAGGGTGCCGTTGACCAGGGCGATCGCGCGGGGCGCGCCGGCCAGGAGCATCGGTTGCGTCAGGGCCCGATGGACAGGCGCGGCGAAGCCACCGCTGCGATCGCCCGTCATCAGACCAGCGCTCCGCCGCCGAACGAGAAGAACGACAGGAAGAAGCTGGAGGCGGCGAACGCGATCGACAGGCCAAAGACGATCTGGATCATCTTGCGCGAGCCGCCGGAGGTGTCGCCGAAGGCCAGGGTCAGACCGGTGACGATGATGATGATCACCGCGATGATCTTGGCGACGGGCCCCTCGATCGACTCCAGAATCCGCTGCAGCGGCTCTTCCCACGGCATGGAGGATCCGGCGGCCTGGGCCGAGCGACTGGTCAGCAGGGCCGCCAGGGTCAGCGGCGCCAAACGGGCGACATAACCCAGGGGATCGAGCATCGATCCAGACAGCAGACGCGTGCGCAGGGAGCGCTCAGGATTGGCGGGCATCAGGCAGTCTCCTTGTTCGGGGGGCAGGCGGGGTTGAGCTGGTAGGCGCCGTCGGGGCCAAGGCCGCCAAGGCGGGCGAGATCGACCAGGCGGCGCTGAGCGCCGCGGCCGGCGATGACGGCGACAAGGTCGATGGTCTCGGCGATCAGGGCGCGTGGCACGGTGACCACCGCCTCCTGGATCAGTTGCTCGAGGCGCAGCAGCGCGCCCAAGGCTGAGCCGGCGTGCAGGGTGGCCACCCCGCCCGGATGGCCGGTGCCCCAGGCCTTGATCAGGTCGAGCGCCTCGGCGCCGCGGACCTCGCCGATGATGATCCGATCGGGGCGCAGGCGCAGGGAGGAGCGGACAAGATCCGCCAGGCTGGCCACACCGTCCCGGGTGCGCAGGGCCACCAGGTTGCGGGCCGGGCACTGCAGCTCGCGCACGTCCTCGATCAGCACGACGCGTTCGTCCAACGCGGCGACCTGCGCCAACAGCGCGTTGACCAGGGTGGTCTTGCCGCTGGAAGTCGGGCCGGCGACCAGGATGTTGCGGCGCTCAAGCACGGCGTCGGCAAGCGTCCTGGCCTGCTGCGCGCTCATCACCCCCTGCTCGACATAGGCATCGAGCGCAAAGACCATGCTGGCCGGCTTGCGCAGGGAGAAGGTCGGACCCGAGACCAGGGGCGGCAGCAGGCCCTCGAACCGTTCGCCGCCGCCCGGCAACTCGGCGGCCAGCCGCGGCCGGCCCGCATGGACTTCGACCCCGACGTGATGGGCGGCCAGGCGGATGATCCGTTCGCCGTCGGCCGCGCTCAGCGACAGGCCAGCGGATCTCAGTCCGACGTCGAACCGGTCGATCCACACCGCGCCGTCGGGATTGAGCATGACCTCGGCGACGCCGGGATCTTCCATTTGGGCCAGCAGCCGGGGACCAAGAGCCGTGCGCAGCATGCGATGGCTGCGCGACATCTCCAGATCAGGGTCGGAAGGCTCCACGGCGCGTCCCCGTTGCTTACGGGGACGAGTAAGAAGACCGCGTTTGCGTCGGCCTCAACAGCCAAATCGACCGAGACAACAGCGGCTACAGGAGAGAACCTGACGGCGGGTCATCCCTTGCGGCGACAGCCGACGCGTGATGGCGCTTGGGGTCGCGACGCCTCAGGCGATGAGATCTGCGTCGTCCACCGGGACCACGGCTGCGGTGAAACTGTCCAAGTCCGAGGCTGGACGACAACCTTCGTGTTCGCGACCCATCTAGAAGGCGTTTCCGCGCTTACCTCTGCGGGCCAAAGCGGGCTAGAGCCGCCCGATGCCCCTCCCCGCCGCCATCGCCGCCGCCCTCATCGTCTGCACCGCCCCGACCGTCCACGACGGCGACACCCTGCGCTGCGGTTCGGAGCGCGTGCGGCTTTTCGGCGTCGATGCGCCCGAGGTGCGACGCGGCCAGACCCCAGCCGAGCCCTTCGCCTATGAGGCCCGGGATGAGTTGATCCGCCTGACCCGTGGCCGCGTGGCCTGTCGGTTGGTCGCGCGCGACCGCTATGGGCGCTTTGTCGGCAAGTGCTGGTCCAGCGCCAGCCCGGACGTCAACGCCGCGCTCATCCGCTCGGGGCTCACCACCGAGTATCGTCGCTACAGCAAGGGCGCCTACGCCAAGGCTGAAGCGGACGCCAAGGCGGCGGGCCGTGGGCAATGGGCCGACGGCGGGGTCCCGGCCAAGCCGTGGGGCGTGGGCCCAAGCTCGCGACGTCAAGGACGGGACAGGCCGCCCGGGGCGACGCCTCAAACGGGCCTGGGCAGACCCGCGGCCAGCAGCTCGTCCCTGGTCACGTACCGCCCCGAACCATAATAGGCTTTCAAGCGCGCCGGATCGTTCTGGCTGGAATCCATCAGCCAGCGCGTGTGCCAGGTCATGAACCACAGCCAGTCGGCTTGCGGTCCGAGCAAGACCGGATCGGGGATGGGCCCGTTCTCGTGCAGGCAGATCGGCACGCTGTCGCCGACGATCGCCTTGACCGCTCCGAACATCGCCGCCAGCGGACCGTGGTCCTCGACATAGATGTCGGCGCCGGCGACATCGACCCGCTCGCGGCCGGGATACCAGGCCGGATCGACGTTCTGGCCGGCCCAGCCGAGCACCCAGATCAGGTTGTCCAGGCCCCGGCGGCGGGTGAACTCGTCATGCATCAGCGCCCATAGCGCCTTGAAGGCCTGCGGACCGTGCTTGCCCCACCAGAACCAGTCGCCGCTGAACTCGTGCAGCGGTCGCCAGAGCACCGGCACACGGCGGTCGCGCAGCACGGTCAGCAGGTCGGCGATCGCGTCCATGTCTCGATGCAGAGCCAGGTTCTGCGGCGTGCCCGGCTTCAGGGCCGCGATCAGGTCGATATCCTTCTTGGAGTTCTCGTATCCGGTCCCGATGTCCGGCGCGCCCCAGTGCCAGCACAGAGTGACGATCCCGCCCGAACGATGCCAGGCCGTGGCCCGCTCATTGACCGCGGCGTTGTCGCGCGGATCCATGTAGTCGAGGCCAAGGATGGCCGGCTGGCGGCCGGTCACCCGCGCAATGTAGTCCAGCTCGACGCGGGGGCCAGCGCGGGCCACGCCCAGCTCCTGTTGGCCGGTCAGGGTCTTGCGGCCGTAGAGGCTCCAGAGAAAGTCGTAGAGGGCGCGGGCCTGCGCCGAAGGCCGAGGATTGCTCAGGCGGCGTGACGGCGCCGCCTCGCCTGCCGCACCAACCGCCGCCAGCGCCAGGCCCGCGGCCAGGGTCGAACGCCTGGAGACCCTCATGCCATGCCCCTAGCCACGCTCGGAGAACCGGCCATAGGCGTCGATCCGACGGGCCAGCAGGTCAATCTCGCCGCCACAGATCTTCTGGCGCAGGAACAACAGCTCGGTGTAGGCCCGTGCGGACGACCACGCCGTCGGGGATCGCCACCGGCGGCCGCGGGACCAGCCGGCGCAGCACCCGGTAGTCGCCGCTTTCCTGCAGCGCCGCGGCCATCGCTTCCAGATCCAGGGCCGGCTCCTCCATACCGCCCGCATAGCATCAGAGCCGATTCCCAGGCCAGCCAACGCCTCATGCGGATCGATCCCCACTTCGCGTTCCCGTCGATTAAATCCCGGCCACCAACAAGAACAGTTACGGAACATTCTGGACATCCGCCATGCCCCCTCCCCCAAGAGGTCCAAGGCAGATGAAGTCGGCAACATTGACAGGGCGCGAGACAGTGATGAGGCTTTGCGCATTCTCCCGTCTTCGTCCCGACGCACGATAGAACGGCAAGCTCCCGGGGAGTCGGTCGTCCGTCATCGGGATGACCTCCAGGCGCTTACACAAAGGTCAAAACCCCCATGCTGTTTGGCCGTTCAGACTTGGCGGACTTTTCGTATTTCCTCGTGACCGCCAAGCACCGGAGCTTTCGCCGCGCGGCGCTGGAGCTGGGGATCAGCGCATCGGCGCTCAGCCACGCCATCAAGGGTCTGGAGTCCCGCCTAGGCGTGCGCTTGCTCAACCGCACCAACCGCAGCGTGACCTTGACCGCCGCCGGCGAGCAATTGCAGTCGGCGATCAGTTCGCCGTTCGATGAGATCGGACAGGCCGTGGAGGACCTCAACCGGTTCCGGGACGGCCCCTCCGGTCGCATCAGGCTGAACGTGCCAACCGACGCAGCCACCTTGCTGCTCGCGCCCGTCCTGCCCGCCTTCGTTGATCTCTACCCCGATATCGAGGTCGACGTCGCCGTCAGCAACCACATGATCGACGTGATCGACAGCGGCTTCGATGCGGGCATTCGCTATGGCGGCACCGTGCCCGAGGACATGATCGCCCAGCGCCTTTCGGCCGATCTGCGCTGGGTCGTGGCGGGCTCGCCGGCCTATCTTGATCGGTTCGGCGCGCCCGAGCATCCCGATGACCTCCATCAGCATCGTTGCCTGCGGTTTCGGCTGGGCGACGATCGCATGTATCGCTGGGAATTCGAACGCGATGGCGAGGAGATCCTGATCACTTCACCAGGAAGCCTCGTCCTTGATGAGACGGGGTTCATCCTGTCGCTGATGGCGGGCGGGGCCGGCCTCATGTACGCGCCGCAAGCCGTGGTCGCGCCGTTGGTGGAGCAAGGCAAGGCCAGGCTTGTGCTCGAGGATTGGACGACACCCGGACCCGGTTTCCACATCTACTATTCGAGTCGCCGGCACGTTCCGGTGGGCCTGCGGCTGCTGATCGAGCTGATCCGCGAAATGCGCCCCCTTGGGCTTTAGGCTGGTACGGGCCTTCGGAGCCGGGGCTGGCGCTCAACAGGCTCGACGGTGATCACGCGAGAACCATCGCGCGACCGCGACGGCGAATTTGCCTCGTCGGGTCGCAAACGCCAGCGCACCTAGTCACCATTAGCGCCCCTCCCAAACCTCGTTGGGCCAGCTCAAGACACCGCCTCGACAAGGCTTGGAAACCGAAGGCTCGCGACTTGGCCACGGCGCCACAGTCCCAGCCATGATGAGCGGAACTCACCGCCCCGATTAGGTCGCGGCGGATCGACCCTCCAGGCGGAAGACCTATTTTCCGCACCATGACAACGCATACCGCCATCGCCTCGCAGCCTGACGCCGACGCTCAAGTCCGCGGCGGCTGGAGCGCCGTCTTCGCCCTGACGCTTTGCGTCGCGACCTTGATCGCCTCGGAGTTCATGCCGGTCAGCCTGCTGACGCCGATCGCCGCCGACCTGCGCCTCAGCGAGGGCCTGGCCGGCCAGGCGATCTCGATCTCCGGCCTTTTCGCCGTCGTCACCAGCCTGGCCATCGGCCGGGTCGCACACGTCGACCGCCGCGCCCTGCTGCTGGGGCTGACCGCGCTGATGGGCGCCTCCGGCCTGCTGGTGGCGCTGGCCCCCAACGCGCCGCTGTTCATGGCCGGTCGCGCCCTGATCGGAGTCGTCATCGGCGGCTTCTGGTCGCTGTCGGCCGCGACCGTCATGCGGCTGGTTCCCGACAAGGATGTCCCGCGCGCCCTGGCGGTGCTGAACGGCGGCAACGCCCTGGCGACGATGATCGCCGCGCCGCTGGGCAGCTATCTTGGCCAGTTCATCGGCTGGCGCGGGGCCTTCTTCCTGGTCGTGCCGCTGGCCCTGGCGACCTTCGCCTGGCAGTGGCTGTCGGTCCCGACGATGCGCGTCCCGGCCGGTGCGTCCTCCAGCGTGCTGGGCGTGCTGAAGCGACCGCGCGCCAAGGCCGGCCTGCTGGGCATGGCGCTGCTGTTCGCCGGCCAGTTCGCACTGTTCACCTATCTGCGGCCGTTTCTCGAACAGGTCGTCCACCTGAACGCCTCGGCGCTGTCGTTCGTCCTGCTGGCGATGGGCGTGGCGGGCCTTGTCGGCACGGCGCTGATTGGCCGTGTGATCGGCAAGAGCCTGCGCCGGGTCCTGATCGCCGCGCCGCTGCTGATGGCGGCCACGGCCCTGGCCCTGCTCGTCGCCGGCGCCTCGCCTCCGGCCACCGCGATCCTGCTGATGGCCTGGGGCTTGGTAGGGACCGCCCTGCCGGTCGCCTGGTGGACCTGGCTGGCCCGCACCCTACCCGACGACACCGACGCCGGCGGCGGCCTGATGGTGGCGGTGATCCAGCTGGCCATCACCCTGGGCGCGGCCGGCGGCGGCCTGCTGTTCGACGCCGGCGGCTATCGCGCCACCTTCGCGGCCAGCGCCGCCTTGCTGGTCGCCGCCGCCATCGCCGGGGCGTTCAGCGCCCCCGGATCATCCCAGACGCAACGAGACGCCCATGCGACCTGACGAGACGAAATACGACCGCCGCACCCTGCTGCAACTCACCGGAGCCAGCCTCGCCGTCCTCGGCGCGGCGTCCCTGCCCTCTAGCGCGAAAGCCAAGCCCATGCCCACAGGCGCCGACAATTTCTACAAGAGCGACCGCGTGACCGTGCGCAAGGTCACCTTCAAGACCCAGTACCAGACGACGGTCGCGGCCAACCTCTTCCTGCCCAAGGACCTCGACCTGGGCGCCAAGACCGCCGCGATCGTGGTCGGCCACCCGATGGGCGCGGTTAAGGAGCAGAGCGCCAATCTCTACGCCACCAAGATGGCCGAACAGGGCTTCGTCGCCATGTCGCTTGACCTGCCGTTCTGGGGCGAGAGCGAGGGCTTGCCGCGCAACGCGGTTTCACCGGACTTCTACGCCGAAGCCTTCAGCGCCGCGGTCGACTTCCTGGGCACGCGCCCGTTCGTCGACCGCGAGCGCATCGGGGCGATCGGGGTCTGCGGCAGCGGCAGCTTCGTGATCAGCGCGGCCAAGATCGACCCCCGGATGAAGGCCATCGCCACGGTCAGCATGTACGACATGGGCGCGGCCAACCGCGACGCGCTGAACCATTCCCTGACCATCGTCCAGCGCAAGGCAATCATCGCCGCGGCGGCCCAGCAGCGCTACGCCGAGTTCGAAGGCGGCAAGACCGCCTACACCGGCGGCACGACCCACAGCCTGACGGCCGACACCGATCCGATCCAGCGCGAGTTCTACGACTTCTACCGAACGCCCCGCGGCGAGTTCACGCCGGTCGGTGGTTCGCCCGAGACCACGACGCACCCGACGCTGACCAGCAACGTCAAGTTCATGAACTTTTACCCGTTCAACGACATCGAGACGATCTCGCCGCGTCCGATGCTGTTCATCAGCGGCGACCAGGCCCACTCCAGGGAATTCAGCGCCGAAGCCTACCGCCGCGCCGCCGAGCCGAAGGAACTGGTCTGGGTTCCGGGGGCCGGCCACGTCGACCTCTACGACCGGGTGGACCTGATCCCGTTCGACAAGCTGACCGGCTTCTTCAAGCAGCATCTCGCGGCGTAACGGCCCGCTCAGCGTTGGACATCAAGGAGACCCCTCATGCGTCGCTCGTTGTTGATCGCCGCCGGCGTCGCCCTTCTCTCCACGGGACACGCCATGGCTCAAGACCGCATCCTGATCACCTCCCAGTGGGGCAACGTCACGGCCGAGCTGGCCGACAATCCCGCCGCCCGCGCGCTCGCCCAAAGGCTGCCCTTGACGATTGAGATGAGCGACCACCTGCGCCAGGAGAAGACCGGCGCCCTGTCCGCGCCGCTCCCGCGGGCCACGCGGCGGATCGACTTCGCGGCGGGCACGCTGGGCCTCTGGGGACCGGATCACTTCGTGATCTACTATCGCAACGGCCGCGTTCCGCAGCCCGGCATTGTCGTCCTCGGCAAGGTGACTGGCGATGTATCGATCTTCGACCGGCCAGGGCCTGTCTCGGTTCAGTTGCGCCGAGCCGACTAGGGGGTCTTGCCGGCCATGACCCTAGCCTTCCGCAGTCGCTGCATCGTCCTTGGCGCGTTCATCGTGATGCTGTCCGCGCCCGCGGCCTGGCCTCTATCCGCTCAATCCCCGCCAAGATTGGAGACCGACATGCAGCTCTTCCGTAACGGCTCGCGGCCCGCGCAAGCGGGCCCCGCCGACTGGTTCACCGGCTCGGTGCGGATCGATCCGCTCTATACGGCCGAGGCGCCTGCGCGGGTCGGCGCGGCCCAGGTGACCTTTGAGCCCGGTGCGCGAACGGCCTGGCACACCCATCCACTTGGCCAGATTCTGGTGGTGACTTCCGGCGTCGGCTGGACGCAGTGCGAAGGCGAGTCCGTCGTCGAGATCCGCGCCGGCGACGTGATCTGGTGTCCGCCCGGCCACCGCCACTGGCACGGCGCCACGCCCACCACCGCCATGACCCACATCGCCATCCAAGAAGCGCTGAACGGCTCGCCGGTCACTTGGATGGAGAAGGTTTCGGACGAGCAGTACGCGGCCGGGCCGACCGCGCAGCAATGAGGCTCACGTACCGAGAAATCCGTAGAGGTGAAGAGATGATTTTGACCGAAACCTACACGCTCTCCAATGGAGTCCGCATTCCCAAGCTCGGGCTGGGCACCTGGCGGATCGAGGACGGCAAGGCCGCGGACGTTGTCCGCCAGGCTGTGAAGATCGGCTACCGCCACGTCGATACGGCTCAGGCCTATGGTAACGAGCACGGCGTCGGCGAAGGCCTGCGCACCAGCGGCGTCCCACGTGAGGACCTGTTCGTCACGACGAAGATCGATGCGGCGGTCAAGACCTACGCCGGCGCCAAGGCCAGCATCGATGGATCGCTAAGGGCGCTGGGCTTGGACGTCATCGACCTGATGATCATCCATAGCCCTCAGCCGTGGACGGCCTTCCGACAGGGCGAGCACTTCTTCGAGGGCAATCTTGAGGTCTGGCGCGCGCTTGAGGAGGCCCATGCCGCCGGCAGGCTCCGCGCGATCGGGGTCTCGAACTTCGAGCGGGTCGATCTGGAGAACATCCTGGACAAGGGGAGCGTGAAGCCCGCGGTCAACCAGGTCCTCGGACACGTGGGCAATACACCCTTCGACCTTATCGCCTACTGCAACGAACAGGACGTGCTGGTGGAGGCCTACTCGCCGGTTGCGCATGGGGCGATGCTCGACGACCCGACCGTCGGCTCAATGGCCAAGCGTTACGGGGTCTCCGTACCCCAGCTTTGCATTCGCTATTGTCTGCAGCTTGGACTGCTGCCGCTGCCGAAGACGACGAACCCTGACCACATGCGCGCGAACGCCTCGGTCGATTTTGAGATCGCCGACGTGGACATGGACCAGTTGAAGGGAGCCGAACGCTTTAGGAATTACGGCGACGCGAGCGTTTTTCCGGTGTTCGGCGGCAAGCTGTAGATCGCCTCCTCCATGGCGTCCGCACCTTCATCGGGCCGCCTATTGGGCCGCAGGCCGCCTCGACGATGCGCCCGGAGGCGACCCGCGCGATGAACGCTCGCGAGGCGGCAAAAGTTATGGGCCGGCCCTGACCGGCGCAATGATCGGAGTTCTGATGAGCCAGCTCGACGCAAGCCTTTCTGGCCAATTCGCAATCGGCGGCGATCTTACCGTCAACCGCCTCGGCTTCGGCGCGATGCGGTTGACCGGTCCCAACATCTGGGGCGAACCCGAAGACCGAGAGGAGGCGCAGCGCGTTTTGCGCCGCCTGCCCGACGTCGGAATCGATCTCATCGACACCGCTGACAGCTACGGACCATTCGTCAGCGAACAGCTGATCGGCGACACGCTGGCGCCGTATCGCGGCCTGACGATCGCGACCAAGGGCGGGCTGGTGCGCTTCCCGAACAATCCCAACCCTTGGCCACAGGTCGGCAACCCCGATTACCTGCGCTCCTGCGTCCATCTCAGCCTACGCCGGCTCAAGGTCGAGCGCCTGGATCTGTGGCAACTGCACCGTATTGATCCCAAGGTCCCGCGGGAGGAACAGTTCGGCGCGATCCGGTCCTTCCTCGACGAGGGCCTGGTCCGACAGGCCGGGCTGAGCCAGGTATCGGTCGAAGAGATCAAAGCGGCCCGGAAGATCTTCCCAGTCGCGACGGTCCAGAACCGCTACAACCTTGCCGACCGCGCTGACGAGGACGTGCTCGACTATTGCGAGGCCAACGGCATCGGCTTCATCCCCTGGTTCCCGCTCGCCGCCGGTGAACTCGCCAAGCCAGGCGGTCTGGTCGATCGCCTGGCAAAGGAGAAAGGCGCGACGCCGGGTCAGATCGCGCTGGCGTGGCTGCTCAAGCGCAGCCCCGTCATCCTTCCGATTCCCGGCACAAGTCGTGTGGCCCATCTGGAAGAAAATGTCGCGGCGGCCGCGCTGGACCTCACCGACGAGGAATCCGCCATGCTGAACGAGGCCGCTCCCGGAGCGGCGCAATGAAACCGCGCCTCATCTGCCATATGGCCAGCAGCCTCGACGGGCGCATTCTACCGGGCCGCTGGGCGCCGAAGGGCGCTCACAACACCGACCTGTATAACCAGCTCCACGAAGATCTGGGCGGCGGCTCCTGGCTCGTGGGGCGAGTGACCGGCCAGGAGTTTGCCAGGGGCGATCGTTATCCCGACAGTGAGGTCGAGCTACCTCGCTCGGCGTGGTTGCCTGCGAAAGCAAAGGCCTATGCGATCGTTCTCGACGCACACGGGAAGATCGTCTGGGGCCGCGCGGACGTCGGCGGCGACCCGCTCGTTGTGGTGCTGACCGAGCAGGTCAGCGACGCTCACTTGGCCGGGTTGCGCGCGGACGGCATAGGCTATGTGTTCGCCGGCGAGCAGGAGATCAATCTTGCCACGACGCTGGAGGTTCTCAACCGCGAGCTTGGGATCCAACGGCTGCTGCTGGAAGGCGGCGGCGCGGCCAACGGATCGTTCCTGCGCGCGGGGCTGGTCGATGAACTCAGCATTCTGCTGGAGCCGGCGATCGACGGACGCGCAGGCGCACCCGGCCTGTTCGATGGCGACGAGACGGCGCCCGCCGTGGAGCTCGCGGATATCACGCTTGTCGAGCATCGCCGGCTTGAGAATGGCGCGCTCTGGTTACGCTACAACGTAGCCAACCCGTAGCGCGCTCCTTCTGGGACGGGGGCTTGAGGGGGCGGTGATCGCCGACACTCAGGACGCCCTGGCCCCGGTGGTGGGCGTCTCGAAGGCGCGCAGTCCGACTCGCTGGAAGCCTGGCCATCCGTGCCTGAGCGCAGCTCATCATGGCGTTGAGCCAGATGAGCGGCACGTAATCACGCTCTTCGACGTTCCATTTTGGATGCCATGGGGCCGCCCTGCTCAGAACAAGGCTCCTTCGCGCAGACCTTGCCAAAAGGAAGGAATAGTCGATGTCCGACCTTCCAGACCACGCGCCATCGCGCCGTGATCTGCTCGCAGCAGGCGCGGCGTCCGCCGTGATCGTCGGTAGCCCGGCGGCCGGCGCGCCAGCCACGCCAGCCGCGCGGCCTTCTCCTCCGCCGCAGATGCCGGTCTCTTTCAAGGTCAACGGCAAACCGCAACATCTAACACTCGACACCAGAACGACGCTGCTCGACGCTCTGCGCGAGCACCTCCACCTGACCGGCACGAAGAAGGGCTGCGATCACGGGCAGTGCGGGGCTTGCACGGTTATCGTCGACGGCAGGCGGATCAACGCCTGCCTCAGCCTCGCGGTCCAGCATGAAGGCGACGACATCACCACGATCGAGGGGCTCGGCACGCCGGAGAAGCTGCACCCGATGCAGGCCGCTTTCGTAAAACACGACGGCTACCAGTGCGGCTATTGTACTCCCGGCCAGATCTGCTCGGCCGTTGCCGTGCTGGATGAAATCAAGCGCGGCGTCCCGAGCCACGTCCAAGGCGATCTCATGGCCAGGCCCCAGGCCACCAACATGGAGATGCGCGAGCGGATGAGCGGCAATATCTGCCGCTGCGGCGCCTATTCCAACATCGCCGAGGCCATGGCCGAAGTTGCGGGGGATCGGACATGAAGGCCTTCACCTACGAGCGCGCAAAAGATCCGGTCGAGGCCGCCCGGATCGTCGCCAGCCGGCCCGGCGCGCGCTTCCTGGCGGGCGGCACCAATCTGCTCGACTTGATGAAGATCGAGGTGGAGACGCCCACTCACCTCGTCGACGTCCAGCATCTGGCGCTCGACGAGATCGAAGGGACCCCGGATGGCGGTCTTCGGATCGGCGCGCTGGTCAGCAACACCGACCTCGCCGCCGACGAACGCGTGCGGCGGGACTATGGCGTTCTGACGCGTTCGATCGTTGCGGGAGCCTCGGGCCAGCTGCGCAACAAGGCGTCTACCGCCGGCAATCTGCTGCAGCGGACGCGCTGCCCATATTTCTACGACACCAACATGCCCTGCAACAAGCGAACGCCCGGCTCGGGTTGCGCCGCGATCGGCGGCGCTTCACGTCAGCTTGGCGTGATCGGCGTATCCGACAAGTGCATTGCAACCTTCCCCGGCGATATGGCGGTGGCGTTGCGCGTGCTCGACGCAACCGTCGAGACGGTGGACGGGCAAGGCCAACGCCGTTCCATCGCGATCGCCGATTTCCACCGCTTGTGGGGCGATCACCCTGAGCAGGATACCGTGCTGGCGCCGGGCGAGCTTATCACGTCAGTAACGCTTCCGCCTCCGCTGGGCGGAAAGCATTTCTACGAGAAGGTGCGTGACCGCGCCTCCTACGCCTTCGCGCTGGTGTCGGTCGCCGCCGTCATCCGGCCCGATGGCGCCGGACGGGTTGCGTTTGGCGGGGTCGCGCCCAGGCCCTGGCGGGTGGAAGCGGCCGAGGCGCTGCTGCCGCAAGGCGCCGCGGCCGTCACGGCGCGCGCGTTCCAAGGGGCGACGCCAACCAAGGACAACGCCTTCAAGTTGCCGCTCGCCACCCGTGCGCTCGCCTCGATCCTCTCCGACGCGAAGGCCTGACCCATGAAGTTCGAGACCCCCGCCTCGGCCAATCCGATCGACCGGATGAAGGTCGTCGGCCGCGCGCACACTCGCATCGACGGCCCGCTCAAGACCGCTGGCGCCGCGCCGTATGCCTACGAGCATCACGAAGTCGCAAATCCCGCCTATGGCTACATCGTTGGCGCGGCTGTCGGCAAAGGAACGATCCGCTCGATGAACCTAGCGGAAGCGAAAGCTTCACCGGGCGTGCTGGCGATCGTCACCGCCCGGGAGGCGGGCAAACTCGGCAAGGGCAAATACAATACGGTCAAGCTACTCGGCGGGCCGCAGGTCGACCACTATCATCAAGCCATCGCGATCGTGGTGGCCGAGACGTTCGAGCAGGCGCGCGCGGCCGCCAGTCTGGTGCGTGTCGACTATGCCCGCGCCAAGGGCCGCTTCGATCTCGATGAGGCGTTGAAAACGGCCCCGCTTACCGGCGGAACTAGCGGCGAGGGCAGCGCGGCGCCTCCGGTGGACCGCGTCGGCGCGTTCGAGCAGGCATTCGCCGCGGCGCCTGTAAAGCTCGACGCAGAGTACACGACCCCCGACCAGAGCCACGCCATGATGGAGCCGTTTGCGTCCATCGCCGCCTGGAATGGCGACAACCTGACGGTATGGACTTCGAACCAGATGGTCGACTGGAGTCGTACGGATCTGGCCACGACGCTCGGCATTCCCAAGGAAAAGATCCGCCTCATCTCGCCCTATGTGGGCGGTGGCTTCGGCGGCAAGCTCTTCCTGCGAGCTGACGCGGTGATGGCCGCCTTGGGCGCAAGGGCGGCAGGACGCCCGGTCAAGGTTGCGATGCCGCGCCCCTTCGTGCCCAACAACACCACCCATCGCCCGGCGACTCGTCAGCGCATCCGGATCGGGGCTCTGCGGGACGGCGCCATCACCGCCATCGCGCATGAGAGCGGCTCGGGTGATCAGCCCCATGGCAGTCCCGAAACGGCGGTCAACCAGACCAAGCTGCTCTATGCCGGCGCCAACCGCCTGATCTCGATGCGCCTGGCGGTGCTCGACCTGCCGGAAGGCAACGCCATGCGCGCGCCCGGAGAGGCGCCGGGCCTGATGGCGCTGGAGATCGCGATCGACGAAATGGCCGAGAAGCTGGGAATGGACCCGGTCGCCTTCCGCGTGAAGAACGACACGCAGGTCGACCCCGAAAAGCCTGCGCGCCGGTTCTCCGAGCGCCAACTGGTGCGCTGCCTGAACGAAGGCGCGGAGCGGTTCGGCTGGTCCGAACGCAGCGCCACGCCGGGCCAGGTTCGCGACGGCAAGTGGCTGGTGGGCATGGGCGTCGCCGCCGCGTTCCGCAACCATATCAACATGGCGTCCGGCGCGCGGGCGCGGCTCGGTCGCGACGGCGTCGTCACGGTCGAAACCGATATGACCGACATCGGCACCGGCAGCTATACGATCATCGCGCAGACCGCTGGCGAGATGATGGGCGTTCCGGCCGAGTCCGTTGTCGTCAGACTGGGCGACTCCGCCTTCCCCGTCTCCGCCGGATCGGGCGGTCAGTTCGGCGCCGCCAACGCCACGGCGGGCGTCTACGCCGCCTGCGTCAAGCTCCGCGAGGCGATCACGCAGCGCCTGGGCTTCAGCTCGGCCGACGCGATCTTTGAGAAAGGCCGCGTCATCAGCGGCAAGCGCGCTGCCGACCTCAAACAGGCCGCGGCCGCCGGGGACCTGGTCGGTGAGGACAAGATCGAGTTCGGCGACCTTGAAAAGGCATGGCAGATTTCCACTTTCGGCGCGCATTTCGTGGAGGTGGGCGTCGACGTCTATACCGGCGTGACCCGCGTCCGGCGGATGCTGGCGGTCTGTGCGGCCGGGCGCATCATCAATCCCACCTCGGCGCGGAGCCAAGTGATCGGCGCGATGACCATGGGCGTCGGCGGCGCGCTGATGGAAGAGCTTGCCGTCGACAAGCGCTTTGGGCTGTTCATCAACCACGATCTCGCCAGCTATGAGGTGCCCGTGCACGCGGACATCCCCCATCAGGAAGTCGTTTTCCTCGACGAGGCCGACGACAAGGCCAATCCGATGAAGGCCAAGGGTGTGGGCGAACTTGGCCTGTGCGGCGTCGGCGCGGCCGTTGCGAACGCTGTCTACAACGCCACGGGCGTGCGCGTCCGCGACTACCCGATCACGCTGGACAAGCATCTCGAACGGCTGCCGGCGATCGTCTGATTTGGGTGAACGTCACTTCGGCCCGAGGAGGACACATGGATCCGAAGACCACAGCGCTTCTGCTGATCGAATATCAGAACGACTTCGTGAGCGAGGGCGGCGCGCAGCACGCCGCGGTCGCCGACGTAATGGCGCAGACGGACATGCTCGCCAACAGCCGTGCGGTGACCCAGGGCGCGCGAGCCGCAGGGGCGAGCGTGCTGCATGCCCCGATCGGCTTCGCCGAAGGCTATCCCGAGGTCCCTTCCGAGCCCTACGGAATTCTTGCCGCGATCGTGGGGGCCCAGGCTTTCCGGAAAGGAAGCTGGGGGGCCGAAATTGCTCCCGAGATGGCGCCGGCCGTGGGCGATATCGTGGTCGAGGGCAAGCGCGGGCTCGACTGCTTCGCCAGCACCAATCTCGACTTTATCCTGCGGCAGCGGGGTGTGACCGACCTCGCCATTGCCGGCTTCCTCACCAACTGCTGCGTCGAGTCGACGATGCGCTCCGCCTATGAACGCGGGTTCCGCGTCGTCACGCTGACCGACTGCACCGCGACATTGAGCATGGCCGAGCAGGAAGCGGCCATCACCAAGAACTTCCCCATGTTCTCACGCCCGCTCGTTCATCGGCAGCTGCTGGAAGAGCTTGGCGACCCGGCGGCTGTGTCGTGAGGTTCGACACGCCCGCGGGCGAGAGTCTGGTCGATCGCCAGACCGTGTTGGGGCGGTCGCATCCACGGATCGAGGGGCCGCTCAAAGTCACCGGCGCCGCGCCCTATGCCGCCGAACACGACGATCTCGGCGACGACCTTGCCTATGCCTACATCTTGGGCGCAGCCATTGCGAAAGGTCGAATATCCCGGATCGACACCACCGAGGCCGAGCGTGCGCCGGGCGTGCTTGCCGTCGTAACCCACAAGACGACCGGGCCCCTCGGTGTCGGCAAGTTCTACGTCCAGAAGATGATCGCAGCGCCCGATGTGGAACATTACCATCAGCCCGTCGCGGTGGTGGTCGCCGAGACCTTCGAGCAGGCGCGCGCCGCAGCGGGCCTGATTTCGGTCGATTACGACCGGATGGGCGGTTCGTTCGACCTCGAAGCGGCCAAGGGCGCCGCGCGGATCCCCGTCGAGGAAGAGTTTGGCGGCCCGACCGAGACGAGGGTCGGCGACTTTTCCGCGGCCTTCGCCGCCGCGCCGGTGAAGATCGACCAGACCTATGTCACGCCCGACCAGGCGCACGCGATGATGGAGCCGCATGCCTCGATCGCTCGCTGGGACGGCGATCGGCTGTTCTGCTGGACGTCGATCCAGCAGATGAATTGGGGTTTGCGCGATCTTGGCCTGATCCTGGGCGTTCCCAAAGAAAACATCCGCCTCTCCTCGCCCTATGTGGGCGGCGGATTCGGCGGCAAGGGTACGGTGCAGATCGATCTGGCGCTTGCCGCCGTGGCGGCGCGGGCGGCGCGACGGCCGGTCAAGCTGGTGCTTCAGCGGCCGATCATGTTCAACGCCACCATCCATCGGCCGCGGACCCTTCAGCGCATCCGGCTCGGCGCTCAGGCGGACGGCCGACTGACAGCGATCGGGCACGATAGCTGGTCGGGCAATCTGGCCGGCGGCCGCACCGAGCCGACCACGCTGCCTACCGCTTTGCTTTACCGCGGCGAGAACCGGCGGCTGCGGCGCTATCTCGCCGTGCTCGACCTCACCGAGGGTCAGGCTATGCGCGCACCGGGCGAGGCCCCGGGGCTGATGGCGTTCGAAATCGCGATGGACGAGCTTGCCGAGAAGGTCGGACTCGATCCCGTCGAGCTGAGAATCCGCAACGATACTCAGGTCGATCCGGCCAAGCCCGACCGGCCCTTCTCCTCGCGACCGTTCGTCGAATGCCTGCGCGCCGGCGCAGAGGCGTTCGCCTGGGCCGACCGGCCGACGTCGCCGGCGACGCGGCAGGATGGCCGCTGGCTTGTCGGCTACGGAATGGCGAGCGCGATCCGAGGCGCGCCGATCAACAAGGCGGGCGCGCGCGTACGTCTCCACCACGACGGCGTCATCACCGTCGAAACCGACATGACCGACATTGGCACCGGCAGCTATACCATCGTCGCGCAGACCGCGGCCGAGATGATGGGGACACCTCTCGACCAGGTGAAGGTCCGGCTCGCCGATTCCAACTTTCCGGAGACGCCGGGCTCCGGTGGCCAGGCCGGCGCGGCCTCGGTGACAGCGGGGGTCTATGCCGCTTGCCACAAGCTGCGCGAGGCGGTCGCGCGGGAGCTTGGTTTCAACACGCCCGACCTGGTGTTCGCCGACGGCCAGGTTCGCTCCTCGGGCCGTTCGGCGAAGCTGGGGGACGCCGCGCGCAACGGCGATCTCGTGGTCGAGGACAGCATGGCGTATGGCGATCTCAAGGATCGTTACGCCCAACAGACCTTCGGCGCGCATTTCGCCGAGGTCGGCGTCGACCGCTACACCGGCGTCATCCGTGTGCGCCGAATGCTGGCGGTCTGTGCGGCGGGGCGCATTCTCAATCCCGTCACCGCTCGCAGCCAAGTCATCGGCGGCATGACAATGGGGATCGGCGCGGCCTTGACGGAGGAGATGGTGCTCGACAAGCGCTTCGGACTGTTCATCAACCACGACCTTGCTGGCTACGAAGTGCCCGTCCACGCGGACATACCGCATCTTGATGTCATGTTCGTCGATGAGGTCGACGCCACCATGTCGCCAGTCAAGGCCAAGGGTGTCGGCGAACTTGGCCTGACGGGGGTGGCGCCGGCCATCGCCAACGCCGTCTACAACGCGACCGGCGTGCGCGTGCGCGACTATCCGTTGACCCTCGACAAGCACATCCATCGGCTTCCGGCGATCGCATAGCCCGCCGCCCCGGCTCCCGTGAACGGACCGGCGTGACCACTTTCGACGCCACCTTCGATGTTTGAAGTTTGACGTCCGATCGACACCGCAAGGGACCTGGGCGATTGGGCCTCAATGCGCCGTCCTCGTCCGGGGCGTTGTCGAACCTGGAGAGGACCTCGGCGATTGCACGGCAAGGTTCGCGCGAAACCAAACCGCATTGCGGATCGATCGATGAGCCGCGTCGTCGACGCCTCACGAGCGATAGGTAATATATATCCGACAAAACCGGCGTGCTTCCAACGCTGACTCGCGCGGCGCCATTATGGGGGTGATGTTGAAGCTGAACCGTCGTTCCATCCTGCTGGCGGGGTCTCTGTCCAGCGCCCTTGGACAAGCCTCGGCGGCCGCGCCGCGCGCCGCGTTGCAAGCGGTCGGTCTCAGGACGGCCATGCGGTCCAACCCGCTGGGAATCGACGATCCGCGCCCTGGCCTTTCCTGGCGGCTGACCGGGCCGGCGGGGACCCTTCAGTCCGCCTATCAGGTCATCGTCGCCTCGACCTTGGAGAACGTGCGGGCGAACACCGCCGATCTCTGGGACAGCGGACGGACGCCGGGCGCGGCGTGCACCGGCGTCGCCTATGGCGGCGCGGCGCTGGCCTCGCGCCAGCGATGTTTCTGGCGCGTGCGGGTTTGGGACGGCGTCGGCCAGGTTTCGGACTGGAGCGCCCCGGCCGCCTGGGAGATGGGCCTGCTCGACGACGCCGACTGGATGGGGGACTGGCTGGCGGTCGAGAGCCAGGTCGAGCGGGACGATCGCGAGGCGGGCGTGCGATGGGTGAGCGGAACGACGGCTTCCCGCTCTCAGCCTTGCACCTTCCGCCTGGCCTTCCGATCGGGCGGCGGCGAAGGCCTGCTGACGATCATCGCGGACGGCAAACTCTCGAAATTGGCCCTCGACGGCGACCCAATCGTCCTGCCCGCGCGCGGTCCAAACGCCTATGGCGATCCGCCGGCGATCGCGTTTCCCCTGGCCGTGGCGCCCGGCGGCCATGTCCTGACGGCCGAGGTGGTGACCAAGGCCGGGCCCTCGGGCTCCGGGACCGCGTCGATCGCCGCCCAGCTCAGGATCCCCTCGCCCGACGGCGGCGTCACGCGCGTCGTCGACGGTTGGGAGACACGCTCGGGGGACCAGGCGCCCTGGGGGCCCGCGTCCGTGCCCGAATCTCAGCCGCACTTTCCCTGGCCGCCGACGCCGGCCCGCCTGCTGCGGCGCGCCTTTCATCTGTCCGGAAAGCCGCGGGGCGCGCGCCTCTACGTGTCCGCGCTCGGAGGCTATCGGCTGTGGATCAACGGCCGGCGGGTCGGAGACGACGAGCTCCAATCGGAAGGTTCCGAGTATCGTCGCCATGTGCCCTACCGCACCTATGACGTAACCGCCCTGCTGCGCGAAGGCGACAATGCGATGGGCGCCCTGGTCGGCGACGGATTCTACGCCAGCTACCAGGCGCCGGACGGCCGCTACGCCTATGGTCCGGCGCCGCGGCGTCTCCGCCTCTTCATCGAAAGCCGCGACGCAGCCGGAAGGATCGAGCGGGTCGAGACCGACCGGGACTGGCGCCACGCCCCCTCGCCGATCCTGATGTCCGAGATCTATGCGGGCGAGGACCAGGACCTTCGCCTCTGGCCATCGCGCTGGGCGCAGCCGAACTTCGACGACGGCGATTGGTCCAAGGTCTGGACCGCCCCCGCGCCGCCAGCCAAGCCCTGCGCCCCGCTGGCCGAGCCGATCCGCGAAGTCCGTGTGCTCAAACCCGTATCGATCCGCCGCGCCGGGCCAGGCCGGCACATCATCGATTTCGGTCAGAACTTCGCCGGGCGCGTCCGCCTGAAGATCAAGGGCGCCCGCGGCGATCGCGTGATCGTCCGCCATGCCGAGATCCTGGCCGCCGACGGCGAGCTGGACCGACGTAATCTTCGGGTCGCCCGGGCCGAGGACCGCTATGTGCTCGGCGGCGGCGGCGTCGAAACCCTCCAGCCCGTCTTCACCTATCAGGGCTTCCGCTACGCCGAGGTCGAAGGGCCGGCCGCGCTGACGCCCGACGGGGTCGAAGGCGTCGTCCTGTCGAGCAACTTGCCGGAGATCGGCGTGTTCCGCGTCGGCGAGCCGACGATCCAGAAGCTGTGGCTCGACTCGCTGTGGAGCCAGCGCTCCAACTTCATGGGCGTTCCCACCGACTGTCCCCAGCGCGACGAGCGGCTCGGCTGGACCGGCGACGCCCAGGTCTTCTGGGAGACGGCCGCCTTCAACATGGATGTCGGCGGCTTCACCCGGTCGTTCACGCGGATCCTTCGCGACGACCAGGCCGCCAACGGCGCCTATCCCATGTGGTCCCCCTCGCCGCGCGGTCTGGGATGGAACACGACAACCGCGACGCCTGGCTGGGCCGACGCCGGGGTGATGCTGCCCTATGTGGGCTATCTCCATACCGGCGATCGGGCGGTGGTCGACGACAACTGGTCGGCGATGAGCGCCTATCTGACGGGAATACTCGCCGAGAATCCCGACGGCCTCTGGCGGGCCGGACGCGGCGCCGATCTTGGCGACTGGCTGGCGCTCGACGCCAAGCAGCCGGGGGACGAGACCACGCCCAAGGACCTGATCGCGACGGCCATGCTGGCCCGGTCCGTGGATCAACTCGCCCAGATGGCCGCGTGGACAGGCCGATCCTCCGACGCCGAGCGGTGGCGCAGGCAAGCTCAGGAAACGCGCGCGGCCTTCGCCAGGACCTTTGTCCGGGCCGACGGGACGGTCGGCAACGGCAGTCACACCGGCTATATCCTGGCCCTGCGCCTAGGGCTGCTGCCCTCGGACCTGCGCAAGCCCGCCGGAGAGAAACTGGCCGCGGACATCCGGCGACGGGGCGGCCTGATCTCGACCGGTTTCCTGGGCACCCCGCTCGCCCTGGACGCCCTGGCCGACGTCGGCGAGACCCGTTTGGCGTTCGACCTGCTGCTCCGCACCGACTACCCCTCGTGGGGCTACATGGTTCGACGCGGCGCGACGACGACCTGGGAGCGCTGGAACAGCGACACCGGCGACGTCTCGATGAACTCCTTCAACCACTACGCCCTGGGTGCGGTCTGCGCCTTCCTCTACCGGCGAGTGGCGGGCATCGAGCCGACGGCGCCAGGCTTCAGCCAGTTCCGGGTCGCGCCCCTCATCGACCGCAGGATCGGGTCCGCTGGCGCGACGCTGGACTGCGTCCGCGGCCGGATCGAAACCAGCTGGCGGGTCGTGGGCGACCGGGTGAGCCTGACGCTGCAGGTTCCACCCAACAGCCGCGCGGAGGTATCGATGCCCGGGCTGAGGCGCGTGGTTGGAGCGGGCCATCATCAGTTCGAAGCCCCCTGCCCCTGAAGTCTCGACGCCATTGCGGCCTTGGCGTGCGGCCAAAAGTCGCCTTCCCTGTCTTCGGCGAAAAGCGCGAGATGCAAGGCAACGCGCCGCGCGCCTGACGCGGCGCCAAGGCGTCGCCGATCGTGGGTCCGCGACACCGACCGCGTTCGGTCCAGGTCGCGCCTAGAACTCCGAGCGGGGCCGATGCTGGCCGGCCTCGAGCAACAGCCGCAGGGCGCCGGCGATCAGTTCGCGCATCAAGGTCGAGGCTTCCAGCGGATTGCCCTCGACGATCGCGTTGGCCACGCGTCGGTGATCGATCGCGCTGGCCCGGCTGACGCCGGCATAGGCGTTGGTGCGGCGAATGCTGAAACGCAGCGTGGCCTCGGACAGATCGGTGAACTGGCGCATGAAACGGTTGTTGCTGGCCTCGATGACCGCCCGGTGGAAGGCGATGTCGGTCTCGAGGGGATCGTCGTCGCCCCGTTCGGCCGCGAACATCCGGTTTATCGCATTGATGATCGCCGCGCGCTGCGGCCCGGTGGCGCTATTGGCCGCCAGGCCCGCCGCGCGCGGCTCGATCGCCATGCGCATCTCGGTGAACTCGATCAGCAGGTCGATCGAGAACGCGCGGTCGAGCAGCCATTTCAGCACGTCCGGATCCAGCAGGTTCCAGCTGTCTTCGGGCTGAACCACTGTGCCCGCCCGTTGCCGGGGCCGCAGCAGCCCCTTGGCGGTCAGCATCTTGACCGCTTCGCGCACGACCGGACGGCTGGCGCCATACTGCTCGCAGAGCTGCGCCTCGAACGGAAAGCCTGTCTGGGCGGTGAACTGCTCGGTGACGATGGCGCGTCCTAGATCGTCCACGATCCGGCGCGTCAGGTTGGGGCCGCGCTTGCCGCCCGCCGCCAAAGGTTCGGCTTCGTCAGATTCCATGGGCCCAACATACTGTCAGCCTCGCCGCTGACCAGCCGCTAGAGACGATTGCGACGGCGACGCCATCAACCGGCGAAACGCGCCTGTGGAAGACCCCGCACGCCCGCCTCGACCTCGAACAGGGCGCCGGCCCAAGCCTCGTCCTCGCAGCCGAGCGTCGAGGAGGTCACGAACAATCGATCCAGCGACTCTCCGCCGAAGGCGCAGCTGGTGATGTTGGTGGCCGGCAGCGCGATCGACCGCATCAGGACGCCGTCAGGCGAGAAGCGGCTGAGCCGCGCACCGCCCCAATGGGCCACCCAGACGCAGCCTTCCGCGTCCGTGGTCATGCCGTCCGGATACCCCCAGTCTTCGGCGAACCGAAGCCACACCCGCCGCCCCGACAACTCGCCGTCGTCGTCCAGGTCGAAGGCGTAGATGGTGCGGGCCGCGCTGTCGGTGTGATAGAGCGTGCGGCCGTCCGGCGAGAAGGTGGGGCCGTTGGCGACGCCGTAATCGTCGTCGCACCGAGTCCAGCGCAGGGACGAGTCGAGCCGGTAGAGCGCACCGCTCGCGGCCTGGTCGGTATCGTCCTTGGAGCCCGCCCAGATCCGTCCCTGGGGATCGACCTTGCCGTCGTTGAGGCGGTTATTGGGCCGGTCGGGCTCGGGCGCTCCGATCAGCTGGCGCGCGCCCGTCTCGACGTCGAGGAAGTAGAAACCGCTGCGAAATCCCGCGACGAGGCCTGGCCCGTCGCGCCGGGGCGCGACCCAGCCGATGGGTTCTTCCACCGGCACGGTGGCCACCCGGCCATCGTCGAGCGACAGGCGGTGGACGCAGGGCGCCAGTATGTCCACCCAGAGCAGCTCGCGGCGACGGGCGTCCCATACGGGCCCTTCCCCCAGACGATCCCGCCCGACGCGCTCGACGATCTTCATGCTCATGGCTTCTCCTCTGCCAGATAAAAAGTATGATATTTTATTGACCACCGCCAGCGCTGTTGTTACCCAGCCCCAGGCTCTCGGCGTCCGCCGACCGGGGCGCGAAGATCTGACGGAGGGGATATTGTCCAAGATGGCGCACGCCCGACGACCCGTTGGCCGGCCCCGCCGCCTTCCCCCGAGGATCGCCTGAATGACCGCCGCCGACCGCATCGACCGCATCGAGTGTTTCCAGGTTCGTCCCCGCTGGCTGTTCGTCCGGATCGAGACCGCGCAAGGCGCGGTAGGCTGGGGCGAAGCCACGCTGGAAGGCCATGCCGAGGCGGTGGTCGGCGCGTTCGAGACCGTGCGCGACCGCCTGATCGGCCATGATCCGGACCGCATCGAGGACGCCTGGCAGACCCTGCACCGGCTGGGCTTCTATCGCGGCGGCCCGGTGATGCTGTCGGCGATCGCCGGGGTCGACCAGGCCCTTTGGGACATCAAGGCGCGCAAGCTCGGCGTTCCGCTCTATCAGTTGCTGGGCGGGCGGGTGCGCGACCGCATCCCCGTCTATGCCTGGATCGGCGGCGACCGGCCGGCCGACATCGTGGAAGCCGCCCAGGCCCGGCGCGCCCAGGGCTTCAAGGCCGTAAAAATGAACGGCGTCGAGGATCTGGCCTGGTTGGACAGCCCGTCCAAGATCGACGCCCTGGCCCAGCGGATCGCCGACGTGCGCGGCGTCGGCGTCGATGTCGGCGTCGACTTTCACGGGCGCGTCCACAAGCCGATGGCCCGCACGGTGCTCCGCGCCATCGAGCCGTTTTCGCCGCTGTTCGCCGAGGAGATCGTGCTCTCCGACAATCCCGCCCTGGTCGCGCAGCTGGCCGCGTTCAGCAGCGTGCCGCTGGCGCTGGGCGAGCGGCTCTACAGCCGCTGGGATTTCCGGCCTTTCCTGGAGAGCGGCGCGATCGACATCGTCCAACCGGACCTCGCCCACGCCGGGGGCATCTCCGAATGCAGGCGCATTGCGGCGATGGCCGAGACCTACGACGTGGCGGTGGCGCCCCACTGCCCGATCGGCCCGCTGGCCCTGGCGGCCTGCCTGCACCTGGCCGCCGTCACCCCCAACTTCGTGATCCAGGAGATGTCCCTGGGCATCCACTACAACGGCCCGTCCGAGGACCTGACCACCCTGGTGCGCAATCCGGGCCTGTTCGATGTCAGCAACGGAAGCGTGGCGATCCCGGAGGGGCCGGGCCTGGGCGTCGAGATCGACGAGGCCGCCGTGCGCGAGATGGCCAAGACCCCGCACCGCTGGCGCAACCCCGCCTGGCGCGGGCCGGATGGAGAGCTTCGCGAATGGTGAGCCGTAGCGTGATCGTGACCGGCGGGGCCGGCGACATCGGCCTGGCCGTGGCGCACGGCTTCGCTCGCGAGGGGGCGGCCATCCTGCTGGTCGACGCCCGCCCCGCGCCCGACGAAGCGCTCGCCGCCCTGGTCAGCGAGGGCGCCCGGGAGGCGAAGGCGATCACCGCCGACGTCGGCGATCCGCAGGCCGTGGCGGAGGCGGTGGAGACCGCCTGCGACGCCTTCGGCGGCCTGGACGTCATCGTCAATGTCGCGGGCATGATGATCTATCGCCCGATCGTCGAGCTGGAGGCCGCGGACTGGCGGCGGCTGCTCGACGTCAATCTGGTGGGCGCGGCCCTGTTCACCGGCCACGCTTTCCGGCGCATGAAGCCGGGCGGCTGTGTGATCAACATCGCCTCGGTCCATGCGCGGCGCACCTCGCCGCTGGTGGCGCCCTACGCCGCGGCCAAGGCCGCCCTGGTCAGCTTCACCCGCTCGGCGGCGATCGAGGGCAAGCCCCTGGGCCTGCGGGTCAACGCCATCCTGCCGGGCGCCATCGACACGACCATGCTGCGCGACAGCCCGAATATCCGCTCGGGCGCCGAGGTCATCGACCCGGCCGACCTGGGCCAGCCGGAGGATGTCGCCGCCCTGGCTGTATTCCTGGCTTCCGACGCGGCGCGCTTCATCACCGGCGAGGACATCGTGGCCGACGGCGGCCGCATGGGGAGACTCTAGGATGCACATGGTCGATCTGGGCGGCCCGGCCGTCGGCGCGCCGACGAAGGCGACGGGCGCGGTCTGGCTGGCGGCGGCGGTTTCGGCCCTTGGCGGATTGCTGTTCGGCTACGACTGGGTGGTGATCGGCGGCGCCAAGCCGTTCTACGAGGCCAGCTTCGGCCTCGTCGCCCCCACCCAGCAGGCCTGGGCCGTCAGTTGCGCGCTGATCGGCTGTCTCGTCGGCGCCATGGCCTCCGGAGCGCTGGCCGACCGCTGGGGACGCAAACCCGCGCTGCTGGTGGCCGCTCTCATCTTCGCCGTCTCGTCGATCGGCACGGCCCTGGCGGGCGGCTTCGGCGCCTTCGTGGCTTGGCGTATCGCCGGCGGCGTCGCCATCGGCATGGCCTCGGGCCTGTCGCCGCTCTACATCGCCGAGATCGCGCCCGCCGCCAGCCGCGGCCGGCTGGTGTGCCTCAACCAGATCGCCATCGTCCTGGGCCTGCTCGCCGCCCAGATCGTCAATTGGCTGATCGCCAGGCCCGTGGCGCCGGGCGCCGCGCTGGCCGAGATCGCCGCCTCGTGGAACGGGACAGCCGGCTGGCGCTGGATGTTCGCCGCCGCCGCGGTTCCGGCCCTCGGCTTCACGCTGGGCGCCCTGTTTCTGCCCGAGAGCCCGCGCTGGCTGGCGCTCCAGGGCCGCTGGGACGATGCCGCCAAGGTCCTGCGCAAGCTGGGCGGCGAGGCTCACGCCGAAGCCGCGCTGGACGAGATCCGCCGCGCCCTGGACGCCGCGCCGGGCCGCAGCCTGGCGGCGGTGCTGGCCGAGCCGCGCTTTCGCCGCGTGCTGGCGATCGGCGTCATGCTGGCGGTGCTTCAGCAGTGGGGCGGAATTAATGTCATATTTAATTACGCCGAAGAGATCTTCGCGGGCGCGGGCTACGCGGTGTCCGACACCCTGTTCAACATTGTCATCACCGGCGTCGTGAACTGCGTCTTCACCTTCGTGGCCATGGCCACGGTGGAGCGCCTGGGCCGGCGGCGTCTGCTGCTGATCGGCTGCGCGGGCCTGGCCCTGATCTACGCCCTGGTCGGGGCCGGCTACCTGGCCGGCGTGCAAGGGTGGCCGCTGTTGCTGCTGGTCGTCGCCGCCATCGCCACCTACGCCATGACGCTGGCGCCGGTGACCTGGGTCGCGCTCTCGGAGATCTTCCCGGGCGAGGCGCGCGGCGCGAGCATGGCCATCGCCACCACGGCGCTGTGGGCCGCCTGCTTCCTGCTGACCTACACCTTCCCGCTGCTCAACACCTGGGCGGGCACCGGCGTCACGTTCTGGATCTATGGCGCGATCTGCGCCGCCGGTTTCATCGCCATCTTCCGCACCCTGCCCGAGACCAAGGGCAAGTCGCTGGAACAGATCGAGGAAGACTGGCGCTGAGGCGGCGCGGCTCTCAGGGCCGCCGCAGGAGCACCGTGGTGATCGCGCGCGGCGGTGCGATCACCGTCGGCTGGCCAGACGCAGGGCAAGCCTGGGCGCGCGGCCGGGCGTCCTGGTAGACCGCCTCGGCGCGCCACCGCGCCCGCGCCAGCCCCCGGGTCGTCACGGTCAGCTTGCGCGCGTAGGGGCCGTGATTGACGTGGACGACGACCGCCTGGCGTCCGTCGGGCGACAGGGCCGTGATCGTGTCGGGATCATCGTTGCGCACCAGGCGGTAGCCCGGGCGGATATGACGGCTAAAACTGGCCATGGCCCAGTACTTGGCGGTGACGTGCAGGCTCATGTCGGCGGGCCGGCGGGTCGACATGTCCGTGCGCACCAGCCCCCAGTTCGAGCCCGCCTCGCCCTTCAAGGCGCTGGGCTCGACGGCTTGCCACAGGACCCAGGCCTCCGGCTCCAGGCGCTTGAGGTCCAGGACGATCTGCTCGCCCAGCGCCAGGGCCGAGGAAGGATCGGAAAAATCCTGCACCGTGTTGGGCGCGGAAAGGTCCACCTCGGACATCCACAGCGGAAGGCCGGCGACGGCGGCGATGTCGCGCGGCCCGGTCGCCCCGGTGGTGCTGTAGGTATGGACGTTGAGCTGGCGCACGACCGCCTTGGCCGGGGTCGAATAGCCCGACCAGTCCTTGACGAAGGTGTCGGGATTGGTCTCGTCCATCGCCGACAGCAGCGCAGGCGATCCGTGGGCGCGCAGGGCCGCGGCGGTCGCCAGCAGCATCCGAGACTGGCCGGCCGGGTCGAAATAGTTCCCCTCCTGGCGGTTGCCCGCCACCCAGTAGGGCGTGTTGGGTTCGTTCAGGGGCGCGAGGCTGTGGAAGCGGATCCCGTGGCGGGCTTCCAGCCCCTGCATCGCACGCACCAGATAATCGGCGAACAGCGGCTCCAGGCCGGGCCGCAGGTTGGGCTGCTGCTTGGCGCTGGCGCCGGCCACGTCGCCGCTGACGGTCATGAACCACGGCGGGGAATAGGCGGCCGCCTCGATCAGGCGCTGGGTCTCCGGAACGCGTTTGCGCACGGCGCCCAGCCACCACTGCTGGCCGCTGTCGGCCGACCAGTCCCACATCGCCGGATCGTCGGGACGCCACCAGTCCAGGCCCGTCGCGCCCTCGGGCATCCGCCAGAGGCCAGGCACGTTGGCGTTGGGGCGCGAGAGCGGCGGCGTCCCGGGCTTGCGTCCGCCGCCGATGTTGTAGCGGGCGACCGTCAGGCCCAGCCCGTCCGGTCCATAGAGTAGGTCGGCCAGCCGCTCGCGGATCGGACCGGGCCAATCGCCTATGGTGCTGGCGAACCAGGCCAGCGACGTGCCCCATCCCCGGAAGGCGGTTCGCGGGCGGGCCCAGTCGGCCGACACGGTGATCGCGACCCGCGCCGCGCAGGGGGCGGGTGTGGTCGTCGAACCCGGCTCCGCGGCCATTGTCGTGACCGGCGCGGCGAGCAACGCCCCGGCCATGGCGACGAGCGCGCCCCGACTCCCGCGTCGCCCTGGTCGTCGCGCCCGTCGCGCGCCGCTCACGGCGCGGCCAGCCGGCGCAGTTGGTCCGCAGACACGCGCGCGGCGGGCCGGAAGGCCTCGCCCTGCATATAGCGTTCGAGGCTGGCGACCAGCTGGCGGCTGACAGGGTCCTGCGCCTCGGCGCCGTCGAGCGCGAAGCCGCAGACGATCGCCCGGCCCTTGCCCACTGAGACCTCGATCACCAGCCCCAGGGGCCGGGCCGTGAACCAGTCGTCGATGACCCGGACGATCGGCTCGACGCCGGGCGGCAGCAGGTCCAGCCGCAGCGCGCCCGCCCGATGCATCAGGTACCACCACTGCCAGTTGCTGTGCGTCTCGGTGGGGAAGTCGGCCAGGGCGGGATGGGCGGGATCGCAAAGCACGCCCAGCGTCGTCGGCGCCTGGCCTTGGGTCCACAGGGTGTTCCAGAAGATGCTGGAGAAACCGAGCTGGACGGGGCGCTCGGCATAGTTGGCCACCTTCGCGCCGGGAAGACCGATCAGCGCGTCGCCGCCCTGGGCCAGGTGATCCAGCAGCGCCTGGTCGATGCGGTCGGCGCGCCGCACCCGGCCACCCGCCTCGCGTGGGACCGCGGCAGGGTAGACCCACAGGTCCCAGTCATTCTGCGCAAGGACGCGTCCACCCCGCCGCACGCCGACGATCAGCTTGGCGGTGGTGGCGCGTGGCGCGGTCAGGACGGGCGCGGCGGACAGGCCGATCGGCGCATTGCCCAACGCGACGGTGCGCGACGGAAAGACGCCTTGCGCCAGCTCCGCGCCGTCGGCGGCCTGGACCCGCCATTCGATGTCCGCGTTCTCAATCGGCGCGGCCCCGAAATGCGCGATGTCGACGGCGAAGGGGAACGGCTGGCCTGACTGCAGGACGCGGGCCGGCATCCGGGCCAGGGGGACGGTCGGCGCGCAGAAGCGCTGATACTCCTGCCCCGTCACATAGCCCTTGTCATCCCAGAAGGGGTCGACCACCCCGACCAGCGCCGTGCCCTGGCCGGGAAAATCCTGCAGGCCCAGCAGCTGGAAGCCGCCCATCCCGTGGGTGCGCAGGGCGCTTTCAATATCTTCCTTGTAGCAGAGCACCTGCAGCCGGCCCGAGGCGTGAAGGAACTCCGGAGCCTGGCCGGCCAGGCCGCTGTCGCGCAGGCGATCGGCGAAGATGTCGAAGTTTTTGGCCTTCAGGTAGCCGGTGTATTTGCGCCGCTCCTCCAGGTTCGGATAGACGCACCACTGGCCGATCTCGTGGCTGATGACCGGCACGCGATACTGGCCGATGAAGTCGCGGTAGTCGGTCTGGGTTTCCGGCGGCTTGCTGTTGATGCGCGACTTCAGGCCCTCTCCCCAGTTCTGGACCCGCGGCGTCGGCGTGAGGTGAAACTGGTTGTCCTCGATCAGCGGCCAGCCCGCGCCGGAGGTCCACAGCCGGCGGGCGTCCAGGCCACGATAGTGGCGGACATAGGCGCCCAGGAAGGCGTCGCGCTTGGCCTCGCCCTCTTTGGTCTTGCCGCCGCCAGGCTCGTTGCCATGGGTCATCAGCATGAACGAGGGGTGGTTGCCATGCGCGGCCAGGATCCGGTCGGTCTCGGCATAGACCCACTGATCGACCGGCAGGCCGCTGCCGATGCGTGAAGACTGGTTGGCCCACACCGTCTCGACCTGCACGTAGACCCCGGCCTCGTCGGCGGCGTCGAACGCGGCCTCGGGCGGACAGTAGCTGTGGAAGCGCAGGTGGTTGAGGCCGTAGTCCTTCACCCGCCGCATGATCCGCCGCCAGCTGCCGATGTCGGTGGCCGGATGGCCGGTCAACGGGAAGATGGCGCATTCCAGCGCGCCCCGGAACATTACCGGCCGGTCGTTCAGGGTGAAGCCGCTCGGCGTGGCCGCCAGCTCACGCCAGCCGAAGCGGCCTTTCCAGGCCTCGCCTTTGGCCAGCCGGACCGTGACCTCGTGCAACACGGGATTGAACTCGTCCCAGGTCCGCATCGCCGCGGCGTCCGAAGGCCGGATCGCGACCTCGAAGGCGCCCTGGCCTCCCGTCCACGTCACGGTCCCCCGCGTCGATCGGCCGGCGAAGACGACCTCGGCGGCGCCGAGGGGCGGCGCCCCGGCGATCCGGCGCAGCGTGCCGCGCACCGTCAGGGTGCGCTCGGCCAGGGCGGGATGCAGGTCCACCCGCTCGATCCAGACCGGCTCGGTGGCGCGAAGCTCGATCCGCCCGGCGATCCCGTTCCAGTTGCCCTGGGTGTGGTCGGTGACGCCATGGCCGTTATGGCCGATCTCGACGATCATCCGGTTGTCGACGCGGATCGTCAGGCGCCGCCGGCCCGGCTCGACGATCCCCAGGTCATGGCGGTGCGGCACATGCAGGGCGTCGCTGCGCCCGACGAGGCGGTCGTCGAGCCACACCTGGGTCTCCCAGTGCGGCCGCTCGAGGAACAGCTCCACCCGCTTGCCTCGCCAAGACGCCGGGATGTCGATGTCGCGCTGGTACCAGGCCGGGCCGCGATACCAGCTGTCGGGTTGCAGGAAGAAGGGAACCTTGAAGTCGTCCGCCGCCCGGTAGCGGGCATAGTCGGGCGCGTTGAAGAACGAGCGGTCGTTGATGTCGCCCGTCCAAGGCGTGGTCAGCCTCACCGGGTTGCCGACGCCCCGCTGTTCCAGACTCCCCGGCAAGGGCAGGCGGTCGGCAAGGGCGCGCGCGAACCAGCGCTGCCCCAGGCCCGTATCGTCCTGGTCGATCGCGCGACGCCAGCTGCCACCGAGATCGGCGTTCGCGCCGCCCACGCCGGCGACGGCCTGGGCCACGTCGATCAGCCCGAGGAACGGCGCGATCCCCAGCGACTGGACGAGCCGGCGGCGGCTGAGCCTTTGGCGAGGCTGGGGGCTGGTTTCCATGTCCGTTTTTCTCCCGATCAAGCATCCGACCCGAACGCGAGTCTTCCGGCGCTTCATTTTATGTATGACATTATTTTCCACATCTCGCCTTGGCAAGCCTTGTCGTAGGGCGACCTGCGCCGCGCGCAGGTCGAAGAATTTCAACGGATAACGGCGCTGTAGCTGGCTTGTTCGCAGTAAATGAACCTTGAGGCGCTCGAACACCTTGCCTCAACCACGCTTGATCAGGGAGCCCCACCCAAAAGAGAAATATGATTTATTGACGGAAGTGGCGCGAGAGCATATCCGTGCCCCGCAGACCGGCGCCTAGCCGGCATAGCCAAGGGATGGAGGGTTCAATGGTCGTGAGGCGTAAGCTCGTGTCGAGAGCGTCGATGATGGTGGTCGGCGCGATGATGGCCGTACCGGCGGCCGCGCAGACCTCGTCGTCCGCGCCCCCGCCCGCCAGCGGCCAGGACGCCGCCGAGGTCAGCGAGATCGTCGTCACCGGCGTCCGCGCCAGCCTCAACTCCGCCCAGGAGCTCAAGCGCCACAGCGACCAGATCGTCGACTCGATCCAGGCCCAGGACATCGGCAAGCTGCCGGACGCCAACACGGTGGAGTCGCTGCAACGGATCGCCGGCGTGCAGATCCAGCGGCGCTACGGCGAAGGCGGGACGGATGTCGACCATCGCACCCAGCCGGCGATCGCCATCCGCGGCCTCACCCAGGTGCGCACGCTGATCGACGGGCGCGACACCTATTCGGCGTCCGGCGGGCGCAACTTCGACATCGAGGCCCTGCCGCCCGAGCTTCTGGCCGGCATCGACGTCTACAAGAACCCGTCGGCCGAGGTGATCGAGGGCGGCATAGGCGGCGTGGTCAACCTGCGCACCCGCCTGCCCTTCGACCAGAAGGGCCAGGTCATCAACGCCACGGCGCGCGGCAGCTATTACGACCTGGCCGACAAGTGGGGCGGTTCCGGCTCGGCCCTATACAGCAACCGCTGGGAGACCGGCCACGGCGAGATGGGCCTGCTGCTCAACGGCGTCTACAGCAAGAGCCAGTACCGGCAGGACGCGCTGCTGGTGCAGCCGTTCTTCAACATCGCGGCGGGCGGCTTTCCCGGGGCCCCGGCCGGGGCCCGCGCGCCGCTGGGCTTCCAGATCTATGACGAGCTGGGCGAGCGCGAGCGCCGGACCCTCGCGGGCGCCTTCCAGTGGGCGATCTCCGACCGCCTCGACCTGACGCTGCAGGCGCTCGACAGCCGTTATCGGTTCGAGCGTACGGGCCGCTACTACTACAACATCACCCACGGCCAGAACCCGACGCCGACACCTGGGGCCAGTTTCGGCTACGCCGCCGACGGGCGCCTGGTCCGCGGTTCATACGACAACATGGTCTTCGAATCGGCCCGCTACGACCAGGACCTGAAGTCCAGGAACACCAACCTCACCGGGCGGCTGGTGTGGCGTCCCACCGACACGCTGACGACGACCTTCGACGCGCAATACCTGAAGTCCAGCTACGACGTCGACGCCAACGGCTTCGTCATCTCGCAGTTCGCCGACGGATCGGAGCTGCCCTCGGCGTCGCCGAACAAGAGCACCGTCGATTTCGACATCTCCAGCGACCCGACCTGGACGGTGCGCGACCCGGCGCTGCTGACCGATCCCAATCGCTACCGCTTCGCCTATCTGGCCGACTACTTCACCCGCAATAACGCCGACCAGCTGGCGCTGCGCTATGACGTCAAATGGGAGCCGGCAGGGTCGATCGTGAAATCGGTGACCGCCGGCGTGCGCTATGCCGACAGCGACGTCACCCTACGCGGCTACGGCGACGGCTTTTGCACGTTCACCAGCGGCAACTCGCCCAGCTGCGCCGCGCCAGCCGGGGCCGGCTACATTCCCTACACCGCCGCGCGCCAGGACCTGATCATCAGCGGACCCGCGCCGGGCTTCTTCGAGGGCCGCACGGTGAGCGGCGTGCTCTATCCCGATTTCCCGTCCGGCGGCGTGTCCGAGAGCCTGACCAAGACCTATCAGATCTTCGGCGCCCAGCGGCGGCTGCGCTTCAACCCGGCGGAGATCAACCGGCAGGGCGAGGAGATCCTGACCGGCTACGCCAGCGTCAAGCTGGGAACCGAGATCCTCGGCCTGCCCGTGGACGGCGCGGCCGGCTTGCGGCTGATCCAGACCAAGACCGCGTCGAGCGGCTATCTGTTTCCCGCCGACCCGACGATCGATCCGACCAACCCGGACGACCTGCAGGCCGTCACCGTGCGCCGCTCGTACTTCGAGGCCCTGCCCAGCGTGAACCTGCGGGCGATGTTCACCGACACGCTGCAGCTGCGCCTGGCGTTCAGCAAGGCGATCGCCCGGCCCGACTTCACCCAGATGGCCACCAATGTGAACCTGGGCCCGCCAATCACGGTGAACCCGTCCACCGGCCGCCCGGGCGGCTCGTCGGGCAACCCCCTGCTGGACCCGATCCGCTCGACCCAGTTCGACGCCTCGCTGGAATGGTACTTCTCGCGCGCCGGCTCGTTGACGGCGGGCGTGTTCCACAAGGACGTCGACGGTTTCCTGGCCAGCGGCCGGGTCGTGCGCACCTATAACGGCGTGCCCTACGACATCAGCACGACGGTCAACGCCAACTCCGGCAAGATCAAGGGCTACGAGCTGGCCTACCAACAGTTCTACGACTTCCTGCCGGGCGTCTTCAGCGGCCTGGGCCTGCAGGCCAACTACACCTATGTCGACAGCAGCGTGGAAAACCCCTTCGCCACCCCTGGCGGCGGCATTCCGACCCTGGTTCCGCTCGAGAAGCTGTCCAAGCACAGCTACAACATCGTCGGCCTCTACGAGAAGGGGCCGCTGTCGGCGCGGGTCGCCTACAACTGGCGCGGCCGCTACCTGGACACCACGGTCGGCAGCGGCGCCAACGGCCAGCCGCAGATCCAGGCGCCCTACGCCAGCCTCGACGCCTCGATCGGCTACAACCTCAATTCGCACGTGGCCCTGACGCTCGAGGCGGTCAATCTCAACAACCGGATGAACCGCACCTACATCGGCTCCCCGACCGAGCCGCTCCAGTACACGCTCAACGACCGGCGCCTGGCCTTCTCGGTTCGGGTCACCTACTAGCCGCCGCGCCGCCGACCTTGATCGATTCCGCCAAGGTCGGCGGCGTTGCCCTAGGCGCTGAGATCCGACGGCGGCGAGCCCGCCGTCACCTTGCGCCAACCGGCCAGCTCGACGCGGGCTTCGGGCTGCATCCGTGGTCGTCGCGATGGAAACCTGGGTGCTGGAGACCCAAGCGATCTTCGAGGCCTGAGACGAAGACTCGGCCCACTAGCTCGTAACCTTCAGACTTCAGGGCGTCTCAGCGCCCTCTTCATCACCTCGACCTCGGCGCTCAACAGATGCGCCAACAACGGACTCTGACAGGCCTTCAGGAAGGCGACGTTAACTCGACAGGCTGGGCCGCCGGCCGCCGCTGGACCACATCCGACGGCCTCTCTATAGGCGTGATAGCGCTATCAATCCGGACCCTCCCGCCATGGCCCTGCCTCGTCGTCATCTGTTCAAGGGCCTGCTAGCCGGCGCGGCCTTGCCGGCGATCGCCGAGGCCGCGCCAGTCAAGGCGTTCGCGCCGGCGGCGAAAACCTCCGGGCCCGCCTGGGGCGTCGGGGCCGACGGCCAGCGCAAGGCCGACCTGGGGAACGGGACGTTCCGCAACCCCATCGTCAGCGGCGATCACCCCGACCCGACCATCCTGAAGGACGGCGGGACCTACTACATGACGTTTTCGTCGTTCTTCTCGTACCCAGGCCTGGTTATTTGGAAATCGACGGACCTGGTGAACTGGACGCCGGTCGGACCGGCGCTGAGGAAGCCGCTGGGGGTGATCTGGGCGGTCGACCTGGTCAAGCACGACGGCCGCTACTTCATCTACATCCCGGCCGATCCGACTGGCCAGGGATGGTCGATCTACGCCATCTGGGCCGACCACATCGAAGGACCGTGGAGCGAACCGGTCGATCTGAAGATCTCGGGCTGCATCGATCCCGGCCATGTCGTCGGCGAGGACGGCAAGCGCTATCTGTTCGTCAACGGCGTGCGCAGGATCCGCCTGACCGACGACGGCCTGGCGACCGACGGCGTCCTGGAAAAGGCCTACGAGCCCTGGCGCTATCCCGACAACTGGGTGGTCGAGAACTTCGCGCCGGAAGGGCCCAAGCTGCTGCGGCGCGGCGATTGGTTCTACCTGATCACCGCCGTCGGCGGCACGGCGGGGCCGGCCACCGGCCACATGGTCATCGCCGCCCGCTCGCGCTCGATCCACGGCCCTTGGGAGCACTGCCCGCACAACCCGCTGGTCCGCACCAGGAGCGCGGCCGAGCCCTGGTGGTCGCGCGGCCACGCCAGTCTGGTCGAGGGGCCGGCGGGAGACTGGTGGATGGTCTATCACGGCTACGAGAACGGCTACCGCACCCTGGGCCGCCAGACCCTGCTGGAGCCGATCGAATGGACGCCAGACGGCTGGTTCCGGGCCCTGGGCGGCGATCTTTCCAAGGCCCTGCCCAAGCCCCGGGGCGGCAAGGCTGGTCCCTCCGCGCCGGGCCTGTCGGACGACTTCTCGCAGGATCGTTTCGGCGTGCAGTGGAGCTTCCACGACCCCAAGCCCAACGAGGCCGGCCGCGCCGTCCTCGACCAGGGAAGCTTGCGTCTGGAGGGCCGCGGAACCTCGCCGGCCGATTCCTCGCCGCTGACCTGCCTGGTCGGCGACCGCTCGTACGAGGCCGAGATCAGCCTTGAGCTGACCGGCGAGGCCGAGGCTGGGATCCTGCTGTTCTACAATCATAAGGCCTTCGTGGGCCTGGGCTTCACGCCCACTACCTTGAAGATCTTCGAATATTCCGAGGAGCTGCCCTGGGCTCGCACCGCCCACGACGTACGCAAGCTGCGCCTGCGGGTCAGCAATATCGAAAACGTCGTCAGCTACCACTACTCGTACGACGACGGCCGCACCTGGATCCGCCACGGCACGCGAATGGAGGTCTCGGGCCTGCACCACAACGTGTTCGGCGGGTTCCTGTCCTTGCGGATCGGTCTCTATGCCGCCGGAACGGGCCAGGCGCGGCTGAGCGATTTCCGCTACTGCGCCAACCCGCCGGTGGCGGTCGAGAGCCGGGCGTAGGCGCTCCGAGGTGATCACGGGCGGTTCTCCAAGGCCTCGGGAGCCGCATCGGGGTAGGCTTACTTTCCTGCGAACCCCACCTGGATCTTGGCGATCTCAATCTTCTGCATGCTCACCCGAAAGCTCTTATCTCCCGGCTCTGGAGGTCGACGGGTCACCATGCCGTCCGGCCGGCCGAGAGGCCGGCAGATCCGAAGAGGTCGCGCCAGCAGCTGCCGTTGCCTCGGCTCCAGGAACTGGACGTTCGCGCCATCGGCCGACGGGCGGGATCGACCCCGCGCTGACAGACCAGATGACCTCACATTCGGATCGCACATCTTTGCGCGCCCTCTCCGTGGAGAGACGGGGCAGGAGCCTGTTCGGTTATCACGTCGCGCCTTAAGTCCTGTCGGCGCGACACCGACGAAGGAGTTCCGTCCATGCAGCGGAAAAGTTGGGCCTCGGAAGAGTGCCCCATGCTGTTGACATCATTGGCGAATGGGGCAGCTTGATGATCCTGCGCCAAGCCTTTGGGGCGCGACCTGGTTCGACGACTTCCAGAAGAAGCTAGAGATCTCACGGAACCTGCTGACCGCCCGACTGAAGAAGCTCGTCGCCCGCGGCATTCTCGAACGCCGACCCATCGACGAGGAAGCGCGGCGTCATCGAGGACGGCCACGGGCCAGAAGTTCCTCGTCGCACCAGCTAAGACCTAGCGCTGAACACACGAAGCGCGACGAGGCGTCTATCGATGGCGCCCACGTGCCGGCCACGCCCCTGGCGATCGGACTGGCTTATCGCGTCGCCACCGGCACGAGCTCCGCGGAAGCTAGGCTGTTTGAGCGGACCATATAGCCGATCTGAGCGGCGCTCATCTCCCTGTTGATCTCCAGTTTCTCAACCGACAGAGCCCAGACCTTGAAGTGATAGTGGTGCGTCTTGTCGCCTGCCGGAGGGCAGGCGCCGCCATACCCCGGCACGGCGAAATCGGTCCGGCCTTGCACGGCTCCGGCAGGCAATTTGCCACCATCGCGCTGTCCTGCATTTCGGTCCAGCTTGTGCACGGAGATGGGGATGTTCAACACGCTCCAATGCCACCATCCGCTCCCGGTCGGCGCATCCGGATCATACATGGTCACAGCGAAGCTTTTCGCGCCCTCAGGCGCACCGGACCAGGAAAGCGACGGCGATAGATCACCACCCGAGCAACCCGACCCATTCTGCAGGTATAGGTCGACCATCTGCTTGTTCTGCTCCACGTCGGAACTAGACAGGCGGAAGTCGGCTGCATCTACCGTCGTCGCCAAGAGCGACAAGGCCGTCGCCAGAACGATCTCTTTCATTTCACCACCCTCATCTTGAATGTGTCGCTGAGCGATTTTCGGCCAAGTTCCCGAGGTGATCGCCGGCCACCTAATTGAGCCTTACCTCGCCTTCGTCTCGACCCAGATCGAAGCGAGCAGCGCCTCCGAGCGCCGCCTAAGGCGTCCTCGAGCAACGAGCCGATCGAACCGAATGAGGTCCACGCCGTCGCAGAGATCGACGCGCCCCGCGCCCTTGACCCAGACCAGTTCCTTCGGCTCGGCCGCGTGGGCCCAGGCGTCTTGGCCGTGATCTCGTGGATGGTCGAAACGTGGTTGAACGGTTGTGTCTTGGTCACCAGGGCAGGATCTTGCCATCCTGATAGAAGCCGCCCGTAGGAGTATCGGCCGGCAGATCGACAACGTATCGGATGCTCGCCGCGCCCTCGGCTACGGGGCGACCGCCTTCGCCGCCGAGATCGGTCGCGGTCCAGCCCGGGCAGGCGGCGTGAACGCTGAGGCCCTCACCGGCGAGTTCCGCGGCAAGGTTGCGGGTCAGGGCGTTCAGCGCGGCTTTCGACGTGCTGTAGGCGGGCACGCCGGCGACCATTTGCTCCAGCGAGCCCTTTTCGCTGGATACATTGACGATGCGCGCCCGCTGCGCTTTGCGCAGCAGCGGCAGCATCGCCTGGGTGACGCGCCAAGCGGTGAAGAAGTTGATCTCCAGGGCCTGTTGCACAACCGCCAGGTCAGCCGTGGAGGCTTGCTGCGCGTAGTCGAAGATTCCGCCGACATTGTTGACCAGCACGTCGAGACGCTCCCAGTCGGCCTCGATCTTCTTCGCAGCCGCATCGACGCTCGCCTGGTCCGAAGCGTCGAGGTGGATCGGCGAGACGTCACCGTCGATCTCCGCCGCCGCCGTGGTCGCGGCGTCGAAGTCGCGGCCGCTAAGGAGCACAGTGTCGCCACTCGCCGCCAGTTGGCCGGCGAGTTCACGGCCGATGCCGCGGGTCGCGCCGGTGATGAGGATGATGCGTGCCATTTTCCGTGTTTCTCCTCGGTCCGCGAAGGTCTCCAGCCGCTTTCGGTCGGCGGAACTCAGGTGGGTACGCCGGACGCCCGTTTGATAAGGGCGTCGAAGGCCCGGTCGGGAGTCATTCGGCCGATCCAGATCATCGGCTTCGCGCCCAAACCGACTGCGTAACGGGTGCGCGGACGGCGCGCGGTGGCCGCCTTGGTCACGGCTTTGGCGACGACATCAGCCCGTGAGGTCAGCCAGTATCCGGGTTTCGAGGTTGCATCGAGCGATGCCGCCATTGCATTGGCCTGCTCGGCGTAGGGGCCTTGGCCCGATGTGGCGCGGAGATTGTCCGCCGCGATCGCTCCCCATTCGGTCTGGATGGAGCCGGGCTCGATCACGACGACGTCGATGCCAAACCGCTTCAACTCCAGCCGCATGGCGTCGCTGAGCCCTTCGACCGCGTATTTGCTGGCATGATACCAAGCGCCCAGCGGCGTCGCGAACCGGCCGCCCACCGAACTGATGTTGATGATTGTCCCGCTCCTTTGGGCTCGCATGGAGGGCAGGACCTTCTGGGCCATCCGCGCCAGGCCGAGCAGGTTCACATCCAACTGCGCCTGGGCCTCCGACAACGGAACTTCTTCGACCGCTCCGTACGAGCCGTATCCGGCATTGTTGACCAGCAGATCGATCCGCCCCTCGGCGGCAAGGATCGTGTCGACCGCCTGGGCCGCCGATCCGTCGTCGGTGACGTCGAGCGAAATCACATGGACACCGGCGTTCTTGAGACCCGCCGTCCGCTCCGTTCGCCGGGCCGCGGCGTACACGACGAAGCCCGCCTCCTGCAGGCGGAGCGCAGTGGCCTCTCCGATGCCGGACGAGCCGCCGGTAACCAGTGCTACCTTCTTGGTCATGGGGATCTTCTCTGTCTCGCCGCCACCAGGCGCCGGTGGACGCAAATGCAATAAGGGCTTGCGGCCGGTTCGACCGGCGCCGCCGACATGATCGTCGCTGACCGGCTCCGCCCAAGCGACGGCGGAACGACGCGCATCACCCTGCGGTCGGCTCGGCCGCCCCTTCGGCCGCGCGGCGTTGCCCCAGGTGACGCCCGAAGAAGTCGGTGACCGTGTCGAACGGGATCTTGTCCGGCCGATCGTAAAGATCGACGTGGTTGGAGCCAGGAACAATCACCAGTTCCTTCGGCTCCTTGGCGGCCTTGTAGGCGTCTTCGCTAAAGTAGCGAGAATGCGCGACTTCGCCCGCGATGAACATAACCGGGCGAGGCGAAATCTCGGCGATGTAGGTCAAGAGCGGCATGTTCATGAAGGACAGGGGGCTTGTCCCGGTGAAGGCGGTCGTCGACGCTGGCGATCTTTCGTGGAACCCGCGCGGCGTCCGATAATAGTCGAAGAACTCCTTCGTCACGGGATTGGCGTCCGCCGGCAGCGTTTCCGGAAGGATGCGCTTTGCGATCGTCACATCGCCATTCTTGTCGACGTAAAAGTCGTGCGCGCCTGGCGCCGGCGTTCCTGCCGCCGCGTCTTTCCAACGTTGCAGGCTAAGCTGCGTAAGGATCTTGGTCCGGTTTTCCAGCGTCAGGCTGTCCTGGAAACCCTTACCGATCAACCGAGACATATCGTACATGGTGGCCGCAACGACGGCCTTCACGCGTTTGTCGACGGCGACGGCGTTCAAGCCCATGCCGCCGAAACCACAGATGCCGATGACACCGATCCGCTCACGATCGACGGCCGGCTGCAGGCCGAGGAAGTCTACCGCGGCCATGAAATCCTCGGTGTTCAAGTCCGGAGACGCGACGTTTCTCGGTTCGCCGCCGCTTTCGCCCGTATAGGACGGATCGAAGGCGAGCGTGGCAAAGCCGCGCTCGGCCATGGTCTGCGCGTAGAAGCCGGACGACTGCTCCTTGACGGCGCCGAACGGCCCGCTGACGGCAAGCGCCGCAAGCCTTTGATTTTCCCGATTCCTCGGCAGGTAGAAATCGCCGGCCAGCGTCAGGCCGAAGCGGTTCTTGAAGGTCACCTTACGGTGCTCGACCTTGTCGCTCTTCGGGAAAGTCTTGTCCCATTGCTGAGTAAGCTGCACCGCACTTCCTCCAGAGTTGGGTTGCGAAAAAGCCGGCTGGGACGTGGCGAACGGCACGGCTGCGCTGCCGACGGCCAGTCCCAGGGCGCTACGGCGGCTCATCCGGCTCGATGGTTGATTGATCTTGCTCATGAGGCCCATGTAGCGACGAGGCCGTTCTGCGATTAGGCGTGATAAAGAGCATGAAGTATTGAGCTGGATTCAATAATGGCGCGCGACACGATGAGCGACCTCACCGCCTTCCTTGCGGTGGCGCGGGAACGCAGCTTCACCCGGGCGGCCGGGCAGCTTGGCCTGTCGCCATCGGCCCTCAGCCACACGATCCGCGGCCTGGAGGAGCGGCTCGGCGTCCGGCTCCTCACTCGCACGACGCGCAGCGTTTCGCCGACTGAGGCCGGCGAGCGCCTGCTGCGGACCATTGGCCCGCATTTCGACGAAATCCGGCTGGAACTCGACGCGCTAACCGAGTTCCGCGACAAGCCGGCCGGCACCATTCGCATCGTCGCCGGAGACCACCCGGCCGAAACCGTGCTGTGGCCGGCGATCGCAAAGCTGCTTCCGCAATACCCGGACATCAAGGTCGAGATTTGCATCGACAACGCGTTCACCGACATCGTTGCCGACCGGTTCGATGCCGGCGTGCGACTTGGCGAAGCTGTCGCCAAGGACATGATCGCGGTCCGGATCGGGGCGGATCTGCGCTGGCTAGCGGTGGCCTCGCCCGAATATCTCTCGGCTCGGCCAATCCCGGTCACGCCTCACCAGCTCGCCGAGCAGCAGTGCATCAACCAACGCCGTCCTTCCCTAGGCGGATTCTACGCTTGGGAGTTCGAGAAGGACGGACGAGAGCTGAAGGTCAGGGTCGAAGGACAGCTTGCGTTCGACCGTATCGACCTCATCCGCCAGGCCGCGCTCGCCGGATTCGGGATCGCCTTCCTGCCGGCCGACTATGTCGAGCCGCATATCGCAGACGCACGGCTCGTGCCCTTGCTCGAGGATTGGTCTGCGCCCTGGCCAGGCTATCACCTCTACTATCCGAGCCGCCGCCAGGAGTCGCCGGCGTTCCGGTTGCTGATCGAGACGCTTCGCTACCGTGACTAGCCGATGTCCGCTTTTCACCCTCTCTGTCTTCCGGATGCCCGCTCCAGCGGCGAGGTGGCGCCACGAACGGACCTTCGCTCGCCTCCGAAAACCGGACCTTGGCCGAGCGAGCCTAGCAGCTAGGTCTTTCGGAACACGAGCACCAGGTTGTTCGCGGGCATGGTGAGGCGTTCGGAAAGGCCAAGGCCATGGGTAGCCGCCAAGGCGACCAGATGGTCCCGGTGGCGAAGTCCCCACTCGATATTGCGTCGTCTCAGGCTCTGATCGAACTCGAGGTTGCTGGGCGCTGTCGGCGTGTCGCCCTCGATGAAGGGGCCGTACAGGAACAGAGCGCCGCCGGCAGGCAGCACACGCGCAGCGCCCGCCATCAGGCCGGCCGTGGCCGTCCACGGCGAAATATGGATCATGTTGATGGCGAGCACAGCGTCGGCTCGTTCGACGGGCCAGGTGTCCGGCTGCGACGCATCCAGCACCAGCGGACACAGAAGGTTGCCTAAGCCGGCATGCTCGCGCCAGGCGGCTATGCTGTCCAGAGCGCCAGGATCAGCATCGGTCGGCTGGTATTGCAGCGTGGGCAGCGCTGCAGCGAAGTGAATTGCGTGCTCGCCAGCGCCCGCCGCAACCTCCAGCACCAGACCGTTCGCCGGCAGGCGCGTCCGCAGGACCTCCAGAATGGGATCGCGGTTTCGGGCCGTGGAGGGGGACGCACGCGCGGCGGGAGACAGGGGATCGGACATGCCGACAATCTGAAGGCTTCGGCGGCTCGGCGCCAGCCGGCTCCGATCGCCCGGGCCGGCATGCGCCAAGGTCTACCTGAGCAGACGTTGGCCGCCATCAACCGCACCGACGGCCTTGCGCGACTTCGCTGATCGAAAGCTTCCCTATGCAGCAGCGGAGCTACTCGCAAGTCTACGGGCGTCGCCTCGTTGTTCGGTCGATCGCCTCAACGACCGCGCCATACAATTGGGGCGGAAGATCGTGGCCCATACCCTCCACGAGCATGAACTCCGCGGCCGGGATCGAAGCGGCCGTATCCTCGCCGCAGGCCGGCGGAAAGAGCGGATCATCGCTCCCGTGAATTACGAGCGTTGGTGCGCTCACCGTCGCGAGCCGCCTCCGGCGATCGCCGCTTACGGCGATCGCCGCGATCTGACGGCCGAAGCCACTGCGATCTTGGGCGCGGCGGGTCTCTTCAATGATAAGACGACGCGCCGCGGCCTCGTCGAACGGGTACCGGCTGCCGGCGATGCGGCGCGCGAAGGCGAGGCCGTGGGCCAGATATGCCGCTTCGTCAGAGACGGAGTTGGGAGCGGGCTTGGTCATCATCGCCATGGCGTCGGGCGCAGGCGACGGCAGCGATGGATTGCCGGTGCTCGACATAATCGAGGTCAGCGACGCCACGCGTTCGGGATGCTCATACGCCATAATCTGCGCGATCATGCCACCCATGGATCGCCCGACGACGTGGGCCCGGTCGATCGAGAGGACGTCAAGCAGCCCCAACGCGTCCGCCGCCATGTCGTGAAGGGTGTACGGGACGTCCGGCGTTCGTCCGGCCATGAGCGCGGCCGCCAGTTCGCCGAAATCCGGCGCGGTGCGATGACTGATGTGCGTCGAGCAGCCGGCGTCGCGATTGTCGAAACGGATCACATGATAGCCGCGCGCAGCGAGTGCGAGGCAGAAGGGCGCGGTCCATCGGATCATTTGCGTGCCCAAGCCGGGGATCAGCAGGATCGCCTGGTCGGAGGGATCCCCAAAGGCCTCGCACGCCAGTTCGACACCATTTGTCGCCACGCGGATCATCGTCGGCTTCCCTTAGACTCCCGCAGAGGGATCGCCCAGAAGGTATTTACCCGGATAAAAGTCGTCGTCAATATTACCCGGATAAAAAAGAACGTTGGGTGCCAAGCTTGCTCGACGTACGCCCTCCGGAACCGCAGAGGTGCGCCAGTACCGGACATGGGCGCCCCTCCAGAAACACGACCTTCAGATGGTACCCGCCCCCAACGATTGGCCTGTTGCGGACCGGTGAACCAGTTGCCGCGGTCGTTGCCTGACACGGTGGGTGTTCTATGTCTAACGCACAGATGGACGCGGATAGCGCGTTTGTTCGCCAAGTCTCCACATTCGCGGCGGATCGAATTTCCTGACTGAGATCATCGCTGGAAGCGACATCTGTATTGCCCAACGAGCCGACCCACCGGACGGGTGAGGAATGCCATTAGTATGGATATACATACTAAGTATAGACATTTCATCCTTCTTGCTCAAATCGATCCAAGCCTACATTTCAATCTCTCCAAGCGGGCCGGGCTGATCCGGATTGCTCGGTTCCTGGCCGCCGCATCCAGCTTGTCCGGATCCAGCCGCCGGGGACGAACACAGGCGTTCGAGAGGAGAGTTCGATGACACGACTGGATGGAAAGGTCGCCCTTGTGACTGGAGCGGGTCGAGGCATTGGCCGCGCCGTGGCGCACCGGTTCGCGGCCGAGGGCGCGACGGTCGCCGTGGTGTCGCGCACGCCGCGGAACGTCGAGGAGGTCGTCACCGGCATCCGGACCAAGGGCGGAGAGGCTATCGGGGTGATCTGCGACATTTCCGACCCGGCTCAGATCGCCGCCGCCGTCGACCAGGTCGCCAGCGCCTTCGGCCGGATCGATATCCTGGTGAACAACGCGTTCGATCCCTCCGTCGTGATGGCCCCGGTTACGGACCTGACCATCGGGCAGCTCCAGCGCAATTTCGAGGTCGGTCCGATCGCCTACCTGCGCCTGATGCAGGCCTGTTATCCTCACCTGAAGGCCAGCGGCGCGGGCCGGGTGATCAACTTCGCGTCCATCGCCGGGGTTACTGGCATGGCCGGCTACGCGCCCTATGCCATGGCCAAGGAAGCCGTCAGGGCCCTGACCCGTGTCGCCGCCCGCGAGTGGGGAAAGGACGGGATCACTGTCAACAACGTCCTGCCGATCGCCAACACGCTTGAGGAGATCCCCGAGACCGGCGTCCCGAGGGTTCAGTCCCCACTCGAACGGATGGGGTCTCCCGAGGACGATATCGCGCCGGTCGTCCTGTTCCTCGCCAGCGCCGACTCCCGCTTCATCACCGGCTACAGCCTGTCGCCCGACGGCGGGGCGATGATCGACGGCGCGCGCTGACGGGCGATCCGCCCGGCGCCCCGTCGGGCGGCGCTCGTCGAACCCTATGACATTCAGGAGGCCTCATGGCCGATCTGCCCATCACATCCCTGTTCGCCGGGGGCTTCGCGCTGGCCCTGGTCGGCCTTTCGCTCATGGTGACCCTGCGTCGTGTGAAGACGACGATCCTGCTTGGGGAGGGCGATGACATAGGGCTGCGCCGCCGCATCCGGGCGCAGGCAAACTTCATTGAATATGTGCCCCTCGGGATCATCGTGCTGACCCTGATGGAACTGCGGGGCCTGCCTGCCGTCGGCGTCCTCTCGCTGGGAACGGCGCTCGCGGTCGGCCGGCTGTTGCACGCCGTCGGCATGTACAGGGACGCCCCGGTCCTGCGCGGCCTGGGTATCCTGGCGACCTATGCGGTGCTCGCCGGCGGTGGCGTCGCGGTTATCCTTTCGGCCGTCTGATCCCGTTCACGGTCGCGCCTCCGGTCAGGCCGAGCCCTTGCGACCGGGGCCGGCCGACCTCTTGGGAAGGCTTGACCCGTACTCCAGCCACCACGCGGTCAGGGCTTCCATCGTGGGGCCCAGCGCCCGCGCCTTTGGCGTCATTTCGTATTCGACGCGGGGCGGCACCTCGGCGAAGACCGTCCGCGAGACCAGGCCGTCGGCTTCCAGCTCCCGCAGCTGGGCGGTGAGCATGTGCTGGGTGATCCCCGGTATGGCTTTGCGCAGTTCGCCGAAGCGATGGATGCGCTGGCTGAGGAGCCACATGATTTCGAGCTTCCACTTACCTGACAGCATCGCGAAGGCGCGGCGCATCTCGTCCTGCATGGTGGCGACAGTCTCGGACATCGGTCTGGTATTCCATACTTACCGCCGCAAATTCATCCTACTTGCGACGTTCCATCATAGCAGACAATTTCGATACATGCTCCCGGACGATGTCGCAATTCGCCGACACGCCGGCCGCATGTTCTGCCGAACAGTCTCGCCAAAGCATAGGCGACAGGAAAAAACCGTATGGCCGTCACTTATACATACTGGATTAGCACCGCGCTCTTGTCGGCGTTGTATCTGTCATCCGCATTTCTTTATCTGATCAAGAAGGACTTCGTCCAAAAGGCGCAGGCCGACCTGGGCTACCCTGCTCCCCATCTCATCCCGCTGATGATCGTGGTGAAAATCCTCGGACCGGCGGCCATTCTGACACGCCTCAGCGTGCCGCTCAGCGACCTGGCCTATGCCGGCATGTTCTATCACCTGATCCTGTCGGGAATGGCCCACCTAGGCGTGCGCAGTTTCAAGAGCGCCGCGCCCGCGGTCATTGGGCTGGTGCTCCTGGCCGCGTCCTTCGCAACGCAGAACGATGCGCGCCAAGCGCCGTCGCCATACGCGCCCGCGGCGGCGGAGCAACCGTAACGTCCTTCGGAATGTCCGCTGGACTGAGGGGCGTCGACCGCCGGCGATGTCAGAGCCGCGCCATTTGCTGACGTTGTCAGTCCTCCAAGAACTGGACGTTCATCTGAGGGTTCGGCGACAGAGCTAGGCATGGCGGTCCAGTGAGAATTGAATGACGTTGGTGCGCCCTGTTCGAAAGCCTGCTTCGCAGTAGGCCAGGTAGAACCGCCACAGCCGCCGAAACCGCTCGTCCAAATCCATCGCGCCGAGGACACCCGTCGCGGCGGCGTCCTCGAAGCGCTCGGACCAACGGCGCAAGGTCTCGGCATAGTCCAAGCCAAACCGCACGGTTCGCCGTGGCGCCAAGCCGTGCCGGGTCGCCAGGTCGGCCAGATGCGTCTCTGACGCCAGCGCGCCGCCAGGAAAGACGTAGCGCTGGATGAAGTCTGTGCGCGCGTCATATTCCTCGAAGAGCGCGTCGGCGATGGTGATGACCTGCAGGCCGGCGCGGCCGCCGGGCTTGAGCAGGTCCCGGACCTTTTGGAAGTAGATGCCCCAATAGGCCTTGCCGACCGCCTCGAACATCTCGATCGACGCTAAGCGATCAAACTGGCCGTCCAGCTCGCGATAGTCCAGCAGGCGGATGTCGACCCGCTCGGAGAGGCCCGCCTCGAAGACGCGGCGACGCGCCAGGTCATACTGCGCGCGCGAGATCGTCACGCCCTGCACGCGAGCGCCGATCTCACCGGCCGCGAACAGACCAAAGCCGCCCCAGCCACAGCCGATCTCGACGAGGCTGTGACCGGGTTGCAGGTCGATCAGGCGGGCCAGCTCCATGTACTTGGCGCGCTGCGCGACCTCCAGGGACTGATCCGGCGCGGTGAACCGGGCGGCCGAGTAGGTCATGGTCTGGTCGAGCCAGGCGGCGTAGAAATCGTTACCCAGGTCATAGTGAGCGTGGATGTTGCGGCGCGCGCCGGACTTGCTGTTGGCCCTGAGGTGGTGGAACGCCCAGTTGACCGCCTTCATCCACCAGCCGCCGTCGAACAGGCGACGGATGTGATCGTAGTTGTTGGCCAGGACCTCAAGCAGCGCCGCCAGGTCCGGGCTCGTCCACTCGCCGGCGATATAGCCTTCGGCAAAACCGATATCGCCGCTGGCCAGCACACGGGCGGCGAATCTCAGGTCCCGGACCTGAAGCACCGCCTGAGGCCCCGCGACCTTGCCCACGAGGTGATGACGGGCTCCGCCTCGCTCGACGATGGTCAGCTCTCCCCAAGTCCAGTTGGCCGACAGCAGGTCCACGAAGGCATGGAAGAGCGTCTGGCGGCGCGGCGCGGGGGCCAAGGCGGCGTGGGACAGGTCATTCATGGTCGAGGCCCTGCGAGCACTGAGGCGGCGCCGCAGTCGTCACGCCCGCGCCTCCTGAAACGAAACCGTACTTCGAAAACCCTGCTGTCGCCGACCTCGCTCTGGCCGGCGTGGGCGGCTAGCGGGCCACGAGCCGCGCTGCCTGGAAGCCCGCATAGGCGGCCAGCGCCGTGAGCGCCGCGCCCCAGGCCATGTCGGCCAGGGTCAGACGGGTGGACCAGACGCGCAGGGTCGCCTGGTTGGTCAGGTCATAGGTGGCGTAGGCCACGAAGCCCAGCACCGCGCCGCTCAGGGCGGCCTTGCCCCCCGCGTTCTCGCGCAGGGCCGGCGCCACGGCCAGGGCCACGACGCCTAGGCCATAAATCACGTAGAAGGCGATGGCGGCCGGCGCGTTAAACTTCTGGGCCAGCATGTCGCCCAGGACCGGTCGGTAAAGACGGGGGCCCATCAGCGACAGCCAGACGGCGTCGAGCCCAAGGAAGACGATCATCGATGCGACATAGGCGACAAGATAAGGCATTGCGGTTCTCCTTAGACCGGCGCGAGTCGGTAGTGGCTGACGCCCCATTCGGCGCCGCCGCGATCGCCGAACAGGCCAGCCGTCGCCAGGAAGAACCGGCGCCAGCGGCGCGCCCAGAGAACGGCGTCCTGGCCGTAGACCGAACGCATCACCCCCATGATCTCGCGCTCGTGGCGATCGAAATTGACCAGCCAGTCGTCGGCGGTGCGCGCGTAGTGCGCCCCGCTCCAGCGCCAGTCGGCCTCGACCGCGAAGAGGTCCGGATATTGATGCATCAAGCCATGGCTGGGCATCAGGCCGCCGGTGAAGAAGTGCTGGGCGATGAAGTCCGAGCGATCCTCGACCTCGAAGCGGTAGGGCGCGGCGCGATGGGCGAAGACGTGGACGAAGGCCCGACCGCCGGGCGTGAGCCAGGCGCGCACGCGGGTCAGGAGCGCGCGCCAGTTGGCCATGTGCTCGAACATCTCGACTGAGACGATGCGGTCGAAGCGTGACGAGGTCGCGAAGTCATTCATGTCGGCGGTCACGACCGTCAGATTGGCCAGACCCCGCTCGCGCGCCTGCTGATCGATGAAGGCCTTCTGGCCATGGGAATTGGACACCGCGGTGATCGTCGCGGCGGGATAGGCCGCCGCCATCCACAGGGACAGCGAGCCCCAGCCGCAGCCCAGTTCCAGCACCGCTTGCCCATCGGCCAGCCCGGCGTTCCGGCAGGTGCGCGCCAGCGCGGCTTCCTCGGCCTGCGCCAGGCTCGTGTCCGGCGTTTCGTAATAGGCGCTGGAATATTTCAGCCGCGGCCCCAGGACGAGCTCGAAGAACCGCGCCGGCAATTCGTAGTGCTGGACGTTGGCGGCCTGGGTGTGCTCGGCGATCGGACGGGCCGCCATGACGGCGGCGAAATCGGCCTCCGATTGTCCCGGCGTCCGGGCGAGCTGGCGACGGGCGTTGGCCACCAGCGCGCCTATGGCGGGCCGCACGATGAAGTCGGGACAAGGGGCGTCTTGCAACCGGTTGATGGAGGCGGCCAAAAGGCTCATCGGGGAGCTCCTTTTCGGGGCGGACGGGGAAAGAAGGCGCTGACCCTGGCCTGGTACTGGGCGTAGGCTTCGCCCTTGGCGGCGAGCATCGCCCGTTCCAGCGGCGGGACCCCGGTCAGGCGCGTGAGCACCAGGCCCATGGCCAGAGGGGCCAGCAGCGACAGCCAACCCGCGCTCCACCCGCCCGAAACGTCGATGGCGATGACCGGATAGGCGAGCCATCCCAACCACTCGAAGAAATAGTTCGGATGACGCGACCAAGCCCATAGACCGCGATCCATGACCGCGTCGGGGGCGTGTTGAGCGGTCTTGAAGCGACGCATCTGCTCATCGGCCAAGGCTTCGCCGCCGATGGCGATCAGCCCGATGGCCGCGCCGAGGACATCGGCGGCCCGCAGGCCCGCGCCAGGACGCGCCGCGGCCGAGGCGATCGACAGGCAGAGCAAGGCGCTGGCCGGCGCCTGGACGAGGGCCAGGGCCAGCATCCGAGGCCTGAACCGCTCGCCCCATTCAGATTTGAGCGTCCGATAGCGCACGTCCTCGGCGCCGCGGGCGACGCGAACAACGACATAGGTTCCAAGCCTCAACGACCACAGCGCCACCAGCGCCGCGACCAGGCCCCGCCGCGCGCCGGGCGCCCCCGCCCACGGGGCCAGGGCGGCCAGGACGCCGCAAGCCCCGGTCCCGAACGTCCAGAAGACGTCCGTCCAGCCGCCGTTGCCTGTCCGCAGCACGCACCACCAGGCCAGACCCATCACGAGCGTCATCAGGCCCAGGGCCAGGGTCGCGGCGAGGATCATCGGCGGCCCCGGGGCCGCGCCAGCGTGGATCTCGCCGGACCGATCGTCCATCGAAGGCGTTTGGGAAGGGTCATGGCCTCGATACGGGGCGGCCATTTGAGTGGACGCATGGTCGTCCAAAAAACCATGTCGTCCGTACCAGGGTTTGAAGCGCGCTCGACGGCGCGCCGCAGTCCTGGAGTCGTCTATGCCGCTCGGCCAGTTTCCCGCTCGACCGCCCAACGCCCGCCGGCTGCGGATCGCCGTCGTCGGCGCCGGGATTTCAGGGCTTTCGTGCGCCTGGCTGCTGAGCGGCGAACACGACGTGACGCTTTATGAGGCCGAAGGACGCCTCGGCGGACACGCCAATACGGTCGAGGCGGACGGCCTGGCGGTGGACACCGGCTTCATCGTCTATAACGAGGTCAACTACCCCAACCTGACCGCGCTCTTCGAGCACCTGGCCGTGCCGACCAAACCGGCCGACATGTCGCTGGCCGTCTCGCTGGACGAGGGCGAGCTGGAATATGGCAGCAAGAGCCTGGCCTCGCTCTTCGCCCAGCCGAGCATCCTGCTTCGCCCGCGCTTCTGGTCGATGCTGCGCGACCTCAACCGTTTCTATCGCACCGCGCCGGGACATCTGGCGACGCTCGATCCGGTCATATCGCTCAGCCAGTACCTGAAGGACCAGGGCTATGGCGCGGCGCTGCGGCAGGACCATCTGTTGCCGATGGCCGCGGCCATCTGGTCGGCCAGCATCGAGGGCGTCGGCGATCATCCGGCCGCGGCCTTCATCCGCTTCTTCGAAAACCACGACCTCCTGCGGTTCATCGGACGGCGCACCTGGCGCACCGTGGACGGCGGCAGCCGGGTCTATGTCGAGGCCCTGGCCAAGGCCTTCCGCGGTGACGTCCGCCAAGGCGCGCCCGTCACCCGTGTGCGGCGCACGCCCGCCCAGGCGATCGTCGAGGACGCCGCGGGCGGCCGGCAGGCTTTCGATCACGTGGTGATCGCCGCCCACGCCCCGAGCGCCCTGGCCCTGCTGGACGATCCGTCACCCGAGGAGCGCGCGCTGCTCGGCGCCTTCCGCTACATGCCCAACACCGCGGTCCTGCACGGCGACGTTCGGCTGATGCCGCGCCGCCGGCGGGCCTGGGCGAGCTGGAACCATCTTGGCCGGCGCGATGATCCTGCGGCCGGCTGCGTCACCTACTGGATGAACCACCTGCAAGGCCTTTCCCGAAGACCGCCCCTCTTCGTGACGCTCAATCCCCATATCGCGCCCGATCCCGCCCTCACCTACAGCACGCATGCCTACGAGCACCCCCACTTCGACGCCGCCGCCCTGACGGCCCAGAAGTCGCTCTGGTCGCTGCAGGGCGCGCAACGCACCTGGTTCTGCGGCGCCTATTTCGGCGCGGGCTTCCACGAGGACGGGCTGCAGGCGGGCCTGGCGGTCGCCGAGCAGCTGGGCGGCGTCCGCCGCCCCTGGCGGGTGGCCGGCGAAAGCGGCCGCATCGTGCTCGCGCCGCATTCTGTCGCCCAGGCCGCCTGATGAGCGCCTCGGCGATCTATAGCGGCCTGGTGTTCCACAAGCGCGAACGCCCACGTGTCCATGGCCTGCGCTATCGGATCTTCATGCTCCTGCTCGATCTGGACAAGCTGGACGATCTCTTCGCCCGCCTTCGCTGGCTGCGCCGCGGTCGACGGGGCTGGGCGTCGTTCGATCCGCGCGACCACGGCGATCATCGCGGCGGGGATCTTCGGGCCTATGTCGCCGAGCGCCTGGTCGAGGCTGGGCTCGAACCGGGAGGGCCCGTGCGCCTGCTCTGCATGCCAAGGGTCCTCGGCTATGGGTTCAATCCCCTCAGCCTCTATTTCTGCCATGGCCGCGACGGCGTCCTGAGCGCGATCCTCTATGAGGTGCGCAACACGTTCGGCCAGGACCACGGCTACATGATCGCCGTCCCCGAGGACGATGGTCCGGTTCGTCAGACCGCGCCCAAGCGCTTCTATGTCTCGCCGTTCATGGACATGGACCTGACCTATCGTTTCACCATATCGCCGCCGGCCGAGGCAATCGCGGTACGGGTCGAGGTCTTGGACGCCGATGGCCTGGTGCTCACCGCGGGATTCTCCGGCAGGCGCTCGCCGCTCACCGATGCTAGCCTGCTCTCAGCTCTGGTCCGTCATCCAATGCTCAGTTTCGGCGTCATGGCGGCGATCCATTGGGAGGCGCTGAAGATCTTCGCCAAGGGCGTCGGCCTGCGTCCGCGCCCACCCGCGCCGGCTCGTCCGATCACCCATGGCGCGGCCCTGAGGCCGTGACAATGAGCTCGTGCGTGCTCCTGCCTTTTGTGCTCGCCGCCGTGCTGGCCGCGCCCCCGGCCCTGGCCGAGTCCGCGCCCGAGCCCCGGCGCGCGATTGAGATCGAACGCTTCATGGGACGCTGGTACGAGATCGTCCGCACGCCCAACACCCGCCAGCGCAATTGTCACGGCGCATACCAGGTTTGGGCCAAAAAGGGCGACGGAACCTTCAACATCGACCAGGTCTGCCATGCCCAAGAGCGCAACGGACCGGCCCGCCATGTCGATACCGTCGCCCGGATCGTGGACCCGACCACCAACGCCAAGTTCGAGGCCAGCTTCTTCGGCGGGCTGATCCGCCGACAGTACTGGGTCGTCGACCGCGCCGACGACTACGGCTGGATGATCGCCAGCACCGCGGACGGCAAGTTCGTGGCGCTCCTGGCGCGCGCCCCAGGACTGCCAGCGGCCAGGCACGCCGCGCTGAAGGCCCGCATGCGCGCGCTCGGCTTCGACAACGCCCTCGAGGACGTGGGCGCGACCATGCCATGAGGAGACCCGGCCCAGATCGATTCCACAAAATTTGGCCGCCGACGCCGCGCCGATTCATCCGCCGGGACGCTCGCGCCGTATAAGGGTCATGCATGCGACTCGACCCGCTCCAGTCCAACGAGAGGCCGCCGCTTTGGTGAGCCAGCCGCCACGCGACTTTCGCGCTCTGATCGCCTGCATCGCCCAGAGCCAGGACCGCGACGCGTTCGTCGAGGTCTTCAACTTCTATGGACCGCGCATCAAAGCCCTGCTCGTCAGAAGCGGAACCCCGCCCGCCGCTGCCGAGGAGCTGGCGCAGGAAGCGATGCTGACGGTCTGGCGCAAGGCCGCCGCCTACGATCCGACGCGCGCGTCGGTCGCGGCCTGGATCTTCACGATCGCGCGCAACCTGAGGAGCGACGCCCTGCGTCGGGGATCCTCGGCGCTACATGCTTTCGACGCCACCTTCGGGACCGAGGCGCCGGCCCAGCCGGACGCGATCTTGAGCGGCGCGCAGGACGGCGCCTGCGTCCGGGCCGCGATGCGCAGCCTTAATCCCGATCAAGCCCAAGCGATTGAAATGGCATTCTTCCAGGAACAGACACACAGTCAGATTTCGCATGCCCTCGGCGTGCCGCTCGGCACCGTCAAGGCGCGGATCCGATTTGGCATGATGAAACTGAGAGCGTTCGTCGAGCGCGAAATGCGAGGCCAGGCATGAGCGCGCGCCATCATCCCAGCGAAGAGCGCTTGTTGGCGTTCGAGGCCGGAACGCTCAGCGCGCCGGAGGCGGTCGTCGTCGCCACCCACTTGGCGATGCGGCCCCAGACCCGCGCCTGGACCCATCTGGCTCAGGCCGTAGGCGGAGCGGTCCTCGACGACCTGGCGCCAAGCGCGCTCGAGGACGGCGCCCTGGCCGCGGTCCTGGCGCGCCTCGACAGCCCCGACCCGGAGGCCGGCGTCGCACCGCCGCTGCCCACCGCCGATCACAGCCTGCCAAGTCCGCTGCGGAGCTTCGAGCTGGGTCCCTGGCGCTGGGCCGGACCTGGCGTGCATGTCCGCAATGTCCTGGGCCCCCGTGACGGTGATTGCCGGGTCATTCTGCTGCGCATAGCGCCGGGCAAGTCGGCGCCGCGCCACACCCACGTGGGCGTGGAGCTGACCTGCGTGATAGAAGGCGCCTACGCGACGGAGGACGGCGTTTTCGAGCCGGGCGACTTCGAGGAGGCCGATCCTAGCGTGCTCCATCAGCCGCGCGTGGTCTCCGACACACCCTGCCTGTGCGTGGCGGCTCTTGATGGGCAGATCGTCTTGCCAGGGCGGCTGGGCATGCTCCTAGCGCCCTTCGTGCGCCTCTAACCGGTCCCATCCTGGCCGCCTGACTGCTGTCTATTGGTCAAGGTTGGGTTCGGAGCGCTCCGAGACGCCAATATCGCAGGTCGCGTTGCTGGTGGCGCTCCATCTTGGCGACACTGCGCCAGTTGCTGACGTTGGCCCACCTCCAGGAACTGGACATTCGGCACAGGGGCGCGAACACAAGCACCGACCAGGTCGGAGGTTCACTACGTCGGATCGTTGCAGCTCGGCGATTGCGTAGCTCTGCATCCAAGGCCAAGCTCCACGGCGATGCCAAAGTTCGCGAAATACGGACCGCACGTCCCGGACTCCCTGGTCCAAGCTCTTGAGGACGACAGGGTGGTGATCTTCTGCGGGGCAGGCGTATCGATGAACGCCGGCCTGCCGAGCTACGCAGGCCTGGTCGCCGGTTGCTACAACGCGCTCGGCGCGGCCCTACCGCCAAAGAAAAGTCCCGAATGGGATTGGCCCGACCGCATGCTCGGGGTGCTGGAAAACGACTACCCCGGCGAGGTACGGCGCGTGGCGGCCGAGATTCTCAGCGCGCCCCCGACCGACCTGCGCCTCCACAAGGCGATCCTGGACCTTGCACACCTCAACCGCACCCAGGGCCTGCGCCTGGTAACTACCAATTTCGACACCTATTTCGAACAGGCGATGGACGGCGCGGATCCACCCCGCTTTCACGCCGGACCGGTCCTGCCCATCCCGCGCGACGATCGCGTGGCCAGCTGGCGCAGCGTCGCCTATCTACACGGCCGTTTGGATGACGAGACGGCCAACCATCATCTGGTCATGACCAGCGCCGACTTTGGCCGCGCCTATCTGACCGAAGGCTGGGCTGCCCGCTTCGTTACCCGCCTCTTCGCTGACTTCACCGTGCTTTTTATCGGCTACAGCCTGAACGACCCGGTGCTGCGCTATATGACCGACGCTTTCGCCGCCGAGGCCGCCACGGCTCGCCATGCCGACCGGCGCGAGCGCGCCTACATCTTCGTCGAGTCCAACGCTAAGCACAGACCCGATCCCAAGCGCTGGCGCGATCGCGGCGTCGAGCCGATCTTCTACAACAAGGAACGCCATCATCGCCGCCTGCGCGAGACCATCATTGGTTGGGCCGAAGCCCGGAAGGACTACCTGCTTAGCGCCGAGACCCTGATCGGCCGACTGGCCGCCAGCCGCCCCCAGAGCCTGGACCCGAGCGACACCGACAACCTGATGTGGGCGGTGCTGGGCCGCCCCGGAGACCTTGGCCACGGCGCACGCGCCTTCGCCAACCTCCAGGAACCGCCGCCGATCGACTGGCTGGCCGAAATCGAACGTCGGGAAGCCGCGCTGCTGGAGCGATGGCAGAAGGAGGTGGCCGAGGCCGAACAGGCGCACACGCCGCTCCCCGCCCGGCCCGTCACCCATCTGGAACCCCTGACGCCCCGGATCGGCACCGAGGGCGCGCTTGCCCTCAGCGACAAGAGCCTCCACCTGATCACCTGGCTCGCCCGATCCCTGGCCTCGCCCGAGCTCGTCCAGTGGGTCCTCGAGGCCCAGACCGGCGGCCGCCGGCCGCACCCTCATCTGCGAGCGGCCATCCGGACCCAGCTGAAGCGGCCCTTGGAACCTGACGAACCGCCACTGCCCGCCGGCTACACCCTCTTCTGGCGCCTGGTCTCCGGTGAGGGTTCCTGGATGGGATCAACGCTTCCCGCGACCGCCCACTGGGATCTTCGCGCGATCCTGGCCGACCACCAGGCCGAGCCCTGGCTGCGCCAGGAGCTGCTGGCGCTGCTCCAACCGGTCATCCACCTGAGCCCCTCCTACGCCCGCGCCATTCGCGCGATGATGGACGACGCGGGCGAGGCCGCGGACGAGCCGGATGCGCCGGGGGCCACGCTCGAGAGTCTGACTGAAGGCTCGGTCCGGCTCGTGGCCGGCGACCGCATGCCGACCCTGGCCCAGGCCATCGACGCCCTGCACGAGGTCGACGCCTTCCTGGGCCAGTTGACTGACGAGCTGACCGGCCTGCTGCGTGCGGCGCTGGACCTCTTCGCGGTCCTGGGCCGGGCCGACATCGACAATGATCCGGGCGCGATCGTCCGCCCCTCAATTCGGCCGCACGAACAAAACCGCGATCACGACCATTGGGCTCGGCTGGTGGACTGGCTTTGGCGCGGCTGGAAACACCTTGACCTCACCGCGCCGCAGGCCAGCCGCGCCCTCGTCGAGCGCTGGCGCCACATGCCCTACCTGACCTTCCAGCGCCTTCGCGCCGCCGCCGTCACCGACAGCGACCACTTCACGCTTGAGGAGAAACTTCAGGTGCTTATCGATGCCTGAAACTCCGTTGCTTTGGCGATCGAGCGCCCGCAAGGAAGCCCTCGAGCTTCTCGAACACCTATGGAACACCGGCGACGAGGACGCCCGCGCCCGCCTATCGGAGGTCATCGCAGCGGGTCCGCCCGCCCACCTGGGACCTCAGGACGCCAGTCCCGAGGATCGGCGCCGCTCGATCGATCGACGCATCTTCGATCGCGTCGCCCTGCTCGAACGCGACGGACGCCACCCGCTGACGCCAGAACTTCAGGCGCTCATAGCCGGAATCCGAGCGAGCCATCCGGAATGGCACCTGGCGGCCGGCGAGATCGCGCGGTTCGGCTGGTGGATGGAGGTCGGGGGCGTGGACGACGGCGGCCGCCACCTCGGCAACCTCTCGGCGCTCGAGACGGCGGACGCCATCATCGACTATCTGGCCCAACCGCGCGACGACGACCGCTTCGGCGAGGCCGAGGACGCCTGGCGCCGCCTCGTCATCGATCGTCCCGAACGCGCTGCCCCGGTCCTGGCCAGGCTCGCCGCGCGGGGCGCGGACGGCTTGGTCGGCGTCTGGCGCGCCACCCTCTGGGGCGTGCGCGACCACGCCAAGGATCCGGCCTATCTGGACCCGGCACTGCAGGCGATCCTCGCCTCGCCCCGCGTGCTCTTTTCCGAGACCGAATTCAGCCGCGCGGTCGCCGATCTTCTCGAGGCTGGCGTCCAAGGCGCCAAGACGCCGCCCGGCGATCCCTACTGGCAGGTCTTCGACCTAACGCTGGCGGCGGCGAGCGGTGATCCGGCAAATGGCGATGATCCTGGCGACGGACACTGGGTGAGTCTGGCCATCAACCGCTCCCTAGGTCATCTGGCCACCGCCTTCTTCAACGGGCTGTTCGCCCATCGGCTGAAGACTGGCGACGGCCTGCCCGCGCCCCTCCTGCCACGTCTACAACGGCTGATCGGCCTGGGTGAACGCACCCATCGGCCCTCCCGCGTAATCGCCGCCTCACGTATCCCCTATCTGTTCGCCGTCGATCCAACTTGGACCGCCAGGACGCTGCTCCCCTTGCTCGATTGGGACGCCGACCCAACCGAGGCCGCCGCCGCCTGGCAAGGCTTCTCGTGGCATCCACGCATTGGACAGGATCTGTGGGACCTGATCCGCCAGCCCTTCCTGGCCGCGTTCGACGGCAGGCTGGAGACTTTCGGCGCGTCCAAGACCGCCCTGGCCCAGATCCTGATGCTGGCAGGCCTGGACTTTGGCCTGGGACCGGACCTAGGTCGCGCGGCGATCCGGGCGATGAGCGACGAGATGCGCGGCGACGCGACTTGGTGGCTATGGAACGATCTCAACCGCATCAGCGGCGGTGAGCCGGACCAACCCACGCCCGCTGATGCGCGCTGGCGCGGCCAGGTCCAACCCTGGCTCGCTAAGGCCTGGCCGCGCGATCCTCAGGTCAAGACACCGCGGGTGAGCGAGAACCTGGCCCTGGCAGCCACTGCGACCAGCCAAGCTTTCCCCGAGGCCGTCGATTTCCTGAGCGCGTTCCTGGTCGCTTCGGACGGCGGCCTGCTGCTCGACCGCCTGACCAAGGGCGGCCATCCCGACCGACATCCCGCGCACAGCCTGCGGCTGCTGGGCCTGGCCGTCCGTCTAGAAGTTTGGACGGATCGCCAGGAACTGGCCGCGTTGCTCGCCCGCATCGTCGCCGCCGACCCCGCCCTCCGCGATGACGCCGTTTATCGCCGTCTCGACCTCTTTGTCCGCGCGGCGCAAGGGTAGATCTCGCCCGATATCCGGCGCTCTATGATCGATGCTCGGACCGCCCTAGCCGACTTGGCGCGCCAGCGCCAGATGCGGACGTTGGCGCGGCTCCAGGAACACGACCTTCAAATCAGGGTTCATCAGCGATGATCAACGCCTTGCGAAGATCGCACCCCGCTGCAACCAACAACACGCTGGTCTTCCTCAGGAAGGTTTAGCCCGGTTCCTTACCCGTTTAGTCGGGCCTGGGTGATCACCGTTCCCACCGCGCCTTTGGCGCATGTCGCTTTCGAGATCGCAGCCTGGGTCGGAGGGCTGAGCCTGACTGTGGCGCTCTATCGCTGGCGACTGACGGACATCGCCCAGGCCAGCGCCGGCAAGGTGGGAGGGGCTATCTCGTCGCGCTGGTCCTGGGCGCGATACCCGGGGCGTGGTTGGCGGGATCGCTCAACAGTTTGCACCAAGCCTCGCTCCGCCTGCCGCACAGCGTCGTCGGAGCCTTGATTGGCGCGATCATCGCGGTCGAGATCTACAAGGCGATCCGGGCGTGCTAGCGCGCGGGGGTTTGCCTCCCCTCGCGCGACAACTCAGGCGCTTATGCCGCCATCAACAAGAATGCCCGAACCCGTAACGTAGGCAGCGCCAGGCCCGGCGAGGAAGGTGACGGCTTCAGCGACTTCTCTCGCCTGACCGTAGCGGGCAATCGCCAGGCTCGGGAGGATGGCCGGCGCCAGAGCGCCATCGGCGGGGTTCATGTCGGTGTCGATCGGACCGGGACGGACCAGATTGACGGTGATCTCCCGCGGTCCCAGTTCACGCGCAAGACCACGCGTGAAGCTTTCCAACGCGGATTTGGTGGCCGCGTAGACGGCTATGCCGGCGAACGGAACAGACAGGCCCGCATTGCTGCCGATACTGATGATGCGGCCGCCGTTCGGAATGTGCTTCAGCGCGGCCTGGGTAATCAGGAAGACGCCGCGCACATTGACGTTCAATTGCAGATCTATCTGCTCAAGCGGCTGCTCGGAAAAGTCACCCGCGAACAGGACGCCAGCGTTATTGACCAGGATGTCGAGGCCGCCGAGGTCGGCGACGGTCTGCTCTACCGCCGCCTTGGCGGCGTCACTGCTGGCGGCGTCGGCCTGGATGGCGACCGCCTTGCGACCTAGGGCGCGAAGTTCGGCGGCGAAAGCCTCGGCCTTTGCCGCGGACTTTTCATAGGTGATGGCGACGTCCGCGCCGTCCTCGGCCAGCTTCAGCGCTATGGCCGCACCTATGCCGCGGGCCGCACCGGTGACGAGCGCGCGTTTGCCCGCAAGACGAAGAGAGGCGACGTTCATATGGGTATTCCACTGTGAATTGTTTCTGCGGCGCTCTGGAGAGAGCGGGTTACCGGCCGCTGACGTGGAGACGCATTGCGTCGACAGCGACGAGGACTTGAGCGAGGCCTGAACAGCTTGATCGGGTCATGGCCAGTCGCCGTTCCTGGGGACCGCAGGGCCGCTGGACAGCCATCCGGCGATCAGAAGACAGGCAGCGATCGCAAGGGCCGCGATGCTGTAGGCATGGCCGAAGGATCCAACGTCGCTCGCCGCTCCAAGCACCGAGAAGAACAAGCCGCCGATCAAGGCGGCCGCCAGCGCCGCACTGATCTGGAACATCGAATTGACCAAGCCGGCCGCCAGTCCCGACCGCGTCTTGTCGATGCCCCCGACAACGGTCTGGACGAGATTGGGAAGCGCGATCCCCTGTCCCACGCCGATGAAGAACAATGCGACGAATAGAAAGCGGGGAGCGCCGACTGAAATCAGAACCGCCGTGGCGATCAGACCCCCGGCTTGCACGCCCATTCCAGCGGCCGCCGCGTATCGCCCGAACACCTTGAGCGCCCGCCCGCTGACAAAGGGGCCAAGAAAGAAGCCCGCGGCGGCCGGAAGGATCGCCAACCCGGCGGCGAAAGGCGTCCGGCCCAGCCCCCCTTGTTGGTAGATTGAAAAGATCAACCAGAAGGCTGCAACGACGTAGAAGAACAGGGCGGCCAACAGGCCTCGCATGAGTCCGGGAGCCCGAAGCAGGCTTGGCGTCACGATCGGGTCGCCGCCGGCGATCTCCAGCTTTCGCTCAAAACGCCAGAACGCGAGCAAGAGCGGGACGGCGGCGGCCAGCATGACGAGCGCCCATCGCGGCCACGCCTGCTCACGACCTTCGATCAGCGGCGCGATGAGCGCAAAGAGGCCAAGCGCGAGCAGCACGGCTCCGCCGACGTCCAGCTTGCTGGGACGATCCGATCTTGTGTCCGTCACCAGGAAGAGCGCCGCCGGCGCGGCGATCGCGATCACGGGCAGGTTGACGAGAAATAGGCTTCGCCAGCCGAGCCCGACGATATCGAGCGCGATCAAGGTCCCGCCAAGAAATAGACCCGCCATCGACGCTAGACCAAAGGTCATCGCATAGAGGCTCAGCGCCTTGGGTTTTTCGTCTTCCGGAAAGATCGCATTGATCGAGGCCAGGGCCTGCGGCGCCATGATGGCGGCCGACACCCCCTGAAGGACGCGACCGATGATCAGGGCGTGGGCGGTCGACGCCCATCCGCATAAGGCCGACGAGGCCGCAAAGCCCGCCATGCCGATCAGGAAGATATTCCGGCGCCCGTAAAGGTCTCCCAGGCGGCCTCCGGTGACCAGCATGACGGCGTAGGCCGTGGCGTAGCCCGAGATGATCAGCTGCATCACGGCCGCGGAAGCGTGGAGGTCCGCTCGGATTGACGGCAACGCCACATTGACGATGAAGAAATCCAGCGGCGGCAGAAACGCTCCGGCCAGCAGGACGACCAGGGCGATCCATCTGCGAGGGTCGCGATGAGCGCCTGGGCCTAGGGCATGTATCAAGTTCGTCTCCTTCCGGTTCGCCCGCGCCGTGCGGCGGTTCCGCGGCCGCGGAACCGCCTTCCCCCTCAAGCTTCCGGGAAGTCGGTGCTGATCGTGAGGTCCTCCCAAGTCGCGATCTCCGCCTCGACCGCCGCGAGCTTGGCGCGCGCCCGACGCAAGGCGTCGGAGCCGAGCAGGAGGTGCAGCGGCGGATCCGGCGCGTCGACGATGCGCAGCAAGGCCTCGGCCGCGCGATCCGGATCGCCCAGCTGCTGACCGGCCATCGACGAGAAAGCCTGGCTGGCCCTGCCGACCGTCGCGTCATAGCCCCCGGCCCTTGGGGCGCTCAGGCGGATCGAGTGCGTCGACAGGAAGTCCGTCCGGAAAGCCCCCGGCGCGACGGCGGTCAGCTTGATGCCCAGCGGCTCGACCTCCTGGTGCAGCGACGCCGTCAAGCCCTCCAACGCGTACTTGGCCGCTGCATACAGCGCCGACGCCGCGCCCGGCGCCCGGCCCGCGATCGAAGTGATGTTGAGTATCCTCGCCTCGCCCTGGGCTCGCAGCCCGGGCAAGGCCGCGCGGATCACCTTGAACGGCCCGAAGACGTCGGTGGCGAACAGGCGCTGGGCCTCCTCGTCGCTGGCGTCTTCCAGCGCGCCCAGCAGGCCGTAGCCGGCATTGTTGACCACTACGTCCAACCGCCCTTCCGCTCGGTGGAAGGCCTCAGCGACCACGCGCTCGATGGCCACGCCGTCGGTGACGTCCAGTGTCAGGACATGCAGCTCGCCCAGCCCCTTCTCGACGAGAGGCGCGCCCGAACGGACGGTGCCGACTACGGTGTCGCCCCGCGCCAACGCAGCCTGGGCCAGCGCCAACCCCAGACCGCGCGAAATCCCGGTGATGAACCAATGCTTCGACATCGCATGCTCCTTGTGAAGCGCGTCTTGTGCGCCTGCTTTTGCGACTTCAGAATGGAGCTAATTCCGCGTAAGCTTGTAAGGCATGCTAAACAATGACCTTGAGCACTGACACACTGCTGAGCAGCGGCGACTTCGCCCATCTGCGTGCGTTCGTGGCCGTGAGCCAGGCGCTCAGCTTTACCCGCGCCGCCGAGACCCTGGGCGTCACCCCCTCGGCGCTCAGTCAAGTCGTGCGCGCCTTCGAGAACCGGATTGGGGTGCGCCTGCTGAACCGCACCACCCGTAGCGTCTCTCTGACCGACGCGGGCGAGACGCTACTTCACCGCGTCGCCCCCGCTGTCGCTGAACTCAGCCAAGCCGTCGGCCAAGTCCGGCTCTATCAAGAGCAACCTTCGGGGACGGTGCGGGTCCACGTTTTCCGGTCGGCCGCCGACCTGTACGTCCAGCCGATCCTGCCCGCATTCCGCCGCGCCTATCCCAAGGTCGTCCTGGACATCACCGTCGATGACGAGGTGGTGGACACGGTCGCGTCGGGTTTCGATGTCGCTATCCGCATAGGCGAGGTAATCGAGCGCGACATGATCGCCGTGCCCCTGGAGCCGCCGGTGCGGCAAGTCCCCGTCGCTGCACCAAGCTATGTCGCAGAACGCGGTCTACCGGTGCATCCGCGGGACCTACTAGGCCACGACTGCATCCGCTGGCGCTGGCCGGGCCGCACCCAGCCCTATCGCTGGGAGTTCTTCGAGAACGGCGCCTGGTTCGAAGTCGAGGTCGATGGGCCGCTGATTGTCAACAGCAAGGACATGGCGCTGAAGGCTGCCATAGACGGCGCAGGGGTCGCCTTCTCGGTCGAGCGCACCGCTCGCCAGGCCATTGCCGACGGCCGACTGGTCCCGATGTTGGAGGCTTGGTGCGAACCATTCCCGGGCCATCACCTTTGCTTTGCTCAGCAACGACAGATGAGCCCGGCCCTGCGCGCCTTCATCGACACGGTGCGTCAAGGCGCTGCGGCCCCCGACTGAGTTTTCCTCTGGCGGCATAGCGCCATTTGCAGACTCTCGGATCCCTCCAGGAACCGGACATTCAGAGGGGTGCAACCGATGACGGCCCCTCGTGGGGGAGATGTACAGGGAGGCCCGCAGCGGATCCAGCTCCACAGCGAGCGTAGAGGGCGGGAGGAGATGCCTCTAGGGATCGACAAGCTGGACCTACGGATCTAAGTTTCGCCTCGATGCGGCACCTGCTCGCCTTCCTGGCCATCCTGGCCCTACTGATCAGCCCGGTGACCGCCGCGGCCGCGCAGGTCGGGTGCGCCAAGGCTGGCCCCGAGGCGATGGCCATGCCGATGGCCCAGTCTGCGGACGGCGCCAAGGCCAGCCACGATCCTTGCTGCGACGAGAACCAGAAGTCGCCGCACGACGGCAAGTCCTGCGCCCAGATCTGCGCCGCGATGTGCGCGACGATCGCCGCGCTTCCCACGTCGGACATCCAGCTCCCGGCCATCGCGCCCATGCGTCTGACGGCCGCCCTCAGCGATCCGCTGCGCACCCGCGCGCCGCCGCGCGACGAACGACCACCCAAACTGATCGCCTGATCCTGACCCGCGTCTGACGCGGGTCTTTCCTGCGCCGTGTCGCCGGGGTCGCGCGTCCGCGCGCCTGCCTGTCGTCACGCCCGGGATCCGAGCGCCGCCTTCGCGCGGTCTGCCGAACCCTATCAGGACGTATCAATATGCAAATCTCCAAGACCATCGCCGCCGCCTTCGCCGCGGCCGCGCTCTCCGCCATCGCGGGCTCGCCTGCCCTGGCCTCCCCGTCGGCCGACGCCGGGGTCACCTATCGGACCTCGCTCCCGTCATCCAACCCGCACGACGTCTTCCGCCGCAACATCAAGGTCGATGAGGCGGCGACCAAGACCGCCATGGCGATGAAGGACTGCGACTACCCGATGATGAAGGGCGCCTCCGCGTCCAAGTCGGGCCACGGCGGCTAAAGCGCTCATCGACCGCGCCAGGCTCTGGCGCGGTCGATGGAAGCCTGGCGGGGCCCTCCCCGCCAGGACTTCGCCTCCAGCCGCCAAGTTCCAAATCTCATCGTGATCGGATCCCCGATGCGTATCGCCATCACCCTGGCCGCGGCGTTGCTGGCCAGCGCGGCCCAGGCCGCGCCCCTGACCTATGGCCAGGCCCTCGACACCGCCGCCGCCAACGCCCCGGCGTTGCGAGCCTCCGCCCTGCAGGTCGAGGCCGCCAAGGCCTCGGCCAAGGCGGCCGGCGCCTTGCCCGACCCCAAGCTGGCCCTGGGCCTGGACAACTTTCCTGTCTCCGGACCGCCGGCTGGCCGGTTCGGGGCCGATGAAATGACTATGGGCCGGGTCGGCTACAGCCAGGACATGCCCAGCGCCGCCAAGCGCCGGGCGCGGATCGGGCGGGCCCAGGCCGACATCGTCGCCGCAGGAGCCGAGGGCGCCGTCGAGGCCCGGCAGGTCCGCGTCGCCGCCGCCCTGGCCTGGATCGAACTGCTCTACGCCCAGCGCAAACTCGCCGCCCTGGACGGCGTGGTCGCTCAGCTAGATCCGCTGTGGAAAGCCGCGCCGTCCGGCGTCGCCTCCGGACGCTCGCGGCCGGCCCAGGCGCTCGAAGCCGCCCAGATGCGCGCCGCCTTGGAGGATCGCCGGAGCGAGGCGGTCTCGGAACTGGGCCGGGCGCGCGCGGCCCTTACCCGATGGATCGGCGATCCCGACCCGCAGGCGATCGGCCAGCCGCCCGACCTTGATCTGGAGCCCGCGACCTTGCGGGCCGCGATCGACCGCAATCCCACTTTACTCGCCCGCGAAGCTGCCGCCCGCCAAGCCCAGGCCGACGTCGCCTTGGCCAAGGCCGACAAGCGCCCCGACTGGAGCTGGGAGGTGGCCTATCAGCGCCGCGACCCGATGTTCGGCGACATGGTGTCGGCCGGGGTCAGCGTCAGCCTGCCGCTGTGGGGCAAGAGCCGCCAGAACCCGATGATCGCCGCGCGCGCCGCCAGCGCCGGCCGGGCCGACGCCCAGCGCGAGGACACCCGCCGCGCCCTGGCCGCCCAGCTCGAAGCCGACCTGGCCGATCATGTCATGCACCACGAACAATGGCTGCGGGCCCGCGACACGCTGCTGCCGCTGGCCAAGCAGCGCGCCGAGCTGGAGACCGCCGGCTACGGCGCCGGCACGGCCGCCCTGCCCGACGTGCTGGCCGCCTTCGCCGGCCTCTCCGACGCCCAACTCGCCACCCTCGACCGCGAGGCCGCCGTCGCCATCGACGCCGCCCGCCTGACCCTGACCTACGGAAGCGACGACCAATGAGCGCCTCTCCCCCGATGAAGCTTCTCCTGGCCGGCGCCGCGGCGCTGGTCGTGGTCGCCGGCGCTGGCGGCTACGGCCTGGCCCGGTTGACCGCCAAGCCGGCGATGTCGGACGCCCCCGCCGACGGCCGCAAGATCCTCTACTGGTACGACCCGATGGTCCCGGCCCAACGCTTCGACAAGCCGGGCAAGTCGCCGTTCATGGACATGCAGCTGGTCCCCAAATACGCCGGCGAGGCGGACACCAGCGGCTCCTCGGCGGGGGTGCGCATCGATCCGGCCATCGCGCAGAACCTCGGGGTGCGCACCGTGGAGGCCCGCCAGGGCGTGCTGGCCAGCGGCCTGACCGCCACCGGCGTTGTCGACTTCAACCAGCGCGACGTGGCCGTGGTCCAGGCGCGCGCCGGCGGCTTCGTCCAGAAGGTCTACGGCCGCGCGCCGGGCGACGTGATCGGGGCCGGCGCGCCCCTGGCCGACCTGCTGGTCCCTGATTGGGGCGGCGCCCAGGCCGAATATCTGGCGGTCAGGAGAACCGACGACACGGCCTTGATCGCCGCCGCCCGCCAGCGCCTGCGACTGCTGGGCATGCCCGAGGGCGTGATCGCCGCCGTCGATCGCGATGGCCGGGCCCGCACGACCATCACGGTCAGCGCGCCGCTGGGCGGGGTGATCACCAAGCTCGACGTCCGCACCGGCATGACCGTGGCGACGGGTCAGGGCCTCGCCGAGATCAATGGCCTGTCCCGCGTCTGGATCACCGCGGCCGTGCCCGAGGCCCAGGCCGGGCAGTTGCGCCAAGGCCAGTCGGTCGGCGTCGCCCTGGCCGCCTATCCCGGCGAGACGCTCCGCGGCACGGTGCAGGCCATCCTGCCCCAGGCCCAGGGCGACAGCCGCACCTTGCAGGCCCGCATCGAGCTGCCCAATCCCGGCGGCAAGCTGCGGCCGGGCATGTTCGCCACCGTCAGCTTCGACAGCGACGCCCGGCCCGCCCTGCTGCTGCCCTCAGAAGCGGTGATCCGCACCGGCCCGCGCGCGATCGTCATGCTGGCGGGCGAAAACGGCCGCTACCAAGCCGTCGAGGTCAAGGTCGGCCGCGAAGCCGGCGGCCAGAGCGAGATCCTGGCGGGCCTGAACGCCGGCCAGAAGGTCGTCGCCTCCGGCCAGTTCCTGATCGACTCCGAAGCCAGCCTGGGGGGCCTGAACGTTCGTCCGCTGCCCGCGACAGGACCGGCAATGTCGGCCATGGCGCCTGCCGCCAAGCCCGCCTTGGCCGAAGCCGTCGGCCGCGTCGAGCAGGTGTCCGGAGGCAGCATCACGCTCTCCCATGGCCCGGTGCCGGCGATCGGCTGGCCCGCCATGACCATGGCCTTCCGCGCCGACCCGATGCTGCTCAAGGGCCTCAAGCCCGGCGACCAGGTCAGCTTCGCCTTCGAGCAGCCGCCCGCTGGCTCGACCGTGCGCCGGATCGCCAAGACCGGAGCGGCCCGATGATCGCCGGCCTGATCCGCTGGTCGGTCGCCAATCGCTTCTTCGTGCTGCTGGGGGCCCTGGCCTTGATCGTCGCCGGCGGCCTGGCGGTGCGCTTGACCTCGATCGACGCCCTGCCGGACCTCTCCGACACCCAGGTGATCATCCGCACCAGCTATCCGGGCCAGGCCCCGCAACTGGTCGAGAACCAAGTCACCTATCCGCTGGCCACCACCATGCTGTCGGTGCCCGGGGCCAAGACCGTACGGGGCTATTCGTTCTTCGGCGACAGCTTCGTCTACGTGATCTTCGACGACAAAACTGACCTGTACTGGGCCCGCTCGCGGGTGCTGGAATATCTCAACCAGGTCCAGGCCCGCCTGCCGCAGAGCGCCCGTCCGGCCCTGGGCCCCGATGCCACCGGGGTCGGCTGGGTCTATGAATACGCCCTGGTCGACAAGACCGGCGGCCACGATCTTAGCCAGCTGCGATCCCTGCAGGACTGGTTCCTGCGCTATGAGCTCAAGACCCTGCCCGGCGTGGCCGAGGTCTCGGCGATCGGCGGCATGGTGCGCCAGTACCAGCTCGTGCTCGATCCGGTGAAACTGGCCAGCTACGGCGTCACTCACCAGCAGGTGGTCGCGGCCCTGAAGGGCGCCAACGCCGAGACCGGCGGCTCGGTGCTCGAACTGGGCGAGGCCGAATACATGGTCCGCGCCACGGGCTATCTGAAGACCCTGGAAGACTTCCAGGCCGTGCCGCTGAAGACCTTCGCCGGCGGCGTCCCGGTGCGGCTGGGCGATGTCGCCACCATCCAGATCGGCCCGGAGATGCGGCGCGGCGTCGCCGAACTCAACGGCCAAGGCGAGGTGGCCGGCGGGGTGGTGATCCTGCGCTCGGGTGAAAACGCCCGCACCACCATCGCGGCGGTGAAGACCAAGCTGGCCGAGCTGAAGAAGAGCCTGCCGCCCGGCGTCGAGGTGGTCACCACCTATGACCGCTCGGCCCTGATCGACCGCGCCGTCCATAACCTGACCGGCAAGCTCCTCGAGGAGTTTCTGGTCGTCGCCCTGGTCTGCGCCCTGTTCCTGGGCCACCTGCGCTCGGCCCTGGTGGCGATCATCTCCCTGCCGCTGGGGGTGCTGGCCGCCTTCCTGGTGATGAAAAGCCAGGGCGTCGACGCCAACATCATGTCGCTGGGCGGCATCGCCATCGCCATCGGGGCGATGGTCGACGCGGCCGTGGTGATGATCGAGAACGCCCACAAGCGCCTGGAGCGCTGGGCGCACGAGCACCCTGGCGAGACCCTGGACGGCGAGACGCGCTGGCGGGTGATCACCGAGGCCGCCGCCGAGGTCGGGCCGGCGCTGTTCTTCAGCCTGCTGATCATCACCCTGTCGTTCATCCCGGTCTTCACGCTGCAGGCCCAGGAGGGCCGGCTCTTCCGGCCGCTGGCCTTCACCAAGACCTACGCCATGGCGGCGGCGGCCATCCTGTCGGTGACGCTGATCCCGGTGCTGATGGGCTACCTGATCCGCGGCAAGATCCCGGATGAAGCCTCCAACCCGATCAATCGCGTCCTGACCGCCGCCTATCGCCCTGGCCTGGACTGGGTGATGCGCAAGCCAAGGACCACCCTGGTCATCGCGGCCCTGGCCTTCGCCACCACGGCCTGGCCGTTGGCCCGTCTGGGGGGAGAGTTCATGCCCAACATGGACGAGGGCGACCTGCTCTACATGCCCTCGGCCCTGCCGGGACTGTCGGCGGCCAAGGCCGGAGCGCTGCTCCAACAGACCGATCGGATGATCAAGACCGTGCCGGAAGTCGACAGCGTGTTTGGCAAGGCCGGCCGCGCCGAGAGCGCCACCGATCCGGCCCCGCTGGAAATGTTCGAGACCACCATCCGCTTCAAGCCACGCGATCAGTGGCGACCGGGCATGACGCCCGACAAGCTGGTCGCTGACCTGGACGAACGGGTGAAGGTCCCGGGCCTGACCAATGTCTGGGTTCCGCCGATCCGCAACCGCATCGACATGCTGGCCACCGGCATCAAGAGCCCGATCGGGGTGAAGGTCTCCGGCGCCAACCTCGCCGAACTGGACCGCATCGCCCGCGAGGTCGAGGGCGTCGCCAAGACCGTTCCCGGCGTCAGCTCGGCCCTGGCAGAGCGGTTGACCGGCGGGCGCTATGTCGACGTCACCATCGATCGGGCCGCCGCCGCCCGGTTCGGCCTCAACATCGACGACGTCCAATCGATCGTCTCCGGGGCGATCGGCGGCGAGACCATCGGCCAGACGGTCGAGGGTCTGGCCCGCTATCCGATCAGCGTCCGCTATCCGCGCGAACTTCGGGGCAGCCTTGAGGGCCTGCGGGCCCTGCCGGTGCTGACGCCGGGCGGCCAGCAGATCACCCTGGGCACGGTCGCCGACGTCCGCATTGCCGACGGGCCGCCGATGCTCAAGAGCGAGAACGGTCGGCCCACGACCTGGGTCTATGTCGACGTGCGGGGCCGCGATCTGGCCTCGGTGGTCGGCGATCTGCGCCAGGCCGTCGGTCAGAAGGTCAGGCTGTCGACCGGCGTCAGCCTCTCCTATTCCGGCCAGTTCGAATATCTGCAGCGGGCCGCCGACCGGCTGAAGATCGTCGTGCCGGCCACCCTGCTGATCATCTTCGTCCTGCTCTACGTGATCTTCCGCCGCTTCGACGAGGCGGGGCTGATCATGGCCACCCTGCCGTTCGCTCTGACCGGCGGCATCTGGACGCTCTATCTAGCTGGCTTCCACCAGTCGGTGGCCACCGGGGTCGGCTTCATCGCCCTGGCCGGGGTCTCGGCGGAGTTCGGGGTGGTGATGCTGATCTACCTCAAGCACGCCATGGAGGCCCTGGGGCCGGACCCGACATCCGTCCAGATCGTGGCGGCGGTGCGCGAAGGCGCCCTGCTGCGCGTGCGGCCCAAGGCCATGACCGTGGCGGTGATCCTGGCGGGCCTGGCCCCCATCCTCTGGGGCCATGGCGCCGGCTCCGAAGTGATGAGCCGCATCGCCGCCCCGATGATCGGCGGCATGCTCACCGCGCCCCTGCTGTCGATGTTCGTCGTCCCGGCCGGCTACCTGTTGCTGCGCCGCCGACGGACCCGGACGTCCCTTTCTGCTTCCCCCTCAGCCTAAGGAGATTAGCTGATGAAGACCCTGTCCCTAACCTTCGCCGCCCTGCTCGCGACGACAAGCCTGGCAGCCTGCGGCCGCAAGACCGAAGCGCCCGCCGCTCCGGCCGCGCCGGCCCCAGCCGCCGCGCCCGCCCCGGCGGCGAGCGGCGACATGGCCGGCATGGACATGGCGCCCGCCGACAAGATGGCCAAGGGCGTCGGCGTCGTGACGGCGATCGACAAGGCTGCAGGCACGATCACCCTGGACCACGACGCCATCCCCGAGGCCGGCTGGCCGGCCATGACCATGGGCTTCAAGGCCGCGCCGGCCCTGCTGGAGGGCGTGGCGGTCGGCGACAAGGTGACCTTTGACCTAAAGCTTCATGACGGATCGGGCGAGGTCACGGCGATCGCCAAACAATAGGGCGGCGCGGCGAGCCGCTCGATCCGCCGCTACAACTGCGACAATGCCCCGAGAACGACAGTCCATCTCCCGATGGGCTGTCGTGGCGAGGCCGCGCCAGTAGCCGACCTTGGGACAGCGCCGGGTTCCGGACATTCAAACGCCGGCGAACATCCGCCCAGGTCGTGATCATAATGTCGCATACTCGACAAATGTCTCTGAGAGTCGCAACCACGCGGGAACGGGTTTGGCGCTTGACCGTAATCCCTGCATGCCACGGGCCCGTATCCTTATTGTCGAAGACGAATACCTTGTCGCCGCCGACCTCGAAGCGGCGCTTGAGGAGCTTGGCTACAGTTGCGCGGGCATCGCCCCCGATCTTGAGACGGCCCTGACGCTCGGGTCGAGCAAGCCCGACCTGGCCTTGGTCGATATCCACCTGCGCGACGGCCAGACCGGCCCCCTGATTGCCGAGCGCCTGGCGCAAGAGCATGGGATTTCCGTTCTCTTCGTGACCGCCAACCCACGCATGGCCCTGGACGCCAGCCCGCCCGGCACCATCGGCGTGCTGAGCAAGCCGTGCCGCGAAGAAGTCGTGGCGGCCGCGGTGGCCTATGCGCTGCAGTTCAAGAGCGGCGCACCACTGCTCTCGCCGCCGAGCGGCCTGACGCTCATGCAAGGCGGCGCTTGAGCTACAGATCGCGGCTCAGCCGGTCGATCAGAACTTCGATCTCCACGCACAGGCCGCTCGGCTTCCACTCGCGACGGATCAGACCGCCGAGCTGTTGGGCCACGCTCATATCCGCCAGACGCGTGCCAAAACCCGTCCGTGTCGGCTCGCCGTCGATAATGGGGCCACCCGCCTCGCACCAAGTTATGCGAACCGACCCATTGGCCCGGAGGATCTCGACGTCCACGCGTCCGTCAGACGTCGTAAGCGCGCCGTACTTGGCCGCGTTGGTGGCCAGTTCATGGAACACCAGCGCTATGGGTGTCGCGCCCCGATCATCGACAGGGACATCGTCGCCGACGACCGCGATACGCCCTGCATCGAAGGCCGGATAGGGGCTGAAGATTTCTAGCAGGAGACCCTTCAGCGTCGAGCCACCCAGCGCCGGCCGCGACGCCTCGCTATGGGGCCGCGCGAACTCATGTGCACGGCCCAGCGCGGCGATCCGTTCCTGAAGCTCCTTGGCGAACCCTCGGACCGACGGGTCATGACGGCTCGAAAGGCCGATCAGCCCCGAGATCACCGCGAAGATGTTCTTGATGCGATGACTCAGTTCGCGGCTGAGCAGCTCGTTCTGCTCGGCGGCCATCTTGGCGTCGTGAATGTCGGTGCAGGTTCCGATCCAGCGCGAAATGGCGCCCTCGTCGTTGAAGACCGGCAGCGCGCGCCCAAGCGTCCAGCGGTATTCACCGGATTTGTGGCGCAGCCGGTACTCGATTTCGTAAGGCTCTCCGGTCGTCAGGCTACGCCGCCACCGTGTCCGGGCGCGATCCTGGTCTTGCGGGTGGAACATCCCGTTCCACTCTTCGCCGTCGGTGCTGCCCTCCGGAACGCCGGTGAATTCGTACCAACGGGCGTTGTAATAGTCGTGGAAACCGTCCGGCCGCGTGGACCAGACCATCTGCGGCATGGCGTAGGTGAGCACCTGCAGGTGCGCGCGGCTCTGGCTGAGCGCGTCGGCGGGAGTAGGAGCGCCGTTCAGCCACGGCGCGCGCATAGGCTCGCCAACTGCACCCATGGAATCAGCGTTTGCGCCGGGATTGTTCTGCTCCAAGGCTCGCTTCCCGATCAGACGTTTTGCGCTTGATCGGCGTGGCCGCAGTCAAGCTCTGCCCTGACATAGTCGGGGGAAGTGGAAAAGGTTCCCGCTTCGCTGGCCCCCGCCCCGCTCCCGATCGAGAAACCCGTGTATCCGGCCGGGTCGCGCCATTACCGGACTCCGGCACATCTCCAGGAAGCTGACATTCAGCGCCCAGCTGCGGAGTCAGGCAGACCATTGCGGACGTTCGCTCCCAGTGTGACGCTGGTTCTGTGATGCGGGATCAGGGTTGTTCATGAAACCGGCGATATTGATGGTGGATGTTGATGGCGTGATCGTCCGTCCGATCAATCCACTAGGATGGTCAGCGGAAATTGAACGCGATCTCGGCATCCCCGCAGCCGTGCTTCAGTCGCGCTTTTTTCATCTCCACTGGGACGACATCGTCCACGGCCGCGCCGCACTTCGTGAGAGGTTGGCCATCGCCCTGGCGGAGATCGCCCCGCAGGTCAGTTGCGAACAGTTGATCCGCTACTGGTTCAAATGTGACTCCGAGCTAGACACTGGGCTATTGGCGCAGCTTAAGGCGTTGCGCGCGACGGGCGTGACGCTGCATTTGGCCACGGTTCAAGAGCACGAACGCGCGACCTATCTCTGGAATGATCTGGGTCTTCGAGACCATTTCGACGACATGCACTACGCCGCGAGCCTGGGCGTCTCAAAGCCGTCCCAAGGATTCTACGAAGCCGTGGAGAGGCGCGTGGGATTGCGCGGCTCGGCCATCGCCTTCATCGATGACAGCGAAAGAAATGTGCGGGCCGCGCGCGAAAGAGGCTGGCAGGCCGCGCTCTGGACCCCGGGCGCTTCGCTTGACGCGCTTTTTCCAGAACTCGGCCACCCTTAGAATGACGTCCGCCATCCACGGTTCCCAGCCCGTCGATGCGTCCGCTTTCTCACGCCGCCAGCTTTGAGCGAGGAGGTCGGGGAGCGCAATGGTCAGACTCTCGGGCCGCTCCTGGCCTTGAAATCCGTCAGGTGCACGGCAGCAACCGCGAAGCCCCTGGACGATCGTACATCTGCCTGAGATCAAGTGCGCCACGAGTTGGCTTACGAATATCCTCCGGGCTCCGAACCTTAAGCCTCCAGCGACACGGCCCGAACTTGAGCGCTCCAGTCGCCTCGGAGGGACCATTAGCGCAAGGGCGCGGCCGTCCAATGAAATCACTTTTCATCCGGGCAATATTGACCATTTATTTTATCCGGATAAATAAATTTCGTACCCGCAGTGCAGTCCGCGGAGTTTTAAATGAGCCGACGATGACGCATGTGGAGACCAACGGTATCGAATTGGCGTGCGAGACGTTCGGCCCCCCCTCCGATGAGTCGATCCTGCTGATTGCCGGACTGGGGACGCAAATGGTCCGATGGACCGTTCCCTTCTGTCTCGACTTTGTGGCACGCGGCTATCATGTGATCCGCTTCGACAATCGCGACGCTGGCCGCTCGACGCATATCAGTAACCGTACTCCGCCTGATTTTGGCGAGTTGGCCGCCGCGCTCAAGGCCGAACGAATGCCGGAGGTCCCGTATACGCTCCGCGACATGGCGGCGGATGCGGTCGGGCTGCTTGACGCCCTTTCCATTGATCGGGCCCATGTCGTTGGTCGATCCATGGGCGGCATGATTGCGCAGGTCATGGCGTGTGAGCATCGCGAACGCGTCGCCTCACTGACTTCCATCATGTCGAGCACCGGCAATCCGGCCCTTCCGCCACCTTTGCCGGACGCCATGGCGATGATGACCAGTCCCGCTCCCGATCCCGTCTCGGACGAAGCAGGCTACCTAGCCCATAGCCTGGCCTTCGCGCGCCGCATCGCCGGCAGGCGTTACCCGTTCGACGAGGCCGCCACGCGTCGTCTCATTATAGAGGAGGCCCGTCGCGCCCAGGATCGCAATGGCTTCGCCCGTCAAATCGCGGCGATCGCCGTAGCCGGCGACCGTCGGGCACGGCTCAGGACCGTGGTCGCGCCAACACTCGTCATCCACGGGAGCGATGATCCGCTCTTTCCGCCGGCCTGCGGCGAGGATACGGCCGCTTCGATCCCAGATGCGGAGTTCATGCTCTTGGAGGGCATGGGGCATGACCTTCCACCCGACCTGTATGGCGCGGTAGCTGAGGCGATCGACCGAGTAGCGAAAAGACCCCGGTGGAGCGCCTAGGCGCCGGCTGATGTCCAACGCTCGACGCCTAAGCGAGCGTCGCCCTTCAGCTTGGGGAGCCTCGTTCCAGAGCGCCGTGCGGTGCGCGCTGAGGCTGGGCCACAGCGCCACTGGCCAGTTGACGCTTCAGGCGACGGCAGACCGGCTTGCCACGCCGCCTCACGGGTAGTTCGCGCCAATGGTGGCCATCTAGCGGACCAATCGACCGTCCGCAGAGGCTGGTCTGCGGACATCGATCAAGGGAAGCTCGAGCAAACTCACGGCACCCAACCTCGCCTCGACTTCACCTCTTCGGATAGATCGTCAGGGATGGAACGGCTTTCAGCCGGACGACGAGACATGAGCGCGCCGCAGCGTCGGCCGCAGGTTCGAAGCGGAAGCCGAGGTAGCTATACTGCGGCGGACGCGGCAGGTGATAGTAGATAAAGACGCCTAGGGGGTGGTTAGCCCCGACGCCCACACCCTAGCCAATAGGTCCCGAGAAGGCCGCCATCAGGGCCATCAAAAGGCCGAAGACCAAGCAGATCGGCGCGAAGACGAAGCGGCCCGCCCAGTCGGCGCGATGCTCCCCGAGCAGGCGCGTCCACATCGCCCCCCGGCCATAGCTTAGAGTCCACCTGCGAACCTTGGGCGAAGAAAACATGAAATAGCCCAGGGCCATGGCGGCCAGGCCCAGAACGATCATCACGATATTGCCCAGCGCCATTGCTTTCGACCTTTATGCGACGGACAGCCGGCCCGGTGGGCGGCGCCGTCGGTTGACACATGGCCTGCGATTAGACTGAGTTGGCGTATCAGGCCACTGCAAGCGCAGTTCGCCCAGCGCCTCGACGACCTGCATCAGCACGGATCAACGTCCCAGCACGAGCACCGAGAACGTCCCGCTCTTGGCGCTCCGCCGGCCACCTGGCTGGGCCGGCGGATCGTAGTCGGCGGACGGCAGATAGACCTTGCCGGTCTGCGGATCGAACGTTCCCGTCCGGGCGCCAGGCTTGGTCGCCACCGTCTCGATCACCGCGACGTCGGTCGGGCCGTGTACGGCGATCACCGACAGAGTCCCCGCCCCGCCGCTCGGCACATAGGCCAGATGGCGCTGGGCGTCGTAGAAGACCGCGTCTGGCTCTTCGCCGACTGGCAGGCTGGCCACAATCTTGCCGGAGACCGACGACACGACCTCGGCCTTGCCGTTGGCGCAGGCGGCGATCAGCAGGCGGACGTCGGCGGCGTAGGCCAGGCCGCTGGGCTCGTCGCAGCCGACCATGGCCCAGTGGGCGACGACCTTGCGCGCGGCCGTGTCGATGACGGCGATCTCGCCTTTGTCCTCGACATTGACGAACACTCGGCCCTGGCCGTCGGTCGCACCGAACTCCAGCTTGCCGCCGACCGGGATCCCCCCCACCGCCTTGGCCGCCTTGGCGTCGATCAGCGTGATGTCGCCGCTGCGGCCGTTCATGACGAAGGCCAGGCCGCTGGCGGGGTCGAACAGCGCCGCATCCGGATTCTGACCGGTCGCGACCGTGGCGCGGACCACGCCGGTCATGGCGTCGACCAGAGTGGCGGTATTGGCGCCGCCGTTGGTGACCAGCAGTTCGTCACCGCCCGGCAGCGGCAAGGCGCTATGTGCGCGCTGGGCGGCCACCAGCGCCGGCGTAACCTTGCCTGTGTCGACATCAATGGCGGTGACCGCCGCGCCGTGCGCCACGTATAGGCGGCGATGGACGGGGTCAAAATTGGCGTAGTCCCAGCCGCCGTCCGGACCGGCGATGCGGTCGACGATCTTCATCGGCGCGGGCCCTGCGGCGGCCAGGGCTTGAGCAGCCGTCACGACGGTCAGGGCCAGGATGGAGGCGGCCAGGAACTTGGTCTTCATGGGGAAATCCTGCTGAGACGAGCCGAACGACAAGGGGTGAACTAGGGGACTTCCGCCGCGCCGACCGAGCGCGGCGCGCGGCCGTAGCGCCAGATCAGGGACGGCAGCACGACGAGACTCGCGATGGTCGAGGTGATCAGGCCGCCCAGGATGACGATGGCCATCGGCCCCTGGATCTCGCGCCCGGCCTGGCCGGTCTGGATGGCCAACGGCAGGACGCCCAGCGCCGTGACCAGGGCGGTCATCAGGATCGGCGTCACCCGCTCGCGGGTCGCCTGGGCCAGGGTGGACAGAGACCAGTCGTGGCCCTCGACCGTGATCAGGTGATCCAGATGCGAGACCAACAGGATGGCGTTGCGGGCCGCGACGCCGAACAGGGTCACGAAACCGACCAGCGATCCCAGCGACAGGCTGGCGCCGGTCAGGGCCACCGCGACCACGCCGCCGACCAGAGCGAACGGCGCGGAGGCCAGGATCAGGCCAACCGCGCGACCGTCGCCGAAGGTGATCAGCAGTACGGCCACCACGGCGATCAGGGCGATGGCGACGTTGAACAGCAGCTGGCGCTGCGCGGCCTGCGTCCCGGCGGCCGTGCCGACATAGTCGACGTAGACGCCCGGCGGCAGGCGAACCTGGCTGGCGATGGCGGCCTGTACGGCCTTGGTCACCTTGGCGGCGTCCTTGGGCGGCGGATTGGTGGTGATCACCTGCCGCTGGCGCCCGCCCTCGTGCGAAACGCTGGTGCGGCCGTCAGTCAGGTAGACGTGGGCCACCGCTTTGAGCGGCACGACCTGGCCGCTGGTCGAGCGGATCAGCAGTTCACCCACCGCCTCGGGATCCTGGCGGGTGTCCGGCGTGGTGGTCACCGCGATGTCGAGGGCGCGGCTCTCCTGGTAGACCTGGGCGGCGACCGAGCCCTGATAGGCCGTCTGGACCGCGTCCAGCACCTCGGCCGGCGCCAGGCCGTAGCGGGCCAGGGCCGGCAGGTCGAGATCGGCGCGGATCATCGGCGTGCTGGGCGGGGTCTGGATCTTCACGTCGACCGCGCCAGGGACCTTCTCCATGACGGCGGCGATCTGGGCGGCGGTCTCGTCCAGGGTGTCCAGATCGGCGCCGTAGACACCGACGGCCAGGGCGGCGGTCTCGCCCGACAGGGACTCCCCGATCCGGTCGCCCAGGAAGGTCAACACCTCGGTCTCCAGGCCCGGATAGGCGTCCAGCGTCTTGTGGATCTCCTCTTGGATGCGGTCCTGGTCCTTGCCGGGCAGCTTGGGCTTCAGCTCGACGTGAAATTCGCTGCGTTCCGTGCCCCAGGTGTCCTCCCCGCCCGAGGCGCGGCCGATCGTCTGCTCGACGCTCTGGACCCCGTCAATGGCCAGCAGGTCGTGGGTGATGCCCTCGCCGTACTTGCGCATCACCGGCAGCGAGGCGCCGGGCGGGCCGGCGACGCCGAGCACGAAGTGACCTTCGCGAAAGCTGGGCAGCAGCTCGGAATTGAACAGCATCAGGCCGGCGACGGTGACGATCGTCGCCAGGATCGCGCCGATTACGGCCAGCACCGGACGGCCAGCCGCGCGAACCAGCAGGGCCTCGTGCCAAGCCTTGGCCCGCAGGATCACGCCCGGCTCGTCCGGCAGGCGGGTGTTGGACAGCATCAGCAGGCAGAGCGGCGGGGTGACGACGATGGCCACAGCCAGGGAGGCGACGGTTGCCAGGATGAAAGAGGCCGCCAGGGGCGAGAAGAACGCCCCCTGCAGCCCGCCCAGCATCAGCACCGGGGTCAGCGCCAGGGCCACGACCAGGGTGGCGTAGATCACCGGCGCGCGCACCTCCAGCGAGGCGGCCAGCACCGTGGCCGCGGCGGGCGCGTCGCCGCGCGAGCGCAGGCGGCGGACGATATTCTCAACGTCGATGACCGCGTCGTCGACCACCACCCCCAAGGCCACGGCAAGACCGCCCAGGGTCATGGTGTTGAGGGTCCAGCCCAGGGCGTCCAGCACGATCACCGCGGTCAGCAGCGACAGCGGGATCGAGACGAACGACACCAGCACCGTGCGCAGGTCGCGCATGAACAGCAGCAGCACCACGGCGATCAGCACCGCGCCTATGACCAGGTCCTCGGCGATGCCGCTCAGGGCGGCGGCGATGAAATTGGCCGGACGGTGCAAGCCGGCGTCCACCTTCACGCCTTGGGCCTCCAGCGCTGGCCTCAGCTCGGCCAGGGCGGCCTCGACAGCGTGAGTGGCGTCCAGAGTGTTGGCCCCGTATTGGCTGGACAGGTTCACCAGCACGCCGGGCTTGCCCATGATCAGGGCCGCGCCGGTATCGGGGGCCGGGGCGTCGACCACGTCGGCCACGTCCCCCACCCGCATCGGCGCACCGCTGGCGGCGCCAGGGATCGGAGCGGCCGCGATGTCGGTGGCGCTCATGGCCTGGCCGCGCGCGTCGATCAGGATCCGCTGCTCGGGGGTGTCGATGAAGCCGCCGCCGCTGACGCCGGTGGAGGCCTTCACCGCCGCCACCATGTCGGCCAGCGACAGGTCTCGCGCCGCCAGGTCGTCGGGTCGGACGCGCACCTCGAACCGCCGCACTTCGCCGCCATAGACCGTGGCCCGGGCCACGCCGGCAGCGGCCAGCAGGCGCGGCCGCACGGTCCACTGCACCAGGTCGCGCAGCTGCATGGGGGTCAGCTTATCGGAGGTGAAGCCGATCTTCAGCAGGTCCATGGTCGAGGAGGTCAGGGGCGCGACCTTGGGCGGCAGCACACCGGCCGGCAGGGCGCCCTGCACCTCGGCCAGCGCCTCGGCCACCACTTGGCGGGCGCGATAGGGTTCGGCCCCTTCGGCAAACGTGACGCTGACGATCGAGATGCCCTGGATGGATTCCGAGCGCACCGTGGCTACGCCCGACGCGCCGTTGACCGCCTGCTCGACGGCCCGGGTGACCAGTTGCTCCACCTGTTCGGCGGTCAGGCCCGGAGCCTCGGTCTGGATCTCGGCCTGGGCCGGCACAAACTCTGGAAAGACGTCGAACTTGGCATGGGCCAGGACGATGCAGCCGTAGAGGAACAGCAGCAGGGCGGCGACGGCGACCAGGCGCGGCCGAGCCAGAGACCAGCCGACAATAGCGCTGAGCATCGCCTAGTCCTCGGCCTTGGGCGCGGTCTCGGCGGCCAGCAGGGCCGAGGCCCCGGACACCACGACCGGTTCGCCAGGGGCGAAGCCGCTAGCCGAGAACAGGCCCTCCGGCTGCGAGGTCGGGGCGACCAGCGCCCGCCGCTCGAAATGGGTGGCGTCCTTGCGAACATAGGCGAAAGTCTGGCCCGCCGTGCGGATCAGGGCCGAACGGGGAACCAGCACCCCTGCCCCGCCCGCTGCGCCGGACAGCGTGACCGGCGCGGACATGCCCACGCCCAGGCGGGCGGCGACCGGGCCTCGCACGACGCCGATCAGTCCGCCGGTCTGAACGCGCGGGTCGGCCGTCCGTGCGACCCCGAGGATCGCGACATCGACCATTTCGCCGCCGCTCAGCTGCATCCGCGCGCCGTGGGCCCCGCCGGTTCCGGCCGGAGCATCGATCCGCACAAGCACAGTCCGTCCCGCGACGAGTTCGGCGATCAGCCGCGAGCGGCTGGCGTCATTGGCGAAGGCCGGGCCCCATTCCAGACCGACGCGGCGGCGCAGCAGCACCAGCTTGGCGAGGTCGGCGCTGGCCTGGGCCTGAGCGGCCTGGGCGACCTTCAGCGAGACGGTGGCGTCGGCCGCGGCCAGGGTCTTGGTCCGAGCGGCCTCGGCGCGCGAGGCGGCGGCGGCCGTAGCTGCGGTGACGAGATCGCCGTCCAGCGTGGCCAGCGGCACCGGATCCAGCACGCGGGCGAAGCCGGTCGCCACCGCCTGCCGCCGGGCGGCGGCCAGGGGCGCGGTCGTGACGCCGAGCCGCTTCTGGGTGGCCGCATCGACCTGAACCTCAGCCGCCTGGACGACACCGGCCCAGCTCACGCCGGCGATGAGGGCGAATACCGCGAGCTTGTTCATTGTTGGCCTCCAAGCGTGCGGGACGCGTTCTGCAGCAGGGCGGTCTCGGCCGGATCGAACGGGACCCGCAGGGCGTCCTCAAGATCGACGCCGGCGGTAGCGGCGGCGCGGCGCGCGTCGAGCACGGCCAACTCGGTCTCGATCAGGGTCGCCTGGGCGCCCAGGTCGTCGACACGGTCGGCCTCGCCGGCCCTGGCGCCGCGGGCGGTGTCCTCGGCCAGGCGCCGGGCGACGGGCAGGTCGCGCTCGCGGGTCGAGGCCTCGGTGATCCGCGCCGCGCCCAGAGCCGCCCACCCCTGATCGACCGCGCCCAGGGCGGCGGCCTGGACCGCTTCCAGGGAGCGCCCCGCCTCGGCGCGCTTGGCCTCGGCCTGGGCGATCGCCGCGCGGTTCAGGTCCATCGGCGGCAGGACAAGACCCAGGTTGAAGGGCAACTTTGCGATGCCATGATCATAGGTGTAGCCCGGCCCGACATGGATCTCCGGATACTGTTTGGCGACCTCCAGCCGCAGGGCGCTTTCGGCCAGGTCGTAACCGACCACGGCCCTGAGGACGTCACGCCGGGTCAGGGCGGCGTCGCGGCGGGCCCGGATCAGGTCCAGCCCTTCTGGCGGCGGCGCGACGGGGGCCAGCGACAGCTCGGCGACGGCGGCGGCCGGCACGCCCAGAGCCTGGGCCAGGGCGGCGTCGGCCTGGACGCGGCGAGCGCGGGCTTCGGCGAGGCGGCGGTGGGCGACGGCTAGATCGCTCCGGGCGGCCAAGGCCAGGCTGCGGTCGTCCTCGCCGGCCGCGACCCGGCGGTCCAGGCGATCCACGCGAGCTTGGCGAACAGCCTCGAGGCGTCGGGCCAAGGCCGCCTCGGCGTCGGCCGACAGGCGATCGGCCCGGGCCCGCGTCAGGGCGGTGCGGACGGTCCACACCGCCTCGCCATAGTCGTAGAGCGCCTGCATGGCGGCAAGGTCGGCGGCGTTGAGCCGCTCGCCGCGGCGCGCGCCGATGTCCAGCGGGACGTCGGAACCCACACCGTACAGCCACTGTTTCGGCTCGCGCCTGGCGTATTCGGCCGTGAGCGTCAGGGTCATGCTGGGCGCGACCCGCGAAGTCTTGGCCGCCGCCACGGCCGTCCGATACTTGGCCGCGGCCTCGGCGACAGAGGCGTTGCGCGCCAGAGCGGCCGCCAGCAGGTCGCCGCCGGTCCAGGTCGCGCCGACCGGCTTCTCGTCCAGCCGGCGGGCTTCCAGCGCGACGGGATAGGCCTCCAGGTGAACGGGGGCAGCGACATAAGGGGTGCAGCCGGCCAGCGCCAGGGCGACGACGACGAACGCGGGTGTGACGACGGCGAAGCGGACGGCGGGCATGCAAGGCTCCTGAGCGTATCCGACTTAGCGGTGGCGAGCTGACGACCTCATGACGGGCACATTGCGAATTCCCAACCTGACGCGGCCGGCCTCACGAGGCGGGGAAGGTGACGCGCGCTTCCAGCCCCGGCCGGGCGTCGTGCAGCCGCACCTCCGCGCCATGCAGCCTGGCCACGGCGGCCACAAGCGCCAGACCCAGGCCGCTGCCCGGCGCGGAGCGACTATGTTCCAGCCGATAGAAGCGGTCGAACAGCTTCTCGCGTTCGACCGCCGGCACGCCGGGCCCATCGTCGGTCACCCACAGCACGGGCGCGCTCACGCCGCGAGCGACCCCGACGCGGATCGCCGCGCCCTCCCCGGCGTGACGCAGGGCGTTTTCGACCAGATTGACCAGCATCTGGGTCAGCAGCTCCGGGTCGCCGTCGATGACCACGTCCGGTTCGCCCTCCAGCCGAAGGGTTTGGCGCGCGTCCTCGGCCGACGGCGCGAAAGCGTCGACGACCGTGCCGGCCAGTTGGGCCAGGTCGGTGGCGCGGAACGCCGCCCGCCTGGCCCCGCCCTCGATCTGGGCGATGCGCAGCAGCGCCGCGAAGGTGTCGAGGATGGTGTCCAGGTCGTCTAGCGCGCCCTCGATCGCCTCGCCCCGCTCGCCTTCGCGGGCCAGGCCCGCCTCCAGGCGCTGGCGGAGCCGGGTCAGGGGCGTGCGCAGGTCGTGGGCGATGTCATTGGACACCTGGCGCAGGCTCTCCATCAGGCCGGTGATCCGGTCGAGCATGCGGTTGATGGTCTCGGCCAGGCGATCCAGGTCGTCCTGCGATCCGCGCACCGGCACGCGGCGGCTCAGGTCGCCGTCGATGATCGCCTCGGCCGTGCCCGAGATCGCCGCCAGTCGCCGGTGGACGTCGCGGCTCAGCGCAAAGCCGCCGGCCACGCCCAGGATCACCACCCCCGCGAACGCCCAGCCGAAGCCGCGCAGCACCGCCCCGTCCAGCGCCTCGATCCGCGCCTCGTCATCGCCCACCATCAGGCGATAGCCGCCGGGCAGCGCCGCGGTGAGCACCCGGATCGGCTCGACCTCGCCGTCACGCCGCCCGCTGCGGACTGTCGACCAGCCGGGCCTCGCCCCGCTGACGGCCAGACGGCCGGCCAGGGGCTTGGCGCCCGGGCCGACCAGGCCATAGTCCAGCGCACCGGGCGTGCGGTCCCGCTCGCGGACGGCCTGGACGACGCCCTCCAGACCCTCGCTGTAAAACTCCTGGGTCAGGGCCCCGGATTCGGACTGGATGCGGGCGTCGAACTGCTCGGACAGCGCGCTCCGCGTCGTCAGCAGGGTGATCGCTCCCAGCGCCACCACCGACAGAGCGAAGGCGGCGGTATAGAGCGCCGCCAGGCGCAGGCTGGTGGAGCGGAACATCTAGTCCGGTTCGCGCAGGCAATAGCCCGCGCCGCGCACCGTATGGATCAGATCGTGGCGCTGGCCGCGATCGACCTTGGACCGCAGCCGGCTCATGTGGGTCTCGACGATGTTCGTCTTGGGATCGAAGTGGAAATCCCAGACGCTCTCCAGCAGCATGGTGCGCGTCACGACCCGGCCGGCGTGGCGCATTAGATATTCCAGCAGTTGGAACTCCCGCGGCTGCAGTTCGACCCGGGCGCCGGCTCGGATGACCGTGCGCTTGAGCCGGTTCAGCGTCAGGTCCGACACCTGCAGGGTGGCTGGATCCTCCTGCGGCGGCGGACGGCGGGCCAGGGCGTTGACCCGGGCCTGCAGCTCGGCGAAGGCGAACGGCTTGACCAGATAGTCGTCGCCGCCCGCCTCCAGACCTTCCACGCGATCGTCGATGCCGCCCAGGGCGGTCAGCAGCAGAACCGGCGTCTTGACCCCGGACGCGCGGATCGTCCGCAGGATCGCCAGGCCGTCGATCTGGGGCAGCATGCGGTCCAGCACGATGACATCGTAGGTTTCGGCGGCCGCCAGCATCAGGCCCTCTCGGCCGGTCGCGGCGTAGTCGACCGTATGACCGGCCTCCGACAAGGCCCGCTTCAGATAGGCCGCGGCTTCCTTGTCGTCCTCGACCAGCAACAGTTTCATGCGGCCAACCTGCCTCGATTTGCCGGGAGAAGAAATCGCCTAGTCGGAGTTCCTCCCTCGGCCCCGTTCTCCAGCAGCTTGCCCTCGGCCGCCTCGCCCCCCGACCGTCGCGACCCTTGGGGCGATGGCCGCGCGACTACCGATCGCCAATCGAGATGGCGTTCTCCCGGGCCCGCAGATCGGCCTCGGCGGCGGCGACATAGTCGCGTGTCAACGGCGCGCTCCCCTGCCGGCTGACCAATTGCAGTTGGAACACCACGACCTGTTCGTAACGGAAGGCGGTCTCCGACATGGCCAGGTAGTATTCCCACATCCGGCAGAAGCGCTCGTCGAACATCGCGACCGCCTCGGCGCGACGGGCCATGAACGCCGTGCGCCAGGCCCGGAGGGTTTCCGCGTAATGCAGCCGCAGCACCTCGATGTCGGAAACCACCAGGCCCGATCGCTCGACCGCCTTGAGGATGTCCGACAGCGACGGCAGGTGGCCGCCGGGGAAGATGTAGCGGGTGATCCACGGATTGGTGACGCTGGGCGCGTCCGAACAGCCGATCGTGTGCAGCAGCATCACCCCGTCGTCGGTCAAACGCTCGCGGCAGGTCTTGAAGAAGGTCTCGTAGGCCCCGAGCCCCACATGCTCGAACATGCCCACAGAGACGATCCGGTCGAACAGGCCCTCGACCGCCCGATAGTCGGTCAGGGCGAACCGTGTCCGGGCCGCCAGCCCGGCCGCCTGGGCCCGGCTCCGCGCGCGGGCGATCTGCTCCTCCGAGAGGGTGACACCCAGCACCTCGGCGACACCGGCCACCCCCGCCAGGTACAGCGCCAGTCCGCCCCAGCCGCAGCCGATGTCCAGCACGCGGTGATGGGGCTCCAGCAGCAGCTTGGCGGCGATGTGCCGCTTCTTGGCACGTTGGGCGTCGGCCAGGCCCTGACCGGGATGTTCGAAATAGGCGCAGGAATATTGCCAGTCCGGATCCAGGAAGAGGGCGTAGAGGGCGTCGCCCAGGTCGTAGTGATGGGCCACGTTGCGGCGCGAGCGGCCCGGGTCGTTGCGCTGGCGCCAAAGCTGGGTGGCCGTGCGACAGCGATCGAACGCCTGGACGATCGGCGACGGGTTCGCCTCGCCGTCGTTGTCGAGGATCAGGCTGAGAAACTCGTAGATCGTTCCCCGCTCCATCGCCAGCCGGCCGTCGGTGAACAGCTCGCCGGTCTTGAGGTCGGGATCGAGCAGCAGCGCCCAGACGGCGGCGTTGTCGGTCAAGCGGGCGACGATCGGCTCGCCCGCGCCGTCGCCGAACGCCAGGGGCTCGCCGGACGGCGTGATCAGCGTCAGGGCGCCGCGCCGGACCAGCGGCGTCAACGCCTTGCCAAGCGCCCAGACGGCGAAACTCACGAGGCTGGGCTCGCGACCGCCGGGACCATGGCCGCCCGCCGCACCGGCAGACGGGCGAAGATCTCCGCGCCCGTGGCGGCGAAACGCGCCTGGCCGAACCGCTCCAGCACCCGCGACCGCGCGACCTGGCCCATCGTCGCCAGCCTGTCGGGCGTCCGCAGCAGGCATTCCAGCGCCTTGGCCAGCGCCTCAGGATCGTCGGGCGGAACCACCTGTCCCGTCAGTCCGTGCACCACGCTGTAGGGCATCTCCCCCACGGCGGTGGCCAGGACCGGAAGACCAGCCTGCATCGCCTCATGCACCGCCACGCACAGGCCCTCGCGGCGCGACGGCTGCAGATAGAGGTGCAGGCCGGCTAGAAACTCGCGTGGCGTGTCGCAGAAGCCGGTGAGATTGACGTTCTCCAAGCCCGCCAGATGGAGCATGGCCTGCAGCCGCTCACGCTGCGCGCCCTCCCCCGCGATCTCGATCTCGAACGGCGCGGGCGGGATGAAGCCGTTGGCCCGCATGTGGGCCAGCGCCCTGATCAGCACGTCATAGCCCTTGGCCGTGTGCAGGCGCCCCAGCGTTCCCAGTCGCAGCGTCTCGCCCGGCCGCCAGGGCGCGGCATGAGGCGCGGCCGCGTCGGCGGCGAACAGCGGCCAGGCGGCCAGGCGGTCCGGCTTCACCTTCAGACGCGCGGCGGTCAGGGCCGTGACGCTATAGGAGTCGCCGATCCATAGGCCCGACAGTCTTCGGGTCGCGCGCAGCAGCAGCCGGTTGGCCGGCTTGAGGAAGGCGTTGTGCTGCCAGCTGACGACGGGCACGCGACGCCGCAGGCCGACGATCTGGCCCAGCAGGGTGGCGCGGGTCAGCGAGGTCCACAGCAGGTCGGGCTGCTCCTCGGCGACGATCCGGTCCAGCCAGCGCAGGGCGTCGACGTGATCGCGCTCGCCGCCGGGCCGGACGCGGACATCCAGCCCCTGACGGATCATCGGCGGCAGGGCCCGACCATCCCGGCGCGTCAGGGCCAGAACCTCGACCCTGGCGCCCTGGTCGGCCAGCACCTTGGCCACAGCCGGAACCGGCAAGGCCGCGCCGCCGCCTTCGAGGGAATTGATCACGTAAAGGATGCGCATCAGAACGCCCCCGTTCCGGTCCACGCCAGGTCGGGCGTGTCGACCACCGGCCGCACCGGCGGGTCCGGCCAGGCCCGCCCCGCGAACCGCGCCACGGCGCGCGCCGCGCGCTGGGCCGAGGGCTCGCCGGTGAGGTCGAAACGCTCGTCGAACAGGGCCTCCTGCACCGGCCGCCAGACGGTCGCGTGCTCCTGGCGGGAGCGGTCGATGGCCGGGCCCAGGTCGGCGGCGTCCTCGATCACCGGACCGGCGCGCCAGTGGCCGAAGTTCGGGTCGCCGGTCCAGGCGAAGTGGTGGCTGTTGAGGAAGACGCACGGCCTGGGCTTGCGCAGGAACTCGTAGATCTGGCTGCTGACGTCGCCCAGATAGAGGTCGGCGCGCTGGGTGTAGACCATGGTGGTCGAGGCCCGGCTGCCCAGGTCGATATGGATGTTGGGCGCGCGAAGATAGCGCTCCTCGATCCGCCCGGCGCGGTCCAGCCGCAGCTTGTCGATCGTCGCCACGAACGGCCGTTCGAACAACATCACATGGGGGGCGAAGATCAGATGGTGGTCGTCATGCTCGACGAACCAGTCCAGCACCTGGCGGCCGGCCTCGTACCAGGACGACAGGTGCGGCGAGACGTGCGGGTTGTACAGCGTCACCGGCCGGCCGTCGTCCAGCAGCGGGTGGGTCGTAACCCCCGCCGGCAGCAGATCGAACTTGGGGTAGCCGACGATCGAGATCTTGGCCGGATCGACGCCGGTCTCGTGGATCAGCCGGTCGCGGATCTTGCGACCGGAGACCAGGACGTGGTCGAAACCGGCGCTGGCCTTGTCGAAGCCGATGGCGCGGTCGCCGGCCCCGTGGCGGGTGTGGACGATCTTCAGATCCTTGAGCCTGTAGCGGGTCTTGAGGATCAGCGAGGTCTTCTCGGCCACCACCAGGATGTCGAGCGACCGAAAGAATTCGAGGTTGTCGCCGTAGACCAGCAGCTTGATGGCCGGCAGCACCGCCTCGGCGGTGGCGGCCAGGATCTTCGACGAGCGCCGGGTCAGGCCCAGCTCGACCAGGCTGACGCCGTGGCCGATCAGGCCGCCGCCCAGGCGGATCACCTCGGCGGTCAGCCGCCGACTGGTGGTGGCGACGACGATCTCCAGGTCGCGGTCGCCACCGGTCAGGGCCAGGGCGATCGGCAGGCTGTGCGCCACCTGATGGACCTGGTCATGGTTGAAGAGAAATCCAATGCGCATGGCCCAACGACGCCACGCCCGCAAATGCCCCTCACCGATTCCTAACCGTGGGTCGGACGCTGATCAGGCCGCCCGCCGCGGCAGGACCGTGGGACGGGCGACGCGAGCCTTGAGGCGGTCCATCAGGGTTCCGAGCGTATCGCAGTCGGCGCCCACCATGTCGTCGATCTCGATGTGGAAGTGATCCTCGATCTCGACCAGCACCGCCTCGTAGGCCTCCAGCGAAAGGCGGAGATCGCAGATCCGCGTCGGACGCTGCAGCAAGTCGCGGGCCAATCCCGCCTTGGTCGAGATCAGGTCGGTGACGTCGTCGTCGGTGAGAAAGGCATGCGCGAAAAGGGCGTCGATCATGGCGCGAAGCTCCCGTGGGGTCTGGTCCAATGACGCCGCGCGGCGAGCGCCTCCTCACCGATTTGACGCGCCTTACGCCAGCATCCGGCCGTCCTCCATCCGCAGCACCTGGTCGGCTTGGTCGGCCAGCCGGGCGTCGTGGGTGACACAGACCACGGTGGCGCCGCTGGCGTGGGCCTCGGCCCGCAACAGGGCCGCGATCTGCCGCCCGTTGTCGGAATCCAGGGCCGAGGTCGGCTCGTCCGCGAAGATCAGGGCCGGCCGCTTGGCCAGGGCCCGGGCGATGGCCACGCGCTGTTTCTCTCCGCCCGACAGCTCACCGGGACGGTTGGACATCCTTCGCTCCAGCCCCACCGCCGCCAGGGCCTGGACGGCCCGCGACCGCGCCTCCCGCGCCGAAGCGCCCAGCCGCCGCAGCACGATCTCGACCTGCTCGCTGGCGGTCAGGGCGGGCAGCAGGTGGAAGCCTTGGAAGATGAAGCCGGAATGAGCCAGCCGGAAGCGATCACGCTGGTCGGCGCTCATCGGGACCAAGGCGCGGCCCAGGGCCTCGACCGAACCGGCGTCGGGGCTCAGCAGGCCTGACAGGATCGCCAGCAGGGTCGACTTCCCCGAGCCGGACGGACCGGTGATCATCACCAGCTCGCCGGGCCTCAGGCTCAGGCTGACGGGATGCAGGGCGTCGATCCTTAGAACGCCCTCGCCGTAGTGCTTCCGCACCGCCTCGGCGCGCAGGGAAATGGTCACGTCGCATGTCCGCCCAAAGCCAGCAGCAGGTCGACATAGTCCTGGGCGCGGACGGCCTGGGCGTTGGTCAGGGCCACGTCGGCGTCGGCGGCCCCGGCCTCCAGGGCGGCCAGGGCCAGTCCGTCGATGTCGCCGTCATCGTGCCGCATCTGTCCGGTTCCGAAGGCCCGGACGGCCTGGGTCCAGGACCTCTTCGCCACGGCTTCGGCGGTGGCGGCGTCCTGCAAGGCCGCCAGGTTCAGCCGGGCTTGGCCCCAGGCCTCGCCAACTGTCTTTCGGTAGGCCAGTTCGGCCAGCTGCGCCTCGGCCTCGGCGCCGCGCTTGCGAGCCTTGGCGGCGCCCCCGTCCAGCAGTTCGTGGGTCAGCCCGCCGGCGACCGCCCAGGCCAGCGCCCGCACGTCCAGCAGATAGAGCAGATCGGTGTCGCCGGACCCGACGCCGGCGGTCAGCGTGAATCTCGGACGCGACGCGGCGACGGCCTCGGCCCGACGGGCGTCGGCGGCCTGCAGGCGGGCGAACGCGGCCTGAATGTCGGGACGCGCCAGGACGGCTTCGGACGCGATCGTGGTCGTCGATGGCGTGGCCGGAATCTCGTCGCCCGCATAGGCCGGCTCGTCGATGAGCTTGTCCTGTCCCAGCAACAAGCCCAGCCGCATCCGGTCAGCCTCCACGGCGTGCTTGGCGCGCTGGACCTCGGCGCGCGCCCGCGTCTGGGCCGTCCGCGCCGACGTCAGCTCCTCGTCACGGGCCGAGCCCTCCACCGTCTTGCGGCGGATCAGGTCCTCGATTTGTCCCGCCAGGCTCGCCCGGAGTTGGGCGGCCGCGCGATGCTCCTGATCGGCCCGCAGGCCCACATAGGTCCGAGCCACCTCGGCCAGCACCAGTTGGCGCGCGGCGGCGACGTCCTGCAGGGCGGCGGCCTCGTCCGACTTGGCCGCCTCCTGGCCGTGCTTCAGGCGATGAAAAAGATCAACCTCGTAGCCGCCCAGCACGGGCGCGCCGGCCCCGGCGCTGCTCGACGAGAAGTCGGCCCCGCCGATCGCGGCCTCGGCGCCGATCGTCAGGCGCGGCCTGCCGCCGGCCCGGGCCAGATCGACATCGGCCCGCGCCTTCTCCAGCCGCGCCAGGGCCATGCGGATGTCCAAGGAACCCAGCTCCGCGTGGGCCAGCAGGTCGGCCAGGACGGGATCGTCGAGGGTCGGCGACCAAGGGTTCGCCGCGAGCGACGCGGCGCCCGGCGCTGGTGTCGGGGCGCGCGGCGACCCGGCCGACGTCGTCGCGGGCGTCACGGCCAGGACGGCGGCAAGCGCGAACCTGATCATCCGCCGATCCTCGCCAACACGCGCTGACCCAACCGCAGGGTGTTGGGCTCGTCGAACGCCAGGACCAGGCGCAGCACCCGGCCATCGGCCCGGCCGCCGGGCTGGTCGTCCAGGGCCGCGGCCTCGAAGGACGGCGAGATTCGAAGCACCCGCGCCTTCAGCACGCGCCCCCCGCCGGCGGCGTCGGTGACCCAGGCGACAGCGCCGGGCGTGACCCGGTCGACAAAGGCCTCGTCCAGTTCGGCGCGGACGATCCGGGGTCCGTCGGGCGCCAGGATGAACAGGGGTGTTCCTGACGCAGCCACCGCCGCCGCGCCCACCGCCGCCGTGCGGCGCAGGATCAGGCCCGACGCCGGGGCTCGAACCGTGCGGACGGTCCGTTCCAGCTCGGCCAGGCGTTGGCGAGCTCGCGCTACGTCCACGGCGCGAGCCGCCTCGTCGGTCTGGGCGGCCGCCACCGCCGCCGCCTGCTTGGCCTGTTCGGCTTCGCGCCGGGTGGCGGCGTCGGCCAAGGCCAATCGCATCAGGCGCGCGGCTTCGATCGCCGCCGCCGAGGACCGCGCCTGAGCGCCTCGCCAGGCTGCCACCTGCTGGGCGGTCTCCGCCGCCGCCTGGGCCGCCAGCAAGGCGCTGCGGTCGGTGTCGAGCTCAGCCATCACCGCGCCGCGCTCGACATGCGCGCCCTCCTCGACACTGACCTGGGCGATCAGCCCGTCGCGCGGCGCGGCGATCGGGATCAGACCGCCCTCGACGGCGACTACGCCTCGGGCCACGGCGACCGGCGCGGGACGGTTCTGGGCGTCGGCGACGTCGGGGCCCTTCTGGCAGGCGGCCAGCAGCACCCCGGTCGCCAGCAGGACCGGAATCAGGACGCGGCCGTTGGGCGCGTGGCGGGGCATCGTCAAAATCCTCACAGAAGCAACACGGCCGGATCGGCCCGCGCGACTCGGCGCAGCGCCCACAGGCCCGAGCCGAAGGCGACCAGCGCCACCAGGCCGATCGCGGCGGCGACCATCGGCGCGGTCAAGACCAGCGGCGTGTCGCCCAGCCGCGCCGCTATCGCCAGGACGGCGGCCAAGGCGCCGGCAAGCAGCACGCCGGCCGCCGCGATCCAGGCGGTCTGGGCCAGGACAATGGCGCGCAGGGCGCCGATGGTGAAACCCAGGGCGCGCAAGGCCGCGTAGTCCTTGAGCGAGGCCGCGACCGCCGCCGCCAGGGTCTGGCTTGTGACGATCACCGCCACCAGGATCGCCACGGCGCTGCCGAACACGAAGGCCACCCCGGCCCCGGACTCAGCCAGCCAGTAGCGGACGCTGCGGTCGGCGAAGGTCTGGCTGGTCATCGGCTCGAAGCCGCGCCGGCGCCCCACCTCGCGCAGGCCGGCGGCGACGGCGCGGGCCTGCGATGGATCGTTCAGCCGGGCGGTGAAGTAGGCCGCGCCCTCCCCGACGCCGATCGCGGGATCGAGGCGCCGGGCCGTGGCGGCTGAGGCGATGACGTTGACGCCGCCCAGAGCGCGCAGGCCCTCGGTCACCCCAACGATCCTCACCCGCCGACCGTTGATCTCGGCCAGACCGCCGACGCCGGTCTCCAGTTTCGCGAGGTCGGCGCGGTCGACCAGCACCGCGTCCGGCTCGCCCAGGACGACGCGCAGGTCGGTCGGCAGAACGTCGGACAACACCATCGCGCCAGGCCTCGGGTCCAGGCCGACGATATAGACATTGACCATGCCGTGACGACTGGTGCGCCATTCGCCCGAGCCCCAATAGAAGGGCTCGACCTGGGCGATGCGCGGGTCGGCGCGCAGGAAGAGCTCGGTCGCCCCGTCGATCGGCCGGCCCAGGTCGATGCTCTGCACGCCCGGAAACCCGACCCACAGATCGGCCGAGGATTTGGTCACATAAACGCTGGCCAGGGAGAACACGCCCAGGATCAGGCCCGCCTGCAGCAGGACCAGCAGGCCCGAGAAGCCGACGGCCACGGCGGCAGGCGCAAACCGGCGCCAGTCGAACAGCAGGGTCTTGAGCGCGAGGCCGGTCATGCGACCGGTCCTGGAGGCGTCTCGTGCCCGCCCCGTCCGATCAGCCAGACGCCGACCAGGATGGCCAAACTGCCCACGACCTGCAGCAGGCCCACGGGCTCGTGAAACACCAGCGCGCTGGCGGCGATGATCAGCACATAGCTGACCGCCGACAACGGGAAGGCGGCGCTGAGCGGCATCTCGGCCAGCACCGTCATCCAGGCGACGAAACTGGCGACCTCGCAAACCAGCACGATCTGGACCGTCGGCATGCGGATGGCGTTCAGCAGCCAGTCGCCGTCGAAACGAATCCCCGCCAGATGGCCAGCCGAGGCTTTGGCCGCGATCTGGTAGCCCAGGGTCAGCAGTGGCAGGATGGCGAACAACACCATGGGCGCGAGGCGGCGGCGGGGCGCGGGGGCGATGGCGGTCATGCGGCCAGCCCTTCCAGCGGATCGCCCATGACCAGCGGCGCCAGGGCGCGCAGGGCGCCGTTCAGCAAGCCGTTGCGATGGCGAAAATACATCGTCGCCGGGGTCAGCCGGCTGCCCAGCCGCACCTTGTCTCCGAGATTGGCCTGGCCGCTGCGATAGCGCTTGAGGCCCCGCGCCAGGCAGCGCTCGAGGTTGAAGAACCAACTCAGGAAATAGAGGTTGTGGGCCCGGCCGCGCTCGGCCTCCATGCAGAAGAACTTGTCGAGCAGGACCTCGCCGTCCTCCAGCAGCAGGTTGAAGGCCAGCAGGTCGTCGCCGGCGTAGTACAGCACGAAGACCGCCCGGCCGGGCATGCGCGACGCCACCTCGGTGAAGAAGGCCGGGGTCAAGGTCTCCAGCTGAGCCGAGGCTCGAGCCAGGGTCTGGTGGTAGAGCGCCATGGCTCGGGGCAAATCGGCGCCGAGCGAAGACCGCAACTCCACCCGCACGCCGGACCGCGACCTCAGCTTGCGCCGCATGTCGCGCCGCGCGCCACTGGAGAGGCCGGCGAGATAGACCTCAAGGTCGGAGAAATCGATGGGCAGGTCGGCGATCGGCTGGCCGGGCACGGGGCTGTAGCCGGCGGCGGCGGTGGCCCGCGACCACAGCTCGGCCTGGGCGTGGTCGGCGTCCTTCACACCGGTCAGGACGCAGCCGGATCGCGCGGCGTCGTCCTCGAAGGCGCGGATCAGGGCGGTGAGAACGGCGGCGCGATCCGGCTGCGGCAAGTCGGGCGCGAAGCCGACCGTGGCGGTCTCGGTGCAGGGCGAGCCCAGGCAGGCCAGCTTGGGCGTCATCAGGCCCGGGGCCAAGCTTCTGACCCGCTCGGCGATCCGGCGCCCCTGCCCTTCGAATGTCGTCTCCAGGCGATAGTCGGTGATGAAGGCCGGCGCCGCGCCGACCAGCCGGCCGTCGCGATGGACCAGGACATAGCGCCAATCAAAGCCGGCCAAGCCCGCGGCCTCGATGGCGCGCAGGTAGTCGAAGCCTTCGAGGGCGCCGCCGAACAACGCGTCCCACTCGCCCCGCGGCAGGTCGTCCAGCGTGGTCAGGACCCAGGCCTCAAACATGGGACCTCATCTCGAGACTCTCGACGGCGTACGGGGCGTCCTCGCCGAAGAAGGCCGCCGTCAGCGCCGCCACCCGGTCGCGCTCCTGGTCGACGTGGATCATGTGATAGCTGTCGTCGAGCAGGTGCAGCCGCGTGGGCCCGCCCAGCGCCGTCTCCAGGCGATAGGCGTTGCGCGGATGGCTCATGTCGTCGTCGCTGGCGTGCAGGATCAGGGTCGGCGTCTGGATGGTCTTGCCGATGCGCTCCAGCCGCCGGTTCATGCGGTACATCTGGTAGAGGGCGCCCAGCGGCAGGCGGTCGATGGCGCCCTCGATCAGTCCGCCCGGCGCCCGCTCGGCCAGGCCGCGCAAGCGCTCGTCCTTGAGGCCGAACGGATGGGTCTCGGCCCAGGCCAGACGGCGCACGCCGGGCAGGTTGGCGACCAGCTGGATCACCGGCGCGGCCACGGCGAACCGCGGCATGTTCCAGCCATCGTATTCGAAGGTCATCGAATAGACCGCCGCGGCGCGGACGCTGGGCCGTTCGGCCGCCAACATCAGCCCCAGGGCGCCGCCCACGCAAATGCCGGCCACCGACACGGTGTCGACCTCTGCCGCGAACCGGTCATAGGCCTCGACCAAGCCGTCAAGCCAGTCACGCCAGGTGGTGCGCAGCAGGGTGGCCTCATCGGCCCCATGGCCGGCCAGCAGCGGCGCGTGGACCTCGAAGCCCCGCCGCGCCAGGCGCTTGGCCAGCGGCTTCATTTCGGCCGGCGCGCCGGTCAGGCCATGGACCAGCAGAACGCCGTGGCCCGAGCAGCCCGCCAGGCGCAGGGGCTGGACGCTCATGGCCGCACCGCCCGTTCCGCGTCGCGCGGCCGGCGATTGGCGCGGGCCAGAAAGCCCAGAGCGTGGGCCGGGCCGATCACGTGAACGCCGTGGGCCGCCTGCTGCTCGACCAGGGCGCGACGCAGGGCCGGGAGCCGGGTCCAGTGGACGGCTGGTCGGTAGTGGTGTTCGGCGTGGTGGCCGTTGTTGAACCAGGTGAGATTGTAGACCGGGTCGTAGCTGGAGACGCCCCAGGCGATCGGGGTCTCCGGATCGCCGTTGAAGTGCTCGTAATAGCCGTTCAGCTGCGAGAGGCATTCGCCCAGATAATAGAACGGCAGCAGGAACAGCACCGCGCGCCAGTCGATCACGGCCATGCCGATCGCGAACACCGCCACGGCGGCGAGCTCGATGCGGCCCCAGCGGGCGTCGGCGTCGCGGCCACGCGCCTTCAGCGCCTGGTAGACCGAGCCGCCGCTGTCGCGGAAGAAGCCCAGGAACACGTAGGACCAGACGCTCTCGGGCTGACCTTCCTTGCCGTGGCGATAGATCGACAGCCAGTCGCGGGTCTCGCCGTCCGGGCCGGGTCGATCGCTGTTGCCCTCATGATGGCGCAGATGGACCCAGGTGTAGAAGGTCTGGGAAAAGCCGATGGCCACCGACTCCAGCAGCGAGAAGGCGCGGTTCAGGGCCTTGGATCGGAAGTATGGCGTGTGCAGGAAGTTGTGAGACACGCCGTTGACGTTCCAGCTGATCGCCAGGGCGTAACCGAAGCCGCACAGCAGTTGGCCCCACCAGGGCCGATTGGCCGAGCCGACCACGATCCAGACCACAAAGGCCAGGTGCGCCAAGGCGGCGGCGACCGGGATCAAGTCCCACCCCGTCCAGGCCATCAGCCCCTTCGCGCGCTTCGGAAGACGGAAATCTCGCGGCGTCATCGCGCTCGCTCCTGGGTTCGAAGAGGTCACAGGCCCGACAGCCCCACGCAGGTGACGCCGGCGGCGACCAGGGCCGTGCCCGCGATCTGGACAGGAGTGAGGCGCTCCTTGAGGATCAGCGTGCCGGCCAGGGGCACGCCGGCGTAGGTCAGGGTCATGATCGGAAAAGCCAGGCCCAGCGGCGTGGTCTCCAGCACCACCACCCAGGCGACCATCTCGACGAACCAGAAGACGATCCCGGCCCACAGCAGCGGCTGGATCGCCAGGGCGGCCAGATAGGCGGGCTTGCCGTCGGCGCCGTCGGAAGCAGCCTTGAAGCACAGCTCGCGGCCGATCTCGGTGACGATGCAAAAGGCCAGCAAGCCCAGGCCAGTGGAGGTCAGGGCCGGGCTCACCGCGCGACCTCCGAAAACAGCGACAACAGGCGCAGGTTGGTCGCCTCGTTGATCCGCGACAGATCGCCCGGCGCGCCGCCGCGCGGTTGGTCGAGGAAGGCTTCGCCGCGTTTCAGCAGGTTCGAAAGCAGGTCCGGTCCGTAGCGCGGCGGCGACCAGTCGCCGACCACGTCGGCCCCGATCAACCGCGCCCGTTCCGCCACCGCTCGGACCAGGCGCTCGAGTCCGTCCAGGCGCAATCGACCCTGGTCCCAGTTGGTGACGGCGTCGTCGTCGCAGAGCACGTCCTTGTCGATCGTGACGTAGACGGCGTCGGTTTCGATGCGCGAGGCCAGCAGGTTGAGAAACCCGTCCTGGCCCATCGCCACCATCGACGGCCAACTACGGTCGCCGATCCGCAGGATCGGTCCGCCGTCCGGCGCGCGATAGGGATAGAGCTCGACCCTGCCCTCGGCGACCAGGCGCAGGTCCGCCTGCTTGGTCTCCGGGCGATCGATGTCGCCGCTGCAAACGCCGACCGTGATCACCTTGGCCACGCCCGGCAGGCGGGCGGCGCGACCGACCCACGACCCGCAGTGCAGGCCGTTCTCGAACCGCACCCAGTCGGGATGGTTGTCGAAGTGCACGACCGTCACCGGCCCGGCGTCGGAGGCTGCGATCGCACGTTCGATCAGAAGCGGCGAGACGTGGTGGAAATCGCCCGAGCCGGCGAACACCAGGTCAGGCCCCGCCCCCGCCGGCGCCGCATCGCGCAGCCGGGCGGCCAACGAGGCCAGGGCCGGCGGCCGGCTCCACAGGCGAAGGGCCGGTCCGAGATCCTGGGCCTCGACCGTCAATCCGCCCTGGTCGCGCAACACCGGTTGCGAGTCCAAGGCGTTGTCGAGGTTGAGGAAAACCGGGCGCATAGACCAGATCAGTCGACGCAGCGGCGCAGGACGGCGTCCAGGAGCTTCAGGGCCAGGTCGATCTCGTCCCTGCTGATCTCCAGCGAGGGAGCCAGGGTGATGACGTTCTTGTAGTAGCCGCCGACGTCGAGGATCAGGCCGTAGCGCTTGCCGTCGATCTCGATGTCGCCCTTCATCCCCTCGGCTTCCATGCGGTTGAGCAGGGCCTTGTTGGGGGTGAAGCCGTCGGCCTCGCAGATCTCGGCGCGCAGGGCCAGGCCCAGGCCGTCGACGTCGCCGATCTGCGGCCAGCGCGTCTGCAGATCCTTCAGGCCCTCCAGGAAGTAGGCGCCCTTTTCCATGACCTGGGCGCCGTAATCGACCTCGGCGGTCATCCGCAGGGTCTCCAGCGCCACGGCCGTGCCCATCGGGTTGGAATTGAAGGTCGAGTGGGTCGAGCCGGGCGGGAAGATCTCCGGGTTGATCAGCTCCTCGCGGGCCCAGACGCCCGACAGCGGGTTGAGGCCGTTGGTCAGGGCCTTGCCGAACACCAGCACATCAGGTTGCACGCCGAAGTGTTCGATCGACCACAGTTTTCCGGTCCGGTACATGCCCATCTGGATCTCGTCGACCACCAGCAGGATTCCGTGCTGGTCGAGGACCTTCTTCAGCTCGATGAAGAAGTTGGGCGGCGGGATCACATAGCCGCCGGTGCCCTGGATGGGTTCGACATAGAAGGCGGCGTATTCGGCCTGGCCGGTCTTGGTGTCGAGCACGCCGTTGTATTCGGTCTCGAACAGGCGGGCGAACCTGGCCACGCAGGCCGCGCCGTACTCTTCCTTGCTCATGCCCTTGGGGCCGCGGAAATGGTACGGGAATTCAATGAACTGGGCGCGGTCGCTAAAGTGGCCGAAGCGCCGGCGATAGCGGTACGACGACGTGATCGCCGAAGCGCCCAGGGTGCGGCCGTGATAGCCGCCCTCGAAGGCGAACATCAGCTGCTTGCCGTTTGATGCGTTGCGCACCAGCTTCAGCGAGTCCTCGACCGCCTGGGCGCCGCCGACGTTGAAGTGGACCCGGCCCTTGCGGCCGAACTTCCTCTCGGCGTCCTGGGCGATCAGCGCCGCCAACTCGACCTTCTCGCGGTGCAGGTACTGGCTGGCCACCTGCGGCAGGGTGTCGAGCTGGCGGTGGGCGACGGCGTTCAGGCGCGGGTTGCGGTAGCCGAAATTGACGGCCGAGTACCACATCTGCAGGTCCAGGAACTGGCGGCCCTGGGCATCGTGCATGAACGAGCCCTCGCAACCGTCGAAGAACTTGGGATCGGGCAGGTAGTGGACGGTGTCGCCATAGGAGCAGTACTGGGCCTCGAGCTCGCGCAGGGCCGCTTCATCGAGAATGGGGTGTTCGGCGTCATACATTCTGGGAAGGCTCCGGTCAGATGGCGGCGCGACGGATCAGGCGGCCATGGGCCGCGGCGAGCGTCGTGGTGATGGTGTGGAAGTCCGAGAACTCGTGGTGCGGCATGGCGCGCGAGCGGGCGTAGGCGGCCAGCTTGTCGCGGGCGAACAGCAGGTCGGCGCGGCCCGAGACGCAGAAGTCCGAACGCCCGTCGCCAATGAAGACCATGAAGTCGTCGCTCGGCGCCTCGGCGGCGGCGACCTGGCACTTGCAGACGCCGGAACCGGCCGCGCAGCCGGCGCGCGACCAGGGCTGCTCCAGCGACCGCGCCAGCGCCGCCCCGGCCAGGCGATTGGCCACCACCGGCAGATGATCCAGGCCATGGCGACCCAGGATCCGGGCGATGAAACGGTCGACCCCGTCGCTGACCACGGTCAGCGGGACGGCGTTGGCCTGGCACCAGGCGACGAACTCGGCAAAACCGTCGGCCAGTTCGACGCTGTCCAGCACCGCGTCCAGCGCCGCCTCGTCGCCGCCGATCAGGGCGATCTGGCCGCGCATGCACGCGGCGGCCGTGATCTCGCCCCGTGTCCACCGCGCCTCGAGGTCTTCCCAGGCCGGGTCGGCCAGGCGGGTCAGCACGAGATCGGTGGTGTCGACCTTGGCGATGGTGCCGTCGAAATCGCAAAAAATCCGCATCGTCCCGACTTGGCTCCAGACGCCCCTGCGCGTTCGAGCCAATGACGCCGCGTGTGTTGGGCCCCCTCACCGATTTTTCCGTGGATGATCGTCAGACCCGACCAAACCTTGAGTGGTTGCCTTCGCCTTGGCGCCGAGCCATGTCTCTTGAGCCTTCACCGACTCCTTCAGCGGGCCGAACGTCCTGGCCATGACCAGCAACGCCGACATTCAGATCCTCGCCCTACGTCCGAGCGCGCGCCCATGACGATGGACGCCGCCTCTCACCTTTCGGCGCTCGCGGCCGCCTATCTGGAACGTCGCGAGGACATGCGGCGGTTCTTCCTGGCGCGGCTGGGCGGCGGGGCGGACGTCGAGGATCTGGTCCAGGAACTCTATCTCAAGGTCCAGGGCGCTGCCGGCGAGACGATCGAGAATCCACCGGCCTATCTCTATCGCCTGGCCTCGAACCTGATGTTGGATCGCCTGCGCCGGGCCAAGCGCTCGGGCGCCCGCGAGACCGAATGGCGGCGGACCCACCACGCCACCGTCGGCGCGCTCGACGTGGCCGACACCCCGGACGCCGAAAGCGCCGTGATCGCCCGCCAGCGGCTGGAAAAGCTGTCGAAGGCGCTGGAAACGCTGTCGCCGGTCACCCAGCGCGTCTTCCGCCTGCACAAGTTCGAGGGCCTGACCCACGCCGAGACCGCCGAGCGGATGGGCATTTCGCGCAGCGCGGTCGAGAAGCACGTCAGCTTGGCCCTGGGCCACTTGCTCAAGCGGGTGGGCCCATGACCGTGACCGATATGCCTCACCGGACCAAGATATGGGGAGGACCTTCCGATCGCGTGGCGTCATTGTGGCAGCCCACGCTCCAGGCCTGGCGCAAAGGAAGCGCAAACCGTCGATGACCGAGTCCGTCCCCCACGATCCGATCCAGCAGGCGGCCATCGACTGGTTCGCCAAGCTGCAGGGCCAGCCCGCCCTGGAGGACTGGACGACGTTCCAGGCCTGGCTGGAGGCCGATCCCGCCCACGCGGCCGCCTATGACCGGGTCGAGGCGATGTGGATCGAGCTCGATGACGTCCCCGCCAACGATGTCGAGACCGCGCCCACGGCCGAGGCGCGGCTCGCCGCCAATGTGGTTCCGCTGCGCAGCCGCCTGCAGGCCGGCACACGCCGGGGCCTGCTGGCCGGCTTTAGCGTGGCGGCGGCCGCCGCGGTCGTCGCCCTGGCCGTTGCGCCGCAGCTGACCCGTCCGACCTTCACCGACTATTCGACGCGGCGCGGCGAGACCCGCGAGGTCGCGCTGGCCGACGGCTCGCGCCTGACCCTCGGAAGCGGCACCACCCTGCGTGTCCATCTGAGCCGTAGACAGCGCGACGTGACCTTGGTCGACGGCCAGGCCAGCTTCGACGTCGCCCATCTCGAGAACCGGCCGTTCGTGGTCGGCGTGGGCGAGCGCGAAGTGCGGGTGCTCGGCACGGAGTTCAGCATTCTCAGCCATGCCGACCGCCTGGCGGTCACCGTGCGTCGCGGCCTGGTCGCGGTCTCGGGCGGACAGGAGGGCACGGTGCGGCTCGCCAAGGGCCAGCAGTTGATCCACGTCCCTGGCGCGACCACGAAGGTGCGCGACACCGACCCCGACGCCGCCTTCGCCTGGAAGTCCGGCAAGCTGATCTACGACCGCACGCCGCTGATCGAGGTGGTCGCCGACCTCAACCGCTACGTCACGACGCCAATCCGCGTTGATCCCAGCGCCGCCTCGGTGACAGTCTCCGGCGTCCTGCTGGTCGACGAGGAGGCCGCCATGGTCCGGCGTCTGGAATTGTTCGCCCCGGTCGTCGCCGAGACGAAGCCGCGCGAGGTGGTCCTCAAGGCCAAGACGGCGCGCCGCTGACCGTGGCGGGCAAGATCGAGCGCGCCGGCGGCCGGGTCTGGGCCGCCGTCTTCGGGGCCAGCCTCGCGGGGCTGGGCTACGCCCTGCCCGTTCAGGGCGCGCCGCGCCTTTTCGCCGGCCGGCTCTCGCCCGTCGTGCGGCTGCAGATCGCCGCCAAGCCGGTCCACGCCGCGCTGATCGATTTGGCTCTGCAGTCGGAGCTTTCCCTGGGCGGCGACCTGGAGGCTTGCCAGGGTCAGGCTCCGGCCCTTTCCGGCCGCCTGTCGGTCTCCAGCGCCCTGGATCGCATCCTGGCGGGCAGCGGGTGCGGTTATCGCCAGCCCGACCCGCGCACGGTGATCATCCACCGTCTGGCGTCCCGCGCCCGCCCCGCGACCGCGCCCTCGACTTCGGATTCGGCGGTCACGCCGCTAGGGCTCGGCGAAGTGGTGGTGACCGCCCAACGCTATCCCAACCTACCAGGCCGCACGCCCTACGCCATCTCGGTGGTCTCCGGCGGAACGCTTGAAAGCGAGTCGGTCAGCAGCCTTTATGAGCTGGCCGGCCAAGTGGCCGGCATGACGGTGACCAACCTGGGCCCGGGGCGCGACAAGGTGCTGCTGCGCGGCCTGTCGGACGGCGCCTTCACCGGCCAGACCCAGTCGATGGTGGCGCTCTATCTCGACGACGTGCCGATCACCTACAGCGCCCCAGACCCCGACTTGCGGCTGGCCGACGTCGAACGGGTGGAGATCATGCGCGGCCCGCAGGGCACGCTCTACGGCGGCGGCTCACTGGGCGGGGTCATGCGGATCGCCACACGCAAGCCCGACCTCGATCGGTACCAGGCCAGCGCCTTGGCCGGCGCGAGCCTAACCGAGGGGGGCGGATATGGCGACGAGCTGGAAGCGATGGCCAACGTGCCGATCGTTCACGGCCGCGTCGCCCTGCGCGCCGTGATTTACCGCGAGAACCAGGACGGCTACATCGCCAACCGCGCTCTTGGCCTCAAGCGCGTCAACGGTTCCGAGCGCGCCGGCCTTCGGGCCAGTCTGCGCGCCGCGCTGGTCCCGGGCTGGACGGTGACGGTGGGCCTCACCAATCAATCGATCAACAACGCCGACACCCAGTACGGCCTGCGACGGTTGGGTCCCAGGGTCCGCGACACCACGGTGCGCGAGCCGCACGAGAACGACTTCGACCACCTGTCACTGACCCTGGCCGGCGAAGGCGATTGGGGTCGCATGACCGGCTCGATCTCGCGCCTCTCGCACCATTTCGGCAGCCGCTACGACGCCACCTCGGCCTCGGCGCTCTATGGCCTGGCCGGCGCCCCCGCAGCGTTCGACGAGGACAAGGGCATTGACCTGACCGTCGCCGAGGCCACCTACGCCACGCCGGGCGAACGCCGGTTGCATGGCCTGGTCGGGGCGTTCGCCTCGACAGGCTCGATCCGGCTCGACAGTAGTCTGCACGCCCTGCCCGCCCAATCGCCGGCCGTCTATGCCGAGCGGCGGCGCGACGCCATCAACGAGACCGCCGTCTATGGCGAGGTGACGTACGAGGCTACGCCGCGCCTGTCGGCGACAGCCGGGCTACGCTGGTTCGACTTCCGGTTCGACACCGACTCGACGGTCGTCCAGCCAGCTGGCCAGCGCGCGACCCGCCAGTCCGACGACGCCACGGGCCTGTCGTCGAAACTTCTCCTCAGCTACGACGCACGCCCCGGATTGCTCGTCTACGCCCAGGCGGCCGAGGGCTATCGGCCGGGTGGCTTCAACACCGCCGGCCGGATCGGTCAGGTGTTCGACGCGCCCGAGACGCCGCCGCGCCGCTACGAAGCCGATGAGCTTTGGAACTACGAACTGGGCGTCAAGCTACACGTCTTCGACGACCGTCTGCAGGGCCGCGCGGCGGTGTTCTACGCCACCTGGGAGTCGGTGCAGAGCGACCAGTATCTGGCCGACGGCGCGGCCTACACGGCCAATATCGGCAACGGCGACAACCGCGGCGTCGAGGCCGAGGCGGCCTTCCGCGTCAGCGAGCGCCTCGACCTGCGCGCGGCGGCCCTGCTCAACGACCCGGAGGTCACCAAGCTCAATCTCGCCTTCAGCTCGCGCAAGGACGCCAGCCTGCCCGGCGTGGCGCGCGCTTCGGCCAGCCTTGGCCTGGACTATCACCGCGACCTCGCCGGCGGCCCCACCCTGCGCCTGCAGGGTCAGGCCTCCTATGTCGGCCCGTCCTACCTGACCTTCGACGCCGACAAGTCCCACGAGATGGGCGAATATCTGGGCCTGCGCGGCGTCGCTAGCCTGACGACGCCGGGCTGGACGCTCAGCGCCACGTTGGACAATCCGCTGAACAGCCACGCCAACAGCTTCTCGTTCGGCAATCCGTTCCTGATCACCCGCGACCAGATCGTCACCCCGCCGCGTCCGCGGACTTTGTCGCTGCGGCTGTCAGCCCGATTCTAGCGCCATTGAAGGACGCCCCACGCAGACGCACTCGACCTGGCTGATGTGAGCCCTCATATCGGCGGCCTTTGCCGCGTTGACGGCGGTCTTGGCCAAGGTCGGAGTCTCCCAAATCAACTCCGACTTGGCCACCTTCGTCCGCACCGTGGTGATCCTGATCGTCTTGGCCGCCTTCGTCACCGCCACCGGGCAGTGGCAGGCGCCCAGCGCCATCACCGGCCGCACCTGGCTATTCTTGGCGCTCTCCGGCCTTGCGACGGGCGCGTCCTGGGTCTGCTATTTCCGCGCGCTCAAGGTCGGTGACGCGGCGCGGGTGGCGCCGGTCGGCAAGCTCAGCGTCGTGCTCGTGGCGGTCTTCGGCGTGGCCTTCCTCGGGGAGCGCCTCAGCGCCGCCAATTGGGCGGGCGTCTGCTTGATCGCCGGCGGGGTGGTGCTGGTGACCTGGCGAGTTTAGGGCCGATAGGCGAGACAGGTGGACCCTGTGGCCCCATTGGCGTGTCCAGGTCCACTCCCCCTCCCAGGCGAGGTCCGATCGCCCGGCTGTCGCACGGTCCAGTCAGTGCTCCCAGATCTTAGAGGCCGGGGGGCGGCGCGATCGGGCGCCCCGGCCCACCCAGATGTCCGGGGTCGACCGCGTGTCCGATCGACCGCGCCAGATAGGGTCCGTATAGCCGTACGCCCTTGCGATAGGTCTTGGGGAGAAGAACCGCAGCCACGGCGAGCAGGATCACGAGGACGACCCACCCCTCCCAAGGCGCTGTATTCGGGCTCCCCCCGGCCGCAAGCGCTAATCCCGCCACGCCGACGGCGCTGCCCAAGGCAAGGCCGGCCACGACGTCTGAGAACCAGTGGGCGCCGACATAGATCCGTGACAGGCCGGTAAGGCCGATCATCAGCGCGGCCAGGCCGCCGATCAGCCACCTGCCGTTCCTGGAACGCCCTCGGCCACAGATGAAGGCCAGCGTGATGAACAAAGCCGCCGCCGACGTGGCATGTCCGCTCGGAAAGCTGAAAGCGTCGGCTCCGGTGTAGAGCAAGGACGGTCGTGCGAAGTGAAAGGCGGTCTTCAGGCTCGGCGCCAGGATCGCCGAGGCAATCATCACCACCGACAGGGCCAAGGCGTCGCGCGCACGACGGCGGTAGAGCAGAAACATGACGATCAAGACTGTCGCCGTCGTGCGCTCGGACCCGTCCCCTAGCGCCGACAACGCGATCATCAACCTATCGGTCCACGGCGCGCGGTGGGCGAACAAGCCTTCCGATACGACCGCGTCGAGGCGGACGATTGGCCCGTGGGTCAGTATGCCGATGGCCAAGATCAGAATGATCGCGACCGGCAGCAGCATGCCGGCCGCCAGCAAACAGGATCGCCAAGCGGCGCGCCCTACGCCTCGACCTTGTCGGACGAAGGCGATAACGCCGAGCGTGGCGGCGACAAGCAGGGCTAGGGCGAGCCCGACCTGACACAGGGCAAGAGCGGGGATCACGCGACGCGCGTCCTATGCGGATTGGTCATCGAAGCGCTCTTGGGGTTTCGGTGAGGACTGAACAGCTCCGCGTCAGCCTGATGGCCCGCAGGTTAGCGCCCTATCGCCAAAGCTATACAACTTCCCAATCTAGATCGTCTTGGGCATCAGCTCTGGCGAGGACGCCAGCCTGCCCGGCGTGGCGCGCGCTTCAGCCAGCCTCGGTTCGACGATCACCGCAATCGCGCCGGCAGCCCATCCTGCGCCTGCTGGGTCAGGCCTCCTATGTCGGCCCTTCCGGGCTGGCTTTTGACGCCGAACAGCCCACGAGATGGGCGAGTATCTGGGCCTGAGCGGCGTCGTCAGCCTGACTAAGCCGGGCTGGACGCTCAGCGCCGCCGGACAATCCACGGGACAGCCGTGCTAACAGCTTCTCGTCGGCAATCCATTCCTGATCACCCACAACCAGATCGTCACCCGCCCCGGCCTCAGACCCTGGTGGCGCGTCTGACGGCCCGGGTCTAGAGCGCGCGCGATCGGCCCATGCGGTAGACGGTTTGGCCGGTCAGGTCGCGGAACTCCAGATCCAACTGTTCGGCGTCCAGCCTGAACGTCGCAAAGCCCGGCCGGGAGAGGCCGTAGCACGTGCCGTCGACCGCCTTGAGCGCATCCCTGGCCTCCGCGCCCGAGCCCGTGCAGACATAGTCGACGCGCCCGCGCCGTATGTGCTGCAAGCTGTGGTCATGGCCATTGAGATAGACTTGGACGCCATGAGCTTCGAGCAGCGGGGCGACCTGCTCGACGAGTTCGGCGCTGTCGCCATGCCCGCCCGAATAGACCGGATGGTGTCCCATGACGATCTTCCAGGGCGCGCGGGAGGCCTTCAGTTCGCGCGCGAGCCAGGCGATTTGCCTTGCGGCGTCCTGGCGCTCCACATGGCCGCGCGCCACCTGCTGCAGAATTTCGTCGTAGTTGCCCTCATCGACGATCGGTGAGCTGTCCATCACGAAGATGTCCAGAAGATTCGTTCCAAGTTCAGCGCCGCCGATCTTGAAATAGCGACTGGGCATCCGCCAGCGATGGCTGAGCGCCGAATAGTCGATCTGGGCCTGTGGGGCGCCGCGGTAGTCGTGATTGCCGAGCGCGACGTACCAGGGGGTTTGCAGAGCCGGCGCGGTATAGACGTCTTCGAACGAGCGTCGCCAATGCGGATCGGCCACCGACTTCACCCCCGCCGGATAGAAGTTGTCTCCGGCCGATAGGACGAGTCGGCTCGCGATCTCTTCGGCCGTCTTCCCCATGGCTTGGGCGACCTGCCGCTGCGATTGCCGGCCTTCACGCCCCCAATCGCCAATGGCGACGAACGCGAACTCGCCGGCCTCTCGCGCCACCGCCGCCGTCGTCGGCCAAGCGGCGCTGGCCCCGAGGCCTTGCAGGAGCATCCGACGGTCGATGGGAGAGACGGGCAATGTAATCTCCTGAACAATCGGCTTGGAGGATCCAGGCCCGTGCGTTCAGAGACGCCACCGTATCAGCCGCACCTCATCGTTTCGCCCGGATCGAAGAATGCTGACGGCGCGAAATCCGAGACATGGTCCTTGCCGAGCCGCGGCTGTCAGCCCCGCGCTAGTCGCCGCCGTAGCCCGCCTCCAGCCAGCAGACGCTCAAGTCATCAGCTCGGCGAGAATGCGCCCTGACCGTACCCGATCAGGCGCTCAGATGGACTGTTTTGCGGACTCTCAGAATTCTTCCCAATCGCCGCTGCTGGGCTGGGCCGAGCCGGCGAAGGCGGCCAGCTTGGCCTGGGCGGTGCGGACCGGGTTGGCGCCGGGGCGACTGGCGGCGGTGGCCGGGGCGACGGCGGGCCGCGGGGCCGGACGGGTCACCTGGGTCGCCGGGGCGGCGCGGCGGGTGCTGGAGCGCACCGCGGCGCTGGCGCCGCTCACTTGAAAACGCCCGATCATCTGCATCAGGCCGTTGGCCTCGCCCTTCAGGGCGTGGCTGGCGGCGGTGGACTGCTCGACCATGGCGGCGTTCTGCTGCACCGTCTGGTCCATCTGGTTGACGGCGGCGTTGACCTGGTTGAGGCCGGTGGCCTGTTCCGAGCCGGAGGCGGCGATCTCGCTGACCAGGCCGTCGATCTCGCTGACCTTGCCGACGATGGCCTGCAGGGCCTCGCCCGTCTGGCCGACCATCGACACGCCCTGGCTGACCTGCTGCGACGAGGTCGAGATCAGGGTCTTGATCTCCTTGGCGGCGTCGGCCGAGCGCTGGGCCAAGGCCCGCACTTCCTGGGCGACGACGGCGAAGCCGCGGCCCGCGTCGCCGGCCCGGGCGGCCTCGACGCCGGCGTTCAAGGCCAGCAGGTTGGTCTGGAAGGCGATCTCATCGATGACGCCGATGATCTGGCTGATCGACTGCGACGACTTCTCGATCTGGTTCATGGCGTCGACGGCGCCGCGCACCACCACGGCCGAGCGCTCGGCGTCCGAACGGGTGGAGGTGACGACGCGCGAGGCCTCGACGGCGCCGGCCGACGAGCGTTTCACCGTGGCGGTGATCTCGTCCAGGGCGGCGGCGGTCTCTTCCAGGCTGGCGGCCTGCTGCTCGCTGCGGCGCGACAGGTCGTCGGCGGCCGAGGCGATCTCGTCCGAGCCCGAACCGATGCTGTTGGCGGCGTGGACGATGGTGCGCATCGCCTCTTCCATCTGGGTGATGGCGCCGTTGAAGTCGCTCTGCAGGCGCTGGTAGGCCTGGGGGAAGGCGGCGTCGACACGATAGGTCAGGTCGCCGTCGGCCAGCCGGTTCAGGCCCGTGGCGATGTGCTCCATGACGAAGGCCTGCTCGCGGGCGGCGGCCTCGGCGGCCTCCTGGTTGCGGCGGCGTTCGGCCTCGGTTTCGGCGCTGGCGCGCTGCTGGGCGGCCTCGGCGGTGCGCAGGGCCAGGGCGTTGTCCTTGAACACCTGGACCGACCGGGCCATGGCGCCGACCTCGTCCTTGCGCTGGGCGCCGGCCACCTCGACGTCCACCGAGCCCTGGGCCAGGACTTCCATGGTCTTGGAAAGACCAACCAAAGGCTTGGCGATCTTTCGTGAACCGATCCACAGGGCGTAGGCCAGGGCCGCGGCGGCCGACAGTAGACCGAAGGTGATGGTGATCAGCGAACTTCTGGCCGCCTCGCGCTTGGATCGGGTGACCAGGACCTCAGTTTCGGCGTTATGCCGGTCGATCCAGGCGGCGGTGTCCTTGGTCAACGCCACCATCTGCGGGTCGATCGAGTCCATCATCGCCACGGCCGCTTCGTCGATATTCTGCAGACCCATGTCCGCGCCTTGCCGGGCGCTGTCGTGGATCGTCTTGAAGCGCGTCTTGAGCCCCATGATTTCGGCGGCGCTAGAAGGATCAGCGGCCATGGCCTTGTCGAGATAGCCGTTACCTTTGCGGAAGGCCTCGTCGAGCGCCTCGGAAGCTTGATGGGCGTTCTGCGAGGCGCCGTCATTGGCGACGGCGCGATAGGCCGAGTAGCCGATCGTGGCGACCTGTCGGCTGAAGCGAGCCACCGCCAGTTCGGTCGGCGCGCGCTCTTCGACCAAAATCTCCTGGGATTTTTCGATCCTGCTGGCCTGCCACGTTCCCATGGCGACGCTCGCCAGCGCAACCAGCGCCAGGACAATGGCCGGCAGCATGACCTTGGCGGAGATCTTCAGGTCGTCGAGGCGCATGGCGGTTCTCAAAACTTTTGCGCCCACAAAAAAGTCGGCGGTTCGACAATTGTCTCCGAACGCTGAAGCCCAGATTAACCGTCGCCCTGGCGGGTCCAGATCGCGATGCGCTATTTTGGCGCAGACATGCGGCGTCCGCCGTCGCCCCTCACTTGCACGCTCAATGACGGTGTTCTGGCGGTTGGGCGCCACTAACGGACTCTCGGGTCGCGCCAGAAACACGACCTTCGGCCGGGCTCTCCAAAGGCGATGACCGACCCTGAGCGATGGGGTGGACGCCCCCCGACGGCATCGATGTGCCAAAGTGGAGGTGTTGAAAACACCACTGCAAAGGAGGCGTCCGTGGAAGAAGTTATCACAATCGGGCTCGACTTGGCCAAGTCGGTCTTTCAGGCGCATGGCGCTGATCGGGCCGGCGGCGTGGTCTTCCGCAAGAAGCTGCGACGAGATCAGATGCTGGCGTTCTTCGCCAGCCAGCCACGCTGCCTGGTGGCGATGGAGGCCTGCGCCAGCGCCCACTACTGGGCCCGTGAGATCGGCGCCTTGGGCCACGAGATCCGCCTGATCCCGCCGGCCTATGTGAAGCCGTTTGTGAAGCGGCAGAAGAACGACATGGCCGATGCCGAGGCCATTTGCGAGGCGGCGCAGCGGCCGACGATGCGGTTCGTCACGCCAAAGAGCGCGGAGGCTCAGGGCTCGGCCGTGGTGTTCCGCACACGCGATCTGCTGGTCAGGCAGCGCACCCAGTTGATCAATGCGCTGCGAGGTCATCTGGCGGAGTTTGGCTTCGTGGTCCGGCAAGGCGCGGCGCACGCCGCTAGGCTGATGGACGTGGTCAACGACCCCAGCGCCGATCTGCCCGCCCAGGCGCGGCCGGTGCTGGCCATCATCACCGAGAGCCTGCAAGCCCTGCAGGGCCAGATCGCTCAACTGGATGCTGAGATCGCCGCGCGGGCCAAGCGCGATCCCGTCGCCAGACGGCTGATGACCATCCCTGGCGTTGGGCCCGTCGTCGCCACCGCGCTGGTGGCGCTGGCGCCGGCCGCCAGCACCTTCAAGCGCGGGCGTGACTTCGCCGCCTGGGTGGGCCTCACGCCACGCCAGCATTCCAGCGGCGGCAAGGAGCGACTGGGGCGAACCAGCAAGATGGGCGAGCGCAGTCTGCGACGGCTGCTGATCCTGGGCGCCAGCGCCGCGGCCAGGGTCTCGGGCCGCGATCGCGCACCTTCCAACCCATGGCTGGAGAGCATGCTGGCCCGAAAGCCACGGATGCTGGTCACCATCGCATTGGCCAACAAGATGGCGAGGATCGTCTGGGCGCTGATGGCGCACGGAGGAACCTACAGAGCTCCGGCCATGGCGGTCTAACCGCCAGGGTCTGAGGCGTCGGAGAGGCGAAGGTCAGACGAGAGGTATGGCGCAACGGTCAGAAGACGGGGTCGGGAAAACCAGTGAAAATGTCCGAGCGCCTCGAGCGCGCCTGAGCGGTCTGGACCCGATCCGCGATCTCCATACAGGCCAGCGGCGTGTGAACAGCCGCATCAACAGGCCGGACACACGGAAGCGCCTGAACCGACCGCGTCAGAAATCTCGAAAAACCACTTGCTTCGACCGGGGCGTCCACACACGGACGTTGGCAAGATCATCTCTTTGCAGTGGGCCAGTTGGCGCCACTGCCGCTAGGTCATATCCAGCTAGACCACTTCGGGGGATGTTCAATGTTGTTGGCTTTCGGGTTGGCTTTGACCATGGCGGGAGCCGCTTCCGACATTTACCCCATCGGCACTGTCGAACCGGCGTGCAAACCCGCGATCAATGTCACGCCCAAAGGTACAATGACTCGCGCACTGGGCTGCTTATTCGCCGCCTTCGGCGCGACAGACCCACAGAGCCCGACGTTCGAAGCCGATTTGAGGAAAAATTGGATAACGAAGGTGGGTCGCGCTCACGTCCAGGGAGCTAGTGAAGAGCTCTTGAACACGTGGTCCAACGACCCACGGACTGGGATGTTCAATCGAGCCGATTTCGCACCGCTTCGACTTGAGAACATGAGTATGCAGATTTCGGATAGCGGGAATTTCTTGTTCAATGGCGATCTAATTTCCAGGGAAGGCACCGGCCTGGTGCGGCATCCATTATCCGGCGAGTACACCATATTTCGCGGATCATGGATGATGGTGCGCTTTGACATTGGTGCCGCCAAGTAGCGTTCCGACACTTCTAACACTGGCAACAACGTTCGCTTTCCACCCTTCTCAGCCACTCCGAAGTTCTGCATCGCCGGCCGGGTTGCGCCAGTAGCCGACCTTGGGCTCGTTCCGGACTCCAGACATTCAGCAACAGGGCTGATGACCAAGGTCGAACCCGGCATGCGTTGTTGCCGACACGCTGAGGATGTAACGTGACGGCTGATGACACCGAGGGACCGAAGATGTTTCCGCTGTGGGTGTATGCTGCTGTCGCGCTAACGATCGCCATCGTGGCATTCGCTCTGGCGCAGTGGGTGCCGGGACTCGGCGCGATATTCGTCGCTGGCGCGTCGACGTCGTGGGTAGCCTATTCGGCATATCGAGGAGCAAGGGCGCGACAGCGGTAGCTGGTCCGGCTTCCCCCGTCGGCGTGTCCTATTCAGGCCGGGCCGCGCCAATAGCTTCCCTTGGGTCTGCGCCAGACTCCGGACATTCAGTCAGCCGGCGCTGACGGCGAAGTCCGACCGAGGCTGTGTGAAAACACGGGGCTGAACCCTTCCACGAAGGAAAGCTTTCATGTCCCGATCCGCCGCCATGAGCGACAGAGCGCCAGATCGGCGCCGAGAGCAGCAGGCTCCGGATCATCGGCGTTCCGCGGGGCGAAGCGCCGCTCAGGGTTCGCGAGCAGTGGGCGGGGCGGGGCTGCCAACCTCTGGAGACCTGGGCCTGCAACCTAACGGGAGACCGTGTTCTAAGCGGACCGCCACCGCTGTCGCTTGAACAGTTCGAGGTGGGGCGTCGCCGGCGCTTTACCGCAGAGCCGCGGCCAATTCTTGGACCTCCGAGGCAGAGTGCATGCCGCCCCTCTTGGGCTGTTCCGGGAAGACGATGGGCCCGACAGACAGGATGTGCCACCGACTTTTGCCGATAGGACGTTCTTGGCAAGGGATCCTGTGCGCACCACCGTCGAAGTCGATGTCAACTCCGCTGGCTCGGGCGCAAGCATCCTGCACGGCCGCCCAGGTATCGATAGGCTTTAGCGCGGCAGGGAGTCCTGCAATCTTGATCCGACCAAGGATATCGCCGCTACATTCCGTGGAAATGCAAAGCGCGCGCCTAAGATAGACTTCGAGCTGGCGACGCGCGTCGTCGGCACCGGGTGCCTGGAAGCCGTCGGGCGGGCAAGTCGCGGAAACCGTGGCGCCGCCCTCGATGAGGAGGCTGACGTGCGATGTACGGGCGCACTCGCCGTTAGCGGCGTCGAGCGCCTCTGCCGGAGCATGTAATATATTTGTGCCCGCGATCTTCACCACCACAGGTGCGGCATCCAGTTGGCCGCATCCCATGTGAGTGTCCAGCCGCCTGATCATCGGACGAATTCATCGACGGCGCATTGCGCAACCAGGTCCGCACGAACAACGCCACCGCCTCGTTCGAGATCGTCACGTCCCTTTCCAGTCGCTCGATCTGCCGACTCATCCGGTCCAGGCGCCGGGTCACCGCCGCTTCGGTCGCCTCGGCGCTGTCCGGCGACAGGTAGCTCGCCAGGGCCGCGACCATGATCTCGGACTTGGATCGTCGGGTTCGCCGAGCGGTCTCATCGAGGACTCGGGCGACCTCGCCGGGCAGGAAGACCTTGGCCTGAATCTTCATCGCCCCGACCTCACAGCGGGATGCCGTCGTCGGGATCGAGCGCCGCCTGGCGCGCCGCGCTCCTGAATCGGCGCTGCACTTCGGCGGCCTGCTGAGCTTCGTCCCCCTCTCCCTCCAGGTCGAGATCGACCCGCGGTTCCGGCGTCGGCGTGGGCTTCGGCTCCTGGCTCGCCAGCTCGGGCTCGATCCGATGACCGCCTTCGTCGGCGGTCGCCGCCCGATTGGCGCCGGCGCCGAGATCAGTCGACAGAACCGCAGCCCAATCTCCGCTTCTATTCGCGACGGGCAGACGCGTTCGACCGACGGGTGGCGGCGCCACCCTGTCCGCTAGGCGCCGGTCCAGATAATAGCGCACCTTCCGCGCCCGGATGGGCGGCGCCCCCGACACCTGAACCACCTCCTCGTCCGGCGGCAGTTGCATCACCTCGCCCGGCGTCAGCAGCGGTCGCGCCGTTTCCTGGCGACTGACCATCAGATGACTGAGCCAGGGCGACAGCCGGTTTCCGGCGTAATTCTTCATGGCCCGCAGCTCGGTGGCGGTGCCCAGGCTGTCGCTGATCCGGCGCGCGGTGCGCTCGTCATTGGTCGAGAACGCGACGCGGACATGGCAGTTGTCGAGGATGGCGTTGTTGGCGCCATAAGCCGCCTCGATCTGGTTGAGGCTCTGGACGATCAGGAATGCCTTGATCCGATAGCCAGCCATGAAGGCCAGGGCCTCTTCAAAAAACTGCATTCGACCCAGCGCCCGGAACTCGTCGAACATGAGCAGGAACCGGCGCCGTGTTCGTGCGGCCTCCAGGTCTTCCGTCAATCTTCGGCCGATCTGGTTGAGGATCAGGCGGATCAGCGGCTTGGTGCGGCTGATGTCGGACGGCGGCACGACCAGATACAGGCTGACGGGCTGGTCGGCCTCGACGAGGTCGGCGATACGCCAATCGCAGCGACTGGTGACCTCGGCCACCACTGGATCCCTGTAGAGGCCCAGGAAGCTCATCGCCGTGGACAGGACGCCCGAGCGCTCATTGTCGCTCTTGTTGAGCAGCTCGCGCGCGGCGCTGGCGACCACCGGGTGGACCCGGTCGCCCAGGTGCCTGGTGGTCATCATGGCGCGAAGGGTGGCTTCGATCGTCCGCTGGGGATCGGCCAGGAAATTGGCGACGCCGGTCAGGGTCTTGTCGGCTTCCGCGTAGAGCACGTGCAGGATCACGCCGACCAGCAGGCTGTGGCTGGTCTTCTCCCAATGGTTTCGCCGCTCCAGCGCCCCTTCGGGGGTGCAAGCGGAGGGGCGGCTTCGCGGGGACCCGGCTGCAGGGCCTTGCCTGCCCGTGCGACCCGACTGTCCCGTCCGGGCCCGAAGCTGGGCGGAAGCCGATCCGAAGCGCGCCGGGGGCGGAGCCCCAAGCCCCGCGGCCAGCGGCCGCCTCTTCGCAAGATGAAGCCTGCACAGGAGCCCGCGCCAAGCGCGTGGCGGGAGGCGGCGTCGAGCGGCCGGCGGCAGGCCAAAGCCTGCCCGCCAGGCGTCGCGCCCGCAGGAGCGGCGAAAGCCGCGGGACCGAGCGTGACCGCCGGCCGCTCTCCCGTCCGGGTGAAGCCGGCCGCGCAAGCGGCCGGCGAGAACCCTTGGCCGCGTCGCCGGCGCGCCGGATCGGTGCAGGGGCGCTCGACGCCTTGGCCCGGCCCGATGGCGAGGTCGGCCAGGCGGGGCGTCATTCCGCCCGGTTGTCTTTGCTTGCCTTTGTCGCCGCCGCCAAGGGGCGCGATTGCGGGCGGGCGCGGCCCGACGATAGTGCCGTCATGGGCCCGCCGAGCGAAATTTATTGGCGTCTCGCCACTGTCCCCCACGCCCGTCCCGTTCGTCTCAGGGGCGGTGACCTTCTTCGCGCCGGCCCCGACCATGCCCGGCCTTGACCGCGTCGCCGCCCGCCCACGTCCCGAGGACTGGGCCGAGGACGATCCGCTGCGGCTGGAGGAGGCCGTGGCGATCTTCGCCGGCAGGCTGCCGATCACGGTGGCCCTGCTGCGCAACGAGATCGCCAAGGGACGGCTCGTCCCGGCCAAGGTCGCCGGGAAGTATTTCGTCACGCCGCTTCAGCTTCGCGAGCTCTTTCGCCCATGCCCCGCTCCGCCAAAGGTCCCCGGCTCTATCTGCGCAAGGCCCGCCGCGATCCGCGCACCGGCCGCGCCTTGCCCGACACCTATTTCATCCGTGACGGCCAGACTGAACTTGGCACGGGCTGCGGTCCTGGCCAGCTCGCGCAGGCCGAAGCCCAACTCCTCGACTACCTGAACGGCAAGCACGGCCTCACGGCCCCGGCGCAGCCGCCCGCCCTCCCCGTCCCCGCATCGCCCCCGCCGCCGGTCCAGGACGAACGGCGCGATCCGGCCAAGGTGCTGGTGGCCGAGGCCCTGGCGCTCTATGCGGCGGAGCGGGCGCGAACCTCGGGCCTGGACCCGGCCACCTTCGACGGCTTCATCGCCAAGCTGCTGGATGGGTGGGGCGAGCGCACGCTCGACCAGGTCAAGCGCTCGACCTGCCAGGCCTATGCGGCCCACCGCCAGAGCCAGCCCAACGCCAACTACAAGAAAAACCCCGCCGCCGCGCCGCGGGTCTCCAGCGAGACCGCCCGGCGCGAGCTGGAAGAACTCAACAGCGCCATCGCCCACTGGGACGGCGAACACAAGCTGACCCAGCGCCCCGCCGTGTGGTTGCCCGACAAGGCGGTCAGCCCGCGCGACGCCCTGACCCGCGACCAGGCCGCCCGGCTGCTCAAGGCGGCCCTGGGCTGGCGGCGCGAGGCGGACGGCGCCTGGGTGCGGCTGGGCCCCTCGGCCCGCGCCAACCGCGCGCACCTGCGACGGTTCATCCTGATGGGCCTCTATACCGGCACCCGCCACAAGGTCATGCGGCTGCTGCTCTGGGAGGAAGCCCTGCACCAGGCCTGGGTCGATCTGGACAAGGGGATCGTCTATCGGCGCGGCCGCGGCGAGCGCGAGAGCAACAAGCGCCGTCCGGTCGTCCGGTTGCCGCCGCGCCTGCTGGCGCACCTGCGCCGCTGGCGGGCCATGGACCAGGCCCGCGAGATCGCCCTGCGGCGGGACGACGAGGCCTTCCGGCTGGTCAGTGTGCTGCACCACGGCGGCAAACCGCTGGCCGGCAAGATCCGCCGCGGGTTCGAGGGCTGCGTGCGCGACGCGGGGCTGGAGGCGGAGATCACGCCGCACTGGATGCGCCACACCGCCGCCACCTGGCTGATGGAGGGCGGGGCGGACATGTGGCTGGCGGCCGGCTATCTGGGCATGAGCGTCCAGACCCTGGAAAAGCACTACGGCCACCACCGGCCCGGCTACCAGGCCGAAGCCGTCGCCGCGATCGGCCGCCGCGCGCCGCCGCGTCCTGGTCCGGAACCAGCAAGCTTGGCGCGGCGCTGACCCCGGCCGCAAGTGAGATCCTATGATCGCACGACGGCCGGCCGGCGGGCCACGGGGTCCTTGTCGGGACCCTGGCGGGCCCGCCAGTCAGCTCACGCGCGGGGCGAAGCCCGCGTCAGAACGTCCGGCGCAGGGTCGCGCCGATTTCACGATCGTTGGTGACCGTGCCGATGCGCAGGCCCGACGGGACCCCGAAGATGGTCCAGGGACCGCCGTCGGTGTCTTCCTGCACCTTGTTGAAGATGTTCTTGGCCCACAGGCTCAGTTCCCAGTCCCGCGAGGGATTGAAGACGCCCACCGAGCCGTTGACGGTGGTGTAGCCCGAGAAGGTCCGGCCGGTCTGCGGGAAGTAGGAGCTGCTGCGCGTGAACGAGTTCAGGCGCACATAGGCCGGGAACTGGCCGAGGCTGAAGTCATAGCTCGTATTGGCGCTGAAGCTGATGCTGGGCAGCGAGCCCAGCGGCCCGTTGGACCGGCAGAGGCTGACAAAGCGCCCCTTCTGGACCATCGGCGTGCCGTTCACGTCCAGGACGCCGTCGCCATTGTAGTCGTTGCAGGGCAGCTCGGCGTCGGCGAAGTGGGCCTTGGTATAGGTGAAGATCCCGCCGATCCGCCAGTTGTCGGTGACCTTGGCGTTGAGCTCCAGCTCGAAGCCCTTGCTCACCGCGTCGCCGTTGCCGGTCATGGTGCCAAAACACAGGGGCCCGTTGGCCAGGCCGTTGTCGGTGCCGTAGGCCAGGCCGTTGGGGTTGGGCACGCCGGTGCAGGCGACGTTGAACTGCGAGGTGATGTAGCCGTCGTACTTCTGGTCGAAGTAGGCGATGTTGGCCGTCACGCGCTCGAGCCACAGGGTCTTGAAGCCCACTTCCATCGACCGCGAGTGTTCATCCTCGAAATTGCCGAAGCTGGCCGGGATGACCGGACGCGGCGCGGCGTTGGCGCCGCCCGAGCCGGGACGGAACGAGGTGCCGTAGGAGACGTAGCCCATCACGTCCGGGGTGAACTGGTGCTGATAGCTGGCGTTGCCGGTGGTGGCGTTATACGAGCGCTTGGAGCCGTTCACCCGATTGGTGATGTCGACCTTGCTGTAGCGCACGCCGACCTGCAGGCTGTCCTTGTCGGTGAAGGCGAACTTCTGGGTCGTGAAGACGCCGAAGTCCTTGGTCGTGTTCCGGTTCAGCTGGCCGGTGAACAGCGGCGGCAGGTTGGCCACCCCGTTGGTGCGCGCGTTCTGGGCGAAGACGCCGTAGGTGAAGTTGTAGAAGCCGTCCCCGTTCGACTGCACGCGCAGCTCGTTGGAATAGCTGCGGCGCTTGGTCAGGACGTCGATGTAGCGGCCGAAATTGTTGGCCTCGCCGATGCCGGCGAAGTCGAAGTTCAGGTCGGTATAGTACTTGGTGTCGTTGTAGCCGCCGACATAGTTCAGATCGATGTTGTCGGTCAGGCCGTAGCGCGCGTTGAGCGTCAGCAGCGCGCCGCGATAGGAATTGGGGTTGGCGCCCTGGGTCAGGGCGATCTTGTCCTTCAGGGTGAAGGTGCGTCCGCAGGCCACCGAGCTGACCAGGATCGCGCCGCCCTGATCGCCGGCGCAGGGCGCGCGACCGGTGATCTGGCGGTAGAAATCGCCTTCCTGCTTGGTGTACTGCGCCATCAGGTCGGCCGAGAACCGATCGGTCGGCGCCCAGTTCAAGCTGCCGCGCAGGACCTTGGTTTCCTGGTAGGTGCTCTTGCCGTTGTTGATGTTCTTGACCTCGGTCAGGCCGTTGTGGTCGTAGACGCCGGCCAGACGGAAGGCCAGGGTGTCGCTGATCGGCCCGCCATAGGCGGCTTCCACGCGCTGGCCGTCATGATCGCTGACCGTGGCCGTCGCATAGCCGCTATATTCGGAGAAGCTGCCCTTCTGGGTGGCGATGGTCAGGGCGCCGGACGGCGAGGGCCGGCCGCGCAGCGTGCCTTGCGGCCCCTTGAGGACTTCGATCTGGCCGATGTCCAGCGTGGCGGCGAAGGCGTCGAACACGGTGATCGGCACTTCGTTCAGATAGGTCTCGACGGTGTTGGTCGAGGGGCCGCCGCCGCTGGGCATCTTGATCCCGCGCAGCGAGATCGACTGCTCGGAGGGGGTCGTCATGGTCAGGGACAGGCCGCCGACCACCTGGGTCAGCTCGATCGTGTTCTGGACGTGCAGATCAGCGATGGTCGAGGCCGAAACGACGTTGATCGTCTGGGCGACCTTTTGCACGGGCTCGGCCCGCTTGTTGGCCGTCACGATCACGACGTCCAGTTCGGTCGCCGGTCCCGAGCCCGCGACGGACTGCGCCGAGGCGGCCGAAGCCATGACCAGGAGACTCGCGCCGACCATGTAACCCACGGCCGCACGCGGCGCCACAAAAGCACCTCTCAACATATCTTGTTCCCTCCCGAATGGGGCTTGAGCGCCCCTATTTCGATTGGACGACGCCGGTTCGACCTCGCCCCCGATTGATTATTATCGAAAATGACAAATGCGCAATCATAAACGGTAAAATTCCGTCGCCCATGATGGCGTATAGCCATCATATCCGCGCCTGACCTCGCATCCCGTGGCGGTACGGCGACGCAACAATCCCTTATTCGTCAAGGGTAATCGGCCCGACTGGCCTTCCCGACCTTGCGCCGAAGCCCCCCTCTACCCGCACGAAATTGACGCTCAAAATAGATCACATTGGCGCACAAGGAGACGGCAAACGTGAGCGATGAGCGCCATAAGCGCGCGGCGAGACTGCCCGCTCCCGGCGATGCGGCGCGGGGCGGTCGACTCAAAGACCGGGCCCCGCGCCTAGAGCGCCGCGATCCGCTTCAAGGCCTCCAGCACTGCGGCAATGTCCGCGTCCCCCAGACAGGCCAGCAGCCGGCGATCGTGGCCCGCGTGGGCTTCACTGGCCAGGGCCAGCAACCGCTGGCCTTGCGCGGTCAGCGACAGGGCGCGCAGCCGCCGGTCGGCCGCCACGGGCGAGCGCCGCACCAGCCCCTGGCGGCGCAGCCCGTCGATGATGGTCTTCAGGTTCGGCGGCTGGATCTGCAACGCCGCGCTGATGGCCTGCTGCGTGAGGCCTGGCGTCTTGCCGATGACCACCAGCACCGAGAACTCCGTCACCCGCAGCCCATGGGGCCGCAAGGTCGTGATCAGGTCTTGGAAGACGGCGAGCTGCGCCAGGCGCAGGCGCAGGCCGATATTGTTTTCCAGGCCGCCAAGGTCGGGCGTGGGGTCCTTGCAGCGTGGCGCGGCCGGGTCGTCTGACATGGGAAAGCCTGGCTCCGGCGCGATGAGGGCCGACCTTGCTGGCGCCCCGGCCTGGAGGTCGCCTCCAGGCCGCGCGTCGGCGCGGCCAAGGTGAAAGGCGGCGAGGGTCGGCGTTCGGACAGGCCCGGCGCCAGGCGCGGCCGCGGCGTCGTTCCAGACCCCGCCCGCATCACCGCGCCGCCCCGTCAGACCGATCGTCGTGATCGGGACGGGCCTTCGACTAGGAAGAGCGTTTGTTGGGCGGCCCCTTGCCAGGCCCGCCGCGCCGGCAAGAGAAGCTTTCGGCGCGCTCGGGATCGCCGCGCCCCGAATAGACGGCGATGGCGGGATAGGCGCACAGCGGGCGGGTGCGGCCCGGCCACGGCGCATCGCGCCCGGCCGTGGCGAGGATCCGATCCGGGGCCTGGCCCTGCTCCACCCAGGCCACCAAGGCGGTGAAGGCGTCGAACTGGTCGGTCGCCGGCCCGCCCATGCAGTGGTTCATGCCCGGGACGGGAAAGACCCGAACGAACTCGGCCGCCCGGCCGTCGAAGCGCGCATCGACCTCCCGATACCAGGCCAGGGTGTCGTTGATCGAGAAGACGGCGTCCGAGGCGCCATGCGGCACGATCAGGCGGCCGCCACGGGCCTTGAACGCGGCCAGGTCGGATGAGCGCGCGGCGTTGTCCTCCCAGGCCGAACGGGTGAACGGCGGGGCCACGGCGTAGATCTTGGCCGCGTCGCGATCAAAGTCGTAGGCCATCGCGAAGGCCATCTTGGCCTTGTCGTCCGGCAGGCCGCGCGGCGGGGTGGAAAACACCGCCGCCAGCGAGCCCATGCCCAGGGAGACGTTGAAGGCCGGCAGCGGCGGCTGGGTCAGGCCCAGGGTCCAAAGCCGCCAGCCCGGCGCGGCGAGCCCGCCATCCCAGGGCCAGTCGCTGTAGAGCGCCGCGCCGGCCTTGGTCTTGGGGCCGGCGAACACCCGCAGCATGGCCCCCACCTGGGCCGAGGTCAGGCATCCGTCGGCCTTGGCGCCGGAACAGGTGACGCGCTTGAGCCGCGGGCGAACCTTGGCGGTCGAACAGGCTTCAAAGGCGCCGACGACGCCGTCGGCCAAGCCGTCGTCGCGGTCGCAGGCCGCCAGAACCGCCTTTTGCACCAGGCCCAGGTCCGTGTCGGAAAAGGTCCCGACCAGGTCGCGCACGCTCGGCGCGGGGTTGGCGACCAGCCGTCCGAAGGTCTGGGTGCTCCAGGCCTCGGCCAGCGCCGCGCGCGGCAGTGAAAAGCCGGGCGCCCCGGCCAGGACGCCGTCGAAGGCGTCGGGATAGCGCTGGGCCAGCGCCATGCCCTCCTGGCCGCCCTTCGAGCAGCCGGCGAAATACGACCGCACCGGAGCGCGGCCATAGAAGGCGCGCACGCCGGCCTTGGCCGCGTCGGTGGTCAGCTTCAGCGAGGCGTGGCCATAGTTGAGCCGCGCGATCGGGTCGAAGCCGAAGGACAGCTCGCCGCCGTGCTCGGCCAGGGCGTTGCGCTGGTTGTCATGGCCCGAGTCCTGGCTGACCACCGCATAGCCCTGGGCCAGGGCGACCTGGCCGCCGAAGAACGGGACCGCGCCCATGGCGTCGCCCAGGACGCCGTTGCTGCCGCCGCCGCCCTGGAACAGGAACCGCCCGTTCCAGTCGAGCGGCAGGCGAAGATGGAAGCCCACCGCGTAGCCCTGTCCATCGACGCCGGTCCGAGCCTGCAGATGGCCGATCACCTCGCAATGGGCGGGCGCGCGAGACCCTTGGGCCGGCCGCAGGATCGCCGAGTCGATTCTGGTGGTCGGATCGGGCCACAGGGCCCCCTGCGCCAGCGCCGCGCAGGCGCTGGCCGAGGCGGGCGATGACGCCGCCGCGGCGGCCTGATCCTGGCCTTGGGCCAGGGCGGCCGCGCCGCCGAGCAACATCGCGGCGCACGCCGCCGTGGCGCAGAGCAGCCTCTTCAATACGATGGCCATCGGCCGCCTCCCCACACTTGGCGCTGCTCTGTTCCGAGGCGCTCGCGGCACGCTAGGGACGCGGCCTGGACAAAAACAGGCGCCGGATTTGTCCGACTTGGCGCGGAGCGCTGCGACAAAATAGTTATACCAAATAACTTGACTTCAAATCCTGGCCGGAGAGCTAATCGTCCAAACCGCCCCTCAGAGGGCCGGGAGGAAGCCATCATGCGCACGATCGATCCGGGCGGCGGCGCTCGCCTCGTCCTCGAACCGCAAGACCTGGAAACCCGCGGCCCCGAATATGCCGCCATCGCCAAGGGCTCGATCGCCCCCTGGCGGCTGGGCCCGGCCACGGCCATGGCGCTCGAGGATTCGATCCAGCGCGAAGGCTGGCCCGCGGGCGCGGTCTGCGAATCCGAAAAGACCATGGCCGAGCATTTCGGGGTCGGCGTGCGGCTGATGCGGCAAGCCTTCCGGATCCTGCAGGCGCGGGGCGCGGGGCGGCCGCAACGCGGCCGCAACGGCGGCCTGGTGGTTCTGCGCCCCGACCTGGACGCCGCGGCCGCCGCGCTGTCCGACAACCTGCGCTGGAGCGGGGTGACCCCCGAGGAGGTGCGCGAGGCGCGCGAGGTGCTGGCCCCGTCGCAAGCCGGCGGCGCGATCGATCCGGGACGAGCCCTGGCCCTGGCCGGTTTCGAACGGTTCCTGGCCACGGTCGCCGGTCCCTCCGAGGCCCTGCGCATGCAGTTGCAGCTTCCGGAGACGATCCGCGCCAACCGGGCCAGCCACATGGCCTGGATCATCGGCCAGGGCATCACCCACGAGCGCTGCCGAAACGGCGACCGGCTGGGGTCGTTATGGGACCTGACCGAAAAGCACGGTGTCAGCCTGGCGGTGGCGATCGACGCGATCCGGATTCTCGAGGACGCCGGGGTGGTGGTCTGCGTCAAGGGCCGAAGCGGCGGCGTCAACCTGAGGCTCCCCCAGAGCGAGGCGGTCATCGCTCTGATGCACGGCTACCTGGCCGCCGCCGGCGCGGCCGAGGAGCAATGCGTGGTCGTCTGCCATCAGCTCAACATCCGCGCCGCGCGCAAAGTCGCCGAAAGCCGGTCCCCCGAGCTGATCGCCCTGGTCGAGGACATCCATCGACGCATGGCCAGCGCCCAGGGGGACAGCGTCATGACCACCTGGTACGCGTTGCAAAAGACCCTGCACGATCACGCCGGCAACCGCGCGCTACATCTGATCACCCGATGCCTGGCGGCCTATACGGTGCGATCGAGCGCCATCGACGCTCAGCCGCTCGACCCGCGCTTCCTCGACAACATGGTCCAGGCCACCGGGGTGATGGTCGCGGCGATCCGGGCCGGCGACGCGGCCGGCGCCGAGCAGGGCCAATGCCTGACCCGGCGCGTGCTGGACGAGCGGTCTCCGGCTCAGCGCGCCGCCGCCGCCTGATCGGCCCGGGGCGGGGGCTGGAGGCTCACCCGCCGGCGCCGGCGGCGGCCATATGCTGGGTCAGTTGCTCCGGCGGCCCGAACAGCACGCCGGTCGGCAGGAGCCTGGCCTGGGCGCCCTGCCCCACCACCACGGTCGGAACCCCGCTGGCCCCCAAACGGCTCATCGTCCCGCGGGCCTGCGCGATCCGCAGCCGATGGCGCTCGAGCAGGGCGGGACCGGCTTTGGCGGCGGCCTCCGCGGCCCAGCCCAGGCCTTGCGTTTCCAGCACCGCCCGCAGCACCGGCGTGGCGGTGATGTCGAGGCCTTCGACGTAGCGGGCCGCCTGCAGGGCCTTGAGCGCCTCGAACTCGCGATCGGGCTCCACGGAGGCCACCGCGCTCAGGGCCAAGGTCGCCGGACCGCTGTCGAACAAGCAGCCGCGATCGGCCAAGACCGTGTCGCGGTAGCGTTCCGAGAAGACCTGGCCGGTCATCCGCGCGATCCGCTGGTCGCTGGTCCAGGCGAAGCTGGCGAACGCCGCATCCATGCGGCGCGCGCCCTCGCCCGAAAACAGGCCCGTGGGGGCCGTTCGAAGCGCGACGCCCGCGCGCCGCAGGCGATCAAGCGCCGGCGCGGCGCCGTAGCACCAGCCGCAAAGGGGATCGAAGAGATAGGTGACCGCTTGGCCCATGGGAAATCCTCTCGACGGTCAGATAGCGGCGCGAACCGCGCGGCTGTAGGTCGATAAAAAGCGACCAGGCGTATGCCCCTGGCATACAATCAGACCGCCAACGCCGCCCACGCTCGCCCGCCCAGAGCCATGTCATCGCCTTGGGCGCGGCGTTTTTCGAAAGGCGGGCGTCCAATCTGGCGAGCGATCGCGGGGACCTCGCGCGTCCACGGCGGCCGCGGCCGCCTGGGCGTCAAACGCCAATGTCCAATTCCGGGCCCTTGTTTCGGGTCGCCGCGAAAGCTCGACTGAGGCTCGCGCCCACGACGATCGTGCCCGGCGCCGCTTTCGTTGGAGTCTCTTTGATGATCCGCCGCCTCGCCTGCTCCCTGCTCGCCGCCACGCTGCTCGCGCCCGCCGCGATGGCCGCGCCGGGCGTGACCTCGACCAAGCCGGCCGATCTGCCCGCCGGCCACTATGGGGTCGATCCGACCCACACCACGATCGTCGGCAAGATCAGCCATCTGGGCTTTTCGCTCTACCAGATCCGGTTCACCAAGATCGACGCGAGCTTCGACTATGATCCCAAGGCGCCGCAGAACGCGGCCTTGAAGGTCAGCGTCGATCCGGCCTCGATCGAGACCGCCACGGGCGGCGACGAAGCCGGCCTCAAGTTCGCCAAGGAACTGGCCGGCGAGGCCTGGTTCGACGCGGCCAAGTTCCCCACCGCGACCTTCGTCTCCACCAAGGTCGAGCCGGGCCCGGGCCAGACCGGCAAGATCACCGGCGACCTGACCCTGCATGGCGTGACCAAGCCGGTGGTGCTGGACGTCACGTTCAACGGCGTCGGCGCGGGCTTTGGCCCCGGCGTCAAGACCGGCTTCTCGGCGACGACGACGTTCAAGCGCTCGGCCTTCGGGATCAGCAAGTACGCGCCGCTGGTCGGCGACGACGTCACGCTGAACATCGAAATCGAGTTCGACAAGAAATAGGTCGGGCGCGGGAAGTCTGGGGGAGGTGTCCATGGCCAAGAGCCGTACGCGCTACACGACGGTGGCGATCGTCATTCACTGGCTGATCGCCGCGGCCATCCTCTTCCAGATCATCCTGGGCTGGCGGATGGGCGACGGTCCCAAGGGCCCCGCGACCTACGCCCTGTTCCAGCTGCACAAGTCGATCGGCATCACCATCCTGCTCCTCAGCCTGTTGCGGCTGGGCTGGCGGCTGGTCAATCCCGTCCCGCTGGCCCCGGACGACCAGCCCGGCTGGGAGCGGATCGCGGCCAAGCTGGTGCACGTCGGCTTCTATGGGATCATGATCGGCCTGCCGCTGACCGGCTGGATCATGGTCTCGGCCAGTCGGGTGCCGATCCCGACCCTGCTCTACGGGACCATCCCCTGGCCGCACCTGCCGCTGCTGCCGCAGCTGGCCGCCGGCGCCAAGCAGACCTGGCGCGAGGCCGGCGAGGCCGGCCACCAGGCGCTGGTCTGGCTGGCCTATGTCCTGCTGGCCCTGCACCTCGCGGCGGTGGCCAAGCACCAGCTGCTCGACCGCGACGCGGTGTTCGGCCGCATGGCCCCCGGCGCCCGCCCCGGTTGGAAGGAGCCGCGCGCCTGGCTGGCCGCCGTGGCGCTCGTCGCCGTGATTGCGGCCGGCTATCTCTACAGGCCCGCCCTCAAGGCCGCCCCGCCGGCCGAGGTCGCCAGGGTCCCCCTGCCCGCCGCCGCCCCGATCGGCATCGCGGCCGCGCCGGCCGAGCCGGCCGCCCAGGCCCCCGCGCCGGTCTCCGACCTTGAGGACCCCGTCGCCTGGACCGTCCAGAAGGGCTCCAGTCTGGCCTTCACCGCCACCTGGTCGGGCAGCGCCATCGAAGGCCAGTTCAAGACCTGGACCGCCGACATCCTGTTTTCGCCGCAGGCCCTGGACCGCTCGAAGCTGACGGTGACCGTCGACGTGGGCTCGGCCGCCACCGGCGACGACCAGCGCGACCAGAGCCTGCCCAGCGGCGACTTCTTCGATACCGCCGAGCACCCGAAGGCCATCTTCACCGCCAGCAAGTTCCGCAAGACCGGCGAAGGCAGGTTCGTCGCCGACGGGACCCTGGACCTGCGTGGCGTCAAAAAGCCGCTCAGCCTGCCGTTCTCGCTGAAGATCGACGGCGACACGGCCAGCGCCCGCGGCGCCACCACCCTGGACCGGACCACATTCGGGGTGGGACAGGGCGAATGGGCCTCGACGGACGCCATCGCCGCCAAGGTGAAGGTCAGCTTCTCGCTGACGGCCAGGCGCGGTTCGACCGCGCCCTCCACGCCGCGGCCGGGTCGCCCCATTCCATGATCGACCCGGCGATGAGGATCATCCCGCTCCCATCGCCGAAGGCCGCGCGCGGCGGGCCGGCGCCAAGGCCGATCTCACCCCCACCGCGCGCGCCGCCGCCAAGGCCCGCGCCCCTCGGAAAGCCCCCCTGGCCTGACGGCGCGTGGCGGCCCAACTGGAGAGTCTCGATGATGCCTCGTTCCTTGCGCGCCGGCCTGATGTTGGGCGCGACGCTAGCGGTGATGGCCGCGCCGGCCCTGGCCGCGTCCGACCAGCCCTGGCGCGACAAGCGCCTGCCGGCCGATCAGCGGGCGGCCTTGCTGGTCAAGGCGATGACCCGCGAGGAGAAGCTGCGGATCGTGCACGGCGTCTTCCCGATGATCATGAAAGATCGACCGCCGGGCGTTCAGAAGTCGGCGGGCCTGGTGCCCGGGATCGCGCGCCTGGGCCTGCCCGATCTGCTGGAAAGCGACGCCAGTCTTGGCGTGGCCGCCGCCCAGCGCGACGATGACGAGGCCACGCCCCTGCCCTCGGGCCTGTCGCTGGCGGCGACCTGGAATCCGCAACTGGCCTATGACGGCGGACGGATGATCGGCAAGCAGACGCGGCAAAAGGGCTTCAACGTACTGTTGGCCGGCGGGGTGAACCTGGTGCGCGACCCGCGCAACGGCCGCAATTTCGAATATCTGGGCGAGGACGTGCTGCTCAGCAGCCAGATCGCCGCCGCCTCGATCCGCGGTATCCAGAGCAACAAGATCGTCTCGACCACCAAGCATTTCGCGCTCAACGCCCAGGAAACCGGTCGCCACGTGCTCAATGCGGTGATCGACCCTGGGGCGCTGCGCGAGTCCGACCTGCTGGCCTTCCAGTTCGTCATCGAGCAGAGCCAGCCGGGCTCGGTGATGTGCGCCTATAACCGCGTCAACGGGCCCTATGCCTGCGAGAACCCGGAGATCTTCAACGCCCTCAAGGGCGACTGGGGTTGGAAGGGCTGGGTGATGTCCGACTGGGGCGCGGTCCATTCGACCAAGGCCGCGGTGATGGCCGGCCTGGACCAGCAGTCGGGTGAGGAACTCGACGAAAAACCCTATTTCGGCGCCCCGCTGAAGGCCGCCATCGAGTCGGGCGAGATCCCTGAGGCGCGGCTGACGGACATGGCCCAGCGCATCGCCTGGGGGGTGTTCTCCAGCGGCCTCTACGACAATCCGGTCAAGGCCGGCGGCCTGGACATCGCCGCCGACGCGCCGGTGGCCGAACAGGCGGCCGAACAGGGCGTCGTCCTGCTGAAGAACGACGGCGCCCTGCCCTTGGCGGCCGGCGCCAGGCGCATCGCCGTGATCGGCGGCCATGCCGACGTCGGCGTGCTGTCGGGCGGCGGCTCCTCGCAGGTCATTCCCAAGGACGCGATCCGCATGGCCCCGCCCAAGGGCGCGCCGGCCTGGGGCGCGGGCGTGGTCTATCACGCCTCCTCGCCGCTGGACGCCATCCGGCGACAGGCGCCTGGCGCGGCGGTGACCTTCGATGCGGGGACCAACGCCGCCCAGGCGGCCCAGGCCGCCAAGGACGCCGACGTCGCCATCGTCTTCGTCACCCAATGGACCACCGAGGCGCTCGATGCGCCCTTGGCCCTGGCCGACGGCCAGGACGCCCTGGTCGAGGCCGTGGCGGCGGCCAATCCGCGCACGATCGTGGTCATGGAGACCGGCGGGCCGGTGTTCACCCCTTGGGTCGACAAGGTCGCGGGCCTGATGGAGGCCTGGTATCCCGGCGCGCGCGGCGGCGAAGCCATCGCCAAGGTGCTGTTTGGCAAGGTTGACGCCTCGGGTCGCCTGCCGGTCACCTTCCCCCGCACCGAGGCCGAACTGCCGCGGCCGAAAATCCCCGGCGCGGACGTCGCGCGGCGCGAGGAGGTCGTGGTCACCGACAAGCCGCCGCCGTTCGACGCGCCCTATCCGGAAGGCGCCGACGTCGGCTACCGGTGGTATGAGCGAACCCAGGCCGCGCCGCGTTTCCCGTTCGGCTATGGCCTGTCCTATGGCCATTACCGCTACGCCAACCTCAAGGTCTCGGGCGGCCAGACCCTGACGGTCAGCTTCGACGTGACCAATGTCGGCCAGCGCGCCGGCCTGGAAACCCCGCAGGTCTACGCCGCCGGCCAGGGGCTGACGCATCGGCTGATCGGCTTCAAGAAACTGGCCCTCAAGCCGGGCCAGACCCAGCGCGTCACGCTCGCCGCCGACCGACGCCTGCTGTCGCGTTTCGACACGGCCAAGCCCGGTTGGACCCTGGCGGCCGGTCCCTGGAGCGTTAAGGTCGGCCGTTTCGCCGGCGACGCGCAACTGACCGGTTCGGCCCAGCTCTCGCCCGGCCGGATCAGGCCCTGATCGTCGCGGCGTGAACGCCATTGGACGCTGGCGCATGGCGCCGGCGTCCAAACCGGTAGGCCGATCTGGGCCAGACCAGACAAGGCGGATGGAAACGATGATGCGGCGGTTCAGGCTCGGTCTTCTGACAGTCGCGACCTTGGTCGCGCCCTGCGGCGCGATGGCGGCCCAGCCGGACACGGCGGCGAAGGTTCCAGACCGGCCGGTGACCGGCCCGCCCCCGCCGCCGGCGGCCGACATGATGGCCGGCAAGCCACGCCTCTTTGTCCTGACCGACATCGGCAATGAGCCTGACGACCAGATGTCGATGGTGCGGTTGATGGTCTACGCCAATGAGATCGACATCGAGGGCCTGGTCGCGGGGACGTCGGTCTGGCAGCGGTCGGTGACCCATCCAGAGACCCTGCGGGCCATCGTCACCGACTATGGCGCCGTCAGACCCAACCTGCTCAAGCATGCGGCTGGCTGGCCGAGCGCAGAACAGCTCCTGGCGACGATCTCGGCCGGACAGCCCGGCTACGGGATGGCCGCGGTCGGCCGGGGCAAGAGCACGCCCGGCTCGAGAGCCTTGATCCAGGCCGCGGACCGCAAGGACGACCGTCCCCTTTGGGTCAATCTCTGGGGCGGGGCCAATACCCTGGCCCAGGCCTTGTTCGACGTGCGGGCCGCGCGTCCGCCAGGCGAACTGGCGGCCTTCGTCGCCAAGCTGCGCGTCTATTCGATATCGGACCAGGATGACGCCGGTCCCTGGATCCGTCGCACGTTTCCAGGCCTCTCCTATATCGTCCAACCCTCCTCCCAGAACGGCGACGACTACGCCGCCGCGACTTGGACCGGCATCAGCGGCGATGCGTATTACCGCAATGGCGACGGCGCGGACGCCAGCCTGGTCAGCAACGAATGGCTGCAATCGCATGTTCGATCGAAGGGACCGTTGGGGCGCCACTATCTGAACTTCGCCTTCATCATGGAAGGCGACACGCCGGCGTTTCTGAACCTGATCGGCAATGGGCTGGAGGGCCATCGCAGCCCCAGCTGGGGCGGCTGGGGCGGACGATATGTCTACCGCGCGCCGGCGGGCGAAGCCCATTCGATCTGGACGCAGGGCGGCGATGCGTTCGCGCGAACGGACTCGCGCGACATGGTGCTCGGCGTCGATGGCCGGACCCACGTCAGCGATCAGGCGACGATCTGGCGCTGGCGATCAGCCTATCAGAACGACTTCTCCGCTCGCATGGACTGGACGATCAAGCCCTTCGGCCAGGCCAACCACAGGCCCGCGGTCGTGGTCGGGGGCCGGGCCGGCTGGGCCCCGATCTTCGTCGACGCCAAGGTGGGCGAGCCCATCCTGCTCGACGCCTCGGCCAGCACCGATCCCGACCATCAAGACCTGAGGTTCAGCTGGTTTACCTATTCCGAAGCCGGTTACTCACCGGGCGTCGGCATGGGGGATCTCAAGATCGAGGGCGAGCGCACGGCCAGGGCCGTCCTTACGCCGACAACCGCCTGCCGGCCTCGGTGGCTTCCCAGCCAACAGCCCTGCGCGTCCGGCGTGGTCCATGTCATCCTGGCGGTCACCGACACCGGCGCGCCGGCGCTGACGAGCTACCGCAGGATCATCGTCAAGATTACAGACCCGCGGCCAAACTGAGGGAGAGGGTTCGAGACGGCGGCGCGCCGATCGCCACCCCGCTTGGGGCGCGACAAGCGCCTCGCCGGCGGCCTACCGCCAAGACGCTCGTCATGCTTTTCCCGACGGACTCCGCCGGGCTTCAAGAGCAGGGCCCCGGATCAACCGCGGGCGAAATCCGTCAGGGCCTTGAGGAAGGCCTGCGGTCGCTCGACGGACGGGATGTGGCCGCTGCCCGCGATCAGGCTGAAGCGGGCGCCCGGGATCACCTGGGCATAGGCGCGCCCGCGCTCGGCGGGGAACAGCTCGTCGGCGTCGCCCCAGATCACCAGGGTGGGGGTTTTGATCTGGGCCAGGCGCGCATCGTCCAGCGACTGGCGAATGATCGAGCCGCCGACCACGCGCGAGGTCACCAGGCTGTTGTCGGGGCGCGGGCGTCCTTCGAACACCGCGCCCGCCTGGGCGCCGATCGCCGGGTCGTTGATGCTGCGCGGCGGGTTGGGGCCGGCGGGGGGCGGCCCCTTGATCTGCAGGGCGCCGTCGACGATCACCAGCTTCGAAATCGCCGGCACAGTCCCGCCCAGACGCGAAGGCCCGCCTTGGGCCAGCGCATAGTGGCCCACCACCCAACCGCCGAAGGATTCTCCGACCATGACCGGACGGTCCAGGCCGAGCGAGGTGATCAGGCCGCCAAGATAGCTGACGAAGGTTTCGGCGTCGTAGGGCAGATCGGGCTGCGACGAAGGGCCAAAGCCGATCTGGAACGGGGCGACGACGCGGAAGTCGCGCGACAGAGGACCGATCACCCGCCCCCATTCCAGGCTCGCCGACCCGCTCATGCCGTGCACCAGAACGATGGCCGGGCCCGAGCCCTGATCGTAGTAGGCGATCGATTGGCCGCCGATCTGAAGGGTCTTCATCTCGGGCAGGCGCCAAGGCAGCGCATCGGCCTGGGCGCAGCCGAGGCTCGGCGCCAAGGCCGTGGCCGCCCCGGCGACGATCAGTCCGCGGCGCGACAACGAATGGCGTCCGGCGGCGTGGCTGATGGTCTTCATGGATCCTCCTCCAAAAACGGGCGAAGCGCGAGCATCGACGCCATGCCGCGCCCGTCTCGGTTCGTCTCTTGGTCAAGGCGTGCCTTGGGCCATCCCCCGAGTCAATCATTTTGCTTCATATTAGCGCAAACAATGATCGATCCTGCGCGCCGAACCCGAGGCGCGCCGCCGTCAAACTTCTCGGGCCAGACTACCTTCCGTCGCCGAAATCGCATCCGCGCGGCGGATAACCCAAGCATTTCCGGCATATTGTCGTTTCCCCCCGCCCGTTTGACCGTTCAAACGAACGGTTGCTAATTTATCATTTTCGAGCAAATTTGATCGCAACAACATCGGCTGATCGACCGGATCCAGCCGGGGACTTTCTTCCGGGAGGACAGATGCACGACCCGTCGTCGACACCCCAGGCCGCCGACCGCCCCAAGGCGGTTCATGCGTCTGCGGCGCGCCCGAAGTCCCTCCTGGCCGTTGCGGTCCTGCTGGTGCTGGGCGTGTCCGCGCCCCTAGTCGCTCGGGCGGAGAGTCCGTGGATCACCCACCCTGCCGCGCCGAAGGCCGACGCGGAAGCCGCGCCGATAGCCCTGCAATTTCGCCGCGAGGTGACCCTGAAGGCGGCGCCCAAGACGGCGCTGGTGCGGGTCAGCGCCGACAATCGCTTCGTGCTGTTCGTCAACGGCCGTCGCGTCGGCGCCGGCCCGGCCCGGGGCGACCTCAAGCATTGGCGCTACGAGCGGTTCGACCTGGCCCCCTATCTCAAGCCGGGCCTCAACGTCCTGGCCGCGCGCGTTTGGAACGACGCCTCGATGGCGCCGCTGGCCCAGGTGAGCGCCCGAACCGGCTTTTCGATGACGCCGGAGACCTCGACCCTGACCTGGGCGTCGACGGGACCCGCCTGGCGGGTGCGGCGCGACGAGAGCCGAACGGTGGCGCCGGGCATGGTGCAGGTCCAGGCCGCGGTGGGCCGCACCTTCTACGCCGCCGGACCGCCCGAGACCCTGGACGGGGCCAAGGCCGACTGGAGCTGGACCGCGACGCGGAGCACGGCGACGGACTGGGTCGCCGCCAGCCCCGCGCTCGCGCCCGGCGAGGCCTCGCCCTGGACGCTGGTCTCCGACGCCCTGCCCCACATGGCCTACACGCCCGCTCCGATCGGACGCCTGGCGCGCGCCGAGGGCGCGGGCCAGACCACTTTCCCCAACGCGCCGTTGACCGTGCCGGCCAACAGCGAGGCGGTCCTGCTGCTGGACGCGGGCAAGGTGGAAGCCGCCTACCCGGCGCTGACCGTCACCGGCGGCCAGGGCGCGCGGATCACCCTCACCTATGCCGAAGCGCTCTACGCCGCCGACAAGACGCGACTGAGCGACCGGGCCCAGGTCGAGGGCGGCCAGGCCCTGGGCCTGTCGGACACCATCTTGCCCGATGGCGGCGCCCAGCGCCTCTATCAGCCCTACTGGTGGCGCGTCTGGCGCTTTCTGGAAGTGCGGGTGAAGACCGGCGCGCAGCCCCTGACGCTGAACAAGGCCGAGCGCTTCAGGACCGGCTATCCGTTCCAGGCCAAGGCCCGCTTCGCCAGCAGCGACCCGGCGCTGGATCAGATCTGGCGCATTGGCTGGGACACCGCGCGGGTCGATGCGCACGAGACCTATCAGGACTCCTCCTACTGGGAGCAACTTCAGTACATCGGCGACACCCGCCTGCAGGCCCTGATCACCTATGCGGTGACCGGCGACACGCGCCTGCCCGTGCAGGCGATCGACGCGATCGAGCACTCGACCCTGAACGGCCTGCCCCGTTCGGCCTATCCCTCGCGCAGCGACCAGTCGATCCCGCCCTTCACCCTGCTGTGGATCGGCATGCTGCATGACTACTGGATGCACGCGCCCGACACCGCGCCGCTGAAGCGCAATCTGGCCGGCATGCGCGGGGTGCTGGACTGGTATGGCGGCTATGTCGGCGCCTCGGGCCTGATCAAGCACACGCCCGGCTGGCAGTTTGTCGACTGGCGTCCAGGCCTGAGCGAAATGCCGCAGGCCGGCGAACCGCCGCGTCCGGACTCCTGCGTGATCAGCCTGTCCTATGTCGGCGCCCTCAAGCAGGCGGCGCAGTTGGAGACGGCGCTGGGCGACCCGGCCAGGGCCAGCGCCGACCTGGCCAAGGCCAAGGCCGCCGCGGCCGCTGTTCGCGCCCAATGCTGGGATGCGGGACGGGGATTGTTCGCCAATACGCCCGAGAAGAAGGCCTTCAGCCAGCACGCCAACGCCCTGGCGGTGCTCTACGACGTCGCCGACGCCACCCAACAGGCGGCGATCCTCGAGCGCGTCACGGTCCGCGGAAAAGGGCTGGAGCCGCCGCACGGGATCACCGGCGTCTCCTACTACTTCGCCTTCTACCTGGCCCGCGCGTTCGAGCACGCCGGTCTGGGCGATCGCTATCTGGAGCTCCTCGACACCTGGCGCGGGATGTTGGGCAAGAACTTCACCACCTGGCCCGAGAGCGACGATCCCTCGCGTTCGGACACCCATGCCTGGAGCGCGCATCCGACGGCCGACCTCCTCACCCTGGTCGCCGGCGTCCAGCCCGCCGCCCCAGGCTTCGCCAGTGTCCGCGTGACGCCGCATCTGGGCGCCTTGACCAAGCTGGACGCGGCGATCGCCCATCCCCGCGGCCTGATCGAAACGCGTTACGTCCGCGACGGCGATCACCTGACCGCGATCGTGACCCTGCCGGCCGGGGTCGAGGGCGTGTTCGAGTGGAGGGGTCGCCGCATGGCCCTCAAACCCGGCGCCAATCGCCTTGACCTGACGCAGGCGATCGCGCCGGCCCCATAGGTCGGCGCTCCGGCCTGGACTGGAACCTGGCCGAGCGATCCCGACACGGCCGCCCTGGAGGGCTGAGCCGGTTCTTCGAATGGCCCAGGCGATCACGGGAGGTAGGATGACATTGACCAGTCCAGTCGGCGGCGCGCGCCGATCGCGGCTCGAGCCGCCGCGCCGCTTGCTGCCAGGGCCGCACCGCGAATACGAGGCGATCGCCCGCGGCGAAGCCATCGCGCGGGGCGAAGAGACCCCGCGGCGGCTGGGTCCGCTGACCGCCATGCAGGTTGAGGATTCCCTGCAAAGGCAGGGCTGGCCCGAAGGCGCGGTCTATGGTCCGGAAGACGTGATCGCCGCCGACTTCGGGGTTGGCGTGCGCCTGATGCGCCAGGCCTTCCGCATTCTGGAATCGCGCGGCGCCTGTCGCCAGCAGCGCGGCCGCAGCGGCGGCTTGATGGTGTTGCGTCCCTCGCCGTCCGCCACGGCCGCGGCGCTGGCCAATCACCTGCGCTGGACCGGCGCGACCCTCGAGCATATCCGGGAGGCGCGAACCTTCTTCGAGGCGCTGAGCGCGCAAACCGCGACGCGGCGGCGCGGGAGCGGGCGCGGCGAGGAAGACGATCCGGTCCTGAGCCTGGTCCTGACGTGCCTGGACGAATTTGCGGGCCGCCTTTCACCGCCGGCGGGCGCACCGGCGCCGCCCGCCCCCGCCTCGCCGCCGCTGGCGCAGGATCCCACCAATCTGGCCGCCGTCGTCGCTGCGCGCATCGCCGCCTCGATCACCCATGAGGCTTGCCTGGCGCGGACCCGGCTGGGCTCGTTCTGGGAGCTGGCCGAGATCCATGAGGTCAGTCTGGCGGTGATCATCGCGGCCGTGCGCATCCTCGAGGACGCTGGCGTGGTGATCTGCCAGAAAGGCCGCGCGGGCGGGGCGCGCCTGAGGATCCCCGACGGCGACGCCCTGGTCAGCCTCGTGCACGGCTATCTCGCCGCCTCGCAGGCCAATGAAGCCCAGTGTCTTTGGGTCTGCCACAAGCTCAATATGCGCGCCACCGAGCGCGTGGCCGCCACGCGCACCGATCGCCTGTTGGACGCGCTCGAAGCGATCCATCGGCGGATGAGCGCCGCCCACGATTTTGGGGTCATGGAGGCCTGGTACGCCCTGCAAAGGCTCCTGCACGAGGCCGCCGGCAATCCGGCCCTGCACGTGATCACGCGATGCCTGGCGGGCTATTCGGTGCGCGCCTTCGCCGACCCCGTCACCCCGCCCTCCCCGGATCTGCTGGCCAGGATCGTGGACGCCGCGGGCGCCCTGGTCGAGGGCGTGCGTCGAGGCGACGCGATCTTGGCCCTGGACGCCCAACTGCGCACGCGACTGGCGCTCGACGAGCGTCGCCGCCGCCAACGCGCGCCCGCGATGTTGGCTTCCTAGTCCGCCGCGCCCTGGCCGCCCTTCTGGCGCCTGCGTCCACGACCGGTGTCTCCCCGGCCAAGGACGCGGTCGGCCCGGCGCGTCTCCACCTCGGGGGATGTTATCGACGTAGGATCTTCTCCATCGCCCTACCCTTGGCGAGCTCGTCGATGAGCTTGTCCAGGTAGCGGATTTCCCGCATCAGCGGTTCGGCGACCTCTTCGACGCGCACGCCGCAGACCAGGCCCGTGATCTTGGTCCGGGCCGGATTCAGCAAGGGCGCCACGCCAAAGAACGTCTCGAAGTCCGTTTGCTTGGCCAGATGGGCGTCGAACTCTTCCTGGCTGAAGCCGGTCAGCCAAAGGATGATGTCATCGACCTCGGCTTTGGAGCGCCCCTTCCGGTGCGCCTTGGCCAGGTAGTGCCCGTAAACGATGGCGAAGCTGGTCGAGTAGATTCGATGCTTGGTCATTCGATCCAATCGGCCCGCGCGCCAGCAGGAGACCGTCAGCCGGCCCTCCTGAGGCGCTGGTCAAGGTCCTGGCGACGATAGCGCCAGGCCCGCCCGCGTCCAACGCCCGGATCGGGTCGGGGTCCTGTCCGAGCGTCGGGACCGGCCCGCCGCGGCTTCGCGGGCGGGCCGGCCTGTTTCAGGGGGCGGCGCTCAAGATCAGAACGCCACCCTGGCCCTGAGGCCGTACTCGCGCGGCGCGCCGTAGAACTCGTTGTTGCCGCCCTGGCCCAGGACATACTGCTTGTCCGTGAGGTTTCGCCCGTAGGCCTCCAGTTGCCATTGGCCGAAGTCCAGCGTGGCCAGGGCCGAGAGCAGGCCGTGCGCCCGGATGCGATCGGTGACCGGCGAATAGAACAGGTTGGTGAACTGTTCGCCGACATAGGCGTAGTTCAGCCGCGGCGTGAAGGTCACGCCATTGGCCAGCTGGAATTGGTACTGGGCCCCCAGATTGTAGGTCCACTTGGGCGACAGCAGGTTGGGGCCGCCGCCGGCCTGGCCGGTGAACGGCACATAGTTAAAGCAGGTCGGCGGGTTGGAGGGGGTCCCGGTCGGGCACTGCGGTCCCAGCGCCCCGGAGGGGAGCGGGACGGTGTTGACCGTGACGAAGCCCGGCAGATGGCTGTCGACATAGGCCACCGAGCCGTCGGCGGAGAACCCGCCAAACTTGAGCTGGATCTGGGCCTCGACGCCCTTGATCGTCGCGGTGGGCAGATTGGCCACGCCGTTCTGCCCCGAGGTCACATCGACCAGCCCGAACTGGAAGCCGTGATAATCGTTCCAGAACGCGTCCAGCTGCGTGCGGACATGGCCGTCGGCCAGGGTGGATTTCCAGCCGATCTCATAGTTCCAGACCGTTTCGGGACGGAAGGCCGACACGGTGGAGTTGAAGCCGCCGGGCTTATAGCCCCGCGCGGCGAAGGCGTAGATCAGGTTGTTGTCGTCGAACTTCCAGTTCAGGGCCAGCTTTCCGGTCGGCCGGCTGTCGCTGTGGCGACCGGCCAGATCGGCAACCACCAGACCCGCGGCTGGGAAGCCCGGGATCCCGGCCCCGATGGCCACCGCGCCGTCGCCTGACAGCTTGAAGTGCGAATAGCGCACGCCCAGCTGGACCTCCAGCGTGTCGGTCAGTTGGTAGTTGCCCTGGGCGAACAGGCCGGTGGTGACCTTGGTCTGGTTCTGAAGGACGTCGAGCGGAAAGCCGCCATTGACCTGGTGGAGCCGGACGTTGATCCGGTTGCGCTGGTAGTAGGTTCCCAAGATCCAGTCGAAGCGACCGTCGGTGGGCGAGATCAGGTTGAATTCCTGGCTGGCCTGGCGCTCCTGGACGTTCTGGTCGGTCCGCACGTCGGCGATCGCGGTGGCGTCATTGTCGATCAGGAGCCTGGACTCCTTGTCCTGGTAGCCGCTCACCGAACGCAAGGTCACGCCGTTGGCGAATTCGTAGCGCAGCTCGGCGCTGTTGATGAACCCGGTCTCGTGCTGGGAGGTGGGCGCATTGTAGCTCAGGGTGCGAATGTCGCCCACGCGGCCAGCCGCCAGGCCGGTGCCCAGGACCGGCCGGTAGGCGAAGCCGCCGGTGTTGAGGTCGAGGACTTCGGTCTTCAGCAGGGCCTCGAAATTGCCCGGCTTCCACAGGACGCCAAGCCGCACCGCCTTTTCATTGAGACGTCCGGCGTCATTGTGAGCCGGGCCGACGTCTTGATAGTAGCTGTCACGACGACGAAGTTGTCCGGCCAGGCGGATGGCCAGGTCGTTGGCGACGGGAAGGTTGATCGCGCCTTGGGCCTCCATGGCGTCGTAGTTGCCGTAGGTGGCGCCGGCATACCCGCTGACGCCGGCGAGCTTGGGACGCTCGCTGTTGATGAAGATCGCGCCGCCGGTCGAATTGGATCCGACCAGGGTGCCTTGCGGCCCGCGCAACACCTCGACGCTGGCGATGTCGAAGAAGCTGTTGGTCTGGACGATCGGCGGCTGGAAGACGCCGTCGACATAGGTCGCCACGCCGTTGGCCACCGACGGCGAGCCCGAGGCGATGCCGATGCCGCGGATGTTGACCGACTGAACCAGTCCCCCTTCCGAAACGCTCAGGGACGGAGCGGCGAACTGCAGGTCGGACAGGCGCGTGACCGCCTTTTCGACAAGGGCTTGGGCGCTCAGGGACGTCGCGGCGATCGAGACGTCCTGCAGGCGCTCCTCGCGGCGCTGCGCCGTGACGATGACGTCCGGCAGGATATTGGCGTCCGCCGCCTGCGCACTGGCGGGACGGGCGGTGTCCTGGGCGAAGGCGGGCGCGGCCGAGGCCAGACCGACGGCAAGCATGGTCGTCGTCAGAAGCAGTGATTTTTTCATTTTTCCTCCTCGGTGAAGACCGGCCGCTTTTCTTCTTCCGCCCTGCTCAGTCCCCGCGCGAGTCATCAAAAACAACCTGGGCGGATAGACTTCATCTGAACGTTGTTGCGTGGCCAAATCTCAATCTAAACAGCTTGGTATAGTTAAAGGGCCTGGAGTTTCGGCCGGCCATCGCCGCGCCTCTTCCGTGTTCCAGGCGACTGTCGCTGGAACGGTCGAGCTAAACTAGGCCCCGTATTTATCGCCTGCCCCGCCCAGGCCCCGGTCGCCGTTGCACGGCCCCGCGTCAGGACCGGATGGACCGCGCGGCGGCGCCGCTCGAACCTTGAGGGGCTCTGGCGGCAAAGGCTTCAAGCCTGGGCCAGGCCGCGTCATCGCCGTTTCAGACGAAAAAAAGCCCGGCCTTGGGGAAAGGCCGGGCGCAGGTGAGGGGCTGCCGCCGAACGGTCCGGCGGCGCGCGGCTAGCGGCCTTGCGGCGCCAGCAGGGTCACAGGTCCGATCAGGCCCGATGTGCGCAAAGGCGCGTCGGGACGGTAGGTCGGCATGGCCGTGAAGGTGAGCGGTTTGGCGCCCGGCTGGGCGTCGCCGACCAGGCGGTTGACCCAGAGGTTGGCAACGCGAACCTCGAGGCTGTTCTTGCCGGGCTTGAGCGCCCGCGAGACGTCGACACGCCAGGGCGCCTTCCAGGCGTAGCCCGCCGACTGACCATTGACGATCACCTCGGCCACGTCGCCGACGCGGCCAAGGTCGAGCTGCAGCGGCTGGCCAGTCCGCCACTTGGCCGGCGCCGTCAGCGTCGTCTTGTAGGCGGCCACGCCCGAGAAGTACTTCACCCCCGGATCGGGATTGTCGTTGAGCGGCGCCAAGCTGGCCAGGGTCACGGTCGCCGGGGCGCCGCGACCAGGCTGGAAGGCGACCGTCCAGGGACCGCTGGCCTGGGCCGCGGGGGCCCAGCGCGGTGTGGGGAGCGTGACCTGCGGCTGGTCGGCGGCCTGCCGGAAGACCACGAACAGCGCGTCGTGGGCGCTCAGCTCCAGCGGGACCACGGTGCGCTCGCCCTCGGTGCGATAGCTGGTCGGCGCCACCCCGCCCGTATCGGCGCGCCAAATCTCGGCCTTGCGGCCGCTGACGCGGAAACGCGCGTCGAGCGTCAGGGCCCGGTCGCTCTGGTTGCTGACGAAATAGACGTCCGAGCCGTCATCCAGCCGCCGATGCAGGAACTGGACATCGCCGCCACCGGCGTCGGCCTCGAAATCGGGCGCCTGACCAAGGTCGAGCAGCGCCTTTTCGACGTCGTCGCCGGCCACCACACGGCCTTGGCCGACGGTGGTCACCGCGCCGCCGGCCCAAAGCCTGGACACCAACGCCGTGAACGCGCCAGCGTCGTCGGCCAGGCTTGGCGAACTGAGCGGCGCCTTGCCGACGACGGTGACCCCGCCCTCGACCAGGGCCGCCAGGCGCTTGAGCACCGGCAAGGTCATGCGCTGGCTCGTCCCGCCCAGATAGAGCACCTTGTAGCGGGCGCCCGACGGCGCGGCGAGCGCGCCGCCATCGGCCTTCAGGGTGTTGAGCAGCATGTCGCCATTGACCAGGTCGTAGCCGTAGCGCCGCGGCGCGTTCTGCGGGACCTTGGCCTGGTAGAGCACGGTCACCGGCGAGTCCTCGCCATAGAAGTAGGCCACGTCGGCGAAGTAGCGGCCCTGCTGGAGCATCAGGCTGGTGCGCGAGAGGTAGTCCACCCAGGGCTTGGCCATTTCAGCCCAGGTTTCGTGGCGATTGAAGTACTGGCCGAACGGACCCAGCGAGAGGCCGGGCTGCTTGTCGTCGACCGGCTGGTGCACCGAGGTATGGATCACCGACCGGTTGATCCCGTTGACGAACTCCAGGTCGGCGATCGGCTTCAGGTCGACGGGGGCGAACGCCCAGGGCGAGAACGCCGCGGTCATGGACTCGGCCGCGGCGATGTTCTGCCCCATCACGTGGGCCACCGAGGCCGCGCCGCGGATGTCGCCGATATAGCCGGGGCGCGGACCGTCCTTGGGATCGTAGGTCCAGATCGCCGCCATCGGGAAGTCGGCGTGCTGGCGCATCTGCAGGTCGTCGCCGAGGCTGGGCCGCCCGGCCTCCAGGGACTCGCCATAGACCGCCAAGCCGCGCGCATGGGCGACCTCGGCCACCTGGCCATAGTGGGCCTCAGCGATCAGGTCCGCCAGCGTGCGCCGAAAATCGTAGAGGAAGGCGTCGCTCTGCTGGCGCGAGCCGACCACCACACCGGTCAAGGCCAGCAGCCAGGGCTTGGGATCGTAGCCCCGCAACGCCTTGAAGCGCCCGACCATGTCGCCGGTCCAGTTGGAGGCGCCCACCTCGATACTGTCGGTCAGCAGCGCGCGCACCCCGCGCTCGCCGATCAGGTCCGGCCCGGTCGCGGTCTGGTACATCGCCAGATAGTGTTCGAGATAGGCGCGCACCGCGGCCGCGTCGTACTTGTCGACCTCAAAGCCGGTGGCCTCGGCCGGCGCGGGGTGATTGGTCGTTCCCAGCAGCGAGTAGCCCAGACGAACGATCCGCCAGTCGCCCGGCGGCGGTGTCCAGTCGAGCTTGCCGTCCGGTCCCATCCTGTCGGTGAGGTCGATAATCGCGTCCGGCGCCACGCCCGCCGCGGCGCCGCCGCGTTCGAGGGCATAATAGTCGGGCGCGATGGCGAAGCCGGCCTTGGCCTCGAAGCGGTCCAGGCGTTCTTCGCCGAAGAACCGCAGCTCGCCGATCGCCATGACGCTGGCCGCCTGGCTCGGGCCGAAGGCCATCTTGACCGCCCCGGGCACGCCCTTGAACAAACCGCCGAGGTTGGGGTCCGGCGCGACCGGCGTCAGCACCACGCGCAGACGCTGGGCGGTGACCGGCTCGAAACTGATGGTCGATTGCACGCCTTCGAGCGGCAGATCGGCGACCTTGCGCCAGCCCCCGGCCCCGTCGGCGGCCTCCAAGGCCGCCCGCGCGCCCGATTGGTCGAACACGCCGCCGCCCTCGGGGCGGCCCAGGGTCACCGAGCGCACCGTCACCGGCTTGCCAAAGTCGGCGAGGATGTAGCCAGGCCCCTCGCCGGCTTTCAGCGGCACATCGACCGTCGTCTGAAGCCGTCCGTCGGCGAGCTTGCCGCCCTCGGCCACCGCGCCCAGGCTCGTGGCGAAGGCCGGTGGCGGCAGGGGTTTGGCGGCTGCCGGCGCGGGATAGGCCAGCACCATCACGTCACGATAGAGCTCGGCCGGCGCCTTGCCGGTGTCGGCGGCGGCGAAATTGGCGCGGAACGGCGCGTCCTGAAACGGACCGGTGACCTGAGGCGGCGCGGCCAGAACCAGCGACAGGCGTTTGCCGCCGACGGCGGAGGTTTCGCTCCAGACCAGCTTCTTCATGGCGTTCTGAGGCGTCACCCAGGGCCCGCCCGTCTCGCTCCAGCCCGGCGACGCGGCGATGGTCAGCTCAAGTCCGTGCTGGTCGGCGCTCTGGGCCGCGAAGCGGAAGGCGTCCTTCCATTCGGGCGTCATATAGGCCAGCCGGCGCTGGACGATCTGCGGCGTTGCCAGGTTGACGTCGAAGTTGGTCACCCCGCCCAGGCCGACACGGGCCATCCAGTCGAAGTCCTTCTCGATCCCCTCCTTGGTGATGTTGCCGTTCATCCAATGCCACCAGGCGCGCGGCCGGGCGCTGTTGGGAGGATTTTGGAACGCCGCTTCCAGCGTGGCGGGCGCCACCGAGCCAGGCAGGGCTGTGGATTGGGCGCGGGCGACGCCGCCCAAGGCCGTGGTCGCCAACAAGGCGCCCAACACCGCGCGGGTCATGTGTCCGTGTTTCATTCGTCTCTCCCCGGTGCGCCTGGCGACGGCGCCGTTTGGCCGGCGCCGCCGCGTTTGGACGCAGAGCCCTCTTCAGAGGGCCTCGCAGCTCGCTTTGCGCGAATATGAGCAATAGTGAAGCCGGCAACTTCAAGGTCAACCATTATCGATCACGGATGATCACCTCGACGAAAGATCCTCGCGGCGGCCCAATCACCCCGCGCCGGCTCGGGCGCCCGACGCGCAATCATCGCTCGCCTAGTGCAGCGCGAGGGCGGGGACCTTGGCCCCGGCCGCCTCGATGATCGGCACGAAACTGTCGGCCCTTAGGCTGGCGCCGCCCACCAGGACGCCATCCACCTCTGGCAGGGCCATCAGCCGTTGGGCGTTGGCGGCGGTGACCGAGCCGCCATAGAGCAGCGCGATGTCGTCCCCCGAACGTCCCAAGGCGGCGCGCAGCGCCAGGCGAAGCGCGCCGTGCATTTCGACGACGTCGACTTCGCTGGCCGAGCGCCCCGTCCCGATCGCCCAGATCGGTTCATAGGCGAGCGCCAGCCAAGCCCCGTCGGCGCCTTGCGGCAGGCAGGCGGTCAGTTGGCCGACCACCGCGCCGAGCGCCTCGCCGCCCTCGCGCGCCTCCAGGCTCTCGCCCACGCAAAGAATGACGCCGAGCCCGGCGCGGTGGGCGGCCTCGGCCTTGCGACGCACCAGCGCGTCCGTCTCGCCCTGGCGCAGGCGCGCCTCGCTGTGACCGACGAGGGTGAAGACCGCGCCGGCTTCGCGCAGCATCGCCGCCGACACGCAGCCGGTGTGGGCGCCCGCCGCCTCCGCATGCGCGTCCTGGGCCCCGACGATCAGGTTGGGAAACAGGGCGCCGGCCGCGGTGATCAGGGTCGCGGGCAAGGCCAGGGCGACGACCACCGTGGGAAAGCCGCGCGAGGCCTGGCCGATGGCGTTGAGCTCGGTCAGCGCCGAGAGACTGCCGTTCATCTTCCAGTTGCCCGCGACCAGCTTGCCGCGTTCGCCTTCGCGAAAAACCACTCGCATTCGGTCAGCCTTTCCGTCGAGGGCCCGGTGGCCCGTCCCGCCCTTGGCGCGGTCTCAGACGATGCCCGCGCCCAAGCCCACGGGCTTGCGCTCCTGGGCCTTGCGCGCGCGCCAGCCCGCGTGGCGATAAGCCCCCAGCATGTCGATCGCCCCGCCCGCCTCCAGCCGCGCCATGGCCAGGATCGGCGAGACGTCGACCTTGTAGGCCCGGCGCAAGGCCTGGAACGCCATCATCACGTCGTTGTCGGCCTGGGCCGCGTGCAAGGCGCTTCGGTCCACGAGCAGGGCCTTGGCGAAGGCCGCGGCGATGGCTTCGGCCGAGGACAACATGCTCTCGATCGGGTCGGTGACGTTGTGCGACTGGTCGATCATGTAGGCCGGATCGAAACCCTCGCGCGGGTTGTCCTGAGCCTCGATCAATTCGTTGAAGACCAGGAACAGCTGGTGGGGATTGATCGAACCGGAATCGAGGTCGTCGTCGCCGTACTTGCTGTCGTTGAAATGGAAGCCGCCGAGCTTGCCGAAGCGGTGGAGTCTGGCGACGATCTGCTCGATGTTGACGTTGGGCGCGTGGTGACCCAGGTCGACCAGGCACCGGGCCTTGGGTCCCAGCTCCTGGGCGGCCAGGATCGAGGATCCCCAGTCGGAGATGACGCTCGAATAGAAGGCCGGCTCGAACATCTTGTGTTCGAGCAGCATGCGCCAGCCCTCCGGCAGGGCCGCGTAGACCTGGGAGGCCGCTTCCAGGTAGCGGTCCAGCGAGGCGGCCAGGTCCTGCTGGCCTGGGAAGTTGGTGCCGTCGCCCACCCAGACGGTCAGGTCGCGCGCGCCCAGTTGCCGGCCGATCTCGATGCACTCGATATTGTGCTCGACCGCCTGCTGGCGGGTGGCCTCCGAGGTCGAGGACAATGAGCCGGTGGCGTAGGTGTGGGCCTGTCCCGGTTGATCTTGAAAGGTGTTGGAATTGATCGCGTCGAAGCTCAGGCCCAGGCTCTGCGCCTCCTGGCGCAGGCCGGCGTAGTCGCTGACCTTGTCCCAGGGAAAATGCGGCGACACCCGCGGGGTCACCCGCGAGAGCTGGTTGATCACCGCGCAATCCTCGAGCTTCTCGTGGATGTTGGTCGGCTCGCCGGCGAGCGGGAACTTGGCGAACCGGGTGCCCCCGCGCCCCGCGCCCCAGCTGGGCACGGCCACCGAGAAGCCGGCGACGCGCGCCTTGACCGCGTCGATGTCGACGCCCCGGCGGTCCAACTGCCGGCCCAGGCTGGCGTAGTCGTCCTCGAGCGCGGCGCGGCGCTCGGCGTTGTGGCTGTCGATCAGGTCGCTCGAAAGCGGCAAGGAAATGGCCATGGGTTCTCCCCGAGAGCGGACCCGTGGCCCGCCCCCTGTTTTGTTGTCGTTGGTTGTTCGGCGCTGGAGCGCTCTGGGATTTTGGCCCCTTAGAACGCCCTATAAGCTCTTGAAACTAGGGCTCGTTTTTAAGATTCAGAGGGATCTTGCCGCCTCCGCCGCTCCGCAGGTTCAAAGGATCCGACATGCGCCGCGACCCTAGCGGACGAAGGCCTGGGCGTTGCCGGCGTCGACATTGAGCATGTTGCCCGTCGACTTGGCCGAGGCCGCCGAAGCGAAGAAGAACACCGCCTCGGCGACATCCTCGGGCAGCACGTCGCGCTTGAGCATCGAGCGTTTGCGGTAGTGCTCCTCGAGTTCGGCGCCCGCATCGATGCCGTGGGCGCCCGCACGCTCCTTGCGCCAGTCGCCGTCCCAAATGTGCGAGCCGCGGATGACCGCGTCGGGGTTGACGCTGTTGACGCGGATACCGAACGGCGCGCACTCCAGCGCCAGGCAACGGGCCAGATGCAACGCCGCGGCCTTGGCCGAGGCATAGGCCGCGGCGTTGGTGGCGGCGGCCACGCCGTTCTTGGAGCCGATGAAGACGATCGAGCCGTCCTGATTGGGTTTCATCAGCTTGATCGCCTCGCGGGCGGTCAGGAAGTAGCCCAGGGCCAGGACGTCGTAGTTCTTGTTCCACAGCGCCACCGAGGTTTCCTCGATCGGCGCCGAGGAGGCGATGCCGGCGTTGGCGACCATCACGTCGAGGCCGCCAAACTCCAGCGCGCAGGCGGCGAAGGTGGCGATGACCTGGGCTTCGTCGGTCACGTCGCAGACGGCCGAGCGCACGACGTCCTTGCCGAACTTGCTCTCGAAGGCCGCGCGGCTCTGGTCGAGGCGATCGCCGTCGCGGTCGACCAGCATCACGCAGGCCCCGTCGGCCAGGAAGCGCCGGGCGGTGGCTTCGCCGATGCCGCCGGCCCCGCCGGTGACCAGGGCGATCTTGCCGGCCAGCGGCTTGGGCTTGGGCATCCGCTGAAGCTTGGCCTCTTCCAGCGCCCAGTACTCGATGTCGAAGGCCTCCTGTTCGGGCAGGCCCAGATAGCCGCCGGTGGCTTCGGCGCCGCGCATGACGTTGATGGCGTTGCCGTAGAATTCGCCGGCCAGACGGGCGGTGACCTTGTCGGCGGCGAAGGTCAGGCGGCCCACGCCGGGAACCAGCACCACGACGGGGTTGGGGTCGCGCATCTTGGGGTCGGACGGGCGGGCGCAACGCTGGTAGTAGCCTCCATAGCCTTCGCGATAGGCCGCCAGGGCCCCGGCCAGATAGGCCTCGTCTTCAAGCTTGGCCGGGTCCAGCGTCAGCGGCGCGATCTTGGTGCGCAGGAAATGGTCGGGACAGGAGGTGCCAACCGCCGCCAGGCGCAGGAAGTCCTTGGAGCCGACGAATTCGAGCGCCTCGGGATCGTCCGAAAAATGGCCGAGCTTGGCCCGCTCGCCGACCATCAGGCCGCGCAGCCTGGGCATCAGGGCGCTGGCCACCGCGGCGCGCTCTTCGGCGGGCAGCGGCGGGCGGACCTGGCCGCCGAAGGCGGCCTGGCCGGTCAGCTTGTCATTGAGATAGCGCGCCGCGTCGGCGATCAGGCCGATGGTGTTTTCGTAGCAGGCCTTGGCGTCGTCACCCCAGCAGATGACGCCATGCCCCGCGAGCATGACCCCGCGCAGGCCGGGATTGACGGCGACATAGTCGCGGATCTGCACGCCGAGCTCGAAGCCCGGGCGCTTCCAGGGCAGCCATCCCACCGTCCCTTTCCAGATCTCGCGCGTGGCCGCTTCCCCGCCGCGCGCGGCGGCCAGGGCGATGATCGAGTCGGGGTGGACATGGTCGACATGCCTGAACGGCAGCAGGCCATGCAGCGGGGTGTCGATCGAAGCCGCGCGGGGGTTCAGGTTGAAGGTGCAGTGCGGCAGATAGCCGACCATCTCGTCTTCGAACGCCACGCCGCGATAGAGCTTTTCGGTCGCCAGGAATTTGTCGAGATAGAGGGTGGAGAAGCCGTCGAGCTTCATCGATCCGATGTCGCCGCCCGAGCCCTTCACCCAAAGTACGTCCACGGCCTGGCCGGTGAGCGGGTCCTTCTCTTCCAGCTTGGCCGAGGTGTTGCCGCCGCCGAAATTGGTGACCGTCAGATCCGAACCCAGGAGGTTGGAGCGATAGAGCAACAGCTCGGCGGGCGACTTGGTCGCCGCCTGGGCATCAGACCAGCGGCTCTCCGGCTCGGGGAACAACAGCGCGTTCGCCTCGGCCGCGGCCGTGGTGGTGATGTCGTTCATTAGAGGGCGCTCCCGATGAGTGGATTGATGCGACATTATCGATTGTGATGGCGTCAATCAATCATTTTCGATAAGCTTTAATCAAAAGCGGAAATGAGGAGGAACGGTGCGGGACGATCTGATCGCGGTGCTCGACGTTGGTAAGACGTTGGCGAAATTGAGCCTTTGGACGCGGAGCGGCGATCTGCTCGCCAAGGACTCACGCCCGAATGCGCGCATCGACGCGGGCGCCTACGTCGCGCTCGACGCCGACGGCATCGAGGCTTGGCTGGCGCAGACGCTGACGGCTTTCGCCAAGCAGGGCCGCATCGGCGCGATCATCCCGGTCGGGCATGGCGCGGCGGCGGCCATCGTCCGGGACGGCAAATTGGCTTGCCCGCCGATCGACTACGAAGAACCGGGGCCCGACGCGGCGCGCGGCCCCTACGAGGCCGCCCGCGACGCCTTTCGCCACACCGGATCGCCCGCCCTGCCCGGCGGCCTCAACCTCGGCGCCCAATTGCACTATCTCCAGGGCCTGAGACCGGGCCTGCTGGCGCCGGGCGCTCAGATCCTGTTGTGGCCGCAATATTGGGCCTGGCGGCTTTCGGGCGTGGCGGCCAGCGAGGTGACGAGCCTCGGCTGCCACAGCGACCTCTGGCGCCCCAAGGACCGTCGCGTCTCGGACCTGGCCCGCGAGCGGGGCTGGGACCAGGCCTTGCCGCCCCTGGCGGAGGCGGGCGCGGCGCTAGGCGGGCTGACGGACGCGTGGCGCGCGCGCACGGGCCTGGACGAGGCGGTGCGAGTCTATTGTGGTCTGCACGATTCCAACGCCGCCCTGCTGGCCGCCCGCGGTTTCGCCGAGATCGCCCAGGCCGAATCGACGGTGCTTTCGACCGGCACCTGGTTCGTGGCCATGCGCTCGCCCGAGGACGACGCCAGCGTCGAGCTGTCCCGGCTGTCCGAGGACCGCGACTGCCTGATCAATGTCGACGCCTTCGGCAAGCTCGTGCCGTCGGCCCGCTTCATGGGCGGCCGCGAGATCGAGATCCTGGCCGGCGTGGACACCCGCCGCGTCGACATCAAGCCCGACCAGCCCGCCTTGCTGGCGGCGGTCCCGGCGGTCCTGGCCGCGGGCGCGCGCGTCCTGCCCACCTTCGCGCCGGGCTTTGGCCCCTATCCGGGCCATCGCGGGCGCTGGATCAACATGCCCACCGACCAGGCCGAGCGCCGCGCGGCCGTCTGCCTCTACGCGGCGCTGGTGGCCAACGAATCTCTGGACCTGATTGGCGCGCGCGAGCGCATTCTGGTCGAAGGCCGCTTCGCCGAGGCCGAGGTCTTCGTGCGCGCCCTGGCCTCGCTTCGCCCCCGCGACCAGATCTACGTCTCCAACGCCCACAACGACGTCTCCTACGGCGCGCTGCGCCTGATCGAACCGACGCTCAAGCCCGCCACGGCCCTGACCCCGGTCGCCCCGCTCGAGGTCTCGATCGCCCGTTACGCCCAGGACTGGCGCCGCGACGTCGAACGCACGGAACACGCGGCGTGAGGGCGGCCTCGATCGGCGACTATCGAGACCTGGCGCGCCGGCGCCTGCCCCGCTTCCTGTTCGACTATATCGACGGCGGCTCCTACGCCGAGGTGACGCTGCGCCGGAACATCGCCGATCTGGAGGCCGTGGCCTTGCGCCAGCGGGTCCTGTGCGACGCGGCTGATCTGGATCTGTCCACCGAGCTTTTCGGCCAGAGGCTGGCCATGCCCGTGGCCCTGGCGCCGATCGGCTTGGCCGGCATGAACGCGCGACGCGGCGAGGTCCAGGCCGCGCGGGCGGCCCAGGCCGCGGGCGTGCCGTTTTGCCTGTCGACCGTTTCGGCCTGCTCGATCGAGGAAGTGGCCCAAGGCGTGGACCAGCCCTTCTGGTTCCAGCTCTACATGATCCGCGACCGCGGCTTCATGCGTGACCTGCTGGCCAAGGCCCGCGCCGCCCGTTGCTCGGCCTTGGTGTTCACCGTCGACATGCCCGTGCCCGGCTCGCGCTATCGCGACTATCGCTCGGGCCTGGCGGGCGCCTCGGGCCCGATCGGCGATCTTCGTCGCTTCTGGCAGGCCGCCCAGCGTCCGGCCTGGGCCTGGGACGTGGGGCTCAAAGGTCGCCCCCACAGCCTGGGCAACGTCGCCCCGGTGTTGCAGCGGAAGACCGGCCTGGAGGACTTCTTCGCCTGGATGCGCGACAATTTCGATCCGTCGATCACCTGGAAGGACCTTGAGTTCATTCGCCAGGAATGGAGCGGTCCGCTGATCATCAAGGGCGTGCTCGACGTGGAGGACGCCCGGGCCGCCCGTGACCTCGGCGCCGACGGCCTGGTCGTCTCCAATCACGGCGGCCGCCAACTCGACGGCGTGCTTTCGAGCGCCCGGGCCCTGCCGGGCATCGCCCAGGCCGTGGGCTCGGACTTGACCGTGCTGGCCGACGGCGGCGTGCGTTCGGGCCTGGACGTGGTTCGCATGCTGGCCCTGGGCGCGCGCGGCGTGCTGCTGGGCCGGGCCTGGGCCTACGCCTTGGCCGGCGGCGGCCAGGCCGGCGTGGCCCATGTGCTCAAATTGATCGAGGCGGAGATGCGCGTGGCCATGACCCTGACCGGCGTCCAGAACGCCGCGGCGATCACCGGCCGCGCCTTGGCCGAGCCGCCCGCGGACCTCCGCGTCGCGATTTGAGCAAAAGAGATCGTTTTCAATCATTCTCCACTTGCAATCGCCTCCAGATCCGCTCAGATGAGCGTCGCCCGTTTCCTGCGCGGCGAAACTCCTCCCGATCGAAATATCGGCCTGCGCCCTTAAGGCGCAGGCTTTTTTCGTGCCGCAAGCCTTCCAGAGCGGCGGCCTGGCTTAGCGATTGACAGCTGAAGCAAGCCGTCCATAGTGATCGATAATGCGCGATATAGAACGCATGTTAATCACAATCGGTCACGCCGAGCCCCTGGCCGCGGACGCGCCGGCGCCGTCTCGCGCGGCCCGTGCTCAGCCCAGCGCATCGCCGGTCCGACGCATTACGGAGATCTCATGAACCCGCTCATCGGCGTCGTCTTCCATTGGCTGGGGGGCCTGTCCTCGGCCAGCTTCTATGTGCCCTACAAGCGCATCAAACGCTGGTCGTGGGAGATCTTCTGGCTGACCGGCGGGGTGTTCTCCTGGCTGATCGCCCCTTGGCTGTTCGCATCGCTCAAGACCCACGATCTGCTCGGCGTGCTCGCCGACACGCCCCAGCGCACCCTCTTCTGGTGCTGGTTCTGGGGGGCGGCCTGGGGCTTTGGCGGCCTGACGTTCGGCCTGACCATGCGTTATCTTGGCCTATCGCTGGGCATGGCGGTGGCCTTGGGCCTGACGACGGTGATCGGCACGCTGGGGCCGCCGATCTTTCACGGCACGCTCCTGGAGCTGCTGGCGACGCCGAGCGGCAAGGTGACCTTGCTGGGCATCCTGGTGACCCTGGTCGGCATCGTCGTGGTGGCGCGCGCCGGTCACGCCAAGGACCAGGAACTGCAGGACAGCCACGCCACCAGCGCCATCGCCGAGTTCGATCTGAAACGCGGCCTGGCCGTGGCGGTGTTCTCCGGCGTGATGAGCGGCTGTTTCGCCTGGGGCCTGGATGCGGGCCAGCCGATCCGCGCCCTGACCCTGAAGGCGGGCACCGAGCCTCTCAGCCAGGGCCTGCCCGTGCTCTGCGTCGTGCTGCTGGGCGGCTTCACCACCAACTTCATCTGGTGTCTCTACCTGATCCTGAAGAACCGCTCGGCCGGCCAGTTCATCGGCCGGCCCGGCCCCGCGGCCGACGCCGACGCAGCCCCGCCAAACCTGCTCGCCAACTACCTGCTGGCGGCGCTAGGGGGCGTCCTTTGGTACTTCCAGTTCTTCTTCTACACGATGGGCGAGAGCCAGATGGGCAAGTACGGCTTCTCCAGCTGGACCTTGCACATGGCCTCGATCATCCTGTTTTCGACCCTCTGGGGCTTTGCGCTCAAGGAATGGGCCGGCGCCAGCGCCCGCACCCGGCTGCGGGTCTGGCTGGGGATCACCCTGCTGGTCGGCTCGACCGTGATCATCGGCGTGGGCAATTTTCTGGCTCGGTAGGCCCTAAGAGCATGACCAAGGCGGATGGAGGCGCGGCGTCGGCGTCCGCTCATGGCCCCTCGCGACCGCGGGTCGCGCGGGGGGCAAACTTCTTGGTCATGATCGAAAATGCTTGTAGGGGACGGGTGCGCGTAGAAAAATGAATCACCAGGCCCCAAAGGGGAGCACCTTCATGCATGCCAACGATCGCGAGCAGCTGATCGCGGACCTGATCCAAAATCGCGGCTTCGTATCGTTCCAGGAACTGGACCAAAAGCTGGATGTGTCCGCCGCGACGATCCGGCGCGACCTTGACCGTCTGGTCGAGCGCGGACTGGTCACGCGTGTTCGGGGCGGGGCGCGACTGGCTTCGCCGGAGCTAACCGCGCCTTCGGGCCAGATCGAACTTCTCGGCGCGCCCTTTCACGAGAACATCGGGCGCCACACCGCTCAGAAGGAAGCGATCGGCCGTGCGGCGGCCGCGCTCTGCCGGCCCGGCGAAGGGGTGATGATCGACGGCGGCTCGACCACCCTGCAGATGTGCCCGCACATCGCCAGCCTGAACCTCCAGGTCCTGACCAATTCGCTGCATATCGTCAGCGCCCTGCTGCCCCAGCCGGGCACCCGCCTCCTGTTGCCGTCGGGCTCGGTGTTCCGTGAGCAGAACATCATCCTGGCCGCCTCGGGCGAAGACAGCATGCCGCGTTTCCACGCCCCGCGCCTGTTCATGGGCGCGGCGGCCATCGGGCCGCAGGGCCTGATGCAGGCCGACGTCGTCCTGGTCGCGGCCGAGCGGCGACTGATCGAACGCGCCGACGAGATCATCATCCTGGTCGACAGCTCCAAGTTCCAGGGACCGTCGGGCCATCTGGTCTGCGACCTGTCGGAGGTCGATATCCTGGTCACCGACGCGGGCATTTCCGATCACGATCGCAAGATGGTCGAAGCCGCCGACATCAAGCTGATCATCGCCGAATAGGCCGAACGGCCAACGCGCCCGCCCATAACCAGAGACGGCGAGGATCCGCGCGCCCATCCCAACGATGGGGCGCCCGGGTCATCCATCACCCCTTCGCGGCCGATGAACGCGGCCTTGAGGCCTCAAGCCGGCAGGCTCAATCGACCTGATAGATCAGGATGCGGGCGGCGGGATGGTCCTTGTCTCCGGCCGCCTCGACCTTGCTCACGAAGATCGCCTGGTTGAGCCAGTCATAGCGCCCGATCGGCGCTTCGAAGGTCGGCGCGGCCCACATGTAGAACTTGTCGCCGTCTTTCTTCGGAAGACGCACGATCCCCACGTTGTGGACGTGGATCTGCACCTTGTCGTCGGTTTCGATCATGTATTCGGCGTTGATCGTTATCGTGCCGTCGGCCCGCACGAGCTGCCAATCGGCGCCGGGCAGAACGCGGCCGGCGAGCTTCTCGCCTTTGAACGTGCCGCCGGTGATCGGCATGCGTTGGCGACGCCCCAGCGGCGTGTCGCCGATGATCTGAGTTGGCCCCATCGTGACGACCTCTTCGAAAACCAGCCGGGTCGGGGCCGTATCGGCGGGGGCCTGAGCCGCGACGGGCGTCGCCAGACCCAGGGCTACAGCGAACAAGATCGATTTCAAGACAGCATTCCCCGCGCGTCATACCGCCAAGGACCGGCGACGGACGCGAAGTTGGCCACTGGCCTCCCCCTTAAAAAGAGCCCGGATTTGCCAGGCGTCACATCCACGCAGCGGCCGCCGCATCTCCCGCGCCCGGAAAGCAGGACGCGGGATCGCGCCTTGGGCCTGCTCGTCAGATAGGACGCTGTCCCACGCCTTGGCGCTCGGGTCCCGGCCCGCCGGCGCCGTAAATCCGCGCCCTATTTAATGCGTCCCGGGAATTTTAGGCTCCTGGCTGGTGTCTGGGGTGCGCCGAGCGGGTCCCAGCGCCGTCGCGACATCTCATGGGCCAGATCGCCTCGTCAGAGAGTGGGATATGTCCTCGGCCGAAATCGACAGGGACGATACCGACGAAACCCGTAGCGGCGCTCAAAGCCGCACCCTGGTTCGTGGTCTGGAGGTCCTCCACGCGATCAGTTGCGGCCATGGCGAGCTGGCGGATTTGGCCTCGATCCTTGGCCTGACCCGCAGCACCACCCATCGCCTGGCCGCCACCCTGGTCGATCATCGCTACCTGACCTTCACGCCGCGCCGGGGCTACACCCTGGGACCCAAGCTCATCGAACTGGGCTATGTCGCCGGGCGCCAGATGAGCTTGACCAAGGCCGCGCGCGAGCACCTGGAAATCCTGGCCAGCGACACGGGCGACACCGTGCATCTGGGCGTCCTGGATGATCGCAAGGTGCTCTATCTCGACAAGATCCCCGGCAGCCGCCGCGTCGAGGTCAGCTCCCGGGTCGGCGAGCGCCAACCCCTGCGCTCGACAGGTCTGGGCAAGGCCCTGCTGCTGGACGCGCCGGCCGCCCGCTGGCGGGAGATCTATGAGGCCGAGCATCGGGAAGGCCGCCGCTACCCGGTCGAACTGGCCGAGTGGCTGCGACGCATGGACGGTTATAGCCGCGCCGGCGTCGCGCTCGATCTCGAGGAGAACGAAGACCGGATCCGCTGCGTGGCCGCGCCGATCCGCGACGTCAGCGGCAAGATCATCGCGGCGATCAGCCTTTCGAGCGCGGGCCAGTACATGGACGACGAGCGCATGGCGCGCCTGGGCGCCGACGTCCGCGCCACGGCCGAGGCGATCAGCCGAGCCTTCGGCTGGCGATGTCCCACGCCCGCGCCGTCCTCAGGTCCCGCCTTTGCCCATTCTCCGCCCGAATAGGAAGCTGCCATGTTGCTCAAGGACAAGGTCGTGCTGGTGATCAACGCCGAGCTTCCGGTGGGCAAGGCCATCGCGATCGACTGCGCCCGTCACGGCGCCCACGTGGCGATCAACGCCGATCCGATGACAAGGCAAGCGGCCGAGATCCTCTCGGCGATCGCCGCATTGGGCCGCCGCGGCTACTGCGTCGAAGGCCAGGCGCTTGAGGCGAGCAGCGCCCGAGCGCTTGTCGCCGACGTCGTCCAAGCCCTTGGCCGTTTCGACGTGCTGATCAGTTGCGCGGCCGTCGCGCCGCCCCACGACTTTCTGACCACCCCGGCCGACGCCTTCCAGCGCGCCGTCAAGGTGGGGGTCACCGGGACCTACGCCGCCCTGCAGGCCGCCGCGCGCCAGATGATCGCGCAGGGCTGGGGCGGGGCGATCATCGCGGTCAACACCGAGCCGCCCGGCCAAGCCTTCAACGCGATCGCCTACGCCGAAACCCAGGACTTGATGCAGATGTGGGCCGACACCCTGCGCAAGGACGAGGTTCGTTGCAACATGGTGCGTCTGGATGCGCCGCGGGCCCAAGCCGGCGCCGACCTGACCGCGTTCGACGAGTTGACGGGTCCGGTGGTTTTCCTGGCCTCGGATTTGGCCAGGAACGTCTCGGGCACCACCATCCGCGTCGGCGATGGGGCTCCGCTCGCCATGGTGACCGCGTGACGGACGCCAGCCCCCAGGACGCGGGCGGTCAAGGCGCGCAGACCCTGATGCGCGGCCTGGATGTTTTGGACATCGTCGCCCAGAACGGCCCGATCGCCCTTCGGGACCTGATCGATCGGATCGGACTGTCGCGCAGCACCACCCATCGGCTCGCCAGCGCTCTAGTCGAGCGAGGCATGTTGCGGCTCGAGAACCAGGGTTATGTCCTGGGCTCCAAGCTGCTTTGGCTCGACGCTCAGGCCCGTGACGCGCTGTCGCTGCCGGCCGTGGCGCGTCCCCATCTTGAGCGCCTCGCGCGCGAGCAGTTCGACGCGGTCAATCTGGCGATCCGCGACGAACTGCTGGTGCGGTACGTCGATCAGGTTCGCGGCTCGCGGCGGATCGAAGTCCGATCAGTGATCGGCGAAACCCGCCCCTTGGCGTCGACCGGCCTGGGCAAGGCCCTGATGCTCGACGAGGGCGAAGGCGCCTGGCGCGCGGCCTACCGAAGAGCCAAGCGCGACACGCACGCGGCCGAATCCGAAGAGGCTTTCGTGGCCCGGATGGCGACCTATCGGGACCTGGGCGTCACCTTCGACATCGAGGAGAACGAGGACCGCGTTCGGTGCGTGGCCGCGCCGATCCGTGGCGCCAGCGGCCGGATCATCGGCGCGCTCAGCCTCTCCAGCCTGCCTCAGTACATGGACGACGCGCGCATGAGGGCGCTCGTTCGACCGGTCCGAGCCGTCGGCGAGGCGATCGGCCTCGACCTCGGCTGGAGCCAGCAAGGTCGGCAGGACGGTCGGAGCCACTAGTCCAAGGCTCCGGGCCCGCGCCCGGCGACCCACCCCCATGCCGCTTTCCAAGACGCCTGTCGCCAACCGGTGGCGGTCCTCGCTTGGCGGCGATGATTTGAGGAAACGAACGATGTCGAAGTTTGGATTTCTGGTGCTGCTTCTGGGCCTCGCCGCCGGCGCGCAGGCTCAAGCTCAGGCTCAGCCGCCGCGGACATTGACGTCCGATGCGCCCACGCCCGCGGCGCTCGGCTCGGAGACCTATCGCCTTTGGCCAGGCCTCGCGCCGGGCGCGACGGAAGCCACCGTGGAGGCGACGCCGACCCTCACCCTCTATCGCCCGCAATTTCCGCGCCCTGACGGGGCCTCGGTGGTGATCGCCCCGGGCGGAGCCTATATCGGCCTGGCCGCACGGCTCGAAGGCGTAGAGCCCGCCGCCTGGTTCACCGCGCGCGGGATCACCGCTTTCGTGCTCACCTACCGGGTCGGGCCCAAGGCGCGCCTGCCGATCCCCTTGGCGGATGGCGCCCGGGCGATCCGCTTTGTCAGGTCCCACGCCCATGATTTTGACCTCGATCCCAACCGCATCGGCATGATGGGGTTCTCGGCCGGAGGCCATCTGGCGGCGACGACGGCCGTGGACGCCACGCCGGGGCAGGCCCAGGCGCAAGACCCCGTCGAGCGGGCCAGCAGCCGCCCCGACTTCCTGGTCCTGGTCTATCCGTGGCTCGAAGGCGCCAAGCTGCGGCCCGACGGAACGTCTTCCTACTGCGACTTCGCCAAGCTGGTCGGCCCGGCTTGCGAGCCGAGCGCATATGCCAGGTTCGCCCCCCTGGCCCATGTCAGCGCACAGGCCCCGCCGACCTTCATCTTCCATACGACGAACGACGAGCTGGTTCCTGTCGGGGGAAGCGCGAGGTTCTACCAGGCGCTCGTCGATCATGGCGTCCCGGCTGAATTCCACGCGTTCGCGGAGGGCCGTCACGGCGCTGGACTGGGCGGTGCGAGCGCGGTCCTGCAAACCTGGCCCGCCCTGCTGGATCTGTGGCTGCGCGCCAAGGGGCTGATAGAGCCTGCCCCGGTTCAGCCAGGCCAGTAGATCGCTTTTTGGGGAGCGAATCTGCTCCCCAGATATTCCCCAGAAACGTCCCGAAAAGGAGCGAATAGTCGCCCCAAAAAGCTGAAGGGCGGTTGCCCGAGCGCAACGATCATGACCGCTCCCACAGCCGCGAGACGCCGCGAATTTCTGTCCTGGCCGATCGTCGGCGCGCGGCGCTTGGTTTTGGCAACTGGCAGGCCAGTAAGGGAATTTCGCCTCTTGCGCGTCCTGAGGAGCCGGGCTATACGCCGCTCCTCTCGCGACGAGGTCCATGTTTTGGGCACGCGATTGGGATGCTTAGCTCAGCGGGAGAGCACCTCGTTCACACCGAGGGGGTCGCAGGTTCAATCCCTGCAGCATCCACCAAAATTTCCCCAACAAACCAAGTCACTCTCGAAATCGCCGCGCCGCACGCCTGCCTAAGGCGGCGCTTGCTCCCCGATATTACCCAAAACGACCATTTTCCCGTAACATCTCCTACTGAACACGCGCCCTACGGTCCGCACACGGGTATCGCGAACCTTTCCGAGGTCATTGACGGCGCGCGCGATGGCCGTGGACGGCAAGCTCGCAGCGGAAGACCTTCAAGCCCTTCCACAAAGGTCAAGATCCCCATGCTGTTTGGCCGTTCAGACTTGGCGGACTTTTCGTATTTCCTCGTGACCGCCAAGCACCGGAGCTTTCGCCGCGCGGCGCTGGAGCTGGGGATCAGCGCATCGGCGCTAAGCCACGCCATCAAGGGTCTAGAGTCCCGCCTAGGCGTGCGCTTGCTCAACCGCACCAACCGCAGCGTGACCTTGACCGCCGCCGGCGAGCAATTGCAGTCGGCGATCAGCTCGCCGTTCGAAGAGATCGGACAGGCCGTGGAGGACCTCAATCGGTTCCGGGACGGACCCTCCGGTCGCATCAGGCTGAACGTGCCGACCGACGCGGCCACCTTGTTGCTCGCACCTGTCCTGCCCGCCTTCGTTGATCGGTACCCCGATATCGAGATCGACGTCGCCGTCAGCAATCAGATGATCGACGTGATCGACGGCGGGTTCGACGCGGGCATACGCTATGGCGGCACCGTGCCCGAGGACATGATCACCCAGCGCCTTTCGGCCGACCTGCGCTGGGTGGTGGCGGGCTCGCCGACCTATCTTGACCGGTTCGGCGCGCCCGAGCATCCCGATGACCTCCATCAGCATCGTTGCCTGCGGTTTCGCTTGGGCGACGAGCGCATGTATCGCTGGGAATTCGAACGTGACGGCGAAGAGATCCTGATCACCGCGCCGGGAAGCCTGGTCCTCGACGAGTCGGGGTTCATCCTGTCCCTGATGGTGGGCGGCGCCGGTCTCATGTACGCGCCGCAAGCCGTCGTCGCGCCCTTGGTGGCGCAAGGCAAGGCCAGGCTCGTGCTTGAGGATTGGATGACGCCCGGGCCCGGCTTCCACATCTACTACTCAAGTCGCCGGCACGTTCCGGTGGGCCTGCGGCTGTTGATCGAGCTGATCCGCGAAATGCGTCCCCTCGGCCTTTAGCCGCGCGGCGGGTTCCGGAAGCTCGATATCGGCCGCGCGCGAACCCTCGCGCGATCGCGACGGTGAATTTACCTCATCGCGTCGTCAACCTCCGCGCACCTAACCACCGGCGGCCAGCAGCGTTAGACTCCCGGCGAGAGCGCCCGGCTCGTTCTCCCCAAGCCTGCCGCTGAGCGTCTCATCCGGGAGACTGCTCTTGGGTCGGCAAAGAGGACCCGAACGCCACATGCCTCCCACCGACCTCCCCTCGATTTCCCGCCGTGACCTGATGGTCGTGGGCGCAGCCTCGGCCGCGGCGTCAGCGTCGCCCCTGAACGCGAACGCCGCCTCAAACCCCGACGCGCCGGTCCTCGCCAGGGTTTCGATCGACATCAACGGCAAGCGCCAGACGCTGGAGCTCGACACCCGCACGACGCTGCTGGACGCCTTGCGCGAACACCTCAAGCTCACCGGAACCAAGAAGGGGTGCGATCACGGCCAGTGCGGCGCTTGCACGGTGATCGTGGAAGGCCGGCGGATCAACGCCTGCCTTTCGCTGGCGGTGATGCACGAGGGCGACAAGGTCACCACGATCGAGGGCCTGGGCCAGCCAGACCGCCTGCACCCGATGCAGGCCGCCTTCGTCAAGCACGACGGCTACCAATGCGGCTACTGCACCCCCGGCCAGATCTGCTCGGCGGTCGCGGTGCTCAACGAAATCAAGGCCGGCGTTCCAAGCCATGTCACCGCCGACCTCAACGCCTCCCTGAAGGTCACCGAGGCTGAACTGCGTGAGCGGATGAGCGGCAACATCTGCCGTTGCGGGGCCTATTCCAACATCATCGAGGCGATCAGCGAAGTGTCGGAGAGGACGGCATGAAGCCCTTCAGCTACGAGCGGGCCCGCACCCCCAAGGACGCCGCCGCCATCGCCGCGCGCACGCCGGGGGCCAAGTTCATCGCCGGCGGCACCAACCTGCTCGACCTGATGAAGTTGCAGATCGAGACGCCCGGACATCTGATCGACGTCAACGGCCTGGCGCTCGACAAGATCGAAGCGACCCCGGCCGGCGGCCTGCGGATCGGCGCCCTGGTCCGCAACACCGACATGGCCGCCGATCGGCGCGTGCGCCGCGACTATGGCGTGCTGAGCCGAGCCTTGCTGGCGGGCGCTTCGGGTCAACTGCGCAACAAGGCCACGACCGCGGGCAATCTCCTGCAGCGCACCCGTTGCCCTTATTTCTACGACACCAACATGCCGTGCAATAAGCGCAATCCCGGCGCGGGCTGCTCGGCCATCGGGGGCGCGACGCGCGCTCAGGCCGTTCTCGGGACCAGCGACGCCTGCATCGCCACCCATCCCAGCGACATGGCCATCGCCTTGCGCGTGCTGGACGCCACGGTGGAGACGGTGGCGCCCGACGGCGCGACCCGCTCCATCGCGATGGCCGACTTCCATCGTCTGCCGGGCAGCACCCCGCACCTGGAGACAGCCCTGGCTCCCGGTGAACTGATTACGGCGGTCACCCTGCCCCGGCCCATCGGCGGGACCCATGGCTATCACAAGGTCCGCGACCGAGCGTCCTACGCCTTCGCTCTGGTTTCGGTGGCCACGATCGTCCAGCCAGACGGCTCGGGTCGTGTGGCGCTCGGCGGCGTGGCCCATAGGCCCTGGCGGGTCGAGGCGGCCGAAAGCCAGATGCCGCGGGGCGCCAAGGCGGTCTCCGAAGCCCTGCTCGCCGGCGCCAAGACGACGCCGGACAACGCCTTCAAGCTAACGTTGGTCGAGCGCACGCTCGGCGCGGCGCTGGCGCAAGCCCGAGCCTGACGCCCATGAAGTTCGACACGCCCGCCACCACCAATCCGATCGATCAGCTGAAGATCATCGGCAAGTCCACCGACCGGATCGACGGTCCGTACAAGACCAGCGGCCTGGCGACCTACGCCTATGAACATCACGATGTCGCCGCCAACCCCGCCTACGGCTTCGTGATCGGCGCGGCGATCGCCAAGGGCAGGATCGCCGCGATGGACAAGAGCAGGGCTCTGGCCGCGCCGGGCGTCCTGGCCATTGTCGACGCCGCCAACGCCGGCAAGCTTGGCAAGGGCAACTTCAACACCGCGAAACTGCTCGGCGGCCCCGAGATCGACCACTATCACCAAGCCGTTGCGATCGTGGTGGCCGAGACCTTCGAGCAGGCTCGCGCCGCCGCGGCGCTCGTGAAGATCGACTATGTTCGCGCCGAGGGCCGCTTCGACCTGGCTCAGGCCAAGGCGGGCGCGACCAAACCCAAGGGCGGCGCGGACGCCGTCGTGGGCGACTTCACCGCCGCCTTCGCCACCGCGCCCGTGCAGTTGGACGAGACCTACGCCACGCCCGACCAGAGCCATGCGATGATGGAACCGCATGCTTCGATCGCCATCTGGCAAGGCGACAAGCTGACCTTGTGGACCTCCAACCAGATGATCAACTGGAGCGCTGGCGACGTGGCCAGGACGCTGGGCATTCCCCAGGCGAACGTGCGCCTGGTGTCGCCGTTCATTGGCGGCGGGTTCGGCGCCAAGCTTTTCGTCCGCTCCGACGCCATCCTGGCCGCGCTCGGCGCTCGCGCCGCCCGCCGCCCGGTGAAGCTGGCCCTGACCCGCCCCCTGATCTTCAACAACACCACCCACCGACCCGCCACGATCCAGCGCATACGCCTGGGCGCGACCAAGGCGGGCATGCTCACGGCCATCGGCCATGAGAACTGGTCAGGCGATCTGCCAGGCGGCGGCCCCGAGGACGCCGTGCAGCAGACCCGCCTGCTCTATGCCGGCGCCAATCGCCTGTTGACGACCCGCCTGGCGGTGCTCGACCTGCCCGAAGGCAACGCCATGCGCGCGCCCGGCGAGGCGCCCGGCCTGATGGCCCTTGAGATGGCTATGGACGAGCTGGCCGATAAGCTCGGCCTTGATCCCGTCCAGCTGCGCATCCTCAACGACACCCAGGTCGATCCGGAAAAACCCGAGCGCTCCTTCTCCCAACGACAGTTGATCCAGTGCCTGCGGACCGGCGCTGAGACCTTCGGCTGGGACAAACGCCGCGCGCCGGGTCAGACCCGAGATGGACGCTGGCTGGTCGGCATGGGCGTGGCCGCCGCCTTCCGCAACAACCTCTCCATGACGTCGGCCGCGCGGGTGCGGCTGGACAAGGACGGTTTGGTGACGGTCGAGACCGACATGACCGACATCGGCACCGGCAGCTACACGATCATCGCCCAGACCGCCGCCGAAGTGATGGGCGTGCCGCTCGATCGGGTGGCCGTGAAGCTGGGCGACTCCGCTTTCCCGGTCTCGTCAGGCTCCGGCGGCCAATGGGGGGCCAACAGCTCGACCGCCGGCGTCTACGCCGCCTGCGTCAAGCTGCGCGAAATGGTGGCGCGGAAATTGGGGCTGGACCCGGCCCTGGCGCAATTTTCCGACGGCAAGGTCAGCGCCGGCGCACGTAGCAGCCCCCTGGCGGAGGCCGCCCGCGAGGCCGGCTTGGTCGCGGAGGACAAGATGGAGTATGGCGACCTGGCCAAGACTCATCAGGTGTCGACCTTTGGCGCGCACTTCGTCGAGGTCGGGGTCGATGCGGTCACCGGCGAGATCCGCATCCGGCGGATGCTGGCGGTCTGCGCGGCCGGACGGATCTTGAACCCCAAGTCGGCCCGCAGCCAAGTGCTCGGCGGCATGACCATGGGAGCCGGCGGCGCCCTGATGGAAGAGCTGGTCGTCGACAAGCGCCTGGGATTCTTCGTCAACCACGACTTGGCCGGATACGAAGTGCCCGTGCACGCCGACATTCCGCACCAGGAGGTGATTTTCCTGGAGGAGACGGATCCGATGTCCTCGCCGATGAAGGCCAAGGGCGTCGGGGAATTGGGGATCTGCGGGGTCGCCGCCGCGATCGCCAACGCCGTCCATAACGCCACCGGCGTGCGCGTGCGCCACTATCCGATCACGTTGGACAAGCTGCTGGACGGCTTGCCCCAGCTCGCCTAGCGCGCCCCTTCCCAAGCCTTGTCGGGCCGGCCCCAACGCCGCCTCGACAAGGCTTGGAAGCCAGAGGTTCGCGACTTGGCCACGACGCCACCGTCCCAGCCATGATGAGCAGAACTCACCGCCCCGATTAGGTCGCGGCGGATCGACCCTCCAGGCCAAAGACCTATTTTCCGCACCATGACGACACACGCCGCCACCGCTCCGCTGCCCGACGAGGACGCCCAAGCCGGAGGCGGCTGGAGCGCCGTCTTCGCCCTGACGCTGTGCGTCGCGACCTTGATCGCGTCGGAATTCATGCCGGTCAGCCTGCTGACGCCGATCGCCGCGGACCTGCGCCTCAGCGAGGGCCTGGCCGGCCAGGCGATCTCGATCTCCGGCCTTTTCGCCGTCATCACCAGCCTGGCCGTCGGCCGGGTCGCGCACGTCGACCGCCGCGCCCTGCTGCTGGGCCTGACCGGGCTGATGGGCGTCTCCGGCCTGCTGGTGGCGCTGGCTCCCAACGCGCCGCTGTTCATGGTCGGGCGCGCGCTGATCGGCGTGGTCATCGGCGGCTTCTGGTCGCTGTCGGCGGCGACCGTCATGCGGCTGGTTCCCGGCAAGGATGTCCCGCGCGCCCTGGCGGTGCTGAACGGCGGCAACGCCCTGGCGACGATGATCGCCGCGCCGCTGGGCAGCTATCTTGGCCAGTTCATCGGCTGGCGCGGGGCCTTCTTCCTGGTCGTCCCGCTGGCCCTGGCGACCTTCGCCTGGCAGTGGCTGTCGATGCCGACGATGCGCGTCCCGGCCGGTGCGTCGTCCAGCGTGCTGGGCGTGCTGAAGCGGCCGCGCGCCAAGGCCGGCCTGCTGGGCATGGCCCTGCTGTTCGCCGGCCAGTTCTCGCTGTTCACCTATCTGCGGCCGTTCCTCGAACAGGTCGTCCACCTGAACGCCTCGGCCCTGTCGTTCGTCCTGTTGGCGATGGGCGTGGCGGGCCTGGCCGGCACGGCGCTGATCGGCCGCGTGATCGGCAAGGGCCTGCGCCGCGTGCTGATCGCCGCGCCGCTGCTGATGGCGGCCACGGCCCTGGCCCTGCTCGTCGCCGGCGCCTCGCCTCCGGCTACAGCGATCCTGCTGATGGGCTGGGGCTTGGTAGGGACCGCCCTGCCGGTCGCCTGGTGGACCTGGCTGGCCCGCACGCTGCCTGAAGACACGGACGCCGGCGGCGGCCTGATGGTGGCGGTGATCCAACTGGCCATCACCCTGGGCGCGGCCGGCGGCGGCCTGCTGTTCGACGCCGGCGGCTATCGCGCCACCTTCGCGGCCAGCGCGATCCTGCTGGCCGCCGCCACCATCGCCGGAGCCTTCAGCGCGCCCCGTTCTTCCCCTACGCCACGAGGCGCCCATGCGACCTGACGAGCCGCAATTCGGCCGCCGTACTCTGCTGCAGTTCCCCGGAGCCAGCCTCACCGTCCTCGGCGCGGCGTCCCTGTCCTTCAGCCGCCCTCATCTACCGCAGCCCACGCGGCGAGTTCACGTCCGCGGAGGCTCGCGCGATATGACCACCGATCCGCTCCAGAGGATGACACGATGATCCTGCAAGAAACGTTCGGCCTCGCCAACGGGGTGAGGATTCCAAAGCTTGGCCTCGGCACCTGGCGGATCGCCGACGACGAGGTCGCACGCGTCGTGCGCGAGGCCATCGACATCGGCTATCGCCACATCGACACCGCCCAGGCCTACGCCAATGAGCGCGGCGTCGGAGAAGGGCTTCGCGCCAGCGGTGTTCCCCGCGACGAGGTCTTCGTGACCACCAAGCTGGTCGCCGAGTGCAAGCGCTATTCGGAGGCCAAGGACCGCATCGACCGTTCGCTGGCGACTCTGGATCTGGACCACATCGACCTGATGCTGATCCACAGCCCTCAGCCGTGGGCGGAGTTCAGGGAGGGCGAGCACTTCTTCGAAGGCAATCTGGAAGCCTGGCGTGCGCTGGAAGAGGCCTACAGCGCGGGCAAGCTCCGCGCGATCGGCGTATCCAACTTCGAGCGCGCGGACCTCGACAACCTGCTCGACAACGGCGGCGTCAAGCCGATGGTCAATCAGGTTCTGGCCCATGTCGGCGCCACGCCGTTCGATCTGATCGACTATGCGCGCTCCAAAGGCGTCCTGGTCGAAGCCTACTCGCCCGTCGCCCATGGCGCCCTGGTCGACAACGCCGAACTTGGCGCCCTCGCCGGGAAATACGGCGTCAGCGTCCCGCAACTTTGCATTCGCTATTGCCTCCAGCTCGGTCTTTTGCCGCTCCCCAAGACCGCCAACGCAGCGCACATGCGCAGCAACGCGGCTGTGGCCTTCGAAATCTCCGACGCCGACCTCGAGACCCTGAAGAACGCCAAGGGCGACACGGACTATGGGGCGGCCGGCGCCTTCCCCGTCTTCGGAAAAAAGCGCGAAATCCAGGGCGACGCGCCGTCCGCCTGACAAGGAGAGCGTCACGGACGGCTGGTCCTTCAGCAGGCGATTTTGAACCCGCTTAAGCAGCCGGAGCGTAACGGCTCACCACGACGCCGCATTCATAGGCCCTTGAGCCGAGCAGGCGGAGCCCGCCGAAGCCAGCCTGGTCGAAGATGCGGGTTCCACCGCCAAGGACAGCCGGATTGATGTAGAGTTGGAACTCGTCCACCAGTCCGTCCGCGATCAACGCCGAGGCGAAACCGGCGCCGCCGAAGACGGCGATGTCGCCGCCGTCCTGCGCCTTCAACGCGCCGACCTCCTTCGGCAGGTTTCCGCTTCTGACCTCCGTACGCTCCCATCGGGACGTCGCCAGCCTGTCGCTCGGTACGACCTTCCGCACGTCGACGATGCGCTGGGCGAACGCATAGAACGGGTCCTGCGGGTATCTGTTCGCCGCATTGCCCCAATGGGACAGATAGCCCTCCTCCGCCATCTTGCGGCTCAGCAATATGGTGTCGACGGACTGGAAGTGGGCGTTGAAATCTCGTTTCAACGCCTCGTCCCAACGGTTGTCGTCACCCCAGTTCCAAACCAGCCAATCGCGGTCACCGTCGGCGCCGACGAAGCCGTCGACCGACATCTGCATCTGAAGAACGAGCTTTCTCATTTTCCGAATCCTCCAGGTCTATAATCGGTCGCCCGTTCAGGGGGCGCGCCATGACGCGCCGAAGATGTCTTCGGCCCAGCGTTCCAGTGTGATCGGGGGAACCGCTATCGCGCCGCCGACCCCGAACTGGGCGCTGTGGCGAAGAACTCGCAGCGTGTGGCCCGCGCGCTGATGACGAAGCGGCTTGTCTTGGAGCAATCCGGAGCCGATTGAGCCCTGGCGCCATGCCGGACCACTGGTGCCGGACGGCGTCATCCAGGCTGGCCCGCCCAGAGCGTCTTCGCCTCGCTGGCCAGGATGTCGGGACGCTCTTCCGGCCAGAACAGCTTGCCGCCCTCGACGAGGCGGATACCGCGGGACTTGGGCAGGGTCCGGTCCAGCCACTCCGCCCACTGAACCGGGAAAAGAGGGTCTGCGGTTCCCCAGACCATACGGGCGGGAATGGCGGACCGACGCAGCGCCGGTTCGATGGCGAGCAACGGGTTGGGCTCGAACGCCGCCAGGTAGCGGTTGAGCTGGGATCGGCGCTCGGGCGACGCCACGAGCGGCCTGAAGTAGTACTCCAGCGCATCGTCGGAGAAACTCGCGGGATCGACATAGGCGCCGCCGCCGATGCCGTTGGCGGACCGGGCGTAGACCCGATCGTCCAGATGCAGCGCGATCTTCTGGTCGTAGACCCCGGCCCTGGCCTTGGCGATCGAGCCGGCCATCTGCGGCGGAGGACTGTTCTCGTGCACATCGCAGTTGGTGAGAAGCAGGGTTCGCACTCGCGCGGGATGCTGCGTGGCGAAAAGCTGCGCGATCGTGCCTCCGCTGTCGTTGGCGATCAGATCGACGGCGCCAACGGAAAGCCCGTCGAGCAAGGCGACCAGCATGTCGCTCTGGGCTTGCGGCGACAGGTCCTGCGTGTTCGAGACCTCGGTGTAGCCCAGCCCCATGAGGTCGGGTGCCAGGCATCGGCGTTGATCCGAGAGCCGATCCAGCGCGCCTCGCCACTGATACCCATTGAGCGGGAAGCCGTGGATGAAGAGCGCCACGGGCCCCACGCCCCGGTCCGCATAGGCGATCCGGCCTTGCGGCAAGTTCAGGCGCCTGAGCTTGGCCCTGAACCTGAGCACGTCCCGAGACGCCGCCGACGGCAACGGGCCGAAACCGTCACCGGAGGCTGCGGCGATCGCCGCGGTCAGAAAGCTGCGCCTATCCATCGCATCGCCCTTGGTCGTGAAACGGGAAACGGAGAACCCTTCGCCGGTCAGCGCTGGCGCCTGGACGCCCGCATGCGACGGCTATTGCATCACCAGGCCGCCATCGACGGCGTACTGCGCTCCGGTGACGAACGTGGCGTCGTCGGAAAGAAGGAACAGGGCCACGGCGGCCGCCTCGTCGGCGGTTCCAATGCGCGGCAAGGCCAGCCGGGCAATCACGTCGGCCTCGAACCGGTGACGGAATTCGTCGGCCATGAACGCGCGAAATTCCGTGTCGATCGGACCCGGCACGAGGCTGTTGACGCGAACGCCGCGCCCGCCCAGCGCGGACGCCCAGCATCGGACCAGGGCGAGCAGCGCCCCCTTTGTCGCGGCGTAGACGCTCGCCATGGCCGAGCCTTCGTAGACAGCCGTCGACGCGGTTACGACGACCGCCGCGCTGTCGGCGAGCAGATCCGAGAGCTGCGCCATCTCGAGCACAGGCCCCCGTACATTCGCGGCCATCATCCGATCGAAGAAGGCGGCGTCGATATCATCGATCGGACCGACCTCGGCATAGCCAGCGTTCAGCCACAGGCCGTGGATCGGACCGTCGTCAGCCACGACGCGGCGCAGTTCGGCCGCGTCCTCGGGCCGCGCCGCGTCGTTGGCCAGCACCAGACAGTGCGATGGAAGCGCCTCCCGCAACGCCGCGAGCCGCGACGCGTCCCGTCCCGTCGCGATGACCATGCCGCCCTCGGCGGCGATCCTGACGGCGCCGGCTCGGCCGATCCCGCTCGTGGCGCCCGTGATGACAATGCGTTTTCCGGCGAACCTTGACACGACGCTCTCCTGGTTCGGTTTGAGATCGCCTCCGCCCCGGAACAGCCGGGTCGCCGAGCCGTCCCCGAGTTGATCGACTGTTGAGATTTCAGTCCTCGATGATCGTGGCGGAGCCTTCCTGGTTCAGTCGCTCAAGATTGTCTTTCATCTGAGCCAGCTGTTCGGGAGAATGGCCCACCCAGTCCTTGATCTCGCCGGTCACGCGCAGCGGATGCGCTGATCTGTAGGACGCCGTGACATTACCGGGAAATCGCTTGTCGGTGAGATTGGGGTCGTCCTCGAAGGGACCGGTCGGCTCGACCGTATAGATCCGGCCTCGCCCCTCGCCTTTCGCAAGCTCGGCGCCCCAGGTCGCGGCCTCAAGCGTCGCGCTGAAGTAGATGTGCTTCAGCTCGCGCTCGACGAAATTGCTCTGGAACCCGGGGCTGAGCAGATCTCCGACGCGCAAGCTCGCTTTCGTTCCATGGTAGAAGACCGTTCCGGCGGGGACATCCTTGGCGTACATGGGCTTGTCGGCTCCTGGTCTGTCCGGGGAGGTTAGGCGGTGGCGCGGGGTTGGCGGACGCAGAGCCCGTCGATGTAGAAATCGAGGTGCCTATGGGCGAGCGCGCGCTCCTCGCCCGGCGGCAATCCCACCGCCAGGGGCCGCGCGAAGCGGATCAAGGCGAAGACGATGTCGCGCTCGGAGAAATCGGAACGGAGCGGACCGTCCCGGACGGCCCCGCTGACGAGGGTCTGCATGAGCTTCACGGCGCGGGCGTGAAGATCGGGCCAGTCTCGCCTCTCCAAAAGCGGATGAATGATGTTCACCGCCCCGATCCCGTTATCGAGCGCCACGTGCATGTATCGGCGGAGCGCATCGACGCCGTCTGGAACCGTCTCGACCAGGTCCTCTCCAGCACTGATGCTCCTTTCCAGCACGTGACGGACGGCGGCGTGAAGAAGGGACTGCCGGTCCGGGAAGTGCCTGTAGAGGGTTCCAATCCCGACGCCGGCCCGTGCGGCGACGGCGTCCCGGGCGGGCTCGCCGCCGACTTCAAGAACGAGCTCGACGGCGACCTCGATAAGCCGTTCCCGGTTCTTTCGCGCATCGGCCCGCATCGCCGCCTCCCGTCCCATTCCTGACGATCGAGTTGATGCAGACATTAAACGGAGCATATTCCTCCGCTTAACGTGGTGTCAAGGTGACCCCGACGCTGGGGCCGGCCTTGGTTTTTCGATGCTCAATGCCAGCCCCACGCTTAGCTTGATCGACGAACACCACCTTCTCGTTCATCCGATGATACTTGGCGGCGGTACGCGGCTGTTCGAAGAAGAAGGCCTGCGCACCAGTCCTGGGTGCGTGGACGTCGAACCGTTCGAAAGCGGGATTACCAGGACGGTCTATCAGCGCCTGTAAGGACGTCGATCCGATGGCGCGTGCGAGCGAGCCAGCACCGGCCCCTCTCTCGGTCGTTCGGCGCCTACTCGGACACCGCCGGCGTGCTGCCGACGCGGCGCGTCGCCTTCATGACGGGAGCACCGCTCCGGATGGTGTCGATCAGGGCGCGGAGCGGCGGCGCCATTCTCCGTTGCGCCGGATAGCAGAGGTAATAACCCGGAAAGGGCGCGGACCAGGCTTCGAGCAGTGGAACGAGCGTCCCCTGAAGGACGTGGGGCGCGATCAGCTGTTGGCTGGCGAAGGCGACGCCGACCCCTTCGAGCGCAGCTTGCACCCCAAAGTCCTTGAGGTTGGAGATCAAGGGACCGTCGACGGCGACCTCGAACCACTTGCCGTTCTCCATGAACTCCCACTTGTAGGGCGACTTGTGTCCGGGCCAGCGCCAACCGATGCAGCGATGGGCCAGCAGGTCGCGTGGATGCGCCGGCGTGCCGTGACGGGCGAGATAGTCGGGAGAAGCCACGGCCGTCTGGCGCAGATCCGGGCCGAGTTTCACCGCGACGAGGTCCTTGTCGATGACCTCGCCGAGCCGAATAGCGACGTCATAGCCGTTGGCGACGATGTCCACCACGGCGTCGTCGAGGGTGACATCCAGGATTACGTGCGGAAAAGCGTCGCTGAAGGCGCGCAGGATCGGCGTCAGATAGAGTCCCGCCGCCGCCCGGAAGCAGTGCAGGCGCACGACGCCGGCCGGCTCGGCTCGGCGCTCTCGGGTTTCGCCCAGCGCCTGCGCCAACGCCTCGACGTTGGGCCGAACCCGATCGAACAGTTGGGCGCCCGCGTCCGTGAGGGAGACGCTACGGGTCGTCCGGTTGAACAGGCTGACCCCGACCTGCTCCTCGAGCGCGCGGACCATCTGGCTCAGCGCCGAGGAGGACACGCCAAGGCTCTCGGCCGCGCGACTGAAGCTCAGCGAACCGGCGACCGCCACGAAGGCGCGGAGCTGGTTGAAGTCACCGGCAGACGGAAGAGGCGTATTCATGGTCGCCCGTAATTGGTTAGGTCAGCTTACAAGGCTGGTTAGCGCGCGCAGGCTAAACATCGACAAGCCCTTCTTTAAACCAAGCGAGCCGCTGGATTTGAAGGAAAGCCGCCATGACGCCGTTGAACACACCGCCGAAGCAAAACCTAGCTGGGCTGATCGCCCTGGCGCAAACCTACTTCGACGCCGCCTACGAAATGGACGCCGGCAAGTTCGCGCCCCTCTTTAGTCCGGCCGCGTCCATAACCCGGCGGGGCGACGACGATAGCGTGCTGGTCACCCCCCTGCCCGCCTGGCTCGACGCGGTCAGGAGCCTGACCTCGCCCCGGGACGCCGGCGTCGCGCGCGCTGACGAGATCCTCGCCATCGTGACCACGCACGACATGGCGTTGCTCAAGCTCCGTTTGCGGATGCCGTCGCGTAACGTCACAGACCTGCTATCCTGCTTCAACTTCGGCGCTGGCTGGCAGATCGTTCAGAAGGTGTTCACCGCCGAGGTCCAGGACTGACCGAGCGCCCGTAACTAACATCACCGACCGATCGACGGCTGGATCCGGGCCTCGCCTCGCTCGGCAGCCTTCCAGCGCACGATCGGCTCTGCGACCGCGGCGTGATCCCGCCAGGTGCAGGACCCGCCAGAACCGCTTGCCGCGGCCCACGAAGTGATGGCCCGCCGCAGCCGCGGAAAGTCCGGGGTTCAGCCCGCGGAAGGTGAGACCCAGGCCCGGCGCGACGATGTCGGGGAGCGGTTTTTCCATGGGTGCGGGCCTACAGGTTGAGCGGCCTGGGGCCGCTGACGAACCGATTGCCTCGAACATAGAAGCGCAGCGGGCGGTCCGCCTCGCGCGAAAGGCCGATCCTCACGCCCCGCCCGATTTCGCCGAAATCGCCCTCGCTCTCGGGGTCGTCCTGGGCCAACCATAGAGGGCCTTCCTGGCAAAGATCCAGTCCGTCGGCCCAGGGACCGATCTCCAGCGCCTGGGCCAGGCGTCCAGGCCCTCGCGTCAGGTCCCGCAGTCGCTCTGTCCGCCGGTTGCGCTGCATGATCGCCACCCCATCCCGCGGTTCCAGGGCCCGGATCAGGACCCCGGCCCCGACCCCGGCCGCCTCGCTGGAGACGTTCAGCATGTAGGCGCTGCCGTAGCTGAGATAGATGTAGGCATGGCCGGGCTCGAGAAACAGCGAGCGGGTGCGCGGCGTCATGCCGCGATAGGCATGGCCGGCGGCGTCGCCCACCCCATAGGCCTCGGTTTCGACGATGGCGCCGCTGAGAACGCCTTCCGGCGTCTCGCGCACCACCACCTTGCCGATCAGGAAGCGCGCCAGGGCGACCGTGTCGACCGGCAGCTCCGAGCGGACGAGGGGTCGATATCCCATGCCGAAGCGCTCCTTTCCGTCGAAAGACCCGGATTTAACGGTCCTTTCAATACGAGCTGCGCATATGGCGACAGCGAAGCTGTTTCCCAGGGCGTCGCTCGTAACCTCGTAAGGGTATCCGCGTGCAGGACCAGGCTTCCAGCGACCAGGACGGGGGCTATGGCGCGCTCGACATCCTGGACGCCAGCCAGGAATGCGCCTGGATCCTGCGCCTGGACGGCGCGGTCGAGCACGCCAACCGCCGCGCCCAGGCGCTGTTCGCGGCCAGCCAGGACAGCTCAGCCGCCTGGCGCTCGATCTGGCCCGAGGAAAGTCGTTTCTCGCTGGATCGCGCCCTCGACACCGCCCGCGGCGGCCAGGTCGCCCACTTCCGCGCGTTCCTGGGCGACGCCCGGCGCCGGGCCTATTGCGACACGACGATCTCGCCGATGCGCGACCGGAGCGGCGCGGTGATCCGCCTGCTGGCCTGCGCCCGCGACGTCACCGACGAGGTCGAAACCCTGGGCTTCCTGAAGACGGTCATCCAGCTTCTCCCCTCGCCCCTGACGGTCAAGAACGCCGAGGACGGCCGCTATGTGCTGATCAACCGGGCCGCCGAGGACGCCTTCGGCCTGGTCGCCGAGGAGGCGGTGGGCAGGACGGCCGAGGACGTGCTGCCCACCGCCCTCGCCCGGACCCTGACCCAGATCGAAAGCCGGGTGCTCGAGACCGGCGAGATGCGGATCTGCGAGGAACAGGTCGGCGGCGAGCCCGGCGCCGCGCCCCGCTACCTGCTGACCAAGACCCTGGCCACCTATGACGACATCGGCGCCCGCCACCTGATCACCCTGGGCGACGACATCACCGCCAGCAAGCTGGCCAAGGCCTCGTTGCACGCCGCCCTGGACCAGGCCGAACAGGCCAGCCAGGCCAAGACCGCGTTCCTGGCCAATATGAGCCACGAAATCCGCACGCCGCTGAACGGCATCGTCGCCGGCGCCGATCTGCTGGCCCGGGGCGAGCTGTCGCCCAGGGCGCGGGAACTGGTCGAGATCATCGTCTATTCGGGCCGCAGCCTGGAACGGCTGCTGTCCGACATTCTCGACCTGGTGCGTATCGAGGCGCGGCAGGTGACGGTCGAGAACCAGCCCTTTGACCTGGGCGAGCTGACCCGATCGGTCGGCGCCCTGAGCGCCCTTCGCGCCGAGGAGAAGGGCGTGCTACTGGAGATCCGCGTCGATCCGGCCGCCCAGCGGACGGTGATCGGCGACGACGCCCGGCTGCGTCAGGTGCTGACCAACCTGGTGAGCAACGCGGTCAAGTTCACCGATCGTGGCCGGGTGACGCTGGACGTCGCCGTGGAGGCGGACGAGCGTGCGCGCTTCTCCGTCCGCGACACCGGCATCGGCTTCGACGCCGCCGAGAAGAGCCGCATCTTCGAGCGCTTCCAGCAGGCCGACGCCTCGTTCACCCGCCGCTTCGGCGGCACGGGCCTGGGCCTGGCCATCTCGCGCGAGCTGGTCGAGCTGATGGGCGGCGTCCTCTGCTGCGACAGCGCTCCGGGCGAGGGATCGACCTTCTGGTTCAGCCTGCCCCTTCCCGTCCATCAGCGGGCGCTTGACGAGGAAATGGCCGACCCCGCGCTGGAACCGCCCGCCATGCCGCGGGTCCTGGTGGCCGACGACCACCCGACCAACCGCAAGATCGTCGAGCTGATGCTGGCCGAGGTGGCCGAGATCTTCAGCGCCGAGAACGGACGCGACGCGGTCGACCTGTGCGCCGCCGTCGCGCCCAGCCTGATCCTGATGGACATGCAGATGCCGGTGATGGACGGCCTGGACGCCGTTCGCGAGATCCGGGCGCGCGAGGCGGCGACCGGTGCGACGCGGACGCCGATCATCATGCTGACCGCCAACGCCCGCCCCGAGCACGTCCGCGCCAGCCGCCAGGCGGGGGCCGACCTGCACCTGGAGAAACCGATCACCAGCGCCATGCTGTTCTCGGCGATCGGCCGGGCCTTCGAGGCGGCCCACGGCGCACCGGAGGCGCTGGTCGCGCAAGCCTGATCAACGCCAAGGCGTGCGATCTTTACCCGCCCTTCGCACATCTTCCGGCATGATGCGGCAACAGTAATCATCCGGCGATTTCATGGGCTTGGCGTCTTCCTCGGCGGTTTTCGCAACGACTTTCCAGGCCTCGGCCGAGGCCGATGGAGGCGCTCGGATCGGCGCGCGCCTGGAATCGGCCCGCCAAGTGGTGGAGGCCCGCTTCCTCGAAGCCGGCGACGTCTTGTCGCGGGCCGTCGATGGGGTCGGCGCGCTGATCGCCGGCCTGGACGCGATCCGCACCAATCTCGACGCCGAGACCGTGACGGCGACCACCGGCGAACTGGCCCAGGCCGCCGCGACGCTGAAGTCGCTGCCCGACAGCCTGGATGCCCGCCGCCAGCGCGTCGGCGAGCTGGTCAAGTTCAGCGACGGCCTGGCCGGCCGCATCGCCGAGATGCGCCAGCACCTAGCCTATCTCCGGGTCTTCGCGATCAACATCAAGATCACGTCCGGCGGCATCGCCGCGGCGGGTCCCGAGTTCGCGATCTTCGCCCAGGAGATCTACGACTGCATCGAGATGGGCGGCGCCCAGTTGGACGCCCTCAACAACGACCTGACCGGCCTGGACCAGACCCTGCGCGGCGCCCTGGCTCACGAGCAGAACCTGGCCAGGAGCTGCGCCAACCTGCTGCCCGCGGTGCCCGACGCCCTGACGGCCAGCGCCACCGCCATCGCCGGCCATCACGGGCGGATCGCCAGCGTCGCCGTCAGCGTCGCCGTCCTGGCCCGCGACGTCCAGAAGAAGGTCGGCGGCGGCCTGGCCGCCCTGCAGATCGGCGACATCACCCGCCAGCGGATCGAACACGTCCAGGCCGGTCTGGGCTTCCTGAACGGGGCGGACGAGATCGCCACCCTCGCTCCGGAACCGCGCCAGCGCGCCCAGGCCTTCGTTCACCGCCTGCTCGGCGCCCAGTTGGCCGCCATGGCCGAGGACTTCCATCGCGAGGTCGCGCGCATCGGACACAACGTGGTCGGCATGGCCGCCGACGCCACCGAATTGCTGCGCCTGCGCGACCTGGCTTCGGGCCAGACCGGCCAGTCCGAGACCAACTTCCTGCGCGATCTGGAAGGCAATGTCGGCCAGGCCCTGGATCTGGTCGGCGACATGACCGCCGGTGAGCGGGCCGCGGAAACGGTCAGCCGTTCGGCGGCCGTTTCGGCCCGCGAACTGACCGAACGCATCGCCGGCATCCAGAACATCCGCGCCGACGTGCAGATGATGGCGCTGAACACCACCCTCAAATGCAGCCGCATCGGCGAGACCGGCAAGCCGCTGGGCGTCATCGCCGTCGAACTGCGCCAGCACGCCATCCACCTGGAGAAGTCCGCGGCCCAGACCACCAGCTCGCTGGAAGGTCTGTTCGACGCCGCCGAGGCCCTGGGTCAGGGCGAGACCCAGGGCCTCGGCAGGGCGGCGGCCGCCGCAGCGGTGCTGAGCGGCGCGGTCGCCAGGATCGGCAAGGCCGGCGACGGCGTCGACAGCGCGCTGACCGCCGCGGCCCGCCAGGGCGCCGACGTGGTCGACATGCTGCGGCGGGCCGCCGAGCGTTTCGACTTCCACAAGCAAATCGGCTCGGTGCTCGACGACGCCGCCAACCAGCTTCTGGACATGGCGGGCGAGGACGAGATCCCCACCGACGACATCGCCCACGCCCTGCGCCCGCTGCTGGATCGCCTGGCCCGGCAGTACACCATGGCGCAGGAGCGCGAGGTCCATCGGTCGCTGACGGAGGGGCTGGCGACGGTCGAGGCGTCCGCACCGGCCGCCCCGGTGGTCGAGGATGAGGACGACGTGCTGTTCTAGGCCAGGGGCGCGGACCGCGGCCGCGCGCCCGGTCGGCCGAGCTAGGGCTCGTAGCGCTGCTGCTGAATGACCGCTTCGCGGCTGGCCAGGGCATGCAGATATCTGAAACGCGCCTGCGAGCCCTTCCTGTATCCGCCCAGCTCCGCCGCCTGGGCGGGGGTCAGCGCGAACCTGACATAGCCCCTTTCCGACAGGCACGCCTCGACATGGTCGACGAGGAACCGCTGCAGAGCCTTCACCTTGGGCTCAGGCCGGCTCTTCAGGCCGTTGAGCGCATAGTCGCGCGCCAGTTTTTGCGTCGGGTCTTCCCGGGTCAGGGACGGCGGCAGGGATCGTCCGATGTCGATATCGGTATCCTGGCGGTCCAGCCCCAACACCACCGCGTCGAACTCGCCACGGCCCTTCATCGAGGTTGTCGCGCCCCGCTCGCCGCACGCGATCGAGTCCTTTCGGTAGTCGTCGAACGAGACGTCGGGCTTCCCCCACGACACGACCGGTCCTGGCTTCACGCCCGCGGCGCCCGCGGAGCCGCATGAGGCGGAGGCCAAGACGATCATCAGGCGGAGGGTCGTGTTTCGCATGGCCACACGTTCACAGGAGGATGGAGGCGGGCGCGCAAAGGCCTGCCGCAAAAACCGCAGGATAAATCCTCACAACGTACAGGTGCAATCCGCAAGGCGCGCCAACTGGACCAAGACGCTTCACGCGGGTGAGGTCCCTCGCCTATCGATCCCAGGTGCACGCCTACCGGCTGGCCGCGCGCAGCACCTCGCCCGCCAGGCCCTGCAGCGGAACAACGCGGTCGACGCAGCCCAGGGCGATGGCTTCCTTGGGCATGCCGAACACCACCGAGGTGGCCTCGTCCTGGGCCAGGGTGAAGGCCCCGGCCTGCTTCATCTCGGCCAGGCCGCGCGCGCCGTCGTCGCCCATGCCGGTCATGATCACGCCCACAGCGTTCGACCCGGCCGCGCGCGTCGCCGAGCGGAACAGGACGTCCACGGACGGCCGATGGCGCGACACCAGCGGACCGTCCTTGACCGAGACGTAGTAACGGGCGCCGCTGCGCTCCAGCAGGGTGTGCCTGTTGCCCGGCGCGATCAGCACCCGGCCGCGCCGCACGGTGTCGCCGTCCTCGGCCTCCTTGACCTCGACGGCGCACAGGCTGTCCAGCCGCCGGGCGAACGAGGCGGTGAACTTCTCGGGCATGTGCTGGACGATGACCATGCCGGGCGAGTCCGGCGGCAGGCCTTCCAGCAGGACGCGCAGCGCCTCGGTGCCGCCGGTCGAGGCCCCGACGCAGACCACGCTCTCCGTCGTGCGGGCCATGGCCCGCACCCCGGTCGGCGGCGGCAGCATGGCGTCGGCCGTCAGCTTCTTCTCCGGCTCGTGGCCCGGCCGGGTGAACTGCGGAACCAGGCGCTTGACGCCGGCCAGCCTGGCGCCGGCCGCGGCCTTGACCGCGTCGCAGATGCGGATCTTCGATTCCAGCAGATGGTCGGCGACCCCGACCTTGGGCTTCAAGATGATGTCGACCGCCCCCGCTTCCAGCGCCTGCAGCAGGGTCTCCGAGCCCGCCTCGGTCAGGGACGAGCACATCACCACCGGGATCGGCTTCTGGGCCATCAGCTTGCGCAGGAAGGTGATGCCGTCCATGCGCGGCATCTCGACGTCCAGGGTGATGACGTCGGGGATCTCCTCGGCGATGCGCTTGGCGGCCACGAAGGGATCGGACGCGACGCCCAGCACCTCGATCTGCGGATCGGATTCCAGGATCGAGGTCAGGGTCTGACGCACCGTGGCCGAGTCGTCGATGATCAGGACACGGATCTTGCGGACCACGGACATGAGCTATCGCTTCTGGAAGACCGTATTGGCGATCTGGACAACGGGCAGGTCGATGCCGACGATCGACTCCGAATGGCCCAGGAACAGATACCCGCCAGGCGCCAGATGGTTGCACAGCCGGCTCAGCACCTTGGCCTGGGTGGCCTTGTCGAAATAGATCAGGATGTTGCGGCAGAAGATGATGTCGAGGCCGGTCTCGATCGGATAGGCCTCGTCCATCAGGTTCAGGCGACCGAAGGCCAACTTGGACCGCAGGTGCGGCTTGATCCGCACCTCGTTGCGCGACGCATCGCGGGCCCGCATCAGGTAGCGCTGGCGGCGGGCCATCGAGACCGGCTCGATCATCTGCTCGGAAAAGCGACCGGCGATCGCCTGGCCCAGCACCTCGGTGCAGATGTCGGTGCAAAGGATCGAATAGTCCATCCCCCGCTGCTTTTGGCAGAACTCGTCCAGGATCATGGCCAGGGTGTAGGGCTCGGCGCCGGTCGAGCAGGCCGAACTCCAGATCTTGATCTCCGTCTTGCCCTTGGCGGCCAGGGCGGGCAGCCCCTTGGCCACCAGGAAGTCGAAGTGGGCGGGCTCCCGGAAGAACTCGGTCTTGTTGGTGGTCACCGCGTCGATCAGGTGGATGACCTCGGCCTCCATTCCGTTCTCGTCGAACAGGTAGCGGCAGTAGGCGTTGACGTCGTCGATCCGCGTGGCGCGCATCCGGCGCCGCAGGCGGCCTTCCAGCATGGTGCGCTTGTTGGCCGGCATCTTGATGCCGCTGTAGTCGTGGATGAACGTCGCCAGGCGCTGGAAATTGCGGGCGCTCAGCTGTTCGATCTCCGGGGCTTGCAGCACGGCGGCGGCTTGTCTCGACACGGGCGTCTCCGTTCGCGGCGCGCGCGCCGCTGGTGTTCGGGCGGCGGCTTGGGCCACCGGGCGCAATCCTAGGCGGCCTGGCTGAGGGCGGCCGCGTCCTGGCTGGTCAGCAGGCGCCCCAGGTCGAAGATCACCACGAAGCCGCTGCCGCCGGACCCGGTCTCGCGACGCACCACGCCCTGGATATAGTCCGAGCGCCACGGCACGCCGATATCCGGCGCGCCTTCAATCTGGCTCTCCGAAAAGGCGACGACCTCGATCACCCGGTCGGCGACCAGGCCCAGCGACAGCACACGGTCGTCGACCGGCACGTCCAGCACCAGGATGCGGGTGGCGCCGGTCGGCTCGACGCAGGGCAAGCCCAGCTTCAGGCGCAGGTCGAGGGTTGGAGTGCCGCGCCCCCGCACGTCGGTCAGGCCCATCAGGTAATCGGGCCCCTCAGGGATCGCGAACGGCGGCTGGTAGTCCAGGATTTCGCGTACGTGACTCACCGACACCGCGAAGACTTCGGCGCCCAGGCCCAGCGTGACGAACTGACGATCGGCGGGACCGGCCATCAGGCGTATTCCCGGAAGTCGGCGTCGTCGGCGTCGGGACCGCCGCTGGTCAGGTCGAGGGCGAAGCCGCCGGCCCGCGCCTGCTGGGCGGCGACCGTCTGGCGCGGCGTCGAAACAGCGGGCTTGCGAGCCGCGGACGTCGCGGGGCGCTTGACGGCGGAACGGGCGGTCGGACGACGCGTCGCGGCGCCGCCGGCGCTGGTGCGGAAATAGGCGATCGAGGCCTGCAGCTCCTCGGCCTGGGCGGCCAGCTCCTCGGAGGTGGCCGACATCTGCTCGGACGCGCTGGCGTTCTGCTGGGTCACCTTGTCCAGCTGCTGGATGGCCTCGTTGATCTGCGAGGCGCCGATGTCCTGTTCGCGGCAGGCGGCGCTGATCTCGGAAACCAGTTCGGCGGTCTTGCGGATGTTGGGCACCAGGGTCGTCAGCATCTCGCCCGCCGACTGGGCGGCTTTCACCGTGTCAGAAGACACCGCGCCGATCTCGGTGGCGGCGGTCTGCGAGCGCTCGGCCAGCTTGCGCACTTCCGAAGCCACCACGGCGAAGCCGCGGCCATGTTCGCCGGCCCGGGCGGCTTCCACCGCCGCGTTCAGGGCCAGCAGGTCGGTCTGGCGGGCGATCTCCTGCACGATGGTGATCTTTTCGGCGATCGTGCGCATGGCCTCGACGGCCCGGCTGACCGCCTCGCCGCTGACTTCCGCGTCCTTGGCCGACTGGCGGGCGATCTTCTCGGTCTGGGCGGCGTTGTCGGCGTTCTGCTTGATGTTGGACGCCATCTCCTCCATCGAGGCCGAGGCCTCCTCGGCCGACGAGGCCTGCTCGGTGGCGCCTTGCGACACCTGCTCCGAGGCCGCCGACAGCTCCTGGCTGCCGGCCGAGACGTTTTCCGAGGCCGAGATCGCGTCGGAGACCACGCCGCGCAAGCGTTCGATCATGACGTTCACATGGCCCAGCAGATCGCCGATCTCGTCCTTGGTGGTGATGTCGACGGTCTTGGTCAGGTCGCCGTCAGCCACCGCGCGCACCGCTTCCGAGGCCCGGTTAAGGCCCTTGCCGACCGCCATCGAAATGTAGAGCGCCGCGCCGGCCGCGATCAGCAGCGAGACCACCGTCAGGGCGACCAGACTGTTGCGCACCGAGGCGAAGTCCTCGTCGGCCTTGTCGGTGGCCGCCCGCAGCTGGGCTTGGGAGAGTTCGACCAGTTCCTGCACCTGGTCCGCGGCTTCGGTGACCGCCTTGCGCCCGTCGCCCATCGAAACGGCGGCGGCCGCCGCGTCGTTGTCGGCGAGGGCCAGGGCGTAGACGCGGTCGTGGGCGGTGATCAGTCGCTCCCAGGCGTCGCCCAGCGCCTGCCACTTCGGCCTGCCCTCGGCGGTCGCCAGGCCCTCGGCCTTGGTCAGCAGGGCTTCGAAGGCGCGCTTCTCTTTCTCGATCGAGGCCTCGAAGATCTTCACCTCTTCGGGGCTGTCGACCAGGACCATGTTCTTTTCGGTCCGCACCACATTGAGCATGTGGATGTTCAACTGCTGGGCGGCCTGCAGGCGCACGGCGGGCCCGTCGACCATCGCGTTCATGTCGCGATTGGTGGTCGACAGGCTGTTGATCCCGAACAGGGTCGCGGCCAGCAGCAGGGCGATGATCAGGCCAAAGGCGAGGCCGAGCTGCAATTTGATCGTAAAGCGCATGGTCTTGTCCTTGGGACGGATCAGTATTCGGTGAAGTCGCGGTCGTCGGAGTCGGGGCCGCCCTGGCTCAGGTCGAGGGCGAACCCGTGGGCGCGGGCCTGCTGCACCGCGACGGCGCGGGCCGGGGCCTTGCGCGGCGCGGTCTTGCCGCCGCGGGCCGGCAGGCGCACGACCGGCGCCGGCTTGCGCTGTGCCTGGGCGACGTTCGACAAACGGAAATAGGCGATCGAGGCCTGCAGCTCCTCGGCCTGGGCGGCCAGCTCCTCGGAGGTGGCCGACATCTGCTCGGACGCGCTGGCGTTCTGCTGGGTCACCTTGTCCAGCTGCTGGATGGCCTCGTTGATCTGCGAGGCGCCGATGTCCTGTTCGCGGCAGGCGGCGCTGATCTCGGAAACCAGTTCGGCGGTCTTGCGGATGTTGGGCACCAGGGTCGTCAGCATCTCGCCCGCCGACTGGGCGGCTTTCACCGTGTCAGAAGACACCGCGCCGATCTCGGTGGCGGCGGTCTGCGAGCGCTCGGCCAGCTTGCGCACTTCCGAGGCCACCACGGCGAACCCGCGGCCATGCTCGCCGGCCCGGGCGGCTTCCACCGCCGCATTCAGGGCCAGCAGGTCGGTCTGGCGGGCGATCTCCTGCACGATGGCGATCTTCTCGGCGATCGTCCGCATGGCCTCGACGGCGCGATTGACGGCTTCGCCCGACACCTCGGCGTCCTGGGCCGACTGGCGGGCGATCTTCTCGGTCTGGGCGGCGTTGTCGGCGTTCTGCTTGATGTTGGCGGCCATCTCTTCCATCGAGGCCGAGGCCTCCTCGGCCGACGAGGCCTGCTCGGTGGCGCCTTGCGACACCTGCTCCGAGGCCGCCGACAGCTCCTGGCTGCCCGCCGAGACATTGTCCGAGGCCGAGATGGCGTCGGAAACCACGCCGCGCAGACGCTCGACCATCCGCTGCAAAGCAACACCCAGGATGTCCTTGTCGGACAGCGGCTTGGTCTCGACCGTCAGGTCGCCGTCGGCCACCTTGTCAGCGATGGCGGCGGTGGCCCGCAGGTTCTCGGTCATTCGGTTGACGGTCTCGACCAGGTCCTTGATCTCGTCGTTGGTCGTCACCTGGACCTTCTGGTCCAGGTCGCCCAGCGCCACGGCGTCGGCCAGGGCCGCGATCTTCGACAGGCCCCGGCTGATCGACAGGGCGATCCAGGCCGCCGCCGCGACCGCGATCAGCAGCGAGACGGCCACCAGGCCGATCATCAGGTTGCGAGCGTTGACATAGGCCGCGTCGGCCTTTTCCTCGGTCGTCTTCAAGAGCCCCTGATTGAGCACGACCAAGCCGTCAACCTTTTCGGTGACGCTGTTGGTGATCGTCCGATGCGAGGTCTGCATCCGGCGGATCGCGTCGGCGCGCTGGTGGGCGAGGATCTCGCGGCGCATCGCCGTGTCCGAAGCGGCATAGACCTCCCAGTCGGCCTGGAGCGCCGTCCACTTGGCCTTCGCCTCGGGGTTGGTCGCCGCGGAAACCCCGGCGGCCACCAGTTCCTGGACGGCCTGCCGCTGGGTCTCGGCCTTGGCGTTCTGGCCCTCAACCTCCTCATCGTCGTCGGCCAGCGCCATGTTCTTCTCGGCGCGGCTGATCTGCAGGAGGTCGATGCTCAGCGACTGGGCGCGCTGCAGCTGGGCCATGGGCCCGGCGATCATGGCGCTCTGGGCGGTGTTCAGCTTGTTCAGCTCGCTGACCCCGAGCAGGGCCGCGCCCGTCATCAGGACGATCAGCAGTCCGAACGCCGAGATCAGCTTGGCTTTGATGGTGAAACGCACTGGAAGCCCCTGTTCGCTCAAGACTGCATGGTGTGAAGGGTCGTCACCGACGCGCCGGATCGGCCACGCGCGGCAAAAATCTGCTCGAGGTCGGGAATGACGATCACATCGCCGTCGCGCCGCGCCAGCAGGCGGATGAAGTCGGATCGCCAGCGAAGGCCGACGCGCGGAACCTCTTCGGTGACGGCGCGGTCGATCGTGGTCACCTCGTGAACCTTGTCGGCCCGCAGACCGATCAGGGCCGGCTCGCCGTCCAGTTCGTGTTCGATGACCACGATCCGGCTGTCGATCGTGGGTTCGGCCGCGTCCATGTCGAAGGCCAGGCGCAGGTCGACCAGCGGGATCACCCGGCCGCGGAAGTTGATGACGGCGCCGACGAACGGCGGCGCCCCCGGCACGCCGGTCTCGGGCAACAGGTCCAAGACTTCCCGGACCAGGCTGGCCTCGAGGGCGAAGGTTTCGCCGCGCAGGTCGAAGGTCAGGGCCTCGATGGCTTGGGTCGGCGGTTCGGCGGTCATGTCCGGGCCCTTCATCAGCTGGCGGCGCGCAGCGGCGCGTCCTGGCCCTGGCCGGCGGCCACCAGGTGGGCGATATCGAGGATCAGGGCGACGCCGCCGTCGCCCAGGATGGTCGCCCCCGAGAAGGCCCCGACCTCGGCATGGAAGGCCGACAGGGCCTTGATGACGGTCTGGTGGTCGCCGAGAATCTGGTCGACGACCAGGCCAACGCGGTCCTGTCCCGTGGAGACCACGACGATCTTCTGGTGGGGATCCGGCTCCAGGCCGGTGGCGAACATCTGGCGCAGGCGGATGAACGGCACCAGCTGATCGCGCAGGGTGATCAGGTTGCGGCCGGTGGAGCGGACATCCTGCTCGACCGACAGCTCCACGCACTCCTCGACCGAGGCCAGCGGAATGACGTAGCGACCCGTCCCGACCCGCACCAGCAGGCCGTCGATGATCGCCAGGGTCAGCGGAATGCGCAGCGAAACCACCGAGCCCTGTCCCGGCGTGCTGGTCAGGTCGATCGAGCCGCGCAGGCCCTCGATCGTGCGCTTGACCACGTCCATGCCGACGCCGCGCCCCGACAGGTTGGTGATCGCCGCCGCGGTCGAGAAGCCCGGCGCGAAGATCAGTTGCAGCAGCTCGTTGTCGCTCAGCACCTGGCCGGGCTGGATCAGGCCGTTCTCCTCGGCCTTGGCGCGAACCCGGGCGCGATCGACGCCGCGGCCGTCGTCGGTGATGGTGATCACCACCTCGGCGCCGGACTGGCGGGCGGCCAGCACGACCTGGCCCGACTCCGGCTTGCCGGCGGCCAGGCGCTGTTCGGGGGTCTCCAGGCCGTGATCGGCGGCGTTGCGGATCAGGTGGATCAGCGGATCGGCCAGACGCTCGATCACCGTCTTGTCCAGCTCGGTGGCCTCGCCCTCGGTGGACAGCTCGATGGCCTTGCCGGTGTCGCGGGCCAGATCGTGGATCAGACGGCGGAAGCGGCCGAACAGCTGGGCGATCGGCACCATGCGCACGACCATCATGGTGTCGCGCATCTCCGAAGCCAGGCGCTCGATCTCCTCGGCCACGGCGCGCAGGGCGATGTCGCTGCTGGAGGCCGCCAGTTGCTTGAGACGGGACTGGGCGATGACGAGCTCGCCCACCCGGTCCATCATCTCGTCCAGGCGTTCGGCGGGGACGCGCACGGTGTCGCCGCCGACCTTGGTCCCCCGGGCTTCGTTGGGGACCTCCGCCTGCGTCGCGACGGCCTGCGGCGCGCCAGGAACCTCGGCGACGTCCGCGACGGTTTCGGGCTCGGCCGCGGCGGCGTTCATGTCCTGGATGTCCAGGGTCATGTCGTCGATCACGAAGATGAAGACGTCCTCGATGGCGTCGCGGCCGTGCTTGGTGACCAGGGTCACGTCCCAGGCCAGGTGGCATTCGGTCGGGACCAGCACGTCGAAGTCGGGCGTCGCGTCGGTGATGGCGACCACCGTGCAGTCGCCCAGCTCACGCAGCTCGTCCAGCAAGGGCAGCGGCCGGGTTCCGTTGAGCAGCGCATCGGCCGGCAGGCTGAAGCGGACCCGCCAACGGTTCAGGCCGGGTTCCGAAACGATCTCGGCGGACGCCGGGCGCCCGGCGGCCTCGACCACGCGATGCAGATCGGCCAGCAGCAAGTCGCCGTCCGCCTCGGACGCAGGGCGGCCCTCGGCCAGGGCCCGCATGTGGTCCTGGGCGGCGAGGACCGCGCCGACCAGTTCGGGCGTGGCCGCAACCTCGCCCTTGCGGACGCGGTCGAAGGCGGTTTCGCAGTGATGGGTGAAGGCGGCCAGGGCGTCGAAGCCGAACATGGCCCCCGAGCCCTTCAGGGTGTGGAGGCCGCGGAACACCGCGTCCACCAGATCGCGATCCCCCGGACGATGCGCCAGGTCGAGCAGCCCCTGCTCGATCTCCTCCAGCAGGTCTTGGGCTTCCTGGCGGAAGGTCTCGACGGGATCGAGGCCGCTCACTTGGCCAGGACCTTCTTGACCACGCGGATCAGTTGCTCGGGGTCGAACGGCTTGGTCAACCAGCCGGTCGCGCCCGCGGCCTTGGCCTGGGCCTTGATCTCGGCGTCGGACTCGGTGGTCAGGAACAGGATCGGCACGCCGGCGCCGGCCGGGCGCTGACGCAGCGCACGGATCATCGCCAGGCCGTCCATGACCGGCATGTTCAGGTCGGTGACGATCAGGTCGAAGCCGCCAGCCGAGCCCTTGTCCAGCCCATCCTGGCCATTGACCGCCTCGGTGACGGTGTAGCCTTCGCCGCTCAGGGCGATCCTGATCGCCTGCCGGATGCTGGCGGAATCGTCCACGGTGAGGATCGAGGTCATTGGGCGGTCCCTTGAAGCCAGAACTTGGCGCGCTCGGAGGTTTCGTCGGCGTCGAGGAAGCCGCCACGGCGCAGAACTTCCAGCACCGCGCCGCCCGCCGGATAACGCAACCTGAAGTCACGGCCAGTCGCAGCGGCCTTGCGGCGCGCAGATTCGATGAGTTGGATGAACGTCAGGTCGGTCTCTTCGACCGCGGCGATATCGACGAAAACCGGACCATCTTCACGCAGAGCCGCGTCAAGATCGTCACGAGCCGCGCCGATATTTGATATCGTCACCTCTCCGGCGAACGAAATCGTATTTTTACCTGCACTCAACAATAACGTCGGCCCCCGCCGCGCGCAGGTACCAGCGTTATCTGGCACCACTACTTATCATAACTTGTGGTGCGCGCCTTAAATTAGCGTAAACCGGACAACTTCAGGGGGAGCGGCAAACTGTCGCGAAGCGTGTGCGTCGCGCGGCGACTGCGGCGAGGTTGATAGCAGGCCGCCGATCGGGCGGGACCCTGGGTCCCGCCCTCAAGGATGGTCGGAGCGGCGCAGGGCGCTCAGGCTTCGTCGTCGGTATTGGCCATGGCCTTGGCCAGCGCCACCAGGCGACGGCGCAGGTTGGGGTTCATCGCCTTGAACGCGACGACCAAATCCTGCGAGCCGCTTTCGCCGAGAAAGTCGATCAGGCCGCCGGCGGGCGTGTCGCCGCTGATTCCAGGATGATCCAGACCCTCGAAGAAATCGGCCAGCGGCGTGTTCAGCTTCAGGGCGATCTCGTAGAGCTTGGACGAGCTGACGCGGTTGGCGCCCCGCTCGTATTTCTGGATCTGCTGGAAGGTGATGCCCAGCGCCTCGGCCAGTTCGGTCTGCGACATGCCCATGGCCTTGCGCTTGGCGCGGATAAGGGCCCCGACGTGCCTGTCCACATGATGCGGCTCGGAAACGGACGTGACTTGCATGGTCTTCACCTTCCCTAAAACTCCTGACGCCAAAGCCTCCAGACAAGCGCCACTGTCGCCCATTATAAAGCCAAGGTTGCGGCTTGGTTGCAGGCGGATCGTCGCAGGCGAGTTTCGCCTGGATGCCGGCCGCCGGGGTCTCGAAGGATGACCTCCACGGGAGGTCGGCGGCGGGTCCAGCCGCGAACTAGCGTGGGCGCTTTTCGCCGTCAGCCGCCCAGTAGCGAGCCATGCGGGCCTTGACCGTCGCCGGCGGCGGCGAGGTCCAGCCGGCGGCGCGCGCCGCCGCCGGCGGCCAGGCGCCGGCCAGGACCAGGCGGCGGATCTCGCGGGCGTCCAGGACGCCCGGGAAGCGCCAACCGGCCTTCTCCAGGATCGGCACGACGCGCTGGCGCGCCGCCTGCTCCTCCGGCTCGCCTGGGCGCATGGGCCCGTCGACCACCGCTCCGACCGTCTCGCCGTTAGCGCCGACGCTCCAGGGATTGGCGCCCTGCTGCAGCAGGAATTCGGCGATGCGGAAGTTCTGCTGCTCGACCGCGAGACGCAGCGGCGTCGCGCCGCCGGCGTCATGCTCCTCGACCGGCGCGCCGTGGGCGACCAGCAGCCGCACCGCCCCCAGGGAGTTCAGGCCGACCGCCGCCTTCAGCGGCCAATAGGCGCCGTCAACCCGTCGGCCGGGGTCGGCCCCGGCCTTCAGCAGACGGTCTGCGAACCAGGGGTCGGTCGCCCGCAGGGCCAGGCTGAGCGGGATGGCGCCCGGCGCGCCGTCCGGCGACGCGCCAAAGGCCAGCAGGCGCTCCACCATCGGCTTGTCGCAGCGCGCGATCGCCAGGCTCAGCAGGTCGCCGTTCGGACCACCGCGCGTGGCGGCCAGTGTCTTGTCGACGGCCAGGCGGCGTTCGACGCCGGCGACATCGCCGTCCAGCACGGCGGACATCACCTCGCGCCCGGCCTGGCCGTGGTCGGCCGCCGCCAGCGCCTGGCGGGCATCGGGCAGAGCCGTGCCGCTCACGAAACACGCCGCCGCAGCCTGATCCGCCATCACCATCGTCGCCATCAGGACGGCGAGCCTCAAGAGCATGAGAAAGGCCTCATCGGCCTAGTGGACCGCCGCGCGATAGGCCGCGTCAAGGCTGGAGATCAGCCAGGCGCGGCCATGCAGGTCGCCCAGCGAGGCGTCGCCGCCCGACTGCCCCTCCGGCCCGACCGGCCGCAGCTGATGGCGGTCGCCGTAGGCGGCCGGCGCGTCCGCCAGCAGCGCGCCAAGGATCCCGCCGCCCAGGCCGCCGAACAGTCCGCCCAGCCCCGCGCCGATCCAGCGGTCGCCGCCGTCCTGAACCCGGCTCAGCGGGTCCCCGTCCAGATAGTAGGCGTCGACGTGCGGAGCGGCCGCGCCGTTCGCCCGCGCCGCCACCAAGGTGTCGTCGCTGAGGCCGGCGGCGTTGAAGGTGTCGGCTTCCAGGCCGGACGCCACCGCGGCGGCCGAGGCCAGGCCGCCGCCCAGGGAGTGGCCGGTCAAGGTGACGTCTTCGCCGGCCGTACGCAGGCGCTCGCCGATGACCAGGGCCTTGTCGTAGTGGCCGGAGTCCAGGCCCAGCCCCTGCTGGAAATTGTTGCGCCAGTCCTCGGCGGTGGCCGAGCCCCGGAAGGCGACCACATAGCCGCCGTCCGCATTGGCGTAGACCCGGGCCCGGAAGCTGGAGCCGGGCTCCTCAAGGTCGGTGGCGTCCAGGCCCAGCCGCGCCAGGTCGTCCTCGCCCGCCACATGCCAGCCGGCCGGTGGATTGGGCGTGTCGTTGTAGACGTCGTCGGCCAGGGCCAGGTGGACCTTGGCCCGGGCCAGCTCCTCGGCCTGGCCGCCGGCGCTCGCCGCCACTGTGGCGTCAGCAGCCTGGACCCGGGCCGCCGGCGCGACGCTGACCGGCGCTCGGGCGGTCGGCGCCGCCCAGTCGGCGGCGACGGACGCGTCGACGGAGGTCGCGGCGACCTGCGACTCTCGCGCCGCGCCGATCGCCGTCGTTGATCCGCTCTCGATGCGCATGACGCCTCCTTGGACCGGCAGGGGCTATGGGACGGTCAGATGCTGAAGGCCGGAACGTCGAACGCCTAGCTAGGGTCTTCCCTAGGCTAGGGTCTTCCCTAGTTATGCGGCGCGGTCGCGGGGCGTAGCGTTCGGGACGGTTGTCCGTGCGAGGAGCGTCCCCATGACCAGCGTGTCCCTGAACACCCAGGCCTCAGCGGCCGGCGGCGGGCGCTCCGGAGCCTCGGGGGACGAGCACCTGGTCAAGCCGGGCGAGACCCTGTCGGGCATCGCGGCGGAGCGCGGCGTGTCGCTGGACGCCCTGATCCGCGCCAACCCGCAGATCGTCAATCCCAACCTGATCCGCCCCGGCCAGGTCCTCGCCCTTCCAGCCGGCGGCGGCGAGCCCCGCTCGTATCGCGTGGCCGACGGCGACACCCTGTCGAAGATCGGCGAGACGCTCGGCGTCTCCTGGCAGGCGATCGCCCAGGCCAACCACCTGGCCAATCCGAACCTGATCCATGTGGGCCAGGAACTGCGCGTCCCGGGCGGCGGCGCGGCCCCCGTGCGGACGGAGACGACGGCCGCCTCTCCCGCCACCTTCGTCCAGACCCAGGCCGCAAACCGCCCCACGGGCGTCCTGCCCTCGACGGCGGGCCTCAGCGCCAGCCAGACGTACGAACTCTACGCCGGCTACGTGAACGCCTACGGCAGCGCGGAAGCCAAGGCCGACCTGGCCGCCGGCCGGCAAGTGATCCTGGGCCTGCGCACCGAAACGGCCGTCAACGCCAACGGCGGCAAGGGCGCTTATGACGACCGCGTCGTGGTGCTGCAGGCGAACGCGTCCGGCGGGACGGTGACGGAGTTCTCGGCCAATACCGAGCCCTCCGGCCAGTACGACGGCCGCTTCGGTTCGGATTTCAACGGCGACGGCCGTCTGGAGCTGGGCCGCATGGCCGAGGGCACGGTCAGCTTCCGGAAAAGCCGCAGCGACAGCCTGGGCGACGTGCTACGGCCGACGGGCCCGCTCGGCGTCGAACGCGACACCAACCACGACGGCCGGATCGACGCCAGCGACCCGCGAGGCAAGGGCCAGAGCACCGACAACTCGTTCCTGTTCCATGCCGGCGGGAACGTCAACACCGGCTCGGCCGGCTGCCAGACCCTGAAGCCTGGCGACTTCCGTACATTCTGGAACGGGCTGGGCGACCAGAAGACCTTCAACTACGTGCTGGTGGACGTCGACCGCCACGCAGCGCCCGGCGGCGCCACGCCCGTCCAGCCCGCGTCCAGGGACAACGTCCAGCTGGGCGCGTTGTCCGAGCGGTACGAGACCGGCGGGCGCGGCCCCGGCACGGTGTCGTCGGGCGCCGGCGACCCGGGCGGGGTGTCCTACGGCAGCTACCAGTTGGCCGGAAACCTGGGGCGGCCGCAGCAGTTCCTGGCCAACGAGGGCCGGGCGTGGGCGGCGGAGTTCGGCGCCGCCAGCCCGGGCTCGGCCAGCTTCACGGCGACCTGGAAGGCGATCGCGGCGCGCGAGCCCGAGGCGTTCAAGGCCGCCCAGCACGCCTACATCCAGCGCACCCATTACGACGTCCAGGTCGCGCATGTGCAGGCGGCCACGCGGCTGGATCTTGCGACCCGCTCGGCGGCCCTGAAGGACGTGGCCTGGTCGACCTCGGTGCAGCACGGGCCGGAGACCAACGCCATCGTCAAGGCGATGGCCAGGGTCGAGGCGCAGGGGGTCTCGCCGTCGGATGGCCAGGCCTATGACCGGGCGCTGATCAACGCGATCTATGACGAGCGCGGCAAGCGCGACGCCAGCGGCGGCCTGGCCTATTTCACCAGCTCTTCGGCCCAGGTCCAGGCTTCGGTCGCCGCCCGGTTCGGCGACGAGCGACGCGACGCCCTGGCCATGCTCGACCGATGAGCATCGCGTGAGAACCCCTGGGACCTCGCCGCGTTGTCGCGTCATGCCCCCTCGCCTGTTTCCCCTGCTTGTCCTTGCCCTGGCCCTGGCCGGTTGCGAGCGCCCGGCGGCGGCGGTCGCTTCCCCCCCGCCTGACGCCGCCGCCGGATCCGCTCCCCGGCAAGCGCCGAACGCCAAGGCTTTGCCCGCTGGAACCTACGCCATGCAGGGCGATCGGCGGGCGACCTTGACCCTCGCTCCGGCCGACGACGAATGGCGCGTCAGCCTCAAGGGCGGCGCCAGCGCAGCGGACGGCGCCGCAGCAGCGGCCGACTGCGAGATCGAAGCCCAGGGGCCGCTGAACGGCCAGACGATCGAGGCCAGGGTCGTACCGTTCGAAGGGACCGACCTGTCGGTCAGCGCCCAGGACCTGGCCGCGCGCCCCGCCGGCGTGAAGGTCCACCTTGGTCCGCAAGGCGCGATCGTCAGCACCGACTTCCAGGGTTGCGGCGTCGGCGCCGACCTTTCGGGCCGCTACGCCCGCGCCGGCGCCGCCCCCAAAGACGCCGCCGCCCTGCGGCCGGGCGCCGCGATCGCCGATCTCCGCGCCGCCTATCCGGACGCCCGGCTGGAGATCGTCGAGGGTTATCCCTGGGCGCGCTTCGCCATGCGGCAGGGCGGCCGCCCGACCGCGCTCCTGACCTTCGACGGCGAGAACGAGGAGCTGGCGGACGGGCGCAACAGCCTCCAGGCCATCGGCGCCGTGGTCGGCTGGGACGCGCTCAAACCGGCCGTGCGGGTCACCAAGGTGGAGGCGGCGACGTCATGATCCGTCCGGTCGAACGCACCGCCAGCGCCGAGTTCTCCACCGCCTCACCGTCGACGACGGCCGCGCGGGCCGGGGTGGCGCGGCTGGCGCTGGAGGCGATGGCCACCATCGCCGGCGCGGCTCTGGTCGATCCCCTGCGCGGCGGAGATCGCGCCGGCGCCCTGGCCCAAACCTGGTCCGAACACGGACAGAGCAGCATGGCCCAGGTCGGCGGCGACCTGCGCACCCTGGCCGCCCAGAGCGGCCAGACCGTGGCCGGCCGCCTGTCGGCCACCTCGCCCGTCGACGCGGGCCGGATCGAGCGCGTGCTGGCCGACTTCGCCCGCGAGTTGCGCGCCCAGGCGATCGACAGGCCGCACATGACGCCGGCGGCCCTGGTCGAGCCGCTGATGCGGGCCATCGCCGCCGGCCTGCAGCGCGAGCCCGCCCCCGGCGCCGCGCGCGCCGACGCCGTGGAGCAGTTCGTGCGGATCATCGACGGCGCGACCCAGGACCTGCGCGGCGGGGCTAGCTAGCCTTGACGAAGCCCTGGTTCGTCAGGCGCAGCCTTCGCAGGTCGACGCCCATTTCGTTACGGAACCGCGCGACCGCCGCATCCCCGAGCCGCTGTTGCATCACCCGGTCGTCTCGCTCCACGGCGTCGACATAGGCCGCCTGCTAGACCAGCAAGTTCAACATCAAGGTTTCGGCGAATTCCTGGCGGCCAGGCTCGTCCACGTGCGCGAAGGCCGGGACGACCAGCCTGATGGGCCTCAAGCCTTGGCCTCCGTCGCGGGCGAGGTCGCGTCGGTGCGGGTCAGATTCGCCAGGGCCGCGGCGGGTCGGTCCAGCTTGTCGTGGAAGGCCAGGGTGCGATCCATCTGGGCCTGGCCGCGCATTTCGGTCCACCACTGATCATGGATGGCGGCCTGGAAATTGCCGTTGGTCTTCTCCGAACGGGTCTCGATCGCGGGATCGGCGACGGTGTCCGCCGTGTCCTCGACCACCCCGACGGTGTCGTCGACCGCCCCGCCGACGCCCTCCAGCAGGCCGCCCAGGCCTTCAGCGAGCAGCGCCCCCTCGAGCGCGCCGCGCTGGGCGGGCGGCAGGGTCCGCAGCGCGGCGGCCGTCTGCGCGGGACCAGCCTCGGCGAAGGCCGCGCGATCCAGTTGGCCGCCTTGCTGGAAACGGTCAACGGCGTCGTCGAGACGGGTGTCGCGAACCGGGGCGGCGGCTGCGCGGCCTGGGCCGGACAGGTCTTGGACGATCATGGCGGTGGCCTCCTGGTCCCACCCTGCGCCGAACGGCTCGGCGCGGCTATTGGGGTTTTCCCCAGCGGGCGCTTCAGCGCGCGAAGCCGGCCGGGGTCAGCTTCAACTGGCGCAGGTCGATGTTCATCTCGCTACGGAATCGCGCCACCGCCGCGTCTGAAAGCCGCCGGCTCAGGCTCTTGTCGCCCTTGGCCGTGGCGTCCGAAAAGGCCGAGCCCTGGGCGACGAAATTGTACATGAAAACCTCCGCCATCTCCTGCTTGGCGTTGTCATCGAGACGCGCGAACTGCGGGTTGGAGCCGAGCGCTCTATAGACCTGGCCCCGGACAGCCTGGACCTGGGTGCGGTCGGTGAAGGGCACGTTGTTGGCGATCTGCCAGTTCTGCACCCAGTAGGCGGCCATCGCGTCGGCCACGTCGCCGCGGCGCAGGCCATCGACCGAGACGTGCTTTTCCCAGGCGCCCAGCAGGTCATTCTGCTGGACCGCTTGGCGCAGGCGAGGGCCGTTGGCGGGGTCGGTCTTGGCTACGAAGTCGGCGAACTGGCCCTTGACCCGGGTGGTGACTGCCGGCGAGGCGCGGTAGCGGGTGTTGACCGACACGGCCTGCCGCGACGCCGACAGCCCGGCGGCGGCGCTGGCGGAGCCGCGACGCGTGCTGGTCCCGCCGCCGCGCGCGGTGTTGCCCAGCACGTTGTTCATCTGGCCGACGGCCATCATGGACGAGCCGAAGTCGATGTACTGGCTGCCGATACTGGGGAAATCCTGTGCCGCGGCGGGAAGGCCCACGGCCAGCACAATGGCGCTGAGGGCGGGAACAAGGCAGCGTTTCATCCGGCTTTTCTCCAGTTTTTTCCAACCCTGACGTGCAATATTGACAACAAAACGACAGGCAGTCCAAGGACCGCCTGTCTTTCTGTACTGTGAAGCTTAAGCTTAACCCTTGCGGGCCAGGGCAGAGCCGGCTTCGCCGATGGACTTGATCGAGTTGTTCAGCGCCTGGCTGACCATGTTCATTTCCTGGCCCAAAGCCTGGATCTCGGCGGTCAGCTGGCCATACTTCGAGTCCTTGGAGTCCAGACCGCCCAGCTGATCGGTCTTGGCCTTCATCTGACCCATCTTGTTGTCCATGACCTTGCCCAGGGCCTTGGCCAGGGCGACCAGGAAGCTGTCGCCCTTGGTCGACTTGGCTTCGCCGCCGTCGCGGACCTGGTCGAGGATCGAACGGGTCCAGCTTTGGGCCACGTCCTCGGCGGTGCGCTGCAGGTCACCCTGCTGCTGCGGGTTCAGGTTGAAGGCGTCGCCCGCGTTCTGCACGGCCTCCGTCAGGCTCTGGGCCGCGCCGCCCGGATTGCCGCTGGCGGCCTGGAACACGCCTTGCGCCATGTCGATCACGCCTTGCGGCAGGCCCAGTTGCTGGCCGACCTGCTGGATCACCTGACTGGCGACCGAGCTGATGATCTGCTGGAAGATCGACTGGAAGGCCAGCGAGGTGCCGCCCGTCAGGGCCGCGAGGGCGACGGTGCTGAACAGGCTGCCGACGTTGAGACCGCCGCCGCTGAAGATACCGGACATGATTGGGACTCCGCGATGTGAATCTGGCGCCTTGGGTCTGCCTGGCGCTCATCGCCGTGACCTGGCGATAGAAGACAACCATTCCGCGCCGTCCGTCAGAAGTCGGGGCGTTCCCTAGCTAGGGTTTTCCCTATCAGCTGGCGCATCGCCATGGAGGGTTGGGCCGCGCGCCGACGGGCCAGCTCGGCGGCGGTCGCTTCGGCCGCCAGTTCCTCGGCCGTGCGGGTCCGGCGGTCCAGGACGGTGATCTGACCGGCCGTGACCCCCAGCAGGAACACCTCGTCGCGATAGGCCACCAGGGTCAGACGCTCGCGCTGGCCCACCGGCAGGGCGCGCAGGTAGCGGATCTGGTCGTCGCTGGGCACGCCGGCCTGCAGGCGCTTGAGCAGCTTGAGGGAGAAGAACGCCAGGCCCAGCACGATGGCCAGGGCGACGGCGACGGTCAGCAGTTCGAGCAGCGCGCTGGCGAGGTTCACGTAGGCTCCTGATCAGGCCGGAAGCCGCCCTCCGGCGGCGGCGGGAAGGTGGGGCCCGAAGCGGCGTCGTCCGGGCCGGAACGCGCCTCGCCGGGCGAAGGTTCAGTCGCCGCCTCCTCGCGCAGGCGGCGGGCCCAGAGGATGACCTCGGCGACGGCGGCGAACAGGTCCTGCGGGATGATGTCGTCGACGGCGACCTTGTCGCGCAGGGCTCTCGCCAGCTCGACATTGCGGATGATCGGCACGCCGCCGGCCTCGGCCGCCTCGCGCATGGCCTGGGCGATCAGCCCCTCGCCCTTGCCCAGCAGCACCGGCACGGCGTGTTCGGCCGGATCGTAGGCCAGGGCGCAGGCGATGTGGGTGGGATTGACCACCAGCACCGAGGCGTCGCGCGCCGCCTGCACCGCGTTCTGCTGCGCCCACTCCTGGTGCAGTTGGCGGCGATGGGCCTTCACGTGCGGGTCGCCCTCGGAATCCTTCATCTCCTGGCGGATGTCGCGCCGGCTCATCCGCATCTTCTTGGTGAACGAGAACTTCTGGTAGGCGAAGTCCAGCATCGACACGAACAGGAACACCCCCACCGTGCCGGCCAGGAGTTGGAACGTCAGTCCGCCATAGGCGGCCAGCGCGCCGTCGGCCTCGCCGGTCGGGACGGCCATCAGCTTGTCGAAGGCGGCCGCGGCGACGATCCAGGTCAGCACCACCAGCAGCAAGGTCTTGGCCAGCGACTTGACCACCTCGAACAGGTTGTCGGTGTTGAACATCCGCTTGAGCCCCTCGCCGGGGTTCATGTGCGACATCTTCGGGCTCATCTTTTCCAGCGTGAAGACCGGCCCGACCTGGGCGAACTCGGCCAGCATGCCGAAGATCGCGATGGGCAGCAGCAGCATCGCCGTGATGGACACGAAAGCCTTTCCCGCGGCGGCCCCGGCGATCGGCCAAGCTTCGGCGAATGGGCGGTCCATGACGGCGAAGATCTCGTCGAACAGCCCGCCCAGCCGGTCCAGCGTGACGCCGGCCACCATCAGCCCCAGCAGCAGCCAAGCCCCCAGGACCGCCGTCGAGGTGACGTCCTTGCTCTTGGGGACATCGCCTTTCTTGCGGGCGTCGGACAGCCGCTTGGGTGTCGGTTTTTCGGTCTTGTCACCGCCGTCATTCTTCTCAGCCATAGCGTGTGCTCACGAAGAAACGCCGGTCCTTGACCGTTGATCGGCCTATGAATTTGACGAGTTCATATCCAAATGGGGCAGAAAGATGACAACCTTAGCCATAGAAGATGGAAAGCTTAAGCTTGGATTATCTGGCCATTATATCAGTATACCGCGCTTAAAAATTGTCATGAATGCGCAGTTGACAGGTCAGACAGCCTAAAGTTAACCTTTAATTCGTTGGGAGAACAGACGGGGCGCTACACGAGGGGACCAATATATGCGCAAGTTCTGCGTAGCGCCGACTATTGCCTGTTTAATATTGATTTCATCAGGCCCAGCACTTGCTTATGAATGCGAGACCGCGGACGGGCTGAAATTCAGCTCGACCCAGGCGCTCAACGAGAAGTTTTCCTTGGCGCTGGCCGATTGCAGGGTTGAAACTCAACCAACGGCGGCATCCGAACAGCTCAGGCTCTATGATGCGCCCATCACGGCGACGGCCGTGATCTCTGCGGGCCGGATGGTGCCGATGCCGACCGTGGTCGCCTCGCGAGGGCTGGCCGGAACCGCGCTCTACGCCAGCCAGACCGCCGCGGTGGCCCGCGACTACGACATCGACCCGGACCTGCTGCGCGCCGTCATGCACGTGGAATCGCGAGGCAACGCCGCCGCGGTCTCGCCCAAGGGCGCGCGCGGCTTGATGCAGATCATGCCCGCCACCGCGCGGCGCTTCGGGGTCCGCGAGCCGCTGGTTGAGCTCAGCGACCCGATGATCAACATCCGCACCGGCGCCGCCTATCTGAAGAACCTGCAGCACCGCTTCGGCAACAATCTGGAGCTGGTGCTGGCGGCCTATAACGCCGGCGAGGGCGCGGTCATCAAGTACGGCCTGAAGACCCCGCCCTATCGCGAGACCCAAGGCTACGTAACCAGCGTCATGGGCCACTACCGCACCCTCGTCTCGGCGCGCGGCAGCCAGTAGGCGGGACGAAGGGCCGAAGCGATGAGCGTCGAATCCTACCTCAAGCGCCTGCAGCGCCGTCCCGACCAGGGCCTGGTCGCGCGGTTCAGCGACCTGTTCCTGGTCGCCGGCGTCGTGGCCATCGTCGGGTTGATGATCCTGCCCCTGCCGGCCCTGGCGCTGGACACCCTGGTGGCCGTCAACATCTGCTTTGGCGTGATGCTGCTGCTGGTGGCGATCTACATCTCGACCATCGTCGAGTTCTCGGTCTTTCCCAGCCTGCTGCTGATCACCACCCTGTATCGGCTGGCCCTGTCGATCGCCACCACGCGGATGATCCTGATCGAGGGCCACGCCGGGCACATCATCGACACCTTCGGCACCCTGGTGGCCGGCGGCAACCTGGTGGTCGGGCTGGTGGTGTTCCTGATCATCACCGTCGTGCAGTTCATCGTCATCGCCAAGGGCGCCGAACGGGTCGCCGAGGTGGCCGCCCGGTTCAGCCTGGACGCCATGCCCGGCAAGCAGCTGTCGATCGACAGCGACCTGCGCTCGGGCATGATCGACAAGGACGAGGCCAAGCGACGCCGCCGCGTCCTGGAGATGGAAAGCAAGCTGCACGGCAGCCTCGACGGGGCGATGAAGTTCGTGAAGGGCGACGCCATCGCCAGCATCATCATCGTGGTGATCAACCTGCTGGGCGGCCTGGCCATCGGCATGATCCAGCAGGGGCTGGAGTTCGGCGCGGCGATCCACAAGTACTCGATCCTGACCATCGGCGACGGCATGGTCACCCAGATCCCGGCCCTGCTGGGCGCCATGGCCGCCGGCCTGATCGTCACCCGCACCACCGACGAGGACAGCGACAGCCATCTGGGCGACGCCGTGCGCCGGCAGTTCGCGGCCAAGCCCCGCGTGTTCCTGGTGTCGGGCGGCATCTGCTGGCTGATGGCCCTGATCCCCGGCTTCCCGGCCCCGGTGTTCCTGCTGCTGGGAGGGGTGGGCCTGGTCACCGGCGCCCTGCTGGACGTCGACCTGCGATCCAGGCTGACCAAGCGGTTCCTACCGGGCCGCATCCTGGCCGACGAGACCAAGGCTCCGCCGGTCGCCGCCCAGACGCGAACCCTGGACGCCCAGCCCATCGTGCCCCTGCTGCTGGAACTGGACGGCGACGGCGTGCGCCGCCACGAGGGCGCGGTCCTGGCCCGGGCGCTGGAGGAGGTGCTCGAGAGCTTCGAGGTCCGGCTCGGCGTCGCCCTGCCCCGCGCCTCGTTCCACTACGGCGATCCCGCCGGTCCGGCCCGCTGGCGGCTGCTGGCCTTCGAGGCCCCGATCGGCGCGGGCCAGCTGGCGGACCCGTCGGATCTGGCCGCCCTGCAGGAGACCGTACGTCAGGCCCTGCGCCGCAACACTGGCCTGTTCGTCGGCATCCAGGAGGCCAGCACCCTGCTGAACCGGGCCGGCGCCGACTATCCCGAGGTGGTCAAGGAAGCCGCCCGCGCCCTGCCCCTGGCCCGCATCGCCGAGGTCCTGCGCCGCCTGGCCGAGGAAGAGGTCCCGCTGCGGAACCTGCGCGACATCCTGGAATCCCTGGCCGACGCCGGCCAGCGCGAGAAGGATCCGTTCGCCCTGACCGAGTTCGCGCGGGTCGCCCTGCGCCGCCAGATCAGCCACCGCTACGCGCCCGACGGCGCCCTGCGTGCGGTCGTGCTGGAGCCGCCGCTGGAACAGCACCTGCGCGAGGCCATCCGCACCGGCGGCGGCGCCCAGCAGCTGGCGCTGGATCCGGAGATGTCGCGCCGGATCACCGACGCCATCCTGGCCAAGGTGGACGACACCCAGGCGCCGGTCCTGCTGGCCGCCATCGACCTGCGCCGGCATGTGCGCAAGCTGATCGAGCCCGCCCGCTTCGACCTGGGCGTGCTGTCGTTTCACGAACTGCTGCCTACCCTGAAGCTCGAGATCGCCGGTCGCGTCGCCTTCCCGCGCGAGCCGCTGACCGTCGTGCCGAACGATCCTGAACCGCCCCAAACCGCGCCGGCGGCGGCCTGAACCTGGAGACGGAATGCGCCTACGACCGGACTACGCCACCGCTTCCCGCTGTTCCTGGCGAAAGACCTTGCTCGCCGCCGGCCTCGGCGCCGCCCTGCTGATGCCGCCGCTCGCCGCCGTCGCCGGTGAGGTTCCCCTGGGCGCGCGCACGGTGGACCTGACGGCGCGCGAACAGCCGATCAGCCAGTTCCTGCAGAACTTCTACAGCCAGGTCGGCGTGCCGGTGGTGATCTCGTCCTCGGTGGCTGGCACGATCAACGGCGTCTTCAAGGGTCCGGCCGCCAAGATCGACGCCGACGTCTCCAAGGCCTTCGACCTGGTGACCTATTACGACGGCGGCGCGGCCTATGTGTACACCGCCTCGCAGCTATCCAGCCGCAGCTTCCCGATCTCGGCGTCGGCGTCGCGGCGGGTGGACCGGGCGGCCCGGCAACTGGGCATGCTGGACAGCCGCAACACCCTGCGCGCCACCGGCGACATGCTGCTGGCGTCGGGCGCGCCGCGCTTCCTGCAGCAGATCGACGAGTTGGCCCGCGGCGGGGTCCAGGCCGAGGCGGCTTCGCCGACCCTGCAGTACCGGGTGTTCTACCTGCGCTACGGCTGGGCCGACGACGTGAACCTGACGGTGGGCTCCAAGCAGGTGACCATTCCCGGCGTCGCCTCGATCGTGCGGTCGCTGGTCAATTCCGATCCCAACGAACGCGCCGGGGCCAGCGCCCGCAGCGAGAACCTGGTCCCGGCCGCCGTCCAGGGCCTGCGCGGCCAGGGCCTGGCCACCCTGGGCACGCCCAATCCGGCGGGCCCGGGCTACGCCAACGACCAGGGCACGCTGGGCATGCCCCTGGCCAACGAGCAGACCGGCGTCTACTCGCCGCAGAACCCGGTCCGGATCCAGGCGGATTCGCGCCTCAACGCCGTCATCGTCCGCGACGTGGCCGAGCGGATGTCGGCCTATGAGGAACTGGTCCGCGCCCTCGACGTCGAGCCGCAGCTTCTGGAGATCGAGGCGGCGATCATCGACATCGACACCACCAAGGCCCGCGACCTGGGCGTGAACTGGCGGTTCGACGACGGCAACGGCGGCGTCCAGTTCGGCCGCGGCCCCAACGCCCCGGCCGGCCTGGAAGACAGCAACCTGGTCCGCGGCAATACCTCGCCCAAGTCGGCCGCCGGCCTAGTGGCCTCGACCATCATCGGCAACGGCGACTACTTCTCGGCGCGGCTCAACGCCCTGGAGACCGAGGGCGTGGCCCGGGTGGTCTCGCGTCCGCAGATTGTCACCCTGTCGAACGTCGAGGCGGTGTTCCAGAACACGCGCGACTTCTATGTCCGCCTGGCCGGCGAGCGCGACGTGGACCTGTTCAACGTCAGCAGCGGCACCACCCTGCGAGTCACGCCGCACGTCACGCGCGACAACAACCAGACCCGGATCCGCATGCTGGTCAGCATTGAGGACGGGGCCCTGACCAACGCCAGCGTCGACAACATCCCGGTGGTCAGGCGCTCGGCCTTGAACACCCAGGCCCTGATCGTCGAAGGCCAGAGCCTTCTGCTGGGCGGCATGACCGTACAGTCCGACACCAACGACTCCACCAAGATCCCCGTGCTGGGCAGCATTCCGGGCTTGGGGAACCTGTTCAAGGTGCAGTCGCGCAGCAGCGGCCGCGTCGAGCGGATGTTCCTGATCACGCCGCGCCTGGCCTCGATCGGCGCGGCGCGGTCCACCACCCAGGCGGGCCTGCGCTACGACGCCCCGGCCTCGGGCTTCGAGAACGCTCCCCTGCCTTCGGCCCCGCCCCTGCCCGTCGACCGCAAGAAGCCGCCCCGCGCGGCCAGGACCAGTCGCGCGACCCAGCCTCCCGCCCCACCGCCGACGCCGCCCGCCAGCGGCACGATGCAACCCATCCCCAACCCGAGTTAGGCGCCATGTTCGACACAGCCCTCGAAACCTCCTCGGAAACCCTCGTCCTCAAGGTGCTGGCCGGTCGCGTGCGGGGCGCCTCAGCTCCGCTCGGCGATGGCGAGCCGGTGGATCTTGGCCACGGCTTCGACGCCGACATCGTGCTGCGCGATCCCAGCGCCAAGGGGATCCGCGCGCGGCTGACGGCGCGAGAGGACGCCGCCGACCTGGAGATCCTGGAAGGCCGCGCCGAGATGCTCGGCCACGTCCTGGCCGCGCCATCCCGGGCCGTGCTGCCGTTCTACGTGCCGCTGCTGATCGGCGACAACGCCGTCGCCATCGGCCTGGAGGACAGTCCTCGCTGGGCCGAGGCCGAGCGGCTGCTGACCACCGCCCCGCCCAGCGCGGCCCACGAGGTCGCCGATGTCGACCACGATTATGGCGAGACGGTCGCCCGCCGGCTGTTCGACCGCGCCGTGGCTGTCGTGCGCGGCACGCCGCACCTGGTGCCTGGCCTGGTGTTCGGCGCCGCCCTGGCCTGCGTGACCTACGCCGCCGCCAACGCCCCGATCTGGGGCGGCCCGCACGCCAGCGCCAGTCAGGTCCATGCCCTGCTGCGCGAGGAAGGCTACGGCGCCCTGGCGGTCAAGCCGGGCGAAGGCGACAAGCTGGTGATCGCCGGGGTGCTGAACCGCGAGGCCGACAAGGACCGGCTGCGCCAGATCGTCGACGCCCGCGAGGTGCCGGCCCGTATCGAGGTGCAGACCAGCGAGTCCCTGGCCCAGAACGTCGAGGACGTGTTCATGGCCAACGGCCTTGCCGCCACCGCCCGGCCCAACGGCTTGGCGCGGGTGCAGGTGCAGGTCACCGGCCCCGCCGAAGAGGTCGCCAAGGTGGAGAAGGTGGCGCTGGCCGACGTCCGCGGCCTGCGCGGCCTGGACATCTCGCGCGTCGACGGCGGCGGCGACCGCTTCGGCAAGGTGTTCGACGAAGGTCCCGGCAAACGGGTGGTGTCGGTGGTCGGCGGCGACGCCGGCTACGTCGCGACCGCCGACGGCGCCCGCTACTTCGCCGGATCCATGCTGCCGACGGGCGACCGCATCGTCGCCGTCGAAAGCCAGGCGGTCACCGTCGAGAAGGGCGGCGCGCAAACCAAGCTGATGTTCTGAATCAACCCGAGAAGGAGAACGACCATGGCCGACGAAATCCAGGGGTTTGGCAACCTCTCCCTGGCCTCCACGCTCCAGGGCACGAACAACAAGAACCGTCCCGGCACCTGGTTCGAGGCCATGGCCCACGCCTGGGGTCAGACGCTTGACGCCCAGGCGGTCAAGATCACCGAACTGGCCGACCAGATCGGCCCTGGCGGCGAGGACAAGCCCTCGGTCATGGCCATGCTCACGGCCGAGAGCCTGCGCATGAACTTCATGGCCAATTCTGAATCCACCTCGGTCGACAGCGTCGGCCGGGCCCTCGAAACCATGGCCCGCAAGAACTAGCGGTCCTCCAGTCGAAAGAGACGTCATGTCCTTCGATCCCGTTTCGGCGGCGGCCCTGGTCGCCCCGCAGGAAGCCCAGGTCACCCAGGTCGGCTACGGCGCGACCATGACCGACGCGGTCCAGTTCCAGAACGCCCTGCACGTGGCCGGGGCCCAAGCCCCGTCGGGGCTTGGCGGCCCCGAAGCCCTGGCCCCGGCCATGAAGGGCATCTTCAACCAGCTGGAATTCGTCAACGGCCAGGCCTCGAACCTGGCGGCCCACGCCAAGGCGGCCGAGGCCAAGGGCGCGGCGATCACGCCCGGCGAGATGATCGGCCTGACCGTCCAGTGCCACGAGTTCATGTTCAACTGCCAGCTGACCTCGAACATCGCCAACCGCACGTCCGATGGCCTGCAGCAGCTGTTCCGGCAGCAAGCCTAGGAGGCGAACATGCGCAGGAGCCTCCTGGCCGTCCTGGCCGCCACATCCCTGCTCCTCTCGGCCTGCGCCGAGAAGGAGCTCTACGGCGACCTCTCCGAACGCGAGGCCAACGAGATGGTCGCCGTGCTGCAGAACGCCGGCGTCTCGGCCGCCAAGAGCACCAAGGACGGCAAGGTCTGGACTCTGAAGACCCGACCCGAGCAGTTCTCGTCCGCCGTGGCCGTGCTGCACGACCAGGGCTATCCCCGCGACAAGTTCGAGAGCCTGGGCGACGTGTTCAAGAAGGAGGGCTTCGTCTCCTCGCCGATGGAGCAGCGGGCCCGGCTGATGTACGGCCTCAGCCAGGAGCTGAGCCAGACCATCTCGTCGATCGATGGCGTGGTCCAGGCCCGGGTCCACATCGCCGTGCCCGAGGCCGATCCGCTGGCCGAGACCCAGAAACCGTCCTCGGCCTCGGTGTTCATCCGCCACAATCCTGACGTCGATCTGTCGGGGCAGGTGGGGTCGATCAAGGCGCTGGTCACCAATTCGATCGAGGGCCTGCCCTACGACAAGGTGACGGTGGTGATGTTCCCGGCCCGGCCGGTGATGACCCAGGCCCAGCCCTCGGCCGTCAAGTCCCTGACCGTGCCCGCCATCGCCGTGGTGCTGGCCGTGGGCGGGGTGGCCGCCTACCTGCTGACCCGCCGTCCGAAGAAGAAGCCCCGGCCCCGCCTGCGCGCGGTCGAGACCGAGAGGCCGGCGGCATGAGCGGCGGCGACGCTCGAGCCCGGATCGTCGCCCGGGCGCGCGTGCTCGACGCCGCCGGCGCGCCCGCCGGCCTTCCGGTCGACCTGAGCGTTCGGGCGAGGCGCCTGGCGCGCCGGCTGGCCGAGCGCGCGGGGCGCGGCTGCGCCCCCGCCGTGGATTTCGCCGACATCGCCGCCCTGCCCGACTGGGCGTCCTGGCCAACCGAGCGCCGCGACCTGTTCGTCCACCTGGCCGGCGCCATGGCTTGCGCCCCGGCTCTACGCCGCACGATCGACGGCCGCGTGCTGGCCCGCCTGGCGCGCCGACTGGGCGAGGCGACGCTGGACGCGGTGCTGGCCACGCCGGCCGGCCTGATCCCGCCCTCGCCCTGCGACACGGCCCTGGCCAGCGACGCCGGCCTGCGGGACCTGGGCGCGGCGGTGCTGCTCTCCGAACTCGCGGACCGCCCAGCCCTGTCGGTCCGCCTGGCCCACCTGCTGGACGCCCAGCCCTGGCCGTTGCCGGCCGCCGTCGGCCAGGCCGCCCTGCATGCGGCGCGCGGAAGTCTGCTGGCGCTCGAGGCCGGCGCCATGGAGGCCGCCGCATGAGCTATCTGCTGCTCGCCTCCGCCCCCTCCGCGGCCCTGCTGACCGACGACCCGATCCTGCGCCGCGAAGACGTCGCCCGTCTGACCCAGGCCGCCGAGATCGTCGCCAGTCTGGAAGACCACCGCCAAGCCGCCCGCGACGCCGCGGTCGCCGAGGGTTTCGCCCACGGTCGCACCGAGGGCGCCGCCAAGGCCGCTCGCGAGACCGCCGAGACGCTGGCCGGCGTGCACAACGCCTTGCAGGCCGAACGGGCTCGCCTGCGCGCCTCGTCCGCCGCCCTGGCCCTGGATATCGTCCGTCGCATCGCCGCCGGCCTCGCGCCCGAGGACGTGTTGGCCGCCCTGGCCGAGCAGGCCGCGCGCGACCTGCTGCCGGAAGAGCCGATCGGCGTCCGCGTCGCCCCCGAGGCGGTCGGCGCCGTCAGCCGTCGCCTGTGGCCGATCGGGGCGCGGATCGAGGTGCACGGCGACCCCGACCTGGCGGCCGGAGACTGCGTGCTCGACACCCCGTCGGGCCGCACCCACGCCGGGCTCGAAGTCCAGTTGAAGGCGCTGGAGTCGGTGTTCGCCGCCCGCGACGAGGCCGCCGCATGAACGCGCCCGACGCCATCCTGCACGACGCCCTGCGCCACGCCCGCACCGTCGAGCGACGCGGCCGGGTGGTCCAGGCTTTCGGCACCACGATCCGCGCCACGGGCCTGGACGCCCGCATCGGCCAGGAGTGCGAGATCGTCGACCGCGCCAGCGGCGGCCGCGTGAAGGCCCAGGTGGTCGGGTTCCAGGACGGCGCGGCCATCCTGACGCCCCTGACTCGACTGGAGGGCCTGTCGATCGACGCCGAGGTGCTGGCCGGCTCGCGCCGCAGCGAGATCGGGGTCGGCGACGGCCTGCTGGGCCGAGTGCTGGACGCCCATGGCGAGCCGCTGGACGGCCTGGGCCCGATCGCCGGTCCACTGCGCCCGCAGGCGGTCTATGGCGAGGCGCCCAATCCCCTGGCGCGCTCGCCGATCGACAGCGTGTTCGCCACCGGCGTGCGCAGCGTCGACACGATGCTGACCACCGGCGAGGGGCAAAGGGTCGGGGTGTTCGCCATGGCCGGCGGCGGCAAGTCGACCCTGCTGGGCATGTTCGCCCGTCACGCCCAGGCTGACGTCAACGTCATCGCCCTGATCGGCGAACGCGGGCGGGAGGTGCGCGAGTTCCTTGACGACTGCCTGGGTCCCGAGGGTCTGGCGCGCTCGGTGGTGATCGTCTCGACCTCCGATCGACCCGCCATGGAGCGGGTGCGCGCCGCCCATGTGGCCACCGCCATCGCCGAGGGCTTCCGGGCTCGGGGCCTGAAGGTCATGCTGCAGATGGACAGCGTCACCCGCTTCGCCCGCGCTCTGCGCGAGATCGGCCTGTCGGTGGGCGAGCCGGCGGTGCGCCGGGGCTTCCCGCCGTCGGTCTTCGCCGAACTGCCGCGCCTGTTCGAACGGGCGGGCGCGGCCGAGGGCGGCGCGATCACCGCCTTCTATACCGTGCTGGTCGAGGACGAGGACGGCGGCGACCCGGTCGGCGAGGAGGTCCGCTCGATCCTAGACGGCCACATCTACCTGTCGCGCAAGCTGGGCCAGGCCGGCCACTATCCGGCGATCGACATCGCCGCCAGCCTCAGCCGGGTCTTCCCGCGCGTGGCCTCGGCCGAGCACCAGGCCCAGGCCGCCAGTGTGCGCGGCTGGATGGCCAAGTACGCCGACATCGAGTTCCTGCTGCAGATCGGCGAGTACAAGGCCGGCGGCGATCCGCTGGCCGATGTCGCCATCGCCAGGCGGCCGGCGATCGAGGCGCTGCTGCGCCAGAGCCCGCACGAGCGCATCGCCCTGGCCGACGCCCTGGCGACCCTGGCCGAGACCGTCGCATGAACCCGCGCCGTCAGCTGGACATCCTGACTCCCGTCGTCCGGCTGCGTGAGCGGCGGGTCGAGGTCGCGCGCCTGGAAGCGGTCGCGGCCCGTGACGCCCTGGCGACCGCCGAGGCGGCCCTGGCCGTCCGCGACCGCGCCATCGCCGCCCACGACGCGGCCCTGGCCCGCCTGGACGCCTGGTTCGCTGAAGGCCTGTCCGGCTCCGCCGCCATGGTCGAGACCGCCCTGGCCCGCCGCGAGATGGTGGTCGAGGCCCGGGCTCGCGACCTGGATCTGCGCGAACAGGAAAGCGTCGCCGTCCACAAGGCGCGAGAGGACCTGGACGCCGCTCTGCGCGTGCTGGTGCGCGCCCAGGGCCGGTTCGAGGCGATGAGCGACCAGCGCGACCGCGCCCGCTCGGCGCTGCTGGCCCGGCGCGACGAGCGCCAGCAGCAGGAGATCGAGGAACTGCCTGCCCGGAGGGCCACGCGATGACCACCACCCGCGACGTCTCGACCGCCGAGCGCCCGACCACGCCCCAACCGCGACCGACCAGCGAGCCCGCCACGCCCTGGCGCGGCGGCGAGTTTCACGCCGCCTTGCAACAGGCGGCCGAGCGTCATGCGCCGCTGGCCCGTCAGCCGTCCCGCGCCGAACGCGAGGACGAGGATCGCACCGAGGACGGCGCCGACCTGGCCGCCCTGTTCGGTCCCGCCCACGACTTCAAGGGCGCCGATGTGGCCACGACCGACAAGGCCCCCGTCGACGGGGTGGGCACGCCCGGCGCGGCGGCCCATGGCGCGGCGGAGCCTGTCGTCATCCAGCTCCCGGCCGGGGCCACGAGCGCGGAGATCGAGGCTTTCGCCGCGGCCATGGAGAAGGCTTGGCTGGCGGCCGGGGGCAATGCGTCGAAGGGCGTGGCGATGGGCCTGGCCGATCGCGGCTCGCCGCTAACGGGCCTGGGCCTGGCGCGCGGCGCGGACGGGTCGCTGTCGCTGACCCTCGCCGCCCATCCCAACGCCACGCCCGAGGTGACCAAGGCGCTGGAGGCCCTGCGCAAGCGCCTGGAGGTGCGAGGCCTGACCCTGGCCGACCTGCAGGTCGAGGCGGACGATGGCGACTTCGAGCGCCTGATCCCGAAGGTGCGCTGATGGGCTCAGCGGAGCGGAAAACCCCAGCGCGCGACACCCTGGTCGGCCTCGGCCGCCCGGGCCACGGCGCGCGCCACTTCGGCGGGGGCGTCGCCGGAGGCCCAGCGTTCGGCCAGGGTCTCGATCAGGCGGCGGGTCTGGGCGTTGTGCAGTCCCTCGGTCGGGTCGCTGGCGTCGGTGCGCAGCTTGTCAACATAGAGCGCCGCGGCGCGGGGCGAGGCCGAGATCAGGTCGACCAGATAGGTCGCGGCCGTCTCGAAGGCCTCGCCGCCCAGGGCCTCGTCGCTGACGTCGCGCACCAGCCATACGCAGAGGAATTCCAGGGGCCCGACATTGCGGCTGTTGGTGCGCAGCGGGCCGCCCAGCCCCAATCCCGCAAAGCCGCCCGCGCCCCAAGCCGGCAGGCGGGTCGAGGGCAGGCGCGCGGTCATCAGGGCCTGGGCCAGGGCGTCGGCGACCAGGACCTTGACCTCGTGGTCGCCGAAATGGTCGACGGCGGCCAGCAGCTTGGCGAATCCGGGATACAGCGCCTCGCCCAGGTCCAGGCACACGCGCTCCAGCACGTCGACCCGGCCGTCGAGGGTGGGTTGCCCTTGCAGGCCCTCGACCAGGGCCTGGGCGGCGCCGAACCAGTCCGGCTCGGCCTTGAGGATGCGTTCGGCCATGACGCCGGGACGCTAGCCTCAGCCGAAGCCGTTGTCGCGGGTGTCGGTGAGCCGATCGCTGACCGCGCGGGCCGCACTGTCGAGATCACGATGGGCGGAGGACAGGCTCAGGGCGCCTTCCTGCCGCGAGAAGGCCGAGAAATCGCCGAACGCCTGGCCCTGACGGCCGGCGACGGACGGCGAGGCGCTGTCCAGGCCCCGGGCCCAGACGCCGGAGACGGCGTTGGCGTCGATGCGGATGGTGGACATGGCGGACTCCTTCGCACCCTGGATACGGCTGAGAACGCGCCGACGCCATTCGGGTTTTCCCTAGTGAGACCGCCTGTCGCAGGGGGCCGGTCATGAGGGCGCTGCGTCTGCATGCGCCGGACCTGGATCCGGCCGAGGCCGCCTTCGCCGCCCTGGACCTCGCGGTCGGGGCGTTCGAGGGCGCGCCGCCGCGCCTGGTCTGGCGCACCGACGCCTTCGCCCGGCTGATGCCGGGGGCCTCGCCCGGCGACATCGCGCCGCCCGCCCTGGACGCCGCGTTGGCGGCGGCCGAGCGCGGCGAGACCGGCTCCCTTCCGCTGGAGGGCGGCGAAGCGGTGCTGGAGGTCCGCCCGGGCCGCAGCGCCGACGGGCGGCTTTACCTGAAGCTCTCCGACGCCGCCGAGCGCCAGGAGGCCGAGGCGCGGCGGCTGGCCGATCGCGAGCGCCTGCTGTTGACCTCGCGGGTGATGTCGGTCGGCGAGATGGCGACCATGATCGCCCACGAGCTGAACCAGCCGATCGGCTCGATCGCCAACATCGTGCGCGGGCTGAAGGCGCGGCTGTCGCGCGACGCCCTGACCGTGGCCGACGGCGTCGAGGCCCTGGACAAGGCCGCCGACCAGGCGTTGTACGCCTCCGGCGTGATCCAGCGCATGCGCTCGTTCGTCGAGCAGCGCCAGCCGCAGGTCGAGCCCCTGGACCTGCCGCGCCTGGCCCGGGCCACCCTTGACCTGCTGGATTGGGAAATCGCCCGCGACCGCGTCTCGGCCCAGACGGTGTTCGACGACGACCTGCCGCCGGTGCTGGGCGACGCGGTGATGATCCAGCAGGTGCTGGTCAACCTGGCCCGCAACGGCCTGGACGCCATGCGAAGCGAGCCCCAGCCCCGCCGCCTGGCCATTGCCGGCCGTCGCCTGGAGGGCTCGACGCGGATGGTCGAGCTGACCGTGGCCGACAGCGGCCCCGGCGTATCGGAAGAGGCGGCCGGCCGGATGTTCTCGCCGTTCTTCTCGACCAAGCCCGGCGGCATGGGCGTGGGGCTGGGGATCTGCCGCTCGATCATCGAGCTGCATCGCGGTCGCCTCTGGCACACCCGCGAAGGTCAGGAATCGGGGGGAAGCGTGTTCCACATCGCGCTGCCGACGGCGCGCCAGGAGGATGAACCATGACTTCCGTCCAAGACGCCGCCGGTTCGCGTCCGGAGACGCCCCGCAGCCTCGGCGCGGTCTGCCTGGTCGACGACCACGGCGAGTTCCGCCAGTCGGCCGCCTGGTGGCTGGAAAGCCTGGGCTATGCGGTGACGACCTATGACGACCCGCAGGCCTTCCTCGACGCCGGCGACCCGCCGCCCGACGCCTGCCTGCTGTTCGACGTGCGCATGCCGACCATGTCCGGACTGGAGCTGCTGGACGCGGTCAAGGCGCGCGGCTGCGAGCGGCCGGTGATCTTCATGACCGGCCATGCCGACGTGCCGCTGGCGGTGGAGGCGATGAAGAAGGGCGCGATCACCTTCCTGGAGAAGCCCTTCCAGGAGGCGGCGCTGGAGGAGGCCCTGGGCCTGGCCTTCGCCCGGCTGCACCCCGCGACCACGCCGGGCCAGGACCTCTACGCCCGCCGGCTGGCCAGCCTGACCGAACGCGAGCGCGAGGTGATGGCCCTGGTCGTCGCCGGGCGGGTCAACAAGATCATCGCCTACGAGCTGGGCATCAGCCCCAAGACCGTCGAGCTGCACCGCTCGCGGATCATGGCCAAGATGGAGGCGGCCAGCCTGACCGAGCTGGTTCGCATGGCCATCACCGGCACGACGGACGGCGACGCATGACCGACGTGCTGGACGCCGAACCGATGGTTCTTGATCTGGAGCGCTTCGACTCCGCGCAGGTCGCCGCCCGCAACCGGGCCCTGGCGGTGATGTCCGCCCTCCCCGTCCCCGACCTGCGTGTCGGCGCAAGCCTGGTCGAGCCGCCGCCGGGTCCGTGGATACTGTTCGGATCGGAAGCCGAGGCGCCGCGCCTGGCGATCCTGGTCCTGGACGGCGCTCCGTTCGCGCCAGCGGACGACGCCGCCCTGCTGGTGGCGCTGGACCGCCTGGAGCCGGTGCTGGCGGCCATCGAGGCGGTGACGGGCCTTAGTCTCGACCCCACCGACATCTCCAGACGGCCTTCGGAGGCGGGAATCGCCATCGCCCTGGACGTCGCGCGGGAGGCCGAGACGGCGACGAGCCGCGTGGTCCTGCACATCCCCGCCGACGCGCCCGCCACTTGGCCGGCCCCGGCGATCGACCTTTCCAGCGACGGCGCCCACCTGGCCGTGCCGATCGCCGGGACACTGGTTCTGGACGCCGCCGTCGTCTCCGCCGCCCGTGTCGCCGCCTTGAGGGCCGGCGACATCGTGCTGGCCGGCTGGGGCCCTCGTCGAGCGGGCGACGCCCGCCTGACCCTGCCCGACCGCCGACTGATCGGACGCTTCGACCCCGCCGACCGCCGCTTCACCGTCATCACCCTGGAGGAGAGCGCCATGACCGCGCCACCCCTGGACGCCTTCGTCCAACCGGCCGAGGCCGCCGTTCCCGACACCTCCCCCGTCGCGCCCGCCGACCTGCCCGTGAGCCTCCGGGTGATGCTGGGCGAGGCCAGCCTGCCCCTGTCGGAGCTGACCGGCCTGCGCCCCGGCTCGACCGTGGTGCTGGGCGGCTCGGCCCGTGACGCCACGGCCGTGCTGCTGGCCGGCGACCACCCTATCGCCACCGGAAAACTGGTGGCCGTGGGCGAGGCCTACGGCGTGCTGATCGAACAGTTGGCGAAGGGAGCCTGACCCCGGATGGACCTGTCGTCGTTCACCCCCGGCTCGGCCCTGATCACCGTCATCCTGCTGGCCCTTGCGCCGTTCGTGGCGGTGATGGTCACCTCGTTCACCAAGATCGTCGTCACCCTCAGCCTGCTGCGCAACGCCCTGGGCCTGCAGCAGGTGCCGCCCAACATCGTGCTCAATGGCCTAGCCCTGATCTTGACCCTGTACGTGATGTACCCGGTCGGCCAGCAGATGGCCGCCGCCAACCAGGACGTCAAACCCGTCGCCGCCGTCAGCAGCGACACCCAGGCGCTGTTCACCTACGCCGACAAGGCCAAGGAGCCGCTGCGCGCCTTCCTGATGAAGCATTCGACGCCGCGCGAGCGGGCCTTCTTCCTGAAGACCGCCCAGCGCATCAACGGCCCGGACAAGGCCCGCGCCATGACCCAGCGCGACTTCATCGTGGTGGTGCCGGCCTTCACCGTCTCGGAGTTGGCGGCCGCCTTCCAGATCGGCTTCCTGATCTTCCTGCCCTTCCTGATCATCGACCTGGTGGTCTCCAACATCCTGCTGGCCATGGGCATGATGATGCTGTCGCCGACGACGGTGTCCCTGCCCTTCAAGCTGCTGCTGTTCGTGCTGATCGACGGCTGGGTGAAACTCGCCCACGGCCTGGTCCTGTCCTACACGTGAGGAGCCTCCGATGATGAACGCCCAGGCCATCGAGCTGGTGAACCAGGCGCTGTGGATGGTGCTGATGCTGTCAGCCCCGCCGATCGTCGCCGCCTCGGTGGTCGGGGTGGCCGTGGCCATCATCCAGTCGGCCACCCAGTTGCAGGAGCAGACCCTGCAGTACGCCGCCAAGTTCTTCGCCATCGTGCTGACGATCTTCCTGACGGCCAGCCTGCTGGGCGGCACGCTCTACCGGTTCGGCGACCGGGTGTTCACCGAGTTCCCGGCCATGGTCCGCCGCTGATGCCGGAGACGGCGCCGGACTGGCTGGGCGCGATCTTCGCCAATACCCTGGTGCTGGCCGTGGGGGCGACGCGGATCGCCGCGGCCTTCATGCTCCTGCCCCTGCTGTCGCCGGAGACCGTGCCGGCGCTCGTGCGCAACTCGATCTTCCTGGCCTTCGGGGTGATCGTCATCACCCTGCAGCCGCAGATCGCCCACAGCGACTTGCCGACCGTCCAGTGGATCCTGATCTTCGGCAAGGAGGCGCTGATCGGGGTGGTCATCGGCTTCTTCTTCGGCACCATGCTGTGGGCCTTCGAGGCGGCGGGCCAGATCATCGACGCCAAGGTCGGGGCGACCATGGCCCAGGTCGTCGATCCCCTGAGCGGCCACCAGACCTCGCTGAACGGCGAGTTCCTGGCGCGGCTGGCCAATTTCGTCTTCATGTTTTCCGGCGGGCTGCTGCTGCTGGTCGGCACGGTCCTGGACAGCTATGCGGTCTGGCCGATCGGCAGCCTGACGCCCGTGTTGTCCTTGCGCAGTCTGTCGCTATTCGAGGGCGAGTTCTCGCGGTTGATGGTGCTGGCGGTGATGCTGGCCACGCCCGCCCTGGCCATCCTCTACCTGGTCGACGGCGGCCTGGGGCTGATCAACCGCTACGCCCCGCAGCTGAACGTCTTCTCGCTCGGCCTGGCCATCAAGTCGTGGATCGCCACGGCGGTGGTGCTGGCCATGCTGACCGGCCTGGTCCAGTTGCTGCTGAACGAGATCGGCGCGCGGCCCTCGACCATCCTGCAGGTGCTGCGGGCGATGTCGGGACAGGCGCACTAACCGTCACTAGGGAATACCCTGATGGGGTACGCCCCAGCTAGCGGCCCCGTCGCGTCCGGCGCCAACTGTCGATCGAGGCCGCAGGACGCGGCCGGCACGATTGGACAGGGGTTGAAGGATGACCAGCATCAACACGGCCTTGGCGAGCGCCGTGAACGCCAGCTTGCTGACGGAGATCGGGGCCGCGATGGGCCAGGGACTGCGGACGTTCGGGGCCATGCAGTTCACGCTCGGCCTGATGGCCGGCGGGGCCTTCCAGGCCGCGCCCAGCCAGCCGAAGTTCACCGCCGCCATGCCCGAAAGCGGCAAGGCCGAGATCGACCTGGGCGACGGCAACACCCTGTCGATCAACGAGGCCAGCTCGGAGGTCGTCATCCGCGACGCCGACGGCAACGCCACGCGCATCTGGGGCGATCCCCACGTCAGCTACAATGGCAAGCAGGTCGGAGACTTCTGGGGCACGACCACCTTCGTGCTCGAGAACGGCACCAAGATCACGATCAACACCGAAACCTCCAAGTGGAACAACATGACCTACGCCGAGCAGATCGTGGTCACGCGCGGCGACCAGGCCTTGGTGATCGACGGGGTCAGCGAGCAGACCAAGGGCGACCTGAAGGTCTCGCTGGGCGGTAGCGGCCATGCGCTCGACGCTGCCCATGACGACGGCCTGGTGATCAAGGAGAACGACGGCGCCGGCAGCGGCTGGACCAGCTCGATCACCGGCGCCGCCGTCGGCCAAGCCGACTTCAACCTGACCAAGCCGGGCGCCGAGGGCCTGCGCGAGGCTCTGGAAGCCTTCAATTCCACCCTCGGTCTGATGCTGACCGGCTGGCTGCTGGGCAATCTGGTCAAGGGCGACATCGACGTCGCCGCGACCGTGGCGGCGAAGCCCTTCGCGGCCCTGCCGCTGGTGAACGCGGCCCGGTTCTGAACCCTCGCCGAGACCGCGTTGGATCCCGGATCCGCTCGCGCGGGTCCGGGATTTTTCATGCCTGAAGACAGGTTCGCCTGATCGCGGCGCTATCTAGTCCGCGTTGGTGCGCACCACGACCGGCAGGCCCGCCGGCGGAACGGCAAGGGCGGGACCTGGCTCGACTCCGGCGACCATGAACCGACGGGGCCCGGCCTTGTAGCCGAACGACCAGTACTGCCCGGCCAGGGCGCGCGCCGGCGGCGTCGATGAAGGATCGGGAAGCCAGCCGCCTTCGGCCGCGGCCTTCCGGTAATAGGCGGCGATCGCCTCGCGCCCCAGCCCGACGGGCGCACGATAGACCTTGGTGCTGACGTTCGGGGCGCGCCAGATCTGCGGCTCGGCGGCCAGCCCCGTTTCGAGCACGCGATCATAGTCGCCGGCCGAGGCCTGGCTCAGAGGCAAGGTGCGGGCGTCGACGAACTGCGCCGGCGGCGCGGGGGTTCGCGCAGCCGGCGCCTGGCCGCACGCGGCCAGGCCAAGGGTCATGGCGAGAGCCGCGCCCAGCAAGGACGCGGCAAAGGGGGTCGTCGGTCGCGTCATCAGGCCTCGACGTCGGCGGTGCGCCGGCGTCAGGGCTTGGCCTGACGCACAACGGTGTCCAGGGCGGTGTTGTAGGCGCTCTTGGAATTGCTTCCCACCGCCTCCTCGCCTGTTTTGGAGTTGGTCGGAACGGCCATCAGGTCCAGCGCCTTGCCGGCGGCCGAGGGATCGTCCTGGATCGCCTTGAGCGCGGCGTTGGTGCCGATGCTCACCCATTCCTTGGCCACCGCCGCGGCCGCCCCGACGCCCTTGCCGCCCCAGCCCGCCTTGTCGACGATCGTCAGGCCGCTCTTGAGAACGGCGGTCAGCAGTTCGGCCTGTTCCTTGCGGTCGGTGGTGATCGAGGCGGCGGCCGCCTGCACCCCGCCGACATAGTGGCCCAAGGCCGTGGCGTTCTCGTAGCGATCGACCTTGTCGCCATTGGGCAGGGTGACCTTCTCGGTCGCCTCGAACCGGTTGATCGGATTCTCGTTCTTGGTCCCGCCCACCTGCAGCTGCTGCATCATGTCGGCCAGGGGCTCGGTCTGCTTGTCGTTGAGCATCTGCTTGGCGTAGGTGGCGAAGGCCGTGCCGTCGCGAGTCTCGATGTTGAGCGACAGCTCGCGCATCACGCCCGATACGTCGCTCTTGAGCACCGTGGTCAGGCCCTCGGCCATGGTCCGCGTCGCCGCGTCGCGGTCCATGACGCTGACGCCCAGCAGCAGGTTCTGCTGCGGGACATCCTTCAGCACCGCCGAGCCTTCGGCGAACAGCTTGGCCTTGAAATCGGCGTCGGTCGATTGAGCGCCCGCTTCCAGGATCGCCTTGTAGGTGGAAGTGTCCAGCGAGGTGCTGTTGCTGTGCGCCGCGCCGCCCATCGAAACGGTCGTGGTGTCGATCTCTTCGCGATGAATGGACGCCGACAGCACGCCGCGCAGCTGGTCGGGGCTGAGAGCCTTGAACGCCTGCTCGGCGACGGCGGGATTGCCCTTGAGGCTGGCCAGCACCTGGCCGACCGCGGCGGCCTCGGCGTCGCCGTGGCTGGTCACGCGGATCGAGCCGCCCAGGGTGAACGGGCTGGTGGTGTCGGCGGCGTGGTCCAGGGTCGAGCCGGCCTGGGCCTTGACGTAATCCAGCTTGGCGTCGGGGGTGGCGTGGGTGGCGATGGCCTTGCCCAGGGCCTCGACGTCGGCCTTGCCATGATAGTCGCCGCCCGCCTTGGCGAAGGCGTCGGACAGCGACTTCAGCTCGGTCCCGCCCAGGTCCTTGGCCATCTCGGTGAAGAAGTCGCGCTTCTCGTCGGCCGACAGGCCGCCCAGGCCAAAGCTCTTGCCGTCGTTGATCTCGGAGGCCAGCTTGTCCAGCCCGCCGTCCTTGGCCAGTTCGCTGATCGCCGCCTTGGCGTTGGTCGCGTCCAGTCCCTTCAGGGCGCCGACGGCGTTCTTCACGTCGCCGTTGGTGATCGGATTGAAGAAGCCGCTTTCCATCGCCTTGTGGACGGTGTTGACCGCGTCCTTCGCGGGCTCGAGCGAGGGCGGCGGAGGCGGCGGAGGCGGGGCCTGGCGGACCGTGGTCGAGGATGTGGCGTCGAGCATGGCGAAACTCCCTGACTGGCCGCCGACCTCGGCGACGCCGGGACTTTCGGCGCGGACGGCCGCAGCCGCCAGCTAGGGAATTCCCTAGTCCCGGCGATCAGACCTGGGCTCCCGCGCGCCCTTCAGGTTGCGCGTGATCCCGGAGCGCGCGATGGTCGGCGGGCGCGTGATATCGCCGCCCTACGGAACCTCATGGGCGGACGCGGGGTTCCACTTCCAACGCCAGCGCTTCCAGGTATGCCTGACTTCATGCTTTCCCGTCGTTTGACCGACCTGGCTCAGGCCGACCGCTTCCAGCTGTTGGTCAGCGCGGTCAAGGACTACGCGATCTATCTGCTCGACAGCGAGGGGCGCGTCGCGACGTGGAACATCGGCGCCCAGCTGTTCAAGGGCTATACTGCCGACGAGATCGTCGGCCGGCATTTCTCGACCTTCTACACCGACGAGGACCGTGCGGCGGGACTGCCGGAGCGGGCCTTGCATACCGCGGCGACCAACGGCCGGTTCGAATCCGAAGGCTGGCGCGTGCGCAAGGACGGCACGCGCTTCTGGACGCACGTGGTGATCGATCCGGTGATCGAAGACGGCGAGGTGATCGGCTACGCCAAGATCACCCGCGACGTCTCCGAGCAGCGCGCGGCCGACCGGGCGCTGTACGAAAGCGAGCAGCGCTTTCGGCTCCTGGTGCAGGGCGTCAAGGACTACGCCATCTACATGCTCGATCCAGAGGGCAACATCACCAACTGGAACGCCGGCGCCGAGGCCATCAAGGGCTACGCCGCCGACGAGATCATCGGCCGACACTTTTCGCTGTTCTATACGCCGGAGGATCGTGAGGCCGGCGCGCCGGCCAGGGCCCTGGCCACGGCGCTCCGCGAGGGCAAGTTCTCTGGCGAGGCCCAGCGCGTCCGCAAGAACGGCGAACGGTTCTGGGCCAGCGTCCTGATCGATCCGATCCACGACGAGACCGGCAAGTTGCTGGGTTTCGCGAAGGTGACCCGCGACATTAGCGAAAAACGCCGCGCCGAGGAGGAGTTGGAGCGCTCGCGCGAAGCCCTGGTCCAGGCCCAGAAGATGGAAGCGATCGGGCGGCTGACCGGTGGTGTCGCGCACGACTTCAACAACCTGCTGACGGTGATCCGCGCCTCGGCCGACTTCCTGCGGCGGCCGAACGTGCCCGAGGAGAAGCGGACGCGTTATGTGGAGGCGATCGCCGAGACCGCCGAGCGGGCCGCGACCTTGACCGGGCAGCTTCTGGCCTTCGCCCGCCGCCAGCCGCTCCAGCCCGAGGTCTTCGACGTCTGCACCCGCCTGAAGGGCCTGCATCGAATCATCGGCAGCATGATCGGCTCGTCGGTGACCATCCAGAACGACCTGCCCGAGACCGAACACCTCGTCGAGGCCGACCCCACCCAGTTCGACACCGCGATCCTCAACATGGTCATCAACGCCCGGGACGCGATGCCGCGCGGCGGGACGATCCGGATCGGCGCGAGGATCGTCGGCGGCGTCCCGGCCGTCCGAGGCCACGCCGCCGCCAGCGGGGCCTTCGTCGCCGTCGACATCTCCGACGACGGCACGGGCATGTCGCCCGAGACGCTCCAGAAAATCTTCGAGCCGTTCTTCACCACCAAGCCGGTGGACAAGGGCACGGGCCTGGGCCTCAGCCAAGTCTACGGCTTCGCCAAGCAGTCACGGGGCGAAATCGACGTCGCCAGCCAGTTGGATGTCGGCACGACCTTCACCCTCTACCTGCCCAGCGCCGCCGGACAGGTCACGACCGTCCCGGCCTCCACCGCCCAGTTGGCGGACGTCTCGAACATCCCGCGCCGCCGGGTCCTGCTGGTCGAGGACAACGAGGGCGTCGGCAAGTTCGCGGCCGGTCTCCTCAAGGAGCTGGGCCAGGCGGTCACCTGGGTGGGCGACGGGCAGGCCGCGCTCAAGGCGCTGAACAACGACGCCGAGGGCTTCGACCTGGTGTTCACCGACGTGGTCATGCCCGGGATCAACGGGCTGGAGTTGGCCCAGCTGATCCAGCAGCAGCGCCCCGGCCTGCAGATCGTGCTGACCAGCGGCTACAGCCATGTGATCGCCGAACAGGGCGCCCAGGGCTTCCCGCTGGTGCGCAAGCCCTATTCGATCGACGGCCTGCTGGCGATCCTGGCCTCAGGGCGAGACGAGAGCCAGAGTTCGGCGAAACGACAAGCGGCCGAACGCTAGGCCCGTCTTCCTTCCGGAAGCTTCGCAGAGCCTGTCGGGGGCAAAACCCTATCGCGGATAGCCGCCGACCTCGTTTTCGTCATCGATCACCCGGCCGGTCCCGCGGCGCACGTCCTGGACGATGCGGCGGTCGACGGCGTCGCGGTCCCACGGCCGCGCGCCAGCGTTGGCCAGCACCCTGGCCTCGACGCGTCGCGCCTCGATGACCCTCAGGCCCTCGGGCCAGATCGGCGGCTTGTCAAGCAGCCGGATCTTCGGCAGGGGCTCGGTGGGCAGAACGCGGGTCGGCGGCATCTCACGGCCGTCGGCATAGGTCGCCTGGTTGTCGCGCGCATAAAGGTCCAGGTCGCCCTGCCCCTCGACGATCAGGAACGGCAGCCTCGGATCGGTCGAGGCCCCGCCCTTGACCACGTTGCCGACCAGGGCCAGGCGCCCGGTCCGCCAATCGTGGCCCACCCATTCAGAGGCGTTCAGCGCATAATGCATGGCCCGTGTGCCCGGGTCGTAGACCAGGTTATTGACCGACACGGCCTCGACCGCGCCCTTGAACAGCTGGTTGCGCTCGCGGTTGTGGGCGTAGAGGTTACCGACGATCAGCACCTGCGTGGCGTTGTCGTGGATCAGGCTGCCCTTGGAGTGCTCGCCCTTCACGTGGCTGGCGTTGGACAGGCCCTCGGCGACGATGTTGTTGCTGAAGGTGATCCGGTGCGAGGTCCCTTCCCGCCAGCCCTTGGGATCTTCGCCGCCGGTGAAACGCGGTCCCGAGGCCGAGAGGTTCTCGTCGGTGGCCCAGCTGATCGAGCAGTGGTCGACGATCACGTCGTGGGCCTTCCAGCAGGTGATTCCGTCGACCTCCCAGCCGCTGCGCGAGGCCGCGCCGTCGCGGCCCGCCCGCACCCGCAGATGGCGGACGATGACGTCGTGGGTCTCGATGGCGAGGCCGCCCCGGATCAGGGCCACGCCGGGCGAGCGCGCCGTCTCGCCGGCGATGGTCAGGAAGGGCTCGACAACCTTGATGCTGCGCCGCCCCAGGTCGATGACGCCGGCCACGTCGAACACGACGGTGCGCGGGCCCTTGGCCCTGACCGCTTCGCGGAAAGATCCAGGCCCGTCGCCGGCCAGGGTGGAGACCCGGATGACCTGGCCGCCGTCGCCGCCGGGCGTGCCGCCCGCCCAGCCCAGGCGTTCGAACATCCGGGACTTGGGCGCCGCGGCGCCCGCGCCGAAAGCCGGAAGGGCCAGGGCGCCTCCCAGCAGCATCGCCCGTCGCCCGATCCTGGCCACACCCACCACGCCAGCCTCCCTCAAGATCCGTGCACCAGCCAGTCGACGGCGTTGGCCAGCCAGCGCCGCTGCAGCGGGCCGGCCATGTCCGGCAGCCGGTGCACCAAAACCCGCATGCCGTCCCTGCGCGCGATGAAGCTGGCCGCGCCGTTCTTGCGGTCGTGGTCACGACTGTAGGCGGCGATCACCTCGAGGCCCTCACCATCGACGATCAGGCCGTTGGACGGCTGGCCCTCGACCTGGTGCAGGACGCTCAGGCCCCGGTCGACCGGCAGGCCGGCGAAGGTGGAATGGGCGCGCACATAGTTCCAGTTGCCCATCCAGGGCGCGCGCAGCCCGCCGACCTGCCCGGCGTAATCGAAGAGACCCAGCCCCGAAAGCTGCCGGGCCACGCCCTCGGCCAGACCGTCTTCCTGAACCATGGCCAGCAGCGGGACGCCCGCCTTGACTGCCGCCAGCACCTCGGACGGCAGCTCGCACAGGACGACGACGGGCTTTTCGCCCTTCTTGGGCTGGGCCTCCAGGCCCGTCTGTTCGCCAACCTGCCGCCGGACGATCTCGTCGCTCTTCAGGCCGGATGCGATGATCCCGTCGTAGCGACCGCCCGGCTTGAAGTCTTCGAGGACGACGCTCGGCACGGCCTTCAGCTGGTCGCGCAGGCTGCGGGCGATTCCGGAGACGCCGAGGCGCACCGTCCTGGCTGAGTTCGGCGCCGGTCCCGTCACCCAGATCTCGCGATCCGAGACGATGTCGCCGAGGGCGACGCGGATCCGGTTCAAGCCCTCGCGGCGCAGCGGCGGGCTGCGGACGCTCTCGGCCGCCAGATAGCTGAAGCGGTCCGGCGACTGGTCCGGAACCGGCCAGCGGCCCAGAGGCTCGACGCCGCCGTCCGGCCCGACCAGGCTCAAGACCAGTTCGCCCGTGACCGCCTTGCCCGTGTCGTTCAGCAGGTAGAGGTCCAACTCCGCGCTGTCGCCGGCGCCATAGGCCAGGCCCCGGGGCTTGGCGATGGCCAGCACCGGCCGCAGGCTCTGGCTCAGCAGGGCCGGGTCGGCCTTGAAGCCGCGCAGGACATCGACGATCCCCGAATGGTTCTCGATCGCCGTGCTCTCCCAGCCGGAGATCGCGGCGATGTCGACGCTGTCGCCGATCCGGATGTTCTCCAGATACTCGCGCCAGGCCTCGTAGGCCTTGCGACCGACCGACAGGAACAGGGCCTCGCTGCTCGGGAAGGCCTTCTGGAATCCCCAGCGCTCGAGATAGCCGTTGGTGGCCGCGACCACCGCCTTATGATCCTCCAGGTCGTAGCTCTTGCCGCCCTTGGCCAGGATCTCGACCAGCATGGCCGCATGATTGTCGGCGACGGCGCAGCCCTGCATCTCGCCGAACTCGACGATGAACGGCTTGCCGGTCTGACGGTGGATGTAGTCGTCCTTGCCCTTGTAGAAGCGGTCGTACCACTGGTCGCCGGCCCCCTGGTGGTTGACCCACCACCCGGCCCATTCCTCGGCGTCCGAGCGGTAATAGTGATCGTCATAGGGCAGGTACATGGCCTGGGCCGCGCCCCTCGCCACGAAGCCGTCGTTGAGGATCACCGTGCGGCTGGGGTCGAGGTCGTGGATCGCCTTCAGCACCGCCTGGACGTCGGGATTGGCCAGGTTGGCGCCGATCTCGTTCTGCAGGGTGTACTGCACCAGCGACGGATGCGAACGGAAGGCCCGGGCCATGGCCTTGCACTTCTCGACCATGAAGTCGCGGCTGAAGGCGTCGGCGGACGACAGGGTCTCGCCCGGCTTGAGGTCCTTGCCGATCGCGTGACGGCCGCCGCCCGGCTCCATCACACGCAGCAGACCCATCTCGTCCATCGCCGCGAACACCTCGGGCTTGCCGACATTGCGATGGAAGTGGAGCGTGTTCAGGCCCAGCGTCCTGGCCGCCGTCACCTCGCGCCGCGCCAGGTCCGGCGTCGGCCAGAGACCGTTGAAGCCCCAGTAGCCCCAGGAGATCGCTGAATAGAGCCGCACCCGCCGCCCGTTCAGGCGCAGCAGGGCGTCGGTCCCCAGGCCCTCGGGGGCGAACCAGCGGAAGCCGAAGCGGACCTCGCGCGTGTCGACGGCGTCGCGGGCCTCGGCCCAGCGCAGCCGCAGGCGATGCAGGTTTGGGGTGTCGAGATCCCACAGCGCGGCGCCGGGCGCGTGGACGGCGAACCGCGCACGCAGGCGATGGTCGTCCAGCCGTTCCAGCGCTTCCAGCCTGATGTCGGCGACGACGGGCTGGCCGGTCTTGTCGTCGACCAGCGTCGCCGAGGCCTTGGCCTTCAAGCGGTCCAGCCCGTCCTCGGCCAGCGGCCGCTCAAGGGCGATCTCCATGAAGGCGATCACGCGGCGCGGGTCGGGCGTGTTCAGCGCCCAGGCGTCGTCGATACGGGCCGCCAGCGGATGGACGCTCAGGGTCAGGCCGCGATCCAGCCCGCCGAAGCCATGCGAGGCGAACAGCTTGGCCTTGCCCCACATCATGGTGGTGGAGTCGCGCCAGTCGAACCGGCCGCCCGGATTGGTGATGCGGATCGCCAGGCGGTTGGCCTGGCCGGGGCGCATCGCGGTCGTCAGGTCGCAGACGATCGGCAGCTCCGACATGATAGAATAGCCGACCAACTGCTCGTTCAGGAACACCTCGGCCCGCAGCCGCGCGCCGCGGATGTTCAGCATCACCCGCCTGCCCTTGGCGGCGGTGGGAATGTCGATGGTCTTCGACCACCACGACACGCCCTTGTAGGCGCCGTAGCGCGGCACGTCGTCGTCCTCGGCGTAGCGGTACTCGTCGGGGCCGTAGGGCCGCGTTCCGAACTTGCCCCAGCAATGCTGCTCGACCGTGGTCGGCAGGTCCACGCGCAGGGCCTCGGACGAGCCCAGGCTGGCCCAGCCACCGGTCGGCGGATTGACCGGCAGGGCGGCCAGGTCGAACCGGCCCGGCAGATGGATGGCGTCGTCCTTCCAGGCCGCGGCCTGGTCGATCCAGAGACTCCAGCCTTCGTCGGCGATGGCCAGCGGATCGGCCTCGGCGGCGGTGACCGGAACTGGCGCCAGGGCGGCCGCCACGCCCAGGCCGCCGGCGGCCAGGAAGCTTCGTCGGTCCAGGGGCATCGTCCGGCTCATCGGGCTTGGATTTCGGTCAGGACTTGAAACAGAAAGCTCACGGCCGCCATCCGTCCGGACCGGCCAGGAACTTGTCGCGGCTCCAGCCCTTGGCCGCGTCGGCGGTCAGTTGGCGGCTGCGTGGTTCGCGGGTCTTCGGGCTGGCCCCCTGCCCCGTCGAGGCGAACTCGGCATAGGTCGCCGTGCCCAGGGTGTCGGTTTTGCCCGGCGTCCATTCGCGCCAGCCTTCCGGATGCAAGGCCGCGTCGATGCGGGTGCGCAGGAAGACGACGGCGGCATAGGGTCGCCAGGCGCGGCCGAAATAGAGGCTTCCCACCTTCGGGTCGGCGGTGATCCGGCAGCGGTCGAAGACATAGGCGCTGTCCTGGTCCGGCCGGGATTTGCTCTGGGCCGTGATCATCACCGTCTCGTGGGCGATCCCGTGGATGTGGCAGCGGTCGAAGAAGGCTTTGGCGTCGCCAAAGATGAAGTCGACGTGGCCCTCGATGTAGCAGTCCTTGAAGTACTGCCGGCTGGGGGCGGTCTTCTTGCTGGCCGCATACAGGGTGTCCTGGGCGCCCAGCAGACGCACCTTCTCAAGGACCGCGCGGTCGGCGGTGATCGCCAGGGCCACGGCCTGGGACGGGCGCGCGTCCTTCAGGTGATAGTCGTTCTGGATGGTCAGGTTGCGCGCCCGGAAACCATCGCCCGACACGTTGACCGAGGCCGACTTGAACGTGCCCCCGGCCGTGATCGCCCCGTCGCTCCAGACCAGCACCACGTCCTGCGGCCGCTTGCCCTTGCCGACCAGGCGGACGTTCGGCTTGGCGATCTCGAGCTTTTCGCGATATTCGCCGGGCGCCAGCTCCAGGGTCCCGCCGTCGGCCGGCAGGGCGTTGACGGCCGCCTGGACGCTGGCATAGGCGCCGCCCTTGCCCACCCGCAGCGTCGTGGCCCGGGCGTCCAGGCCGACCGCCAGCACGGCCAGCCCGCAGAGGAAGGCGATCAGACGGCTCACGCTCAGGCTTTCCGCAGGACGCCGTCGCGGGCCGTCAGGCGCACGCGCTGGCCCTTCCTGACGTCGAGATCGATCGCCGAGGCGCCGTAGCGGATATGGTGGCGACCATCGGCGGCGGCGGTCAGCACCGCCGATTCCAGCTTGCCGCGCGCCCAGGTCACGTCGACGCCGACCGCGCCCCGGGCCCGCAGGCCCGTCAGACGCCCGGTCGGCCAGGCCGACGGCAGGGCCGGCAGCAGCAGGATCTGATCGTTGCGGCTCTGCAGGATCATCTCGGTCATGCCCGAGGTCCCGCCGAAATTGCCATCGATCTGGAACGGCGGGTGGGCGTCGAACATGTTGGGATAGGTCCGCTCGGGACCCAGCAGCAGCGACAGGATCCTGTGAGCGCGGTCGCCGTCGCCCAGGCGCGACCACAGGTTCAGTCGCCAGGCGATCGCCCAGCCGGTCGAGATGTCGCCCCGGGTGTTCAGCGACACCTTGGCCGCGCCGGCCAGCTTCGGCGTGGTGTCGATGGCGATCTGGTCGCTGGGGAAGACGCCGTACAGGTGCGAGACGTGGCGGTGGTGGATGTCGACCGCATCGGCGTCCCAGTCCTCCTGCCACTCCTGAAGCTGGCCGTCCTTGCCGATCTTGTAGGGGGCCAGCTTCTCCCGCGCGGCCGTCAGCTCGGCGGTGAAGTCGACGTCGGTCCCCAGGATGGCGGCGGCCTTTATGCAGGACGTGAACAGGTCGCGGATGATCGCCTGGTCCATCGTCGGCCCGGCGACCAGGGACGATCCATGGCCGTGGCTGTTCTCCGGCGAGATCGACGGGTTGGTCACCAGCTTGCCCGACTTGGGATCGACCACCAGGGCGTCGAGGAAGAACAGCGCCGCGCCGCGCATCAGCGGATAGACCTCGGCCAGATAGGCGCGGTCGCGATTGTAGTCGTAGTGGTCCCACAGGTGCTTGCAGAGCCAGGCCCCGCCCGTTGGCCAAACTCCAAACTTGGCGCCGTCGATCGGGCCGCTGGCCCGCCACAGGTCGGTGTTGTGGTGAACGACCCAGCCGCGGGCGTCGTACATCACCTTGGCCGTCCGGGCGCCGGTGACCGACAGGTCGCGGAGCATGGCGATCAGCGGCTGGACGCACTCGGCCAGGCCTGTCGGCTCGGCCGGCCAGTAGTTCATCTCGGTGTTGATGTTGATCGTGTACTTGCCGCCCCAGGGCGGCGAGGTCTTGTCGTTCCAGACGCCCTGCAGATTGGCGGCCTGGCCGCCGGGACGGGAGCAGGCGATCAGCAGGTAACGGCCGTACTGGTAGTACAGGGCCGACAGGGCCGGGTCGTCGGTGGTCTGCGAGGCTTTGATCCGCTCGTCGGTCGGCTTCAGCGCCGCCGTGGTGGTTCCGAAGTCGGCCTCCACACGCCGGAACAGGGCCCGATGATCGGCCTGGTGGGTCGCCAGCAAAGCCGCCCACGGCTTGGCCGAGGCCTTGGCCAGCACGGCGCGGTTGATGGCGACGGGATCGCCGCCGACGTCGTCGAAGCGGCGGTAGCTGGTGGCGGCGGCGATCAGCAGCAGCACCTCGTCCGCGCCGGCGACCGACAGCGCCCCGTCCCTGGCGCTCAGGGCCCCGCCCCTGTTGATCACCTGGACGCGGCACTCGAACGTTAGTTGGGCGGGAATCCCCTGCTGGCTCTCGTTGGCGCCGGCCAGCACCAAGGTTTCGGCGCCTTCGACCCTGGAGACGGGCTTGGACTTCAGCGGGCAGTCGAAAGCCAGGTCGACCGAGATCGCCCGGCCCTTGTCGGCGCTCAGCCGCACGGCGATCACCCGATCCGGATAGCTGCCGATGACCTGACGCGTGTAACGGGTTCCGCCAACCGTAAAGCGGGTCGTAGCGATCGCCCCATCCAGGTCGAGATCGCGGACATAGTCAGTCGCCTGGCCGTCGAGACCTGGAAAGGCCAGCTTCAGATCGCCGATGGTCTGGTACGCCATCTGCCGCTTGGGCGTGGCCATGAAGCGGGCGTCGGCCACCTCGGTGGCCTTGGCGTAGTCGCCAGCGTCAATCAGCGCCCGGATCTCCGGCAGAGCCTTCAGCGCCTCGGGATTGGCGGGGTCGTAGGGGCCGCCCGCCCATAGGGTGTCCTCGTTCAGTTGCAGCCGCTCGACCGCCACGCCGCCGAACACCATCGCGCCCATTCGCCCCGACCCGACCGGCAGGGCTTCCACCCATTCCTGCGCCGGCTGGCGGTACCAGAGCCGCAGGGGCGAGGCCGGTGCGGCGTTAGCCGGCTTGGACGCCAGGCCGCCAGTCGCGGCGCCGGCCGCCAGGGCCAGGGTGGTTCTACGGGTCAATCGCACGGCAAGGTCCTTGTGACGCGAAAACTAAGGGATCAGGAACCGGCGCAGCGCGGGGACGATCTTGGCGAGGTCGGCCGTGACCATGTTGGCGAAATAGTCCGCGCCCGTCTCGCCCAGGTGGGTGTAGTCGAACGACAGCTTGGCCTGGCCCATCGGCTCGACGGCGGCGTTGTTCTGACCGGTATTGGCGGGACCGGCGGAAGCGCCCCCGGCGTTGGCGGCGATGGTCGTGCCCGTGCGGGCCGCGGCCAGGACCTCGGGCGACGGCGGCTTCTGGGCGAAGCGCGTCGCCTCGGCCGCGCCCATGGCCTGGACGGCGGCGACGCTGTCGGCGTGCAGGTCGATCAACGGCGCGCCGGTCTCGGCGGCGACCTTGCGGGTCGCCTCGGCCCAAGGGGCCAGGTCGTCGATCAGCTTGCCGTCCTTGAACTGGCGGCGGGTCAGGGGCGTGACCAGCACCGGCTTGCCCCCGGCGGCGCGGATCTCGTCGACATAGGCTTTCAGATTGGCCGGAAACTCGGTGGCCAGATCGGTCGAGCGGCCCGGCTTGCCGGGCTGGTCGTTGTGACCGAATTGGACCAGCACATACGTGTCGTTGAACCCGCCCGACTTGATCTCGCTCAGCGCCAAGGCCCACGACCCTTCCGTCCGGTAGTTGCCGCTGCTGCGACCGCCGCGGGCCAGGTTGATGCAGGCGGCGAACGAGGTCACGTGCTTGGCGCAGAAGCTGGGCCCCCAGCCGCCCTGCACGGCCGTCGTGGAGTCGCCGACCAGCACGATCTTGATCGCGTTGAAGTGCGGCGCCGGATCGGGAACCGGCGTCTGGGCCCGGGCGCCCGCGGCGGCGCTCAGGGCGCCGGCCGCCAGGCAGCCGGCGAACAGAAGGGCTTTGAAACGCATCCGTCGTCTCCGGACTCGGTCCTGAACAAAGGTGGCGGACGGCCGGGAAGGACGGCCATCCGCCGAAGTCACCGCGGGAGGCGGCTTGGCGACCGGCCGCGATCGGCCCGGCCCATGCCGGCCGACCGCAGGCCGAAACGGATCAGTACTTGTAGCGGACGCCGATCCGGTAGTTCGGACCCGTCCCGCCGTAGGACTGGACGACCGGATCGGCGTAAGCGAACCGTTCGGCCATTTCGTTGGTGATGTTCAGCGCCTCGAAGGTGATGCTGATCTGCTTGAGCGGCTGGTAGCGCATCGAGAAATCCACGTTGGTGGTCGACTTGGCGCCGCTGAACTCGTTGATCAGTGGGCTGTCGCAGGCCGAGCCATTGGCCTGAAGGCCCGGATCGCAGTTGCCCGCGCTGATGGGATAGGTCGTGTAGTAGCGGCTGCGATGGGCCACGGAGACCCGGGCGTTGAACTTGTCGGTCTCGTAATAGAGCGTGAAGTTCACCCCCTTCGGCGACGCCCCCAGCCACGGCCCCTGGCCATAGACCGGGGCCTTGGTGACCGCGCCCGTGGCGGCGTTCACCGAACCCGGATCGAGAATATAGGTCAGCTTGGTGTCCAGCTTGGTCATGTTGAACTGGACGCCGAGGTTCTTGAAGTACCAGGGCAGGAAGGTCAGGTCCTGCTGGTAGTTGAACTCCCAGCCCTGCAGGACTCCGCCGGGCGCGTCGCGGACCTGGCGGGCGAGAACCGGGTTGTCGGCGTCGATATAGGCGCGGCGGAAGACGTCGCCGCCGGTCGCGCCCGGGAACTGCGCCTTCAGCTGTTCGATCGCCGCCGGATCGAGGAAGGCCGACAGCGGCGCTTCGTAGAAGATCGTCTGCGGGTAAGAGGCGATGTCCTTGCGGAAATAGCCCAGGCTGATCAGGCCGCCCGGCGTGAAGTACCATTCGGCCGCGATGTCGTAGGCCTTGCCGCGGAACGGCGACAGCTTGGGATTGCCCACGGTCAGCGTCGCGCCGGTGCTGGATCCGTCGCTGGGGATGCTGATGCCGGTCACCGCCGGCGACAGGTTGCCCAGCAGCGGCCGGGCCATGACCTTGGCCGCCGCGGCCCGGACGTAGAAGTTATGGAAGGCTTCGAAGGTCACATTGCCGGCCGGCAACGTATCGTCATAGCTGTTCTTGCCGTAGATCGCGCGGCCGGCGGTGGTTTCGCCCTGGGAGTCCACGGCCGTGTGGGCCTGACGGATTCCGACGTTGCCCGACAGCCGGCGGCCGTCCAGGACGTCGTAGTTGAAGTTGAACTGGGCGTAGTAGGCCAGGTTCTCCTCGGTCACGCCGAACGAGGTCGAACGGTTGCGCTTCCGGGTGATCCGGAAGTCGCCGTACTTGTTGATGCAGTTGCAGGTGAAGCCGAAGACGTTGTCGAAGGCTTCCAGGCTGGGCGCGAAGAAGCTGGTGGTCGTGCCCTCGGGAACCTCCAGGCCATCGCCGAACTCGACGACCTGGCCCAGCGAGGCGATGCTGACACCGGCCTCCTTCTCGGTCGGGTTCAGGAGGTCGCTATTGCGCTCGAACTGGTTGGTGGTGAACTTGAACCGGCGGCCGGTGCCGCCGAACTGGATCGTCCAGTGGTCGTCCACCTCGTAGGTGAAGTCGGCCTTCAGGCCCTTGTAGGTGTTGACCGTCTCGCGCTCGTAGTTGCGCATGGCCGAGAAGCCCTTGATGATCCCCCACTTGTTAGGATCGGCGGCGTTGAAGCCGGCGTCGAACCTGGGCATGCCCGTTGCGCCGCGCTCGTCGAAGATGAACGGCTCGGAGGCGTCCATGTAGTTGAACTCGACCAGGGTGCCCGTGTTCTTGTTCGTGGACTCCGATAGGCCGGCGCTGAACTGGCCTCTGAAGCGGTCGCTGAACTCGTGGGTCAGGTCCAGTGACACCTGGCGGAAGTCGGTGGTGTAGGCGCCGCGGTCGGCGGCCGAACGCCAGTCGACATTGCCCAGCTTCAGATATTCGGCGTTCTGGCCCACCACCTCGGCGTCGAGCAGCTTGACCGACGGACGGCCGATCAGGTCGCCGCGGAACGGCAGGCTCGCGCCCGGCCCGGCGTAACCGGGCGAGGCCGGGTTGGTGTAGTACTCGTACGGGTCCAGGTTGTTTGGATTGTAGCTGAACGTGTAGCCGCTGACGGGCGCGGTCCCGTTGAGCGATTGGCCGCAATCCTGGCCGGGGTTCAGGTCGGTTTCCTCGGCGAAGGTGCAGCTGCCGGGATAAAGCCCCCGGCGCTGGGCCTCGGTCAGGGTCGAGCCGTTGCGCGCGGTCGCCGTGGGCACGTTGCCGCCGTAGGCGTAGCTGGCGTTGGTGTTGTTGCGGTTCAGGCCGACCGGCGACAGGCCGTAGTTGGTGGTCACGCTCTTGAAGCGCGAATAGAGCGCGTCGACGGTCAGGCGCGTGCGGTCGCTGATCTGGACCTGGAACGCGCCGGTCAGGCCCAGGCGCTCGGTGTCGACGTCCTTCTGGTTCAGCGTCGGCAGGGCCGGGAAGCGGATCAGCGAGTCGTTGCAGCCCGGGGTGGTCGGGGTCAGGGACGCCACCGGCTGGGCGGCCGTGGCGGCGCAGTTCGGATAGAGCTTGGCGTAGGCGGCCGGGTCGGAGCCCGTCATCTCGGCATAGGCGGCCGGGTTGGCCATCGGGTTGTAGTAGTTGGCCGGATTGGCCTTGTAGGTGTCGAGCGCGGCCCCGGTCAGGGTGGTCGGGATCAAGGCGCGGAACACCGTGCCGGTCGGCGCGGCGAAGCCGGCGCGACCGGGCAGCTCGTCGCCGGTCCAGGTCGAGCCGCGATAGGTGTAGTCGGACGAGCCGGCGCCCCGGCCATAGTTGTCGTCCACCGACTTGCGCTTGGCGTAGGCGCCCGACAGCAGCAGGCCGACCTTGCCGTCGAACCAGCGGTCCGACGCCAGGACGGTCAGGCGCGGGCTGTGGGTCTTGCCGTTCTCGTAATAGGAATCCTCGGCCGAGGCGGCGAAGGCCGTCTTCTTGTAGTCGAACGGTTTGCCGGTGATCAGGTCCACCGTGGCGCCCAGCGAGCCCTCGTCGGCGTCGGCCGAGGACGACTTGCGTACCCGCACCGAGCTGAACAGCTCCGAGGCGAACGCGTTGAAGTCGAAGGCCCGTGAGCGGTTGGGGCTGGCGCCGGCGTCGTTGTTGGCGCCCGTGGACAGCGCCTCCATGTTGTTGATCCGCACCCGGCTGAAGTCGCCGCTCAGGCCGCGGACGCTGATCGTGCGGCCCTCGCCGTTGTCGCGGTCGATCGAGATGCCGGGCAGGCGTTGCAGGGATTCGGCGAGGTTCGAATCCGGGAAGTCGGCGATATCCTCGGCGTTGATGGCGTCGAGCATGACGTCCGAGGTCTTCTTGGTCTCCATCGCGCTGCGCAGCGAGGCGCGATAGCCGGTGACGACGACTTCCTCGACGACGTCAGGTCCGCTGACCGTCGCCACGGCGGCGTCCTGGGCGTGGGCGGCTCCCACCGCCAGGCCCATCGAAAACGTGGCTGTGAGCGCCGTCGTCAGCGCCAGGCGCGACGAATTGCGCAGCAGGGCGCAGGTGCGCGGATGCATGGACGTGGTCATGGACTTTTCCTCCCCAGTCAGTCCCGGGCGGTTCGCGACCGCCTTTCTCCTTCCGGCCTTTTGTCACCGGTGTCATAAGGATAGACATGGCAAGAACGTCGAGAAAAGAGGAAAAGATAGCGGTATCATGGGAAAATATGAGAATATTTCTCCGCCAATTTGCGTAACCGGAAACGACGTTTTCGACCGATCGATCCGCACAAGAAAGTTCGCTCGCCCCCTTTTTTTTCGCTTTCGGTTGATCGCCGGCTCGTTCCCTCCCATCGTCGCGCCCTCAAGAAAAAGACCGACGTGACTGGGGAGCACCGGTGTTCGAGGCGAAGACGCCCAAGCTTCGAATCGTCAGGCCAGGCGTCGGCGCGGATCGCGACGGAAGGGATCGGTGGCGTGACCGCCCATCCTATTCAGCGACCTACGCCCGCGAATGGCGTGACGTGTGCGCCTTCCTGCGTGCGCGGTTCGGACCCGGACCGCCCGACCCCGAGGACGTCGCCCAGCAGGCCTTCTTCAAGCTGGGCGAACTGCAAGGCGCCGAGCGGATCGAAAGCCCCCGGGCCTTCGTGTTCCGCGTGGCGATCAACCTGATGCTGGACGAGCGCCGCAGCCAGGCGCGCGTCAGCCGCACCCTGGACGCTTCGGCGCCGCTGCTGGCGATCGACAGCGAGGAGACGCCCGACCTGGAGCGTAGCCTGATCGCCAAGCAACAGATGGGTCTGCTGGAGAAGGTCGTTCAGGGCCTGCCCGACCGGCATCGCCAGTACCTGCTGGCCAACCGGCTGGAGGGCCAGAGCTTCGTGGCGATCGCCGAGCGCTTCGGCGTCTCCCAGTCTCTGGTGCGCAAGACCGTCGAGGAGGCGCTGGCCGTCTGCCAGCGCGCCCTGATCCATGGAACCGCCGATTATCGAGGACTGTCGCGTGAACGAAGCCGTCGATCCTGACTCGCCGATCGGCCAGACCGCCCGCGCCTGGGCCCTGGCGGTGGTGGGCGAGGACTTCCCGCCTGAGCGCTCGCGGCAGTTCGGCGCCTGGCTGGACGCCGACCCGCAGCATCGCCGCGCCTATGAGCAGGCCGAGGCGGTCGTCATGATGCTGGGCCATCTGCGGACCTCGACCGCGGGCGGCCCCGTATGGCGCCCGGCGGCGCGGTGGCGCGTCCCTGCCCTGGCCGCCGCCGGCGGCCTGCTGGCCGCCTGCCTGGCCCTGGTCGTCGCCCTGCCCGGCCCGGCCTACGAGACGCCGTCGGGCCAGAGCCGTCAGGTCGCGCTGGGCGATGGCAGCCAGGTCACCCTCGCCCCGGGCTCTCGCCTGCGCGCCGCCTCGCGCTGGCGACCTCGGGCCTTGTCCCTGGACCGCGGCGAGGCCTTCTTCGTCGTCGCCCATCAGGGCGGACAGCCGTTCACGGTCCAGGCCGGCGACGCCCTGGTCCGCGTGGTCGGCACGCGCTTCAACGTTCATCGCGGCGCCGGCCGCACGGTGCGGATCGAGGTCGAGCAGGGCGTGGTCCAGGTTTCGGACCGTCCGGACGCCCAGGACCGGGCGGTCACGCTGCGCGCCGGCCAGACGGTGGTCGCCGAGGGTCGCGCCCTGACCGTGGGCGCGCTGGACCAGGCGAACCTGGCCGGCGGCTGGCGGCAGGGCCGCCTGGCCTATGACGATGCGCCCCTGGCCGAGGTGGTGGCCGACCTCAATCGCTACAGCCAGCGGCCGTTGGCGATCGGCTCGCCCGCCACGGGCCGGCTCAAGGTCACCGCCGCCTTCGACGTCGCCCAGGCCGACCGCTTCGTCGCCGAACTGCCGCGCGTGCTGCCCGTGCGCCTGACCTCGGACGGCCGCGGCGGCCGGATCCTGGTCGCCGCCGATCCGAAACGCGCTCCGGAGCCCCGTGCCCCGTGAGGTTCGCGCCGCCGGGCGCGGCCGCCGGCTGGCCTGTGTCGCGGCGACGCTGGCCCTGGCTGTCGCGCCGACCGCCGCCCGGGCGGCCGCGACGCGGTCCGTCGACCTTCCCGCCCAGCCGCTGCCGACAGCCCTGCTTGCGCTGTCACGACAAACCGGGACGATCATCATCGCGCCGGCGGACTTGGTGCGGGGTCGCACGGCGCCGGCCGTGCGGGGTCGCCTGGAGCCGGCCGAGGCGGTGCGACGCCTCCTGCGTGGCTCGAGCCTGGACCTGTCGATCAGCGCCGACGGCGTCATCAGCATCAGGCCCGCCCCTCCGCCGCCCGCGGTCACCCCTTCCCGCCCCCGTCTCCTGCCGCCGGACGACAACGAACCCGCCGCCCTGAGCACGGTTCTGGTCGTCGCGCGCGACCTGGGCAGCGAGGCCCTGCGCATGAAGCGCCTGTCGGCCCGGACCAGCGACATCCTGCTGGGCGACGATCTGCGCGGCCTGGCCGATCCTAACTTGGGCGGCGCCATGCAGTCGCTGCCCGGCGTGGCGGTCACCAACGACGGCGGCGAGGGTCGCCAGGTCAGCGTGCGCGGGCTGAGCAGCGAGTTCACTCGCGTGCGCATCAACGGCATGGAGACCTTGGCCACGTTCGGCGGAACGAACGCCGGCGGCGGCACCAATCGCGGCCGGGCCTTCGATTTCAACGTCTTCGCCGCCGACCTCTTCAACCAGATCCGGGTGCGCAAGACGCCGTCGGCCGATGTCGACGAAGGTTCGCTGGGCGCGACCGTCGACCTGCAGACCCGCTCGCCCCTCGACGGTCCACGCTCCAGGGTCCAGCTCACCGTCGAGGGCGCCTACAACTTCGGCGCCGACAAGGCGGCTCCGCGCCTTTCAGCCATCGTCTCCCGCCGCAGTCGAGATGACCGGTTCGGAATCCTGGTCTCGGCCGCCTATAGCAAGCGCGCGGTCGAGGACGTCGGCGCCAACGCCGGACAGTGGCAGGCCGGCGACACCGTCTATCCGGGCTTTGGAAGCACGGCGGCCGGCGCGCCGGACCTGGCCGCGCTGAACGCCGCCCTGCACCCGCGCATCCCCCGGCTGGAAATCTTCCGGATCGAACAGGAGCGGCTGGGCCTGACCGGCAGCCTGCAGTGGCGACCGTCCGGCCGCACTCAGGTCGACCTGGACGTGCTTTATGCCGAGCTGTCGTCGGAACGGCGGGAGGACCTGCTGGAAACCTTCACGCTGCGCACGGCGGGGTCCTGCCGCACGCCGCTGAATGCCGACTGCGGGATCGCCGCCGTCAAGGTCCGGGACGCCACGATCATAACCCCGCGCCCGGGCCTGCCGGTGCTGATCGCCGGCGCGTTCGACAATGTCGACGTTCGCGCCGAGTCGCGGCTCGACCGGCTGAAGACCATCTTTCGCCAGACCACCCTGTCGGTCAGCCACCGCCTGTCGGACCGGCTGATCCTGAACGCCCTCGCGGGCTACAGCCGCTCCGATTTCGGCAATCCGCTGCAGGCCACCGTCCAGCTGGACCAGTACGACGTTCAAGGTTTCGCCTACGATTTTGGCGACCACCGACGGCCGCTGATCGACTTCGGCTCGGCCGACCTGACGACGCCGGCGAATTGGAGCCTGGCCGAGCTGCGATCCGAGCCCAACTGGGTCGACAACAGCTTCAAGACCGTCGGCGTCGATCTGGAATGGGCCCTTCACGACGGCCTGACCCTGCGGGGCGGACTGCAGCACAAGGCCTACAACACCGAAGCGACGGCGCTGTCGCGGTCGAACGGCACGATCGCCAACCTCAACGCCGACATCCCGGCCGCCCTCGCGGCGATCCCGCCGTCGACCTACCTGCGGCAAGTCTGGTCGAACCGCTTCGCGACCGCGACCGGTACGCCGGACGCTTGGCTGGCGCCGGATGTCGCCAGCGCCTTCGCCCGCTTCCAGGCCGCCTGCGCGTCCAGCGCCTGCGGGTCGCTGGCGCTAGGGCCCGAACCGCTGCTGGGTCTCAACTACGGCGTGGAGGAGCAAGACAGCTCCGCCTATCTGCAGGCCGCCTTCGCCGTTCACGGGCCCTGGTCGCCGCGCGGCGACCTGGGCCTGCGCTACGCCCGTACCGGCCAGGTGTCCCAGGGGTTCACCCTCGACATGGACGCGCCCGGCTCGGTGACGCCTGTCTCGGCCAGACGGGCCTATGACGACCTGCTGCCGTCATTCAACCTGACGCTCGAGCCACGCGACGACCTGCTGCTGCGGTTCGCCGCCGCGCGGGCGATGGCGCGGCCTGACCTGCGCAGCCTGCGCCCCGGCGTTACGGTCTCGACAGGCGGCCTGCGCTCGGCCTCAGCCGGCGATCCATTCCTGCGCCCGACCCGGGCCGACACCCTGGACACCGCCGTCGAATGGTATTTCGCGCCCAGCTCGATCCTATCGGTCGCCGTCTTCCACAAGACCATCCGGTCCAATGCTCTCACCGTCGCCACCACGCCCACGGTGTTCGCCGACAATCCGTTCGGCCTGCCCGACAGCGTGGCGGCGACGGCCTGCGGACGGCTGCCCGGCTGCGCGCCGGAGCTGCCGATCTGGCAGTTCCTGACCCGGACCGATCGCGGCGGCGGCCACCTGGACGGCGTGGAGCTGGCGCTGCAGGCCCCGCTCGATCGGGCCGCTCCGGCCCTGCGCGGCTGGAGCGTTCGCGCGGGCCTGACCTACACCCGCTCGCGGATGCGCTTCCAGGATCTCGCCGGCGCGCCGTTCGTCGCCCATGACAGCCTGGGCTCGCCCCGCTTGGTGGGGACGATCACCACCGCCTATCGCCGCAGCGGCCTGGACCTGCGCGCGACCCTGTCCCACCGCGGCCGCTACCTGACCGCCATACCGGCCTCCACGGGCGCCAATGTCGATGGGGTCAATGGCTATACCAGCCTGGACGTGTCAGCCCGCTACCAGGTGGCGCCGGGCTGGTGGCTGACGGCGGCCGGCGGAAGCCTGCTGAACGCGGCCCAGCGCCAGTTCTCCGACACCAGCGGCCTGGCCAACTACCAGCACCATACCGGCCGCGAGATCCGGGTGGGGCTGGAGATGCGGTACTAACGCTCAAGGTTCAGGCGCGCGGGATTGAAGCCCAGGGCGGCGCCGATCTCCAGGGCGGCGGCCTTGACCCGCGGCGTCAGCTCGACCATCCGCGCCTCGTCCATGTATTGCGGCACGCTGGACAGGCTGACGGCGGCGACGATCGCGCCGCTGGCGTCGCGGATCGGGGCGGCGATGCAGCGGATGCTGTCGAGGCCGTCGTCCAGGTGCAGCGCATGGCCGACCTGGCGCGCCGTCTCCATTTCACGGAAGAAGCTCACCGCCGCTGGCGACTGCGGATCGTCGGCGAAGAGCTGCGACCAGCGCTCGGGCGGCGCGTCGATCAGCAAGGCCCGGCCCAGGGCGGTGTCGCGGATGCGGTTGCGGTCGCCGACGCGGTGGCGGACCTCCAGCCGGCGCCGGCCCGGCGCCTGGCCCACATAGAGGACGTCGTCGCCGGTGATCGTGCCCAGGTTGGTGGCGTCCTGGGTCTCGGCCGAAAGCGCGGCCAGCACGGGCCTGGCGACGTCCGCCAACCCCAGCCGCTCGCGGGCCTGGTGTCCCAGTTGCACCAGCCGCCCGCCCAGGCGGTAGTCGCGCCCCACCGACGACAGCAGGCCGCGATCGACCAGGGCCGAGGCCAGGCGGTGGGTGGTGCTGCGGGTCAGGCCGACACGCGCCTCGAACGCCTTGAGGCTATGGGCCCCCTCGGCGACGGCCTCCAGGATGTCCAGGGCCCGATGCAGGGTCTGGCTGGCGCGGTCCGAGGCGGCGGAGGCTTGAGGCGCTTCTGTATCTGACAAGAGGGTATCCTATCCCGAACACGCTCCTAGATAGCACCGGAACACTGATTCCGAAGATGCCGGTGGATGATCCAGGCCGAAATGTTCGAGCCGCCCGGCAAGCTGGGCGCTGGGAACACCCGCTCTTCCGAGCGGTTTGAAAAGGGCAGACAATGGAGGAAGCCAATGTCCAAAGCCCCGCCCATTCCGTCCGAGCAACGCGCCTTCAAGGGCCAGAAGCCGGCCATCGAAGGCGCCACCAACGGCCGCCGGGATGAAAAGACCGGATTGCAGTCCAACGAACCCGGCGACGGCGACGTCAATCTCGCCGAGCAGGGCCGTCAGGGAAACATCCGCCAGAACACCACCCATCCCGGCTATCAACAGGACCGCTGACCATGCCTGACAAGAATCCCGCCGCCGACCGCTGGGGTGGTCCCGGCTCGAGTCACGAAAACGCCAAGCAGCCGCGCCCCGACCCGACCGTCAAGGATCCGGACGATCCCGATCGCTACAGCCGCCACAGCAAGGTCTCCGGCGGCGGCGGCGAAACGGACGTCCACCACGCTCACGACGCCGACCGCAAGGACGACTTCGAGGCCAACGACGCCCAGAAGAAGAAACACTGAGCATAGGCGCACCGCCGGGGACACGCGCGCACGAAGACTTCGACCGGATGATCGTTGGCCTCGCCTGGAGCGCGTGTCCCCGGCAGCAGCCAGGCTAGGCCGCCGCGCGCACTTCCGGCGCGAACTCCGGATAGTATCCCGCCATCATCCGCTCGGCGTAGCCGACCAGGTTGGGCAGGCCTTCGGCGCGACGACGCAGGGGCGACTCGAAGAACGGCGTCAGGATCTGGGCCAGCATGGCGAAGGTGATGGCGTCGACGCTGGTGGGCCGGTGGCCCATCATGAACGACTTGTCGCCCAGCATCTCCGACAGCGCCGTCAGCGACCACGCCCCCAACTCCAGGATCTCGTCGGGCGAGTGGCGGCCGATGCCGATCGACTTGAGGCTGGCCTGGACGGTGTCCAGCAGGCCGTCGATCGCCTTGGCCTTCGCTTCGCCCGGCATGCCGTCGAACCAGCGGGCCGGGCCCTTGGCGAAGTTGTCGTCGTCGAAGAACCGGAAATGGCAGCTGGCCCAGCCCAGGTGGTTCTCGACCATCCGCTCGATCGCCCACGCCTGGCCGCGCTGGGCCTTGCTGAGGCCGGCGTCCAGGTCGACGCCGTAGCTGCGCTCGATATAGGCGCGGATGAAGGTGGAGTCGGCCACCTTGACGCCGTCGTCGTCGATCCACGGCAGTTGGCCCTTGGGCGAGGTCTCCGGGTGGGCCGGAACCTTCTGGTACCAGAGGCCCGCCATCTTCAGGTGGATCTCGGTCTTGGTCACATAGGGGCTGCCTTCGGGGAGGCCGAAGGCGGGTCCGGCGGCGTAAAGCGTGATCATGGTGGTCTCTCCCTGCTGAGCCGCCTTCGACGTCCGTCCAGACTTCGTGTTGCGACAATCGGACGCTACCGCCATCCTGCTGCCAGCATGCTGTCAGCATCGGTCGAGCAGAGTGGCCTCATGAGACGCGCCGAACGCCTTTTCCAGATCATCCAGATCCTCCGCCGCAGCCGCCAGCCGGTGACGGCCGACGCCATGGCGGCCGAACTGGAGACCTCCAAACGCAGCGTTTATCGCGATATCGCCGCCTTGATCGGCCAGAGGGCGCCCATCCGCGGCGAGGCGGGCGTCGGCTATGTGCTGGAGGCCGGATACGACATGCCGCCCCTGATGCTGACACCCGACGAGATCGAGGCCGCCGTGCTGGGGGCCCAGTGGGTCGCCGGCCGCGGCGACCCGGTGCTCGCCACCGCCGCCAACGACCTGATCGCCAAGATCGCCGCCGCCGTCCCCGAACAACTGCGCCCCTATGTGCTGACCCCCGCCACGGGGACCGGCATGAACTGGAAGGCCCTGCCCGACGGCATCGATATCGCCCAGACCCGGGCCTGGATCCACGCTGGCCGCAAGATCCGCCTGGATTATCGCGACGAGAAGGGCGCGGTCAGCCAGCGCGTCGTCTGGCCGGTGACCGTGGGCTATCTGGAGACCGTGCGCCTGCTGATCGCCTGGTGCGAGTTGCGCAACGACTTCCGCAACTTCCGCACCGATCGCATTGAGGGCGCCGAGTTCCTCGACGAACGCCACGGCCAGCGGCCGGGCGTGCTGCGGGCGCGCTGGCAGAGGGCGCTGGAGGAGGAACGCAAGCGCTGGGCGGCGAAGGACCGGAGCTGCGCACCGTAGGATACGAATGTCCGCTCACGACCAAGTCGGACAGTGCACAGCCCGCTTTGCGCATGCACGTTACGACGATTAGAGTCTAACGCGTGAAACGGCGGTGATGAGACAGACGATGGCTGCGGCAGACTGGCAATTCCAAAGCATGATTGCCGCCGCGCTGGTTGGGCCAACGATTGTCGCCGGGCTACTCGCCTATGCGGTTGCCGCCTCGCCCAACATCAAAGGTTGGGCGATTGCAGTCGCGGGCGGACTTATTTTCCCAATCTGTGTCCTTATTTTCGCGTGGCTTACTCCGCTAACAAAGCCAGACCCACGCTCCGTCGATGGCCCCGCATATATACTCGTGGCCCTGATTTCTTGGGCGCTACTCCTGACGCCAGCTTGTCTCATTTCAAGTTCTGTCGGAACGTGGCTCAGGCGTAGATCTTTGAGCCGACCATCTGTCGTGGTCCGATAACCACCCATAGCGACATCCGGAGCGTCGCCTCAGCGAGCGGCGTCGCCGTTCAAACCCCGTGGCGCTTGGCGAAGGTCTCGAACAAGGTGGGCCACGCCGCGACCGGCTTGCCGTCGATCGAGCGCAGGCCAAAGCCGTGGCCGCCCTCCTCGAAGACATGCAGTTCGGCCGGAACCGCCTTGGCCTTCAGGGCGGTGAACATCATCAGGCTGTTGACCACCGGCACGGTCTTGTCGTCGGCGGCGTGCAGCAGGAACACGGGCGGGACCCGGTCAGTGATGTTCTGGTCGGGCGAATAGAGCGCCACCTGCTCGGGCGTCGGCGACGGGCCCAGCAGTTGCTTGCGCGAGCCGGGGTGGGCCGGCCCCTCCACCATCGACACCACCGGATAGATCAGGCCCGACAGGTCGGGCCGGGCCGACAGGTCGTCGGCGGCGTCGACGCGGTCATAGACCTTGGCGTCGAAGCGGGTGGTCAGGCTGGCGGCCAGGTGCCCCCCCGCCGAAAAGCCCATGATCGCCACCCGGGCCGGGTCGAACCTCATCGTCGCCGCCTTCGAGCGGACCAGGCGCACCGCGCGCTGGGCGTCCTGCAGCGGCGCGTCGGGGCCCGCGCCCCAATGGTCGCCGGGCAGACGGTAGAGCAGGACGAAGCAGGTGTAGCCGCGATCGGCCAGCCAGCGGGCGGTCTCGAAGCCCTCCTTGTCGCTGACCACGCGCTCGTAGCCGCCGCCGGGCATCAGCACCACCGCCGCGCCATTGGCCTTGGCCGGGCGGAACACCGTCAGGGTCGGCTTGCGGGTGTGGGTGGTGGCCCGGTCAGGAAGACCGCCGGCGACCGTGCGGTCGATCAAGGTCTCGACGGCCGTGACGCCGGCCGAGCCCGGCGGGTCGCCGGGCCACAGGGGAAGGACTTCGGTCGGATCCATCGGGGCCTTCGGAGGCTGGGTCGGTTTCAGATCGGCCAGGGCGGCGCCCGCCACCAGCGATGTCAGCAGGCCGCCCGTCAGGCTGGCCAGGGTTCCCCGGCGATTGAACATGCGATCTCCCTAAGCGACGCGCAGGGACCCTATGGCGGGGCTTCCGCGGCGGCAAGTCACCGGTGTCATTCCTTGCTCGTCACCGCTTCGCGAACCGCAGATGGTGCAGCACGATCCCGCTGGTGGTGGCCACGTTCAGCGAGTCAAAGCCGTTCGCCATGGGAATGCCGATGGTGCGCGCCCGATCCATGACCGTCTTCGACAATCCTGGCCCCTCGGCCCCCAGCAGCACCGCCGCCCGGGCCGGCGGATCGAGCTCCGCCAGGGTCTCCCCCGCGCCCGGACTCAAGGCCAGCGCCTGGAAACCGTGGCGCGCCAACAGAGCGACCAGGTCCTCGCCCGGCGCCAGCCCGGCGGTCGGCACGCTGAGCGTGGCGCCGATCGAAACCCGGATGGCCTTGCGATAGAACGGATCGCAGCAGTCGCCGTCCAGGATCACGCCGTCGACGCCGAACGCGGCGGCGTTGCGGAAGATGCCGCCCAGATTGTCGTGGTTGGCGATGCCCATCAGCACCAGCACGACCGCGCGCGGACCCACGTCGGCCAGCAACGCCTCCGCGGACAGCGGCTTCGGCTTGGCCCCGACCGCCAGGACGCCGCGATGCAGGTGAAAGCCGGCGATGGCGTCCAGCACGGCCTGGCCGGCCACGTGCACCGGAACGCCCGGCGGCAGGCCCGCCAGCACCTCGCCCAGCTTGTCGATCCGTTTGCCGTCGATCAGCAGCGACTGGACGCGCTGCGGGGCGTCGCGCACGAAGGCCGCCAGCACGGTCTCGCCCTCGGCGATGAACAGCCCCTGGCGCCCGACCAGGTCGCGCTCCTTGATGTCGCGATAGGCGGCGACACGCGGATCGTTCGGATCGTCGATGGGGATCAGGTCGGGCACGGGGTTCTCGAAAAAGGCTAACGCACGCCCCGTATCGGAAGGATGGCTAGACCGCCAGCCGCCGCCAGCCCGGCCGCCACCAGATAGAGCGCGTGATAGTTGACGTGGGCCGGACCCAGCACCCACATCGCCAGGATCGGCGCCATGGCCTGGGGCAAGGTGTTGGCCAGGTTGATCACCCCCAGGTCCTTGCCCGCGTCCTTCTGCGAGGGCAGCACCTGGCTGACCAGGGCGATGTCGACCGCGTAGTAGCAGCCCACCGCGCAGCCGAAGATCACGAAGCCCGCCACCACCACCGGCCAGCCCGGGACCAGCGAGAACACCAGCATCGCCGCGGCCAGCCCCATGGCCGCGCCGGCCGCGAACAGCTTGCGACGCTTCAGGCGGTCCGACAGCATGCCGCCCAGCATGCCGCAGGCCACGTTGGCGCAGGTGGCCACAGTGGTCAGCAGGGCCATGCCCTGCTCAGCGCGACGGCCCGGGAACAGGTCGGAATAATGCAGTGCGTCCTGCAGGTAGAACAGCATGTAGCTCTGGGTCAGGGTGATCGCGACCAGCACCATGAACCGGCTGGCCCAGGCCAGGGCGAAGTCGGGGTGGGCGCGCGGATCGATCCAGAACCCGGCCACGAAAACGCGCCAGTCGAACGGCGGCCGCTCGCCCGGCGGCAGCGGCGGGTCGTTCAGACCCAGGGCGAACGGGGCGATCGCCAGCAGAAGCACCACGGCGATGGCCAGATAGCGCGAGGCCTCGCCGACCAGCAGTCCGCCGACGAGAATCGCCCCGGCCATGGCGCCGATCGGATGGCCCAGGCTGAGGAAGGCCGCCACCCTGCCCTTCTGGGCGTCGGGCACCCGGTCGGGCAGCACCGCCAGCAGCGCCGCGAACAGCAGGTTGAAGGCCACCTGGAAGCAGACGATCCCGGCCATCAGCTGGATCGCGCTGTGGGCGATCATGATCAGGAAATACGAAGCCACCGTGCCCAGGGCGCCGGCCACCATCCAGGGACGCCGTCGGCCGAAGCGCGAGGTGGTCCGGTCGCTGATCGCCCCGGCCAGCAGGTTGGCGAGGCTGGCGCTGATCGAGCCCAGAATGGCGACCTGGCTCAGCAGGATGGCCTTGCCGGCCGAATCGATGGTCTGGGCCTTGAGCGGCAGCAGCACCTGGAACAGGGGCATGAAACTGACATAGGCCCCGATCTGGGCCAGGGTGAACGCAGCGATGAAGCTGGGCTTCACGGGTATTGTCGGCCTTGCCCTGTCGCTTCCCACCGCCTCCGCCGCCGTCATCATCCCTCCCCTGCCGGACGCGATCTCCGCCGCGATTGGCTCGGACACTGGCCTTCCGGGCCGGGGGACACAAGGCGCGAGCGGCGACAAAGCCCGCATTGCGGCTCCGGACCGCGCTTTTTTGGATTCCGAACGTCGCCTTATGGCGCGCAGTTGCACTAGGCTGGCGACATGAAGATGAGTCCCCCCCACCAGGACCAAGGCGAACGGACAGGCCCATGGCGTCGGTGACGATCTATGACGTCGCGGCGCGGGCCGCCGTGTCGATCAAGACCGTCTCGCGGGTCATGAACAACGAGCCAAACGTCCGGCCGCAGATGCGCGAGCGCGTGCTCGAGGCCGCCGGAGCCCTGGGCTATGCGCCCAACCTATCGGCCCGCAGCCTGGCTGGCTCGCGCTCGTTCGTGATCGCCGTCTTCGTCGACGCCTCCCTGACCCTGGACCACTGGCGCAGCGAGCGCGGCTCGGACTACCTGCAGCGCATTCAGCTGGGCGCCACGGTCGAGACCAGGGCCGCCGGCTATCACCTGCTGGTCGAACTGGTCGACCACGACGGCCCACGCGTGCGCCAGGAAGTCGGCGCCCTGCTGGCGGCCCTCAAGCCCGACGGCGTGATCCTGACCCCGCCCTCGTGCGACAACGAGGTGGTGCTGGAACTGCTGGACAAGGCCGGTACGCCCTATGTGCGCCTGGGCCCGGAAAAGCCCGAGGGCCGGGGTCCCCGCGTGCACATGGACGACGTCGCCGCCGCGCGCGAGATGACCGACCACCTGATCGGCCTGGGCCACAAACGGATCGGCTTCATCACCGGCGACCAGCGCTACGGCGCCAGCCAGGCCCGTCTGGAAGGCTACGTCGCCGCCATGGAAGCGGGCGGCCTGACGATCGACAAGGCCTGGATCCGCCCGGGCGACTTCACCTTCGAGTCCGCCCACACGGCCGCCGCGGCCCTGTTGGGCCTCGACGAACGGCCGACGGCGATCTTCGCCAGCTCCGACGAAATGGCCCTGGGCGCCCTGGCGGCGGCGGCGGAGGCCGAGCTTTCCTGTCCAGGCGACCTCTCGGTGGCCGGTTTTGACGACAGCCCTGTCTCGCGCCTCAGCCGCCCGCAACTGACCACCATCCGCCAGCCGCTGGTGGAGATGTCGACCCTGGCCACCAAGATGCTGATCAATGGCGTGGCCCGCAACGCCGAGGCCGGGGCCCGTCCGAGGGACGAACTCATTCCCTTCACCCTGATCCACCGGGTCTCGACCGCCTCGCCGAAAGAGTGAGCCGCCTCAGTCCTGAAGGCTGACCTTCCAGGTGTCGAGGGTGGCGCCCAACTGCTGGTCCAGCGTGGTCAGGGCGTTGAGATAGTTGATCGAGGCGTTCAGCGCCTGCAGGTCAGCCGAGCGCAGATTGGCCTCGAAGGTCAGGAGCTCGAAGTTCGAGGCCCGCCCGGCGCTCAACTTCTCGCGTTCCAGTTCCAGGGTCTTGGCCGCCAGGTCGCGCGACAGGCGCGTGGCCTCCACTTGCCGCCAGGCCAGTTCCACGCCCTGGACCGCGTCGCGCACCTGGGCCTCGACGGTCTGGCGCAGGTCGTCCAGGCGCAGCTCCTGGGTCCGCACCAGGGTTTCGGCCTGGATCTCGGCCTGGCGCGGGCGGTAGTCGCCCAGGGGGACGCGGAACTGCACGCCGACCGCGCCGCTGGTGCGGGGCAGGCTGGCGCCGGCCACGGGGGCGCCGGTGATCGGGTCGTCGAACAGGTCGCCGCGTTCGGTCTGCCGTTGCACCGCGCCATAGACCGACACGTCCCACAGACGGTTGTTCCGCGCCAGGATCAGTCCCTGGCGCGCCTGCTCGACCGCGCGCTTCTGCGACAGGAAGTCGGGACGGTTGTCCAGGGCCGTGGCGATCGCCTGGTCCAGGTCGACGACCAGAGGCTTGGCGTCCAGCGCGTCGGCGGCCACCACGTCGGTGTGCAGGTCGACGGCGAGCAGGGCCAGCAGCGCGATCTGGGCGCTGTTACGCTGCTGCTCGGCCTGCAGCAGCGCCACCTGCTGGGCGGCGATGTCGGCCTGGGTCTGGACGATGTCGGCCGCGGCCATCCGTCCGGCGTCGATCAGCGCCTGGTTAGTGGCCAGCTGGGCGCGCGAGCGCTCCAGCGACTGGCGGGCGATCACCAGTTGCTGCTGGGCCTGCGCGAGGTTGCGATAGGCCAGGATGATGCGGCTGACCGTGTCCGACACCGTCGCCTTCAGGCTCAGGCGGTCGATGGCGTCTTGCAGCCGGGCCAGGCGCACGGGCGCGGTGTTGACGGCGACGCCGGCCCCACGCAGCAGCGGCTGGCTGACGCCGAGGGTGGCCACCTGCGTCGTCAGGTCGTTTCCGCCGCTGCGGACGGTCTGGCGCGCCCAGCCGAAATCGAACTGCGCCCCGGTCGGGACCAGCCATGAGGCGCTTGGGTTCACTTGCAGGGTCGAGCCGCGCAGGTCTCCCGCCCGGGTGGCCTCGGCCGAGCCGATGATCGCCCCGATCGGCCGAAACCGGGTCTCGGCCACGGACAGGTCGTACTTCTCGGCGGCCCGCACCACATAGGCCGACTTGATGGCGCGGTTGTCGCGCAGGCCCAGGAACACCGCGTCCGCTAGGCTGAGCGCCAGGCGCGGACCGACTGCGGCGGGCGGCGGCCTGGCCGGCGAGGCGACCGGCGCCTGAGCCCTGGCCGGCGAGATCGGGGCGAAGGCCAGCGCCGCCGCGACCAGCCGCCACCCCGTAAGGCGTGGGCGCGGGCGAGGCTCGGCAACCCGATACGCAGACATCCTCGCGCCACCCGACCACCGATATTGACACTAAAGTCAACAAAACACGCTCCGGGCTCTTGTTCAAGTTGCGCCGCTGCGCAAGATGGACGGGTGCTGGAAGTCCTCGACCTGACCAAGACCTACGGCCCGCCCGACCAGGCCACGCCCGTGCTGCGCGGCGTCAGCTTCAAGGTCGAGGCGGGGGCGTTCTGCGCGGTCGTCGGCCCATCAGGCTCCGGCAAGAGCACTTTGATGAACATCATCGGCCTGCTGGACCGGCCCACCAGCGGCGTCCTGCGCCTGGACGGCCTGGATGTCACGTTCGGCGATCGCGGACGGGAGGCCCGGTTTCGTGGCGCGACGATCGGCTTCGTCTTCCAGTCGTTCAACCTGCTGCCGCGCCTGAACGCCTGGGAAAATGTCGCCCTGCCCCTGGTCTATGCCGGCGTTTCGGCCCGCGAGCGCGAGCAGAGCGCCCTGGCCATGCTGGATCGGGTGGGCCTGTCGCATCGCGCCCAGGCCCGTCCGGCCGAGCTGTCCGGCGGTCAGCGCCAGCGGGTGGCCCTGGCCCGGGCTCTCATCCGCCAGCCCCGCCTGATCCTGGCCGACGAGCCGACCGGCAGCCTCGACAGCGTCACCGCCGGCGACGTCATGGCCTTGCTGCGCGACCTCAACCAGCGCCTGGGCGTGACCGTTCTGATGGTCACCCACGACAGGGACCTGGCCGCCCGCTGCGAGCGAAGGATCGAGGTGCTGGACGGCCGGGTCGTGGCCGAGGCGGGCGCGGCGGCATGACCGTCCTGACCTCCCCCTGGCCGCGCGCGGCGCTACGGACCTGGAGCCAGTCGGGCGCCGAGGCGCTGGCCAACCTGCTGGCCCAGCGGCAGCGCTCGGCCCTGGCCCTGCTGGGCATCCTGATCGGTGCCGCCTCGATCGTGGCCATGCTGACCATCGGACACATGGCGCAGCGCGAGACGCTGAAGCTGTTCGCGCACATGGGCGTGGACATGCTGCAGATCCACGCCAATCCGGTGGGCCCCTTCCCTGCGACGATGGATCGGGCGGCGATCGAGGCCCTGCCCCGCACCGACCCGGACGTCGAGGCCGCCGTGCCCCTGACGATCGACCGGGCCAAGGTGGCGATCGGTCCGGCCAGCCAGGACGCTGGAATCATCGCAGCAGCCCCGAACCTGCCCGACCTGGTCCACCTCTCGACGGCCAGCGGACGGCTGTTCGCCTCGGTCGACGAGGGCAATCTGGTGGCGGTGCTGGGCGCCGACACGGCGGCGGCCCTGTCCGCGCCGGGCGCGCCGACGGGGCCGGGCTCGCGCATCCGCATCCGGGGCTATGTGTTCACGGTGATCGGCGTGCTCGCCCCCGTGGCGTTCACCGCCATGGACCCGACGGACTACAACACCGCCGTGCTCGTGCCGCTGGGCGACGCGGCCCGGATCATGGCCACGCCGGAGCCGAGCACGGTGCTGCTGCGCCTGCGCCCGGGCGCGGACGCCAAGGCGGTGGGCGGGCGGCTGGTCGCCCGGCTGGCCAATCCGACCTCGGCCCCGCAGGCCGTGAGCGCCCAGGAGCTGATCCAGAGCCTGAACGCCCAGAAGGCCATCCACAGTCGCCTGCTGACGGCGATCGGCGCGATCTCGCTGCTGGTCGGCGGCATCGGGGTGATGAACGTCATGATGATGGGCGTGATGGAGCGCCGGCGCGAGATCGGCCTGCGGGCCGCCCTGGGCGCGACGCCACGCGACATCCAGGCGATGTTCCTGATCGAGGCGGGGATCCTGGCCCTGATGGGCGGCCTCGTCGGCCTGGCGTTCGGCCTGCTGGCCGCCTTCGTGGCCGCCAGGGCGTCGGGCTGGACCTTCAGTCTGTCGGCCTATGTCCTGCCCCTGGGGCCAGGCCTGGCCGCCGTGGTGGGGATGATCTTCGGCTTCTACCCGGCGCTCCGAGCCTCCCGGCTGGACCCGATCGTGGCGCTGCGCGACGAATGAGCCGCCCGGGCCACCATCTACTGACATTGTTGTAGACGGCGATGCGACCTCGACCCTAAGGTTGAGCCATGGCGGCGCGCGGACAGGCCCTGGCGATCTGGCGTTCTCGGAAGTGGACGGTCGTGGCGGCCGTGTCCGGGGTCGCCGTTCTCGGGCTGTGCCTGGCCCTGGCGCCGCGCCGGGACGCCAGCCCCGATCCAGCCGCGCCCCAGACCCTGACGCTTTCACCCCGCCCCTTCGCCGCCACGCTGAGCCTGGTCGGTTCGGTGGTCCCCGGCGACAGCCTCGACGTCGTCGCCTCGTTCGACGGCGTGGTGCGACGCCTCAGCTTCGAATACGGAACCAGCGTCACGCCAGGCCAAGTCCTGGTCGAGCTGGATCCCGCCGAGATCGGCCAGCGCCGCAACGAGGCCGAGGCGGCCTATCTGAAGGCGTCGAAAACGGCCGAAACCCTGGCCGACTGGTCTAGTGGGACCGAGGTCGCGCGCGCGCGGCGGACAGTGGACGCCGCCGCCCTCGACCTTGCGGATCTCGACCGCAAGCTGGCCGAGACCCGGGGGCTGCTCGACCGCGGGCTGGTGGCGCGGGGCGAATATGACGGCCTGGCGCAGCAGAAGCGGAACCAGGAGATGGTGCTGGCCGGCGCCCGCCAGGACCTGGCCGCGGTGCTCGCCCAGGGCGCCGGCGCCAACCGTCGCGTCGCGGCTCTGGATCTGGCCAACGCCCGCGCCCAGCTCACCCGCCTGGACGGCCAGGCGGCGGGCGCGATCGTTCGCGCGCCGGAAGCCGGCGTCATCGTGCGGCCGGTGGGCAAGGGCGACGAGGCCGAGCCGCTCCACGCCGGCCAGGCGGTGACCCGGGGGCGGTTGATCGGCTCGATCGCCCGGGCCGGCGGGCTGGCGGTGGCCTTCCAGCTCAGCGAGACCGACGCCAACCGCGTGCAGCCGGGCATGGCCGTGACGGTCACCGGGCCGGGCTTCGGCGGGCTGGCCGTGGCGGGCCATGTGACCTCGGTCGCCGGCCAGGCCGCGGCGCCGGCCGTCGCCGGAGGACCGCTGGCCAGTTTTCCGGCCACGGCGCGCCTGGACGCCCTGACGCCCGATCAGGCCAAGGCCATCCGCATCGGCATGACGGCCAACATCACCGTGGACCTCTATCGCAATCCGGCCGCCCTGGTGGCGCCGCCGGCCGCGATCCAGGGCGCGGCGCCGGCCGCCTGGGTCAAGGTTCAGGATCGCCGCGGCGGTCCGCCGCGCACCGTCCCGGTCAAGCTGGGCCGGATCGCGCCGGACGGGGTCGAGATCGTCTCGGGCGTGAAGGCCGGCGACGTGCTGATGTGGGCGACGCCCACGGCCGGAGCCGCCTCCCCCGCATCATGAACCACCCGACTTTCGTGCAAAAAAGCGCCCTGACGACGGAGTCGTCAGGGCAGGACCGGTCCTGCGTCGCTGGGGTAGGGGGAAGGCGACGTCTCCGGGAGAGGGCGTGATTTAGGGGACGATGGTCAGGGCCGGGCTGGTCTGGACCGAGCCGTTGATGGCGCAGTCCGGGCTCAGGGTCTGGTTGTCGAAGGTGATCAGCCCCCCCGCGCTGACCGAGACGTTCACGGTGCTCGGGCCGCAAGTGCCGAACAGCGAGGCCGTCACCGCCACGCCCGTGATGGTGGCCGTGCCGGCGCCGGTGCCGGTCGCCGAAGTGGCGGTGGCGTTCCAGGTGCCGGTCTTGTGGATCAGGCCGCACAGGCCGCCACCGCCGCTGAACGTGGCGGTGTCGATCACGCCGAGGCCGCCCGTGGTGTGGCCCGTGAAATTGGCGGTGCAAGGGATGGTCAGCGAGCCCTTCTTCAGGCTGGTGGTGCCCGTACCGGTGAAGGTGCCGTTGGCCGGGCTGAACGAGGCGGCCGAAGCCGAGGCGGCGAACGCGGCCGTGGCCAGCAGAGCGACGGCGGAAGCGAAGATTTTCATGGCGTTTCCCTAGTATTTATGAGGCGCTACAGCGCCGTTCGGGCGATTGCCTCACCCGATGTATTAGACGCCTCATAATAGAGTTAGGGGGGTATGTATCTTAAAAATATTCAATCATAGATTATGCATCTTATTATTCTGACTGATATCGGTGACCGGCGCACAGGTGCGACACAAAGCTTTGAAAGCCTTGCGGTCGAGCCTTGTGCAGAGATCGTCTTGCCGCGAGCGGCGGTGGGTCAGGCGCCCTTCAGGGCTTGGTCGAGGTGGGTGTTGGCGCGTCGCAGGAGCTCCTTGACGGAGTCCTTCGAGATTCCCATGCGTTCGGCGATCGCGCCGTAGCTGAGGTCCTCCATGCGGTTGAGGCGAAAGGCCATGCGGGTGCGGGGCGGCAGGCGCTCGATGACCGCCATGGCCCGGGCGTAGTCCTGCCGCGCGCCTACGATGCGCTCAGGCGACAGGTCCTCGGCGGCTTCGGACCATTCGGCGAACGAGCGCCGCAGCTCGGCCGCCCGCACGCCCAGCCGCCTGGCCCGGCTGATCAGGACATTGTGGGCCACCGTGAACAGGTAGCGCTCGACCTCGACGATCGGCTCGTCGAGCTGGGCCGCCTGGACGCGCAGGAACACGTCCTGGACCAGGTCCTCGGCGTCGGCGCGCGGGGCCCGGCGCGTGAAGTAGCGACGCAGCCGGGGCCCATGGGTCGTCATCCAGGCGCCCAGGTCGGGGCGGGGCGGCGCAGAGCCCGCGGCGGGCGCGGGCGCGCGGGGTGATGCCATCGTTCGAACTCCGGCACGACAGCGGCGCCCGCCCCGCGGCCGGGACGGGCGCCGCGGGGTTTGGATCAAAAGCGCTTGCGGATGCTGGCGCCGATCATTCGCGGATCCAGGGTGAAGACATTGGTGGTCAGGGCGGTGTCGTCGCTGTTGATGAAGGCCCCGGTGATGGGCGTGTCATCCAGCAGGTTCTTGGCGTAGAGCTCGAACTCCAGGCCGTCGTCCGGCTTGGCCAGGGTCAGGCGCAGATTGACGTTGTACCAGCCGTGCAGCTTGTCGATCGCGTCCTCGTAGACGCGGGCCCAGGACTGCGACTGGTGATAGACGTCGCCGTGCACGCCGCCGATCCAGCCGCCCGACAGCGGCAGGGCGTAGTCGACGCTGATCGACTGGGTCCATTTGGGCTGGTTGGGCAGGCTGTGGCCCGACACGTCGGCATAGAAGCCGCGACCGCCATTGGGCAGGTCAGCCTCGGTCGGGGCCGGGAACAGGAACAGGCCCAGGATCGAGCCGGGGCAGACGGCGCTGAGGCTGGCGTAGTCGGGCAGACCGAAAGCGGCGTTGGTGGCCAGCAGGCTGGCGACATAGCTCTTGGACACCACGCAGTTGGACGGCAGGAACGGGCTGCCCTTCATCACCGTGAAGTCCGTATTGCCCTGGGTGCGGTTCTCCACGTCGATCGACCGGGAGCCGTCGGCCAGCTTGCTGCCCTGGTAGCCCAGGTTGACGGTCAGGCGCAGGTCGCGGGTCGGCCGCCAGGCGGACTCCAGCTCCAGCCCCCAGATCCTGGCGTCGAAGTTCTCGTTGATCGCGGTGCGATCCTGGATCTGCGAGACCTGGTAGCCCTTGTAGTCATAGTAGAAAGCCGCGCCGTTCAGCGTCAGGGCGCCGCCCAGCAGGGTGTTCTTCGCGCCCAGCTCGAAGGCGTTGACGTATTCGGGCTTGAAGGTGTCGGGATACGAGGTCAGCTGCACCAGCGGCGGCAGGCCCGGCAGGAACGGCTCGTCGCTGTAGCCGATGGCCGGCGGGTTGGCGCCGCCGCCCTTGTAGCCGCGATTGTAGAAGGCATAGACCAGGGTCTGGTCGGTGAATGACAGCTTCGGCGACCAGTCCAGGCCCACGCGGCCGGTCACGGCGCCCCACTTCTGCTTGATGTCGTCGCCGATCGGATAGCCGCCATCCACCGTGCCGCCGTTCGAGGACGACAGCAGCACCTGGGTCGGCACCGGCGTGAAGGTCTTGCGGTCGCGGGTGTAGCGCAGGCCGGCGGTCAGCTTCAGGTCGGGCGCGAACTCGTAATAGAGCTCGCCGAACACCGCGGCCGACTTGACCTTGTAGATGTTCTTGCTGCGGAAGTAGTTGTGGCCAAGGCCGTCGATCTGGTCCAGCGGATGGGGATCGATATAGATGCAGCCGGTCGCGCCGTCCGGCGTGATCGTCGGCGTCGAGCCGTCGAAGCTGGTGCCGCACTTGGTCGGGTCGAGGCTGTTGTTGCCATAGCCGCTGCTCTGGGCGATGGCCGAAACGATGTTGAAGAAGACGTAGTAGTCCTCGGTGGTGCGATAGTCGGTGTAGTTGCCGCCGAGACTGAAGTTGACCGGACCATCGAAGGCCGACGACAGACGCAGTTCCTGCGAGAACTGGCGACTCTTGGCCCGCACCTGGTCCAGGCCGGCGATCGTGCTGGAACAGCCCAGTTGCGGATCGCAATAGACGCCGCCGGGCGTCAGGTTCGGGGCCGGGGCGCCAGGCACCACCGCATTGTCCAGGCCGGTGGAGTCGTTGAACACCCCAGGCATGGTGTTGAAGCGGTTGTAGTCCTCGCTGGAGAAGTAGCGGTCGCGGTTGTAGGCCGTCTGCGAGGTCAGGGTCAGGTTCGGCGCCACGTCGATGTCGACGTTCAGCTCCAGCACGTCGGCCTTGGCGCGATACTTCGGATCGAAGATCGACGAGATGCGTCGCAGGTCTTTGGACTGCATCATGCCGCCGTAGGGGTCGGTCACCTTCATCAGGTTGACGGGGCCCGACACGCCGTCGGGATTGAGGCCCAGCACGGCGGTGTTGGTCACCGAGGCCAGGACGAACGGGATCGACAGGCCGTTGGGCGTGCCATAGGCCGCGTCGTCGTAGAGCGAGGCGTTCAGGCATCCCTGGCTGAAGAAGGCGCTGGCCTGCGGGCTGAGCGTGAAGCCGCCCATGGCCTGCGGGCCCGGATCGCGGGTGCACAGTTGCTTGGTGCTGCGGGCCCGGCTGTCGTTTTCGCTGAAGTGTTCCCAGATCAGGGCGCCGCGCACCGTCTCGACCGGCTTGAAGCCCAGGGTGACGCGGGTGGAATAGAGATCGCGACCGTCGATCTTGTTGCCGGTGACGTCGTTCTCGGCGAAGCCGTCCCGGGTGGTCGAGGCGCCGGCCAGCCGCAGGTCCAGCTTGTCGCCCGACAGCGGAATGTTGACGAAGCCGCTGAGCCGGCGGCTGTCATAGTCGCCGACCTCGCCCTTGATCTCGCCTTCGAAGACGTCGGTTGGCCGGGCCGAGATGATGTTGACCGCGCCGGCGGTGGCGTTGCGCCCGTACAGCGTGCCCTGCGGACCCCGCAGCACCTCCACGCGCTCGACGTCGAAGAATTCCTGCTCGAAGAAGCGGTTACGGATAAAGGCCGTGCCGTTGAAATTGATCGATACGCCGGGGTCGGTCGAAACCGACACGGCCTGGGTGCCGATGCCGCGGATCGTCAGGTTGACGCCGCTGAAGTTGGTCTTGGTGAAGCTGACGTTCGGGATCGCCTTCAGCAGGTCGGGCCCGCCCTCGATCTTCGCCGCGTCGAGGGCCTCCTGCGAGAATGCCGAAATGGCGATCGGCACGTCCTGGGCCGCTTCTTCCTTGCGCTGGGCGGTGACGACCACCTCGTCGACCAGGTTGGACTTGGCCGGCGCCGCCGCCTGGCCCTGAGCTTGAGCCAGCCCGGCCGACAGGATGACGGCCACGGCGGAAACCCCCGCGATCCAACAGGCGCGCGCGCGGATGCGTTGAGACATATCCCCTCCCAAGGGTCCTCTCCCCAGTCGGGGGCGGACATCAAAAGCGTTTCCTCGCCGCACTTTTTTGTCGGAGTCGCCAGCGGCCGGACGATCTCCTCACCCTAAGGATGCGTCTATTCACCTAGGTGTCAATACTTATTGACGACGGTGTTGATTATTCGATCAGGGCAGGGAGCAAATTGGCCGCCAGCCGTCGCACGGCGTCGCGGTCGCGCCCGAGCATCTCGCGCAATGGGCCGCCGATCACCGCGTCGCCGAACGCGCACAGGGTGATCAGCAACAAGGCCGAGGGAATGTGCCGGGGCGGGTCCTCGCCAGAGGTCAGGACCTTCTCGCCGAGGGCCGTCACCAGGTCGACGACGGCCTCGCGCACGGGTTCCAGATGCTCATAGCGATTGGACAGGGCGATCCAGGCCGCCAACTGCCCCGCCCCCCCCTCGTCGAAGGCGGTGAACACGATGTCCACAACGGTTCTGGGCGCCCGCGCGTCCGAGCGGACATGGGCCACGGCCGACTCCAGCGCCACGGCCAGGTCGCGGACCATCGCGCCCATCAGGGCCGATTGCAGCGCGGCGGCCGAGCCGAAATGGTGGATCAGGGTGCCGTGGGTGACGCCGATGTCCTGGGCCACCGCCTGCAGGGTCAGGCCGTTGGGCCCATGGGCGATCAGCAGCTTGCGGGCGCTGACCAGGGCCTGGGCGCGGGCTTCGTCGGGAGAGCGTCGTCGCCTGACGGCCGTTTCGACCTTCGCCTTGCCCGCCTCCGCCATGACCGTCACTATTTATATTGGAGTCAACGACAGCATGGGCGACATTCGCATAGGATGTAAACCCGTCGCGGTTGACTTGACGTCAACCGCTGTCGCGAGGGCGCTGGACGCCAGCGTCAGAACAGGAAGGTCGGCAGCAGCCGGGCCACGATCTTGCGGCCCGCGTCGTCTTCGCGATCGAGCATGTCGCGCAATGGCGCGCCGATCACCGCGTCGCCGAACGCGTACAGCGCGATGAACAGCACCGCCGAGGTGACGCGGTGATGGGTCTGCTCGCCTTCGGCGGCGAAGGTCTCGCAGATGGCGTCGACCAGGTCGCGCACCGCGGCGCGAACCGGCTCCAGGTGCTGGAGGTCGCCGGACAGGGCGATCCAGGCGGCCAGGCGCCCTGCCCCGCCTTGGTCGAAGGCGTCGAACACCGCGTCGACCAGGGCCCTGGGCGCGCCGGGATTCGAGCGCAGCTGCTCCACCGCCGCCCCTAGCGCGTCGGTCAGGTCGCGGACCATCGATTCCATCAGCGCCGACTGCAGGCCGGCCGCGGAGCCGAAGTGATGGATCAGGTTGGCGTGAGTCACGCCGATCTCGTCGCCCACCGCCTTCAGGGTGACGGCCGTCGGCCCCGACCTGATCAGCAACTGCCGCGCCGAGGCCAGGGCCTCGCGGCGCGCGACTTCGGGCACCCGACGTCGACGCTTGGCGGTCGTCCCGATTTCAGGACTCTCTATTGACATCAATGTAACTTACATGCATGTAGATATCGTCGGGCGTCGATATATTCCGCGGTCCGACGGCGATCTGGGCGGTCCAGAATCGTCGCCTTATTGACAGGCAGTTTAGGAGATGTTGCCGCCATGGCCCAGGCCTTTCCACGCCACGCCGCCGCGACGACCGGAGCGAGGTCGCGGAACCGGACGGTTCATGGCGCGCCCCGCGGCTCCCGATCCCGTCCGCCTCACCCCGCGCGGAGCTTCCGTCACGCCAGGCGCGTGACCGCCCGCGGCTTCCCATGCCAGCCGCCGTCGACGACGGCGCGCCAGGAGTCCCTTTAGATGAGCAAGCTGGACAAGACCCCGTCGGATCTCGACATCCGCGCCCGCGACATGGCCTTCGGCCGCGAAACGCCCACCGGCCGCTGGTGGCTGGGCGGCGACCCGGTGGGCACCGCGTTCTACAACGCCCTGTCGGTGACCTTCCCCCTGGGGGAGCGGTTCTTCATGGACGCGGTCCGCCACTATCGCAACATCGCTTCGCCGGAGCTGCGCCAGCAGATCGCCGGCTTCCTTGCCCAGGAGGCGATGCACACCCGCGAGCACCTGTTCTTCAACAAGCAGGTCGCCGACCACGGTTTCGACGTCGCGACCATGGAGCAGCGCACGCGCGACCGCCTGGCCTTCGCCCGCAGCCGGCCGCCGCTGCAGCAGCTGGGCGCGACCGTCGCGCTCGAGCACTTCACGGCTATTCTGGCCCACGCCCTGCTGGCTGATCCGCGCCACCTGGAGGGCGCCTCGGACGAGGCCAAGGCCATGTGGCGCTGGCACGCCATCGAAGAGGTCGAGCACAAGGCCGTCGCCTATGACACCTTCATGCTGGCGGCCGCGCGGCTGCCGGCCTGGCGGCGCTGGACGCTGCGCACCATGACCATGATCGCCGCCACCCGCCTGCTGTTCGCCACCGTCGGCAGCAACATCGGCGACATCTTCACCGCCGACGGCATCAACAACGCTCGCAGCTGGCGTCAGCTCCTGCGCTTCATGCTGGTCAAGCCGGGCATGCTGCGGCAGGTGCTGGGAGCCTATTTCTCCTACTTCCGGCCAGGCTTCCACCCCTGGCAGCACGACGACCGGGCGCTGATGCGCCAGGCCGAGCGGGACCTTTCGGCGGCCTACGCCCCGGTGGAGGCGGTGGCGTGATCGCGGCCCTGGCCCTGGCCGCGTCGGTGAGCGCGGCGCCCGCCGACGTGACGGGCCTGTGGAACGCGCCCGGCGACGGCGGCTCGACCGTTCGACTGGAACGCTGCGGCGACGGCCTGTGCGGCTATATCGTCACCTCGCCGCACATCCAGGCTGATCCTGGCCAGAAGGACGTCCGCAACCGCGACGCGGCCCAGCGCGGCCGGCCGCTGCGCAACCTGATGTTCATGAAGGTCCGGGCGATCGGCCCGGGCCACTGGGGCGACGGCTGGGTCTACAATCCCGAGGACGGCGGCACCTACAAGGGCGTCATGACCCTGCGCCCGGACGGGCGGCTGAGCCTGAAGGGCTGCATCGTCGCGCCCTTCTGCAAGACCCAGACCTGGCGCCGCGCCAGCTGAGGCGGGCGGCGGTGTAATCATGTAACGCGTTCTCAAGGGCGACCGCCGAAGCTATAGGACCGTCATGCGTCCGAAGATGACATGGTGGCGGAACCTGAGCGGCTTGATGGCCGCCTGCGTCCTGGCGCTGCTCGTCGTCGCCCCTTCGGTGAGCATGGCCGCCTGCATCTGCGACAGCCCCGCCGCTGCTCTGGTTGGCGTCGAGACGGGCGTGGCCGCTGGCCAAGCCCTCCAGGACGATCCGCGGGATCATGGCGCGCCCTGCGAGGCCGCCTGCTGCGTCGGGGGCCATTGCCACCATGGCGGCGCCCTGCTCGACGCCCCGGCCGGGACAGTACCGGCGCCCATCCCGGTTCTCTCCGAACACCCGGCGACCTCCGCCCAGGCGCTGGCCTCGCGTCCCCTGTCCGGACCCCACCGACCGCCTCGCGGCTGACGGCTCGCGCGCCTTGCGCGCGCCGTCGTCCATTGATCGCGAGGAATCTCCATGTCATCGAACCGATGGCCGCTACGCGCGGCCTTGGCCTGCGTCGCGTCCGGGGTGCTAGGCGCTTCGGCCGCGACCCAGACTGCGCCGGCCTTCCCGGACCTGCTGAAACAGGCCCAAGCCTCCGCCCCCCGACTGGCCCTAGGCGCCGCCGAGGCCCGCGCCGCCGCAGGCCAGGCGGCCCAGGCCGCCGTCCGCCCCAACCCCACGCTCGGCCTGACAGTCGAGAACGCCGCCGGCTCCGGCCCTTACAAGGACTTCGGCGGCGCCGAAACGACCCTGTCGATCGACCAGCCGCTGGAGCTGGGCGGCAAGCGCGGCGCGCGGACGTCGGCGGCCAGGGCCGACCTCGCCGCCGCCCAGGCCCGCGCCTCCCTGGGAGAGGTCGACTTCGCCCGGGATCTGGCGCTGGCCTATGCCGGCGCCGAGGCGGCGCAGCAGCGCCTGGCGATCGCCCGCGACGGCGTCGACCTGGCCCAGGCCGACGCCCGGGCCGCCCGCCTGCTGGTCGACCACGGCAAGGAGGCTAAGGTCCGGGCCGTCCAGGCCGAGGCGGGACTAGCCGCGGCGCGGGCCGACCAGGGCGCGGCCCAGGCCGACGCCGAGACGGCCCTGGCTCGCCTCAGCGCCCTGACCGGCTCGGCTGATCGCTATACAGCGGTGACGGGCGGCCTGCTGGAGACCGTCCCGGCCCCGGCGCCGCTGGAGCCTCGCTTCAGCCCGGCCATCGCCGCCGCGCGCGCCGAACGCGACGCCGCCCAGCGCCGCGTCGACCTGGAGCGGGCGCGGCGCACGCCCGATCTCACCGTCAGCTTCGGGGTTCGCCGGTTCCAGGACGAGGACGCCACGGCCGCGGTGTTCGGGATCTCCGCGCCCCTGCCGCTGTTCGACCGCAACCGCGGCGCGGTCGCGGCGGCCACGGCCAACGCCCAGGCCGCCGAGGCCCGGCTGGCCATGGCCCAGGCTGAGCAGGAGGGCGACCGCCGCGCGGCCGCCGCCCAGGTCGCCGCCGCCGACCAGACGCTGGACGCCTCCCGCCAGGCCGAAACGGCCGCCGCCGAGGCCTATCGCCTGGCCAGGATTGGCTACGACGCCGGCCGGCTGCCGCTATCCGAACTGCTGGCCGCCCGTCGCGACCTGATCGCCGCGCGGGGGCGCGCCGTCGACACCAAGCTGGCCCGCGTCAAGGCGCTGGCCGACCTCGCCCGCGCCCAGGGCCGCATCCCCTTCGGAGTCCAACCGTGATCGTCCGCCGCTCCCTCATCGTTTCCGCGATCGCCCTGATCGCCGCCGCCGGGCTCGGCTATGGCGCCGCTCAGCTGTTCCAGGACCGCCCGGCCGCGCCCGCCCCCGCCTCTGAAAAGGACGGCGTCGAGCACGGCGATCACGGCGAGACCGGCCTCGTGCCGCTCAAGCCGGCCGACGCGGCGGCGGCCGGTGTCTCGATCGTCCCCCCCCGGCGCGGCGGCGGGGTCGACATCCTGCTGCCCGGGCGCGTGACCCTGGCCGCCAACGCCCTGGCCGCCCTGGGCGCGCCGGTGTCGGGGGCGGTCGAGCGCGTCCACGTCTCGACCGGCGCGGCGGTCGCCATCGGATCGCCGATAGCCACCTTGCGCAGCGCCGACGCCGCCTTGGGTCGAGCCAGTCTCGACGCCGCGGGCGCGGGCGCCAGGGCGGCTCAGGCCGCCGCCATCCGCGACCGTCGCCTGTTCGAAGCCGGCGTGGTCTCGCGCCAGGACTGGGAAACCAGCCAGGCCGCCGCCGAGAAGGCGCAGGCCGACCAGCGCGCCGCCCAAGCCCAGGTCCGCGCCATGGGCGGGCCCGGCGCCAACGGCGTCGCGGTCCTGCGCAGCCCGATCAAGGGGGTGGTCACGCGGCTCGACGCCCAGGTCGGCGGCTTCCTGACCCAGGGCGCCCTGGTGGCCGAGATCGCCGACCCGAGCCGCGCGGAATACGTCTTCGACGCCCCGGCGGCCGCGGCCGGTTCGATCCGGCTGGGCCAAGTGATCCAGGTGCAGACTCCCGACGGCCAGCAGGTCCCGGCCACGATCAGCGCCGTGGCGCCCGGCGCGTCCGGGGGCAACACCGCCGCCGTCCGGGCGACGCCCTCGGACCGGACCGCGCCAATCGGATCCGTCGTTTCGGCGCGAGTCATGACCGGCGCGGAGACCGGCGGCGCGATCATCGTGCCCAGCGAGGCGGTCCAGGCCGTCGAGGGCCGTCCGGTCGTCTTCGTGGTCGAGGCCGGCGGATTCCGCGCCACGCCGGTGACCCCCGGACGGATCGCCGCCGGCTCCACCGAGATCCTGCGCGGCCTGACAGGAACCGAACGCATCGCCGGCAAGGGCGCCTTCCTGCTCAAGGCCGAACTCGGCAAGGGCGAAGCCGGACATGAGGACTAAGCCATGCTCGCGCGCCTGATCGACCTTTCCGTCCACTTCCGCTGGATCGTCGCCTTGCTGGCCATTGCCCTGCTGGCCTATGGCGGAAGCCAACTGGCCGGCCTGCCCATCGACGCGGTCCCCGACATCACCAACCGCCAGGTGCAGATCAACACCATCGCCCCGGCCCTCGGCCCCGAAGAGGTCGAGCGCCAGGTCACCTTCCCGGTCGAGACGGCCCTGGCCGGCATCCCGGGGCTGGTCGAGACCCGCTCGCTGTCGCGGCATGGCTTCTCGCAGATCACCGCCGTCTTCACAGACGCCACCGACCTCTATTTCGCCCGCAATCTGATCAACGAGCGGCTGCAGGCGGCCCGGGCCAATCTGCCCGACGGGCTTGAGCCCGCCATGGGCCCGCCGGTCACCGGACTGGGCGAGGTCTATATCTGGACGGTCGAGCTGTCGGGCTCCGCGGCGCGGCCTGGCGCGGCCTACGTCACCCCCGAGGGCGACCGCCTGACCACCGACGTCGAGAAGGCCACCTATCTGCGCACGGTCCAGGACTGGATCGTCGCCCCGCAGCTGAAGACCTTGAAGGGCGTGGCGGGCGTCGACGTGCTGGGCGGCTACGTCAAGCAGTACGTGGTCCAGCCCGACCCGGCCAAGCTGGCGGCGTTCGGCATCAGCCTGCCGCAGTTGATCGAAGCCCTGGAGCACGCCAACCGCGTCGAGGGCGCGGGCTATGTCCAGCGCGGCGGCGAGGCCTATATCGTGCGCGCCGACGCCCGGGTGAAGACGCTGGCCGAACTGGCCGAGACCCCGGTGGGCCGGCGTGGTGCGGCGGTGGTCCGGGTTTCGGACGTCGCCACCGTCGTGATCGGTCAGGCTCCGCGCCTGGGCTCGGCCAGCGAGGCGGGACGCGAGGTCGTGATCGGCACCGCCCTGATGCTGGCCGGCGAGAACAGCCGGACCGTCGCCGCGCGGGTCGGCGCGCGCCTGAAGGACATCCAGGCCAGCCTGCCGGCCGGCGTGGTGGTCAAGCCGGTGCTGGACCGCACCGACCTGGTCGACGCCACCATCGCCACCGTCGAGCATAACCTGGCCTTCGGCGCCCTGCTGGTCATCGCCGTGCTGTTCGTGGCGCTGGGCAACATCCGGGCGGCGATCATCACCGCCCTCGTCATCCCGCTGTCGTTCCTGTTCGCCGCCATCGCCATGCGGCGGTTCGGGATCAGCGGCAACTTGATGAGCCTGGGGGCGCTGGACTTCGGCCTGATCGTCGACGGGGCGGTGGTGGTGATCGAAAACACGCTGGGCCGACTGACGCTGCGCCGGAAGCAGCTGGGCCGGCCGCTGGACGCCGGCGAGCGGATCGCGATCGCCGCGTCCTCGGCCCGCGAGATGGCGCGGCCCGCCGCCTTCGGCCAGGCCATCATCCTGATGGTCTACGCCCCGCTGCTGGCCTTCGAGGGCGTCGAGGGCAAGATGTTCGGCCCCATGGCGGCGACCGTGATGTTCGCCCTGGCCGGGGCCTTCCTGCTGTCCATGACCTTCGTGCCGGCCACGGCCGCCCTGCTGATCGGCGAACCGAAGGGGCACGGCGACATCCGGGTCATGACCGCCGCTCGCGCGCGGTTCGAGCCCCTGCTGCGCCGCCTCATGGCGCGGCCGGTCGCGGTGGCGGCGGGCGCCGGGGTTGCCCTGCTGGTCGGCGTCGTCGCGTTCCTGAGCCTGGGTCGCGAGTTCATCCCGACGCTCGACGAGGGCGACCTGATGGTCCAGGCCTCGCGCGTGCCGTCGATCTCGCTGGAACAGAGCCAGGCCATGCAGTTCCGGGTCGAGAAGACCCTGGCGACCATGCCGGAGGTCGCCCTGGTGTTCACCCGCACGGGCACCGCCGAAATCGCCTCGGACCCCATGCCGCCCAGCGCCTCGGACACCTTCGTCATCCTCAAGCCGCGCAAGGACTGGCCCAACCCGCGCCTGCCCAAGGCGGAGTTGGTCGAGCGCATGGAGACGGCGCTGGGCCGGCATCTGGGCAACGCCTACGAGTTCACCCAGCCGATCCAGATGCGGTTCAACGAGTTGATCGCCGGCGTCCGCTCCGACGTCGCCGTCAGCGTCTATGGCGACGACTTCGCGGTCATGGACCAGACGGCTCAGAAGGTCGCCAAGGCGCTGCGCGGGGTGCGTGGCGCGGCCGACGTCAAGGTCGAGCAGGTCTCGGGCCAGCCGACGATCACCGCCACGGTGGACCGCACGGCCGCCGCCGCCCTGGGCGTCCACGCCAGCGACGCCGCCGACGCCCTGGCCATCGGCCTGGGTGGCCGCGAGGCAGGCCACATCCTGGAAGGCGACCGGCGGTTCGACGTCGTCGTCCGCCTGGACGAGGAGCGCCGCAACGATCCGGCCGTCATGGGCCAGCTGCCGGTCATGCCCGAAGGCGCGCCGCCTGGCACGGCGGCGATCCCGCTGTCGACCGTGGCCCGCTTCGACGCCGCCGAGGGCCCCAACCAGATCAGCCGCGAGAACGGCAAGCGCCGGATCATCGTCCAGGCCAATGTCCGGGGCCGCGACCTGGGAAGTTTCGTCGCCGACGCCAAGGCCGCCGTGCGCGACGAGGTTCCGCTCCCTGCCGGCTCGTGGCTCGACTGGGGCGGCCAGTTCAAAAACCTGGAACGGGCCTCCGCCCGCCTGACGGTGATCGTACCGGCCGTCTTCCTGGTGATCGCCGTCCTGCTCTATTTCGCCCTGGGCTCGGCGGCGGAGGCGGCATTGGTCTTCGCCTGCGTGCCTCTGGCCCTGGTCGGCGGGGCGATCGCCCTGGCGCTGCGCGGCACGCCGTTCTCGATCTCGGCCGCCGTCGGCTTCATCGCGGTGTCGGGCGTGGCGACGCTGAACGGCCTGGTGCTGATGCAGAGCATCAAGCAGCAGTTGGCGGCCGGGCTCGAGCCCGTCGAGGCGGTGGTCACCGGCACGGCGAGCCGGCTTCGGGCGGTGCTGACCACCGCCCTGGTCGCCATGCTGGGCTTCCTGCCCATGGCGGTCGCTATCGGCCCAGGAGCGGAGGTGCAGAAGCCTCTGGCCACGGTGGTGATCGGCGGCCTGCTGACCTCCACCGCCCTGACCCTGCTGGCCCTGCCCGTCTTCGCGGCCTGGCTGGCGGCGCGGCGCCGGCGGCCCGCGAGCTGACTGGGGCTGTCCGCAAAAAAGGCGCCGCCCCGAAGGGCGGCGCAGCAGGGGGAGGATGAGTGATCGGGTTTAGCCGCCGAACTTGTAGCGGAGGCTAACCCCATAGATGCGGCCGTTGGCGTAGGACTGGCGCAGGATGTCGGTGTCGTAGCCGTTGTCGGGCTCGCCCACATAGCGCTGAGGCGCCTTGTTGGTGAGGTTCGACGCCGTCAGCGACAGGGCCAGGTCCTTGCGCAAGTTGAAGTTCACCGACGCGTCGAGCAGGCCGTAACCCTTCAGGTAACGGCCGTCGATCGGGTTGGCCGAAACGCCGAACAGCACGTAGTCGGAGCGATAGGTGTAGACCAGGCGAGCCGACATGAAGTCGTTCTCGTAGAGGCCGGCGATGCTGTAGTTGTTGTCCGACTGGAACGGCTGGCGGACATTGGTGACCGGCCCCGAGGCGCCGGTCAGCTTCAGCGGCAGTTCGGTCTTGACGTAGGTGTAGGAGCCCTGGACGCCGAAGTTCTTCAGCATATCCGGCAGGAACCCGTAGTCAAAGAAGGTCTGGAAGGCCAGCTCGACGCCCTTGGCGTAGCCCGGTTGGGCGTTGACCGGCGTGGTGACACGATATTGGCCGGTCGGGCAGCTGTTCGGCGTGGTCCCCGAATAGGGCGCGGCGATCGCCACCGTCTGGCATTGCTCGACGCCCAGGACGAAGCCCTTGACGTCCTTGTAGAACACCGCGGCGGACACGTAGCTGGTGTTGTTGAAGTACTTTTCGAACGACAGGTCGTAGCTATCGGCCCGCAGCGGCGCGAGGTCGGCGTTGCCCTGCGATCCGGTGCCGTTGGTGGTGTTGACCGAGATCGTCGGATTGATGTCGCCAACGCTGGGGCGCGTCAGCCCCTGGCCGTAACCGAACCGCAGCAAGGTGTCGGGGGTGATGTAGCCGGTGATATTGAAGGTCGGCAGGATGTCGGTGTAGGCGTTGCTGCTCTTGTTGGGGACGATCGTACCCGTGGCGTCGGTGATCCGAGCCTCGGCGTCCAGTTCGGTGCGAACCACCCGCGCGCCGATGTTGCCGCGGATCTTGTCGTTCAGGAACGAGAAGTCGGCCACGCCGTAGCCGGCGAAGGTCTGCTCGGTCGCCAGGCGGCGCGACAGGACGATCTCGGGCAGCGAGTCCTCGGCCGGAATGCCCGCCAGCGGGAAGCGATTGCGGACATTGTCGCCCAGCAGGGCGTCCGGGTTGAAGGTCAGGAAGCCGCCGCCGTAGCCGGCGTCGCCATCCAGCCAATTGGTGTGCGAGCCGTTGACCAGGTCCGCCACGCTGGTGGCGAAGATACCGTTCGACTGGTTGGCCGCCAGGGCGGCGCCGTCGGTCGTCAGGTTCTTGCCGCTGAACGAGTAGTTATAGAACTTCGACTTCTTGCGATAATACCGCGTGCCGAACTTGATGTCCTCGATGAAGCTGTCGTGCAGCTTGTACTTGCCGTCGAACTGGGCCGCCAGGCCGGCGTCGTCATAGACGTTGTTGGTGCCGTTGGCGTAGTTCTGGAGCACCCAGCTGCCCGCGCTGCCGAGATCCGGACCCGAGATCGAAACCTGTTGCGGTGCGCCGATGGCTCGGGTGGTGTTCCAGGCCAGGCCCGCCCGGGGAACCATGTTGACGGCGCGGTTGTCCTGATGCTGGTCGGCCTTGACGTAGGAGACGTCCAGTTTCAGGTCCAGGTCGTCGGTCGGGCTCCACTTGCTGCCGCCGGCCAGGATCCAGGTCTTGTAGAGGCGGTGCTCCTCGCCGCCGGTGCTGCTGAAGGTCGAGCCGACGAACGTGCCGCTGGCGAAGCGCTGTCCGGCCAGGATCGCGTCCTCGCCGCCATTGGCGTTGCGGCTGGCCAGGCCTTCGGTGGTGCTGAACGGCGTGGTCGTCAGGTTCTGGACATAGCGGCTGTCGCTCGAGTTCAGGAACCGGTAGCTCTGGTGATACAGATACGAGTTGTAGTTGCCGTCGATATAGAACTCGAGGTTCGACTTCGGCTTCCACTGGAACGCGCCGTTGACGCCCTTGCGGGTGCGCTGGATGTCTTCTTCGTTCTGGTTGATCTGCACGCCGGCGAAGTTGATCAGGTTGGCGCGTTGGGCCGGCGTCATGGCCAGCGCATCGGCGTTGCTGACGGAGATCAGGCAGAACAGGTCCGAACGGCTGGACAGGGTTGCATTATAGGCCCCGCCGAGATTGGCGGCGCTGCAGTCGCTGCTGTTGGCCGCCGCCGCCCGGCGCAGGTTCGTGCCGCCGGGGCCGGGGCCGTTGTCGGAACGGTTCCAGCTCTTCTGGTAGTTGGCGGCCAGCAGCAGGCCCATCTCGCCCTCGCCGACGTTCCAGCGATTGGCGACCAGGCCGAAGTATTCCGGCTGCAGGCTCTTGACCATGTCGTTGTACTTGCCGCTGATCGCGGCGCTGGCGGTTAAGCCCTTCAGGTCCAGAGGCCGGCGGGTGCGCACGTCGACCAGGCCGCCGATGCCGCCCTCGATATGCTCAGCCGACGGGTTCTTATAGACGTCCAGTCCGGCGATCATGCCGGGAATAGCGGCTTCGATGTTGAACTCGCTGCCGCCGGCGGTGAAGTAGGCGCGGCCGTCGACCTGCGACGCCGTCTGGCCCGACAGGCCGCGGATGGTCAGGCCCGAGCCGACGCCCACCGGCGAGGCGCCTTCGCCGCCGTAGCGGTAGCCTTGCACGCCCGGCACGCGGGTCAGGGTCTCGGCGACGTTGGGGTCGGGCAGCTTGCCGATGTCCTCGGCGCGGATCGAGTCCACCACTTCCATGGTGTTCTTTTTCATCGCCACGGCCGACTGCAGGCTCTGGCGGATGCCGGTGACGACGACCTCCTCGACGGCCGCGTCGTTGGCGGGTGCGGCCGCGGTCTGGGCGTTGGCCGCCGTCCAGCCGACCGCCAGCAGGGCGGTCATGGACGCGGTGGCCAGGAGCCGGCGGTGGGTCGATCGGTTATGGGTTGGCTTCGACATGGTTTCCCCTCCTTGTTGTTTCGTTGCGCCCCCTTGTGGGAGCGACGTTAGCGCTCGGCCCATCCGGCTCTGCCGTGACGCTCCGACGCAGTTGCGGTGGCCTCTTCGTTTCGCTCCAGAACGGCCTGCGGCGTCGCCGAAGCCATTTCATTTTCGTCTTGGCGGTCATCTCCGCTGCCTTGATACTGTTATCGATATCAAGCGAAATGGCAATATGTCAATTGTCCTACTAATACCCTTTATCGGCCTGGGTGAGACAAAACGACGCCTTTATTCGCCAGGGCGCACGCTGGGGTAGTTATCGATATCATTCCCGCGATATCGACGCCGCGACCGGTCAGGGCGTCACGTCGAACGAGTCGATGTCGGTCCATCCGATCCGGGTGGCGGTGAAGGCCGGCCGGCCCGCGGCCGCCTGGCTGAAGACGCCCATCTGCGCGCCGACCCAACGCCCCGGCTTGCTGACGAACGGCTCGCCGAGCGGCGTGTAGGACACCCCGTCCAGGCTGTAGCTGAACACCACCCGGGCGTGGGTCGAGCGCAGCATCGACGGCGCATAGTGCGGGAAGTTCGGCGGCGGGTCGGCCACCGTGACCGGCGAGGCGCTGAGCTTCAGATAGACGCTGGCCGGCGCCGAGGTCAGGCCGATCGTGACACGTTCGGGCTGGAAGGCGTCGGCCCCCACGCGGTCCACCCGGACCAGACGCACGCCGTCGGCCGTCTTCTCCAGGCCGATCCAGGCGTAGTCGGCGCCGAACATCACAAGCCCGGCGCGCTCGCCGACCGTCTTGGGCGCGAAGTCGATCCGGGTCGTCGCGCTGAAGGTCGGGCCCGGCAGCTTCTGGGTCAGCAGCGCGCCGGCCTCCCAGAGATTCTCCGGCGAGGAGATCGATTTCAGGCGCAGGGCGCCGGGCTTGGCCGTCAGGCTGGCCCAGTCGTCACTGGGATTGGCGTTCCACTGCCAGGCCAGGGACAGGGCGCCATCGAACGTGTCGCTGGTCGGCGCCGCGACCGGCGCCTGGGCCCCGTCCACCCTGGGCTTGCGCCAGCGCAGCACCGGCTCGCCCCGCCCGTCGCCGTCGAGATCCTGGCCGATCACGGGCCAGCCGCCTTTCCAGGCCATGGGCTCCAGCCAGACCCGCCGGCCGTAGGAGTCGGTGTCCTGGAAGTGCAGGAACCAGTCCTCGCCCTTGGGAGTCGTCACCCAGGCGCCCTGGTGGGGCCCGTTGATCTGGGTCTTGCCCTGGTCGAGCACGTTGCGGCCCTCGTAGGGCCCCAGCAGATCGCGAGACCGGAACACCCCTTGCCAGCCGCCCTTCACGCTGCCGGCGGGGGCGAAGATGTAGTACCAGCCGTCCCGCTTGTAGAGCTTGGGTCCCTCGGTGGTGAACCAGGGCGACGGGCCGAACGTGGTGGCGACCTCCGGCAGCTTGGCCCCGTCAATCAGGGTCACGGGCTCGCCGACCGTCCTGTCCCCCGCCGCGTTCAGGCGACGCGCGGTGATGACGTTGCTGAACCCCGCCCGGCTGCCGGCCCAGGCGTGCACCAGCCAGCCCTGGCCATCGTCGTCCCAGAACGGGGCCGGGTCGATGGCGCCCTTGCTGTCGTCGACCAGCACCGGCGCGCTCCAGGGTCCGGCCGGATCGCTCGCCGTGACCCGGAAAATCCCGAAGTCCGGATCGGGGTAGTAGATCATGAACCTGCCGTCGTGGTGACGGATGGCCGGCGCCCAGACGCCTCCGCCGCGCCGCGGCGTGGCATGATGCGCCACGGGCGTGATCCGCGGCAGGGCGTGGCCGATCAGCGTCCAGTTGACCAGGTCGGTCGACTTCAGGATCGGCAGGCCGGGCACGTTGGTGAACGACGAGGCGGTCAGGTAGTAGGCCTCGCCCACCCGAACCACGTCCGGATCGGAATAGTCGCCGGCCAGCACGGGATTGCGGTAGGTCCCGTCCCCCTGGTCGGCCGTGAAGGGGGGAGGCTCTGGCTGGGCCAGGACCGGCGCGCCCGCGGCGCAGGCCAGAAGCGCGCCCAGGAGGAGGGACTTGACCAACGGCACGGGCGTCTCCGCTATACGGGCTCGAACAGGATGGCCTGGCCGCCGCTGGGCGCCAACGCCAGCGACAGCACCGTCGCGGCGGTGACCGGGACCTTGCGGATGACCACGGGCGTCTCGAACGCCTTGGCCGCGGCGGGACCGTCCGCGAACACCGTCGCCATCCACCGCCCTCGTCCCAGGAACCCCAGCGACGCCTTGAGGACGCGCGGCGACTCGTTGGTCATCGCCCCCAGGAACCAGCGCTTGCCATGACGCCGCGCGACCATGACGTGCTCGCCGATCGCGCCCGACAGCGCCCGGGTCTCGTCCCAGGTGGTCGGGCATTCGTCGAACCATCGAAGGTCGGGCCAGGCGCGGCTGGCGTACTTGTCCGGGGTGTCGTACCAATAGAGGAAGGTCAGCGGATTGTAGTAGACCGCCGCCATCGCCAGCTGGTGGGCGTTGGTCGTCTGGTTCTTCGGGTTGGCGTAGCAGATCGTGTAGTCGATCGGCCCGGCCACCGCCCGCGTGAACGGCAGGGTGACGTTGTGGCGGGCGGTCGGGAACTGCTCGTTGCCCCGCACGCCTTCCAGGGCGACATAGTTGGGCAGGGTCCGCTCCAGGCCGGCGGGCCGCAGATTGTCGTGCAGATTGACCAGCAGCCGGTGCTCGCCGCAGGCCTTGACCAGGTCGAAGATGAAGTCGTTGTCGGCTTGGCGGCCTTCCCAGACGAAGCCGAACTTGATCCCCGCCACGCCCCAGCGCCGATAGGTGTCCAGGATCGCGTCCCGTTGGCGCATGGCGGGCACGCGATCGACATAGAGGATCATGCCGATCCCCTGGGCGCGGGCCGTGTCGATGATGCGCTGCAGGTCCAGGCCGGCGATCGGGACGGTGGCGTCGCCGGGATCGGTGCCGTCGCCGTACCAGTGGGCGTCGAACTCGACATAGTCGAGCTTCCGCGTGGCCGCGAACGCGACGACCTTCAGGGCCGCTTCGGTGCTGTAGGGCTTGCGGATCCGCACCGCCCTGCCCGGCTTCACCCAGCTGACGTCGCCCAGGATGTTGGGCGTGGCCAGGGTGGGGATCAGGTCGGCGCGCTCGATCAGGCCGGCGACGGTGTCGGCGAGGATCAGGACTCGCCACGGCGTGGTCTGGCCGACGTCGAGCCGGAAGGTCGGGGCCGGCGGCGTGTCGCCGGGGCCGGACCAGCCGGTGGCTCGGCCCGGATAGTGCATCAGATGGACCGTCAGTCCTTCGGCCGGGTCGGCGGCCGGACGCAGCATGGCGCGCGGATAGTGCAGGCGGTCCGATTCGGCGATCAGCACCCCGCTCCCGTCGGCCGCCACGGCGGTGACCGGCAGGTCGGCCAGCGGGCCGACGTCGGAGCTTCCCGTCAGGTCCGGATGCACCACCGGCGCCAGGGCGGCGGGCGTCGAGCGCTGGTATTCGCCTTCGTCCCGGCTGGAATAGACCTCGACGCCGGCGGGCAGGTTGAAGGTCGTGGCCTCGCCGCCCACCGTCACGCCCTGCCCGCCCGGCGCCTGGCGCAGGACGTAGCGAACCGCGCAGCCGGCGTCGTAGGCCCTGGCGACCACGGCGAAGGCGATCCCGGTCCTGGGATCCCGCAGATCGACGGTGATCTCCTCGCAGGCCTGGCTGTAGGCCGCCTTCACGCCGAAGGTCGGCGTCCAGGTCCCCGTCAGACGTCGCCGCGTCACCGAGACGACCGTCGCGCCCGCTCCAAGTCGGGCCCCATCCGCGAGGTCCAGTCCCAACCGGCTTGGCCGGAGAACCCCGCGGCCGTCGCGCGCGACGCTCCAGGACAGCTGGCCCTGGCGCGTGTCCAGTTCCAGCCGAACCCGCCCGTCCGGCGAGACCACCCGTAGCGGCGCGGAGGTCTCTGTGGGCTTGGCCAGGGCCGCGCTCGCTGCTCCAAGCGGCGCGGTCGCGGCGGCGGCCAGAAGCACGAAGCGACGGCGGTCGACAGGCGAACGGATCATCAGCGCGCCCCGGATTCGCGGCCAAGGCGAGCGCGAACGGGCTTGAAGAACAGGCTGATCATCGAGACCTCCCAGACGGTTCCGGCCTTCGGCGCGCTGGCCGTGGCCTTTTTTCTCTGATCGCCGCCATCGGCCGGGCGAACGATTGATATCGATATCACCCCTCCTCCGACGCCGTCAATCAGAGCCCGACGCGGACCGTGAAAGCGCGCTTCAGCTGGCGGGCGGTGCGGTCGATTGGCGGACGACCAGGGTCAGTTCGGCCAGCACATGCCTGCGCGGCTGGTCATCGTCGGCGTCGCGGCGGGCCAGGCCGGCGGCCAGTTCCACGGCGGTGGCGGCCATGTCGGCGATCGGCTGGTGGATGGTGGTCAACTGCGGCCAGATGGTCGAGGCGACGGGCGTGTCGTCGAAGCCGGCGATGCTGAGTTCGGTCGGCACGGCGATTCCCATGCCATGGGCGACGGCGCTGACGGCCGCGGCCATGTCGTCGTTGCTGGCGAAGATCGCCGATGGCCGGCGGCGCAGGCCCAGCAGCTGGCTGGCCGCCGTCAGGCCCGAGCGATAGGTGAAGGCGCCCTCGACGACATAGGCGTCGGGCACCGCCAGGCCCGCTTGCGCCATGGTCGCCCGAAAGCCCTCTTCGCGCCGCGTCGAGGTCGAGTGCGACGGATCCCCCCGGACAAGGGCGATATCGACGTGGCCCAGCGCGATCAGGTGCCGGGTCATCATCGCCGCGCCCTCGAAGTCGTCGATCGCGACGGACGTCACGTCCGGCGACGGCCTGGCCGTGGCGAAGCTGACGGGCGCGACGCCGGCGGCGGCCAGCAGCTTGAGAATCTTGGCGTCGTCGCACAGCGGCGGCGGCAGGACCACGGCGCCGACCCCCGCTTCGATCAGCTTGGCCACCGCCCGGGCCGGGGTGGGATGGGCGGCCGTGGGCTCGATCAGCAGTTGGCAGCCGATTTCACCGGCCTTGCGGAAGGCGCCCATCAGGAAGGCGCTGAGATTGGACGAGTTGGGATTGGAATACAGCACCCCCACCTGGGCGACGCCGGTTCGTGTCGCGCGCGCCACCGCGTTGGGGCGATAGCCGAGTTCCTCGATCGACTTCAGCACCTTGGCCCGCGCCGCCTCGCTGATGAAGGCGTAGTCGTTGATCACCCGCGAGACCGTCATCGAGGACACGCCTGCGTGCCTGGCGACGTCGTGAAGGGTCACGCCGGGTCGTCGTTTTCCGCTCAAGAGGCTCTCCCCGTGGATCGTCGCGGGCGCGAACGGTCTTCCACGGGGCATTCTAGCCAAGATTTGGCTTCGACCGCCTAGGCTAAATCGACGAGGCGCGACCGCACGGCGGCGCACGACCGTCCGGCCACCGCCCCTATTTGAAGGAAAGACCGCTCACATAGGGGCCCACCTCAAGGATCTCGGGCGCCGGTCCGGTCAGTTTGCGACCGGCGATCGTGACATTGTCGAAGGTCACGTTGCGCACCGGCCGGTCCGGGGCGTAGCCGGCGATGATCGACGGTCCGGCCCAGCCCGATCCCGTATAGCTGACGTTCCTGAAGTGCACGCCGTCGATCAGCAGGCCCGGGCTGGCGCCGTACTTGGCGTTATAGACCACCCGCAGATTGATCAGCTTGCCCTCCTCGACATGGTCCACGCGGATGTTGCTGAAGGTGACGTCGCGGACGGTGTTGGTGTCGCCGGCGCTGATGGCCATAGCGCCCTCGTATTCCGGATCGTCCTCGTCGAGGTTGAGGACGTCGATGTCGTCGAAGACGATGTCCTGCAGGGTGTTGGGCTTGGCGCTGTCACCATGCAGGCCCACGAACATGGCGTGGGCCACGTCGGGCCAGAAGATCGAACGGCTGACCCGCACGCGGCGCGTGTCGCCCACGCCGTTCTTGCGGGTGGCGTAGATGGCGACGCTGTCGTCGGAGGTGCGGATGAACGCTCGGTCGATATCCACGTCCTGGCAGGCGAAGACGTTGATCCCGTCGGACCACGCGCCCTTGCCGAACGCCTTGATGTCGTGGAACCGCACCTGACGCGACGAACTGCACGCTAGCGAGCCGTGCACCGGATTGAGGAAGGTCGGCCCCTCGATCAGGACATTGGTCGAGTCCTGGACCACCAGTTGGTCCGACTCCAGGAACATCCCGTGGCCGATGATCTTCAGGTTCTCGACCTTGGTCGGCTGGAACACGCCCTGCATCAGCGCGCCGCCCGCGAGATAGATCGTCTGGTTGGAGGCCGTCGGGAAGGACGTTGCGCCGTCCGGCGGGACGTGCAGGCCGGGTCCGTAGACGACGACGCCGGGCCCCGGCGCCGGCGGGGCGATCGGCTCGCCCGCAAGGATGTGCAGGTTGCCCAGGCGGTCGCCGTCGAACTCCACCGAAAGGTTCTGCGGCCGATCGAGGGTGAAATAGACGACACCGCCCTTCACCGTGGTCTTGACCGCGTTGCGCCGGGGCCGGACCTCGACCCTTCGGAAGTCGCCGTTGTTCTTCTGGACCGCGACCTCAACGGTCCCGCGGAAATCGAATTGGACCAGCGAGGCGTCGTGCGGGCGGTCCTGGTCGACCTTGATGTTGTACTCATAGAGATCGCGCCAGGGCCCGCCCGGACGCCGGACCCGCACCGTGAAATCATCGCTGTGCAGGCTGTAGACCAGCTTGGCGGGCGGAGTGGGGTAGATCTGCAGGTTCGGGTCGACCTGCGCCGCCCCGGCCGGGTCGGTGTTGCTCTGGGCGACGGCCGCGCTTGAGAGTCCCAGCGCCAGGAGCAGGGATGCGGCCAGAGTCCTGGCCGCCGATCGGGAACCCCTGTGTCTGCGCATGACGTCACTCCCCGCGGACGGCTGGAGCGCCGTCACTTGATATCGATATCATCGAGTCATAGTCATGTTGGCGGCGCGTGTCACTAGCGGGCTCCAAGCTTGGCGTCGACGGGAAGAGTGAGATCGTCGGTTTCTCGGGTCCGGCATGCCGCCGTCGGAGTCCTCGATATCGTCCGAAAAACGCGGGGCGCCGGCCGAGCCAGGCGCCCCGTTCCCGGAGTCAGGAGAATCCACCCGGGAAAATTCGCAGGACAGGGGCCTAAGGGCCCGAGATAACTGTTATCGATATCATCGCTGAATGGCAAGCCCTTTCCGTTCGGAGCCGGTACGGTGGATTTTGATTGGTATCGATATCTCTTTTCGATTATCACAGAGCTACCCGAGCGGCTCCAGAGCCGCGCCGCCGCCTGGCGTCAAACGGGGGGAGGAGTCGCTCGAGGCCATGAACAAGAAGAACTACGCGCTGCTCAGCGCCTTTCTGTTCCTCTACTTCTTCGCTCAGGCGATGAGCATCTCGCTGCTGGCCCTGTGGCTCAAGCGCACCCTCGGCCTGACCGGCGCCCAGACCGGCGTGGTGTTCTCGGCCAACTTCATCTTCGCCATGGCCTCGCAGCCGATCTACGGCTTCCTGTCCGACAAGGTGGGCTTCCGCAAGACCATCCTGTGGGTCATCGCCGCCCTGGTGATGCTGTCGGGCGCCTTCTTCGCCTTCGTCTACGGCCCGCTGCTGAAGAGCAACATCCTGCTGGGCGCGGCGTTGGGCGGGCTCTATCTGGGCGTCACCTTCATCGCCGGCAGCTACGCCCTGGAGTCCTATGTCGACCGCGTCGGCCGCAAGGACGGGTTCGAATACAGCCGCGCCCGGCTGTGGGGCTCGCTGGGCTTCGCCTTCGCGGCGTTCTTCTCGGGCCGGCTCTACAACATCGACCCGCTGATCAATTTCTCCCTGGCCTCGCTGGCCGGCCTGCTGCTGCTGCCGATCCTGGCCATGACCCGGATCGAGGGCGCCGCCGACGAGCAGGCCCGTTCGGAAAGCCTCAGGCCGCTGGACGCCCTGGCCATCCTGAAGCTGCCCAAGTTCTGGGGCTTCATGGTCCTGATCCTGGGGGTGACCAACCTCTACCTGGTCTTCGACCAGCAGTTTCCCGCCTACTACGCCTCGCAGTTCGCCGATCCCAAGCACGGCGCGGCGATGTTCGGCTACCTGAACTCGGCCCAGATCTTCGTCGAGGCGGGGATGCTGTTCGTGGCCCCGTTCATCGTCAACCGCACGGGCGCCAAGAACGGCCTCCTGCTGGCGGCCGCGATCATGATCTTCCGCATCACCGGCTCGGGCCTCGTCGAGGGGCCGGTGGCGATCTCGGCGATGAAGATGCTCCATTCCCTGGAGCTGCCGATCCTGGCGGTGTCGATCTTCCGCTACATCGCCGCCCATTTCGAGGCCCGCCTGGCCTCGACCCTCTATCTGGTGGGGGTCAGCTTCGGCCATTCCCTGGGCCTGGCCGTCCTGTCGCCGATCGTCGGCAAGTCCTACGACCTGATCGGCTTCCCCCACACCTATCTGCTGATCGCCCTGGGCGCGGCGCTGTTCTGGACCGCCTCGCTGTTCGCCCTGTCGCCGACGCCGGCTTCGGCGAGCAAGGCCGATCCCGCGCTGAAGACCGCCCTCCCCGACGCCGATCTAGCCAAGGTCGACTGATCCATGCCGCCGATGCCCCCTCCACCGACCTCTGATCGCGAACCGCTGAAGCTGCGCGCCGCCCTGGAAGGCCGCGCGCCCGACCGCGCCGCCCTGGACGCGATCCTGGCCGCCGTGCTCGCCCGCATCGACGCCAATCTGGCGGTGTTCACCGACGCCTTCCCCGCGCCGTCCAGCGTCGGCGGAGTCTATCCCGCCATGGGCAATGTCGAATGGACCAACGGCTTCTGGACCGGCATGCTGTGGCTGGCCTACGAGGCCAGCGGCGAGGCCCGCTACCGGCAGGCCGCCGAGCGGCAGGTGCAAAGCTTCAAGGACCGGGTCGACCGCCGGATCAATGTCGACCACCACGACCTGGGCTTCCTCTATTCGCTGTCCTGCGTGGCGGCCTACAAGCTGACCGGCGACGTCCAGGCGCGCGACGCGGCGCTGGAGGCCGCGCGCCTGCTGCTGGCCCGCTACCTGCCGCAGGCCGGCATCATCCAGGCCTGGGGCGACCTCGGCGATCCCGCCCAGGCCGGCCGGATGATCATCGACTGCAACCTGAACCTGCCCCTGCTCTACTGGGCGAGCGAGACGACCGGCGACCGTGCTTTCGCCGACGCGGCGGACCGCCATATCGAGCAGGCCGCACGCCACATCGTGCGGCCCGACGGCTCGACCTTCCATACCTTCTTCATGGATCCGGTCACCGGCGCCCCGCGAATGGGCAAGACCCACCAGGGCCATAGCGACAGCTCGTGCTGGGCGCGCGGCCAGGCCTGGGGGATCAGCGGCTTTCCGCTGGTCCACCGCTACAAGGCCGATCCGTCGCTGCTGGCGCTGAGCGCCCGGCTGGCCAACTACTACCTCAACCGCCTGCCGGCCGACCTGATCTGTTGCTGGGACCTGGTGTTCACCGGCCCGCCGCACGAACGCGACAGCTCGGCGGCGGCGATCGCGGCCTGCGGCCTGCTGGAACTGGCGCGCGGACTGCCGCTCACAGACCCCGACCGCGCCGCCTACGAGGGCGCGGCCCTGGCGACGGTCGAGACCCTGGGGACGCGCTACCTGCTGCCGCCCGGACCGCCGGGCACGGGCGTCCTGGCCCACGCGGTCTACCACATGCCCAACGGCGTTGGCGTCGACGAGGCCTGCATCTGGGGCGACTACTTCTTCCTCGAGGCCCTGGTCCGGCTGACGCGCGCCTGGGAGCCCTACTGGTGATCCAGGTCGGTATTGATTTCGGCGGGACCAAGGTCGAGGCCGCCGCCCTGGACGCCCAGGGCAATTATCTGGCGCGGGTGCGAGCCCCCAATCCCGGCGCCTACGACGCCGCCATCGAGACCGTGCGCGACCTGATCGCCCAGGTCGAGCAGCAGGCCGGCGGCCGCGGCACGATCGGCGTCGGCTCGCCCGGTTCGATCTCGCCGACCACGGGCGTGATGCGCAATTCCAATTCGGTCTATCTGAATGGCCGCACCTTCCGGGAGGACCTGACCGCCGCCCTGGGTCGTCCGGTGCGCCTGGCCAACGACGCCAACTGCCTAGCCCTGTCCGAGGCGGTGGACGGGGCTGCGGCCGGCGCCCGCGTCGCCTTCGCCATCATCCTGGGCACCGGGTGCGGCGGCGGCCTGACCGTGGACGGACGCCTGGTCGAGGGCCCCAACGGCGTCGCCGGCGAGTGGGGCCACATCCCCCTGCCCTGGCCGACCCCGCAGGAGCTGCCCGGCCCTCGATGCTGGTGCGGCCAGCACGGCTGCCTGGAAATGTGGGTGTCGGGCACCGGCCTGCAGCACGACTTCGCCGCCGCCACCGGCCTCCAGGTCACGGGCGAGGCGATCATCGGCCGTTTCCGCCAGGGCGAGCCCGCGGCCGTCGCCGCGTTCGACCGCTATGTCGACCGGCTGGGCCGAGCCATCGCCGTGCTCGTCAACATCGCCGATCCCGACGTGCTGGTGCTCGGCGGCGGGCTGTCCAACGTCGGCGAGATCTACGAGCGCCTGCCGGCCCTGATCGCGCCCCGGGTATTTTCCGACCGCTGGTCGGCCCGCATCGCGCCGGCCCGCTGGGGCGACGCCTCGGGCGTGCGCGGCGCGGCGCGGCTGTGGAACGACCAGCCCGACACCCGGGCCGCCCTTCGGGTCCCCGCCTAGGTCACGCCTTCGCGGCCCGGCGGCGCGACGGGGCCTTCGCCGGCGCCGGACCCGAGGAACCGCGCTTGACCAGGGTGAACTTCATCAGCTGATGGGTCGGGCCCGGGGCGTTTCCGGCCCGCTCGGCCTTGATCTCGTCGACGATCAGCGACACCGCCGCCCGCCCCATGGCGCTGATCGGCTGGTGGATGGTGGTCAGTTCGGGCCAGACGGTGCTGGCTATGGGCGTGTCGTCGAAGCCCACGACGGTCAGCGCCTCGGGCACGGCGATCTGCAGCCCGTGGGCCACGGCCAGGGCGGCGGCGGCCATGTCGTCGTTGCTGGCGAAGATGGCGGTCGGCCGCTCGTCCGGGCTCAGCAGCAGCTCGGCCGCCGCCAGGCCCGAGCGATAGGTGAACTGGCCCTGGACCACCCAGTCGGGATCGACTGGCAGGCCTGCGGCGGTCATGGCGTCGACGAAGCCTTCGTAGCGCAACTGGGTGGGGGTGTGCTGCGGGTCGCCCTTGACGAAACCGATCCGCGAATGGCCCAGCTCGATCAGGTGGCGGGTCATGGCCGCCGCGCCCTGGTAGTCGTCGATGCGCACCGACGAGACGTCATGCATCGGCCGCGCGGTGGCCAGGGCCAGCACCTTCACCCCGGCCGCGTGCAGCATGTTGATGGTCGGGCGGGAGTCGCACAGCGGCGGCGGCAGGATGACCCCGTCCACCCCCTGGTCCAGCAGGCGGCGCACGGCGGCCTTCTGGCTGGCCAGGCCGGTCGAGCGCTCCAGGACCAGCTGGGTGCCCAGCCTGGAGCTCTGCTCGATGCCGCCCAGCATCACCTCGCTGAGATAGGAGGCGCTGGGATTGCTGTAGAGCACGCCGACGCGCGGCCCCGTGTTGCCGGCCCGCGTATTGCGCGCCGCCAGGTTGGGCGAATAGTTCAGCGCCTTGATCGCCGCCTGCACCCGCTCGCGCATGGCGTCGCTGACATAGCTGTTGCCGTTGACGACGCGCGACACGGTCATCGAGGCCACGCCGGCGTAGCGCGCCACGTCGTGGATGGTCACCGCCCGTCCGGACTCCGGCGCCGGGGGCGTTTCGACTTTGGTCTTGCCCTTGGCCAAGTGCGGGCTCCTTGAGCGTTCTGGACGAAAGGTTCGCGGCCGTGATCCACGCCCCGCCAAGGGCGAGCGGTGAGCCGCGCCAGGCCGCCGAACGATTCCGGCGCCTCTCGTTCGTTATCGATAACTTCTCAGTCCTAGAAGGGCTTGGCAAGTTTTCGTCGGCCGCCGCGCGGGGCGAAGCGGGCGTCGCGCGGCCCTGACCGCGGAACGGTCTCACCCGCGCATGAAGATGTTCCGCAGCCATTGCGACCCAGCCTTGGCGGCCTGGCCCCAGTCTTCGTTGTCGTCCGGCGCCTCGGGCTTGTAGCCCCACGGATTGAACAGCTTCAGGCGGTTGACCTTGAAGGCCGCGATATCGCGGGTGACCAGGGTCAGGCCATGCTCCAAGGCGGTGGCCGCCAGCAGGGCGTCGCGGGCGTCGGTCAGCGGCAAGCGGCCTCGCCCCCGGACCACGGCGGCGTCGACGGGCAGGATGCGTCCCTCGAAGGCGACGGCGACCTGCTCGGTCAGCCAGGCGCGCAGAGCCAGGCCCGCCGCCTTGTCCTTGCGCTCGACCCGCGCCGCGCCGGTCTCCAGTTCCAGCAGGGTGATGGCCGAGATGAACAGGCTGGACCGGGCCTGGCCGGCCGCCCAGCCGACCAGGCCCGGATCGGTCGTGCCGGCTTTGGCGTTGCGCAGTTCGAAGACGATGTCGGTGTCCAGCAGGTACATCAGCCGCGCCTGTTCACGGGATTGTCCCACGCGTCGTCCGACCGCGTCTCGGCCACGTCCAGCGCGACCGGCGCGGCCATGGCCAGGAGGTCGACGATGGTCTCGCTCTGACCCGACAGCTTGCGATAGGCCTCGATGCTCATCAGCACGTGGGTGGTCCGGCCCCGGTCGGTGACAAACACCGGCTCGATCCGCGCGGCGCGCTTGGCCTGGCTGACATCCTGGTTGAAGTCACGGCTGGAGATGACTTTCATGTGCCTACGTACCTACATTGACAAGGCTGTCTTGTAGGTAGGTTACTACATTGTGACGTTCCAGCAACAGGTAATTCCCCAGCAAAAACAATCTTCTGCACAGGGGCATCAAAAGCGCGGTTTCGACTTGCGGCCAAAAGCCAAGTCTGCGCGGCTTAGCCTCAACGGCGGGCAAACGCCGAGAAGGATTCACCAAGGGGGGCGCTTTGTCCGACGTCATATCCAGCCTGATCAGCACCGTGGCCGGCATATTGGGCCCGCACGGTCCGGCCACCGCGGCCGCCGCGCACAGCTACGCGCCCGCCGATTTCAGCGTTCACTTCTTCCTGCAGCTGGCGGCGATCGTGCTGGCCTGCCGCGTCGTCGGCTGGCTGGGACAGAAGGTCGGCCAGCCCCAGGTGGTGGGCGAGATGGTCGCCGGCGTGATCCTGGGCCCGTCCCTGCTGGGCCTGCTGTTCCCGCACTTCCAGGGCATGTTGTTCCCCAAGGAAACCAAGAACGTGCTGTATGTCGGCGCCCAGCTGGGCGTCGGGCTCTACATGTTCATGGTCGGCACCAGCTTCCAGGCCGACCACTTCAAGGCCAAGGCCAAGAGCGCCATGAGCGTGTCGTTCGCCGGCATCGCCGCGCCGTTCCTGATCGCTGCGATCATCACGCCGTTCCTGCTGAAGGTCCCCGGCCTGTTCGCCCCGACGATCAGCCAGGGCGCCGCCACCCTGTTCATGGGCGCCTGCATCGCCCTGACCGCGTTCCCGATGCTGGCGCGGATCATCAATGAGCGCGGCCTGGCCAAGACTTCGCTGGGCACGCTGTCGCTGACGGCGGGCGCCTTCGACGACGCGGTGTCGTGGTGCGTGCTGGCCGTGGTGCTGGCCACCTTCGGCGGCGGCCCCGGCGTGGCGGTGCTGGCGATCGGCGGCGGCCTGGCCTGGGTCGCCTTCGTGACGATCCTGGGCCCGAAGATCCTGGCGCCGCTGGGCCGCATGGTCGAGCGCGAGGGTCAGATGAGCACCTCGGTCCTGGCCATGATCATCCTGGCCTTCTGCGTCTCGGCCTTCCTGATGGACGCCGTCGGCATCCACGCCATCTTCGGTGGATTCATCCTGGGCGTGGTCATGCCGCGCGGCCTGCTGGTTCAGGAGCTGAAGAAGAAGGTCGAGCCGATCGCCGTCGTGCTGCTGCTGCCGATGTTCTTCACCTATTCGGGCCTGAACACCCGGATGGACATGGTCAACTCACCCGAGTTGCTGCTGATCGCCCTGGGCGTCCTGGCCGCCTCGGTCCTGGCCAAGTGGGGCGCCTGCTACGTGGCCGCGCGCTTCTCCGGCGAAAACCATCACACCGCCATGGGCATCGGTGCCCTGATGAACTCCCGCGGGCTGATGGAGCTGATCATTATCAACATCGGCCTGCAGAAGGGCATCATCGGCCCGACGCTGTTCTCGATGCTGGTGTTGATGGCGATCGTCACCACCGTGATGGCCAGCCCGCTGTTCGAGGTCGTCTACGGCCGGAAGGCCCGGGAAACGGGCGAACTGGACGCCATCGACGGAACCATCGCCAAAGCCGCCTGATCCGGCTTCAAAGGTCGCTTCCCTGCCCTCGCTCCCTCGCCGGAGCGAGGGCTCCTTTTTGCGCGGTCCCCAGCGTCGCTCAGCGGGTGTCGGCCCAGTTGTTGTAGATGTTGTAGGCCGAGACGATGTCCTGGTAGTCGTCGGCCAGTTCGGGGCCGATCGCCGGATTGCGGCTCTGCTGCTCGTACAGGGTCACCGTGGCCGCGGTCAGGCCGTCCTGCGCCGTATAGGCGTCCAGCAGCTGGGCCTCGGACGGCGTGGCGTGCTCGGTGAGCCAGGCCTTGGCCTCGTCGGTCAGGCGGCCCGTGCCGGCGTCCACCAGCTGGCCCGAAAAGTCCTTCACCGCCGTGCCGATCGGGCCCGCGCCGAACAGCTGGCCCAACGCGCCGGTCACCGCGTCATTGGCCTTGCTGGGCAGAGGCAGGGCGGTCAGGGCCAGGTCGACCGTGAAGCCGATCAACTCTTCGCGCTCGGCCTTCTCGGCGGCGATGTCGCTCTGGATATTGCGCACCGCTTCCACCGTGGTGGCGCTGAGCAGGGCGATGCGTTGTTCGGACAGGTTGCCCGGGTTGGCGCCGCTTTCGACGATCGCGCGCTGGTCGCCGATATAGTCCAGCACCTTGTCGCGCACCGCGGCCCCGCCGATCACGTCGGACGCGAACATCGTCCTCTGCAGGAAGCCGGAGAAGGTGTCGAGATTGTACTGCCACTGGTTCATGTCGGTGTCGCGGTAGTGCTCGGACTCCACGTCGGGGTTGGTGAAGCGATCGAGCACCGCGTCGGAATGGGTGATGAACGCGCTGGTGATCGCCTGAGTGCGTTCGGTGGTGGCCAGGCTCTCGTGGGTGTTGGACAGCTCGGGCGGGTTGGCGACCAGGCCGGTCAGCTCCGTGGCCAGCCAGTCCGAGGCCTCGGTGGCCAAGGGTGGAACCAGGTGGGTCGGCACGTTGCCGCGATAGCCGTCGGCCGCCTGGGCCAGGGCGATCACCGGATCGTCGATGGCGTAGCGGCTGGCCTGCTCGTCGCCGCCCCACATCTCGGTAATGTTCTGCAGATAGGCCTCAGACGTGTAGAGCCCGCCCTGGGCGGCGTACTGGGCGAAGGCGCGGAAGCCGTCGGGATTGGCGCCATAGCGGTCGAACAGGACCTGCGAGGCCAGCTCGCGCGGCGCGGCGCGGTCCGCCAGGATCTGGGTCGCGAAATGGGCGGCGGCGTCGCGGACGTCGTAGTTCTGCTGCTTGGGGTTCTCGACATAGGTGTCGATCAGATGGTTGGCGTAGTTCTGCCGGAACTGCGCGACCTCGGGACTGGGCGAGGAGCCGAAGAACTCCAGGAACTGGTTGATGTTGTCGGCGTACTGGTAGGCCGCGGGCAGGCCGTCGACCTCCTGGTGAGGGGCCAGGCCGGCGTTCTGGACCGGGATCTGGTCGAAGGCCAGGCTGGTGGTGATCGAATAGGCCGCCTGGCCCGGCTCCACGGGAATGGCGCCCTTGTTGAACCCCAGCGCGACCGCCTCGGCCAGGCCCGAGCGTTCGTTGTCGGTCAGCCAGCCGTCCTTCACCAGCGTGTTGACGCTTTCGGGATTGAGCCAGCCGTTCAGCGCCTCGGGGTCCTTGGCGAATACCTCCCGCACCAGGGCCTCGCGCTGGTCGGCGGGGGCGGCGTTGTAGGCCGTGGCGAAGGCCTGGGCCTTGGCTCGGTCGTCGGTCTGGCTGGTGACCCGCTGGGCCTCGCTCTGCGGCGTGACCTGGGTCGCGACCTGGCTGGCGATCTGGGCCGAGAGGCCGTGGTCGACCTGGTTGGTATGGGATGTGGCGGTAACCGAGCCGCCGCCGTCCGCGCTCAACATGGATGGGCTCCTTCCACGGAAGGGCGAGAGCCTGCGCCCTCGCGCCGGGAAGAAACAGCTGGGGAATACCCTAGTGTCGCCCGTTCCGGTTCACTCAGGCCGGCTCGAGCGACCGGTCGAAGCCGAAGCGGTTGATCTGGGCGATCAGGTCGCGGTGGCTGGGCAGGTCGTGGGTGGCCCGTTCGCCGAAGTTGCGGATCTTGGCGAACAGCTTCTCGGCCCCCGCCACGTCCGGAAACTCGCTGCGCCCCGGCGACAGGTCGGTTTTGAAGCCCATGCCGTACAGGATGTACTGGTAGTTGAAGAAGGCGAAGGTCTCCAGATCCAGGATGAAGTCGTAGCGGGTGGGCGGGCGCCAGCGCCACTGCTCCAGGAGATCGACTAGCCGCTCGGGCGTCGAGGCCGGGTCGGCGTTCTGGCGCCAGAACGGCTCGGTCCGCTGGCTCAGGCAGTAGTGCAGCTTCAGGAAGGTGATGATGTTGTCGAAACGGGCGGTCATCAGCTCGTTGAAACGCAAGGCCGGGGCGCTGATCGGGCCGTTGTGCGGGAACAGCTCGGCGATGATCGCCACCGCGGCCTCGATCAGCACCACCCCGGTCGATTCCAACGGTTCCAGGAAGCCCGCCGACAGGCCCACGGCCACGCAGTTCTTGACCCACTGCTTGGTGCGGTAGCCGGCCTCGAACGCCAGGGCGCGCGGCGCGATCTCGACATCGTGGCCGACATGGCCGCGCAGGATCGCCTCGGCCCGGTCGTCGTCGATATGGTCGCTGGAATAGACGCAGCCGACGCCGCGCGCGTCCTTCAGCCCGATGTCCCAGATCCAGCCGGCCTCGTGGGCGGTGGCGATCGTGAAGCTCTGGATCGGGGCGTCGGGACGGTCGTAGGGCGCCTTGCAGGCCAGGGCGCGGTCGGCGAACAGGATCGGCCGCGCCGACTTGAACGGCGCCTTCAGCGCCTTGCCGATCAGCTCGGCGTGGAAGCCCGTGCAGTCGATATAGAGCTCGGCCTCCAGCCGGCCATGCTCGGCGCAGACAACGTGGTCGATGGCCCCGGTGGCGTCCAGCTCGACCTCCGTCAGCCGCCCCTGCAGGTGCCGCACGCCCAGCTCGCGGGCCCGCTCGGCCAGAACCTGGGCCAGCTTGGCGGCGTCGAAATGGTAGGCGTAGTTCAGTGGGCCCGAGAAATTGCCCTCGTGCGGGCGCTTGGGGGCGCGCTGGGCGTCGGCGACCCGCGCCTGGATGGTCATGGCCTCGGCGAACGGCGCGCGGGTGGCCTCGTTCTGCAGCAGCCAGTAGGGCGCGAGACTCGCGCCGTCGGTCGAGAACGGAGCCTCGAACGGATGGAAATACTGGTGGCGCTCGCCGTCTTGCCGCGGCGCCCAGGCCCAGTCGTTGAAGCGGATGCCCTGCTTGAAGGTGGCCGAGGTCTCGCGGATGAACCGGGCCTCGTCGACGCCCAGGAACCGCAGGGTCGTGCGGATGGTCGGGAACGTGGCCTCGCCGACCCCGATGATGCCCACCTCGGGCGATTCCAGCAGGGTAATCTCCAGATGCGCCTGTTCAGCGACCCGCAGCGACTTGGCCAGGTAGGCGGCCGTCAGCCATCCGGCCGCGCCGCCGCCGACGATCAGGATTCTGCGTCTACGATCCATGCCGCCTTGATAGCGCCCTCCAGCCGACGGGGACAGGCGCATGTGCCTGTCCCCCGGCCGTGCTCGGCGACTACCGTCCGGACCGGGCGAAGGTCGCCACGCGTTCGCGGGCCTGATGCACCGCGTTGTCGCCGGACGCCGGGCCCGTGCGGAAGCCGCTCACATGGCTGGCCAGGTCCGCGGCCTCCACGCGCAGAGCGCGGGTGGCCTCGGTCGACTGCTGGACCATGGCCGTGTTGCGCTGGGTCACCTGATCCAGCTGGTTGACCGCCACATTGACCTGGCCCAGCGCCGAGGCCTGCTCGTTGGCCGAGGCGGCGATCTCGTCGACCAGGGTGTCGATCACGCCCACCTTCTGGACGATGCCGCGCAGGGCCTGGTTGGTCTGGCCGACCAGGTCGACGCCCTCGCCCACCTGCCGGCTGGAGTCGGCGATCAGGGTCTTGATCTCCTTGGCGGCGTCCGCCGAGCGCTGGGCCAGGGCCCGCACCTCCTGGGCGACGACCGCGAAGCCGCGGCCCGCATCGCCCGCGCGGGCGGCCTCGACCCCGGCGTTCAACGCCAGCAGGTTGGTCTGGAAGGCGATCTCGTCGATCACGCCCAGGATCTGCGAGACCTTGGCCGAGGAGGTCTCGATCTGGGTCATGGCCTCGGCGGCGCGGGTGACGATCGCCCCCGAGCGCTGGGCGTCGGCGGCGGCCTCGCTGACCTGGGCCGAGACGGCCTTGGCGCTCTTGGCCGTGCGCTCGACCGTCGCGGTCAGCTGCTCGACGGCGGCGGCGGTCTCTTCCAGGGTCGCGGCCTGGTGCTCGGTACGCTGGGCCAGGTCGTCGGCGGCGTGGGCGATGCCGTCGACGCCCGAACGGATGCCGGACGTGGCGCGCTCGACGGCCTTGACGGTGTCGGCCAGGGCGGCGGCGGCGTGGTCGAAGTCGGCCTTCAGACTCAGGAACTCGGGCGACAGCGCGCCGTCCACCCGGGCCGACAGGTCGCCGGCCGCCAGCCGCGACAGGGCCTGGCCCACGGCGGCCACGGCGGCGGCCTGGCGCTGCTCGGCGGCCTGGCGCTCGGCGGCCATCCGCTCGCGCTCTTCCTGCAGGATGTCGAGATAGCTGGAGATCGCCAGGTCCATGTCCAGGAAGGTGGCCTTGAGCAAGGCGACGACCTGGTCGGCGATCTCGCCCTCGCCCTTGCCGCCGAACAGGCCGCCCTTGGTGCGCTTGGCCAGCACAGCGCGGATCAGGTGCTCGGCGACCAGGGCGTAGCCGCCGATGTACCAGCGCGGCTCCAGCCCGGCGCGGACATGGGCCTGGCCGACGCGTTGCACGCCCGCGGCGTAGTCGGGGCCGAACTCGGCGCTGGCCAGCTTGCGCCAGTGGTCGCCCTGGCGGGCCTGGGCGGCGTCCATCTGCGCCCGGCTGGCGAACAGCTCGCGCACCTCCGGATAGGCGCGGACCTGATCGTAGAAACTGTCGAGCGCGGCCTGGATCTCGCCGTCGACCATCGGCTTGGCCGCCTTCAGCGCCGCCCGCGAGCGGTGGTCGAAGCGCATGAAGGCCATGCGCTGGTCGAGTTGCTGGTTGACGCTCATGCCACTGCCCCGAGTCCCGAAATCCACAAGGCCCAGAGGGGTGACCGGATTTGGTTAACCGACGCTTGAAATCCGCGGCCCTTAAGGGCTCGGGCGATGGCTGTCGCGGGTCTTGGCCGCCGAGGCGTCCCGAGCGCAGCCGGCGGGTAGAAGCCCGCCAGCTCCAGTCGGTACGCCGACCGGCGCTCGAAGCCCGCCTATGGCAGCCCTTCGATGCTCCACTGCGCGTTCAGGTTCTTGGGGTTGCCCGACCGCGTCAGATAGGGCTCGTCGCCGGACAGCCAGATATACTGGTTCCAGTAGGTGCTGCGGATCGATCGCCCCTGGCCAGCGGGCTTGAGGTCGTAGCTCGCCGGCTCGCTCACGCCGGGGGCGTACAGCTTCACCGCGCCAGTCGCGGCCCGGTAGTCGAGGAACAGGAGCGGGTCGACGGTCGAGCGGAACATCGCCCGGTTCTGTGGTCCGACCACCACGAAGTCGAGCGGCGTCCCGGCGCGATTGTAGATCAGGGAGTCCGGGACGATCCCGTCCGGGGCGATCATGTACTTCTGGTTGGCCAGGCTCTTGATGCGAACCCGCGTTCCGGTGTCGGCGGCCTGGGTGGGAATCCGCCAGCCGGCCGGGGGATTGCTCATCGCCCCCAACGGCCCGTTGCGCCAGCGCCAGGAATACCAGATGTGCAGCTGCGGATCGAACTGGTCCGAATAGCCTGACCACGGAATGGCGTTGTAGAGGCACTGGCGCTGGGTGGCCTCCAGCTCGCGGACGCGGGTCTGCTGGTCGGTCGTGCCCACGTCCAGGCCGGCCATGCACTGGGCCTGGGTCTTGCCCTTGCCGGTCTGCCCCGCGGCCAGGACATAGGTGGCGTCGCGGCGGGCCGGGTCGTCGTACCAGGTCAGCATCTCCTTCTCGTCGAAGCTCAGCCAATGGTCGACCAGGGTGTTGGCCTCGGCCCGGGCGGCGGCTTCGCGCTGGCCCGGCGGCAGGCCCATGGTGCGGACGAAGGCGGCCCAAAGGTCCTTGGTCGCCTCGGCCGCCACCAGGGCCACCGGCTTCATGTTGCTGGCCTTGTAGGCGTTCCAGCTGGGGTTGAGCCGGCCGTCGATCGTGCTCTTCCAGATCACGTCGCCGCTCGAATAGTCCAGGATCGCCGAGATCGCGTGGCTGTGCTGTTCGGATCCCAGCGCGCAGAGATAGCTCTTGACCTGCCGGACCTTGACGAAGTTGTCGTCGGGGATGCGGACGGTGTGCTCGGAGCTGAACGAGTCCTCGAACAGGTGCGCGGCGCGTCCGAACAGGAAATAGTTCTTGTCGACCGAGACCGCGGAAGCGGTGACCCCGCCGTCATAGACCGAGATCGTCGTCTTCGGGGCCGTGGCGGCGGCGACGAAATAGGCGACGAAACGTTCCTGCGAGCGCCTGGCGGCGTTCACCCCGCCCTGGCCGCCGGCGTCGTCATAGCGGCGCATGAAGTGGTCGTACTGGATGTCGGCCGGTTCCTGGGCCACGGCGTCCCAGCACTTCTTCGACTGGGCGACGCTGTAGCCGCCCAGGTCGACCCAGCGCTCGCCGATGATAGCGTCCAGCACGGGCTTGTAGCGCGGGGCGTAACGGGTGTCGCCGGAGGGCTGGGCCTTGATGCGCCTCGCCTCGTCCTGCGCGCCGGGCGTGGTCAGGGTGGTGTTCCAGGCCAGGCCCTTCCCCACGCGCCAGCCGATCCGCGGGTCGTTGGGGTCGGGCACGTCCGGGGGCGTGACCGGCGAAACGCCGAGCACCTCGATCGCCGCCATGCGGGTCAACCACTCGTGCCCCATGGGGAAGATGCCCGTGACGCTCTGGGTGAAGGCGCCGCCCTCCCAGGCTACGCCCAGGCCGACGAGCAGCGCGACCGCGGCTCCCACCTTACCGATGACCGACGCCCGCATGTTCCGCCCTCCATGGCCCTAACGCACGCCCACGTTAAGACGGAGACCGAATACTCGCAATAGGAGAATAATTCCGATACGCGCGCTTAAAGGGCGCCCGCCTTGCGGCGCCCTACGCCGTCCAGAGGTACCGCCAGGTCTCGGAGATCACCTGGTCGCCCCGGGTCAGGCGCAGCGACAGGTCGATGTCGGCGGCCTTGGGCCGCACGCCGAACGCCACGCGGGCCGCCGCCTCGTCCGGATAGGGCGACAGGTCGCGCCAGGCGATCTCGCCGCCCTGGGCCTGAAGATCCAGGGTCACGCCGTCCAGACCCTCGGCCAGGGCCCCGCCCTGCAGGTCGACGGTGAACAGCCGCAGGCCGGCCTGGGCGTCGGCCCCCGTGCGGGTGCGGAACACGCGGGCGTCTGGGCTGGCGAAGCGCTCCTGGCCCCAGTGCAGGCGATAGCGCAGGTCGACCTGCGACCCGGCCGCCCAGGGCGCCTTGGGCCGCCAGAAGACGGCGATGTTGTCGTCGGTCTCCTTGGTGGTGGCCAGTTCGGCCAGATGCACCGCGCCCTCGCCCCAGGCGTCCAGGGGCTCGACCCACAGGCTGGGGCGCAGGTCGTAGCGGGCCTGCAGGTCGCCGAAGTCCTCCAGGGCCCGCGCCCGCTGCACCAGGCCGAAACCCTTGGGGTCTTTGTCTAGGAAGCTGCTGATGCGATGGGCCCTGGGGTTCTGCAACGGCCGCCAGATGTGCTCGCCCTGCCCGTTCCAGATCGCCAGGCCGTCGCTGTCGTGCACGGCGGTGCGATAGTCCGGGACCGGCGACGGGTCGGCGACATTGAACAGGAACATGCTGCTCATCGCCGCCACGCCGGCCTTGGTCATGTCGGCGCGGGGAAAAACGCTGGCGGCGACGTCGAAGACCACGTCATCGCCCGGGCGGATCGTGAAGCTGTAGACGCCGGTGCAGCTGGGGCTGTCCATCAGGGCGTGGACGACCACCGTCTCGCTGTCGGCCGCCGAACCGGCGCCGGGCGGGCGCTCCAGCCAGAAGGCGGTGAAGTCGGGGAACTCCTCGTTCGGCTCGCCGGCCCCGATGGCCAGGCCGCGCGCCGACAGGCCGTAGCGCTGGCCGCGGCCCAGGCTGCGGAAATAGCTGGCGCCCTGGAACACGGCCACCTCGTCCAGCTTGCCGGGCTCGTTCAGCGGCCACAGCAGCCGGAAGCCCGAAAAGCCGTTCCAGGCCTTGGCGACGTCGGCGTGCTCGCCCGGGATCTCGAACATCGCCGGGTCGAAGGCGATCGGCCGCGCCAGGCCGGCGGCGATCTCGTAGATCGGCAGCGGGCGCGGATACAGCCAGGCCGGCGGAAAGAACTCGGCCCGGAAGGCCGTCGGGCCGTCCTTCCACAGGTCGGCTTCCGAGCGGAAGCGGATGCGGAAATAGTCATCGTAGGACAGGCCCGTCATCGTCGGCGGCGCCGGCGGCTTGGCGTAGGGCGCGGCGGCCAGGGCGCGGGCCTTGTCGCGCAGTCCCTCGACGGAGAACGGCTGGCCGGCGTCATCGACGGCGGCGGAACCCTGGACCGCGGGGGTCTGGGCGGCGGCCATGCGCGGCGCCAGGGCCAGGACGGCGGACAGCGAAAGCCGGCCGAGCGCGGCGCGGCGGTTTAGCGGGCTGGAGAACATTCAGGCCTTTTAGAGCAACGCCCCCGTTGCAGGCCATACAACGCACCTTTAGCGACAAAGCTCCGCGCATTCGCCCTATTCCTGAACATAGGTCCAGAAGGCCGCTGGCGCGATGCGGCGCACCCGCCTATTCCTAGTGCAGTAAAGCGTTGCAACAAGCCTGGCCTTGGCACGTTTGGGCTTGGTCGAGCGTCTTGGTAAGTTCGACGGCGGATGACAGGGACCGACGGGACTTCATGGGCGCTCCGGCTGATTTCACCCTCAAGGAGACCGCCGGTCACAAGACCGCCGTGCTCTCGGGGGACTGGACCGCGCGCGGCATGGTCGACGCCGGCGAGCGCCTGGTCCAGGCGATGGAGGGTTCCCAGGCCGTCAACCTGGACCTCAGCGACATCAGCCGCTGCGACACGGCCGGCGCCTACGCCATCCTCCGCGCCGCCGACGGCCGGCTCGACACGGGCCGGATCAAGGCCAGTCCGCGCACTTTGCGCCTGCTGCAACTGGTCGACGACGCCATCCAGGTCGAGCCCGAGGCCGCGCCGCCGCGCAAGGGCTTCCTGGCCCTGCTGGAGCGCATCGGCCGCGGCGTCTACGGCCTGGGCGGCGACCTCTACGGCACCCTGGCCTTCCTCGGACACCTGCTGGTCGCCATCGGCCGCTGCATCGCCAAGCCCAGCCGGATCCGCTGGGCGCCGGTGGTGTCCCTGGCCGAGCGCGCCGGCCTGGACGCCATCCCGATCGTGGCCGTCACCACCTTCTTCATCGGCGCGGTCGTCGCCCTGCTGGGCGCCAACCTGCTGACGCAGTTTGGGGCCCAGGTGTTCGCCGTCGAGCTGATCGGCGTGTCGGTGCTGCGCGAGTTCAACATCCTGATCACCGCCATCCTGCTGGCCGGCCGCTCGGCCTCCAGCTTCGCGGCCGAGATCGGCTCGATGAAGATGAACCAGGAGATCGACGCCATGCAGGTGATGGGGGTCGACCCCTACGAGGCCCTGGTCCTGCCGCGCTTCGCGGCCCTGCTGATCACCATCCCCCTGCTGACCTTCGTGGCCACCCTGGCGGGCCTGGCCGGCGGCATGTTGGTGACCTGGGCGGCGCTGGATCTGTCGCCGACCTTCTTCCTGCAGCGCATGCAGGACTCGATCGGCGTGCAGCACTTCTGGATCGGCCTGTCGAAGGCCCCGGTCATGGCCATGGTCATCGCCGCCATCGGCTGCCGCCAGGGCATGGAGGTCGGCAACGACGTCGAGTCCCTGGGCCGGCGCGTCACCGCCGCCGTCGTCCACGCCATCTTCGCGATCATCGCCATCGATGCGGTCTTCGCCCTGATCTACATGGAGCTGAACCTGTGAGCCCGGCCCAGCCGCCGAAGGGCCGGTCCAAGGACCTGACCGCCCCCCCGCGGCCGGTCGGGGACGAGGCCCCCTCGACCGCCGAAGCCCCGCCGATCCGGGTCACGGGCCTGGTCTCGCGGTTCGGCGACAACGTCATCCACGACGGCCTGGACCTGACGGCCGAGCGCGGCGAGGTGCTGGGCGTCGTCGGCGGCTCGGGGGCCGGCAAGTCGGTGCTGCTCAACACCATCATCGGCCTGAAGATTCCCGACGGCGGCTCGGTCAAGCTGTTCGGCCAGGACATGGCCGACGCCTCGCGCCGCCGCTGGAACGTCATCGAGCGCCGCTGGGGCGTGCTGTTCCAGCAGGGGGCGCTGTTCTCGAACCTGACCGTGCGCGAGAACGTCGCCGCGCCGCTGCACGAGCACACCCGCCTGCCCAAGGGCGAGATCGAGCACCTGGCCGACCTGAAGATCGCCCTGGTCGGCCTGCCCGCCCGGGCCGGCAACCTCAAGCCCGCCGAGCTGTCGGGCGGCATGCGCAAGCGCGCCGGCCTGGCCCGCGCCCTGGCCATGGACCCCGAACTGCTGTTCCTGGACGAGCCCACCGCGGGCCTGGACCCGATCAGCGCCGCGGCCTTCGACACCCTGATCAAGGACCTGTCCGACAGCCTGGACCTGACGGTGTTCATGATCACCCACGACCTGGACACCCTCTACGAGATCACCGACCGCATCGCGGTGATCGCCGACAAGAAGGTGGTCGCCACCGGCTCCGTCCAGGAGCTGGAGAAGAACGACCACCCGTGGATCCAGGACTACTTCATGGGACCGCGCGGCCGCGCGGCCGCCGGCCAGGCGACTCCCCAGACCGCACCGAGGACGAGCTGATGGAAAGAAACGCCAACTACGCCCTGGTCGGCGCGGCCACGCTGATCCTGTTCATGGGTCTGCTGGTCTTCGCCGTCTGGCTGGCCAAGCTGAGCTTCAACCAGGAATACGACCTGTACGACGTGCTGTTCGTCGGCCCCGTGCGCGGCCTGTCGGACGGCGGCGAGGTGCACTTCAACGGCATCAAGGTCGGCGAGGTCACCAAGATCGCCCTGGACAAGTCCGACCCCAACCGCGTCATCGCCCGCGTGCGCGTCACCTCGGACGTGCCGATCAAGACCGACAGCTTCGCCACCCTGGAGCCCCAGGGCATCACCGGCGTCAACTACGTGCAGATCACCGCCGGCGCGCCGTCCAAGCCGCTGCTGAAGAGCACGGTCAGGAGCGGCGAGGTGCCGGTGATCCGCAGCCAGCGCAGCGCCCTGTCCGACCTGCTGGAAGGCGGCGGCACGGTGCTGACCCGCACCATCGAGGCCCTGGACCGCGTCAACCGCGTGCTGTCGGACGACAACGTCAAGACCTTCAGCGCCTCGCTCAAGGACGTCCGGTCGGTCACCGCCGAGCTGCGCGAGCGCAAGGCGATCATCGCCGACGCCCAGAACGCCCTGCAGAGCATCGAGGCCACGTCGACGAAGATCGGCCAGCTGTCGGACTCGGTCAACGGCCTGGCCAACGGCGACGCCAAGCGCACCCTGAAGAACCTGGGCGACGCCGCCGACGAGCTGAAGGCCACCGCCAAGGACGTGCGCGGCATGGTCGGCAAGCTGGAAGGCCCGACCAGCGACTTCGCCACCACAGGCCTGCCGCAGCTGTCGTCGGCCGTCGTCACCCTGCAGTCAGCCGCCGAGTCCCTGGACCGGCTGGTCAGCGAAGTCGAACAGAACCCGCGCGCCCTGGTCGGCAAGGCGCCGGCCAAGGAACTGGAGGTCAAGCCGTGATCAGCCCCCTGCGCATCCCCCTGCGGTCGCTGGCGTTGGCCGCCGCCGCCGTGGCCCTGACCGGCTGCATCAGCCTGTTCCCGAAGAGCGAGCCCGCCGGCCTCTACCGCTTCGGCCACGCCGCGGCCGAAAGCTCGCGGCCGGCCAGCGACAAGAGCTTCGGGGTCTACAAGACGCCGACCGTCTTCACCCGCGCCGCCATGAGCGACCGCCTGCTGTCGGTGACCAACGGCGAGGCCGCCTACATCGCCGACGCCCGCTGGGTGTCGCCGGCCATCGTGCTGTTCGACGAGGCGGTGGCCCGGGCCTTCGAATCCGACGCCAGCCCGGCGCGGCTGGTCACCCGGGGCGAGGCCCTGAAGGCGTCCATGGCCTTGCGCCTGGAGGTCCGCTCGTTCGAGACCGACTATGTGGACGGCCCCAAGGCCGCGCCCGATGTGCTGGTCGAGATCCGCGCCGTCACCACCCGCAGCAACGACCGCGCCCTGCTGGGCGACAAGGTGTTCGTCGCCCGGGTCAAGGCCGCCGACAACCGCCTGTCGGCCATCATCCCGGCCTACGACCAGGCCGTCGGCCAGGCGCTATCGGAGATCGTCGACTGGGTCGGCGAGACGGGCGCGAAGCTGCCGGCGTCTTAAGGCGGATCGGCTTTCAAGGCCGTGTTGAATCAGGGCCTGCCGTAGAGGGCGAAGCCGAGGTCAATGGCGGCGCCGGACTTGTCCTTGAGCGGCTGGCCGGCCCCGAGCGCGGCGCCGGCGGCATAAACGTCGCCTCGGCTGGCGCGCAGGTAGACCGTGAGCGCCTGGCGCTCGCCCTCAGCTCCAGCACATAGCGGCGCCGCCAGCCTTCAGCAGGACCGGCCTGGCGGTGGCCAGCTCGAAGCTCAGCAGACCCAGCCAAGCCACTATCCCGACGACAAACGCGCCTAGGGGGCGCCTCTCGTCGGCGGGCGAAGTCAACGGGGGCTGCCGCTTGCCTCGATCCGGTAGTAGTCAAAGTCAACACGACCGCCGGCGGTCTTGGTTGAATAATAGAAGAGGGCGAAGCGATAACCCATGAAGTGCGGGAAGGTGTAGGTCAGCCGCGAGGGACGGCCAATGGGGGTCCAGGATTTGCCGTCGAGACTGTAGGAGAAGCGGGCGACCTCAGGCGCGGGCTCGAATTCGCATTCGACCTTCAGGTAAACGGTTTTGCCAGAGAGGGGAATGGAGGCGATCTCCTCGGGATGGTCGGAGTCGGCGCTCACCATGACGAGAGATTTCGCGCCCTCGCTCATTTTGACGCCAACAAAACCATAGCGTTTCTGAAAAGCGGCCAGGCCGGCCCAGTCGCCGTCTTTCATGCCGCTCACGTCGATGCTGGTGGTGGCGGAACTGCCAGGTCCAAAGGTGCGCTGCGTGAGGGTGTTGGGAGCCTCGGTCAGCGTGGAAACCACCCGGTTGGTGACGAAGCTCAGATAGCCGGGACGCTTGGTGAGCGACCAGTCGTCAGGCTCGGGATTGTGATTCCATTGCCAGGCGAGCGGCAGCTTGGGGGCGCCGGGCCGGCGGTCGAATTCGTCGGAGGCGACGATGCCGGATGCGCCGGAGACGCCCTGTCCGCCGGCGGGGATGTCGAGCGTCATCGGAACCTTGCCGTCCTGGCCGAGCACGGGCCAGCCGTCCTTCCAAGTCACGGGCACGAGGTATGGGATGCGACCGACAGAGCCGTTGTCCTTGAAAAGATAGGCATACCACTTGCCTTCCGGGGTATCGATGAGACCGCCCTGGGCGATACCGCGATCATCGAGCGCGAGGCGACCCTCGTAGGGACCGTCGATTGCGTCGGCGCGGTGGATGATGACACTGCGCGCCCAGCGGCTGCCCGGCGAGGCGATGTTGACGAGGTAGTAGCGGCCGTTGGCTTTGAAAAGCTGCGAGCCCTCGCCCTTGAGCCCGCCCTGGTCGGCGCCGAAGACGGCGTTCACGTTATCGACGATGACCTTGTTCACGCCGCCGGGCTTGATTCCGGAGAGATCGGGCTTCAGCTCGACAAGCGTGATGCGCCCGCCTCCGAAAACCATGTAGACGCGGCCGTCATCGTCGAAGAACAGGCTGTGGTCCCCCAGCGAGGGCTCGAAACTCGTCTCTTTCCACGGACCGCGCTCCGGATCACGCGTGGTGTAGATGTGGGTACGTCCCGTATTGGCCGAGAAGGTCGAGGCATGGAACAGGCCGTCGTGGTATCGCAGGCTGCTGGCCCAGGAGCCTTCACCGTAGGCGTTCTTGCCGTTCTTGAGGCTGAGGGCGTCGTTGTCGGCCAGGGTATCATAGGCGTAGGACGCCATCCGCCAGTTGACCAGGTCCGTCGACTTCATGATCGGCAGGCCCGGGCTCATGTGCATCGTCGTGCTGCTCATGTAGTAGGTTTTTCCTACCCGGATGATCGCGATGTCCGGAACATCGGCCCAGATAAGGGGATTGTGGGCGGGAGCTGCCTTTGCCGATGGGTCCGCCGCAACGGCGTGAGACGCGACCGAGGCCAGGACGACCGCCATCATGGAAAAAATCCGGCGACTCAGGCTTCCAGGATGCTTGCCCATATTTTGCCTCCGAAGTGAATTTGCGAGGCCGCCAAGCGCTGACGGCGCGTGGCCGTCTCAGCGCCCGTAGAGGGCGAAGGCGAAGTCTATCGACGCGCCGGACTTGTCCTTGAGCGGCTGGCCGTCCCCGAACGCGGCGCCGGCGGCATAGACGTCGCTGCGACTGGCGCGCGGGTAGATCGTGAGCGCCTTGCGCTCGCCGCTCAGCTCCAGCACATAGCGCCGCCCCGCCTTCAGCAGGACCGGCTTGGCGGCGGCCAGCTCGAAGCTCAGCAGGCCCGCCCCCTGGGGCTGGTAGGCGACGGCCAGGCCGCCCGGGGCGCCGAGCAGTTCAGTTCCGCCGTCGACGCCCTCCACATCGCCCAGGTCTCGCAGCGACAGCCGCAGCGACCGCCCGTCACCGGTGCCGAGGCCGTCGCCCGCGTAGAGGCTGATACGCGCAAGGGTGATGTCGGCGGCCGGCACGAAGGTCTGGGCGATGTGATTGAGACCGCCGTCGCGGTTGAAGCCCACGGGCTCCGGCGCCTGGTTGAAGGGGTCGGCCACCGACGCCAGCGCCGGCGCGCCGGGCCAGGCGGTCGGATAGCCCTGGGCGAACTGCCGCACGCGCACGGCGGGGTCCGAGCGGCCGTAATCGATGGTCGGCGCGGGCGCGGCGGGCGGGGGCGGCACGCTGATGCCGGCCCCGGTCTGTGTGATCGGCAGGATGCGGCCGTCGGCGCCGTAATGCAGGTACTCGATGGTGACGCTGCGGCGTTGGGTGGCGCCGGTCTGGCCGTCGGCCAGGGTCAGCGCGCCATTGTGGTAGATCAGATAGGACCGGCCCTTGAAGTCGAGCAGGCCGGGATGGATGGTGAAGCTGTTCTTGGCCGGGCCGGTGATGAGGCCGCCATAGGTCCATGGCCCGCGCGGGTTGGGCGCCGTGGCGTAGGCCAGGTGCTCCCACTCGCCCTGGTGGGCCATCGCCGCATAGGTCAGGTAGTAAAGGCCCTTGCGCTTGGACAGCCACGGCCCCTCGGTGTAGTTGGGCTGGGCGATCGTCTCGATGGGCCCGTCCAACTCCGTCATGTTGGGCTTGAGCCGCGCCATGTGGAGCACCGGGTTGCCCCAGGCTAGCCAGGCCGTGCCGTCGTCGTCGACCAGGACGGTGGGATCGATGTCGTCCCAGCCGTAGGGGCCGGGCGTCGAGGCGTCGGTGATCAACGCCGAGCCGCGCGCATCCTTGAAGGGGCCCAACGGATTGTCGGCCACCGCCACGCCGATGGCCCGGCCCGGGTGGCTGTTGTCGTGGGTCACGGTGGCGTAGAAGTAGAAGCGTCCGTTGCGCTGCACCGTCTGCGCCGCCCAGGCCTCGCCCACCGCCCAGCGGAAGTCGGTCGGCTTCATGATGGCGCCATGCGACGTCCAGTGCTTGAGGTCGCGCGAGGAATAGACGCGCCAATCGTTCATGCGGAAGAATTCGTCGCCCTTCGCCTCGTCATGACCGACGTAGAGATAGGCGGTGTCGCCCACCACCAGCGGCGCGGGGTCGGCGGTGAAGACGTCGCGCAGCAGCGGGTTGCTGCCCGGCGCGGGTTCGGCGGCCAGCAAGCCGCCAGGCAGGGCGATGCACGGCAGCAGGACGCTGCGGGCAAGCCAGCTCAGGAGCCGAGCAGGCGTAGAAATGACAATTCCGCGCGATTTCGATTCATGCCGCATGACGCTTCCCCGTTTACGCCTTGGTACCGCAACCAAGGCGACCTCGACAAGACGCGCGCTCATTTTTGTCAGACAATTTACACCATGACCGGCGCTCTGATTGCTGGGTGAAGTGGCGGCGTATCTGGACCTCGAATGAGCCTTGCCCCTTTGATAGGTCAGCTATCCGCCCTCTCCCCACCAATCGCCATCAGGTGCACGGGTGATTACTCAGACATTTTTGAGGCATAAAATGGCTGCGATCGCCTGCCGTCGTGAGTGGCTGCTGGTCGGCCGGTACGCTGTTCGTGGTCTATTGCGCCGGCCCGCACGCAACGGCGCCGATCGCGCCGCGCTGAAGCCGGCGATGCTGGGTCGTCCCGTGAAGCTGATGAAGGGCGGGATCAGCCGCCGGGGAGCCTCCTCGACGCCTGCGCCAAGTCTGATCCCCTGCCCCCTTGAAGCGGTCCGCCCCGCCTTACAGCGCCGACAACGGCTCGGCCACGACGCCATAGCCGGCGTCAGGCTGGATCCGCAGCGACGGGCCGTCGACCCACGGCTCGACCGTGACCAGGGGCCGCCCGCGCGCCGTCTCGATGGCCGCCGCCGCGTCGGCGCTTTCCGCCAACAGCTGAAGGTTCATGCGGGTGGGGAAGATCACCTTGCGCTGCCCCGAGGCGGCCAGGTCCAGGGCCTCGCGCGGCGCGATCCATTCGGCGTCCACCGCCTCGCGACCGTCGCAGACGGCCAGCTGGGCCAGGGGGGCGTGGGCGACGTAGAACCAGGTGTCGAAGCGCTTGGCCGTCAGCGGCGGGGTGATCCAGCGGGCGAAAATGGTCAGGGCCGCCAGGTCCAGCCTCAGGCCCAGGTCGCGGACCACGTCGAGAAAAGCCAGGCGGTCGTCGGCCACCGCCGCCCGCACGTCGATCGCCGCCTCGCCGGCGTAGATCCGGCCGGCCGCGTCGCGGGCCAGCAGCACGCCGGCCTCCTCATAGGCCTCGCGAATGGCGGCGATGCGCAGCGGCGCGCCGTCCTCGCCGACGCTGTCCCAGCCGGTGGCGTGGTCGGCCCAGGCCGGGTCGTGGTCGCCGGCGTGGGTCTTGCCGCCGGGAAAGACCAGGGCGCCGGCCGCGAAGTCGATCTGGTGATGGCGCTCGACCATCAGCACCTCGAAACCGGGCTGGTCGCGCAGCAGCAGGATGGTGGCGGCGGGGCGGATGGGGTCGGTCATCGAACGAGGTTGGCGCAGAAGCCGCGCGGCGCCCAGGGTTTTCGAACGGGCGTTCGCCCCTACCCCGCGGCCGCCGTCTTCGCCTGTTCATGCAGCCGGTCGGCCCGATCCAGCAGGTAGTCGGCGTCCTCGCGCGACACCGCCGGCGAGGCGGTCAGGAAGCGCTGGATCATGTGCTCCTGGAAGCGTTCGCGGTCGCCGGGGCGGCCGTCGTATTCCAGGGCGTGGAAGGCGTCGACCCCAGCGCGCAGGGCCGGGAACAGGCGGGGCGGCAGCCCGGCCCGCTCGCAGATCGCCTTCAGGCCCAGGGTCCCGGCGTCATGGATCATCAGCCAGGTGCGGTGATGCGGCACGCCGGCCAGTTCGGCCACGCCCCACTCGAAGAAGGTCATGTGACCATGGGCTAGGGCGCGCAGCAGCAGCGACGGCGTCAGCCGACCGACGCTGGCCAGGTGGGCGGCGAAGGCCTTGGCGTCGACGGCGCGGCCGGCCTGGTCGACCAGGTCGATCGTCGCCCGCTCGGTGGCGCCGAGGATCAGCTCCAAGGTCCGTTCGGCCGACAGCGGGTGGGTCGCCAGGATATGGTCGCGCAGTTGTTCGCCGACCATGTCGATCAGGCGCTCGGTCACCGACAGCGGCAGGGCCGAACGGTAGGCGACCGCGGACAGCACCGTCTCGGAGCGGGCGAACCGTTCCAGGGCCCGCTGCAGGGCGGCTTCCGACAGCCGGGCGTTGTCGTTGGCGCAGACGGCGGCGACCACCTCCTCGCCCCCCTGTTCGACCAGCAAGGCCGCGACCTTGCCCGACAGCCGAGGACGCTTGGCCACGGCCAGCTGGCGCACCGGGCCGCCCAGGCGGACGATCTCGGCCAGGTCGGCGTCGCTGAACACCGGCGAGGCGCTGATCACGGGCAGCGACACGCTCTCGACGTCGCGGGCCAGGCGGTTGGCGACGTCGGCCGGCAGAGTCGGCGAATTGCGCAGGGTCACGGCCAAGGCGCGACGGACCAGCTCGGCGGCGTCGGCGGCCATCACGCGCAGGATTTCAGCGGCCAAGGCGCGCTGCTCGTCGTCCAGGTCGGCTCGGTCGATGCTCCGGCACAGCTTGTGGGCGGCCAGGGCGCGCTCGTCGGGCGTGGCGCCCTTCACCAGCATGCGGATGTCGTGTTCGGTCAGGGCGGCGCGGGTGGTGGCCATGGGTCTCCCCCTCAGGGATCGGCGGGGAGTCGGATCATCGCCCGTCATGCTTAACGATTGTTTGCCCTCAAAGCCGTGGTCGTTAACGATAAGCCGTAACGCGGCGCAAACCGCGACCGCCTAGGGTCTGACCTCACCAGTCGAGGAATCAGTCCTTGTTCGCCGAGCGCCGACAAAACACCCCCGCGGACGGCGGCGCCGACGCCCGCCTGGCGCTCGACGCCCAGACCGCCCTGCTGCCCTATGCGCTGGCCGTGTTCGCCGTCGGCCTGCCGGTCTATGTCTGGGCCGGCTCTTTCGCCCAGAACGCCGGCTGGATGGCGATCAGCTTCGCGGTGTTCGCGATCAACTGGGGCGCCTTCTACGGGGTGGTCGCCTGGCTGCGCACCGACGCGGCCCGGGACCTTGACCGCCGGATGCGGGTGCAACTGGCGTCGGGCCTGCTCTGGGCCGTGGCGGTGTGTCAAATGGCCGCCTTCGCCGACGGGGCGGGCGGGGTGCGCGAGCCCCTGCTGCTGCTGTCGGCCGGCGCGGCCGTGACCTGCATCTTCTTCGCCGCCCCCTGCCTGCTGGCCCTGCTGCTGACGGCGCCGGTGGCGGCGGCCGGGCCGCTGTACCTGCTGTTCTCGCGTCCGCAGAGCGAACAGGCCGGCGTCATGGCCTTCGGGGCGATCGCCCTGGCCATGGCCCTGTCGCTGGTGCTCAACCGCATGCTGCGCCGCCAACACGCCCTGGCCCTGGCCCACGAGGCCCTGCTGGAGGAACGGCTGACCGTGCTGGAGGCCGCCGAGCGGGCGGCGCGCTCCAAGTCCGACATCGTCGCCACCCTCAGCCACGAGATCCGCAACGGCCTGACCGGCGTGACCCACGTGCTGGCCGCGGCCGCCGGCAAGGGCGGACGCGCGGCGCCGTCCCGGGAACAGCTGAACGCCGCCCTCGACGCGGCCCAGGACCTGGTCGCCGTGCTGAACGCCACCCTGGACTCCGAGACCGCCGAGTCGGGCCGCCTGGCGGTCGACAGCGTGGCCTTCGAGCCCGTCCGCCTGGTCCGCGACCTGGTGCTGCTGGACCGGCCGCACGCCTTGGCCAAGGGGCTGGAGCTGGCCGTGCACGTCGAGCCCGACCTGGAGCAACGCCAGCTGGGCGCGACGATCGGCGATCCCCTGCGCACGCGGCAGATCATCGCCAACATCGTCGGCAACGCCGTCAAGTACACCGTACGCGGCCGGATCGAGGTGCGGGTCGAACGGCGCGACGACCAGATCGCCATCGCGGTGGCCGACACAGGCCCTGGCCTGTCGCCCGGCGAGATGGACCAGGCCTTCCAGGCGTTCCAGCGCGTCGAGCGCACCGGCGCGGGCGTCAACGGCGCGGGCCTGGGCCTGTCGCTGTCGCGCCAGCTGGCCCGGCTGATGGGCGGGGCCCTGGAGGCGACCAGCGCCGTCGGGGTCGGCAGCTGCTTCACCCTGCTCCTGCCGTTCGACGAGAACGCCCCGTGCGCCGTCGAGCCCGCCGACGGCGAGACGCCCCAGCCGGTCGAGGCCGCGGGCGCCCCGCCGCGCAACCTGCGGATCCTGGTCGCCGAGGACGACGCCCTGAACGCCGCCATGCTGCGCGCCATCCTCGAACAGCTGGGCCACCAGGTGGTCCATGCCCAGAACGGCCGCCGCGCCCTGGACCTGGCCCGGATCTGCGACTTCGACCTGGTGATGCTGGACGGCCGGATGCCGATCATGGACGGCCCGCAGACCGCCGCCGCCCTGCGCGCCCTGGACGGCGGCAACCACGACGTGGCGATCGTGGCGGTGATCGGCGGCGACGCCGACGAGGCCCGCGAGTGCCTGGACGCCGGCGCCGACACCGTGCTGCGCAAGCCGGTCAGCGTTGCGGCCGTGGCCCGGGCCGTGGCCGACATGGCGGCCCTGGACCGCAAGACGCTCGGCGCCGGCCAGAGCGCCGTCGCCTAAAGCCCTTCCCAACAACCGTTTGGATCGTCCACAGTCCCCGCAACGACCAAAAGCGGGAGGACGGGATGCTGCGCGATCTGCGGGTCATCGAATTGGCCACCTACATCGCCGCCCCGGGCGCAGCCGGGATCATGGCCGACTGGGGCGCCGACGTGATCAAGATCGAGTCGCCCGACGGCGATCCGATGCGCGGCTTCTTCGACACCATCGGGTCCGACCAGGCCGCCAACCCGGTCTTCGAGCTCGACAACCGCGGCAAGCGCTCCGTCGTGCTGGACATCCGCACCGACGCCGGCCGCGACGCCGCCAAGGCCCTGGCCAGGAGCGCCGACGTCTTCCTGACCAATGTCCGCCCCGCCGGTCTGGCGCGCGCCGGGCTGGACTACGACAGCCTGAAGGCGGTCAATCCGCGCCTGATCTATTGCAGCCTGACCGGCTACGGCCTGGAGGGCCCCGACGCCGACCGGCCGGGAATGGACGTGGCGGCCTTCTGGTCGCGGGCCGGGGTGGGCGCGATCACCGCCCCCAAGGGCGCCGAGCCCTTTCCGATCCGCACCGGCATGGGCGACCACGTGACGTCCCTGGCGACAGTGGCGGCGATCCTCGCCGCGATCCACGAACGCCAGCGCACCGGCGTGGGCCGGCTGGTCGAGACCTCGCTGCTGCGCACCGGCGTCTATGCGATCGGCTCGGACATGGCCATCCAGCTGCGGTTCGGGAAACTGGCCTCGACGCGGGGGCGGCGCGAGGCGGTGCAGCCCCTGGCCAACTTCTTCCAGACCCGGGACGGCCGCTGGATCTGCCTGCTGGTCCGCCAGGGCTCGACCGACTGGGCGCGGATCGCCGCCGCCGTCGGCCGTCCGGACCTGACCGAGGACCCGCGCTTCGCCTGCGCCCGCCTGCGCCGCGAGCACGGCGGGACCCTGGTCGACATCCTGGACGAGGCGTTCGGGGCCATGGACTACGCCCAGGCCGCCGCGGCCCTCGACGCCGGCGACCTCACCTGGGCGCCCTGGCAGACGCCGCGCGACCTGGTGGGCGATCCGCAGGCGGCGGCGGCCGGCTGCTTCGTGGAGACGCCCGATGGTCTTGGCGGAACCTTCCCCGCTCCGGCCGGCCCGGCCCGGTTCCCGGGGGCGGAGGATGGACCGCGCGGCCCGGCGCCGGGCCTGGGCGAGCACACGGCGTCGGTGCTGGCAGAGATCGGGTGGTCGGAGGATCAGATCGCGGACGTCTCTTCGGCCAGTTAGTCCCAAACCTTCCGCTCATCCCGGCGAACGCCGGGACCCAGATGGAATAGCTTTGAGGCTGACGCCAACGGCTCAGAGATTCTCCAGCCCATCACGTCGCCAAGGGATCTGGGTCCCGGCATTCGCCGGGATGAGCGGATTAAGGAAAGGCCGCAGCCCTTACCGCTTGCTCCTCGAACCGTCGCTGGCGTCCGACAGCACCCGCAGCATTTCCGACGAGAACATCGAACTGGTCATGCGCTGGGCCGACGAGCCGCCGCCCGAGGCGAAGCTGAAGCCGCTGTCGGCGTCCTGCGGGCCGCGCAGGATCAGGCTGACCAGTTCCTGCTGCTGCTGGATGCGCTCCAGCCGGCGACCGGTGGCGTACTGGACGAAGCCCTGGTCGGTGTCAGGCGTGTCGGGTCGGGACGCTGGCGCGGGGTCGGAAACCGCTCCGCCGCCCGCGGTCCGGGTCAGGTTGGCGTAGACCTCGCTGACGGTGGCCGGCCGCCCCTCGCGATAGAAGATCGAGCGGTTGGCGGCGGCGGCGTCGGGGAACAGGGCCGCGGCGCTGGCCCCGGGCGAATTGCCCACGGCCTCGATCAGCCGGGCCGAGCCCTGCGGCCCCAGGAAGTGGGCGGCGTAGAGTTCGCCGGCCGTGGGCGAGCGCCCCACCCGGCCGCGCAGATAGGAGGCGTGGTCGCTGGCCAGCTCGCCGGCCATCAGGGAGGCGGCGTGCGGGTCCAGCTTCAGGCCCAGCACCGTCTTGCGCGCCTCGTCGCCCGCGACGCGGTACCTGCCGTCCGAACCCTGCTGGATCAGGTCGGCGTAGCGGGCGTAGCCATACTTGGCGCCGTGCTTCTTCAAGGTCGACAGCCAGGTCTGGTCGACGAACTGGAACAGGCCGGAGGCGGACGAGGTGCGCGCCTTGGCGGCGGGGTTGTAGCCGCTCTCGCGCTTGGCCGTGCCCATCAGGAACGTGAAGTCCACGCCCGTCGCGCTGGACGCGCGCTGGATCGCCGACTCGACGACGCTGCGGATGGAGGTGACATTCGCCATGCCCGAAGATGTGAACCCGCATGGTTAATCGCGCCTTAACCTTGCCCGGCGACCCGGCAGAAATTGCCTGTGGCGGGTCGCCGCAGCTACAGATATAAAAATTCTACGTTCGTAATATTTACAAACGTAATTCTCCGTGAGAGGCTTGCTTCATCGACCCCGGCTTCTTCAGGCGGTCGATGCAGAAGGAGGCTCTCATGGTTGCGTACGAAGGCGCGGTCGGTTCCTACATTCCCGGCCTGGACACCAAGCCCGGCAAGCCGTCCAAGGCGCTGGTCGCGGCTCTGGTCGTGGTCTCGGCCGCCCATGCCGGGCTGTTCGCGTACCTGGCCTATCAGAAGTACGTGACGCCGATCACGACGGAATACCCCGCTCCGCCGACGACGACGCTCGAGCAATGGAAGCCCCAACCGCCTCCCCCGCCCAAGCCGAACCTGGACAAGCCCAAACCTGTGCAGTCCAACCCCGTCGTCCCGCGTGAACCCGTGCCGACGACCCAGACCGAGGTCACGCCCCTGGTCGTGCCCAAGGTCGAGCCGACCGAGGTCAAGGGCTCAGGACCGTTGGTCTTTGCGGAAAATACCTCGGCCGGCGATCCACCTGCGCAACCCCAGCCCAAAGTCGTCACCCGGCCCAACTGGCTGAAGAAGCCGGGGGCTTCGGAGTTCAGCCGGTTCTATCCGGAAAGCGCCATGCGCCGGGGCGTGGGCGGCACGGCCACCCTGAACTGCACGGTGGCGGCCAACGGTTCGATCCAGGCCTGCAGCGTGCTGGACGAAACCCCGTCCGAGGAGGGCTTCGGCAAGGCCGCCGTCAAGCTGTCGAAGTTCTTCCGGATGAGCCCGCAGATGGAGAACGGCCAGGCCGTCGACGGCGCCAGCGTCCGCATCCCGATCCGCTTCAACGCGGCCGAAGGCTAGGAACGCGTCCGCCGGCCGCGGTTCGGTCGGCGATGTCCCTTTCGGCCACGGGGGAGCCCCGGACCGCCGCGAGCCTTCCAGGGCGGCGGTCCGGGGTTTTGCGGTTCAGGCGTACGTTCCTGGAGCGGCCGCCTCCTCTCGATCCGCTCATCCCGGCAAACGCCGGGACCCAGATGGAATGGCGGTGTGGCTGACGCCAGAACCGCTGAGTTCTTCCCGTCAGCCTCTCAGTTTTGGGATCTGGGTCCCGGCATTGGCCGGAATGAGCGGGGGTTTGGGTGGTTTGTCCTCGGCGGATAGCGAACAAAGCTTTGTGATTCCAACGCCCTGAACTTTCTCGACCCGTTTTGGTCCCCACCCCTCCAGACCGCCCGTATCCTGATCTCACCTCGTTGCATGGAAAGGGCGCATGGCCAGCGACCGATGCGGCGGCGGGGGGCGATCGAGCGGGACTGGGCTGGAGGGGGTTACTCCAGCGTGTCCGGGGCCTTCCATCGTTGGGAAGCCCGCCCGTCGTCGGCGTCGAACGGGGATAAAGCGCGAGTATGCCCATAGGCCCGCGCCCCCGGCGTCCGGTTTCTCCCGAAAGGGATCGAGACCGGGTCCGGCTAAGCCTCAACAGGGCTGCCCACCGGACGCTGGCGGAAAACGCATCGCGCGGAGCGGTGGCTTCGTCGAAACGGTATTTATCAAAGACCTCCGGACGATGTCCGGCGCTCCGCGTCCCTTTCCATCAGCTCAGCGGTGATCCGCGTGAGGACGAGAGACCGTGTCCGCTAATACTTGCCCCCACCTAACCGCTTCGCGGTCTGTCCGCCCCCAGAGGGGGCGGAGCCACACGGCGTTGACCTCAGGGCTCTTCCCCCTCTGGGGGAAGACGACCGCGAAGCGGTCCGTAGGGGGCAAGGGGTCGCCGCACGACGGCTCACGCCATTTCACACCTCGCCCCGATCCGTCCTATCTAGAGGCCCATGACCGACACCGTCGCCCCTGATTCCAACGCCCAGGCCTATTCGGTCTCGGAACTGGCCTTCGCCCTGAAGCGCACGCTGGAAGACCGGTACAGCTTCGTGCGGCTGCGCGGCGAACTGTCCAAGGTCACCCACCATTCCAACGGCCACGTCTACCTGACGATCAAGGACGACAAGGCCGCCATCGACGGCGTGGTCTGGAAGGGCAATGTCCGCCAGCTACAGATCCGGCCCGAGCACGGGCTGGAAGTGATCGTCACCGGCAAGATCACCACCTATCCGGCCGGCTCGCGCTACCAGATCGTCATCGAGACCATGGAAGCCGCCGGCGTCGGCGCGCTGCTGGCCCAGCTTGAGCGCCTGAAAGGCAAGCTCCAGGCCGAGGGCCTGTTCGCGCCGGACCGCAAGCGCCCCCTGCCCGCGATGCCGGCCGTGATCGGGGTGATCACCAGCCCGACCGGGGCGGTGATCCGCGACATCCTGCACCGCATCCGCGACCGCTGGCCCTGCCGGGTGCTGGTCTGGCCCTGCGTGGTCCAGGGCGACGCCGCCGCGGGCCAGGTCAGCGCGGCGATCCGCGGCTTCAACGCCATCGCGCCGGGAGGGGCCGTGCCGCGCCCCGACATCCTGATCGTCGCCCGGGGCGGCGGCTCGGTCGAGGACCTGTGGGCCTTCAACGACGAGGGCCTGGCCCGTACGGTGGCCGAGGGCGCGATCCCGCTGATCTCGGCCGTCGGCCACGAGACCGACACCACCCTGATCGACTTCGTCTCCGACCGCCGCGCCCCGACCCCCACCGCCGCCGCCGAGATGGCCACGCCGGTGCTGGCCGAGCTGCGCGCGCTGGTCAGCGACTACGACCGCCGCCTGAACACCTGCGGCGGCCGGGCCGTGGAGGAGCGGCGCACCCGCCTGACAAGCGCCGCCCGCGGCCTGCCCCGCCCCGCCGACCTGCTGGCCCTGGCCCAGCAGCGGCTGGACCTGGCGGTACGCGGCCTGCCGCGGCTGGACGACCTGACCGCCCCGGCCGAGCGCCGGTTCAGGGAGGTCGCGGCCCGCCTTGACGCGGCCCTGCAGCGCAACACCGACATCCACGCCCGCGACCTGCTGAAGGTCACCGCCCGCCTGTCGCCCGACACCCTGCACCGCCAGCGCGCCGACTGCGGCCGGCGCGTCGGGGACCTCTCGCGGCGGCTGGACCTGGCGGCCCGCCGCGTTCCCGAGCGCGTCGCCCAGCACGCCCGCCTGCCCGCCCTGCAGGAACGCATGAACAACTGCGCCACCCGGCGGCTGGAGCGTGAGGCCGACCGTCTGGTCGCCCTGGACAAGCTGCGGCTGTCGCTCAATCCGACAAGGCCGTTGGAGCTAGGTTTCGCGCTGGTGCACAAGGCGGACGGCGGCATCGCCCGCTCGGCGTCCGAACTCGTAGGCGGCGAACGCGTTCGGCTGCAGTTCAAGCTTGGCGAGCGCGAGGCGGTGATCGACGGCGAAGCCGGGGCTCCGGCTCGGCCCGCGCCTCCCGCCCCGCCCCGCCCGGCGCCAAAGCCCAAGACGCCGTCTTCCTCGGATCAGGGAAGCCTGTTCTGATCTCGCCCCCGCCCATCGCCGGCCAACGCCGGAATGGGCGGTCGATGATCTCGGCGCCTGTTCCCCAACCGCCAACTGGCGTAAAAGACTCCCATGAACGCGTTCGATCCCAATCTCGGCAAGTCCGGCGGCCCGGCCACCCTGCACTATGGCGACGGCGAGTTCGCCGTCATGAGCCCGGGCCAATACGTGCTGTGCGCCGTCACCGGCGCCAAGGTCGCGCTGGAGAACCTGCGCTACTGGAGCCCCGAGCTGCAGGAGCCCTATGCCGGTCCCGCCGAAGCGCTCAAGCGCTGGCGCGAAAGCCGGGGCTGAGGCGGCCGGGCGACACACGCCTAGCGCGAGCGCCTCGCGACGAATTCGCCCGCCAAGGGATCGACAGGCCGTTAGCCGTACAGTATCCCCCGCCATCCCCTTTCGCGATGGAGGTCCGCCCGCATGTCCGCGACGCTCGAGCAGCTGCGGTTCTTGCTGGTGGACGACAACCACCACATGCGGGCGATCGTCTCGACGATCCTGAAAAGCGTGGGCGTGCGGCACGTGCTGGAGGCCATGGATGGGGCCGAGGCCCTGCAGGTGGTGCGCGACCGTCAGATCGACATCGCCATCGTCGACTTCAAGATGTCGCCCCTGGACGGGGTGCAGTTCACCCAGCTGGTGCGCCAGTCGCCCGACAGCCCCGACCCGTTCCTGCCGATCATCATGCTGACGGGCTTCGCCGAGCGCCACCGGGTGTTCGAGGCCCGGGACGCCGGGGTCACCGAGATCGTCGTCAAGCCGGTCACCGCCCGCTCGCTGCTGGACCGGATCAACACGGTGATCTTCAAGCCCAGGCCGTTCATCCGCGTCGAGGACTATTTCGGCCCCTGCCGCCGCCGCCGGGACGACCCGGCCTATGACGGCCCTCGGCGCCGGAGCCATGAGCGGGCGCTGGAGCTCTAGCTCACTCGTCCCGCGCCGCCAGGGCGGCGTAGACCTCGTTGGGCCAGCGGCGATGGACCCAGAACCACTCCTCGGGCCGCTCGCGGATGCGCTCTTCCATGAAGGCGTTGACCAGCCTCACCCCGGCTTCGATGTCGGCGGTGCGGTCGCCGGTGTTGGGCAGGTGGATCGGGTCGTGGACCACCGCCCGGAAGCGCGCGCCCTTGATCCGTTGCACCGACATCGGCTGCAGCACCGTCCCGAAGCGGAGCGCCAGGCGCGAGGGCCCCGGGGCGGTGCGCACGGGATGGCCGAAGAACGGGCCCTCGACGCCGGTGTTGAACTTCTGGTCGTTCATCAGCGCCACCGACTTGCCCTGTTTCATGCCTTCCAGCAGTTCCCGCGCGCCATCCCCGCCCTTGGGGGCGAACAGCCGCACGCCGTAGCGGAAGCGGCTGGCCTTGATCCGCTCGTCGACATACGGATTGTTGGCCGCCCGGTAGGTCATCTCGCAGACGACGCCAGAATCGACGATGGCCGCGGGCATCACCTCCCAGTTCGACAGGTGTCCCGAAACGAAGACCACCGGGACCTTGTCGGCGGCGATCTTGAACAGGCGCTCCTGGTTGACCACCTCGACCCGGCCGGTGGAGGGCAGGATTTTGTCCATCAGCGGGAACTCGGCGAAGGTGCGGCCCAGGCCGTCCCACTGCGCCTTGAGCATGGCCGCCCGCCAGGCTTCATCCTTGTCCGGGAAGGCCAGTTTGAGATTGCGGACGGCCACCTTGTGCGCGCCGCTCAAGGGACCCACCGTGCGGCCCAGCCAGCCGCCGAACGCCGAGGCGGCGTCGACGCCCAGCAGGCGCACCACGCCGATGAACAGGTCGAAACCCAGCGCTTCCGCGCGCCACAACAGATCCTGGGCCCAAGGCCGACGCTTATCCGACATGAACCCTTACTAGCCTGCTTCGCGGATGAGGGGGACTCGCGGCGTAGGTGCAGTCGCGCCGTTCGCTCGGCACGCGACTTGCGGACCTCAACCCAGGCCGTTCCGTTTCGGGACGGAAGCAGGAAATCGGGGCGTCATCATGAGTAACGACATCGATGTGTATCTGGGCAAGCGGTTGCGGCGTCGTCGCCGCCTGCTGGGCCTGACCCAACAACAGCTGGCCGGCACTGTCGGGGTGCGCTTCCAGCAGATCCAGAAATACGAATGCGGCGCCAACCGCATCTCGGCCGCGCGGCTGTGGCAGCTTTCCGAAGCGCTCGACGTCCCGGTCGGCTACTTCTACGACGGCCTGTCGGACCGGATGGAGAAGGAAACCAACCTGGAGGCCGAGCGCGGCGGCGAGATGTTCGCCCGCAAGGAGACGCTCGACCTGGTGCGCGCCTATTACCTGCTGGGTGAGCGCCCGCGTCGTCGCCTGCTGGACCTGGCCAAGTCGCTGAACGGCGGCGAGGTGCTGGAAGCCTGAGGCTATCTGTTTGGCGACCGCGAACGGTGGCGTCGAGTCGAAGGGCGGGCTAAGTCCTCGTCCATGACCCTCGCCGCCGCCCCTCTCGCCCAGCTCGACGCCTTCGTCATCGATCTCAACCGCGCCTCGGCGGCGGCGATCCTGCCGCTGTTCCGGGCCGACCACGGGTTGGAAGACAAGGGCGCGGGCAAGAACCTGCCGCGCGACAGCCACGCGGCGTTCGATCCCGTGACGGAGGCCGACCGCGGCGCCGAGGCGGCGATCCGCAAGCTGATCGCCGAGCGCTATCCCGAGCACGGGGTGATCGGCGAGGAATACGGCGAAGATCGTCCCGACGCCGAGTTCGTCTGGGTGCTGGACCCGATCGACGGCACCCGCGCCTTCATCTCCGGCCTGCCGCTGTGGACCACCCTGATCGGCCTGCGCCACCAGGGCCGGCCGGTGCTGGGCTCGATCGGCCAGCCCTATACGGGCGAGATCTTCATCGGCTCGGCCGCGGGCTCACGCCTGCTGTCGCGCGGCTCGGAACAGGCGATCCGGGTGCGCGAATGCCCCAGGTTGACCGACGCGATCATCGCCACCACCGACCCGGACGCCTGTTTCGACGGGGCCGAGCGCGGCGCCTGGCTGCAGGTGCGCGCCGCCGCCAAGCTGGCCCGTCTGGGCTGCGACGCCTATGCCTACGCCATGGTGGCCCTGGGCAAGATGGACATGGTCATCGAGGCCGGCCTGAAGGCCTGGGACGTCGAGGCGGCCATACCGCTGATCGAGGGCGCAGGCGGCAGCGTCACCGACTGGCGCGGCGAACCGATCGGCCAGGACGGCGGCCAGATGGTGATCTCCGGCGACCGCCGCTGCCTGGACGAGGCCCTGGTGGCGCTGCGACGGTCGGCGAAGTAGCGTTCCTCAAACGGTTCAGAGAACCTCTTCCACCGTCTCGTCGAAAGCCTTCCAGAACACCGCCCGGCGGTCGTCCGTCTCGATCAGGATCTCGTGGAAGGCGTCGGGGATCTCGACATAGCGGCCTTGCGGGATGCGGCCGGCGATCGACCTCTCGTCGGCGATCAGCACGCGGCTGTCCTGACCCGCCGCGACGATGGTCACCGGGATCGGCACGGCCTCGACCCCCTTGGTCCGGCGCAGGAACGCGCAGGCCGAGAAGGCGAAATCGGTCCAGCCCCAGGTGATGCCGCCCAGGGCGATGTCGGGATTGGCGTGGATCTGGGCTCGGTGGCGAGCGTAGCGGGCCGCGTCGTGGGTCAGGGCGTCGTCGGGAAAGCTCTGGACGAACGGGTCGCCGGCGTCGCCCAGCACGTAGTCGCCCTTGTAGCGCGAACGGCTCATCAGCCAGGCCAGGGCGCGAGCGCCGCCGGCGGGCTTGCCGCCGGTGTTGAGGCCCAGCATAGGCGCCGAGAGCACCGCGGCGGCGAAGCGGCGCTCGCCCGTGGCCAGGACGAGCATCGTCAGGCATCCGCCCATCGAGTGTCCCAGGGCGATCCAGGGCCTCGGCAACCGCGTCTCGAACGCGGCCAGCAGCGCCTGGTAGTCGCCCAGGAAATCCTTGAAGCCGGCCGCGTGGCCCTTCAGGCGGTCCGGCAGGGCGCGGTGGGACAGCCCCTGCCCGCGCCAGTCATGGACCAGCACCACGAAGCCCCGGTCCAGCAGGTCCTGCACGACCTCGAAATACTTCTCGATCGGCTCGCTGCGGCCGGGGCTGACCACGACCGAACCTCGGGATGGGCCTGCCGGTGAAAACAGGGCGGCGCGGAGGGTCGCCCCGTCCGCGCCGTTGAACCACTCGGCCTTTCCACGGTCGGGAACGGGCGCCTCGACGATCGAGACCAGCGGCGCCGCGTGCCCCATGGATCAGCGCATCTTCGCGAAAAGGGCCGCCATCTTCGACTGCAGGGCCATGGCCGTGCCCATGTCCGACAGCTTCAGCTTGCCGGTCATGACCGCCATGGTCGGGTCCAGCGCACCGGCGCCGATGGCCAGCAGGTCGTCCATCGACAGGGTCATGGTCAGGTCGGCCGGCTTGTCTTCGTTGGTCACCGAGCCGCCATCGATGTGGATGACGCCGGCGTCCTTCAGGTCGAACTTCAGGCTCTTGCCCAGGCCGCTGTCCTCGCCGACGGCGGCCTTCATGCGATCGGTGATTTCCTGCAACGTAGCCATAAGCGCGTCTCCCTCTGTGGCGCGTGGATTCTGCGGCGGCAGACTGGCCGCTGGATCGCCGCGAGTAAACACTGTTCAGACGCGCCGGCGGCTTATTTCTTCGTATCTTCAAGATCACCCAAGGGAAGCCGTCGCCCCTTCCGCACGGTCACTTCGGTCCAGTCCTCACCTGGGTTTGACGAACTTCAGGGTCATGCGGTCGCTCTCGCCGATGGCGTCGTACTTGGCGTGATCGAAGCCGGGTTCGGCGGGCTCGCCGCGGGGGGCCGACAGGCGGGTCGGCGGCAGGGTCCAGACGCCGAACGGATGGTCCTTGGTGTCCTTGGGATTGGCGTTGATCTCACTTTCGCCAGCCAGGACGAAGCCAGTCTCCCGGGCCATCTCGATCACATAGGCCTGCTGTACATAGCCGTCGGCGGCCAGGAGATCCTGCACCCGCCCGGGCTCGCCGCGGTGCTCCTCGACTCCAAGAACCCCGCCGGGCTTCAGCGCGATTAACGCCTCGCGAAAGGCCTTCTCGGCCAAGCCTGCCGCCATCCAGTTGTGCAGGTTGCGCAGGAACAGCACGAGATCGGCGGATCCCGCCGGCGCCACCGGACCGCTGGTCGGCCCGAAGGCCGTGACGACGACGTCGCCGTACAGCTTCTTCTTGTCGGCCAGCTTGCGTTGATATTCCTCGACCGCGGCCTTGGCGGCGGGGTCGTCCGGCAGGTTGGTCTGTAGCGAGGCGGCGTAGAGCTTGCCGCCGGTCGCCGCCAGGTAGGGCGCCAGGATGTCGGTGTACCAGCCGGCCCCAGGCCAGAACTCGACCACCGTCTGTCCGGGCTTGAGCCCCCAGAATTCCAGGCTTTCCACGGGGTGGCGCCAGACGTCGCGAGCCCTGTCGGCGGGCGATCGCCAGTCGCCCTTCGCCGCCGTCGCCAGGGTCATGGGCCCCGTCTTGGCCGGCGGCTTGTCGGCGTCCGGCTTGGCGTCCTTGCGGCCACAGCCGGCCAAGCTCAGCGCAGTCGCTCCCGCCAGCAAACCCCGCCGCGACCATCGAAGTCCTGAACCCATGCCTTCCCCCGCCACCAACGCGCAAACCTGATCATGCACTCGACCTTGGCGAAACGGCGCCAGGCCGGCCAAGTTTTCAGCCCGGCTTGCGGAAGCGCAGCGTCATGCGGTCGCTTTCGCCGATGGCGTCGTATTTGGCGCGGTCGAACGCGGGATCGGCCGGCTGGCCGTCGGGCGCGCTCTGCCGGGTGGGTGGCAGAGTCCAGACGCCGAACGGGTAGTCCTTCGTGTCCCTGGGGTTGGCGTTGATCTCGGACGTCGCGTCCAGCTTGAAGCCGGCCTTTTCCGCCAGCGCCACCACCGTGGCCGTGGCGAGATAGCCGTCCGCCCCCTTGTCGGTTTCCGACTTGGGATCGGCGCGATGGTCCTCGACCGCCAGGATCCCGCCGGGCTTCAGAACCGCGAAGAAGTCCGCGAAGATCTTGTCGGCCACGCCCGGCTGGCCGGTCCAGTTGTGGACGTTGCGCGCGGTCAGGACCAGGTCGGCCGAACCCGCCGCCCCCAGGGGGCCCGCCACCGGGCCGAAGTTCACGAACCGGACCTTGCCGTACAGGGCGGGATCGGCGAAGCGGGCCTCGAACGCCGCCCGACCCTTCTTCGCGCCTTCCGAGATCTTCGGATTGGCCAGGTCGGCGACGCCGGCGATATAGGTCCCGCCGGTGGCCTTGGCGTAGGGGGCGAGGATCTCGGTCCAGTAGCCGCCGCCCGGCGACACCTCGATCACCGTCTGCCTGGGCTTCAGCCCCCAGAACAGCAGGCTTTCGTAGGGGTGACGCGCCTGGTCGCGGGCGGTGTTGGCGGCGGTGCGATGGGGCGAGTTGACGGCGGTCATCAGGACGGCGTCGTCAGCCAGCGCGGGGGTCGCGGCGAGGCAAAGCGCGGCGGCGGCCAGGAACAGGAGGTGGCGGCGGTGGGTCATCGTCGGAACTCTCAAGCAGCTTGGCCGGGGTCGGGCAGCGCAGACCTTAACGGTGACCCACCGCCGATCAAGCATTTCACCACCTGGCCATTCACCCCCTTGAAGTCGAAAAACGGCTCACCACCTTGATCCCGAAGGCGCTGGAAACCCGGGCCTTCCGGACCGTCGGCGACGCCAATCCGGGTCGCCAAAGGTCTGAACAGACTGAACAACCTTGCTTGATGAGAAGGATGTGACCATGCGTACGATCGACCTGTCCCCCCTGTATCGCTCCGTCGTCGGTTTCGACCGGCTGGCCGCCCTGCTGGACGCCGCCGCCTCGAACGAAGCCGCCTCGGGCTATCCCCCCTACAATATCGAGCGCACCGCCGAGAACGCGTACCGCATCGAGATCGCCGTCGCCGGCTTCAAGTCGGAAGAGCTCGGCATCGAGGTGAAGGAAAACCTCCTCACCGTCACCGGTCGCAAGCCGGCCAATGACGAAACCAAGCGCTACCTCCATCGCGGCCTGGCCGAGCGCAACTTCGAGCGCCGCTTCCAGCTGGCCGACTATGTGGTCGTGACCGACGCCGCCCTCTCCGACGGCCTGTTGTCAATCTCGCTGAAGCGCGAGCTGCCCGAGGCGCTGAAGCCGCGCACGATCGAGATCAAGTCGGCCGCCCCCCTGATCCAAGGCGAAAAGATCGAAGGCGAGAAGATCGAAGGCGAGAAGATCGAAGGCGAGAAGGCAGCCTAACACCACCTTCGCGCGTTACTGTATTCCCCCTCTAGAACTTCCAGGGCGGCGCGATGCGCCGCCCTTTTTTCTGGCCGGAAGCGGCCAGCCTTAGGCCGGCGCCAGATCCAGGCCCTGGACCTGGCTGAGATCGCACTCGCGCAGGCTGATCCGGTCCAGCCGGGCGCCGGTGAAGTCCGCGCCGCGCAGGTCGGCGCCGTCGAGCACGGCCTCGCTGAGATCGGCCGCCTGCATCTGGACATAGCGCAGCCGGGCGGCCCTCAGGTCGACCAGGGTCTTGCGCTGGGGCCCGAGGGGCAAGGGCGACAGGAAGGCCTGGCGCAGGTCGGCCTTGGTTAGGTTGGCGCCCGCCAGCTTCGCGCCGCGCAGGTCCGCGCCGCGCAGATTGGCCGTGCGCAGGTCGGCGTTGCGCAGGTCAACGCCCTGAAGCTGGGTTCCCGACAGGTCGATCCCGACCATGCAGGCCCCCGCGGCGCTCATCGCCGTCAGCCGCAGGCCCTTGAGGCGGTCGCCGAGCGGGCGCAGGTCCTCGCCATCGAGCCGTGCGGGTTGGCCTTCCTTGCCGCCGGTGCGGCACCAGGCCTGGTTGGCCAGGCAACGCTGGTAGATTTCCTCGGCCCGCGAGACGGCCTGTTCGGTCGACGACGCCAGGCAGCCCTGCATCGCCGCGCCGCTGGTGCGGGCCGTGGAGGTGTCGACGCCGGCCATGACGGCGCCCGTGAGGTTGGCCCCCTCGAGATTGGCGCCCTTGACGTCGGCGTCCTCCAGGATGGCGCCGCTCAGATTGGCTTCCTTGAGGTTGGCGCCCGACAGCTTGGCCCCGCGCAACGAACAATCGCTGAAGTCGGCCTTGAACGCCGAGACGCCCGCGAGCTGTGAGCCGTCCAGGGTCGCGCCCGAAAAGTTGACCTCGTCGGCCTCGCCGTTGCGGGCTTCGTGCCGGAGCGTGTCGAACCCCTTTCGAGGGTGGGGGACGGCCACTTGGCCCTCGCGGAAATCAGCCTGGGTCAGGTCGGCCAGGGACAGGTTGGCGCCGCGCAGGCAGGCGCCCCTCAGGTCGGCCCGGACCAGCACGGCCTGGCGCAGGTCGGCCTGGCGCAGGTCGGCGCCGAACAGGTTCGCCCGCTCCAGCCGCGTGCGGACCATGCGGCAGCCGTCGAGGATCGAGGCGGAGAAATCGGCGTCGGCCAGGTTGCGGAACGACAGGTCCAGGCCCGACAGGTTCATGAAGCGCAGGGACGCACGCTTGCCGCCCTGCTTGCCCGTGACGAACTTCTCGTGCGCCGACACGATCATGTCGAGCTCGGCCTGGCTCAGGCGTCGCCGCCCCGCGATGCTCTGCGCCGCGTTCATGTCCTATGCTTCTCCCCCGAGAAACCCCTTGATCCGCCTGGGAAAATACCGGCGATCGACGAGGGAAGCGTTAAGGCCGCGCGGTTTTGTCGCGACTTTCGGAACATGGTTGTGGAAGGTTCGCCGTCAGCGCTAACCGCTGCCTAGATCACGTCGTCCAGGCCGCGAGCGCCCATGCGGATCGCCCCGGTGACGTCGATGTCCTTGAGCAGGGCGTTGGTGAAGTTGGCGCGCGACAGGTCGGCGCCGCTCAGGCAGGCCTGGCGAAGGTCGGCCCGGGCGAAGTCGGCGTTGGTCAGCAAGGCGCCGGTCAGGTCGCTGGGCAGCAGGCGGTCGCGGCCGATCAGCAACGGGCCCAGTTGGGCCTCGCGCAGGTCCGATCCGGCCAGCTTGGCGCCCTTGAGACGGGCTCCGCGCAGGTCCGCCCGCCGCAGGTTGCAGGACCGCAGGTCGGCGCCTTCCAGCTGCGCGCCCTGCATCTGCACGCTTTCCATGTCCAGACCGTAGAAGACCGCGCCCTTGGCCGAGAGGGCCGTCAGGTTAAAGCCGCGCACCGACTTCAGGTTGCGCAGGTCGGCCTTGTCGAACACCGAGGGCGCCCCCTCGGCCCCGCCCGTCTCGCACCAGCGGGCGTGGTCGGCGATCATCTGCTCGTAGGGCATGTCGGACACGTCCTTGCCCGACGCCTTGTCGGTCAGGGCGCCGTCCATGTTGGTGTCGTTGATGTTCCAGGACATGGTCTTGGCGCCGACCAGGACCGCGTTGCGCAGGTCGGCGCCGACCAGGTTGGCGCCCGACAGGTCGGCCCCGGCCAGGTTCGCGCCGTTGAAATTGGCCTGCTTGAGGTTGGCCCGCACCAGCTTGGCGTCCTTGAGGATCGCGTCGCTGAAGTCGGCCTTGGTGGCGATGATGCCCGACAGGCGCGAGCGTTCCAGGTTGGCCCCGGCCAGGATGGCGCCGGACGCCTGCGCCTCGCGCTGGACGGGCTCGATGATGCGATAGCCTTCCTTGCGGTCGGCGGCGGCGATCTGGCCTTCGCGCAGGTCGGCCTCGAACAGGTCGGCGCCGGTCAGGTTGGCGCCGCGCAGGCTGGAGCCGCGCAGGTCGGCGCGCCGCATGGAGGCGTCGGTCAGGTCCGAGCCCTGCAGGTCCGCGCCGTACATGTTGGCGTTGTCGAGCTTGGCCTTGCGCAGGTCGCAGCCGACCATCAGGGCGCCGGTGAAATCGGCGTCGCACAGATTGCGCCCGGTGACCGACAGGCCCGACAGGTCGCAGAAGGCGAAGACGGCGCGCGCCCCGCCCAGCCGGGCCGACCACAGGCGGTCATGCCGGGCGCAGATCATGTCGACGTCGTGTTGCGTCAGGCGCTTGTGCTCTTGGCCTGCCGCGGGGGGGGCGCTCATGGCTGCTCTTATCACTCCCCGAAGGGCTGGACCCCTACAATGCGCGCCCCGCATTAACGCTGAGTTTCCAGGCATTTCGGGACACCGGGGCCTGGTTTGCCCCGGTGTCCGAACGCCGGATCAGCGCGCCGTCGGCAGCGGCTGGGACCGGCTCTCGTCGAGGTAGCGGGCGCCCGTCGGCTTGAGCGCGCCGTCCAGGTCGATGACCAGCGGATTGCCGGTCGGGATCTCGACATGGACGATGTCGGCGTCGGGCACGTTGAACAGGTGCTTGACGATGGCCCGCAGCGAATTGCCGTGCGCGGCCACCAGGATCGTCTCGCCGGCCGACAGCTTGGGGGCGATGGCCGCCTCCCAGTAGGGCAGCACCCGGACCAGGGTGGTCTTCAGGCTTTCGGTGCTGGGCAGGTCCTTGCCGGCGTAGCGGCGGTCCTTGCTGAAGTCGTACTCGCCGCCCGGGGCCAGTTCCGGCGGCGGGATGTCGTAGGAACGGCGCCAGATCGTGACCTGCTCCTCGCCGTGCTTCTCGGCCGTCTCGGCCTTGTTCAGCCCGGTCAGGCCGCCGTAGTGGCGCTCGTTCAGCCGCCAGTCCTTGGTCACCGGCACGAAGCTCTGGCCAGCCGCGTCCAGGGCCAGGTTGCAGGTGCGGATGGCGCGGGTCTGGACCGAGGTGAAGGCCTCGTCGATCTCGACGCCGGCGGCCTTGATCAGCTCGCCGCCCTTGTGGGCCTGGGCCTCGCCCTCGGCGGTCAGGTCGACGTCTACCCAGCCGGTGAAGCGGTTTTCGAGATTCCATTGGCTCTGGCCATGGCGCAGCAGGACGAGAACGGGCATCGGACCTCCAGGATGTGACGCAGGGCGGGCTAAGCCCCGCCCGGCCCCGCGTCAAGCGTCCCGCCCCTTCCTCGCCCCGCTCTCGCCCTTCTCTCCTCCGGGGGGCGTGCTATAGGCAGGCCATGCCCGATCGCATCCTCATGCCCTTCCTGGCGCTCGTCGGCCTGGCCCTCGTCGCGTTCTCGCTCGTCTGGCCCCAGGGCTACGGCGCCCGCTCGCCCGCCCCCTTCGGTTCGGTGCCGATCCAGCAGACGCCGGAAATGCAGGCCAAGATCCAGCGCGAGAAGGACGCCGCCGCCCGGCACGACCAGCAGGCGCGCGGGCAGATGAGCGACACCCGCGCCGCCGTGGCGGGGACCCCGTGAGCGCTTTCGACGCCGTCGTCGTCGGCCAGCGGGTCCTGAACGCCGAGGCCGAGGCCCTGACGCTGCTGTCGGCGGCGCTGGACGAATCGTTCGTCCGCGCCGTCGAAACCCTGTTCGACGCCAAGGGCCGGGTGGTCTGCACCGGGGTCGGCAAGTCCGGCCACGTGGCCCGCAAGATCGCCGCCACCCTGGCCTCGACCGGATCGCCGGCCATGTTCGTGCACGCCGCCGAGGCCAGCCACGGCGACCTCGGCATGATCGGCCAGGGCGACGTGGTGCTGGCCCTGTCGAAATCCGGCGAGGCGCGCGAGCTGTCCGACACCCTGGCCTACGCCAAGCGGTTCTCGATCCCCACCATCGCCGTCACCGCCGTGGCCGACAGCCAGTTGGGCCGGGCCGGCGACATCCTGCTGCTGCTGCCCGACGCGCCGGAAGCCACCGCCGAAGTCAGCGCCCCGACCACCTCGACCACCCTGCAGATGGCGCTGGGCGACGCCCTGGCCGTGGCCCTGCTGGAGCGGCGCGGCTTCACGGCCAGCGACTTCCGCGTCTTCCATCCGGGCGGCAAGCTGGGCGCCATGCTGCGCACGGTCGGCGACCTGATGCATGGCCAGGGCGAACTGCCCCTGACCCGCGAGGACGCCTCGATGTCCGAGGCGCTGCTGGTGATGAGCGAAAAACGCTTCGGCGCGGTCGGGGTGGTCGCTCCGGACGGATCGCTGAGCGGCCTGATCACCGACGGCGACCTGCGCCGCCACATGGACGGGCTAATGGGCCATGTCGCCGGCGAGGTCATGACCCGCGCCCCGCTGACCATCGCGCCGGGCGCCCTGGCGGCCGAGGCCCTGAAGCTGATGAACGAGCGGCGCATCACCGTGCTGTTCGTCGTCGACCAGCACCGCCCGGTCGGCATCCTGCACGTCCACGATCTGTTGCGGGCCGGGGTGATCTGAGGCCGGGGACATGCCCTTGGGCGTGTCCCCAGCAGATGCACGGGACAGCCCTGGGGACACGCACAAGTGCATGTCCCCGTCGGTGAAAGCCGACAGGCTTGGGGAGGCGGCGGAGCGTCCGGGGCGCGCCCGGTGTAGAGTTTTGGTGAGTACCGTTTCGACACGTCACGGGCGCTCCGCGCGGCCTTCTTCCAGAAGCCTTCGGGTCGCGGATTTTTAACCCGCTCCGATGGAGGCCCCCGGCGGGCAGGACGTTGGCTTCGTCCTGGACCGCGCGGGCGATTTCAGCCCGCGCCTGGCGCGTTTCGCCGTTCGGCCCCGAGGGGGTGTTCCCGCCGTCCGGTCCGGACCGCCCGAGGCCCCATCCAGGACCCCCACGCTCCGCCGACCGACCCGAAGGGCCCTTCGACACCGGCCGGCGGACGCTTCCCGCTCGACCGCCCCCGCCGCACGTCGAGGTCGCCGGCCGGACGTCCTCCCCCACGACGGGGCGAGGACCAGTATGCGGGCGGTCTGGAGCGCGATGCGTCGATTTCTCGAACGCTCTTCGATCCCGCGGGCAAGGTCTTGATTCCGCTGGCCGGAAAGCCGCTCTATCCCCGCCGTCCCGCGGGGAAATAGGCCTGCCGCTCCTCCTCGGCGCGCGACGTTCCCGCATGGATCCGCAGCAGGTCCTTGCGGGCCAACAGGCCGACCAGGCGACCGGTGGCGGGGTCGGTGACCGGGATGCGCCCCTGTCCCGTCGCCAGCATCAGCGCCACGACCCGCGCGACCACGTCGTCGGGGTGGGCGACCGGCAGGGCGGCGTCCGACACCCGCTCGGCCACGGTCTGGGTCTCCAGTCCGCCCTCGACCCGCCAGGCCAGGGCGTCGGCCCGGGACGCCATCCCGACCAGCCGGCCGGACGCCTCGACGATCGGATAGACCCGGTGACGGCCTTGCTGCAGCACCGCCACGGCCTGGGGGATCGGCAGGTCGCCCGGCAAGGTGTCGACCGCCTCGACCATCACCTCCGACACCCGCACCAACTCGTAGGGGTCCACCCCGTATTCACGGGTGATGTGGCGGCCGCGACGGGCGATCTTCTCGGTCAGGATCGAGCGCTTGAGCAGCAGCACGGTGACGGCGTAGGCGGCGACGCAAGCCGCCAGCAGCGGGGTCAGCATCCGCCAGTCGCCGGTCAGCTCGATCGCGAAGATCACGCTGGTCAGGGGCGAGCGCATGGTCCCGCCCAGCATGGCGGCCATGCCCAGCAGCGCCCAGAACCCGGGGTCGCCCGGCAGCACCTGGCCGGCCAGCCAGCCCATGGCCCCGCCCAGGATCAGCAGCGGCGCCAGCACCCCGCCCGAGGTGCCGGACGACAGGGCCACCAGCCAGATCAGCGCCTTGACCACCAGCAGAGTCACCACCGCCTGGACCAGCAGGTGGCCGGTCAGCAGGTCGCGGATCACGTCGTAGCCGACGCCCAGGGCGCGCGGCTCGACGAGGCCGCCCAGGCCCACGCCCAGCCCGCCCAGGGCCGGCCACCACATCCAGTGGATCGGCAGGCGCTCGAACGCGTCCTCCAGACCGTAGAGCAGCTTGGTCAGCAGGCCCGACTGCAGACCCGCCAGCGCGCCCAGGCCCGCGCAGAGCAGCAGGCCCCACCAGGGCAGGTTCGGGTCGGCCGAGAACGGGAACAGCGGGCCGGCGTCGAACAGTCCCGGCCGCCAGCCGGCGGCGGTGACCGCCGCGACGGCCACCGGGATGAAGCTGCGCGGCCGCCATTCGAACAGCAGCAGTTCCACGGCCAGCAGCACCGCGGCCACCGGCGTGCCGAAGATCGCGGTCATGCCGGCCGCCGCCCCCGCCACCAGCAGGGTCTTGCGTTCGGCGGCGCTGAGATGGAAGAACTGGGCGAACAGCGAGCCGATCGCGCCCCCGGTCATGATGATCGGCCCTTCGGCGCCGAACGGACCGCCGGTCCCGATCGAGATGGCCGAGGAGATGGGCTTGAGCACGGCCACCTTGGGCGACATCCGGCTGCCGCCGATCAGGATCGCCTCGATCGCCTCCGGAATGCCGTGGCCGCGGATCTTTTCCGACCCGAACCGCGCCATCAGCCCGATGACCAGGCCGCCCAGGACCGGGGCGGCCACCATCCAGGCCGAGGGCGACAGGGTTTCCAGCGAGCGGCTGACGACGTCGAAGCGGCCGAACCAGACCAGGTTGGTGGTCAGGGTGATCAGGCGGATCAGCACCCAGGCCGCCCCCGCCCCGCCGCTGCCCACGACCACGGCCATGACCGCCAGCATCAGCAGCCGGCGGTCGGCCGTGAAGTCGCCCAGCGGCCTTCGCCCGGCCCCGGATGCGACGGTCCCGGAGGCGCCCGCCTCGGCGGTGTTCGCGGTCATGCCTGTTTCTCCACGCGGCTCTTGTGGAAGCGCCAATATGTCGTATTACGATACTTTCCAAGAGGGGCGAGCGATTGGGCGGTGAAATTTCCGGCGAGGACGGGCTGACGCGGGCGCAATATGTGGCGCTGGCGGCCTTCCGCTACGAGCTGCGCCGCTTCCTGGCGTTCAGCGAGACCGCCGCCCATGGCGCGGGCCTGCCCGCCCAGCAGCACCAGGCGCTGCTGGTGATCGCCGGCTTCGACGGGGCCGATCAGCCGACGGTGGGCGCCCTGGCCGAGCGCCTGCTGATCGCCCCGCACACCGCCACCGAACTGGTGGCGCGCATGGTCGAGGCCGGCCTGATCGACAAGATCCCCTCGCGCGAGGACCGCCGCAAGATGCGACTGGCCCTGACGACCAAGGCCGAGTCGCTGCTAGCGGCCCTGAGCGCGGCCCACCTGGAAGAGCTGAAATCCCTGGAGCCCGCGCTCACCGCCGCGCTCGCCCGCCTGGGCCGCGACCAGGCCTGACCCGAAATCGATCCGAGATCATGCCAAACACCCTCGTCCAGGCCCTGCGCGGCCGCCAGCCGATCCGCCCGCAGGATCTCCTGCGCTCGGGCCTGGGCGCCCTGATCGGCATTCCGGCCACCGGCCTGCTGGCCCACCTGGTCGCCAGCGGGCAACCGTCGGCCCTGCCGCTGCTGGTGCCGCCGATCGGCGCCTCGGCGGTGCTGGCCTTCGCCGTGCCGGCCAGTCCGCTGGCCCAGCCCCGCGCCGTCATCGGCGGCAACATGGTCTCGGCCCTGGCCGGCGTGACCTGCGCCCTGGCCTTCCATCCGCATCCGGCCCTGGCCGCGGCGGCCGCGGTGGCCTGCGCGATCATCGCCATGGGCCTGCTGGGCTGCCTGCACCCGCCTGGCGGCGCGGTCGCGCTGGGCGCGGCCCTGGTCGCCGGACCGGTCGGCCCCGCCTCGTACGGCTACGTCTTCGTGCCGGTGGGCCTGTGCTCGTTGCTGCTGGTGCTGTCGGCCATGGCCTATGCGCGCGTCGTCGGACGCTCCTATCCCCACCGCGTCCCGCCCCCCGCCAACGTGCATGACACCCGGGACGCCCCGCCCCAGCGGCGGGTCGGCTTCACCCAGGCCGACATCGACAACGCCCTGGCCCACTACGGCGACCTGCTGGACGTCGACCGCGAGGATCTGGACGCCCTGTTCCGCGAGGTCGAACTCCAGGCCCACCGGCGGATCCACGCCCACATCCTGTGCAGCGACATCATGTCCCGCGACGTGCTCAGCGTGGACCTGCACCAGAGCGCCGAGAGCGCCCTGGCCTACATGCGCGCCCACGACCTGCGCAGCGCCCCGGTGATCGATTCCGAGCGCAGGGTGGTCGGCATGGTGCGCCGGGCCGAACTGCAGACCGGCCGTGAAGGCCCGGTCGAGGCGGTGCTGGACCCGTTCGTGCACAAGGTGCGGCCGGGCACGGCGATCGAGGCCCTGCTGCCGATCCTGTCCAGCGGCGTGGCGCACGAGGCCATGGTCGTCGACGAGAACCGCGTGCTGCTGGGGATCATCACCCAGACCGACCTCTTGGGCGTGCTCTACCGGGCCCACATCGTCGAGGCCGTGGCGCTGCAACGGGCCGAGGAGTCCGGGGCGATCGACCCGGCGATCTAGAGCGGATCGGCGTTCAAGGCCGTGCGTGCTCCTCGTCCTTCGACAAGCTCAGGATGAGGAGCATTTGCAGGCCGATCAGTAGAAAACCTCATCCTGAGCCTGTCGAAGGACGAGGTTTTCGGCTCCAAAGGGAAACGGATTCCGCTTGCGCGGCGGGGCCGAGACGGGCGATCTCGGGACATGCGCCGCCGTTTCCTGCTCCCGCTGATCTGCGCCCTGCTGGCCGGCCCCGCCCTGGCGTCGGATCCAGGCACGCTGCAGCAGAAGGACACCCTGCGCGACGCGGTGGCCGCGCCGCTGGAGGACCTGAACCTCAAACACACCGCCATTCCGCCGGTGCTGCTGCGCGCCGTCGACAGCCCCTACGACCTGACCGGCCTGGCGCGCTGCGAGGGGATCGCCGGCGAGATCGGCCGGCTGGACGCGGCGCTGGGTCCGGACTTGGACGAGGCGCCGCCCCCCGACACCCGCTCGCGCGGCAAGAAGGTCGCCGACGCCGCCTATGGCGCGGGGGTGGGCCAGGTGCGTGACACGACCCAGCACGCCCTGCCGTTCCGCGGCTGGATCCGCAAGCTGACCGGGGCGGCCCGGCACGATCGGGCGGTGCAGGCGGCGATCAAGGCCGGCGGCATCCGTCGCGGCTATCTGAAAGGCGTGGGCATGCGCATGAACTGCGCCCCACCGGCCGCGCCCAGCTGGTTCGTCCCCGCCCCGCCGCCCAAGCCGGTCGCGGCGCCGTCCGCCCCCGGTCCGCTGGAGCGGCTGGCGACCTTCTGGGCGAGCGTCATGGCCTGGTGGCGCGGCTGGTGGCCTTTCTAGGCCGGATCGACATTCAGCTCGGGGAGCCGAAAACCTCGTCCTTCGACAGGCTCAGAATGAGGTTTTCTACGGCTCGGCCTGCAAATTGGTCCTCATCCTGAGCTTGTCGAAGGACGAGGACCACGCACCGCCACTCTTAACGGGTGCCGAAGGTCCGGTCGCCGGCGTCGCCCAGGCCGGGCACGATGTAGCCGTGGTCGTTCAGCTCGGCGTCCACCGCCGCCGTCCAGATCGGCACGTCGGGATGGGCGGCGCGCAGGGTTTCCACGCCTTGAACCGAGGCCACCAGGCAGACGAAGCGCAGGTCGCTCACGCCCGAACGCTTGAGCAGGTTCAGCGCCGCCACCGCCGTATGGCCGGTGGCCAGCATCGGGTCGACCACGATGACCAGGCGGTCGGCGATGTCCTCGGGGGTCTTGTAGTAGTACTCCACCGCCTCCAGCGAGGCCGGGTCGCGGAACAGGCCGATGTGCGCCACCCGCGCCGAGGGCACCAGGTCCAGCATGCCCTCGGCCATGCCCAGGCCCGCCCGCAGGATCGGGGCGAAGACCAGCTTCTTGCCGGAGATCTCCTCGGCCGTGGTCGGGGCCACGGGGGTCTCGATCTCGACCGTGTGGGTCGGCAGGGCGCGGGTGACCTCGTAGCAGAGCAGGGTCGCGGTCTCGCGCATCAGGGCGCGGAAGGTCTTGGTCGAGGTCTGCTTGTCGCGCATCCGGGTCAGCTTGTGGCGGACCAGGGGGTGGTCGACGATGGTGACGCCTTGCATGGGCCGAGCTTCCGTCTCGCGGGAGGCGGACGGCGCTCCCTTCCCCGCACCCAGTGCCGCCTTAGCGCCGTCTCGCCAAGCGGAAATCGTCAGGATTTCGCGCCGTAGGCCGCCAGGAACACCTTGACCGCCGGCAGCACCTCGCGGTCGATCTCGTCCGGCGTGGGCGCGTCCATGGCCCGGCACAGCCGCGCCTTCAGCATGCGGTTCTGGCACAGGCCGATGAACTGGTGCGCGGCGTGGACCGGGTCGTCGATCCGCAGTTGCCCGCTGTCGACCGCCTTCTGCAGGATCACGCCCAGCAGCTTAGCCCCGCTCCGGGGGCCCGCCTCGTAGAAGGCGTGGCCGATCTCGGGCGTGCGCTGGGCCTCGGCGACGATGACCCGGAAGTTGGCCATGCTGAAATCGCTCAGCACGATCGACAGGTAGGTGCGCCCGACCCTGGTCAGGGCCTCACGGATGTCGCCCGGCTCGGAGCCGATCTCGAACATGGCGTCGCGCTGCCAGGCGCAGTGGCGCACCACATAGGCGGCGAACAGCTCTTCCTTGTTCTTGAAGTAGTTGTAGAGCGTGCCCTTGGACCCGCCGAGCCGGGCCGCGATCGTCGACATGGACGCGTTGGCGTAGCCCTCCTCCAGGAACACGTCGCTGGCGACATCCAGGATGGCTTCACGGCGGGCGTCTCGGTCGAGACGCGGTTTCACGTCCTGCATCATTTCTTTTCCTTCGGGAGCCCCCTTGATCCCGTCAAGCTCGCGGTTATATCAGCGCCACCATATGACCGTACAGTACGGTCAATTCAAGGTCAGCCGCCGATGTCATCCAACGTCCTGGACAAGCCCCCCGCCTCCAAGTCGCCCGGATCCCACGCGATCGGCGCCACGGTTTCGATCCTGCTGGCCGCCCTGCTGACCAGCGCCTGCGCGACGATGCCGGACGCGACGCCGGCCCGGGTCGCCAAGGCGCCGGAGGCCTACGCCACGGCCCAGACCCTGGCCGCCTCAGAGGCCGCCGCCTGGCCTGCCGACGCCTGGTGGAAGGCCTATGGCGACGCCCAGCTGGACGCTCTGGTCGACGAAGCGTTGACGGGCTCGCCCACCTTGGCCCAGGCGCAGGCCCGCCTGCGCCGCGCCCAGGCCCTGGCCAGCCAGGCCAAGGCCGCCCAGCTGCCCAGCGTCGCCGCCAACGGTGCGGTCGAGCGGTCCAAGCAGAGCTACAACAACGGCATCCCCGCCGACTTCGTGCCCCAGGGCTACAACGACTACGGCCGGCTCAGCCTCGACTTCAGCTGGGAGCTGGACTTCTGGGGCAAGAACCGGGCGGCCGTGGCCGCCGCGACCTCCGAAGCCAGGGCCGCCCAGGCTGACGCCGCCCAGGCCCGGCTGATGTTGGCCACCTCGGTCGCCGCCAGCTACGCCGACCTCGCCCGCCTCTACGCCGAGCGCGACGTGGCCGAGCGGTCGGTGGCCCTGCGGCAGGAAACCCTGACCCTGGTCAGCAACCGGGTGACCAACGGCCTGGACACGCGCGGCGAGCTGCGCCAGGCCGAGGCCGGTCCGCCCAACGCCCGGGCCGAGCTGGCCGCCCTCGACGAGCAGATCGCCCAGACGCGCAACGGCCTGGCCGCCCTGCTGGGCGCGGGTCCCGACCGCGGCCTGGCGATCGCCCGCCCCTCGGTCGCCGCCCTCAAGCCGTTCGGCCTGCCCGCCAACCTCGCCGCCGACCTGATCGGCCGCCGCCCCGACGTGGTCGCCGCCAAGTGGCGGGCCGAGGCCGCCAGCAAGCGGATCGGCCAGGCCAAGGCGGCCTTCTATCCGAACGTCAACCTGGCCGCCGCCATCGGCGTGCAGTCGCTGCACCTGGACAAGCTGTTCGACAGCGGCTCGGACGTCGGCAGCGTCGGCCCCGCCATCAGCCTGCCGATCTTCGAGGGCGGACGGCTGAAGGCCAACCTCCGCGCGGCCGAGGCCGACCGCGACGGCGCGGTGGCCGCCTACGACGCCGCCGTCACCCAGGCCCTGCGCGACGTCGCCGACGTGGCCGCCAGCGAGCGGGCCCTGAGCACCCGGCTGACCGAAAGCCGCGCCGCCCTGGCCGCCAGCGAGGACGGCTTCCGGATCGCCAAGCTGCGCTACCAGGGCGGCCTGTCGACCTACCAGAACGTACTGATCGCCGAACAGGCGGTGCTGTCGCAGCGCCGGATCGTCGCCGACCTGGAAAGCCGCGCCCTGACCCTGGACGTCGCCCTGGTGCGCGCCCTGGGCGGCGGCTTCGCTCCCGCCTGACCCCAATTCGAACCCGCTTTCCACCCTTCGCTTTCGCGCCTCCAGGACCTCCCCCATGGCCGACACCGCCTCCCCCGCCAAGCCCAACGGCAATCGTCGACAACTGCTGACCGGCCTGGCCGTCGTGGTCGTCATCGGCGTCGTGCTCTGGGTGCTCTACGCCGTCCTGATCGGCTCGCGCCACGTCGAGACCGACAACGCCTATGTCGGGGCCGAAGTCGCCCAGGTGACGCCGCTGATCAGCGGGCCGGTCGCCAAGGTGCTGGTCTCCGAGACCCAGACCGTGACCGCCGGCCAGCCGCTGGTGGTGATCGACGACGCCGACGCCCGGATCGCGGTCCTCGCCGCCCAGGCCGCCCTCGGCCAGGCCCAGCGCAAGGTGCAGGGCTACTTCGCCAGCGACGACGCCCTGGCCGGCCAGGTGGCGGCCCGCGACGCCGACATCGCCCGCGCCGCCGCCGCCGTCACCGGCGCCCAGGCCAGCCTGGAGCAGGCGCGGATCGAACTGTCGCGACGCAAGGCCCTGTCGGACTCCGGCGCGGTGTCCGGCGAGGAGCTGACCACCGCCCAGAGCCAATACACCAACGCCCAGTCGGCCCTGGTCGAGGCCCGCGCCGCCCTGGCCCAGGCCAAGGCCACCCGCACCGCCGCCGAGGGCAACCGCGAGGTCAACACCGCCCTGATCTCCGGCCTGCCCGCCAACAAGAACCCCGAGATCGCCGCCGCCGAGGCCCGCCTGGCCAGCGCCCAGCTGGCCCTTGACCGCACCGTGCTGCGCGCGCCGCTGGCCGGCGTGGTGTCCAAGAAGAACGTCCAGGTCGGCCAGCAGGTCCAGGTCGGCGCGCCGCTGATGGCCATCGTCCCGACGACCAACGCCTATGTCGACGCCAACTTCAAGGAAGTACAGCTGGACAAGGTGCGTGTCGGCCAGCCGGTCACCCTGACCTCCGACCTATACGGCCACGGCGTGAAGTTCCACGGCCGGGTGAAGGGCCTGTCGGGCGGCACCGGTTCGGCCTTCTCGCTGATCCCGGCCCAGAACGCCTCGGGCAACTGGATCAAGGTTGTGCAGCGCCTACCCGTCCGCATCACCCTGGATCCGGCCGAACTGAAGGACCATCCGCTGAGGGTCGGCCTGTCGATGAAGGCCAAGATCGACACGTCCAAGTAGCCCCGCGCCCGTAAGCCCCCAAGGAAGCGCCGCATGGCCGACCCGGACACCTCCCCCGCAGCGCCCGCCGCGCCGGCCCAGCCGGCCGGCCCCGCGCCCCTGACCGGCGTCACCCTGGGCGTGACCGCCATCGCCCTGGCGCTGGGCACCTTCATGCAGGTGCTGGACAGCACCATCGCCAACGTCTCGATCAACACCATCTCCGGCAATCTGGGCGTTAGCACCAGCCAGGGCACCTGGGTGATCACCTCGTTCGCCGTGGCCAACGGCGTGTCGGTGCCCCTGACCGGCTGGCTGATGGGCCGTTATGGCGTCGTGAAGACCTTCGTGGTCTCGGTGCTGCTGTTCACCATCGCCTCGTTCCTGTGCGGGATCTCGTGGAGCCTGACCTCGCTGATCGGCTTCCGCCTGCTGCAGGGCCTGGTTTCGGGCCCGATGATCCCGGGCTCGCAGGCCCTGCTGATCATGATCTTCCCCCCCCACAAACGGGGCACGGCCCTGGCCATCTGGTCGATGACCACCCTGGTGGCGCCCATCTGCGGCCCCATCCTGGGCGGCTACATCTCCGACAACATCGCCTGGCCGTGGATCTTCCTGATCAACGTGCCCGTCGGCCTGATCTGCGCCTTCTTCTGCTGGCGGCCGCTGGCCAGCCGCGAGACCCCCACCCGCAAGGTCCCGATCGACACCACCGGCTTCATGCTGCTGCTGATCTGGGTCGGCGCCCTGCAGGTGATGCTGGACACCGGCAAGGAGGCCGACTGGTTCAACTCGCCGGCCATCGTGGTCGAACTGGTGATCGCCATCGTCGGCTTCATCGCCTGGGTGATCTGGGAGCTCGGCGAGAAGCACCCGATCGTCGACCTGTCGCTGTTCAAGTCCAAGAACTTCGCCCTGGGCACCCTGGCCTTCTGCCTGGGCTATGCGGTGTTCTTCGGCAGCAACCTGTTGCAGCCGCTGTGGCTGCAGACCCGCATGGGCTACATCGCCACCTGGGCCGGCCTGGTCGCCGCGCCCAGCGGGGTGGTGGCGGTGATCCTGACGCCGTTCGCCGCCCGCCTGATGCAGAAGGTCGACGCCCGCTGGACCGCCAGCGTGTCGATGGCCGCCTTCGCCCTGTCGTTCTTCATGCGCTCGGAGTTCACCCCCGACGTCGACTTCAAGGCCCTGGTCTGGCCGATGCTGGTGCAGGGGGTGGCGATGAGCACCTTCTTCCTGTCGATGGTGACCATCTCGCTGAACGGGATCGCGCCGCACCAGTTGCCCTCGGCCTCGGGCCTGTCGAACTTCTCGCGGATCACCGCCGGCAGTTTCGCCGCCTCGCTTGTCACCACCATCTGGGACCGCAGCGAGTCGCTGCACCAGACGCGCCTGGCCGAGACCATGGGCTCCAACGACCCGGCCTGGCTGGCGGCGGTCGAGCGCATGCAGGCCGTGGGCCTCTCCCACGCCCAGGCGGTGGGCGCGGCGACCAGCCAGGTGGTCAACCAGGCCTATCTGCTGGCCACGGTGGACTTCTTCCGCGCCTCGGCCTGGCTGGCGGTGCTGCTGATCCCCTGCATCTGGCTGACCAACAAGGCGATGAGCGGCGGCGGCGCGCCGCCGCCGGCCGACTGATAGTCTCAACGTGTCGCGCCGTACGGGGTCCTCGTCCTTCGACAAGCTCAGGATGAGGACCCTTTCACAGGCCGCGCAGTAAGACCCCATCCTGAGCCTGTCGAAGGACGAGGTCTTCGCCCGCCCTACCCTTCCGCTGCGTCGCCGCTTAGGATAGCGCCGTCGAGAGGGTTGAAGACGAAGATGACGACGACGGCGGCCGCCAGTCCCCTGCGCCTCTACCAGCGCGTGGCCGCCGACATCGGCCAGGCCATCGCCGAGGGCCGCCACCAGCCCGGCCAGCGCCTAGCCTCCGAGCGCGACCTGGCCGAGGCCTTCGGCGTCAGCCGCCCGACCATCCGCCGGGCCGTGATCGCCCTGGAGATGCGCGGCCTGCTGGAGGCCCGGCAAGGATCGGGGGTCTATGTGCGCGCCGGGGGCCAGCCGGCCCCGCCGCCCCGCGATCTGGACATCGGGGCCTTCGACCAGGCCGAGGCCCGCCGCCTGTTCGAGGGCGAGGCCGCCGCCCTCGCCGCCACCCTGATCACCGACGAGGAGTTGGCCTATCTCGAGACCCTGGTGGCCGAGATGAACAGCGAGAATTCGACCAAGGAACAGTCCGAGCTGGCCGACCGCCAGTTCCACATCACCATCGCCCAGGCCACCCGCAACAGCGCCATCGTCCGCGTGGTCGAGAACACCTGGGACCTGCGCTACAAGTCGCGCCTGTGCATGCAGATGCTGGAAAAGGCCCGGCACGTGCGCAAGCGGCCGCTGAACGACGAGCACCAGGACATCATCGAGTCTCTGCGCACCCGCGACCCCAAGGCCGCCCGCGCCGCCATGCAGACCCACCTGGGCGGGCTGATCGAGAACCTGCTGCTGACCGCCGAACTGGAGGCGATGGAGCAGACCCGCGAACGCTTGGCCAGCAAGCGCGAGGAGATCGCCCTGCGAGCGGCCAGCGCGGCGAAATAGGCTTGCGGGGACATGCCCTTGCGGCGTGTCCCCCTTTCAGCCGCGGCGCGACGATGGGGACACGCCGCGAGGGCGCGTCCCCGGCCCCGGCTCTAGCCCGCCGGTCGATCCGCCGCCGGCGCGGCCGGCGCGGCGGGGACCGCGATGACCGGAGCGGCCGGAGCGGCGGGCGGCGCGTCGGAAGCGGGCGCCGCGCCGTCGGCGGGCGGTGGGACCTCACCGTCCGCCGGAACCGCGCCCTCGACTGGCGTGCCGTCGGGGTTTAGCAGCATCGGGTCCTCGGCCGCCGAGACGGCGTCGTCGCCCTCGGGCTCGGCGGCCCTGGGCGCGTCGCGGTTCACGGCGTAGGTGGCCACGCTCTTCCAGATCTTGGCCGGCAGGCCGCCGCCGACCACGCCGTTCATGGCGCTGTTGTCGTCGTTGCCGACCCAAACGCCGATCACCAAGTCGCCGACATAGCCGACGAACAGGGCGTCGCGATAATCCTGGCTGGTGCCGGTCTTGCCGAACGCGCCGGGGATCGCCGCCTCGATCCCGGTGCCCCGCTGGGTGGCCGAGCGCAACAGATCGCGCATTCCGGCCAGTTCGGCCTTGCTCAGCGACTTGACGCCGGCGGGCTTTTTCCAGTCGGCCAGGCCATGCGGGATCACCGGCGCCTCGCCGGCGTCGATCGCCGCATAGGCGGCCGTCAGCCGCACCAGGCTCATCGGGCCGGTGCCCAAGGCCAGGGTCAGGTCGTTGGGGATCGGGTCGGTGACGCCCAGGTCGCGGGCGGTGCGGACGATCGCGTCGCGGCCGATGTCATGGGCCAGGCGCACGGCGGCCACGTTGGACGAGGCGGCGAAGGCGGTGATCAGCGGCACCTCACGGCCGGCGTACTTGCCCTCGTGGTTCTTGGGCGTCCAGCCGCTGACCTCGACCGGCGCGTCGAGGATCGGGCTGGTCGGGGTCATGCCCTGGCGGATCGCCGCCAGATAGACGAACAGCTTGAAGGCCGAGCCCGGCGGGCGCTGGGCGTCGGCGCGGTTGAACTGGCTGAGCTTGTAGTCGCGGCCGCCGACCATGGCCACGATCCGGCCGTCGGTGCGCATGGCCACAATCGCCCCCTGGGTGACGTTCAACGCCTTGCCGTCGCGGGCGATGGCCTGGTCGAGGATCTTCTCGGCCTGGGCCTGCAGCTTGGGGTCCAGGGTGGTGCGCACCACCGTCTCGCCATAGGTGTTCTCGAACACCGCCTTGGCCTGGGGGAACACCCAGTCGGCGAAGTAGGAGCCGACCGGCAGCTTGGGCCGGCCCGCCTGGACATGGACCTGCTGGACCGCGCGGTCGGCCTGGGCCTGGGTGATCACCCCGGTGTCGACCATGGCGCCCAGCACGGTCTTCATCCGCGTCTTGGCGCCCTCGAAGTTCTCGGTCGGGGCCCAGCGGGACGGAGCCTTGACCAGACCCGCCAGCATCGCCGCCTCGCCCACCGACAATTGCTCGGGCGACTTGTCGAAATAGTGCCGGGCCGCCGCGCCCAGGCCGAACGTGCCGTCACCGAAATAGACCGACGACAGGTAGCGCGACAGGATCTCGTCCTTGGACAGCCGGGCGTCCAGGTAGAGGGCGATCAGCACCTCCTGGATCTTGCGCCGGAAGGTGCGCTTGTTGGACAGGAAGGCGTTCTTGGCCAGTTGCTGGGTGATGGTCGAGCCGCCCTCGGACACCCCGCCCGCCTTGGCGTTGGCGCCCACGGCCCGCAGGATCGCCTTGGGGTCCACGCCGATGTGCTTGTAGAATCGCCGGTCCTCGATGGCGATGAACGCGCCCGGCACATAGGCGGGCAGCTTGGCCACGTCGACCGGCGCCTCCTTGTACGAACCCCGGCGGGCGATCGGCGAGCCGTCGGCGGCCACGATCACCAGGGTCGGATTGGCCAGGGGCTCCAGCGCCCGGCCCAGCGGCAGCGACCACAGCAGCGAGGCGACGAAGACGATCACCGCCAGCACGACGACCGCCGTCCCGCCGATCAGCCAGGGCCGCCGCTTCCAGATCGGCGGCTTTGCGGGCGGCGGCGTCGGGTCGGCGGGGTCGAGGTCGGCGGCGTCGGACATTCGGGTCGCACTCATTCAGGCGAAGGGTCGCCAGGATGAGCGCGGCAATAGCACAGGCGATCCGTCCCGCGGCACGCCCCGCACGCAAAAAAGTGACCAGCCCCGTCATCGCCACGGTCGCGCCTGACCGTGCGGGAGCGGCCAACGGTGACGCTGGCGCTGGCGCCTCGCCCTTCGTCCCCGCTAGGATGTCGGACATGACCACCGGCGCCACCGATCCCCAGAAGCTCTACCAGCAGATCGCCCGGGCGATCGCCACGGCCATCGGCGACGGGCGCTACGGCCCCGGCGACAAGCTGCCATCGGAACGCGAACTGGCCGACGACTTCGGGGTCAGCCGCCCGACCATCCGCGACGCCATGATCGCCCTGGAGTTCCAGGGCCTGGTCGAGGCGCGCCAGGGCTCGGGCGTCTATGTCAACGCCGCCGCGCCGCCCGGCGAGGATTCGGCCGAGGCCGAGGTCGGCGCCCTGGAGCTGACCGAGGCGCGGCGGCTGTTCGAGGGCGAGGCCTGCGCGCTGTCCGCCGCCACCATCACCGAGGCCGACCTGGCCCGGCTGGAGCAGGTCGTCGGCCAGATGGCCAGCAGCATCGCCGCCGACGAGGCCGAGCGCCTGGAGCAGGACTTCCACCTGGCCATCGCCCGCGCCACCGGCAACGCCGCGATCGAGGCCGGGGTCGCCGACCTCTGGACCCTGCGCCAGCAGTCGCCGGCCTGCGTGGCCCTGCTGCGGCGGGCTCGCGCCCACGGCGGCGGCGACCGCGCGGACGCGCACCGCCGGATCGTCGCCGCCCTGCGCCGGCGCGACCCCAGGGCCGCCCGCCAGGCGCTTCACGCCCACCTGGCCCAGGTGGTCGACGACCTGCTGGCGGTGACCGAGCTGGACGCCCTCCAGCAGACACGCCAGAAGATGGCCGAACAGCGCCGCGAACTGGCCCGCCGCACCCAGATCTGACCCCTTTTCATCGTCACGAGGTCCGCCCGATGCCCAAGCCCCTGCTTCGCCTCGCCCTGGCCGCCGCCCTGCTCGCGCCGACCCTGGCCGCGTCCATCCCGGCCTCGGCCCAGACCGCGCCGACCCTGCCGCCGGTCGTCAAGCCGCTGCCCAAGCCGGACGCCGATGGCCAGAAGCCCCGCGCCGTCGTGGTCTATGCCGACTACCGCTACGGCGACATCCTCTGGGAGAACGACCGCACGGCCCACCGCATCTACGGCCCGGCCCTGGAGGCGGCCGAACCGCCCTCGACCTCGGGGATCGACGCCTGGGGCAAGAACGTCCGCTGGCCGTTCATGGACCGCCAGTTGCGCACCGGCGACCAGCATTCGTTCCACGGCGAGGGCCTGGACTTCTACGACGTCAACACCTTCCGCGGGGCCGGCGGCCTGGGGGTGTGGCAGGACAACAAGCTGTGGACCTCGCGCAACTGGAAGTCCTACCAGATCCTCAAGACCGGCGGCGACGTGGCCCAGTTCAAGGTCGACTACGCCCCCTGGCCGGTCGACGTGGACCGCAAGGTCTGGGAGACCCGCACCTTCACCCTGCCGCTGGGGACCAACTTCACGCGGATGGTCTCGACGATCAGCTCCGACAAGCCCGGCCCGCTGATCGTCGGCATCGGCATCAGCAAGCGCAAGCCCGCCCACGGCGGCGCGGGCGGGGTGTTCACTAAGGATCTCGGCGCGGGCCGCGTCTCCTACTGGGAGCCGACCGACCCGGTGAAGGGCACCATGGCCATCGCCCTGATGGTCGATCCCAAGGCCCTGGTCGAGGTGCGCCAGGACGCCGACAACTACCTGGTCCTGGTCAGGGTCGAGCCCGGCAAGCCGTTCGTCTACTACATGGGCGCGGCCTGGGACAAAGGCCTGGACTTCCACGACCGGGCCGGCTGGGAAGCCTATGTCCGCTCGGAGAAGGCCGACTTCGACCCGGCGCACTGAGGCGCAACCCTCCGCGCACCGGCGGCTCTTCTCCTGGCTCTAGATTCAAGCATTTGGAGCGCGTCGGGCGAAACGGCTCACTCTTTCGCCCAACGCGCTCTGGGACGCCGGGCGCCCCCTATGTTTTCGCGGGGCCGGTCAGGCGCAACATCAGCACGCTGTGCGGCGCCAGCCGGGCTTCCAGCTTGGTGCTGGTGTCGCCGGTCTTCTTGCTCCACAGGTCGGACCAGCTGTAGACGGTCTGCTTGAAATCGGCCGACCGGTTGCTCAGACCATCGCTCAGGACTTCCGCCTTCCAGTCATGGCGAACGTCGAGAGCCTGGTTGGAGCGGTTGAGGAACATCAGCGCCCATTGGCCGCCATCGAGCGGCTTGGCGTAGATCTCCAGCGGACCGTCGACCATAACGCGCAGCGCCTGCACACCCAGCTTGTCCTGGCTCACCGCGATCACGCCGGGGTTGGTCAGGATGCGGCGGGTCGACTCCGACATGGAACGCAGGTCGTTGCCCAGGATGAGGGGCGAGGCCATCATGGCCCAGATCGACAGGTGGGCGCGATCTTCATCCTCGCTCATGCCGTTGCCCACTTCGAGCATGTCCATGTCGTTCCAGTGGCCGGGCCCCGCGAACTGGCGCAGGCCCGCCTGCCTGTCGAGGATGCGCAGCACGCCCAGACCCGTCGACAAACCGGGGCTGAATTCGCAGTCGAAGCAATTATAGATATCGGGCGTGGTGCGCCACGAATGGCCAACCTTGGCGCCCCACTCCCACGGTTTGCCGATGCCCCATTCGCATATGCTGAACACCATCGGACGGCCCGCCTCGGCGATCGCGTCGCGCATCGTGGTGTAGGCCGGTTCGGGGCTCATGCCCGGGGTGTTGCACCAGTCGTACTTGACGTAGTCGATGCCCCAGCTCGCATAGGTCCGCGCATCCTGATACTCGTGGCCGCGGCTGCCGGGACGGCCGCCGCAGGTGGTCGCGCCGGCGTCCGAGTAGATGCCCAGCTTGAGCCCCTTGCCGTGCACATAGTCCGCCAGCGCCTTGATGCCGGATGGGAAGCGCGTGGGGTCGGGGTGGATGTCGCCGTTGGCGTCGCGCTTGCCCTGCCAGCAATCGTCAATGTTCACGTATTGGTAGCCGGCGTCCTTCAAGCCCGTCGCGACCATGGCGTCGGCGGTCTCGCGGATCAGGCGCTCGTCGATGCTGCAGGCGAATTTGTTCCAGCTGTTCCAGCCCATTTGCGGGGTGCTGGCCAGGCCTTCAGCCTTTTGAGCCCAGCTGTTGCCGCAGGCCGCGGCGGCCAGGACGACCCCCATCACGAGCTGCACTATGCGTTTGGTGTCCATCTCGAATCCCTAAGCCTGGTCCTGTCGTCCCGGCGTTGCGCCATATTGAGGTGGGCGATCTTGAATACGACTTTTGTCTTCAGAAAGCGCCATCCCCGAATTTCCAGGAGATGCCGATAGCCTTCCAAGCGGGCAGGCAAAATTCAAGCCTGGAATTTCCGCGAAGCGCCGTAATCGTGACTCCATCCCCTGTGAAAATCTCAGTCTCAGATTTTGGAATCAAAATCTAGGTCCATTAAATTTCGTAACATGATTTCAATTCAGACCGCCTGGCGCCATCTATACTTTATAACTACGAGTATCTCTGACCCGACAAATCGGCGCTGACACGGCGACTGGAAGCCCCGGTTACGCCGGGCTTCACCGGTGACACGCCCAGAGGCCCCAGCCGCTGGTCCTATGAATGCTCCAGCCAACCGCCCCCGTTGCGTCCGGAATCGGGGGTCGCTTCAGGCACGGCGCGCGCCTGCCGAGGTTTCGACCCGGCACGGCGGAACCGGAAAAGCCGGTGCGCGCTCAGCAGCACGAACAGGAAGAAGCAGCCATGGCCGAAACGCCTCGCGGAGCGCCGTCACGCGCCAGCCGGTCGCTGAAGGCGCCGCTCGGCGCGGCGGCGACGGCGGTGGACTGGGCGACCTTGGCGCTGCTGGGCGTGGCGACAGTGGCGCTCGCCGTCAGCACCCGGCTGCCGTCGCGGCGCCGACGCAAGGACGCGCCAGCCGCGAGGCCGCCCGAGACTTGATCGGAAGACAGTTGGTGCGGGCGGTCGGGGTCGAACCGACACTCCTTTCGGAACCGGATTTTGAGTCCGGCGCGTCTACCAGTTTCACCACGCCCGCGCTTCGCGGCGACGCAAGGTCGGCGAAGGAGGGGTTGTCTAGCAAAGGCCCGCGGGAAGTTCCAGCGTCCCTTTCACCGGGCCGCGACGACTTTCCTTCCGGGCGCGGCCGGCCGATGCTCCGCGCCTGCGCAGGAGACCTGAAGCCTTGCCCCATCCTCCCCGTCCCGGCCCCCGCAACCTGATCACCGACGTGCCCGGCCTGACGGTGGGCCACGCCGTCGACGAGGCGGCGCGCAGCGGCGTGACCGCCCTCCTCTGCCCGCGGGGCTGGGTGGGCGCGGTGGACGTGCGGGGCGGCGGGCCGGGGATCCGCGAGAGCGACGTGCTGCGCCCCGAGAACACCTTTAGCCGGGCCCATGCGATCGCCCTGTCCGGCGGCTCGGTGTTCGGCCTGGGCGCGGCGGACGGCGTGGTGGCGGCCTTGTCCGCGGCGGGGCACGGCCTGCGGCTGGCGGCGGGCTCGCCGGCCATCCCGATCGTGCCGGGCGCGGTGCTGCATGACATGGGCAACGGCGGCGACAAGGCCTGGGGCCTGGAGCCGCCCTACCGCGCCCTGGGCCTGGCCGCCGTCGCCGCCGCGGGCGAGGTCTTCCCCCTGGGCTTGGTCGGGGCCGGGCGCGGGGCCATGGCCGGCCTGCACAAGGGCGGCGTCGGCTCGGCCTCGCTGGACCTGGGCGAGGGCCTGGTGGTCGGGGCGCTGGCGGCCGTCAATCCGGTGGGATCGGTGTACATGGCCGACGGCGAGGCGTTCTGGGCCTGGCCGTTCGAGATCGACGGCGAGTTCGGCGGCGTGCGTCCCGATCCCTCGGCCCGCGCGATCGATCCCGTACCGGACGACAGCAAGCTGGCCGCGCTGGGCCGGTTCACCGCCGGCGCCAACACCACCCTGGCCGTGGTGGCCACCACCGCGGCCCTGACCACCGCCGAGGCCACGCGGCTGGCGATGATGGCCCAGGACGGGCTGGCCCGCGCCATTCGGCCGGCCCACACCCCGTTCGACGGCGACGTCGTCTTCGCCCTGTCGTCAGGCGCGGTGGAGATCGGCGAGGGGTCGGCGCGGTCGGTGACGATCGCCCGGCTGGGCTCGGCCGCGGCCGACACCCTGGCCCGGGCGATCGCGCGCGGGGTCTATTCGGCCCGTTCGGGCGGCGGCGGCGCGGTGTCGGCCCCGTAGAGCGTGCCGGCGGCGGACTCCAGCTGGCCCAGCAGCCGCTTGAGCGTCGCCACTTCGCTGGGCGCCAAGCCGGCCAGCAGGGCGGCCTCGTAGGCGCGGGCCAGGGGCACGATCTCGGCGAACAGGCGGCGACCGGCCGCGGTCAGTTCCAGGCTGTGCGAGCGCCGGTCGACCCGGTTGCTCAGGCGCACGGCCAGGCGGCGCTCGACCAGGTCCTGGGCGGCGCGGCTGACGCGCACCTTGTCCATGGCGGTGCGCACGACGGCGGCCTGCTGGGTCAGCGGCCCCTCGGCCAGCACCGACATCAGCCGCCATTGCGGGATGCTGAGGCCGAACCGGTCCTCGTAGGCGCGGGAGACCAGCCGCGTCACCGCATTAGCGGCGACGACCAGCTGGTAGGGCAGATAGTCGGCCAGCGAGACGTGCTCGGGGGCGCCTTCGGGGGGAATCTGAGTCATGAGTGAGACCGTCGCGGCCATGGCCTTCCTTTCGTCCTCCTTACGCCCGCGACTCTGGCGGTCGCTCGCGTCGACAAGGCCCGATCTGGCGCGGTGCGTCTGCTCCGCTCAATCATGGCCAAGCCTGGGGGAAGGAAAGCGGACATTTCGCCTGGTGGTTGTGCATCCAGCCTCCCGGACGCCCAGCGAAGGGGCGCCGGCGGCAAGGCCCGGTCCTGGTCAGCGCCGCCCGGCGGCGTCGAAGTTCGATGAGACAATCGCCCGGGCTCCAGAAATCGGAAAATTCCGCAACACCCATGCGGGCTTGGCGAGAATTGCGCCGAGCGTCAAGAACCTTCGGCCTTTCTCGCGACCGGGGTTATGTCGGTCAGCGGGAAATGACGCCGCGGGCCCGGGCGCCCTGGTCGTAGCGGCTGGGACCGCCATAGACGGCCACCTCGCACAGGATGTCGCCGCCGGGCTGGTCGGACCAAAGGTAGTTGCGCTCGACCTCGACATTGCGCCCGGCCGGCGAGATGCCCTCGAAGGTGTCGCCCCAGGGAATCACCTTGTTCAGGTCGCGCCAGGTCAGGGTCATGGCGCGCGCCAGCTCGTCCTGGGCCATGGCTTCGAGGTCGGGATCGCTCATCGGGGTCTTTCCAAGGTCAGTCGCCGCCTCGACAACGTCCGCCGCGCGCGTTAGGCCCGCAAGAGGACGAAGGAGGCGACGATGGGTGCTCCCAAGGGCAAGCGGGACTTCCGCGACGAGGATCGCCTGGATCCCCGCGAACGCCATCAGGTCGAATACTGGATGAAGCGCTGGGGCGTGACCAAGGACCAGCTGGTCGCCGCCCACCGCAAGGTCGGCAATTCGATCAAGGACATCGGCGCGGAGCTCGGCAAGAAGCGCTGAGCGCCGTGCGTCCTTCGAGGCTCGCCTTGGGCTCGCACCTCAGGATGAGGAACGTGGGTTGGCTCTGATTTCCTCATCCTGAGGCGCCCGCGCAGCGGGCCTCGAAGGACGCAAGGACCCTACCGCTTGTCGCGCCGGAACTTCGCCGCCTCGGCCGCCAGGGACGAGGTCGACGGATCGAAGTCCTCCGGCTCGGGCTCGAACGGCAGATGGCCGGCCACGCCGCGCAGGGCCAGCCACAGCGGATGGCTGAAGTGGCCCAGGATCCGCAGCGGGCGTCGCTTGTCGTCCATCACGTCCCAGCCCTCCAGCTCGAACGCGTCGGCCTGTTCGCGCATCGACTTCACGTCGACGCCGTCCCAGCCCGGCGGATCGGGGATGGCGGCGGCCTCGTCGGCGGTCAGGCCGAAGGTGTCGCGGGCCAGCTGGTCGATCTCCGGAAACTGGGCCCGCGCCTCCGGATCGGCGAACGACGGCTTCATCAGCGCCCGGGTCTCCAGGTCGGCGAAGCCGGGCAGGTCGATCAGGCGGCGCGGGGCCATCGGTCTCAGCCTTCGACGTTGTCGTTGCGCCAGTAGGGCGCGACGACGCCCTGCAGCTTGATGGTCATCGGATTGCCCTTGCGGTCGACGGCCTTGCCGGCGGTGACGCGGATCCAGCCCTCGCTGACGCAGTATTCGTCGACATTGGTCTTCTCCACGCCGTTGAACACGATGCCCACGCCGCGCTCGAGGATGTCGGCGTCGTAATGCGGGCTGGAGGGGTTGGAGGCCAGGCGGTCGGGGGGCGTATCGCTCATGGGAGGGTCTTTCGAAGAATTTGGGACGGCGCGAGCCATCGAACGGGCGTGATAGCCACCCGGGCCGGCAATTCCAATAGGATTGCGCGCGATCGCATCAAGCGCCGCGACAACGTCATGGCCGCCTGCTAGCTACGGCCGTCCTCATTTCGGAGTCCGCATGCTGCGTCGCCTCTACGACTGGGTCATGAGCCTGGCCGCCTCCCGCCATGCCCCCGTCAGCCTGTTCGCGATCTCGTTCGCCGAGAGTTCGTTCTTCCCGGTGCCGCCCGACGTCATGCTGGCGCCCATGGTGCTGGCCAAGCCGGACAAGGCCTGGCGCTACGCCGCGCTCTGCACCCTGGCCTCGGTGCTGGGCGGGATTCTCGGCTACGGCATTGGCTTCTTCTTCCACGACGCGGCGCAGAAACTGCTGACCGTGCTGGGCAAGCCCAACGCCCTGGCCGACGCCGAGTGCTGGTATCGCCATTGGGGCTCTTGGGTGATCATCGCCAAGGGCTTCACCCCCATCCCGTTCAAGCTGGTGACCATCACCTCCGGCCTGTTGCAGTTCAGCTTCCCGATCTTCATCGCCGCCTGCGTCGTCACCCGCGCCGCCCGCTTCTTCCTGGTGGCCTTCGTGGTCAAGAAGTTCGGCCCGGCCATGATGCCGGTGATCGAGAAGCGCCTGGCCCTGTTCGCGGGCCTTCTGATCGCCCTGCTTGTCATCGGCCTCACGGCGAGCCACTTCTTGGGGGGAAGCGGCGGCGGAGCGTGCGCGGGATGACGATCGAACACACCGGCCAGGCCGGCGCGGCGGGCGCCCTGGCGCCCAACCGCCCGGCGATCGCCTGGGCCGCCGACCACTGGCCGCTGCTGGCCTTCATCGCCTGCGCCGTCATGCTGGGCGTGGCCCATGCCTTCGAGACCTTCGGCAAGCTGGCGCCGTGCCTGCTGTGCCTGAAGCAGCGCGAAGTCTACTGGGTGACCGGCGCGGTCGCCCTGGTCACGGTGGTGCTGACCCGCACCGCCTGGGCCGACAAGGTGCGCCGGCCGCTGATCCTGCTGATCGGCCTGGGCTTCCTGTACGGCGCGGGCGTGGCCGCCTACCACGCCGGCGCCGAGTGGAAGTGGTGGCCCGGTCCGGCCGCCTGCGCGGCCGGCGGCGCGGCCTCGGCCGACGACCTGGTGGCCATGCTGAAGGGCGTCAAGATCGCCGCCCCGTCCTGCGACAAGGCCGTCTGGATCTTCCTGGGCCTGTCGATGGCCGGCTGGAACGCCGTTATCTCGCTGGGCCTGGCGATCGCCTCGTTCTTCGCCGGCGTCCGTAAGGCGGCCTGAGATGAGCCAGCCCGTCCCTCCCCGTCCCGGTCAAGGCGCCCAGAAGGCGCGGCTGGCCGAGATCCTGCGGGTCGACCAGGCCGGCGAGCTGGCGGCCGTGCACATCTATCGCGGTCAGCAGGCGGTGATGCGCAACGCCCCGGGACGCCAGCGGATCGCCGACCAACTGGGCGAGATGGAAGGCCATGAGCAGGTCCATCTGAGCCGCTTCAACGAACTGCTGGGCGAGCGCCAGGTGCGCCCCACCCTGATGTCGCCCGTCTGGCGCGCCGCCGCCTTCGCCCTGGGCGCCGGCACGGCCCTGCTGGGCCACAAGGCCGCCCATGCCTGCACCGAGGCGGTGGAGACGGTGATCGAGCAGCACTATGCCGGCCAGATCGCCGAGCTGGAGGCGCGCGACCCCGCCCTGGCGGCCGAGCTCAGCCAGTTCCGCGACGACGAGCTGCACCACAAGGACATCGCCATCGGCGAAGGCGCCCTGGAGGCTCCTGCCTATCCCTTGCTGTCGGCGGTGATCCGGGCCGGCTGCCGCGCGGCGATCAAGATCAGCGAAAAGATCTGACCGGCGTTCGCTGCAACGCCGGAAAAAGCGCCCCGAAACTTCCCGCTTGGCGACGTGCGTGGCCGCGCTTACCCATGTCGCCGAAAGATCGCGTCGCGAGGGGAGTTTTGCTTTGCCTACCCAGTTTCACCGCCGGGCCGCGGCCCTGTGCGCCGTCTCGCTGCTGGCCCTCGCCGGCGTCGCCCAGGCCGCGCCGCCCGCCAAGCCCGCCAAGCCGGCGCCGACCACGGCCCTGACCCTGGGGACCGGCGGCCAGATGCCGGCCGAGGAAGCGGCGGTGACCATCGAGCACGTCGACCTGAAGCTGAAGGTCCTTCCCGAGCGCAAGGCGATCGAAGGCGACGCCACCCTGACCCTGGCGGCCAAGAGCGCCCTGCCCCGCATCGTCCTGGACTTCGACAAGAACTTCGCGGTCAGCGCCCTGATCGTCGACGGCAAGGCCCTGCCCGCCTCCGCCTGGACCAATCCCGAAGGCCGGCTGACCATCACCCCGGCCGCCCCGATCGCCGCCGGGGCCAAGACCGTGGTCCAGATCCGCTACGCCGGCCAGCCGCACGAGGCCGAGAAGGCGCCGTGGGACGGCGGCTTCGTCTGGAAGACCGCCCCGACCGGCGAGCCCTGGATCGCCAGCGCCGTGCAGGGCGACGGCTGCGACCTGTTCTGGCCGTGCATCGATTTCCCGACCGGCGAGCCGCTGCTGGTCGACTTCTACATCACCGTGCCGGCGCCGCTGTCGGCGCCGGCCGGCGGCGTGCTGGTGGACGTCACGGAAAAGGACGGCTGGCGCACCTTCCACTGGCGCCAGAAGCAGCCCGACACCTACGCCATCGCCGTCAATGTCGGCCCCTATGTGAAGCTGCAGGACACCTACAAGAGCCGGTTCGGCGACAGCTTTCCGATCGAGTACTGGTACCTGAAGAGCGACGATCCGGCCAAGGCCAGGGCCCTGTTCGCCGAGTTCCCGACCACGCTGGACTTCTTCGAGCAGATGATCGGCCCCTACCCGTTCCGCTCGGAAAAGCTGGGCGTCGTCGAGACGCCGCACCTGGGCATGGAACACCAGACCATGAACGCCTACGGCAACGAATATAAGAAGGACGTCTACGGCTACGACTGGCTGTTCCAGCACGAACTGTCGCACGAATGGTTCGGCAACCAGGTGACCAATGTCGACTGGGACGACATGTGGATCCACGAGGGCCTGGGCAGCTACATGCAGCCGCTGTTCTCGCAGTGGCTGCACGGCGACATGGAATACATGACCCGCCTGAACGCCCAGCGGGTGGGCAGCAAGAACCAGTTCCCGATCGTCTCCGACAAGGTGATGACCGAGGACCAAGTCTACAAGGCCGAAAGCGGCCCGGCGAACGACATCTACGCCAAGGGCTCCAACGTCATGCACACCCTGCGCGCCACGATCGGCGACGCGGCGTTCTTCAAGGCCGTGCGCATCCTGGTCTATGGTCGCCCCGACCCCAAGCCGGGCAATTTCTCGCCGCGCTACGCCACGACCAAGGACTTCATCGCGATCGTCAACGACGTGACGGGGAAGGACTACCAGTGGTTCTTCGACGCCTATTTCTACCAGGCCAAGCTGCCGGAACTGCGCACCGCCCGCGACGGCGACGACCTGGTGCTGAGCTGGAAGACGCCCTCGGGCAAGGCCTTCCCGATGCCGGTCGAGGTCAAGGTCGGCGACAAGATCGTCACCGCTCCGATGAGCGACAACACCGGCCGCATCAAGGTGGGCGACGCCGTGCCGGTGATCGTCGACCCGGCCTCCAAGATCCTGCGCCGCCAGCCCTATCTGGAAGAGTACGCCGCCTGGAAGAAGGCCGCGGACGAGGCGGCCAAAAAGGCGGAAACCGCCAAGCCGGCCAAGAAGAAGTAGGCGCTGGACGCTACCGCCCGAACGACACGGCCGTGGCCGTCCCGTCGTAGCGGACCAGCTTCGACCGCGTCCGCCGGCCGTCGACCAGCACGACCTTGAAGGTCCGTTCCCGGGCCAGGCCTGGGAATGTTCCGGCCCGCGCGCCCACGTCCAGCCGGCGCGCGGCGTCGTTCCAGGTCAGGCCGATGGTCGCCCGCTCGCCGCGTTCATAGGCATGGCCGTCGCCGGCGTCGTCATAGAGGGTGAAGGTCCCGTCGGCGCCGGCATAGACCCTCAGCTCGACCGGTCCCTGCGGCGCCTGGTCGGCGTATTGGACGGCCTCGCCCAGCGGCAGGATCGCCCCGGCCCGGGCGAACAGCGGGATGCGGTCGATCGGAGCCGGGGCTTCGATCCAGCGGTTGGCGCCCACCGGCTTGCCGGTCCAGAAGTCGTACCAGCCCGCCGTCCTGGGCAGGAACACCTGGCGCGAGGTCTGGCCGGCCTTGGTCACCGGGGCGACCATCAGGGCCGGGCCGAACAGGAACTGGTCGCCGATGTTCCACACCCGCTCGTCGGTGCGCCAGTCCATGACCAGCGGCCGCATGATGGTGCCCGAACGGTCGGTCACGGCCCAGGCCAGGGCGTAGAGGTAAGGCAGCAGCCGATAGCGCAGCCGGTCGTAGTCCAGCAGGATCGGCTGCATCGAACCATAGGCGAACAGGTCGTTCTGGTTGTTGGCCCGCTTGCCATGGGTGCGGAGCAGCGGGTTGAACACCCCAAACTGATACCAGCGGACATACAGCTCCTGGAACGCCGGGTCGCGGGTGTCGGGACCGCGCGGCGGGTTGTCGAGCACGCCCTGGTAATAGCCGCCGATGTCGGTGGTCCAGTACGGCATGCCCGACAGGGCGAAGTTCAGCCCGCCGGCCATCTGGCGTTCGAACACCGGGAAGCTGTTGAGGATGTCGCCCGACCACGAGGCCGCGCCGTAGCGCTGGACGCCGGCGAAGGACGAGCGCGACAGGATGAACACCCGTTTGTCGTCGCGCTGGGCCCGCCAGTGGTCATGAACCCCGCCGACGTGGGCCAGGGGGAAGATGTTGTTGTAGAGCTCGCCCGGGCCGATCGCCAGCCGGCGGCCCGCCAGGGTGCGATCGGTCTCGGCCATGGTCGGCAGGTGCAGTTCCGGCTCGGAGCCGTCCAGCCAGAACGAATCCCAGCCCTGGTCCAGCAACTTGCCGCCCAGGTGCGACCAGTAGAGATCGGCCGCCTCGCGGTTGGTGGGGTCGTAGAGCGCCGTGCCGGGGATCAGCCAGCCGCGCGCCTTCATGTCGGCGTACAGGTCGGACGACTTGCTCAGCAGCGGCCACAGGCTGAGCAGGGTGTGGACATGGCGCTGGCGCAAGGCCGCCAGCAGGCCGGGCACGTCCGGATAGGCCTCGGGGCGGAACGGCGGGTCGCCCATGCGGCTCCACCACTTCCAGTCCTGCACCACCACGTCGACCGGCGCGTCGGCCGCGCGGTGCCTGGCCGTGACGTCCAGCAGGTCCTGGGCGCTGTCATAGTGGTCCATCGACTGGAACAGGCCATAGGCCCAGCGCGGGAACAGCGGCGCCTGGCCGGTCAGCCGGCGATAGGCCCCGACGATGTCGTCGAACTCCGGGCCGTGGATGAACAGGTAGTCGATCGCCTGGGCCGCGTCGGCCTGGAGAGTCATCTCGGTGGGAAAGCGATTGTCCATCGTCGAGGCCGCCGCCGTGTTCCACAGCAGGCCATAGCCCTCCGTCGAGACCATCAGCGGATGGGCGATGTCGGTATTGGCCTGGGCCAGCCGCACGACGCCGCCCTGGTAGTTGAACTGGCCGCCCTGATGCTGGCCCAGGCCGTAGATCCCTTGGCGCAGCACGGGGTGGAAGCGCTCGGTCACCTTGAAGGCGTTCTGGCCGTCCGACAGTTTCACGGGGTCGTAGACCCGAGGCCGCTCGCCCATCTCCTGCAGCAATATGCGGTCGCCCTGCCCCGCGCTTGCGTCCAGGAAGGTCAGGGTCCCATCGGCCAGTGAGATCGACACGCGGAACGCGCCGGTGTCGAGGACCTTGGCGGCGACCGACGCACCGGCCCCGCCGGCGCCCGCCGCGGTGTTGCTGCCCGTACCGGCCGCCGCGGCGTCGCGCAGAACGAAGGCCTGGGGCGTACAGGCCTTGGCGAACCAGGGCTGGCTCGGCGATGATCCCGCCGCCGCGCCGTCCGGACTGGCGACCACGCGCACCATGTCCTTGTCGCAGACGGTCACCCGCATCACGTCCACGCCGTTGCGCACGACCACGGCGCCGTTCTCCTGGGTGACCGACACGGTCGCGGCCCAGGCAGCGGCGGGCAGGCAGAGCGCCAGGCCCAATGACAGTCGACACGCCATGCGATGCAGCAACGCCGGTCTCCGCTCTCGCCTCCTGGAGACAAGAGCGGCGCCGGTCGGACAAGGACCGGCGCCGCAATAACGGATCATGCGGGAGGAGGCGCAATCACCGTCAGCCGATCGGATCAGTAGGTGTAGCGAACGCCCAGATAGAACTGGCGGCCGCCGATCCGATAGTTCTCGAAACGTTGGGTCTTGGAGTCGACGTACGAGATGTCCTTCTCGTTGGTCAGGTTCAGGGCGTCGATGCTGAACGACAGCTGGTCGCTCACCTTGTACGAGGCCGAGCCGTCCAGGAACGTGGTCGACAGGTTGCCTTGGACATCCTGGTTGTAGCGGCCGGGCACGGCGGTCAGGTACTTGTCGCGATAGTTCACCGAGATGCGGGCCTGCGCCTTGCCGCGCTCGTAGTAGAGCGTGGCGTTGTAGGCGTTCTTCGACAGGTTCAGCAGCGGCGCGCTGATCGTCTGGGCCCCGGCCGCCGTGCTGGCGAAGTAGTCGATGTCGGAGTCGACATAGGTGTAATTGGCCAGGAGGCCGAAGCCCCGCAGCGCCTTGGGCAGGAAGTCCAGCGGCTGCTGGTAGTTCAGCTCCAGCCCCTTCAGCGGACCGCCAGGGGTGTTGACGACGTTGGTGATGCTGAAGTCGTCGTTGGCGTTGACGCCCGTGCCGTCCAGCAGCGACACCGGCAGGCCGGTCGAGGAATAGGGCGCCGCGGTGGTGATGGTCTGCACATAGGTGCTGATCTTCTTGTAGAACAGGCCCGCCGACAGGATCACGCCGGGCTTGGGATACCATTCGACCGAGAAGTCGGCGGTCTTGGCGCGATACGGGTCGAGGTTGGCGTTGCCGGTCGAAACGCTGCGCGAGCCGCCGGCCACTGACACGGTGGTCGCCGCCGCCAGGTTGCCCAGGGCCGGACGGGCCATGACCTTGGCGGCCGAGAAACGGATCAACAGCTTGTCGTTCGGCTCGGCCACCAGGTTCATCGACGGCAGGGTGTCGTCATAGGCGCGCTCGACGGTGGTCTGCACGAAGCCCGCCGGGTTCACCGTGGTCGGCACGTTGGTGTAGAAGGTCGAGGTCTGCCTGGTCTCGACATAGCGCACGCCAAGGTCGCCGCGCACCCGCCAGGTTCCGAGGCCCTGGTCGAAATTGGCCATCAGGTAGCCGGTCCTGTCCTCCTCCCGCACCGAGCGGTTCTCGCCGCGCACGCTGGCCACGCTCTGTGACAGGGCGGTCCGGCCGGTATTGCCGTAGATGTCATAGGCGGCGGCGAAGGCGTCGATGTTCGGCGTCGTCCAGCAGGTCGGGGTCGGGCTGGGGACCTTCATGTTGCCCAGGCCGCAGAACTGCTCGGTCAGGCTCTGGATCGTGTAGCCCGACGGAATGGCCGGGAAATTGGCCTCGCCCAGGGCGTAGCGGTAGGACTGGGCGTTGAAGTCGTACTGTT